>NZ_JBMDKK010000001.1:0-1742718 GCF_057809675.1 Sphingomonas sp. FG14 | reverse complement strand
ACGGCACGCTGCTCGGCACCACCACGGCGAACGGTTCGGGTGCGTGGAGCTTCACCCCCGCGACGGCGCTGGGCCAGGGCGCGCACAGCTTCACGGTGACCGCGACCGATGCCGCAGGCAATGTCAGTGTGCCGTCCGCCGCCTATGCGATCACCATCGATACGGCTGCGCCGACCGTTCCGGTGATCGCGTCGATCACCGACGATGTCGGAACGATCGTCGGTATCGTCGCCAATGGTGGCGTGACCGACGATACGCGTCCGGCGATCGCGGGCACGGGCGCTGAGGCCAATGCGACCATCTCGGTGTACGACAACGGCACGCTGCTCGGCACCACCACGGCGAACGGTTCGGGTGCGTGGAGCTTCACGCCCGCCACGGCGCTGGGCCAGGGGGCGCATAGCTTCACGGTGACCGCGACCGATGCCGCCGGCAATGCCAGCGCACCTTCGGCCGCCTATGCGATCACTATCGATACGGCCGCGCCCGCTTTCCCGGTGATCGGATCTGTCACCGACGATGTGGGCACGGTGCTCGGCATCGTCGCGAATGGCGGCGTGACGGATGATACGCGTCCGGCGATCGCGGGGACGGGGGCTGAGGCCAATGCGACGATCTCGGTCTACGACAATGGCACGCTGCTCGGCACGACGACCGCCAATGGCTCGGGCGCCTGGTCGTTCACGCCGGCGACAGTGCTCGCCCAGGGTTCGCACAGCTTCCGGGTGACTGCGACCGATGCCGCGGGGAATGTCAGCCCGCAATCGACGGCCTATACGATCACCATCGACACGGCCGCGCCGGCGGTGCCGACGATCGGATCTGTCACCGACGATGTCGGCCTGATCACGGGCCTTGTCGCCAATGGCGGCCTGACCGACGACACCCGTCCAGCGATCGCGGGTACGGGGGCTGAGGCCAATGCGACCATCTCGGTCTACGACAATGGCACATTGCTTGGCACGACGACGGCCAATGGCGCCGGCGCCTGGTCGTTCACGCCCGCGACGGCGCTCGGCAACGGCGCGCATAGCTTTACCGTCACGGCGACGGACGCGGCGGGCAATGTCAGCGGACCTTCGGTGGCCCATGCGATCACCATCGATGCGACCGCACCGGCGGCACCGGTGATCACCTCCGTGACTGACGACATCGGCGCCGTCACCGGCCTTGTCGCCAATGGCGGGTTCACGGATGATACGCGGCCGGCAATCGCGGGAACCGGCGCGGAAGCCAATTCGGTCGTTTCCGTCTACGACAACGGCACATTGCTTGGCACGACCACGGCGAACGGCGTCGGCGCCTGGAGCTTCACGCCAGTATCGGCGCTGGGCCAGGGCGCGCATAGCTTCACCGTGACCTCACGGGATGCCGCAGGCAATGTGAGCGTGCCTTCGGTCGGCTATACGGTGACGATCGACACCGCCGCGCCCGCGCAGACGATCGCGATCACCGCGCTGGCTGACGATACTGGCACGATCGGCGACTGGAGCACCGAGGACCGGTCTCCGACGATCTTCGGTACGCTCAGCCAGCCGCTGGCGGCGAACGAGCGCGTCGAGATCAGGATCGACGGCGGCGCCTGGGTGGAGGCGACGGACAATGGAACCACCTGGTTCTACGGTTATGGCACGCTGTCCGTGGGCAATCACACGATCGATGCCCGCGTGGTCGATGCGGCGGGCAATGTCGGCAACAGCGACAATCAGCCGATCGTCATCACCAACACCAACCAGGCACCGATCGTCCAGGCGAACGAAACCGCGCTGCTGGGGCTGATCAGCGCCGAAACGCTGGGCCTGATCGACATCAATCAGCAATCGCTGGTGGCATTCGATCCCGACAACAACATCAAGTCGGTCCAGGTCCGTTACAATCCGCTGATCAACCTGAATCTGGGCGCTTATGAACTGACCGCGTCGGAATTGCTCGCGACGGAGCTTGGATTGAAGGTGGTCGTCAAGAACGATCCGGGTCTTCTCGGCATCATCGGTCCGCTCTCCGAACTCACCATCACCGCCATCGACGGCGGGACGATCGACAATCGCGCGATCAACGAGCTGCTGGCGACGGTGCATTTCGAACAGGATCTGACACTGCTCGGACTGCAGGTGCTCAACGAGACGAAGATCACCGCCAGCGACGGCACGCTCAGCGACAGCGACTTTTCCGGAACGCTGCTCGACCTGAGCTTGCTCAATTCCAACGGCAACTCGAACATCAAGCTCGGAACGACGGGCGGCGAGACGCTGACCGGCGGCGACGCTAATGAACGTCTTTATGGTTTCGCCGGCAACGACACGCTGCTGGGCGGCAAGGGCAACGACCTGCTGCGCGGCGGGGATGGCGCAGACAGCCTGAACGGTGGCGAGGGCAATGACGTGCTCGTCTATGACGCGCTCGACGTGAAGATCGACGGCGGCACCGGCTTCGATACGTTGCTGATCGACAAGGGCACGGGCACCGTCCTGGCGCTGAACGGTGGTGCAACCAATATCGCCAATATCGAGCGTATCGATCTGGGCGTCGGCGATCCGGGACGCGGTATCACGCTGACGGAGGCCGGCGTGATCCAGGTCACCGACAGCGATCGGGAGCTCTATGTGACTGGTGATATGGGGGACTCGGTGACGATGACCGGCGCCATCTACGAAGGTCAGATCCTCGTGAACAACCATGCCTATAACCAATATGGGCTGGGCACGACCACGATCTTCGTCGAAGCTTCGGTGGCCGTGATCGCCTGATCGGCAGCCGCGACCGGCCACCCCCGACCGGAGGCTCGCCTGCTCCCTTGGCGGGCCTCCGGCACCAGTGGTGGCCGGTTCGATTGCCGTTGCGGGTCGATCTTGGCTGTGCGATAAGATCAGCGTGGCGAGGAGTTCGCCACGGACATGATTTCGAGGGAGCCTCGAATGCACGGACAGGACTTCGGCGTCTTCATCGGACGCTTTCAGCCTTTGCACATCGGCCACGAGCATGTGGTCCGCGAAGCGCTTTCCAGGACAGACCATCTCATCGTCCTGATCGGGTCGGCCAATGTGGCGCGCGATCCGCGCAATCCCTTCACCTATGAGGAACGGCTGGCGATGTTTCGCAAGGCCTTCGCCTATGAAATGGCGAACGGCCGGCTGATCGTCGCGCCGCTGGACGACCATCTCTATTCCGACACGGCCTGGTGTGGAGAGGTGCAGCAGCGCGTGAAGCGGATCGTGCTGGAAACGGGCAATCGCGGCGGCTTCGCGGTGAACGGCCTGGCCGATTTCAACATCAGCCTGACCGGCTACGGCAAGGATGCCTCCAGCTATTATCTGAAGATGTTCCCCGAATGGGCGAACATCCAGATCGACAGCCAATATGGCACCTTCAGTTCCACTGATATCCGCAAGCAATATTTCCAGCGGATCCCGGCGGTGCCCGCGTCGATCCTGTCCCCCGGCATCGCCGAGTGGCTGGAACAGTTCAAGCTGGGCGAGATGTTCCGCACATTGCTCGCCGAGCGCGAATATCTCGACGAGTATCCGCGCCAATGGGGCAAGGGGCCGTTCGTCACCGCCGACGCGGTCGTCGTCCAGTCCGGCCATATCCTGCTAGTCGAACGGGGCCAGTTGCCCGGCAAGGGGCTGCTGGCGCTGCCGGGCGGTTTCGTGAACCCGGCGGAACGCGTGCGCGACGCCGCGATCCGCGAGCTACGCGAGGAAACCGGGATCTCTGACGGCAAGGGGCAGATCCCGCCGGCGATGCTCGCATCCTTCATCGACGACGGCCGTACGCGGATGTTCGATGCGCCCGATCGCTCATTGCGCGGGCGGATCATCACCCATGCCTATCTCTTCCGCCTGCCCGAACGTCGCAAGCTGTTCGTGGTGAAGGGCGGTGACGATGCCGCGCATGCGCGCTGGTACCGGATCGGCGATCTTTCCGCCGAACAGTTTTTCGAGGATCACTGGTCGATCATCACCCTGATGGCCGATCTGTGAAACCCGTGCGCCGGGGAGGCCGGCGCACGGCCAATATGTGAGGAGTTCACATCATGACCAATCTGATCCTGGCGACCGACAGCTACAAGCAGAGCCACTTCCTGCAATATCCGCCCGAGGCGCGGACGATCTCCGCCTATGTCGAGGCGCGGCCCAATCCGTTCAGCGAGGACCTGATCTTCTTCGGGCTCCAGGCCTTTCTGGTCGATCATCTGTCCACACCGATCAGTGCGGCGGATATCGACGAGGCCGAGGCCGTCTGCGCGGCGCATGGCGTGCCGTTCAATCGCCCCGGCTGGGAGGCCGTGCTGGTCGATCATGGCGGACTGCTGCCGCTGGAGATCAGCGCGCTTCCCGAAGGGACGATCGTGCCGACCGGCGTGCCGCTGATCCAGGTCGAGAATATCGATCCGCGCATGCCCTGGCTGACGACCTTCATCGAGACCGCGTTGCTGCGTGCGATCTGGTATCCGACGACGGTCGCGACCTTGAGCGGCAAGGCCAAGCGGATCATCCATGCCGGGCTGGTCAGGAGCTCCGACGATCCGATGGGGCAATTGCCCTTCAAACTGCACGATTTCGGCGCGCGCGGCGTTTCTTCCGGCGAGAGCGCGGCGCTGGGCGGGCTGGCGCATCTCGTCAATTTCCAGGGCACCGACACGATGGAGGCGCTGATCGCCGCGCGCCGCTTCTATGGCGAGGAGATGGCGGGCTTCTCCATTCCCGCCGCCGAACACAGCACAATGACGAGCTGGGGCGAGGATCGCGAGGAAGCCGCCTATGCCAATATGCTCGACCGGTTCAAAAGCGAGGGGCGGACCGTCGCGGTCGTGTCCGACAGCTATGACCTGGACAATGCGATCGAGAATATCTGGGGCGGCAGCCTGCGCGATCGGGTTCTCAGCGAGGGCGGGACATTGGTGATCCGGCCGGACAGCGGCGATCCGGTGGGTACGCCTGTCCGCGCACTCCAGACCCTTTGGGAGAAGTTCGGCGGCAGCGTGAACGGCAAGGGTTATCGCATGCTCGATCCGCATGTGCGGCTGATCCAGGGTGACGGGATGAACCTGCGGAGTATCGCCGAACTGATCGACCGCACGACCGAGGCTGGTTTCGCGATCGACAATCTGGCTTTCGGCATGGGCGGCGGGCTGCTCCAGCAGCTTAACCGCGATACGTTGCGCTTCGCGATGAAAGCCAATGCGATGCGCGATGATCAAGGTGTATGGCACGACGTCCACAAGGCGCCACGGAACGATCCCGGCAAGGAGTCCAAGGCCGGGCGGCAGGCGGTGGTCATCGAGGATGGACGGCTGGTCGGGCGGCGGATCGAGGATGCGGGCACAAGCCTGCTCGAACCGGTCTGGCGCGGCGGAGAATTGCTGAAGCGTGTCAGCTTCGCCGAAGTGCGGGAGCGTGCGGAGCGGCAGTTGCTGGGGTGACATTATGCTTCTCCCCTCCCGTTTGCGGGAGGTGGATTGCATCGAGGTACTCTAGACGCCTGCCGCTATCGCACCAGATCGGCATAGCGCGGATCGATATCGACGGCATGTTCGGCATCGATCCGTGCGCGTCGTGTGTCGCCGCGCTGGCGGTGAAGCTGGCTGCGGACATAATAGTTGCGCGCAGCGCCGGGATCGTGGCGAATGGCCTGGTCTAGATCAGCGATCGCGCGGTCGATCTCGCCCTGGCGTTGATGGGCGAGCCCGCGATTGAGATAAGCGAAACCATTGCGCGGCGCGGTCGCGATCGCCTGGTCGAACGCTGCGACGGCGGCATCGTCATCGCCTTCCCAGGCACGTGTCAGCCCATTGGCGATATGGGTGGCGGCGCGTCCGGCATTGCCCTTGGCTCCGGTGTCGAAGAAACGTTTGCAGCCGCTGAGATCGCGTGCCGGGTCATCGACGGTGCAGGCATTCCAGTCGCCGCGCCGGTCGGAGCGGCGCTTGATGCGCGCGCCCGTGACCACGATCCCGGCGTCTTCGATGTCGGCGCGCGCTTCGGCGGTCGCCGGCTTGGCGGCGGCAATCCTGTTTCGCAAATCGAGTGCGGGTGCGGCCGGGGCTTCGGCGCGCCTGGCTGAGACGGCGATATCCTGTGCCGCCAGTTCCGCCGGTGCTGGCGGTGGCGGCGGTGCCTGTGCCAATTCCGGGGCGGCCGGCACGGCGGCAGGCGGCGCGAGGGCTTGGGTCGATGGCGCCGGCCGGGGCGGCGCGGGTTGCGCATCGGGCGCTTTGGCCGAAGGCGCGGTGGTTTGCGGCTGGGGCTGAACCGGCATGGGCGTCGGCTCGATGGCCTGGTCCACCTGGGCGTCGGGCGCATGGGCGGCCGGGCGATTCTCGATCGACATCCAGATGGCGGGCACGCCGACCAGCGCGACGAGCGCGGCGCTGATCATCACGCCGAGCTGTGGGCGACCGAGTTCGCGCCACCAAGGCAGTGGGCGGGGCCTTGCCTGAGCGGAGGGTGATGTGGCGTCCCCGGTTTGCCCGTCGAAGCGCCGCAGCGCCGCCTCGATCGCGGCCTCGCGTCGCACCGGGGCGGGCGGCGGCGGATCGGGCAGCGATGCGGCGATATCGTCGTCGTTCACCATTCACCCTTTCCGGTCGCGCATGGCGCGACCAGGGCCGGAGAAGCGGCGGCGGAGGGAAGGAACGGCATCGGCGCGCCTTATACCCGAAACGACGGGCCGGTCGAACGCATCCTCGATGTGGTTGGCCGTTCCTTCCCCATTTGCGTCAGCCCGGCATCGAGCGCGCCGCCTTCGCCGCGCGGACGAGCTGGAGGAATTCGGCACGATAGCCGAAGGCATCCTCGCCGCGCGCGCCGGAAACCAGCCGCAGCACGTCGTCATAGGTCATCGATCCGCTGTGGCGGCCGCCGCGCAGCAATTCGGCGAAGGCGGCGACCGCAGTCGCGAAGCGGGCATCCATCGGCGCCGCGTCGAAGCTCGCGCTTTCCGACCGGCGATCGATCGGGGTCGAGATCAGCCGGCTCGTGTCCGACTTGGGCAGTTTGTAGCGGATCTTCACGAAGCCATATTCGCTGGCGAGCACGGGCTGCGCGGTGCTCGAATAACGCAGATCGCCGATCGCGCGCGGTCCGCCGACGGGCACGATCTCGTACAGCGCGGTCACGCTCTGGCCCGAGCCGACATCGCCGGCATCGACCCTGTCATTGTCGAAGTCGTCGCGGTTGAGCAGCCGCGTCTCATAGCCGACCAGGCGATATTCGGCGACCGTCGCCGGATTGAACTCGACCTGGATCTTCACGTCCTTGGCGATCGGAAACAGCGTGGACGTGGCTTCGTCGACCAGGGCCTTCCGCGCTTCACCGGCGGTATCGATATAGGCGGCGGCGCCATTGCCGTTCTGCGCCAGCGTCTGCATCAGCGCGTCATTGTAATTGCCCATGCCGAAACCGAGCACAGACAGGAAGATGCCCTTGTTGCGCTCCCTTTCGATATAGCCCTTCAATTCGCTCTGATCGGTGATGCCGACATTGAAGTCGCCATCGGTGGCCAGCATGACGCGGTTTACGCCCCGCGGATCGAAGTTGCGCGCGGCCAGCGCATAGGCCTGGCGGATGCCCTCCGCCCCGGCCGTGCTGCCGCCCGCGCCGAGCTGATCGATCGCCAGACGGATCTTTTCCCGGCGACTGACCGGGGTGGGTTCGAGCAGGGTGCCGGCGGTGCCGGCATAGGTGACGATCGCGACGCTGTCGTCCTCGTCGAGTTGATCGAGCAGCATGCCGAGCGACTGCTTGACCAGGGGCAGTTTATTGTCTGCGTTCATCGAACCGGATGTGTCGATCAGGAAGACGAGGTTGGCGCGCGGACGGGTGGCCTGGCGGATCGCGTAACCCTTGATCCCGATCCGCACGAGCTTCCGACCGGGTGACCAGGGACTCGGGAACACCGAGACATTGCTGGCGAAGGGCTGGTCGGCGCTTTGCGGTGCCGCATAGTCATAGGGGAAGTAATTGACCATCTCCTCGGTTCGCACCGCCGCTGGTTGCGGCAGGACGTTGCGATTGAGCGAGGCGCGGACAAAGGCATAGGATGCGGTGTCGACATCGATCGAGAAGGTCGAGACCGGCTCCTCGCGCGCGACCTTGAAGGGGTTTTCCGAGATCGCGGTGAAACGGTCGCGGCCGGTCGGCGGGGGCGGCATCGGGATATAATGTTCGGGCATCGCCATACGGGATACCCTCGAGCCGGTGACGACGACCGACGGTGCCGGAGGCGGCGGTGGAGGTGCGAATGTGGCGGCGCGTGCATCTTCCGCGCGTGATTTTGCGCGTGCCTCCAGCGGACGATCGATCCGCTGGCTTGTGACGACGATCGACTCGTCCTGTGCGGCCAGTTCCGGTGGCGTCGCGGTGTTTTTCGGCTCCGCGCCCGAACCGGCGCAGGAGGCAATGGCCGTACTGGCCAGGCCGATGGCGATGACGGCGTGCAAACGGGGCATGACAATCTCCCTCAGGACAGCGGCGACAATCGTCCGCATGTCACTGGGACGCGGCCCGGGGGAGAAAGCTTGGGAACGGCGCGAAATTTTTTTTCAGGTGCTTTCGCAGGGATCAGTCCGGCGCCGTGCGGTCCTCCGCGATCAGGCGGCGGACCTCGTGCATCCGCCATGATATCGTCGCTTCGGCAACGCCCAATATCACGGCCGCCTCGCCATGCGTCAGTTGCTGGCCGACGACGAGGACAGCGGTATCGCGATAGACTGGTTTCAGCCGCATGATCGCGCTTTTCAGCCAGATGGAGTCGTAGAGGTCTCGTCCGTCAGGCGCGCGCGCCAGCCCGGCGAGCACAGCCAGCCTTGTCGTGAGACCGCCGAAACTGCGTTTACGGCGATGCAGATCGCGGCAGGCATTATAGACGATGCCGCATAGCCAGGTGCTGAATTTCGCCTCGCGGCGGAAGCCGGCGATCTTTTCCACCAGCGCGCAGCAGACATCCTGCGCGACATCGTCGGCATCGGCGCGCGAACCGGTCAATTGCCAGGCCAGGCCGTGAATACGGTCATAGTGGCGGCGCAGCAGTGCCGCGAAGGCATCGCGATCTCCGACGATCGCGGCGGAAAGCAGATCGGCGTCGGGATCGCTGCCCGGATCGAACATGCGTCAGTGCCGGTTTTGCGGCGGCGTTCGATCAGCCGCTGCAAAGCGGCATTGTATCGTCATCAGTCAGCCCGCCGCCCAGATCCGTACACTGTTCCTCTGTGCACCATTCGGGTCGGTGACGCCATTGCCGGAATCTTCGTGTATCCGGATACGCTCGCTCAGGTGTTGAGCCGGTCAGCGCCAATGCTCGACGAGGCGGCTCATCGAACATTGGCGTTGAACATCGGCGTTACTTGGCGGCCGGCTTGCGGCCGCGCGCTGCCTTGGCCTTGGCGGGCGCAGGCGCGGCGGTTGCAGTCGCTGCCGGAGCGGTCGCCTTGGCGGGCGCAGCCTTTTGGCCGGGCTTGCGGCCCAGGCCGATCTTCTTCGCCATTGCGCGGCGCGCTTCGGAATAGGTTTCGGCGACCATCGGATAATCGGCCTTCAGGCCATAGCGTTCGCGATATTGTTCGGGGCTGAGGCCATGTGTCGAAAGATGGCGGCGCAGCGTACGATAGGGCTTGCCATCGATCATCGAGATGATGTGATCCTTCGACGCGAGCGACTTGCGCACCGTGACGGCCGGTGTGAATTCCGACGCGGGCGCTGCTTCGGCCGCAGCGGGCGCATCGCCACCGGTCAGGTCGGTGACGGCGCCGTGCATGGCTTTCAGGAAGGTCGGCACGTCTTCGGCGCTGGCGCGCGTATTGGGATTGGACAGCCACGCGACCGTCAGGTCGGCGGCGAGTTCAACGGCGTTGATGCCGATATCTTCATTGTCTGCCACGTCAGGGACTCCGTGAAATTGCGGTAATTCGCCTGCATCGACTTTTCGTCGGTTGCAAGCCAAAATGGACCAAATTCTGCTGAATCCGATTAATAATCGCGGCCTGGGTCTGCGAATATCGTCAATCACGCTTCATCGCATCATGGAATGGTTAAGCATCATGTTTGATGCAGTAGGACGAAACCGTTAGGCTTGTTATCTTCGTGCGATGTCGGAACGAAGGAAATTGGCAATGCCGGCTGTGTCATCACCGTATGACAGTGAAGCTTTTTGGTGCGTGTCGATGCTTGACTTGATCTATGTGAAATATTCCTGATTCACTGTTCAGTTTGACCGTTTGTCTTTCGATCTGGCCGTGGTCTTCATGTGCGACATAACTGTTTGATATCGAGCAAATGAAAGGGACAGGCGACCTTGCCGCCTTCGCAATGACATTGCGTCGCGCCGTGATTCATGGAACCCGGCCATGATGCACGCAGCGGAACCCCTTATCGACGTTGGCAGCTACCGCAGCCCCGAGGCTAAAGGCGCGAGCGCAATCTACGCTGTCGCCGATATCCACGGCCGCCTCGATCTGCTGGAGGAGATCGAGGCGCTGATCCGCATGGACATCTCTGTGACGCGACCGGAGTGTCCGGTGATCTGCTATCTTGGTGATTATGTCGATCGCGGACCGGCGTCCGCGCAGGTGATCGACCGGCTCGCACGGCCGTTCGACGACGGCATCGCGCGCGTCTTCCTCAAGGGAAATCACGAGGATCGGATGCTCGATTTCCTCGAAACACCCGAGGATGCCGGACCAGCATGGTTGCAATATGGCGGTCGGGAAGCTCTTGAGAGTTACGGACTCGACGTGCCGGCGGCACCGATGGCGGCGGACTGGCAGCACTTGCGCGATGCACTCGCCGTAGCACTGCCGTCTGGGCATCTGGCGTTTCTCCGCGGATTGCGGCTGGCCTTTGTGTGGCGAGGCTATCTGTTCGTCCATGCCGGGCTCGACCCGGCGCGTTCCGTCGATGCGCAGAGGGCGCATGACCTGATGTGGATCCGCGAACCGTTTCTCAGCGCGGAGCGTGATTGGGGCCTGTGCGTGGTCCATGGCCATGTCATCGTCGATACCCCCGTATTTCGGCCCAACCGGATCGGCATCGATACGGGGGCCTATCACAGCGGCCGGCTGACATGCCTCGTCGTCTCCGAGACCGGAACCCGGCTGCTACAGACCGGCGGCTGAATCCTTCGGGCATGCTCCGGGTTGCGATCCAGCCATTGCTTCGGCAAAGCGAAACCAGCGGCGCGCGACGGCAGGGGGAATCGAGGTGCAGGGCGGTAGGAAAGGGCTTCCATCGCGACGGTCGACTCCGCGACTCAAGATTTTCCAGCCGACGCAGATGACGGTCGGGGAGCGATCGATGCGTGTCCACCTGCTCGATATTTCGGCTGGCGGCGCGTTGGTCCATGTGGCGAGTCCGCCGGAAACCGGTAGCCGCGTGGCGCTGGATTGCGCGGGGATCGCGCGTCAGGCGACGGTGCGCTGGGTCGGTGGCAGCCGGTTCGGGGTGGCGTTCGACCGGCCGCTCAGCGAGGCCGAGGTGGAAGCGGTGATCGCCACTCAATCATCAAGCCCGTTGCAGCCCCGCAACGAGACGCCGGCCAGATAGTCGTTCCTGGCGGCCGGTGTCGGCATGCCTTGATTTCCCGAGACTGTCACCGAGCGCGAGTGTTCTCACCGGTCATATTTACGCGTGCCGCGACGGCCCTGCGTCGGCGGCGGATCGCCAGCGCGGACGCGGCCTTCATCGACATCGGTTGAGGCGCGCCGGTCCGCCGCGCTGGCATTGGGATCGAAGTTGCGCCGCCTGTCGACGCCGAACCCGCTGCTATCCTGGAAACCGCGCGGCGCGCGAAGGAAAAGACCCGTGAGCCATGCGAGCGCAATCACAAAGCCGATTCCAACAATTGTAGCGAAAATGGCCAATCCAGACATGTCTCTACGCCTACTTCGCCCTCTGCCGGGGACGTCCAATGCACCCGTGAGGTAACATGGGTATGATCTACCATTTATTAATGGAAGGCGATGTTTGCGACGAGCCGTGTAAACAGAATATCGCCTCGCGCCTGGTATCGTGATCAATTCAGGTTGATCGGTCGGGCTCAGATTCTTTCGTGCCTCACCTGTTCGATGTTTATGCGTATCGAAGGCGTCGGTACACGAGCAGATGATCGATCCGGGTTGATCCTGTGAATTGCCAGGCGGTTTGGCCGGCGCGGTTATCGATCGGAGCGCGCGGGAACCTCGATCACGCCGACCCATCGGCCCTTTCGTGATAATCGGGTCATTGACTGCATCAAATGGGCCAACCGATCGACTTCGGTTGCAATGACGTTCGATTTGGCTCTTACTCAAGGATGTCACGATAGATCGTGGAGATCGGGCCATGAAACACAGCCAGGATCTGCTTGCCAGCGACCGCCCTGTCCTTGCCTTGCAGGACGAATATCCGGCTGGCTTCGTCGATGCGATGCATAGCCATGGGCTTGTCCAGTTGCTGTATGCCTCCTCCGGCGTCATGTCGGTGCGGACACCGAGACTGAGCTTCGTCGTGCCGCCGCAGCGCGCGCTCTGGATCCCCGTGGACATGCCGCACGAGGTTCGCTGTCGTGGCGCGGTTTCGCTGCGGACCTTGTATTTGCGCCCGGATCTGCGCGAGAGCCACAAGGAATGCCGGGTTTTCGAAGTTTCCGATTTCCTGAAGGCGCTGATCATCGAGAGTTCGAGTTTCGAGCCACGCTATGATGTCGACGGGCGGGAAGGACGGATCATCAGCCTGCTGCTCGACGAGGTCGAGCGCATGCCGAACGCGCCTTATCAGGTCGCGACACCGCGCGATCCGCGCCTGTTGCGCGTATGCAACGCGATCCTCGCTGATCCGGCGGATACCCGCGACATCGACGAGTTCGCATCGCTTGCGGGAATGGGCCGGCGCACCTTCACCCGCGCCTTCAAGCGCGAGACCGGCATGGGCCTGGCGGTGTGGCGTCAGCAGGTGCGTTTGATGGAAGCGCTTTCGATGCTGGCGTCGGGCAGTTCGATCACCCAGGTCGCCTTCGATATCGGCTATGACAGCGCCAGCGGCTTCACGGCGATGTTCCGCCGCGTTTTCGGGGTGCCGCCCAGTCTCTATCTGAGCCGCTGACCGGAACCGTTCGGCTGGAACCATTGCGCCGGTAGCGGGCGCGTGCGCGGCCAGACTTCGTCCAGCGTCTCGGCATCATAGATCCGGCCATTCTTCATCACCAGGCCGATCGCGCGCGCATTGACGATATCGGCCAGCGGGTCGGCATCGAGTATCAGCAGGTCGGCGAGCTTGCCGGGTTCGATGCTGCCGATATCGGCGGCATGGCCGATGATCTCCGCCGATCCGATCGTCGCCGCACGGAGCACTTCATGCGGGGTGGCGCCGCCCGCCGCATAGGCCTCCATCTCGTAATGATAGCCCAGGCCCTGAAGCTCGCCATGGCTGCCGATGCCGACCAGGCCGCCGGTGCGCTGGATGCGCAACGCGTCGGCGGCGAAGGCGGGATAGAGGCTGTCGTCGGGCGACGACCATTCGCGGCCGCGCATCTTCGCATCGACAACGCCGCCGGGCATGAAGCGGCGCAGCTTGGCGTCGCGGCTGGGATCGTGGCGGATGATCAGATTGTCGAGCGAAGGCATGCCGCCGTACATGACATTGAAGGTTGGCGAATAGCCGATCCGCGTGCGCGCATAGAGCTGGACAATATCGTCGCGCAGCGGCGTGACGGGCAGGCTGTGCTCGTTGCCGGCGAAACCGTCGATCGCATGCGTCAGGTTGAGCGTCAGGTCGCTCGCGCCCTCGGTGGTCGGCATCATGCCGAGTTCCGCTGCGGCCTCGGTCATGAACTGGCGCTGGCGGCGGTTGCCGATCATATAGGATTTGATGTTGCGCGTGCGATAATGGTCGCGATAGCGGGTGAGCACGTCGATCGCGTCGGCTTTCGAATTGACCTCCGCATTGACGAAGATGCCGGGGCCGGTGGTGAAGGCGCGGGGGCCGGGCATCATGCCGGCATCGATCATGTCCTGATATCCGAACATGTCGACGGTGAAGGGTTGCACGTCCAGGCCGGCGGTGACGCCATAAGCGAGGTTGGCGAGGAAATCCCAATGGCCGCGGTCGAGCAGGCCGCGGCGGATCTCGAACCAATGTGCATGCGTATCGACCAAGCCGGGCATGATGAACTTGCCGGCGACGTCGCGGATCGCGGCACCCGCAGGCACCGCGACTTCGCCGGTCTTGCCGAGAGCTGCGATGCGGTTGTCGGTCACCACGATATCGGCGCCCATGATCACTTCGTCTCCGCGCATCGTCACCACGGTGGCCCCGCGCAGCACGACGCTGCCGCTGGGCATGTCGCGTGGCAGCGTGATGGCAGTGGGGAAGCTTTCCGCCCGGCTTTCGGCGGTGCCGGGCGCCGTACCCGCGATGCCGGCGAGCGCGACGGTGCGGATCGTCGATCCCACCGACCACAGGATCGATGCGCCGTCGCGGCTCCAGGCGAGATGATCGGCGCCAATGCGCGTCAGCCGGGTCAGCGCGACCGACGGTGCGGAAAGCTGGATCGCCGCGCCGCCGGGCGCATTGGCCGGTGGCAGGTCGACCAGATAGAGCTGCGACGCCGCCTTGACGAGCGCGCGGTCTCCCTTGGGGCTGATACGTACATCCTCGGGCGGCACCGGCAGTCCGGCGAAATACTGGTTGCCGTTGCGCGCCTTGAAAACAGCGTCACGGCGCAGGTCTTCGCCGTTGATCCCGATCGAACTGGTTCCTTCCGGCGCCGTAAAGCGCAGCCGGTCGGCCGTGCCGAACTGTAGTGCGCGAATGCCCAGGCTGCTGGTCACCAGCCGGCCCGGTCCGCCATCGGCCGGGAGCATCAGGATATCGGTCTGCCGGTTCTGCGACAGCTCGTCATTGACCTCCAACCGGTCGAGATGATTGGCGCGCAGCACCGCGATGCTCCGCCCGTCGGGCGAGAATTGCGGTTCGCTGTACATCGCCGGCACCTGGGTCAATCGGCGCGGACGCCCACCATCGGCCGGGATCGTCCAGACCTGCCCGCCTTCGCTTGCAGTCCAGGTGACATAGGCGATCGTCCGCCCGTCGGGCGACCAGCTCGGCTGGAAGGCCATGCCTTCGACGCCCGGTACCGGTCGTGCGATGCCGCCCTGCATCAATGGTCGCGTGTAGAGTTTACCAAGTGCGGTGAAGGCGACGCCGCGATTGTCGGGGGAGGGCGCGGGCGACTGGAGCACGCGTACCGTCACCGGGCCGTCGTCGAGCTTCTGTGCGACGCGCGTCGATCGACCGATATCGAGCGCGACCGACGCGGTGAACGGGATCGCCGCTGCTTTGCCGCTGGCCAGATCGATGCGTGTCAGCCCGCCATCGATGCTCGTCAGGATCGACCGGCCATCCGCCGCGAAGGCGAAGCGCGGAACCAGATCGACATAATAGCCGCCCTCGCGGCTGTCATGGTCGATCGCGGTGATCCAGCGATCCTCGCCGGTCTCCAGGTCGCGCAGGCGCAGGCCGGTGCGTGTGCCCGTGCGGCTGGCATAGGCGAGCCGGCGGCCGTCGCGCGACAGCATCGGCCGCATCGCGCCGCCCGGCGAGGCAAGGATCGTCGCCTCCGCGCCGTTGCGCAGGTCGCGACGGACGATTGACCAATGCGGCAGATAGCGGTCGTACCAGAGCGTGCCCGTCTTCTGCGCATAGTAGAGATAGCGTCCGTCCGGCGATGGGGCGGCGCCCAGCGCGTTGATGCGCTTGTCGAACCCCTCCGTGCCACTGGGCTTCGCTCTGGTGATTTGGATACCGGCGCCGCCATCGCGATCGTACATGTGGATCTCGAACGCCAGGTCGGCATGGATCGAGCGCGATACATAGACGAAACGGCCGTCGGGCGACCATGCGGGCGACGAATAGATCGCCGCGCTTTCGTCGCGTGAAAGCTGTTTCAGCCCGCTGCCGTCGCTGTTGGCGATCCACAGATTTGCGGCGCCCGATCGGTCGCTGATGAATGCGAACTGCCGCCCGTCAGGCGAGAAGACCGGCTGTGTCTCATAGGCCAACCCCTTGAGCAGCGGCCGTGCGACGCCGCCTTGCGCATCGATCGCATAGATGTCGCCCAATATGTCGAACAGGATCGTCCGCCCATCTGGCGAGATATCGGGCGCCATCCAGGTGGCTTCGCTGAGCTGAAAAGCGAGTTGGCGATCGGGGGCGAGCGTCAGGGGCGGGCCGGTTTCGGCGGCTACGGCGGAGCCGTCCAGCAATGCGCAGCCCGCGAGCATCAGCCCAAGAAAATCTGCGCGCGATCTCACCATCATTTCCCCTTGGCAGCCTGACAGGCCCCGCTTCCAACTCTCTCTGGAAAGACGAACGCGTTTCATAAAACCGACATGATCGACCCGGATTCATGTCCGCTGGGGCAGGTCAGACCTTCAGTGCGAGCGTCCGGGCTTCGATTTCGACTTCCTGCATGAAGGCGCGCGCGGGGCTCAGCATCGACCGTGCCGGGCTGGTGACGAGGCCGATCGGGCGTGATGCTTCCGGTGTGTCGAGCGTGCGCCATGTCAGGTCGGGCGAACGGATCTGTTCCATCGCCAGCCGAGTCAGCACGCTGATGCCCTGCGACGCGATGACGAGCGCGGCGGCGGTAGTCGGGTGCTTGCAGTTGAACAGCGGATCGACGACGACGCCGGCTGTAGCAAAGGCACGATCGATCAGCGCGCGCAGGCCGGTGTCGGGGGACATCGCGATGAAAGGGCGCTCGCGAAAGACCGTCCAGTCGTGCCGATCCTGGCGGGCCAGCACATCGTCGGCACGGCAGGCGAGGATCAGCTTGTCCTGGAAAATCGGTTTGAAATTGAGATTGCGCGTTTCGCCGGGCGGCGGCGCGATCCCGATATCCGCTTCGCCCTCCTCGATAACGCGGTGTACCGGCGCGCCGACATCCTCCCAGATCTCGACCGACACGCCGGGATGGGTGAGCGCGAAGCGTTGGATCGCGGCGGGTAGCAATGTCGCTGCGACCGAGGGCAGCGTGGCGATCCTGACACGCCCGGCGCGGCCGCCGACATAGGATTCGAAATCGCGGAACGCGTCCTCATGATCCTTGATGAGTTTCAGCGCGATCGGGCGCAGCCGTTCACCCGCCGCTGTCAGGCGGACATGCCGGGTATCGCGATCGAACAGGCGCACGCCCAGCCGCGCTTCGATCTGCTGGATCGTCCGGCTGAACGAGGGTTGCGAAACGCCCATCGCCAGCGCGGCATCGCGGAAACTGGCGAGCGCTTCGAGCTTCAGGAAAGCTTCGAGCTGCGGAAGGGTTAGGCGGACATGCATGGCTGTGCGCGGGAGACTATCGCCGACCGGTAGCGCGTCAATGCCGATGCGCTTTGATAGCCCATCGGCATCGAATGATATCATCGTCGATATTGAGCGCCGTTCGCCACCCTCTACGATCCGGTGGAAGAGCAATGATCGGGGCGAGGATGGCTTTCAAGGCCGCCTGCCCGAATGGGGCGGTTGCATGATTCCTCTTCTTCAGGGCGTTCGTATCATAGAGGTCGGCGCGGTCGTGCTCGGTCCGTTCGCCGGCCAGATCCTGGCCGATCTCGGCGCGGACGTCGTCAAGGTGGAGCCGCTGGGCGGTGACGTCGCGCGGGACTCGCATCCGCAAGGTGCGGGCGACGGTGCATTGTTCGTCAACAACAACCGCAACAAGCGCATGATCGCGCTCGACCTCAAGAGTACGGACGGGCGCGCGGCGTTCGCGCGGATGATGGCGGGCTGCGATGTGCTGCTGCACAATATGCGCGCCGAGGCGGCCGACCGCCTGGGGCTGGGCTTCGATGCCGCCGCCGAGATCAATCCGCGCATCATCCATTGCGCGGCGATCGGCTTCGGCCAGCGCGGCCGCTATCGTGATCGGCCCGCCTTCGACGATATCATCCAGGCGGCGAGCGGGCTGGCAGGGCTGTCGGCGCAAACGGGCGGTGTCCCGCAGTTCATCCCGACGATCCTGGCGGACAAGGTCGCGGCGCTCCACGTCGTGTATGGCATCCTCGCGGCACTGGTCGCGCGAGCGCGGGGACGGGACGGCGCGATCCGCGTCGAAGTGCCGATGTTCGAGGCGATGGCCTCCTTCGCGCTCAACGAGCATCTCGCCGGCGCGACCTTCGCCGATCACGGCGTGCTCGGCTATCCGCGCGTGCTCGCCGCCGACCGGCGGCCCTATCGCACGGCCGATGGCTGGATCGCCGTGCTTCCCTATACCGGGGATCAGTGGCGCCGCTTTCTCGACGAAGTCGGGCGCGGCGAGGTCTGCGACGAGCCATGGTTCGCCGATCCCCGCATCCGCCAGGCGCGGATTGACGATCTTTACGCGATCCTGGCGGAAATCTTGCCACATCGCTCGACCGGTGACTGGATAAGCGCATTGTCCGCGCGCGACATTCCATGTTCGGAGGTGAACATGCTCGAGGATCTGCTCGATGATCCGCATCTGGCTGATGTGGGCTTCTTCAGCGTGGACCAAGGTTTTCCGCCCGAGATCAGGCGCGCATTGCCCCAGCCGGTCGAGTTCGGCGGCATCGCCCGGGTCGCGGACACGCCGCCGGGCGCCCTTGGCGCGGACAGTCGGGCGATCCTTGGCGACTATGGTCATGACGAGGGCGAGATCGATGCATTGATCGAGTCCGGCGCCGTTCGTATCGCGGGAGCCACGGTATGAGCGCCGCCGCCATGCCCGATGCGTCGTCGGTCGATCGGTTGAGCCCGCGCCAGCGCATCGCAGCGGTGGTGGCGGGATCGGCGGGCAACCTGATCGAATGGTATGATTTCTACGTCTACGCCTTCACCTCCATCTATTTCGCGGCCGCCTTCTTTCCGGCCGGGGACCGCACCGCCCAACTCCTTAATGTCGCCGGTATCTATGCGGCCGGCTTCCTGATCCGGCCGATTGGCGGCTGGTTCTTCGGCCGCTTCTCCGATCGTCGGGGGCGCCGCGCCGGCATGGTGATCTCGGTGCTGCTGATGGGTGTCGGTTCGCTGATGATCGCGGCATTGCCCACCTATGCGCAGGTCGGCGCGCTCGCGCCGGCCCTGCTTCTGGTCGCTCGGCTTTGCCAGGGCTTCTCCACCGGCGGCCAATATGGCGCGGCAGCGACCTATCTGAGCGAGATTTCGGTCAAGGGGCGGCGCGGTTTCATCGCGTCCTTCCAGTTCGTGACCTTGATCGGCGGGCAATTGTGCGCATTGCTCGTCCTCGTCACGCTCCAGCAGACGCTGGGTGACGATGCCCTGCGCGAATGGGCGTGGCGGATTCCGTTCGTGATCGGCGCGGTGCTGGCGCTGACGGTGCTGCTGTTCAGCCGGCACATGCACGAAACCGGAGAGGTCGGGCTGGCGGCGCCCGACGCGGGCACCTTCCGCGGTCTCGCGGCGCATCCCAAGGCGGTGCTGTTCGTTGTGTCGTTGAGCGCGAGCGGGGCGATCTGCCTCTACACCTTCACCACCTATATGCAGAAATTCCTCGTCAATACCGCCAACATGTCGACCCAGTCGGCAAGCGGGGTGATGACCGGCGCGGTGGTCGTCTTCATGCTGTTGCAGCCCGCGATCGGTCGCCTGTCCGACACGATCGGCCGGCGCACCTGCCTGCTGATCTTCTCCGGACTGATGACGCTGGGGGCCGTGCCGCTGCTCACCGCGCTGTCCGGGGCGAGCACACCGCTCAGCGCCTTCGCGCTCGTCGTCGCGGCGCTGGTGATCCTCAGCTTCTACACATCGGTCAGCGGTCTGTTCAAAGCCGAGCTGTTTCCCGCGCATGTCCGTGCGCTCGGCGTCGGCTTCGCGCACAGTGTCGCCGCCGCGATCTTCGGCGGCACCGCCGAATATGTCGCGCTGCTGTTCAAGCAGATGGGGCATGAGAGCGTCTTCTACTGGTATGTGGCCTTCGCCGCCGCCACTGCATTCCTCACGGCCTTGCTGATGCCCGAGCCGAGCAAGACCGGCCGGTTATAGGCAATCGCGGCGCGTTGACGGATAGGTTGCCCTCAACCTAAATTGCGGGATGAACCCAGGTGACGGCCCGTCGTTCGAAACGACCCATCATGTGCGTGACCATTGCCTGTGCCTGGCCGCGCAACGGGCCGCACGTGCGCTGTCGCGGCGCTTCGACGATGCCTTGCGGCCGATGGGGCTGACCAGCGGGCAATTCTCGCTGCTGATGGCGCTCAACCGGCCGGAGCCGCCCAAGATGGGCGCGGTGGCGCAGTTGCTCGCGATGGACCGGACGACGCTGACCGCCAATCTCAAGCCGCTCGAAAGGCGCGGTCTGCTGGCGTCGGCGATCGATCCTGCCGATCGGCGCGGGCGACTGTTGTCGTTGACCGAGGCCGGGCGCGGGCTGTTGCGAAGCGCACTGCCGATCTGGGAGTGTACGCATGGCGAGATCGAGCGGATGATCGCGGATCCCGATGCCCTGCGTGCCGGCCTTTGGGCGATGGCCTGAAGCGCTGCGGCCGGTGCGACACCGCAATTGACATGATCGCGCCAGGATGGGCTCATATCCGTCTTCATTCCGGGAGTCGGCCATGGCGACGGTCAGTGTCATCTATCCGCGCGCGGCGGACGCGCATTTCGATTTCGACTATTACACCCAAACCCATCTGCCGCTTGTCCAAGCACGCTGGGGCGATGCGGGGCTACAGGGCGTCCAGGCGTTTCGTGGCGTCGTCGGCCCCGATGGCGCCGAGCCGGCCTATTTCCTGATCGCACTGGTCGGCTTCGCTTCGGCGGAGGCGCTGGCGGGTGCGCTCGGCGGGCCGCATGCCGCCGAGATCATCGGCGATATCCCCAATTTCACCAGCGTTCAGCCCGTCATCCAGGCCAATCGGGCGCTTTGAACGAACGCCTCAGAAGCGCCGATGGTCGCGGCCGTCGATGCGGTCGCAGCTTCCCCGGAAGGCGTAGCTGCCTGTCCCCCGGATCGAGATGCGGCCGCTGCGGCGATCGATCGTGACACGAGGCTTGTTGAGCCCGTTCAGCCGATAGATGGCGGTGATCTGGTCGCGGCCGGCGGCGACATTGGTCAGATCCCACCAGCCATTGCTGCCGCGCGAGTTGATCGGCGGCACAAGGGTGCGAGGCAGGCGGATGCGGCCGCCGCCGTTCCAGATCTGGACCGTCACCGACGCGTCGAAATCCTGCGACGAAAGCTCGGTGCGGTTGCCGTAATCATAACGATCGCTGCGGTCGTTCCAGCTCCAGCCATAGCGGGTCGCAAGCGCCGGTCGCCGGCCTTCGCCGAAACAGACCAGCCCCATGTCGATCCGGCGGCCACCCGCCCAGCCATAGCCGTCATCGCCCGGCCGCCCCGGACGATCGGGGCGGTATCCCGGATCGGGGCGCTGGCCGGGATTCGGGCGATAACCGGGATCAGGCCGATAGCCCGGATTGCGGTCTCCGCCGCCACGACGGCAATCCGCTTCGGGCGTGCTGACGATCGAGTCGTATCGGCCATTGACCGTGGCCACCATGATGCAGGATCGCCGTTGCGGGTGCCACCAGGTCGTCCATTTGCGGTCATCGCCGGTCTGCGCGCCGACAAACTCATAGCCGCGCGCGGCGAACTGCCCTTCGGCCTGACCCGCCCGCGCGCCGACCAGATCGCGCATGTCCATGGGCGTGTCTTGGGCGATGGCGGTCACCCCAAAACCCAGCGCCGATCCCGCCAGTATGAGCAAGGCCAAGGTGCGCATGACGGTTCTCCCGTTGATTGGACCGGAGCGTACGCCTGAACCGAAGATGCTGCAATCGCATGACGTTGCCGGATCGGGTGCATCGGCTATCATGCCGCGACGGGCGATCGCGGACATGGAACCGCGATGCGGGATAGGGGGAATTGTCGTGAAGCGTCTATTTGGAACAGCCTTGCTGATCTCTGCCCTGGCCCTGCCGATCACGCAGGCCGTGGCCCAACCCGCGCCGAGTTCGCAATCGCTGGGTCTCACGCGGTTGCTCGCCGCCGAGCTTGCGCGTTTTCCGTCCAGGTCAGGTTTCTATGCGAAGAATCTCGCGACCGGCGAAGAGGCCGCGGTCGATCCCGACGGTCATTATGAAAGCGCGAGCACGATCAAGGTCGCGATCATGGTGCTCGCCTACCGGCTCGCCGACCAGAAGATGCTGAACCTCGACGAGCGTCATGAGATCAAGGCCGCGGATTTTCGCGGCGGTTCGGGCATTTTCCGCTTCAACGATTTCGGGCTGAAGCCGACGCTGCGCGACATCATCACCCAGATGATCATCACCAGCGACAACAGCGCGACGGACATCATGATCGCGCGCGTCGGCGGCGTCGCCGCGGTCAATGATTTCCTGCGTCATTCGGGCTACCCGACGCTTCGGCTCAACTACACGACGCTCGATTATTTCCGTGGCTTCTATGCGGTGCTCGATCCGAAATATCGTGCGCTGGGGGCGGAGGATATCTTCGCGCTGGGCACCGATATTCCCTATTTCACGCAGCCCCGCGCCAGGCTGATCGCCGAGGTCCAGGCGGCGGACGCGGGCGAGCGGCTGGCCGACCTCATCCGCAAGCGATCCGCCGACGAAAGCCAGTGGTTCGGCATCATGACCCCGCGTGAAGGCGGACGGCTGATGGAATCGATCGAGCGCGACACTGCCGCTTCCAAGGCCGCGTGCGACGAGATGAAGCGCATCCTGCGCGCGCAGCAGGCGGGCACGCGCAAGATCCCGCACTGGCTGACCGCGCCCGTCGGGCACAAGACCGGCGAGACGATCGGCGTCACCAACGATATCGGCATCGTCTATGCGAAATCGGGACCGATCGTGATCACGTCGTTCAACATGGACATGGCGGGCCTGGATGCCGATGGCGACGATCGCATCGGCGCGGTCTCCCGCCTGGTCGTCGACTATTTCGATGGCAAGTGAGCTTGAAAAGACCGCCAACCGGAAAAGACAGGGGCCGGCGCCTGGCGAGGCGCCGGCCCCGAGTTGGGGAATAACCGAACGTGACTGCCGAACGCGAAAGCATCGAAAGGGGTTCAACGCCCTGGCGCGATGCGGCCCCGGCCTGGCGGAAAATGGCGCGCGGCACATCGTGATGGCAGGAGGTGGACCATGTTCGACGCGCTTCTGATCGCCCTTGCCCTGGCAGGTTCCGCGCCGACTGCGGCCCCGGCCGCCGTTTCCCCGGAAGCGGTCGTCCAGCGCCAGCTCGACGCCTATAATCGCCATGACGAGGCCGCTTTCGTGGCGACCTATGCCGAGGATATCGAAATCTTCGACCTGGGCGCCGAGCCCAAGCCGCGCCTGAGCGGAAAACCGGCGCTCTCCGCGCTCTATACAGGGTTGTTCGCGCGCGCGAAGCCCAGGGCGGACATCGTTTCGCGTGCTGTCACTGGCGCGTTCGTCACCGATCATGAACGCGTCACGCTCGCGGGCGGTCGCAGTTTCGAGGCGGTCGCGGTCTATCAGGTCGAGAACGGCCTGATCCGGCGGGTCTGGTTCGCGCGGTAAACCCTCAGCGCTTGCCAAGGATCGCGCGCGATGCGCGTTCGGCGATCATCAGTGTCGGCAGATGCGTGTTGGCGGTGGTGATCGAGGGCATGATCGACGCGTCGACGACGCGCAGCCCGTTTATGCCATGGACCCTGCAAGCAGGATCGAGCACCGCCTGACGATCGTCCGCGTTGCCGATGCGGCATGTGCCTGAAACATGACCCATCGGAAAGGCATTGGCTTCGACGAGCGCGCGCAACGCGCCGGCATCGGCGAGCAGCGCGGCGGGATCGATCATGTCGTCGGCGAGCAGGCGGCGGCGCAGCGCGGCCGGGCCGTCAAGCAGCCCGGCGATGAGCCGTGACGCGACAGCGCTCGACAGGCGCGGCCGGGCGAGCCGCTGCGCCATATAGCCCTTGGCGATGAAGGTTTCGTGCCGGCGTGCGGCAACCCGGGGATCGATAAGGAGTTCGAGCGCGAAGCGCACCCCCGCGATCAGCCGTTCGCGGTCCCGGCTGTCGGAAAGCAGACGGAAATCGATGACGGGCGATGCATCCGGATCGCCATCGCGCACCGAGACCGTCCCGCGCGCGAAGGATTTGTAGACCGCGACATTGACCGATCCGACGGCGCGGCCGACCGCGTGCCAGCCCGTTCGCGCAAAGGCGAACATCAGCATGTCGCCGGGCGGGCAGCCCGGATGCGCCGAACTGTAGCGCAGGCTGTTCTGGCTCCATGCCCGCTGCGCCGGATCCTGCCGTGCCTGCCGGTCGAGATGCGTCGCGATATAGAGGGCCGGGTGGTTGAGCAGATTGGCGCCGACGCCCGGCCGGTCCGCGATGACGGGGATGCCCGCCGCCTGCAGCGCCGCCGCCGGGCCGATGCCGGCGCGCAGCAGCATGGCGGGCGAATGGATCGCGCCCATCGCCAATATCGTCTCTCGCGCGGGAATGTCGGTCACGCTGCCGTCGTCGCGCCGCGCGCGGACACCGGCGATGCCGCGCCCCTCGGCGAGCAGCGCGACTGCCTGGGTCGCGCTGCGGATCTCCAGATTGGGCCGGCGCCGCACCTCCGGGCTCAGATAGGCCATGGCCGACGAGATGCGGCCGGCAGGCAGGTTGGTCATCGGTGTGGGGAAGACGCCGTCGCGGAAATCGCCATTGGCATCGTCGACCAGCGGATAGCCGCGCTCGCCCATCGCGTGCGCCACCGCCTTGCAGAAGCCCGGCCAGCCCTGGGGAGCGTGGCGTCGAACAGGCATGGGGCCGTCGGCGCCGTGCAGCGGCCCGCCAAAGTCCAGGTCGCGTTCCAGCCGGCGGAAATCGGGCAGCACGTCTTCCCAGCCCCAGCCGGTCGCGCCGGCATCGCGCCAGCCGTCATAATCGGCGGGCAGGCCGCGCAATGCGATCATGCCCATGATGCTCGATCCACCGCCCATCACGCGTGCCTGTTGATAGGGGCGGATATCGCCGTCGCGCAGCGTTACCCGCGCGGATATGCCCGGCCAGAAGAAGGCAGGCTCCGCGACCGAGCTGGGAAAGGCGTCGCGGATGCTTTTCGGCTCTTTGCCGGGGCTGTGATCGACGCCCGCCTCGATCAGCAATACGCGTCGACGGGGATCGGCGCTCAGCCGATTGGCGAGCACGCAGCCCGCGGCGCCCGCGCCGATCACGACATGATCGAAGGTGATGTCCATGATCAGGGCCGCCGCCGCTCCACGCCCGATCGTTCCTCCATCACCGCGCAGAGCGAGGCGGGATCGGTGTTCGCCCAACGCGTCGACAGCGCCTCGACATGCGCCTGGAGGGCGGGCGCGAACATCGGCAGCGGGTGGCGCAGCGTGCGCGCCATCTCCGCGATCACCAGCGCGTCCTTGTCGACGATCAACTGGTACATGGTCTCCGGCGGATAGCGTTGCTCGGCCATCATCCGGCCGCGCACTTCGAAGATCCGCGAATTGCCCGCGCTGGCGGTGACGGTGCGATAGACGGTCTCGGCGTCAAGACCCGCCTTCAACGCCAGGCTCATCGCCTCGGCGGCGACGACATTGTGGCAGACCACCATGTGATTGATCACCAGCTTGATGATCGCGGCATTGCCGAATTCGCCCATGTCGAACGGCGCGTCGACGATGTCCGCGATCAGCGGGGCGACGGCCCGCGCATCCGTGGCATCGCCGCTGACATAGAAACCGTGCAGGTCGCGCGCGACCATTTCGGGCGTACCCGATATCGTGCAGTCGAGCATCCGCCATCCGGCGCCGGCCAGCCGTTCGCGCGCCACGCGCTTGTCGTCGGGCGACAGGGTGTTGATGTCGATCACGACGCCGCCGTCGCCGGGCGCCGCGACGATCTCGTCGATCACGCGCCGGAAGGCGCCGAAGCTCGAGAGCGCGAGCAGCAGGGCCGGCGCGCGCGCCGTCAGTTCGGCGATCGACGCCGCTCCATGCCCGCCCGCCGCGACGAAATCGCGCATCGCATCGGGATCGGGGTCGAAACCGGCAACCAGATGGTTGCGCGCTAGCAGGCGGCGGGCAAGGCACGATCCCATCGATCCGAGCCCGATGAACCCGATTTCCACTTCCTGCCCCGTCTCGACCATGTCCGCTCTCCCGCCGGCATCATTGCTGCCTTTGATGCGGAGCTATCCGCAAATGCCGGGTGGCCGATCATCAAAAGATCGCATGGCGCATGCCCATTTTCATCATGCGCCGCGCGAGGGGCGGCGCTGTAGTCTTCGGACGGACGGCAGGCGGAGGCATGCCGCGTCGCGGGAGGATGGATGAACGGCATGCCGCCGGAATCGGCGCTGGGGGAATTGCGGTCGCGCTGGCTGCTGATCCTTGCCGTCATGCTCGGCAGCGGCGTCGGGCCGACCGTGCTGGTGCCCTATACCGCCGGTGTCTTCATGCCCGCGCTTCAGGGCGAATTCGGTTGGACGCGCGGCAAGATCTCGTTCGGCATCACCCTTTATCTCGCGGTGACCGCGCTTGTCGCACCCTTTGCGGGCATGGTCGCCGATCGGCGCGGCGTGGCGCTGATGGTGCCGGTATCGCTTGCCGCCACCGCGATCGCCTTCGCGCTCCTCGGCATGCTCGACGGCAGCTATGCGGCGTTCCTGGCGATCCTCGCCGCATTGGGCATTGCCGGGGCCGGGGCGACGACATTGATCATGTCGCGCATCGTCGCCACCGGCTTCGATCGCGCGCGCGGCACCGCGCTGGGCCTGGGGCTGCTCGGCATCGGCGTCACCAGCATGCTGGCGCCGAGCATCCTGAGCGGCGTGGTCGCGGCGGAGGGCTGGCGGACCGCCTATCGGGCGATCGCCGTGCTCAGCCTCGTCACCCTGCCATTGGTCGCGTGGCCCGTCTGGCGGCATCGTCGCGCGGAGCCGATGGGCGTGCCGGAGCGAGAAGCCGATGCGCGGCAATCGCTCGGGGCCATGCTGGCGCACCCGATCTTCCGCACGCTCGCGATCGGTTTCTTCCTGATCCAGGTCTCCGTCACCGGCATCCTCGTCCATTTCATTCCCTTGCTGATCGATCACGGCGTGAACCCGCAGCGTGCGGCGGTGTTCGCGGGCATGATCGGCGCGGTGATGATCGTTTCGCGCCTGGCCGTCGGCATCGTCATCGACCGGATATTCGCACCCTTCGTCGCCACCGCCGTCACGCTGGCCGCGGCGTTCGGCGTCGGCATGCTCGCATTCGGCGGCGCGTCGACGGCGGCGCTGGGCGCCTGCGCGGTGGGGCTGGTGATCGGCGCCGAGTTCGATCTCGCCGCCTATCTCGTATCGCGCTACTTCCCCGCGCATTTCTTCGGCCGGATCTATGGCCTGTTGTTTACCGTGATGGTCGTCGGCACGATGACGTCGACGTCGCTTTACGGTTTCTGGGCCGATTGGGCGGGCGGGTACGGCCAGGCGCTGGCAGCCGCCACCGCCGCCCTGTGCTGTGCGGCCGTCCTGTTCCTCACCCTACCGCGCTTCGCCCTGGCCGGGCATCAGAACATCGCATGAGGGAGCGGCGATTTGGTGATTGGGCGCATGGCGGGCGGGGCTGCTAACATGACATGCAAGGATGGACGGAGGATTCACGATGGCCACTGACCCAAACCGGGATCTCCGCACGCAGGCCGGCGTTCTCGTGCGCAAGGCCGAGGATCATCGCGTGCGGATGGCGCACCAGCCGGGCCAGGCGCATCGCTCGGCGGCGGGCTGGACGATCGATTATCGGCTGCAGGAGATCACCGGCGACACCGCGCGCGCCATTTCCACCGTGCCGGGCCATTTCATCGACAAGCCGGCGTTCGGCAGCCCCTGGCATTATCATGACTGCGATCTGCAGGTGGCCTTCGTGCTCGAAGGGTCGATCGAGCTGGGCTATCGCGGCGAGACCTATGCGCGCGCCGGCAAGGGCGACATATTGTTCATCCCCGGCCATGTGATGCACGACGTCAGCAATCCCTCGGCCGACTATCAGGTGGCCGAGATCACCTTTCCGGGCAGTTTCGGCACGACCGAGGCGGAAATGCCGGCGCGCGACGTGGAAACGCCTGCGCGCACCTGGGGCAGCGGCGATGCGGTGCGCAGCGGATCGGCGCGCGGCATCATCGACTACGGTTATCCCGTCGCCGCCCCCTATGATGCGCAATTCGATATCCGCCGCCATGTCCGCTCGCGCACCGAGCCGTTCGAGGCGGGCAGCAGCCGGCACGACGACGCCTATCGTTTCATCTTCGTGATGCAGGGCTGGCGCGCCGCAGAGGTGGACGGACTCGAGGTCCGCGCGGGCATCGGCGACCTGATCGTCGTTCCGGGCGGCAGCGACTGGCGCGACAGCGCGGTTTCCGATGATTATGAAGCAGTCGAGGTCCGGCTGCGCGCCTGATCCATATCCGGCAAGGAAGGGGAGGGCCGATGGCCGAGCTCTATGTGATGCACCACGCGACCTGTGCGCGAAAGGCGCTGATGGCGCTGCTCGAAAAGGGCGCGCCGGTCGGCACGCGCGAGCTCGATCGCCTCTATCTCCGCACGCCCGAATATCGCGCGCTCAATCCCGATGGCGTCGTGCCGACGCTGGTGCTCGACGACGGCAGCCCGCTCGTCGAATCCTCGATCATCATGCGCTATCTCGACGAGGGTTTCGAAGGGCCGGCGCTCCAGCCCGCCGATCCCTGGCGGCGGGCGCATTGCGATCTGTGGCTGAAGCTGATCGACGAGAAATATTTCCCCGCCTTGGGCGCGATCACCGCGGCGACCTTCATTCGATCCATGTTCGGCGATCCGATCGATACCGAACGGCTGAAGGTGATGCTCGATGCGATGACCGATCATGCCGGCCGGCTGATGCGCGAGGATTGCGTGCTGCGCGGCCTCGACTCCCCGTTCGTGCCGGCCGGGCTCGCGACATTGCGCAAGATGCTCGACCGGATCGAGGCGGCGCTTGGCGACCATGACTGGCTGGCCGACGACCGGATCACGCTCGCCGATTGCGCGATGATGCCGATCATGCTGCGGCTGGACGAATTCGGGATGTCGGCGGCGTGGACGAAGCGCCTGCCGCGCACCACCGGCTGGTGGAACCGGCTGTCCGCGCGTCCCTCGGTGACGCGGATCGTCGCCATGGCCAATCGCGGATTGCTCGACGAGGTGATCGTGTCGGTTGACGGTGCGCGGGCGGCGTATCTGGAGGCTTTGGTTTAGAGAGGGCTTGTTATCCGTTCACTTCGAGCAGCGTCGAGCGTAGTCGAGACGCGACAGTCGAGAAGCTGCGGTGCCGGGCTTCTCGACTTCGGTTCTCGACAGGCTCGAACCTGCGCTCGAAGCAAACAGAGAGGGTGGCGGCTGATTTGGCCGCCACCTTCGACGTCTACCGGCTGAAACTGCCCGCCAGATGGTCGCTCGCGATGCGGCCATGGCCGAGCAGCTTTTCGCGGAAGGTGCCGGGGCGATATTCGGTCTTGTAGAGGCCGCGCTTCTGCAATTCGGGCACGACCATGTCGACGAAATTCTCCAGCGTCTCGTGCGCGACGATGCGCGCGACGTTGAAGCCGTCGATATCGCAGACCTCCATCCAGTGCGCCATTTCCTCGGCCACCTGCTCGGCGGTGCCGATCAGCGCGACATTGGTGCCGCACAGCGCCTTTTCGTCGAGCACCTGGCGCAAGGTCCACTGGTTGTTGCGCGTGAACATCTCCAGCGCGGACTGGTTGGCATCGTTCTTCTCATAGGTGATCGGCTGGTCGAGCGGATAATTGGACAGATCGATGCCCATCACGCCCGACATCATCGCGATCAGCCCTTCGAAGCTGCTGTATTTCTTGTAATCGGCATAGCGCGCCTTCGCCAGCGCCTCGGTCTCGTCGACGAACACCGAGATGCCGGTGAAGAATTTCAGCGATTGCGGATCGCGGCCCTGCTCAGCGGCGGCGCCGCGGATACGCGCCACCTGCGCCGCGACCAGCTCGGGCTTGGTACCGTTCAGATAGACGCCCTCGGCATGGGTGGCGGCGAAATGCCGGCCGCGTTCGGATCCGCCGGCCTGGAACAGCACCGGCGTGCGCTGGGGCGAGGGTTCGACCGCGCTGATCGCCTTGAACTGGTGATATTCGCCGTTGAACTCGATCGGATCGATCAGCGAAGGTTCCGCATAGATGCGGCTCTGCTTGTCCTTGACCAGCGCCCCCTCGGCCCAGCTCTGCTCCCACAGGCGATAGACGCCCTCCAGGAACTCGTCGGCCATTTCATAGCGCAGGTCATGCTCGGTCAGCCTGGTGCGACCCATGGCGAGCGCGCCGCTACGCAGATAGCTGGTGACGATGTTCCAGCCCAGCCGTCCGCCGGTGATATGGTCGAGCGTCGAGATGCGCCGCGCGAAGCTGTAGGGCGATTCATAGGATGCGCTGCCCGTCATGGTGAAGCAGAGATTCTTCGTGGCGGTCGCCATCACCGCGACGATCACCGAGGGGTCGAGGCTGGGTGCCTGCGATCCGTTGCGCAGCGCGCCGGCGGCGCTCCCCTCATAGACGTCGGGAAAGCCGTAGACATCGGCCAGGAAGAAATTGTCGAACAGTCCGCGTTCGGCCAGCCGGGCATAGTCCAGCCAATAATCCATCTTCAGATAATCGACCGCCTTGTCGCGCGGATGCGCCCACAGCCCGAACGCCTGGAAACTGGGGTTCCCCTGTTCGAGCACATTGAGCCTGATTTCCTTGGCCATCCGATCCTCTCATCTGTCGCGGCTTGATTGATATCCGCCATATCAGCGCCGTCGGCGGAGCGCGCATTATGATTCTGGGGCAGGACCATGCCCCGATCTGATGGAGCTACATCAGCCCCAGATCGTGGAAGCGGGCGATCCAGTCCTCGGTGCCGCGCCGTGCTTCCTCGGTGAAGATTTCGACGAACAGTTCGGCTTCGGGCGTCAGCACGGTGCTGGTGCGTTCCAGCAGCATGATCTCGAAATTCACGTCGGGATCGCGCAGCGGCCGGATGGTGAAGCGCTGCGCGTCGGCGGTCGGATCGATCATCAGGCAGGGCGTCACCGTCTTCCAGTCCGATCGCCCGACCAGGTCGAGCATCGCCAGGGCCGAATCGATCTCCAGCTCGGCGTCGATGCCGATGCCGTGCGCGGCCAGGCACGCGCTGATCGCGGCGCGGCGGCCCTCCATGCGGCTGGCCCAGGCCATGTTGATCGGCGTTGCCGGCATGGCGGTGGTGACGGGCGGTTCGTCGGCGCGATTGACGCGCGAGACCAGGCATTCGGGCGTCGAGAGCAGCGGCCGGGCGTGGATGCCGGTTTCGCCGCCATGCAGGGTACTGATCGCGAAATCGACATCGCCCGACGCCACCATCTGCGGCAGCAGCGATCCGAAGCTCTCGACGATGCGGACCTTCACGTTGGGATGGAGCGCGGTGAAACGCAGCAGGGCGGGAGCGACGATCCGGTGCGTCAGCGCCGGGATGATGCCGACGGTGAAGCTGCCCTGGAATCCCTTGGAATAATGCGCGACCAGATTGGCGGCCTCGTCGATGCCGCGCAGCATCTCGATGCAGCGGCGGTAGAGAATATCGGCGGCGGGTGTCGCGGTGACGCCCACTTTCTCGCGGACGAACAATTTGACGTCGAGCAGCATTTCGAGCTGCCGGATATGGTGCGACACGCCAGACTGGGTGCTGTTCTCGCGCGTTGCGGCGGCGGTGAAGGACCCTTCCTCATAAGCCGCGACGAACAGGCGGACATCCTGCAACGAACCACGAAACGGCAATCATGCTCTCCCGGAGCCGCGCGGCATGCAGCGGCGGATACCGCAAATTACGAGGATTCGCGCGGCAGCGTCAATCTGCGGGCACGTCGATGCTGTTGGTGAAATGCGCGAGGCCCAGATAGAGCGCGAGCGTAAGCCCGAGTTCAACGCGCTGGCGGCTGTCGAGATGGGCTGAGAGCGCCTCGGCCGCCGTCGGATCGACGCCGGTGCCGGCGGCGAAGCGGTCGGCGAAATCGAGGATCGCGCGCTGGCGATCGCTATAGATCGCGTTCGGTTCGCCTGGATCGCTGACATGGTCGACTTCGGCCTCACTCAGGCCCGCCGCCAGACCCATGCGGCGGTGATGGACGATCTCGTAATGGCCGTCGCAGCGTTCGAGCACGCGCAGGATCGCCAGTTCGCGCTCGGCGGGATCGAGCTCGGTCTTGAAACGCAGCGCATGGGCGAAGTCGATGAAACGCGCGAACACCGTCGGGCTGTTGGCGATGGTGCGATGGATATTGACGACGCCGACGCTGCCGGCGGCGAGTTTCTCGAAGGTGGCGCGGGCCTCGGGATGTTCGCATTCGCGGACCAGGTCGATCGCCACGCGCGGCTTGTCGGTCATCGTTCGTCTCCGTGCTCAGAGTCCTGTCTGGAAATGTGCGGAAGAGCACATTTCCAGGGCCGCACCGGCAACGCGCCATAGGCGCATTGCCGAAGAGGCGCTCAGGCGATCCGCGTGCGTAGCACGCCGATGCCTTCGGCTTCGATCTCCACGGTATCGCCCCGTTTGACGCTGCGCATCAACTCCATCGAGCAGCCGTCGGGCGTGCAGCCCGTCGAGAAGAGTTCGGCGGGGTGAAGGGTCTGGGACTGGCTCGCATAGGCGATGCAATCGATGAAGGACCATTGCGGGGTGATGCCCTGGACGTGCGACCATTGCTCGCCGTTGATCCGCGTGCGCAGCGCCAGGGCATAGGGATCGGGGATCTCGTCGGCGGTGACGATGCAGGGGCCGAGCGGATTGGACCCGTCGAAATCCTTGCCCTTGGCGAAGCCCAGTCCGGTCGACATCGCCATGAACTGCGCGTCGCGGGCGCTGAGATCGTTCATCATCGTATAGCCGAAGATATGCTCATGGGCCTGCTCGACCGGGATGTCCTTGCCGCCACGGCCGATCACGGCGAGGATCTCCAGCTCGTAATCGATCCACTCCGAATAGCTGGGCCAGGTGACCGTCTCGTCCTGCCCGATCACCGTCGTGCAATCCGAATAATAATAGGCCGGGGTCTGGCGCCAGCCGACACCGGGCAGGCTGTCCAGGTTGAACTGGCGGCGCTTTTCCGAATAGGCTGCTTCGGGATCGCTTTCGCCCGCCGCCATGGTGCGCGCGGCGCCGTCGGTCGCCTGGACGAGATGCTTTTCGAAGACCGAGAAGCCGCGGATCTTGGTGGGGCGGGGCAGCGGCGCCAGGATCCGGACATCGGCGATCCGGACCTGTGCGTCTCCGCTCGCCGTTTCAAGCGCGCCGCGGGCCGCAACCAGTGCGTCTGGCCCGGCTTCGATCAGCGCCCGCATGCTGGTAAAGGCCGGATGAGCGTGCGCCGCATGCAGATCGACGAGCATGCCCTCGCCACGCCCGGCGCCGATCCGCTCCTGTCCGTCACGCACGAATGTGTACAGCTTCATTCCCGGCCTTCCCTGTGGTCCGGCGGGCGTCCGCAACGGTTGGGCGGGGGGCGTCGGCCGGCAGGGCCATCGTCTCCGGCCGGCCCGTTCCGAAGCGTCGCCCTCCGGTTCTGTCCTTCCGGCACGCGTGCTAGCAGCCCGCCACGATCGTCACGCATGATCGATTTGGCGGCGCGCCATCTCCAATCCTGATAGCTGCCCATCCATCATGATAGCTGATGATGCGTCGCCAAAGCTTTCATGTACCCTGCGGATCGGGCAAGCCGTATCGAGCGGGATGACAAACGAGAGGAGAGTGACCGCGATGCTGAGCGGCCTGATGCAGACGACCCCCTTGCTGATCAGCGGGATATTGCGCTTCGCCTCGCGCGCGCATGCCGATCGCGAAATCGTCTCGCGCCTGGTCGACGAACCGATCTGGCGCTACGACTATGCGGGCTGGGGACGGCGCAGCGCGCAGGCGGCGCATATGCTGGCGGCGCTCGGTGTCGACGCCGGCGACCGGGTCAGCTCGCTCGGCTGGAACACGCATCGCCATTTCGAGCTTTTCTATGCGGTGCCGGGCATCGGCGCGGTGCTTCACACCGCCAATCCGCGCCTGCCCGACGACCAGATCGCCTATACGATCAATCATGCCGAAAGCGGCGTGCTGTTCTTCGAGCGCAATTTCCTGCCACTGGTCGAACGGCTGAAGCCGCTGCTGCCGACCGTTCGGCATTTCGTGATGCTCTCCGACGCGGAACGGCTCGATCCCGGTACGCTGGGCGCGGCGAGCTACGAGACTTTGATCGCGGACCGGGCGACCGATTACGACTGGCCGCTGCTCGACGAGAACAGCGCCTCGTTCCTCTGCTATACCTCGGGCACGACGGGCGATCCCAAGGGCGTGCTCTACAGCCACCGCTCGGTCGTGCTACACGCCATGGCGGGCGGGCTTACCGGCGCATTCGGCTTCTCCGCGTTCGATTGCGTGATGCCGTGCAGCTCGCTCTATCACGCGACCGCCTGGGGATTGCCCTTCGTCGCGCCGATCAACGGCTGCAAGCTGGTGCTGCCCTGCGACAAGATGGACGGCGCGAGCCTCGACGAGCTGATCCAGGCCGAAGGCGTGACCTTTTCGGGTGGCGTGCCGACGATCTGGACCATGTATCTCGCGCATCTGGAGCGGACGGGCGGCAATACCGGCGCGCTCCAGACGCTGGTCATCGGTGGATCGGCGGTGCCGCGCGCGATGGCGGAGAGTTTCCAGCAGCGTTATGGCGTCAAGGTCCGCCAGCTCTGGGGCATGACCGAGACCAGCCCGATCGGCGTGGTCTCCACCCCCACGCCCAAGCTCGCCGCCGAAGGCGAGGATGCGATGGACGAGGTGATCTGGACGCGCCAGGGGCGGATCCAGTTCGGCATCGAACTGCGCATCGTCGACGAGGAGGGGAGCGACCTGCCGCATGACGGCGAGGCCTCCGGCGCATTGCTCGTGCGCGGGCCGTGGACGGTGCAGCGCTATTTCCGCGCGGAGAAGGACGCGGCGGATGCCGATGGCTGGTTCGATACCGGCGACATCGCGACGATCGATCCCTATGGCTTCATGCGGATCACCGATCGCAAGAAGGATGTGATCAAGTCCGGCGGCGAATGGATCAGCTCGATCGACCTGGAGAATATCGCGGTCGCCTGTCCCGGCGTGCGCATCGCCGCCGTCGTCGGCGTCTATCATCCGAAATGGGAGGAGCGCCCGCTGCTCGCGATCGAGCCGCATGAGGGCGAGACGGTGACCGAGGCGGCGGTGCTCGCCTTTCTCGAGCCGCGCATCGTCAAATGGTGGATGCCCGATGCGGTGGTGATCACCCAGGTGCCGCTGACCGCGACCGGAAAGATCGACAAGAAAGTGCTGCGCGACCGGTATCGGGATCATCTGGCGGCCGGTTGAGGAAACTCGCCGTTGATCCCATTTCTTGTCGCTCCAGCGAAAGCCGGAGCCCATGCAGTGCCTGCCGCAATCGCTGAGGTGGAAGGATCGCATAGGCTCCAGCTTTCGCTGGAGCGACGGGGTTTTCGATATTTTCTCCACTTCAACATGCCTCGGCGAAGAGTTTTGGTCGGGCACAACGCGCAGGGCCCAGAATGCCACCTATGCGTTTCTCCGATGGACGGCAGCGAAACTCATCATGGGGCGGTTCGCGATCGACGGGACTAGGGTTTGCGCAAGCTCTCGAGAGACGAGCGTGGGAGGATTGAATGCGCACATCTATGAATCATCGCCCGTCGACCCGCCGCTTCGCGCTGGCCCTGCTGCTGGCCGGCTCCGCGCCGGGTGTGGCCTTCGCCCAGGATGCCGCCCAGCCGCAGGCCGATGCCGCGCAGGCGCCCGAGGCGGTGGAGGGCGACATCATCGTCACCGCGCAGCGCCGTGCCGAGCGGCTTCAGGACGTGCCGATCGCGATCAGCGCCTTGAGCGCCAGCACGATGGAAGATCGCAACATCCAGACGGTCTACGATCTTCAGGGCAGCGTGCCCGGTCTTTCGATCTCCGGTTTCGCCGGCGTCAATTCGACCAATCTCGTCTCGCTGCGCGGCATCGCCGGCCAGCCCGTGCCGATCGGCGCCAGCCAGGCGACGGCGGTCTATCTGGACGGAGTCTATCTGTCCAAGCCCGATGCGGGCTTTTTCGGGCTCAAGGACATCGAGCGGGTGGAGGTGCTGCGCGGCCCGCAGGGCACGCTCTACGGCCGCAACGCCACCGCCGGCGCGATCAACATCGTCACCCATCAGCCCGGCAACAGCTTCGAGGGCAGCGTCGATGCGAGCTATGGCAATTTCAACAGCATCGCGGTGGGCGGCTATCTGAGCGGTCCGATCGGCGGCGGCTTCTCCGCCAGCATCTCGGGTTCGGCGAGCGGGCATGACGGTTATTACCGCAACACGGTGACGGGCAGCCGCATCGGCGACGCCTCTTCCTATACCGGCCGCGCCAAGCTGCGCTACGACAATGGCGGCGGCTTCGACGCGACGCTTTCGGCCGATTATACCAGCAAGAAATCGGAAGACCTGTTCACCCCGGCGACGCTGGTCGGCGGCCGCGCCGTCTTCGCCACCAAAACCGTGTCGACCAATCTCGAGGATCAGATCCGCACAAGGCTGCAAACGGGCGGCGTCGCGCTGACGATCAATGCCGAGGCGTCGGACGATTTCACGATCACGTCGATCTCGAGCTATCGCAAGTTCAACTATTTCACGGTCTACGATATCGACGCGACGACGGCGACGTCGATCCAGCCGGTCTTCATCAACAAGAACGACACGTTCAACCAGGAGGTGCGCGGCGTCTACGATGCCGGCCCGCTGCGTTTCACCGTCGGCGCCAACTATTACAATGAAAAGGCGGAGGTGTTCCTGCGCGTCAATCCCGTCGCCTATACCAAGACGGCGCTGCGCGCCGATCCGCGCCCGCATGCCAAGAGCGACCTGGCCGCGCTCGCCGCCTTCGGCCAGTTCGAATATGATCTTGCCGATACGCTGACCGTGGTCGGCGGTGCGCGGCTCAATTACGAGAAACGCGATTTCTCGATCGACTATTCGACGGCGGGCACGCCGGGCCAATATCCGCCGATCATCGGCAAGGTTTCGGACACCGCGATCCTTCCGTCCTTCGGCCTCAACTACAAGCCCGATCGTGACGTGCTGCTCTATGCCAAGGCGAGCCTCGGCTACCAGTCGCCGGGCTTCGCCTATCAGCCGGGCGCGGGCGGCGCGCTCAACACCTTCGGCGCGGAGAAGCTCTGGGCCTATGAGGCAGGGGTCAAGGCGCAGTTCCTCGACCGCAAGGTGACGCTCAACGCCGCAGCCTTCTATTACGACTATAAGGACCTGCAGCTGCGCCGGCTGATAACCTCGCTGATCTCGCGCATCGAGAATGCGGGCGCCGCCAGCGTCAAGGGGATCGAGGCAGACCTGACCATCAATCCCGTCGAGGGGCTGACGCTGACGGGCCAGATCACTTATTCCAAGGGCGTCTACACCGATTTCTGCGAAGGCATCACCACCGGCACGCCGCAGAACAACGACGCGCAATGCGTGGGCACGCCCGCGCCGACCGCCGACCGTGCGGGTAACCAGCTCAACCAGGCGCCGCGCTGGACGGGCGGTTTCGGCGTCAACTATGCGACGCCGGTCAGCGACAGCGTGAAGCTGAAGCTCAATGCCAACTATGCGTTCGAATCGAACAGCTATTTCACCGCCGCGAACGAGCGGCAGGTGAGCACGGGCGGCTGGCACCGGCTCGACGCGCGCGCCGGGGTCGAGCTCGACAATGGCCTCGAAGTCTATGCCTTCGGCCGCAACCTCACCGACAATCGCTACATCGTCATGGCCTTCCGCTTCGGCGGCGCGGTTTCGGCGGTGGTGAGCGATCCCGCGACCTACGGCATCGGCGCGAGCTTCAAATTCTGAAGACCTTCCTGGGGGAGTGATAGCTGGATGCGATGAGCCCGACTCATCGCATCCAGCTATCAGCCCGTGCGGGGCTTGAGCGGTGCAAGATGCGGGTGCGTCAGCATCCTTCCGCTTTCGATAAGGCTGGCAGCACGTGCTTCCAGGGGCGCGCTGCCTCGAGCTGTGCGGCGAGGCGGAAGAGCAGGGCTTCGTCGCCGAAACGCGCCATGAACTGACTGCCGATCGGCAGGCCCGTGCCATTGCGGAACAGCGGAACCGACATGGCTGGAATACCGGCGATGTTCGCGATCGCCGAATAGGGCGCGAAGCTGGTCGAGAGCGACCGGATGTTGGCGACCGCGCCGGTCAGCGTGCCCAGCGGCACCGGCGGTTGGGCAAGCGCCGGGCTCAGGACGAGCGGATAGCGCGACTGGAAGGCGGCAAGGTCACGGCTCACTTTCTGGAAATATTGGGTTGCACGCAGATAATCGGCGCTGCCGATGGTCTGCGCCGCTTCGACAAGCGCGACGACATGCGGTTCGAGTTCGCCATCGCGGGGCTTACGCCCGAGCGCATGCGCTCGGCCGTCGACGAGCGCGCGGACGAGCGTCGCCGCGACGACCGAGGAGGCGGCGGCAAGCAATTCGCGGTCGATCGGCAGGCTGGCGGGTTCGACATGATGGCCGAGCGTTTCGCACAGCGCCGCCGCATCCTGCACGGCATCGCGGCAGTCGGCATGGGCGGGGTTCTCGCCTGGCAGGTCGACGATCAGCGCAATGCGGATCCTGCCGGGATCGGCGCCGATTTCGCTGAGCCAGGGGCGGATGGGCGGCGCAATGCCATAAGGCGCTCCGAGATCCGGGCCGGCCGAGACGCCGAGCAGCGCGGCGCTGTCGCGCACCGATCGGCTGACGGCATGGGCGGTGCCGAGCCCCGCGCTCGATTCGCCGCGCTCCGGCACCATCGGCATCCGGCCGCGCGTCGGCTTCAATCCGAACAGTCCGCAGCATGATGCCGGAATGCGGATCGATCCGCCGCTGTCGCTGGCATGCGCCAGAGGCACGATCCCGGCCGCGACGGCCGCCGCTGCGCCGCCGCTCGATCCGCCCGCCGTTCGCGAAAGATCCCAGGGGTTGCGCGTCGGCGGGGTGTTGGCGGGCTCGGTCGTCGCGCTGTACCCGAGTTCGGGCGTGGCGCTCTTGGCGAAGATCGCGAAACCGGCGCGGCGATAGCGCTCGAACAGTTCTGAACTGTGTGCCGGCACATTGCCCGCCCAGAAGCGCGATCCGTTCGCGGTCGGCTCGCCGGCATAGGCCATGTAGAGATCCTTCAGGACGAAGGGGACGCCGTGAAACGGACCCGCGGCAAGGCCGTTCGCGATATCCGCGCGCGCGCGGTTCTCGAAAAGATGGTTGAGCGCGTGGATTTCCGGATTGACCGCGGCGGTCCGGGCAAGTGCCGCGTCGAGCAGCTCGGATGCCGATACTTGCCGGTCGGCGACCAGCTTCGCCAGTCCCATTGCATCGTGCGCGACATATTCATCATGGGTCATGTTCGGCTCCCGATTGTGTTTTCATTTGGAATCAGCGCGCAATGAACGATACAGGACAGGTTCTGCTCGTTTCTGGACGCTGAGAGGATTGGCATGACGACGTCGCTCGCGCACGGCACGATCGGCGCACGGTTGAAAGCGCTGCGCAAGCGCGAAGGCTGGACGCTGACCGAAGTCGCGGCGCGCACGGGAATCTCGCAGGGCACCCTGTCCAAGCTGGAGAACGGGCTGACCAAGCTCAATTTCTCCAGCGTGGTGAAGCTGGCGAGCGGGCTCAACCTGCCCGTCACCGCCTTCACCAGCCCCGAACCGCATGTCGAGGCCAGCGGATCCCGCCGCGCGGTGACGCGCGCCGGCACCGGCCCGCGCTTCCAGGCGCAGGATATCGAATATGAAGTGCTCGCCGATGGGCTGGCGGGCATGAACAAGGTGTTCCTGCGCGCGCGCATCAAGCAGCATCCCGATCGCGAACTCGTCGAGTTCCGCCGCCATCCCGGGCAGGAATTCATTTATGTGCTCAGCGGCGAGTTCGAACTCCAGACCGAGGCCTATGCGCCGATCCGGCTGCGCGAGGGGGACAGCGTCGTCTTCGATTCGAGCATGGGGCATCGCTACATCTCGATCAGCGAGCCCGACACGATCCTGCTGATCGAGATGGAGGTCGCCAGCTACCCGACGGTGATCGAGGATCTCATCATCTGACATGGCGCGCGGGCCGCACGCCGGCGTGCGCGATCCGGAGGCGGGCGCCCGCGCGGTGCGGCGGCACCGTCGTGCCGGATATCCGTTATTTTGCATCACGCCTCTCGATTTTTCCAGAAAATTCGTAATCGAAACTTGACGAGTCGGCAAGATAGGCGCAGTAAATTAGGGAAATGCTGCCTAAATCCGCCGTGCGGCCAGATCGATTATTCCAAATCGATATTTGACGGCGGCGCTGAAAGGGACCGTCATGGATATCGAAGCGCTTCACGCCGAAACCATCATTATCGATGCGGTCTGCCCGATCACCTACGAGACGCGCTACGTGGACTGGTATCGCGAGGGCGGCGTCACCGTGGTCACGCCCACCGTCGCCTGGGTGCAGGACGCCAACTACGCGTTCAAGGCGATCGCGTCGTGGCATGCGTTCGTCGCCGGCCGCGCGGACATGCGGCTGATCCGCAGCACGGCCGATATCGTCGCGGCGAAAGCTGCCGGGCAGACCGGTATCATGCTTCATTTCCAGGGCACGGATCCGATCGAGGATAATCTGGAATATGTGCGGATTTATGGCGAACTCGGCGTCAAGGTGATCCAGCTTTGCTATAATCGGCGCAACCGGGTGGGCGACGGCGGCAGCGAACGCACCGATTCCGGTCTGAGCTATTTCGGCCTGGAGATGGTGGCGGCGCTCAACGATGCCAGGATCGTCGTCGATTGCGCGCATACTGGTGCGCGCACCACATTGGAGGCGATCGAGGCCTCGTCCTCGCCAGTGGTGATCTCGCACGGCAATGCAGCCGCCGTCCATCCCTCCAACCGCAATGTCGCGGACGAGGTGCTCAAGGCGATCGGGGCCAATGGCGGCGTTGTCGGCGTCGTCGGCTTTCCGGCCTTCGTCCATGATTCGGCGCGTCCGACGCTCGACCATTTCATCGATCATATCGTCCATATCGCGGGGCTGATCGGCATCGATCATGTCGGGCTCGGGCTCGACTATGCATCGATGCAGTGGCCGATCGTGAGCGACGAGGCGGCGGTCGCCATTTACGATCAGGCGATCGCGGCGGGGATCTGGCGCGCGGACACCTATCCCAAGCCGCCTTATTATTACCCCGCCGGGATCGAGACGCCACGGACGATGATCAATCTTACCCGTCGGCTCGCGGAGCGCGGTTTCGACGAGGCATCGATCCGCAAACTGCTTGGCGCGAACTGGATGGCGCTCTATCGCGCCGTCTGGGGAGAATGATCTGCATATGCGCCAGTTTTCAGCCGAAGATGTTCGTTCAGCGCTAAGCTGGCCGACCCTGATCGCGGCCATCCGCGATGGGATAACCGGGGACATCACCGTGCCGCTGCGGCAGCGGCACGTGATTCCCGTGCCCGGCCAGACCGATGCCGCGCTGCTGACGATGCCGGCTTGGCGGGCGGGGCATCTGATCGGGGTGAAGCTGGTCACATTCTTTCCCGATGCCGAACGACGCATCAACGCGGCCTATATCGTGTTCGACGGGCGTTCGGGCGAAGCGATCGCGCTGGTCGACGGCGAGGAACTGACCGCGAAACGGACCGCTGCGTCCTCGGTGCTGGCGGCGCTCCATCTCGCGCGTCGCGATGCCGCCCGGCTGGTGATTATCGGAACGGGCCGGCTTTCGGAGGAGTTCGCATCGGCCTATGCGGCAAACTTCCCGATCACCGACATCGCCATTCTCGGCCGGTCGCCGGCGCGCACGGCAGCGCTGGTCGAGGAGTTGAAGGGGCAGGCCTTGCCCGCGCGTGTGGCGCGCGAGGAGGATGTCGAGGATGCGGACATCGTCGTCTGCGTCACCTCCGCGACCAGCCCGGTGCTTGCCGGGCGGCTGCTCGCACCGGGCGTGCATGTCGATCTGGTTGGCGGGTTCCAGCCCGATATGCGCGAGGCCGATGACGAGGTGTTCAGGCGCGCGTCCTTCGTCTTCGCCGATTTCTCGAAGGCGGCGCGGGGGGAGGCGGGCGACCTGATCGGACCGTTCGCGAGCGGCGCGCTGACCGAAGCGCGATTTGGCGGAGAGCTCGCCGATCTGATCCTCGATCGTCATCCCGGGCGCACCGGCGACGATCAGATCACCGTCTTCAAATCGGTCGGTCATGCGAGCGAGGATCTCGCGGCCGCCTCCGCGCTGCTTGCCGCCGATGCGATCAGCGATTGATCGACTGGCGCAGGTGAACCAGGGGATAGGGCCGGCCGGCATCGTCCACTGCCGAGCGATCGAAAGCCACGAACCCGACGCGTTCGTAAAAGGCGACGGCCCCTTCATTCTGTTCGTTGACGTCGACGGTCACCACGCCGTTCTCGGCGAACTGCCGGGCATGAACCACCAGCGCCCGCCCGATCCCGCGTCCGTGCGCGACGGGATCGACAAACAGCGCGTCGATATGCGCGCCCGTAAGGCTCATGAATGCGGCGGGCTGCCCGACTTCATCGTCGATGACCCAGAAGGATGCATCGGCGACGTAATTGCGGACGTCACCCGCGATTGCATCGAAATCCTCCGACGACAGGAAGTGATGCGTCGCCTTCACGGCATCGTGCCAGACCTGGAACAGGCGGTCGGCGTCGGTGGGCTGGGACGGTCTCGGATGCATGCGGCCTCATAGGCTTGTGACTGCACGAAAGCCAATCGAGCCATCGATCCACAACCTGTCCACATTCTTATCCACAGTGCGCGGATCAGGAGGGGGGCGATGAGACTTCCAGGCAACGGCCCTTGCTGCAGGCCAGCGCCCGTTCCATGGCCACGCGCAGCTTGCCGATCATCGGACAGGTGGCGCCAGGCTGTGGGACCAGCCGGACCGTGTGTCCGTCGGCATCGGCCAGGCTGAGTGTATTGCGCAACCGTTCTTCGGAGATGAGCGCGCCGTTCCAGAGGATGCGATCGTGGGCGTCGAGCGTGATCGTGTCGATCTGGTCCGGCGCCGGGGCGGAGGCGGACGCAGCCGCTGTGATCCATTCGGCGCGGGGGCCGGGGCAGGGCGCGCCGCCGCCGCATGCGGCCAGCATCGGCAGGAGCGAAAAAGCGGCGATGGTCGCGACGGCGTTGTGCATGCGTGCTCAGGCCACGGCGGATTCGAGAATGGCGATGGTGCCCGCCGTCGCGTCGATCTCTGCGCGGACGCCGACGGGAATGCTGAACTGGTTTGGAATATGGCCGATCAGCGCGCCCTGGAATGCCGGTACGCCCAGCGGCTCCAGATGCTGTTTCAGCACCTGAGACAGGCTGAACCCGCCGAGATTGCCGCCCGAGGATCGGCAATCGGTGCATTGGCCGAAAACGACGCCGGCGACGCGACCGAGCACGCCGCCGAGCGCGAGCTGGGTCAGCATGCGATCGATGCGATATTCGGCCTCGCCGATATCCTCCAGGAACAGGATCGCGCCGTCGAAATCGGGCAGATAGGGCGTGCCCATCAATGCGGCGAGCACCGTCAGATTGCCGCCGAGAAGCCGCCCGCTCGCCTTGCCGGGGTGGAAGGTGCGGATGCTGCCGCTGCGTTGGACCAGTCGGTCGTCGGTGCCCTGCGGCGTGCGATAGACCGGCGTCGCCCCGTCAAAGGCGATCTCGCGAAATGCGTCCCAGGACAGTTTTCCCCAGGAGCTCGCGGCATTGGGGCCGTGGATGGTGGTGAAGCCCGCGCGCGCCGCAAAGGCCAGGTGGAGCGCGGTGATGTCGCTGAAACCGAGCAGCAGCTTCGGATTGGCGCGGATCAGCCCGAAATCGAGATGGGGCAGGATGCGCGCGCATCCCCATCCGCCGCGCACCGCGAAGACCGCGCGCACGCTCTTGTCGGCATACATGGCGTTGAGGTCGGCAGCGCGCGCCTTGTCCTCGCCTGCCAGATAGCCGTAGCGATCGGCAAGGTGCGGCGCGGGCTTTGGCACCAGGCCCATCGCCTTCACGGTCTCGACGATCAGCGCCAGATCGAATTCGTCGTCGGTGAAGCCGGCCGGCTCGACCAGCCCGACCGTGTCGCCCGCGCGCAGGCGCGGCGGTTTGCGCGTGGGGGCGGGAGCGGCGGCGATGGCGGAGGGCAGGGCAAGCGCGGTGGACAATGCGCCCAGGCCCTGGATTGCGGTGCGTCTGTCGATCATGTCCAGCGGCATAGCAAGGTTGAGGGGCGGGGGCACCCCCGGCCGACTTGCGCGCGGAGCGGCGCGTGATGTAGCGCGGAAGCGGCCCGCCATGCGGGCGATCGATCAAATTTTCGATCATCGTGCGAAAAACCGCGTGCCGCGCGTCTAATGCGGTACGAGTTTCAGCAAAGGGCTGGGGGCATGCCGGGCGAAGGCGCGATATCGGGGGAGAATGCGCGCGACGTGATCGGGCTGAGCCGTGAATATCGGCCGGCGCTGATGGCGTTTTTCCTGCGCCGCATCGCCGATCATGCCGAGGCCGAGGATCTGACGCAGGAAGTGTTCACCCGTCTGGCCGGCCATCCCGACATGACGATGCAATCGGGCAGCGCCTATCTGTTCCAGACCGCGGCCAATCTGCTGCGCGATCGTTCGCGGCGGGCGAAGGTGCGCACCGAATATCGCCAGATGCTGAGCGACGCCGACGGGCTGGGTGTCGATCCGATCGACCCCTTCCGGATCGCGGCGGGGCGCGATTCGATTGTCGCGATGCGCCAGGCTTTGGGCGAGATGGACGAGACGACCGAGGCGATCTTCGCGCTCTACCGGCTGGAGCATATGAGCAAGGAGGTGATCGCCGACACCTTCGGCATCGCGGTGCGCACCGTCGAAAAGCATCTGACCCGCGCGATGGTGTTGCTGACTGAGCGCTTCGGAGACGATCGATGAGCCTCTCCGTCGTCGAAACGGGCCGTCAGGCCCGGCTGGAGGAAGCCGGCACCTGGTGCCTTCGGCTGTCAGAAGGGGCGCTGTCGATCGACGAGCAGGCCGCCTTCGATGCCTGGATCGATGCGGATCCGGAAAATCTCGATGCGTTCGAACGTACGGTGCGCGTGTGGCAACGCTTCGGCGCCGCCGCCACGACGCCCGAATTCATCGAGGTGCGCGAACGCGCGCTGGCGACTTATCGCAGGCGCAACCAGGCGCGCTGGTCCGCCCCGTCGGGATCGCGCCGCGCGCTCTGGAGCATCGCCGCCTGCCTGGTCCTCGCCTTTGTCGCAGGCGTGCTGTGGTTGCAGAGCCAGCCCGACATTTATCGAACCGCCGTCGGCGAGCGCCGCCTCGTCGTGCTGGCGGACGGATCACGCATCTCGCTCGACGCGGCGACGCGCGTCGATGTGCGGCTCGAAAAGGACCGGCGCGTGCTGGTGCTGCGCCAGGGGCGCGCCAAGTTCGACGTCGCGCGCGATCCGTTCCGACCGTTCAGCGTGGCGGCGGGCGACAAGACGGTGGTCGCGACCGGTACCTCGTTCAGCGTCGAACTGTTGCGCCGGCAGATGCATGTCGTGCTCTATGAAGGCCAGGTCGCGGTGATGGAGAAGGCGGCGTCGGGCGCAGTGGCGGTGCCCGTCAGGCTGAAGGGCAAGGGGGGCGCCGCGGATCGGTTGCTCAGGCCCGGCAGCGAACTCGTCGCCAACATGTCGCAGCCGACGGCGTCGGTGGCGCCGACCGATCTCGCGAGATCGCTGTCCTGGGAGGTCGGGCAACTCACCTTTATCGACGAACCGCTCTACAGCGCGGTGGAGCGCGTCAATCGCTATTCGACGCGCAAGATCGAACTAACCGACGCGCGCGCGGCGAAGCTGGAGATCAACGGCGTGTTCAACACCGGTGATGTCGATGCCTTCATCGTCGGCGTGCGCGAGACGCTGCCCGTCCGCATCACGCCGGAGGGTCAGACCGTGGCGATCGCTTCCGAACGATAAATGCCCGCAGCTGCGGCGGTCGGGAAAAATCAATCCGCTTAGGCGATTAGCCTATGCCATCATGCCAAACCGGACGGAAATCGGGAAATTTTCGTGCCCGGCGGGCGGAGTTTTCCGCATGATGCGTCTAATCCTCCACGGCGGGGGCTCTGCCGGGCAGAATTTGGGGGATTGATCGGGTATGTCGCGTCACATTTTTCTCTGGGCGGTTTCCGGGGCGGTTCTGGCATCGACGATGGCGGCGCCTGCCTGCGCGGCGGCGCAGCAGCGGCAACAGACCTATAGCTTCGACATTCCTGCCCAGGATCTGGCGTCGGCGCTGCGGACCTTCGCGCGCACCTCGCGCCAGCAGGTGACCTTCAGCGGCGCGATGGTGCGCGGCCGCAAGAGCGCGGCGCTCAAGGGCAATCACGCCGCCGATCGCGCGATCGACATCCTGCTTTCGGGGACCGGCTTCTCCGTCCGCCGCGCCGATCGCGGTGTGCTCGTGCTGGTCGCGCCGCAGGCGACGCGGATGAGCGCCGCGCCCGTGCAGGAAACGCCGGCTAGCCTGCCCGTCGACGACGGCGCGGATGAAGATGCCAATGCCGAAATCCTGGTCACCGGTTCGCGCATCGACCGCGCCGGCTTCAGCGCGCCGACGCCGACCACGGTGGTCAGCGGCGCCGATCTGCGCATCGGCAATCGGCCGAGCATCGCGCAGGTGCTCAACGATCTGCCGCAGTTTCGTGCCAGCACATCTCCCGTCACTAATTTCTCGGGCACGGCCTCGGGCTCTTCTCCCGCCGATCTTCGCGGCCTTGGCAGCACGCGCACGCTGACCTTGCTCAACGGCCGTCGCTTCACTGGCGCCGGCGATCTCAACACCGTGCCGCAGGCGCTGGTCCAGCGCGTCGAGGTCGTGACGGGTGGCGCATCCGCCGCCTGGGGGTCGGGCGCGGTCGGCGGGGTCGTCAACATCCTGCTCAACGAAACGCTCGACGGGTTGACGCTTGGCGCGACGGCCGGCGTCTCCTCACGTGGTGACGCCGAGCGGTACGGTTTCGAAGGTAGCTTCGGCACCAGCTTCGCCGGCGGTGCGGGTCATTTCATGATCGGCGCGCAGTATCTGGACGACAAGGGTGTGCTCGATCGCGATTCCCGCCGCAATCTCGGCAGCACGACACTCTACACCAACCCAACGGGTTCGGCGCATGTCTACTCCATCGCCCGTGACGTGAATTATGCGGACGCAAGCATCGGCGGCCTGATCACCTCGGGTGTGCTTGCCGGCCAGACCTTCAACAGCGACGGCACGTTGCGTCCCTTCGTTTTCGGCGTCCGGAAACCCAATGACTCGGTGATGATCGGCGGCGAGGGCACCAGCCTGCGCGACGAGACCGCGCTTGCCGCCCCGCACGAGCGGATCAACGTCTATGCGCGGGCCAGCTTCGAAGTGGGCGATGCGAAGCTCTGGATCGACGGCAGCTATTCGCGCATGTCCGCGCAATATCCCTTCTATGCCGAGAGCAACCGCAACAACATCACGGTCTCGCGCGACAATCCCTTTCTGCCGCAAGCCGTTCGCAACCAGTTGATCGCCGCGGGCCAGACGAGCTTCCGCATGGGCCGCGTGTTCGAGGATTATGGGTACCGCACCTTTGGCTATGTGCGTGACACGATCGACGCGGCGATCGGCATCGACGGATCCTTCGCCGACGGCAAGTGGCGCTACAGCGCCTATTACGGCCATGGCGAACTGGGCGACGATCGCGGCTATCTCAACCAGAAGGTCGCCACCAACTTCGCCAATGCGATCGATGTGGTCGCGAACCCGCTCGGCGGCGCGCCGATCTGCCGTGTCGCGCTGACCGATCCGAACACGGCATGTCGCCCGCTCAACATCTTCGGCGAAGGCAGGGCCGATCCGGCGGCGGTCGCCTATGCCTTTTCGAACGCGGCGCACGTCAAGAACACGACCAAGCTCGATACGGCGGGCGTCAGCCTGCGCGGCGATCCCTTCTCGCTGTGGGCGGGGCCTGTCTCGATCGCGGTCGGCGCCGAGGCGCGCTGGGAGTCGATCACGTCGAGCGGGCTCGATCCGCTTTCGGCGGCGCGCGCCTTCTCCACCTTCAACTTCTCGAACCTCGAAGGCGCCTTCAACGTGAAGGAAGGGTTCGGCGAGATCGCGGTGCCGCTGCTCGATCAGGATTTCAGCAAGCTCGAATTCAGTGCAGCGGCGCGTTACAGCCATTACAGCAACACCGGCAGCGTCTGGTCGTGGAAGCTGGGCCTCACCGATCGGATCTTCGACGATCTGCTGATCCGCGTATCACGCTCGCGCGATATCCGTTCGGGCAGCCTTTCCGAGCTCTTCACGCTGCGCTCGACCACGCGCTCGACGATCGCCGATCCGGTGACGCAATCCTCCTATGAGATCATCACCTATGGCGGCGGCAATTCCATGCTCGACCCCGAGATCGGCCAGACCACGACGATCGGCGCAACCTATTCGCCGTCCTTCATTCCCGGTCTGAACCTGTCGGTCGATTATTTCGACATCAGCATCAAGGGCGCGATCGCCACGCTCGGCGGGCAGGACATCGTCAGCCGCTGTTTCAACGGCAATGCGGCATTGTGCAGCCAGATCGTGCGCGGCGGGCCGAACAACCGCGTGACCGAGGTGTACGCGACCTTCGTCAACCTGGCCGAATACAAGACTCACGGCGTCGATTTCGAAGCATCCTATTCGCTGCCGATGGAGAATATCTCCGCGTCGATGCCGGGCACGCTGCGCTTCCGTGCGCTTGCCACCTATGTGCCCAGCCTGACCACCTATGACGGCATTACCAAGATTCAATATGTCGGCGATGTCGGTGAGGCCGTGCCCTTCGGCACGCCGAAATGGCGCGGTTCGTTCAGCGTGGCCTATAATGACGAGGCGTTCAGCGCCGATGCGCGCCTCCGCTATGTCGGCGGCGGCGTGTGGAATCACCTGCTCGACATCGAGAACAACGCGATCTCGGCGCGCACCTATCTCGATATCGGCGCTCAGGTGAAGGTGGACGGCTTCACGCTGTTCGGCAGCATCAACAATGTCTTCGATCGCGATCCGCCGCTCACCACGACGGGGCAGGTGCATTACGACCAGATGGGCCGTTATTTCACGGCTGGCGCCAAGGTGAACTTCTAGGCGCAAGCCGCGCCGGAACACGCGCTTCCATGCCTCGTTGAAGCGTCACGGCCGGGCGGAAACGCCCGGCCGCGATGCAAGGAGAGACATGTCGTGGAAGCGCAGGAACTCCATCGCGGTCGGTTGATCGATCATATCCAGCTTGTGGTTGCCGATCTGCCGGCCAGCCGCCGCTTTTATGAAGCGATTTTCGCGGTGCTCGACGTGCCGATCGGCGGCAGCGCCGACGATTATTTCTGGGCGGACGAACTGTTCGTCTCGACCGCAGACAGCGCGGCGGCATTAGGCCAGCTTACCGGGCGCCATCATCTCGCCTTCCAGGCGTACGACCGCGCGATGGTCGATGCCTTTCATGCGGCGGGCCTCGCAAACGGTGGCAAGGATAATGGGGCGCCGGGCGAGCGGACTTATCATCCCGGCTATTATGCGGCCTTCCTGATCGATCCCGACGGCAACAATATCGAGGCCGTCCATCATGGCGAGGCGGACCGCAGCGCCGCGTCGGTCACGATCCGGTTTCAGGGGTGAAGGGTGCTCCGGCGGCCTTCAGGCTGCCGGAGCTGCGCCGGTATCTGCAATCATGCGGCGAAAGCCAAGCGTGCCCCACACACGCCAAGGCACTCATGCGCGACCAGACACATTGCCCCCCACCAAGGGCGGTTCGCGCCAGCAGGCGAGCAAACCGCCACTTCCCCCAGATCACGGCATGGCCCCCACCGCCATTTCCCGCGTCAGTTCGGATAACTGTGGATGAGGGAGAGGTGAAACAGGAAGCGCCCCAAAATGGATAATTGGGCGATGCGTCCCGTTTCGGGCTTGGTTGTTTCGAAGGGCGCGCAGCGGTGGACGCTCGGCAGGTGATGCGGCAAACCGGCCATGTGCCCGATTCCGTCGTCGATCCACCATTGCGACAATTGACCCGATTGCGGGCTGAAATGGCGATGGCGTCGAACCGGCTGACCGCCGGACTATTGCCCTACGAACCGATGCTCGGGGTCAATCTTGGTATCGTCGCGCGGATATGCCTTCCAGACTGGACGGCGGGTGGGGTGCTGGCGCCGCCCGCCCGGCCGACGCGGGCGATCACGATGCGGAAAATGGCGTTGTCGCTCGGCAGCGCTCCGGAAACGACGCGCCGCCGCGTCAATCTGCTCATCGATCGCGGTGTGCTGGCCTCGTCGGATCAGGGCGTCGCGCTCGCCGTTACCGCCGAAAACGAAGTTCTGGTGAGATGCTATTATCTCGGCGTGCACGACCTGTTTCTCCGGCTGATCGGGGACATCCACGCGACCTGCGATATCGGCTTTCCGATCGGCGAAGCGCCTCGCTTCGAGATCGGCGACATCATCGGGCGCGCGCTCGATATACTGCTATTGCCGATAGACACGTATCGCCCGACTGGACGCAGCCTGTTGGCGTTCCTTCTGTGGGGCGCATTGACCGTGGTCGCGGTACGCAATGTGACGCACGATCCGGTTCTGAGCCGGCGATATGCCAACGAAATCCCGCCCGACGATCTTCGGATCGGCACATCCTTGCGCGAACTGGCCGCGGCGCTTTCAATTCCCTATGCCACCGCCTGGCGGCAGGTGCAGGCCATGCGCGCCGAAGGGCTGGTGACGCGCCTTGCCGGCAATCGCTGGATCGTGCTGAGATCCAATCTGCTGAGCGATAGCGTACGCGAGATCAGCACGCCGCCAAGCCAGCTCCTGCTGCGCAAGGTCCGCGAGCTCGCGGCGCTGGGCCTGGATCCCGCGCGCGTCGCCGATCATTATCGGCAAGGGCGTCCGCCGCTCGCCGAACTGGGACTTTCCCAGGGCGGATAGCGAGCGAGCCGGCAATGCTCGTTTTCGAGCTTCTCCTACCGGATTGAGACGTGGGTCACCTGGTCGCCTGGCGCTAGACCATAGCTCACCTTCGCGGCGCGCCCGGAAAAGCTCGCGTTGTAGCTATAGTCGATATCGTCGCCCTTTTCGGCGCGTTCGACCAGTTCCAGCGACTTGAGCGTGCCGGCATCGGTAAGGAGCTTCCTCATATTCTCGTTGAGCATCGGGATATATGTGGAGAGACGATCCGTGGATGGTGGTGCCGGGACATCGCTTGACCTGTTGCAGCGGCTTGAAAACAGCCTTCGTGATTTCACTCCGGCGGAGCGGGCGATCGCCAATTTCATCCTGAACAATCGCGGGGGCATCGCGTTCGAATCCGCCGATTCCATCGCGGAAAAGCTGGATGTAAGTTCAGTCACGGTCGGCAGTGCGGATATTGCCGTTCTCGATCAGGCTCCAGGTGGCGCCGGCGAGTTCTTCGTCGGCGAGCGCGGCGCGGATCTCGATTGCCGGATCGCTGGCCGCGCGCGCGGTGAAGGGCAGGGCGGAGAACATGATCGCGATGGCGAGGCGAAGGAAAAGACCGCGCATGGCGGCCGCGATAGGCGGCCGCGTGTCAAGCGACCGTCAAATACCTCTCCCCTGATTTGACGCTCATTTGACGGGCGCCGTTTTAGCCCGGCCGCATCCACCCGAATGCGGAGCGCGCCATGCCCAGACTTGTCCTTTTTCTTCTCCTCGCCTTCTCCACGATGCTGCCGATCGCCGCCCAAGCCGCGCCGGGGGCGAGGATATTGCTGGTCGTCAGCGGCCATGGACGCGACGGTGGCAAGACCCAGCCCGGATTCGAATTCGACGAATTCGCCCAGGCCTATGCGGTGTTCCGCGACAATGGCCTGGCGATCGACGTCGCCAGCCCGAAAGGCGGCCGGGTGGAGGCCGACGAACATGATCGCGACAAGCCCTATAACAAACGCCTGCTCGCCGACGGCGCGGCGATGGCGATGCTCGCCGCGACGCGCGCCACCGCCGATCTGAAACCGGAGGACTATGCCGCGGTCTTCGTGATCGGCGGCAAGGGCGCGATGTTCGACCTGCCCGCCGATCCGGCGCTGCGGACCCTGCTTGGGCGCGTCCATGCGGCGGGCGGCGTGGTCGCGGCGGTTTGCCATGGCCCGGCGGCGCTGGTCGCGGTGCTGCGGCCCGGCGGTGCGCGGCTGGTCGCGGGGCGGGGGGTGACGGGCTTCACCAACGAGGAGGAGGCGATGTTCGGCAAGCGCTGGGCGAAAGACTATCCCTTCCTGCTCGAAGACGCGTTGCGCGGGGCGGGCGGCCTGTATGCCGGCGCGCCGATGATGCTGCCCTTCGTGCGCTCCGACGATCGCATCGTCACCGGGCAGAATCCCTATTCGACCGCGCTCACGGCGGAGGCGACGCTCCGTGCGATGGGCCGCACCCCGGCGCCGCGCACGGCCTGGGCCGACGAACGCAGCCTGTTGCTGGTCGTCGAGGCGCTGGCCGGAAAGGCCGACCAGGCCCGCGCCGCGCTCGCCCGCGAACCCGCGCTCTACGACATGCCGCTGATCGGCATGTACGGGGTCTATAGCGCGCGCCGGCCGGGCGCCGGCGAGAAAGCGCTTTCCGATTCCCTGATGGTGATGACGCTGGCCGAGCCGCATTTCGCGCATCCCAGGCTCCAGCTTGCGATGGCGGAGGCCGAACGGACGCTGGGCCGGACGGCGGCGGCGCGTGCGCGCGTCGAAAAGATACTGGCGCAATCGCCCGACATGAAGGAAGCCAGGGCATTGCTGACCGCGATCGGGGAGTGAGCGCGCCCATGGGCCCGGGCCTGGACATATTGCTGATCGAGGACAATGACGCGCTTGCCCGCAACATCGCCGACTATATGGAGGCGCAAGGGCATCGGCTCGATTTCGCCTCCGATGGCCGCCATGGGCTGGCGCAGGCGATCGAAGCGCATTGCGATGTCGTCATCCTCGATCTTGCCTTGCCCGGGCTCGACGGCATCGCCTTGTGCGCGGCGCTCAGGGAGCGGGCAAGCCGGCATGTGCCCGTCTTGATGCTGACGGCGCGCGACACGCTCGACGACAAGCTGCAGGGCTTCGCAGCGGGCGCGGACGATTATCTGGCCAAGCCCTTCGCGCTCGCCGAACTCGATGCACGCTGTCGCGCCTTGTCGCAGCGCCATCGGCTGGGCGCCGATCATGTAATCGCGATCGGCGGTCTCGAGATCGACCGCCAGCGTGGCACCGCCCGGCGAGAGGGGCAGGAATTGCGTCTGACGCCGATCGCCTATCGCATCCTGCTGCTTGTCGTCGAGGCGCATCCGCGACCGCTGCCGCGTTTCGAGCTGAGCCGCGGGATCTGGGGCGAGGATCCGCCCGATTCCGACGCCTTGCGCGCGCATGTCCATCTGTTGCGGCAGGTACTCGACAAGCCGTTCGGTCATGCCATGCTCGAAACCGTGCACGGCATCGGCTTTCGGTTGCGGCCCGGGCCGTGAGACAGGCCTCGAGCCTCAGGCGGCGCATCATCCTGTGCTTCCTGGCGACGACGGGGGCCGCATGCCTGTTGTTCGGCTTTTTCGCCTTTCTGTTCGCATATTCGGTGGAAGACAGCCTGTTCCACGATGCGCTGCGGAGCGAGGCCACGCACCAGCAGGCCTATTGGATCGCGCATCGGCGTTTCGACCGGCCGGGGCGCGACTATATCGCGATCCATGCCGATCCCTCGGCCTTTCCGGCCGATCTGGCCCGCCACTATGGCGTTGAGCCGGAGCGGATCGAATTTCCGGGGGACGATGGGCGCCATTATCATGTGATGCGCTTCGATGTGCCGGGCCGGGCGGATCCCGCCTATGCCGTCGCGGAGGTCAGCCGGCATCTGGTCGTGCGTCCGCTCAGGCGCGAGATGCTGATCTTCCTGGCGGTCTGGACATTGGGGCTGCTCGCCGTGACCGGGCTGATCGGCTATTGGCTGGCGAGCCGCGCGACCGAGCCGCTGACCCGGCTGGCGCGCCTTGTCTCGGATACGCCGCCCGATCGCGTGCCTGCCATCGCCGCCGCGCATTTTCCCGCCAACGAGATCGGCGTGCTCGCGAGTGCGCTGGAGCGCGCATTTGGTCGCATCCATGCCTTTGTCGATCGCGAAGGCCGCTTCACGCGCGACGCCAGCCATGAACTGCGGACCCCGCTGGCGGTGATCCGGAGCGCGGCCGAACTGATCGCGACCGGGCGCGACTTGTCGCCTCAGGTGACCGCGCCACTGTCGCGGATCGCCCATGCCGGCGAGGATATGGAACGCACGATCGGCCTGCTGCTCGAACTGGCGCGCGAGGAGAATGTGGGCGCCGCGACGGACAGCATCGCGTTGTTGCCGTTGATCGAAAAGGCGGTGCTCGATGCCAGCGAACGGTTCGGCGGCGGTGGTCGCGACGTGATGATCGCGGTGGGAGAGGACCGGATGGTCCGGGCGAGCCGGACCGGCCTATCGCTGATCCTTGCCAATCTGATCGGCAACGCGTTCCAGCACGCATCGGGTGGGCGTCTGTCGATCGCGATGGCTGGCGATGCGCTGGTTATCGCCGATAGCGGGCCGGGCATCGCGCCCGATCTCGCGGGTATCGCCGGCACCCCCTTTGCGAAGGGGGCGGGAAGCGGGGGGCATGGACTGGGCCTGTCGATCGTCAAAAGACTTTGCGACCGCGATGGCATCGGCTTCGATGTCGAGCCAGTCGATACCGGCGGCACGCGCATCAGGTTGCGGTTCCGGCCTGGAGAGGGAAGCCGATCCGGGCCGCGCGATTGATGAGCCGGGCGCACAGATGCTTGTCCCGATCGTGAAATAGTCTTGCTGCCGTCGCCTTCCTACATGGCGGCCGATACACGCATCGGAGACATGCCATGGACCTGCAACTGAACGACAAGACCGCACTCGTGACCGGCGCAACCGCCGGCATCGGGCTGGAGATCGCCCGCACGCTGGCGCGCGAGGGCGCTAAGGTGATCGTGGCGGGGCGGACACAGGCGAAACTCGATACGGCGATCGCTGATATCCGCGCGTCAGGCGGGGTGGCGGTGGAGGGCGTGCTGGCCGACGCCGCGACCGCCGAAGGCGCGACGGCGCTGGCGGCGGCGGTGGATCGTGTCGACATCCTGGTCAACAATCTCGGCATCTATGAAAGCAAGCCGTTCGGCGACATCACCGATGCCGACTGGAGCCATATCTTCGAGGTCAATGTCATGAGCGGCGTGCGACTGTCGCGCGCCTATATGCCGCAAATGCTCGAGCGCAACTGGGGGCGGATCATCTTCATCTCCAGCGAATCCGGATTGGCCGTGCCCGCCGACATGATTCACTACGCCACGACCAAGACCGCGCAGCTTTCGATCGCGCGCGGGTTGGCGCAACTGACCCGCGGCACCAACGTCACCGTCAATTCGGTGATGCCCGGGCCGACCCGCTCGGAGGGGATCGAGGATTTCCTGCGTAGCCAGGCAAGCGATCCCACCGCGCCGATCGCTGAGATCGAAGCCGAATTCTTCGCCAGCGCGCGCGCATCCTCGTTGATCCAGCGCATGATCGATGCGGAGGAAATCGCGAATCTGGTCGCCTATCTCGCCAGCCCGCGATCCTCGGCCACCAATGGCGCGGCATTGCGCGCGGAGGGTGGGCTGGTGAACACGATCGCTTGAGCCTCGAAGGTTCGCTGGGCGGCGTTACCCGGCTGCAACAATTGGACATCTCCCATACATGTTGCATCGTTAGCGTGATGCGATGATCCCGATCGACAGGTTGCGCCGCCCGGCGGCATCCGCGCTTGCCGCCGCCCTGGCGCTATCGGCGATGGCCAGCGCAGGGGCGGAAACGCCGCCGCAGAAGCAGACGATCGAGATCACCGTCTTCGGCAACGATCCCTGCCCGCAATCGGACGATCCCGAAGAGATAGTCGTCTGCGCGCGGTTGCCGGAGGGCGACCGGTTCCGCATTCCCAAGCGGTTCCGCGACGAGAAACCCGAAGATGCGCCCGCTGAAATGGCCTGGGGCAGTCGTGTCGATACGATGAACACGCTCACCCGCTTCACCCGGCCCAATAGCTGTTCGGTGGTGGGGTCGGGCGGCCAGACCGGCTGCACCGCCGCGATGCTCAGCCAGTGGTTCGCTGAACGCCGCGCGATGAAGGCGGCGGAGAATGAAGGCAAGGTGCCGTGATGTCCCGTCTTCCCGATGAACAAAAGGTCATGTCGCCGCCAGCATGAGGTGGGGTGACGACTGCCATGATGTCTGCCTTGCCCGGATCATCCGGGCGGGGGAGAAGGAGGCACAAGATCATGACATTGCACCGCATCTTCCGTTCGGCCGCGATCCTGTCCGGCGCCGCAATGCTGACGCTGACCGGGGCGGCGGCCAGCGCCGCGCAATGCCGCGACGCCCACGGCAAGTTCATCGAATGCGCCACCGTCAAGCCCGCGCCCGCCGGCGCATCCGGGCGGTGCCGCGACGGACATGGCAAGTTCGTCAAATGCGTGGCTCCCAAGGCGCATTGAGTCGTTCGCGCGCGCTGATTATGAGCATCGGCGCCCGTGCGGTTCGCGCGGGCGTCGTCGCTGCCGCCATGGCGTGACGTGAACCGGGGGCGGCGGGAGTATCGATGACGGCGATCCACCCGCTTTATTCGCTGGCCGGGCTGTTCGTCGGCATTCTTGTCGGCATGACCGGGGTTGGCGGCGGATCGCTGATGACGCCGATCCTGGTGCTACTCTTCGGTTTCCATCCGGCCGTGGCGGTGGGGACCGATCTTCTTTATGCGGCCGTCACCAAGAGCGTCGGCAGCGCCGTTCATGGCTGGCGCCGTTCGGTCGAATGGCGCATCGTCGGTCGGCTCGCCGCCGGCAGCCTGCCCGCGGCTTGCCTGTCGCTGCTTGTCCTGTCGCATATGGGGCGACCGTCCGCCGCGACGGCGCATCTCATCACAGTCGCATTGGGGTTGGCATTGCTCGCCACCGGGCTTTCACTGGTGTTCCGACGGCAGATCCTCGCCTGGTCGAGCGCGCATCGCGTCGATCGCGGCGAAGTGCGGACGACGACGCTGACCATCTTGCTTGGTGTGGTGATCGGGGTGGCGGTGGCGCTAACATCGGTGGGGGCCGGCGCGATCGGGGCGACGGTGTTGCTCGCGCTCTATCCCCGCCTGTCGATCAGCCGTATCGCCGGCACCGATATCGCGCATGCCGTGCCGCTCGCGCTGGTCAGCGGCATCGGGCATTGGTGGATGGGCAATGTCGATGTTTCGCTACTGGCATCCCTGCTGCTCGGCTCCGTGCCGGGAATCGTGATCGGCAGCCTGGCGGCGTCGCGCGTGGACGAGGGGCGTCTGCGGCTGATCTTGGCGGTGACGTTGATCATCGTTGGCGTGCAACTGATAATCTGATCGAAGGGTTCGACGAGATGACCGATCCGATTGCCTACAAGGTTCTCCGTGCCGGGGAACTTGCCCGGCTGGAGACTGACGGCCGCTTCGAAGGCGCGCCGATCGATGTCGCCGACGGCTATATCCATATGTCGACGGCGGCCCAGCTTGCCGAGACGATCGACAAGCATTTCGCGGGCCAGGATGGCCTCACGATCGCGGCGGTCGATCTTGCCGTGCTCGGCGATGCCGTTCGCTGGGAGCCGTCGCGCGGTGGCCAGCTCTTTCCGCATCTCTATGCGGCGCTGCCGTTGAGCGCGGTGATCGCTTATGGCGCGTTTGAACGCGAGGATGACGGGGCGATCCGTCTGCCCGTCGCCGGCTGATCCGCGTCAGTCGATCAGGCCGCGTGCTTTCAGGAAGGCCAGATAGCGTTCGTCCTCGGTCACGAAGATGTCCGGCCCGGCACTGCGATAGGCGTTCAGCAGCTTTTCGGCCGCATGATCCTCTTCGCCTGTGTCGAACAGGATCTGGCCGAGCCGGAGATTGAGAAAGGACTGTGCCGGGCCGCCCGGGCATCGCATCGCATATTCCAGCGCCTGGCGAGCCTCGACGAACTTGCCGGAAAGGAAACAGGCGTCGGCCAGAGCGCCCATCACCCAGACCGATTCGGCCCAGAGCGTCTGCGGGCTTGGGACGAGCGCCCAGGCACGCCGATAATCGGCGATGGCCTCGTCATAATAGCCGTTCGCGGCAAGCGCATCGCCCTCCGTGCAAAAGTTCCGGATCGCATCGCGAAGGCCAGTCGGCAAAGGTGTGGCACGTGCGGTAATGGTCGTCGCTCCCGATCGAGTGGGCGGCAGTATAGATCAGCGGCGACGGAATTGCATCGGATCCGCGATTGCCCCGTCCGGAGTGGCTTTTCAAATCAGGATAACGAGTTCGGTTGTGAAAGGTCCAAATTCCGCGGAAGTTGACCGTGATATTGGAGATTTGATCCTGATAAGAAAATAATTGCTCGACCGGAAAATTCGTGATTAGCTCCGATTAGATGGAATGCATGCGGCGGGCATGCAGGAAGGGGAGCGGGCAATGGCGGAAATCACCAGGGGGCGGCGGGCCCTGCGCTGGCTGAAGCGGATCGGTATCGGCCTAGGCGGGCTGCTGGTGACGCTGCTGGTCGTCGGCATCGTCTATGAGCAGATCGCGCGGTATCGGGCGACACGCGACTATCCCGCGCGTGGCCAACTGGTCGATATCGGCGGCCGCAAGATGCACATCGATTGCCGCGGCAAGGGCTCTCCCACCGTCATCTTCGAAACCGGGCTCGACAGCGGCGGATCGTTGAGCTGGGATCGGGTTCACGATGTCGTCGCGCAGACGACGCGTGCCTGCGCCTATGATCGTGCCGGCGTGATGTGGAGCGATCCGACACCGGGCAAGCAGGATGGCGAAACGGTGTCCGACGATCTCCACGCCCTGCTGAAGGCGGCAGGCATCACCGGGCCGCTGGTGATGGTCGGCCACTCGCTGGGCGGGCCGTACATCATGAACTATGTCCGCAAATACGGCGATCCGGTGAAGGGCGTGGTGTTCGTCGACACCTCGCATCCCGACCAGGTGAAGCGGATGGCCAATCCCAAGATGGATGCGTCGGGCAGCAACTGGCTGCAGGACCTGGTGATCTCGACCTCATGGACCGGGCTTTTGCGCGCGGTCGCGCCGCCGTCGGATATTCCGGGCATGTCGGAACGGACCAAAGTGGTCAGCGCCGCCTATCAGCCGCAGACGATTGCCGGATCGATGAAGGAAGCGGCTTCGCTCAACGACATCTTCGCGCAGGCGGGCAAGCTGCGCACTCTGGGCCATCGCCCGCTGGTGGTGCTGACCGGCGCCGAACCCTATTCCGACAAGATCCTCGCGGGGACGGGGCTGACGCGTGCCGAGGCCGACAAGATCCAGGCGATCTGGAAGGTGCTGCAGGCGGAGGAAGCAAGCTGGTCGACGCGGTCGCGGCACGAGATCGTGCCGGATTCGGGTCATTTCGTCCAGGATCAGCGGCCGGATTTGGTGATCAAGGCGGTGCGTGAGGTGGTCGATCAGGTGCGCGCCGACGAGGTGAAGGCGGCGTCCGGGAGCTAGGCTCTCGATGACCGAGTTCCCATTCGGACTGAGCCTGTCGAAGTCCTGTTTTTTCTTATGCACTGAGCGCTGAGAAAGGCAGGACTTCGACAGGCTCAGTCCGAACGGTTTGTTTGTGGCGTTGGATAATCAGGGGGCGGTTTCGAGGAAGCGTCCGATCGCCTCACGCGCCACGGGCTCGTCGAGCCAGGGCGCGTGGCCGACGCCGGGCACTTCCGCGAATGCCATATGCGGCGCGGTGCGGCGCATGCGTGCGGCGATCTCGGTGGAAATCAGGTCCGACAAGGCGCCGCGCAGCAACAGCATCGGGCGGCGGCGTGCGATATGGCGGAAAAGCAGCCAGCCAAAGGGTATCCGCCGTGGCGGCGGGCGCTTGCTGAACGGGATCGCGATGTCCGGATCGTAATCGAGCACGGGCTTGCCCGTCTCGTCCTCGATAAAGCTGCGGTCCGCGACCGCACGCCAGTCGACATCGGTGAAATCGGGAAAGGCGGCAGCGCTGGTTCGCTTGAGATAGGCGACGGCATCGTCCCAGTTCTCGATCGTCACCGGCTTGCCGGCATAGCCCGCGATCCGGTCCACGCCCTCCTGCGCGATCTCCGGCCCGACATCGTTGAGGACCATGCCTGCCACCGCGCGCGGGCGGATCATCGCGGCAGTCATCGCGATCAGGCCGCCCATCGACGTACCGACGAACACCGCGCGCGCCATGCCGAGCGCGTCCATCAGCGCGAACATGTCCCGGGCATAGACTGCGGGGCGATAGCGCATCGGATTGGGCGAGCGATCCGATCTGCCCCGTCCGCGCACGTCCACCGCCAGCACGCGGCGCCCCTGTCCGGCGATCCAGGGGGCGAGCTGCGCGAAATCCTTCGAATTGCGCGTCAGCCCGTGGATGCAGATCACCGGCAGGCGGGCGGGGCCGGCGGCGGCGGCGTAGTCGCGAGCGTAGAGCGACAATCCGTCGCCGGACCGCCAGCGCCGCTCGGCGAAGTCCGCCATGTTCAGAACCGATATTCGGCCGAAAGCCGGAAGGTGCGCGGCGGCCCGTAGAAACCGATCACCGACTGGGCGAACTGGTTGGACGGGAAATTATAGCCGCCGGTGCGATAGGCGATGTCGAACAGGTTGCGGCCATGCGCGCCCAGCCGCCAGCGCGTGTCGGGCGAGGTCCAGGTGATGCTGAGATCGGCGAGCGCATAGCCGTCCTGGTCGATCGAGGGGATCGGGATCTCGAACAGGTGCACGTCGCTGCGGAAGGACAATGACGGCACCACCGCCACCCGTCCGCCGGCCAGGTCGGCCTGCCAGTTGAGCGAGACGCTGCCGTTGAATTCGGGCGTGTTCTGGAAACTGCGCTGATCGGCGACATCGACATATTTGCCGGTGACAAGATCATAGACCAGGAACTCGTTGAACTTGGCGTTGGTGTAGCCGAAGCTGAAATTGGCGCTGAGGTTGCGGCTGAGGATCGCCGTCGCCTCGATCTCGGCGCCGTAGATGCGCGAGCTGCCGACATTGTCGACGAAGCTCACCACACCCGGCGGCGGCGTCACCTTGGGCACCTGTGTCGTCACCTGCTGGCCCTGATAATCGGTGTAGAACAACGCCGCGTTGACGCGGAAACGCCCGTCGAGGAAATCGCCCTTCAGCCCGACCTCGTAGGAATCGACGATCTCGGCGTCATAGCCGTTCCTGGTGTCGGGCGTGGCGGTGGCGTCGCCGCGCATGTCGAAGCCGCCCGATTTGAAGCCCCGGCCATAGGCGGCATAGAGGTTGACCGCGTCACTGGCTTCCCAGGTCAGGCTGACGCGCGGCGTGAACTCGCTGAAGGTCCGCTCGTTGGTATAGTCGGTCAGGATCTGCGGGACGTTGAACGGCGCGGGAAGGGCTGGGACATAGGGCTTGATCAGCGGGCTGCCGATCGTCCCGAAATAATTGGCCTTGAAGACCACGCCTTCCTTCTTGTCGCGTGTCCAGCGTGCGCCGGCGGAGATCTTCAGCCGGTCGCTGATGTCGAAATTGAGATCGCCGAAGATCGCGAAGCTCTTGGTGTCCACCGATCCGCTGGTGAGTTGGCTGAGCGCGGTCGCGGCGCTGGGCGTGGGCACGAGCACTGCTTCCGGCACCAGGCCGCGCCCCAGGATCGTGTCGAACGCGCCGCTGGCGCGCGCGTCCAGATAATAGACGCCGATCACGCCCTGCAGCCTATCGGTCTCGATCAGCGCCTGGAATTCCTGGCTGAACTGGCGATCCTTGTAGACGGTGCCGTTGGCGGCCACATCGAGATAAGGCTTGGGCGTGCCGTCGAAATCGATGCCGGTGCCGCCCGAATGACCATCGCGCCAGGCGGTGATCGACTTGAAGGTGATCGCCTTCGAAACCTGCCATTCGCCGGTGAGCGAGATGCCCTGCGTCACCACCTCGTTGGCGTCGCCCAGGCCGGCGAGCGTATCGTAGCGGCCGGGCAGCACGGCGGTGTTGCTGTTGGGTTCGCGCACCTCGCGATGGCCGTGATTAGTGTTGGACTTGTCCTCGGTCCGGTCCGCGGCGAGACGGATGAAGATTGCATCGCTCGGCGTCAGTTCCAGCGAAAGCCGGCCGGAGAGCACATCCTTGTTGTTGGTTTCGGCGCCGGTGAAGCGGTTCTTGCCGAATCCGTCGCGATTGTACCAGGCGACCGCCGCACCCAGCGAAATGCCGTCGGCCAGCGGCACGGCGACCGATCCGATCAGGTTATATTCGCCATAGGTGCCGACCTCGCCACGGATCTTGCCGCTGAATTTGTCGCCCAGCCGCTTCGTCACATATTTGACCGCGCCGCCGATGGTGTTGCGGCCGTAAAGCGTGCCCTGCGGTCCGCGCAGCACCTCGATCCGCTCGATATCGAAAATGTCGAGCACCGCGCCTTGCGGCCGTGCGACATAGACATCGTCGACATACAGGCCGACGCCTGGCTCGAAACCCCAGAGCGGATCCTGCTGGCCGATGCCGCGAATGAAGGCGGTGAGCGTCGAATTGGTGCCGCGCGAGACCTGGAGCGTCAGGTTGGGCGTCGAGCGCTGCAGCGCGGTGATGTCCGGGGCGCCCTGCAGATCGAGCGTGTTGGCGCTGAAGGCGGTGACGGAGATCGGCACGTCCTTCAGGCTTTCCTCGCGCCGCCGGGCGGTGACGACAATGTCCTCAGCCTCGGTGAAGCCGGCGGCATCGCTGGCCTCGGCCTGCGCGAGCGCCGGGGCGGCGCCCAGCCCGCCCCAGATAGCGGTGCCTGCAAGCAACGCGCGCAGCAGCGCCGATCGATCTTGGTTCATCATTCCCCTCCCGGTTCTATCTGATTCGATACCGTATGAGATAGAAATGCGTCTGGTTGTGTATATTGTCAATCATAGTGGAGAAATGTCGATAAATTCATCCTTATACGTATGATATATGCGCGCGAAGATTGACCTTCGCCACCGCCCGTCCTAGGCCATCGCCTTCCAGTCAGGGATCGACCGTGAATCCGCTTCCACCTCTTCCCTTGCAGCCCGACATCCCCGGTGTGCCGGTCAGGTCCAAGCCGGGGCCGAAGCCCAAGCTGAGCGCGGAGCGCTGGTTCATCGCCGCGCTCGAGATCCTGGCGGTGGGCGGGATCGATGCCGTGCGGGTGGAACTGGTCGCCGAGGCATTGGGCGTCACCAAGGGCATGTTCTATACGCGCTTCCAGTCGCGCGACGCCTTTCTGGAGGCGATGATCGATTATTGGCGCCAGCGCACCACCACCGGCCTGGTCGCCGAACTGGGCGCGATGGATGCCAGTCCGCAGGGCCGGCTGGCGCGGCTCTTCACCATCTCGCAGACCGATCGGGCGAGAACGGGCGCTTCGATCGAACTTGCCATGCGCACCTGGGCGCTGACCGATGATCGTGCCGCGCGCGCATTGGCGGAAATCGATCGCCAGCGGCTCGCCTATTTCGAGTCCGTCGCAATCGCCAATGGCGTGCCGGCCGATCAGGCGCCGGCGCGGGCGTTCATGATCTACAGCTATGTGATCTGCGACACGCTGTTGCCCGGTGATCGCGACGCCATGCGCGCGATCTGCCAGGGGTTTCTGTCGGGCGCTTGACCCTCCATCAGGTGGAGACGGTAGCGAATCGCCATGGGAATGAAGCGTTACGGCATCGGCGAATTGGCGCGGCTCACCGGACTGTCGGTCCGGCGCATCCGTTTCTATTCGGACAAGGGCCTGTTGCCGCCGACGACGCGGACGGTCAGCAACTACCGTGTTTACACCGATCTCGATCTCGCACGGCTCGATCTGATCCGCGCGTTGCGCGGCGCGGGTGTCGGGTTGAAGGACATCGGCAAGCTGCTTGCGCGTCAAATGTCGCTAGCGGAGGTCCTGCGCACGCGCCTCGAGATACTCGATGCCGAGATCGTGGCCCGCCGCCGGGTGGCGGCGGTGCTGCGCGCCACGCTTCGTTCCCATGATCCCACGGATGCCGATCTCAGGAGATTATGGATGATGACCACCTTGTCCAATGCGCGGATGGCCGCGCTGGTCGAACAATTTGTCGAGCGGATCTCGGAAGGGGCGGCGATCGACGATGGCTGGCGCGACCGCCTGGTCGATGTCGGTACGCCCGAATTGCCGGACAATCCGACACCCGAACAGATAGAGGCATGGAGCGAGCTCGCCACGATGCTGGCCGATCCCGCGTTCATCGCGGAACTGCGGGCGGAAATGGCGGATATGTGGAGCGGCGATTTCGATCCTGCCGCCTATCGCGCGGCAGCCGAACAGATTCACGGCGCCATCCGCGCGGCGATGGCGGCAGGCATCGATCCCGGATCCGGACAGGGGCGGGAGATTGGGCGGGACTGGCTGAGGCGGTCGGCGGCGGCGATGGCGCGTGTACCGGATGGGGCGTTTCTCGACTGGCATCTTCGCCAATATGACAACCATCATGGCCGCACTGCCCGCTACCGGCAATTGATGGCGACATTGCAGGGGCAAGCGGCGGATGCCCCGGCCACGAACGAATGGACCTGGATGCATCAGGTCTTGCTCGCGCTTCGTTCGGACGATGGTTGATCGACGCGAACGTGCCCTGATGGAATAGCCAATGGCCCAATCGCACCAGCGGGAAGGCTTTTGCTCGCCTATCCTGATGCGATGAAAGGACGATCGACAGGATGCGGCCAGCGCCGCTGGTCGCACTGCCTCATCGCGGCGGAGGCGTCGCGATGAGGGCCGCGCTGGCGCGCTGGCATCGATGGGCGGGGCTGGCGGCCGCGGCGTTCTGGGGCATCCAGGCGCTGACCGGGGTTTTGATCGTCTTCCACTGGGAAATCGAGGACGCGATGATCGCGGGCGCGCATCGCGTGACCGATCTCGATGCGATCGAGCGCCGCGCCGTCGATCTCGCGCCGCCGGGATCGGGCAAGACCATCGGTTCGATCTGGACGACCGGGGGCGCCCCGGATCGCTACGACATTCATATCCGTGCGGATGATCCGGCGCTTGCCCGGAGCGTCCGTATCGATGGCGGCGGCTCTGTCCTGCGCGATAGCGACGTCGATCGCGGCGCCGCGAAGGGGGGCTGGGTGGGCACGCTGGTCACGATCCATCACGATCTGATGGGGGGAGAGACGGGGCGCCGGATCCTCGGCATCAGCGGCCTGCTTCTGCTGACCAATATCCTTGCCGGTGTTGCCGTCGCCTGGCCTAGGCGCGGGCAATGGCTGCGGTCATTGCGACCACCGCGTTCCGGTGCGCCGGCCGTGCGATATTATGGCTGGCATCGCGCGCTTGGATTGTGGGTGGCCTTGCCCGCGACCGCCATGATCGGCGCGGGCGTGTTGCTGAGCTTCGACGGTGCCGTCGATGCGGCGGTAGCGCCGCCGGCGATCGAAGCGCCCGCCGTCAGCCCCGGAGGCGCCGCGACCGTCGGGCTGGCCAGTGCCACCCGGACGGCGCTGACCAGCTTCCCCGAAGCGAGGCTTGCCGCGATCTATCCGCCCGATGGCGATCGGCCGGTCTGGCGCATTCGCGTCACCCAGCCCGATGAGGCCCGCCGCGCCTATGGCGCGACGACCGTGTTCGTCAGCGCGGTCAACGGGCAGGTCGTCGGGCGGTTCGATGCGGTCCAGGCGCCGCCGCGCCGCGCGTTCGTCGACGGGCTGTTTCCGCTTCACACCGGAGAGATGGGCGGGCTGGCGGGCAGGATCGCCGTCGCCGCGATCGGGCTGTGGCTGATCACGATGGTCGTTGTCGGGCTGGCGCTTTGGGTGACGCGCCGTCGTATGCGCAGGGGGAAGGCATGAGTTGTTTCGTTCCACGGGATCCGGCCGATGTGCACGCCCTGATTTCGGCATATCCGCTCGGCTGGATCGTCTCGAACGGAGCGGGCGGCTTCGCCGCGACGCCGCTGCCGCTGCTGGCCGAGCTTGATGAGGACGGATGCGTCCTCGCGCTGTTCGGGCATTTCGCGCGCGCCAACCGCCATGTCGACGCACTGGTTGCGGATCCGCGTGCGATCATCCTGATCCAGGGGCCGCAGGGCTATATTTCGCCACGCCTCGTCTCCAATCCCTCATGGGGGCCCACCTGGAATTATGCGGTGGCGAAGTTCGAGGTGGAGATCGCGTTCGTCCCCGACGAGACGCGTGACGCGGTGATGCGCCTGGCCGCCGCGCTCGAAGGCACCGCGCCCGGCGCATGGACCATCGATCGCATGGGCGCGCGCGTCGAGCAGCTTCTGCCCCACATCATCGCCTTTCGCGCGCATGTGATCGCGGCGGATGCCCGTTTCAAGCTGGGTCAGGACGAAGCCTCGGGCACCTTCGACGAGATCGTCGCGGGGTTGACCGATCCGGCCCTCGTGGAGGCGATGCGCCAAGCCGTCGGCAAGCCGGCCGAACCCGCCGAAGCGCCCGCCGACACCGCCGGTCAGCCGGTCCGAGTCTGAGGGGGGATCGATGACTCGCGCGCGCAATCGCTACCTTATCCGCAAACCGCTCGCCGATGTCCGCGAAGACAGCGAGCATCACGGCCTGCGGCGCGTGCTCGGCCCGGTACATCTGGTGTTGATCGGCATCGGCTGCATCATCGGCGCGGGCGTCTATGTGATGACGGGCACGGCTGCGGCCAATTATGCCGGGCCGGCGGTGATGCTCTCGTTCGTGATCGCGGGTTTCGCCTGCGCCTTCACCGGGCTTTGCTATGCCGAATTGTCGTCGACGCTGCCGGTTTCGGGTGCGTCCTATAGCTATGCCTATGCCGCGCTGGGCGAGGCGTTCGCCTGGGGGCTGGGCTGGATGCTCATGCTCGAACTCGGGCTTGCCGGATCGGCGCTGGCGGTCGGGGTCTCGGGCTATCTGGTCAGTCTGCTCGGCGATTTCGGCGTGCATGTGCCCGCGATGATCGCGACGCCGTTCATGCGGCCGGAAGCGGGCGAGGCGGGCACGCATTTCGTCACCGGCGGCGGCGTCAACCTGGTCGCGACGGGCGCGCTCGCTTTCTTCGCGCTGATCCTGGTGCGTGGCGTCTCGCAATCGGCGGCGATCAACGCGGTCATGGTGACGGTGAAGGTGGGCGTGCTGATCGCCTTCATCGCTTTTGGCGCGCCGCATGTCGATCCGGCCAACTGGCGGCCTTTCATTCCGGAGAACCAGGGCGGTTTTACCTATGGCTGGCAGGGCGTGCTGCGCGGCGCATCGATCCTGTTCTTCGCCTATCTGGGGTTCGAGGCGGTGGCGACCGCCGCGCTTGAGGCGCGCAAGCCGCAGCGCGATATCCCGATCGGCATATTGGGCGCGCTCACGATCGCCACTCTGATCTATATGGCGGTGGCGGCGGTGCTGACCGGGCTCGTTTCCTATCGCCTGCTCAACGTGCCCGATCCGGTGGCGGTCGCGGTGGAGGCGATCGGCCTGCCGACGCTTACACTGGTGATCAAGGTCGGCGCGCTGACCGGCCTCTGTTCGGTGCTGATGGTCAACACCTATGCGCATTCGCGGATATGCTACGCCATGTCGCGCGACGGCTTGTTGCCGCCCTTGTTCAGCCGCGTCCATGCCCGTTTCCAGACGCCGCACCACGGCACCTGGTTCGTCGCGCTGACGGCGGGCATCGCCGCCGCTTTCCTGCCGATCTCGATGCTCGGCGATCTCGTCAGCATCGGCACCGGCTTCGTCTTCGCGACGGTTGCGATCAGCGTCATGTGGCTGCGGACCACGCAGCCGGATCTGCCGCGTCCGTTTCGCGTGCCGTTCGGCGGCGTGCGGATCGGTGGCGTCTGGCTGGGCGTCGTGCCCGTGCTCGCGCTGCTCTTCTGCGTTCTGATGATCGGTCCGGTCATCCTCGACATCATCCACAAGGCCAGTGTCGGTGAGTGGGTGCCCGCCATCATATTGGGAGTGTATCTGTGCTTCGGTCTTGCCTTCTACCTGCTCTACGGCGTTCGCAATTCCCGTCTCGGTCGCGCCTTCGCCGAGGGCTGATCGATGCATGACGGTTCACAGATTATCGACGATCTCGACCCTGACATCCGACGTTTCCAGCGCGACGTGGCCGCCGCCTATGGCCGCTATCCCGATTTCGACAGGCTGCCGCTCGCCGAGCGGCGGCGCATCGCGGAGGATGTGCGTGCGCCCTGGGCGGCGGGCGGGCCGGTCATGGCCTCGACCGAGGAGCGTCGGGTTGGGCCGCATGGCGTGCGTATCCGTATCCACCGGCCGAAAGACCGGGGCGACATGCCGATACTGGTCTATATCCATGGCGGTGGCTGGACGATGTTCAGCCTCGACACTCATGATCGGCTGATGCGTGAATATGCAGCACGCGCGGGGGTCGCCGTGGTTGGGGTCGATTACAGCCTGTCGCCCGAAGCGAAGTTCCCGGTCGCGCTGGACGAGATCGTCTCGGCGATCCGCTGGCTTCGCGCCGAGGGTGCGGCGCTGGGCCTGGATGCGTCGCGCATCGCCATCGCGGGGGATTCGGTGGGCGGCAATATGACGATCACCGCAAATCTCCGGCTGCGCGCGGCGGGCGAGCCCGTCCTGGCCGCGATGCTGGTCAATTACGGTGCCCTCGACAGCCGGCCGGTCCATCCGAGCTATCGTCGCTACGACGGCCCGGATTACAACCTCACCACCGCCGAGATGGCGGTCTTCTGGGCCAATTATGCGCGCGATGCCGGGGATCTCGACGATCCCTTCGCCTGCCCGATGCGCGCCGATCCGGCGGGGTTGCCGCCCGCCTTCATCGCGATCGCGGAATGCGACGTGCTGGCGGACGAGAACCGCATCATGGCCGCGCGCCTGTCGGAAGCCGGTTCGGCAGTGACGCTGCGCATCTATCCCGGCGCCACGCACAGTTTCCTCGAAGCCGTCTCGATCGCGCCGCTTGCCGATCGGGCGCTGGCCGAGGCTTCGGCCTGGCTTGCCGACACGCTGGGAATGGCGGTCAACGGCCGCTGAAAATCGCTTATTGCGAAAGATTCTTAAACGTGGCCTGATCGCTATAGCATTCGACCTGTGATTCAGCGCGGCCCCCGCGCGGTAGGCGTAATCTTTCCGTCATAATCTGGAGAGGTCTCCTAACAACATATCGTCAAAAGGGGGTAGGCATGGCTTTTAATTATCGGGCATCGCGGCTGACGCTATTGGGCGGCGTCGCTTTCGCGGGTTTCATCTGGACGCCGGCGATGGCGCAGGACGCTGCGGCCCGCCAAAGCGGAGCGACGGTGGAGACGACGCGCACCACCGTCGATGGCGAGGACGTCATCGTCGTCACCGCGCGCAATTACGTGCCGGAGGGCAGCGCGACCGCGAACAAGACCGACATACCGCTCATCGAGACGCCGCAGTCGATCTCGGTCGTCAGCCGCGACCAGATCGATCTGCTCAACTTCATCGATGCGCAGCAGGCGGTGCGCTACACCTCGGGCGTGTTCGGCGAAAACTACGGGCCTGATCTCCGCTTCGATTTCTTCACCGTCAGGGGTTTCACGCCCAAGCAATATATCGACGGGCTGGCCGCGCCGATCTCGACCTCGATCTTCTCGGTCGGCGTCGATCTCTACGCTTTCGAATCCTTCGATCTTCTGAAAGGGCCGGCGTCGGTGCTTTATGGCAACGCACCTCCAGGCGGCATCTACAACCAGACTTCGCGGCGGGCTTCGAGCAATTTCGGCGGAGAGATCAGCCTGAAATATGGCGAGGACGATTACAAGCAACTCGCCACGACCGTCACCGGAGCGGTGTCGGACTCGCTCGATGCTCGCTTCACGCTGCTTTATCGCGATCGCGATTCCGAACGTGACTTCGTCTCGGCCCAGCGCCTGACCGCGGCGCCGACGGTCACCTGGCATCTGGGCGATCGCACCAAGCTGACCGGGCTTGCCTATTATCAATATGACAAGGTGAAGGGCGATACCAACGGCTTCCTGCCGGTTTACGGCACCTTGCTGTCCAACCCGCTTGGCAAGGTCAAGCGCAGCACCAATCTCGGCGATCCCGCGAATGTCTATGAGCGCCGCCAATACGCATTGGGCTGGGATTTCTCGCACGCGTTTTCCGATGCGGTCGCGTTCAAGTCGAATACCAAGTGGAGCGCGTATGACGAGGATACGCCGACGGGCATCTATGGTGGCGGTGGCCTGATCAACACCACCAACGCCGCGCTGCCCAGCTATTACCGCACCGTTCAGCAATATAACTTCAGCTACAAGGAGCATGTATCGAGCTTCGCGACCGACAATCGGATCGATGCGAAGTTCGATACGGGAAGCATCTCGCACAAGATGTTGATCGGCGTCGACTATCGCAACGTCTACAACAAGGCCGATTTCGGTTTCATCTTCGCCAATACCATCGATCTGTTCAATCCGGTCCACGCGCCGCAGACGACCTATGAACCGGGCTATCCATCCGCGTTCAACAATCAGCGGCTGAAGCAGACCGGCATCTACGGCCAGGATCAGCTTCGCTTCGGCGATCTCTATGTTACGCTGGGTGGACGCTATGATTGGGTGAAGATCGCCAATCTGGCCATCAGCCAGTCGACCAAGCAGGACAAGTTCACCTGGCGGGTCGGCGCGAACTATGTCACCGAAAGCGGCTTCGCGCCCTATATCAGCTATGCGACCTCGTTCGAGCCGGTGCTCGGCATCGACAGCGTGACCAACCAGGAATTCAAGCCGAGCAGCGGCAAGCAGATCGAGGGCGGCATCAAATATGATGCGCGGGGGCTTGGGGACGGCATCAAGCTGTTCGTCACCGCCGCCATGTTCGACATCAAGCAGAAGAATGTGGTGAGCACGCAGCCCTCGATCACGCCGGTGTTCGGCACGCAAAGCGGTGAGGTGGAAGTATGGGGCGGGGAGATCGAACTGGTCGCGCGTATCCGCGATCAGATTTCGATCAACGGATCGTACAGCTACAACAATAGCGAAGTGAAGAAGGCGAATTTCGCTGGGGAGGTCGGCTCGCCGCTGCCGACAACGCCCAAGCACAAGCTGTCATTGTTCGTCGATTATACGATCCAGCAGGGCGGGCTTGGTGGCCTGGGCTTCGGCCTGGGTGGCCGCTACACCAGCAAGAGCGCGGGCAGCCTGCCGGGCGCGTTCAACCCGGTGGTCTATTACGGGGAGCGCGCAACCCTGTTCGACGCGATCATCCATTACGACACGCCCGACTGGCGCTTCGCGATCAACGGATCGAATATCCTCGATAAACGCTATGTGGCGCGCTGCTCGGGGCCGGCCGGCTGCAACTTCGGCGCCGGACGACAGGTGATCGGCACGGTGACGCGCAAGTTCTGACCGACGACCTGCGCCGGCGCCCTTTGAACGGGCTCCGGCGCGCCGTCCGCGAAAGGGATAGACCAATCATGCGCCTCGCCGCATTTCCGGCGCTTGCCGCCCTCATGCTCGCCGTACCCGCGATGTCGCAACCCGCTGCCCCGCCTCGGGAGTTCCCGAAAAGTCTGGTGGAGATTTATCGGATCGCTCCGGGCCAGCAGGCGGCGTTCCTGGAATTCATCGCGCGCACGGACGCGGTGAATGTCGAAGCCGGGCTGCCGCCGCGGCAACTCTATGTGCACAGCGATGGCGAAAGCTGGGATTTCATGCTGATCCAGCCTGCGGAAACGCCGAAGGACAAGGCGGCGGCGCTCGACAAGGCATGGGAGAAGAGCGGCCTGCCATCCGGCGCGGACTTCTTCTTCGAGATTCGCAAATTCATCGCGGATCATAGCGACACCTTCACGAAAGGGCCGACGACGGCCGCCGATTACCTTGCCTCACGCAAGCGCTGATATCGCGGATATCATCGACCGCCGCGATCGGCCGGTCGCTGTCTGTTAGGGCACGGTATCGGTTTGCGGGTGGGCGTTTCAGCCACCGCTCGCAACGTTTCCGCGATGGCCGTGGCGACGAGTTCGGGTTCGTCGTCGGGGATCATATGGCCGCTCTTCGCGGCATAGATCAGTTTCGCGTTCGTTCGTTCCGCCAGGCTCAGATGCCCGTCCCGCCAGCGGATCAATGCCGGATCGTTGGTCACGCGATCCGGCGCGCCCTGCGTCAGCACGGTGACGGGTATCCCACATGGGGCGGGATATTTCATCATCGTCGTCATCGTCCTGACATAGGCTTCCGCCAGCGGGACGTCGTTGAAGCGGTTGGTGCCGCCGCGCACCGCCGCCAGGATCGAGGTGCGGAAACGCTCGGCTCCGCCGATCCCGTCCAGCCCCGTCACCGTATTGGGATCGACATAGACGAGCGCCGCCACGTCCTTTGGATAGCGCCGGGCATAGAGCTGGATCAGGAAGCCGCCATAGCTGTGCCCGGCAAGCACGAGATCGCGGCGGAGGCCCAGCCGGCGGAGCGCGCGGCGCAGGCGCGCCACTTCGTTCCTGATGTCATAGGTCTTGCCCAGCGGCTGGCTGCGGCCCATGCCGGCGCGATCATAGGTGATGATGGTGCTGTCGGTTCGGGGCAGCAGCCGGCTGATGACCGGCATCCATTCGCGCGAATCCAGCGTGGCGCCTGCTTCCAGCACGACGATCGGCGCATCGGCGCGTCCACGCCGCACTTCCAGATGCAAGGCCCGGCCATCGAGCATGATGTCGTGCAGTTCGGGCGTGGCGCGTTCCTGCTGGGCATTCGCGGGTGCGCAAGCCAGCAGCGCCGTGGCGATCGAAATCATGACCATGCGCAGACACGTCATTCAACACCTCGCCATCCTGAACTCATGGCCGAACATAGCGGATCTTGCGGGATCGGCTTGATCGAACCGTGGCCCGGCTTGACGTGCAGGGCCGGATGCGAAGCCTGTCGTGAACGAAGCGCTCAAGGCAATTCCCGATGCGAGAAGCGGTGTGGCGCATCCTAAGCGAATCTTGGTTCTCCAAGTGACAGAAGGAGGATCTGGAAATGGGGAGGGGTTTTTTGCCGGCGGCGGTGCTGCTGGCGTGGGGATTGGCGGAACCGGCATATGCTGCGGAATCGGAAACGGCCGCGAGCATCACCTTGGTCAGTGATCGGGTCTGGCGCGGTCTTTCGCAGACCGCCGGGGATCCGTCGATCATCGGCGAGGCTAAATGGAATCATGAAGATGGACCGTTCGTCGGCGTGCTGGCGGCCAATTATCGTTCGGATCAGACGCACGAGACCGGTATCGCGCTGACCCCCTTTTTTGGTGTCAATCGGACATTCGGGGGCGTGAACATCGATGCGGGATATCTGTACCGTGCATCGCCAGGCGCGAAGGACAGGGATTTCGGCGAACTGACGGTCTCGGCCGGAGCCAGCATCGGCAAGCTGACGGCAAGAGCCGGCATATTCCATTCCTGGCATCACTATCTGCCGGGCCAGAACAGCTATTTCTACCTCGATACGCGCCTGCCTCTGGGTGAAGTGCGCGGCGTGCCATTGTCGCTTTCCGGACATCTCGGCGCTTTCGACGCGCGTGGTACGGCGGATGATTATCAGGACTGGAAGCTGGGCCTGTCGGCGAAGCTGCGCCGGATCAGCCTGGCGGCGAACCTGTCCGACGCGAATGTCGATGCAGGCCGGTCGCGGCTGGAAGGTGCTCGTCATGGCGGAACCCGTTTCGCGGTTTCGGCCTTCATCCTGTTCTGAAAACGGAAAGGGGCGCAGTGATCGGGTGATCGCTGCGCCCCTTGTCGCGGCCCAAAGCCGTCGGGGTTGATCAGAATTTCCAGCCGAATGTCGCGCGCCAGATGCGCGGTTCGCCGCCGACCACGAACAGATCGCCGAACGCGCCCGAGATATATTTCTTGTTGAAGATGTTGTTGATGTTGAACTGCGCCGAGAACGGCCCGGAATTATAGGCGATATTGCCGTTCACCAGGGCATAGGAGGGGATTTTGTAGGTGTTCGGCAGCGAAGCCTGCTGCTTCGAATATGCGCTGCCGCCCAGGCTGACGCTCAATCCCTTCAACTGTCCGTCGGTCACGGCATAACGCGCCCACAGGCTGCCCTGATGACGAGGCACGCCGATCACGGTCTCTCCGGCGGGTACGGCATTGTCCGCGACGACTGTGGCATGGGTATAGGCATAGCTGGCGATGAGCTGGAGGCCCGTCATGACTTCGAACTGGCCGTCGAGCTCGAAGCCCTTGCTGCGCTGCTTTCCCGTCACGGCATAGACGCCCGGCATGTTCGGAATGGGCGTCGCGACATTGGAGCGGGTGATCTGGTAGATGGCGGCGGTGCCGCTCATCCGGCCTCCGGGTGCCGCGAACTTGATCCCGGCTTCATAGGCCTCGCCATTCTCCGGGACCACCGGATCGCCGGCGAGATCATAATAGCCCGGCTGCGGCAGGAAGGAGCGTGCGAAGCTCAGATAGGCGGAGGCCCCGGGAAGGAATTCATAGGTCAGGCCGGCACGCGGCGACAGCTTGTCATAGTCGGCGTCGTTGATCTTCACCGTGTCGTAGCGCGCGCCGAGCGTGAGATTGAGCTTGGGCGCCAGGGTGATGGTGTCCTGCAGATAGAAACCGAACGCCTCGGACTCGGTATAGGCGCTGGAATAGCTGCGCGGTTGCGCGATGAAGACATTGTAGTCCGGATTGTAGACGTTGAAAGTGAACAGTGGTGCGAAGCCGAGCGCGAGGCGTGACGGCAATTCGCGGCGCTGGAATTCCATGCCGATCGTCGCGCGATGGCGCAGCGGGCCGGTCGCCATGTCGATCTGGAAGCCGTTGTCGATCGAATAGATCCGCCGCTTCTCGAAAGAGTCGTTGCCATATTGCGTTTGCAGGCCGGTCGCAGGGTCAAAGGCGAGCGGCTGGTAGAGATTGAGATAGGCGAGGTCGAGATAGGAGTAGCGCGCATTGTTGTAGTAGGAGAGCGCGTCGCTGAAGCTGTGCTTGAATTCGAAGCCGGCGGTGATGAAGGTCTGCTCGATCTTACCCTTGTTGTCCGGATCCCCGATATAGACCGACCGGTCATAGAAGCCGAGCGGCCCCGCATAGACGAGGCCCGCCGCCGGCTGATCCGGAATGAGCTCACTCCAGTCGCGCGACAGCGATGCCAGGAAGGTCAGTTTGGTCGACGGGCCGATGTCCCAGGTGAGCGAGGGCGCCACATACAGCCGCCGCGTCGCCGGATGGAAATCGATGAAGCTGCGGTCGTTCCGGTAATTGGTGACGATCCGCCCATAGAGATTGCCGCCCTGGTTGAGGGGGCCGGAGACGTCGACCATCGTGGAATAGGAGGTGTAGCTGCCGTAGCTGCCGGTGACCTCGACATGTGCGTCACGCGTCGGGCGCTTGCTGACGAGGTTGACGAGGCCGCCCGGTGAACCCTGGCCGAAGAGTACGGAGGAGGGGCCCTTGATCACCTCCACCTGCTCCAGTCCCGCGAGCTCGACATTGATCGCGACGCCACGCGGCAGTCCGTCCACATAGGTGTAGCTGCTCGCGTCGAAGCCGCGGATGCGGAAGAAGTCGTATGAGCGCGCATAGCTGCCGGTCATCACGCCGGCCACGTTCTGCAGCGCATTCTCCAGCAGATTGGCGCCCTGGTCGCGCAGCAGCTTGGCCGACAATATCTGGATGTTCTGCGGCGTTTCCAGCAGCGAAACCTCCGTCTTGTTGCCTGGCGTCTGGCGCGAACCCGTCACGATGATGTCTTCGGCGGCGGGCGCCCGGTCGCGCGATGTATCGTCCTGCGCCATCACGGGCGGCGAAGCGCCGGCGGCAAGCATTGCGGCCATCGCGGTGACCGAAGAACGAACAACCATCTTTCTACTCCCCCTGAAAAGGTGTGGCCGCCCGTTTCCCGGCTTCATTGAGTTGAGTCGGGTTGGGCGATGGTTGAAGATTGGGCGTCCGTTTCGTAGCCGGCTTTGCGAAAGCGTGCAGGCGATTTGCGGCATCGCGCGGCGGTGCGGTCCCAGCATAGCCGTCGACCCGATTGGTGAAGGATGTCGCCGTGATCCGGCGGTTCGCGCTGCGTGTTTGTGCCGATCTGCAAACCAGACGACCGTTTCAGTTAAGTCGTCGCGCGATCCGTCCTTAATCTGTAACATGGCGTCCGGCTCGTGAGAGTGCGGGACGCGATGATGCCGCCGGCGGAACCGGCGGCCTGCAGGGGATGGCATATGGCGCATGCGGATATTCGCGCCCGGATACCGGTGACGCGCAGCATCGAGGACATGAAGCGCATGTCCCGCTCGGTCCATGACACGGGCCTCAGGACCCCGGTCGCCGACGACGGCTGGTTCAAGCCGCTGGGCGAGGCGGGCTTTCGCTATGATTACGACATCAACATCGCGCGCGGCGGCTGGGATTTTCACGAACTCGGTCCGGGGTTGAGCCTGATCGTGACGGACATGGTGGCGGCGATGCCGACGCCGCGTTGCCATCGCATGACCGATCATCTCGTCATGTCGATCATCGTCGACGGCGTGATCCCGTTCGCCGATCCCCGTGGCGCAGCGCCGGCCGATCCGATGAGCAGGGGGTTCTGCACCGTCTACGGCCTGCGCGAGGGGAGCGTGGTCGAAACCTTCTACGAGCCGGGCAAGCATCTGCGTTGGCTGAGCATCATCATCGACTGCGAACGTTTCCGCGACGAGACCGGCATCGATCCGTCCGAGCTGCCGGCGGACATGCAGGCGTTTCTGGACGGCGATGCCGAGCTTCGCGCGCGGCACGTGCCGGTCACGCATCCGGCCGTGTCGCTGGCGGCGGTGCATCTGCTGGAATGCCCTTATGAGGGCACGTTCCGTACGGCTTATATGCGATCGAAGGTCATGGAATTGATCTGTCATGTGCTCGCCGCGATGGCGGATTCGGCGCATGTCCATCTGGGCGAGCGCCTGTCTCCAGCCGATCTTCGCAAACTGGAGCGCGCCATGCAGATCCTGCGCGCCAACCTGCAATCGCCGGTGCGCGTCGACGATCTGGCGGCGGAGGTGGGGTTGTCGCGCAGGCGGCTCCAGCACGGTTTTCGGCAGCTTTACGGGGATACCGTCTGCAATGTCCGCGATCGGCTGCGGATGGACCTCGCGCTCGATCTTGTCGTCGATTCAAATATGTCGATGATCGAGATCGCGCTGGAAACGGGTTATGAGCATCCGGCGAGCTTCACGCGCGCATTCAGGGCGACGTTCGCTTCTTCACCGATCGCGACGCGCAATGCCGCACGGGCGGGGCGGTTCGCGCGCAGGCGGCAGGATGTCGCCAGGGCGCGAACCGCGAGTTGAACCGGTCAGTCGAGCAGCCGGTCGACGATCCTGGCGGGGCCGTGGACAAGCGGATCGCAGCAGGGCAGGCCGGTTTCGGCTTCGATCCGTGCGATCAGCGGTTCGATTTCCTCGGCGGGCAATGCGCTGCTGTTGATGCTGACGCCGACGACGCGAACGGCGGGATTGGTCAGCCTGGCGGCCGCTGTCGCCATTTCGGCCAATTCCATGATGCCGGGCACGCGATAATCGAGCCCGAGCAGCGTGGGCCGGGTCGGCTCGTGGCAGACGACCAGCGCGTCGGGCTGGCTGCCATGGATCAGGCCAAGCGTGACCGCGGCATAGGCGGGGTGCGCCAGCGATCCCTGGCCTTCGATGATATCCCAATGGTCGTCGGCGGCGTCGGGCGAGAGCCATTCGGCGGCGCCCGACACGAAATCGGCGATGACGGCATCGATGACCACGCCTCTGCCGGCGATCAGCAGGCCGGTCTGCCCGGTTGCGCGGAAATCCGCCGCCAGTCCGCGTCCGCGCATCTCCCGTTCGATCGCGAGCGCGGTGTATTTCTTGCCGACCGCGCAGTCGGTGCCGACGGTCAGCAGGCGCTTGCCGCCACGTTTCACGCCGGTGCCGGGCGCGAAGCCGCGTGTCGGCGCACGCACATCATGGATCGTCCGGCCGCATCGGGCGGCGACCTCGGTGATCGCGGGAATGTCGGCGAGCCGCTTGTGCATGCCCGACGCCACGTCGAGGCCCGCTTCGAGCGCCTCGACGATGCTCGCGATCCATGTCTCCGGGATGAAGCCGCCGACATTGACGACGCCCACGATCATCGTTCGGGCGCCCTGGGCGAACGCTTCGGCCGGCCGCATTTCCGGCAAGTCGAGGTCGGCGGTGCAGCCTGGCAGGCGGAACTGCGCAAGGCACAATTCGCCGCGCCACTGGCGAATGCCGGCGCCCATCTTGTCCATGCCGACGAGATTGGCGTCTCCCAGAAAGAGGAGATAGGGGCTGTTCATGGTTCGGATCCTCGATTGCATCTGATCATCCGCCTTGGTGGCGCAGCCGGGATGGCGGCGCTTAGCCGGAGCGATCCGCATCTGTACGGTTCCGGCATCCGGCACCGCCCCGGCCCGCGATGAGAAGGGCGCGCTCGTTCCTGCATGGTCGCGCCTCGCTGCGGGGCTAGAGTGGCAGACGGTAACGGGCGGAGAGGTGATATGGGTACGGTGAGCTCAGGCGGGCATGGGCAGCGAGGGCTGCTGCTCGTGCTTCTCAGTGCGACCTACGCTGTCAATTATATCGATCGCCAGATCCTCGCCATCCTGCTCGAACCGATCAAGCGTGATTTCGGGCTCAGCGACGCGATGCTCGGGCTGCTCGCCGGTCCGGCCTTCGCGCTGTTCTACGCCACCATGGGTGTTCCGATCGCGATCCTGGCGGACAGCCGCAACCGCGCGCATATCATCGGCGCGGCCTTGCTCTGTTTCAGTCTGGCCACCTCGGCATGCGGGCTGGTCACGCAATTCTGGCAGCTCGTGGCGGCGCGCGTGCTGACGGGCGTCGGGGAGGCAGGGACCGGTCCGGCCTCCCAGTCGATGATCACCGATCTCTATCCGCCGGAGGCGAGGGGGCGGGCACAGGCGCTCTATGCCGTCGGCGTCAATATCGGCATCATGATCGCCTTTCTTGTTGGCGGCTGGATCGCGCATCGCTTCGGCTGGCGCGCGGCGTTCCTGTGGGCGGGGGTGCCCGGGCTGATGCTGGCCCCTTTGTTCTTCATGAAGGGGCGGGAACCGGAGCGCCAGTCATCACCCGTGCGAGACACGCCGACACTGGCCGCGAGTGTCCGTTTCATGCGCGGCCAGCGTGCCTATTGCTGGCTGGTGCTTGGCAGCGGGCTGAGTGCCTTTGCCGGTTATGGCGTCGCGACTTTCGTTCCGGCTTTCCTCATGCGCTCGCATGGCCTGGACACGCAGCAGGTGGGGACGGTCTTCGCGCTGATCCTTGGGGTCGGGGGCGGAATCTGCACCTTCGGGGCGGGCATGATGGTCGATTGGCTCGGCCGGCGCGATGTGCGCTGGTATATGCGCGTGCCGATTGTCGGCATCTTGCTCGCCCTGCCGTTCTGGCCGCTGTTCCTGCTCGCGCCGAATGTCGGCGTCGCCATCGCGGCGGCGGTCGTGCCGCTGTCGGTGAGCGCGGTTTATATCGGCCCGTGCATCGCCACCATCCAGATGTTGGCGCCGGCACGAATGCGCGCGCGGGCGGCGGCGATCCAGCTTTTCATCGGCAATCTGATCGGGCTGGGGCTGGGGCCGCAGGTGATCGGCATCCTCAGCGATACGCTGGCACCCTATTATGGTAATGATTCCCTGCGCTATGCGCTGCTCGCCGGTGTCGGTGCCAGCATCTGCGCCATCTTCGCCTATTGGCGGGCGTCACGCCATCTCGCGGTCGATCTCGCGCGGCTCGACATGCCCGTGGATTGATCGCGCGATTCACATTCTGCGTGGCTTGCTATAGTGGCGGATCGATGGAGTGGCATCCGACGATGATCCGGTTTGCGAGCGCAGCGGCGTTGCTGATGCTTTCGGCGTGCGCAGGCGGCAATTTCCGGGACGTCAGCGATACGCCGGTCCGGATCGGGCCGCCCTATTCGGTGCGCGGCACCACCTATGTGCCTGCCGCCGCGCCCGCCTATGACGTGCTGGGCTATGCGAGCTGGTATGGCAGCGAGTCCGGAAACCGCACCGCCAATGGTGAGAAATTCCGCCCCGGCTGGATCACCGCCGCGCATACGACGCTGCCGCTGCCGACCTATGTCGAGGTGACGGCGCTCGATACCGGGCGGCGGATCATCGTCCGGGTCAACGATCGCGGGCCGTTCGCGCAGGCGCAGCGCATCATCGACCTGTCACGCGGGGCGGCCGAACAGCTGGGCATCAAGGCGCAGGGCCATGCCCAGGTGCGGGTGCGCCGGGTCGAACCGTCCGAACGGGACCGGAAGCGGCTCCGCGAGGGGAAGGCCGCCGCCGGATTGGCGCCGGTGTCGCAACGCGAGTTGCAGAGCCTTCGAACCCGGTTCGGGGGGAAGGGGCGGTAGCTCCTTCTAGATGAAATCCAGCGGCAGCGCGGTCGTGTCCTTGATGCCCGACACGACGACGCTGGAGTTCACTTCCCTGACGCCCGGAAGCTGCGACAGCTTCTTGAAGAAGAATTCCTCGTAATATTTGATGTCCTTGACCGCGATCTTGACGAGCACGTCGATCGCGCCGAGCAGGATGTAGCATTCCAGCACCTCGGGCCAGGCCTTGATCTGGTCGCGGAATTGCTGGGTGGCGGAGGCGTCGTGCGCGGCCAGCCGGATGGTGGCGTAGACGATCAGGTTGATCCCGATCGCCTCCGGATCGACGATCCAGGTCTGGCGTTGCAATATTCCTTCGTCCTTCAGCCGCTTCACGCGCCGCCAGCAGGGCGGCGGCGTCATGCCCAGCCGGTCCGCAAGTTCGGCGATCGAAAGCGATCCGTCCTGTTGCAGCAGCGACAGGATTGCGCGGTCGGTCTGGTCCAGGGATATGGTCATGCTTGGAATCGCCAAAATCAGGTCATGATATTACTCATTTCATCGATAATTGCGAATGTTCGTCGATGCAATTACCCGGCATCCGTTCGTAGATATCCCGTCAGGACCAACCGCAATCCAGGTAGGAAAGATGGGCACGACACAACCCCGGCAAGGTGTGATCCGGGATTATTATGCGCATATAGACCGGGTCGATCTCGATTGGGTGCTCGCGCTGTTCGCGCCCGACGCCGTCTATGAGCGCGCCGACGCCACCTATTCGGGGATTTCGGAGATTTCGCACTTCTTCCGCGAGGAACGGCAGATCCGCGGCGTCCATGCCATCGAGCAGCTTTGGGGTGATGACGAGAGCGTCGTCGCGCTGGGCGAGTTTCGCGGGGTAGGCGCCGAGGGCGACGCCCGCCGCGTTCGTTTCACCGATGTCTGGCATTTCGGCGCGGACGAACGTGTGCGGCGGCGGCAGACCTTTCTTGCGCTCGGCCATGGCTATGTTGCGCGCTGACACATATATTTGATTTTCACTTTTGCGTGCGCATGGTGTAGGGACCCTGCGTTCCTCGAATGAAGGACTTGGACGAAAGCTGATGCCGAAGGGCGCTGCCATGGCTGTGAACGGATGCGCGATGCGACTTAGCATCGGCGCCGGCATGCTGTGCGTGGTATCCGGTGTCCGAATTATGCGCGGTCGGATCGGCTGATCCGGCCATCAATGTGCCCCTGAGCGGGCCAAAGCGTTTTCCTTCGTTCAAGCGAGTTCCGTCATGACCGTCATGTCCGCGTCCGGCGCATTGCGTCCGGCTTTTCCGTCCCCCGTCTGTCCGCCGAAGATCCCGCGCGAGCGCCTGTTGCGCCTTGATGTCGAGGGGGAACGTGATGCCCCCTTCCTCGGTGAACTGCTCGATCTGGTGCGTGCCCATGCACTGATGCCGCTCGGCATCGCGATCGATTCCGCGGGCGCGCGGATGCGGGTGCGGCTCGAATTCGACCGCGCAGCCGACGGTGCCGGCGATGCGCTTGTCGAGCGGCTGAGGAACCGCCCCGCCATTCGCAAGGCGGGCTTCGTCACGCAGGATTGAGCCTGTCGCCGCCGCTTATGCGACGTCGGAATAGCACGCAATTCCTGGAACCGCTCGGGCTGAGCCCGTCGAAGCCCCGTCCTTCTGCTTGAGCACAAGAAACGGCAGGGCTTCGACAGGCTCAGCCCGAGCGGCGTTGTTGGTGGTAGCGACATAAGCCCAGCCTGGCTCAGTTCGATAATGGTCAGCCCTTGGCCGCTTGATCCTGCGCCATTCGTCCCGCGATTTCCTTGACGAACTTGGCCGCGACCGCTGCGGTCATGCCGTTGATGTCATGGACCGGATTGAGCTCGACAATATCCGCGCCGATCACCGGGCCGGGCAGTCGGTCGATCATATCGAGCACTTCGCGCACAGACAGTCCGCCGGGTTCGTGGTGGGATACACCGGGCGCATAGGCGGGGTCGAGACCGTCCAGATCGATCGAGATATAGGTCGGCCCCTTGGGCAGCGCCGCCATCGCCGCAGGATATTGGCGCGCGGTGAAGGCGTTGACGCCATAGCGTTCGATCTGTGCCTTTTGTATAGCGTTGATCGTGCGCACGCCGATCTGGGTGAGGCTCGCCGCCAGTCCGCGCTCCATGATCCGCACCATGGGGGAAGCGTGCGAGTGCGGGTTGCCGTCGAAATCGGGATAGAGATCGGGATGCGCATCGATATGGACGAGATGCGGGGCGGGGTGCCCCGCACGCCGCAGTCCCTCCAGGATCGGCCAGGTCACGAAATGATCGCCGCCCAGGAAGATCGCGGCGCCCTCCGCGAACAGATCGGCCCCCGCATTGGCGATTATATCCAGATCGGCCGGGGTTTCGGTGAGCGCCGCATCGCCGCGATCGCGCAGCAGTCCCTGGCTTTCCAGATCCCAGCCATTTTCGGACCACATGTTGGACGATCCGGACGCAAGGCTCGCCCGGATCGCTGCGGGCGCTGTCGCCGGCCCGCGCAGGTGCGACGAATTGACGTCGGTCGGAAGGCCCAGAAGCGATATCGTGACGGGCATATCTGAAATCCTCGGCTCAAAGCTGAAGGGCGGCCTGCTCTGCGCCGGTTGTCACGTCAAGCGGCTGCCTCATGCTCGGCGATCTTCGCCTGATAGGTCGCGACCGCCGCTTCCTTGACCGGACCGAAGCCACGGATCATGTCCGCCAGGCTCAGCAACTGCGCTGCCGATCCATGATTTTCTGGCGTCAGCCGCTGCAATGCGCTTTCCACCAGTCCTTCATAATCGCTGATCAGGCGCCGTTCCATCCGGCGTTCGGCGGTGTGGCCGAACGGATCGAAGGCGGTGCCGCGCAGCCGCTTGGCTGATGCCAGCAATTTCAGGAAGGGACGCAGCTTCGCCGCGCCGAATTCGCGCTTGCGCGGGCGGCCGTCCGGCGTACGACCGGGCAGCATCGGCGGCGCCAGATTGAACGATAGCTTCGCGCCATCGGCGAATGTCCGGTCGAGTTCCGCTTGAAGCGATGGATGCGTCAGCAGACGAGCCACTTCATATTCGTCCTTGTAGGCGAGCAACCTGGCGTAATTGCGCGCGACCGCCATGGTCAGCGCGTCGCTGCCTGGCTGGGCGGCTTGCTCGGCCTGACGGACGCGCTCAACCAGATCGCGATAGCGCCGGGCATAGGCTTCGCCCTGATAGTCGGCCAGATGTGCGCTGCGGCCCGCGATCACTGCGTCGAGCGAATGATCGGGCTGCGTCGTTGCCTCTCCGCGCCGCATCGCCGTCACCCGATCCGGCTGGTCGGCGTAGAGCCGGCCGAGCCGGAAGGCCGTCAAGTTGAAGGCGACCGCCGTGTTGTTGAGCGTGACCGCCTGTTCGATCGCGGCGGTGCCGATAGGCAGCAGGCCGCGCTGTGCGGCGACGCCGACCATGAACAGATTGGCGGCGATGCTGTCGCCCAGGATCTCGGTCGCCAGCGCGGTCGCGTCAATGCGCAGGATCGCGTCCTCACCGATCAAGGCGGTCAGTCTTTGCGCCAGCGCGCCGCCGTCGACCGTCGCGTTGCGATCGAACTGGAACGCCACCGTCGACGTGACATCGCCATTGACGAGCGCGCGGCTGCGGCCGGGTTCCAGCGTGGAGGCGGCTTCGTCAGCGAGCGCCGCGACAAGGTCGAAGGCGAGCAGGGTGTCGGTTTCTCGCCGGCCGATCTTCTGGCTGGCGATGCGTTCGGGTGCGTCTGCCAGCCGGATATGGCTGAACACCGCGCCGTTCTTCTGCGCCAGTCCGGTCATGTCGAACATCGATGCCGCGCGACCCTCCAGATGCGCGGCCATGCCGATGATCGCGGCGACGGTGATCACGCCCGTGCCACCGATGCCGGCGACCATGATGTTGTAGGTGCCGCCCGCGATGGGGGCGATCGGCGCGTCGGGCAGCCCGTCGAGCAGGGCGGTGTCGAAATCGAGCCGCTCGCGCTTGCGCGGTTCGGCGCCATGGACGGTGATGAAGCTGGGGCAGAAGCCGCCCAGGCAGCTATAATCCTTGTTGCAGCTCGACTGGTCGATGCGGCGCTTGGTGCCGAACTCGGTCTCGACGGGGGCAAGGCTGACGCAGGTCGACTGGACCGAACAGTCGCCGCAGCCTTCGCACACCGCCTTGGAGATGAAGAGCCGCTTGGGCGGATCGGGATAGAGGCCGCGCTTGCGCCGCCGCCGTTTCTCTGCCGCGCAGGTTTGTTCGTAGATCAGCACGGTGCAGCCGGGGATCTCGCGCAGCTCACGCTGAACGTTGTCCAGACTGTCGCGGTGCTCGATCCGGATGCCGGCGGGCAATTCGGCATTGCCGCGATGCGCATCGGGATTGTCGCTGACCAGGATGATCGTGCGCACGCCTTCATGCGCCACCTGCTGCGCGATCTCGGCGACCGAGATCGGGCCGTCGACGGGCTGGCCGCCGGTCATGGCCACGGCGTCGTTGTAAAGGATCTTGTAGGTGATGTTGACGCCGGAGGCGATCGCCGCGCGGATCGCGAGCAAGCCCGAATGATAATAGGTGCCGTCGCCCATATTCTGGAAGATGTGGTTGGTCTCGCTGAACGGGGCCATGCCGATCCAGTTGGTGCCTTCCGCGCCCATATGCGTGGGCAGCAATGCTTCCTTCGGCCGTACGAACGTCGCCATGGTATGGCAGCCGATGCCCGTCATGCTGATGCTGCCGGCGGGGATCTTGGTCGACCGGCTGTGCGGGCAGCCCGAGCAGAAATAGGGCGCACGGCGCGGCAATACCGCATTGCCCGCGCTCGTCGCGGCCCTGGGGGCCAGCGCCTCGCGGGCGGCGCGGATTCTCCGGTCGTCGATGCCCAGCCGTTCCAGCCGCTCGGCGATCGCCAGCGCGATCGCGATCGGTTCCAATGGCATCGCGGACGACATCAGATGCGCTCCGTCCTCGTCGCGCTTGCCGATCAGGCGCGGGCGCTCGGGCAGGTTGATCAGGATCGACGCGATCTGCGCCTCGACGAAGCTCGTCTTTTCCTCGACGACGAAGATGGTTTCATGGCCGCCCGCGAATTCGGCGATGCCTTGCGGTTCGAGCGGCCAGATGCAGCCGACCTTGTAGAGTGACAGGCCGATCCGTGCCGCCGATCGGTCGTCCAGTCCCAGCAGTTCCAGCGCCTGGCGGGTGTCGCTATAGCTTTTGCCAGCGGTGACGATGCCCAGGCGCGGCGCCTTGGCGCGAAAAAGGGCGCGATCGATGCGGTTCGCGCGGACGAAGCGTTGCACCAGCGGCAGGCGATGATCGGCGACGATCAGTTCTTCGCCCAGCGGATTGAAGACGCCGGACTGAACATGCACGCCTTCGGGCGGCAATGCGGGATAGGGTGGTATGATGGGCGCGAAGCCGGGCAGGTCGATATCGGCCGAAACCGTCTGTTCGACCACTTCGGTTACGCATTTGATGCCCACCCATGATCCGCTGTAGCGCGACATGGCATAGGCGAGCAGGCCGTAATCGAGGATCTCGGCGGCATTGGCGGGATAGAGTGATGGAATGAAGGCGGCGGCCATCGCCTGCTCGCTGTGATGCGCGATCGTCGATGATTTGCCGGCATGATCGTCGCCATAGAAGATGGCGACGCCGCCATGGCGGTGCGCGCCGCCGAAATTCCCGTGCTTCAGCGCATCGCCCGACCGGTCGACGCCCGGCCCCTTGCCGTACCAGGCGGCGAAGACGCCGTCATATTTCGGCCCCGGCACCGCGCCGATCTGTTGCGTGCCGCGCACCGCGGTCGCAGCGATATCCTCGTTGACGCCGGGCTGGAAGACGATGTTCGCCTTTTCGAGGCGTTTGGCGACCGACCAGAGCGTCGTATCGACATTGCCGAGCGGCGACCCGCGATAGCCGGAGATATAGCCGGCGGTATTCAGCCCGTTGCGCGCATCGATGGCATGTTGCGCCAGCAGGACGCGCGCGATCGCCTGGGTGCCGTTGAGCAGGATCCGGCCGCTGTCGACGGTCCATCTGTCGTCCAGGCTGGCGGCGCGAGGCGCCTGCGGATCCTTCACTGCGGATGCCATTCTCTCTCCCCAATCTCGCGGCATCTTGCCGCGCGCGATATGCCGACAGCTACCCAGCCGGCGCCCGCGCAACAACCGTGCAAAAAACCATAGACGCCTCGGCAACGGCAACTCCAGCCGGGATGGAACCCCTGTAATCTGTGAGATTGTCGATCGTCGGTCGCCCCGGAAAGATCATGGTCAAGGGAGGGCCGACGTGACCGCGACGATAGAAGCTTTTCATACCATCGACATCAGCCGCCATGCCATTGCGCTGCAAACGGCGGGTCGATCGATCATCCACATGGAGTTCGGCCAACCTTCGACCGGGGCGCCCAGGGCGGCGATCGAGGTCGCGCACCGTGTGCTTGACGCCGATCCGCTCGGCTATTGGGAAAGCCCCGCGCTCAAGGAGCGCATCGCGCTCCATTACCGCCAGTCCCATGGCGTCGATATCCGCCCCGAACGGATCATCCTGACCTGCGGCGCGTCGCCCGCGCTGATCCTGGCGCTGACCACCGGTTTCGAGCCGGGGAAAACCGTCGCGATCGCGCGCCCGGGCTATGTCGCCTATCGCAACAATCTGCGCGCGCTGCATATGCGGGTGCGGGAGATCGAATGCGGCGCGGAACAGCGCTTCACCCTGTCCGCCGATGCGATCGCCGCGCTCGATCCCGTGCCCGACGGCATCATCGTCGCCAGTCCCGCCAATCCCACCGGGACGATCATCGCGCCGGACGAGATGGCGCGTATTGCCCGGCTGTGCGCGGATCGGAACATCCGCGTGATTTCCGACGAAATCTATCTGGGCCTCAGCTTCGGGGAGCCCGCGCATTCGATGTTGCAATATCTGGACGATGCGTTCGTCGTGAACAGCTTCTCCAAATATTTCTGCATGACCGGCTGGCGACTGGGCTGGCTGGTGGTGCCGGAGGATCATGTGGCCAGCGCCCGCGCACGCATGGGCAACATGTTCCTGACACCGCCCTCGCTCAGCCAGCATGCGGGCCTTGCGGCATTCGAGTGCGCGGCGGAACTCGACGGCCATGTGGAGACCTACCGGCGCAATCGCGAGCTGTTGCTGGATGCGCTGCCGGCGCTCGGGCTGAGCGCGATCGCACCGCCCGATGGCGCTTTCTACATCTATGCGTCGATCGCGCACCTGACCGAAGACAGCCTGGGTTTCTGCAGAAAACTGCTCGACGAGACCGGGGTCGCCACCGCGCCCGGCGTGGATTTCGATCCTGTCGATGGCGGCCGCTTCATCCGCATCAGCTTCGCGGTGGCGACGCCGCTGGTGGAGGAGGCGATCGCACGGATGAAGGCCTGGTTCCCGGCCCAGCCCAGGCTGGCGGCCGCGATCGAACCGGCCGCGTGAAACGACCAAGAAAAACAACATCGATCAGAGGGGAAGACAATGCGAACGATCAAGGCCGTCCTGTCCGCTTCGGCATCGCTCGGCTGGCTGCTTTGTGCGGCGCCGGCACTGGCCCAGCCGCCCGAAACGCCCGCCGGCGATGACACCATCATCGTCACCGCGCAGAAGCGCGAACAGTTGCTGATCGACGTGCCGCAATCGGTGTCGGTCGTCTCTTCGGAAGCGCTCGAACGCCAGCAGGCGACCAGTTTCCGCGACTATCTGAAGCTTGTTCCCGGCCTGCAACTCAACGGCGGCAGCGCGGGGCAGGGGCGGCTCACCCTGCGCGGCATCAACACCGGTGGCGGTGGCGCGACGGTCGCCACCTATGTCGATGAAACCCCCTATGGATCGAGCACCTCGCTGGTCGATGGCGGTTCCTATGCCGCCGATGTCGATACGCTCGATATCGCGCGGGTGGAGGTGTTGCGCGGGCCGCAGGGCACGCTTTACGGTGCGAGTTCGCTGGGCGGTGTCGTCAAGTTCGTGACCGAGGCGCCCGATGTCCGTCGTTTCTCCGCGCGTGCGCGGGCGACGGCCGAGACCACCGATGGCGGCGACATGAGCCATGGCGCGGCCGGCGTCCTCAATCTGCCGCTGGGCGAGACGCTGGCGGTGCGCGGGTCGGGTTTTTACCGCAAGACGGGCGGCTATATCGATTCCGTCGGCACCGCGGGCTCCGACGTGGCGAAGAACATCAATGATGTGACGAGCTATGGCGGCCGCATCTCTGCCCTGTTCAAGCCAGGCGAGACGCTGTCGATCCGTGCTTCCGCCGTGCTCCAGGATATCCGCACCGACACCGACAATGTCGTCGAGGCGAATGCCGACGATCTTTCGCCGCTTTATGGCGGGCTGACCCAGGCGCGCTACGTGCCCGCCTTCACCAACCTGTCCTACCGCATCTACAATGCGACGATCACCCTCGATCTCGGCTTTGCCGACCTGCTGTCCTCGACGAGCCGGTCCACGCTCGATGTCGACAACCGGCAGGAACTGACGCCGCAATATGGGGCGCTGATCGGCGCGGTATTCGGCGTGCCCGCCGATGTCTATGCGCACAACCTGACCAAACAGCGCAAGTTCACGCAGGAAGTGCGGTTGTCGTCGCATCCGAACGATCGCGTCGAATGGCTGGTCGGCGGCTATTATACGCGCGAAACCGGCCTGCTCGACCAGACCTATATCGCGGCGGCGCCCGGCACGGTCGATCAGATCACGGGCATTCCGCTGCTCGCCAAGGCCCGGCTCGGTTCGATCTACAAGGAATATGCGGGTTTCGCCAACGCGACCGTCCATTTCGGCGATCGTTTCGACGTCACGCTGGGCGGACGCTACAGCCGGAACGAGCAGAGCGCGAGCCAGGATCTCGAAGGCGCCTTGGTCGGCGGTTCGATCGGCTATCCTGAAGAGCGCTCGGCGCAGAATGTCTTCACCTATTCGGTGGCGCCCAAATTCGAGATCAACGATAATGTCTCGCTCTATGCGCGCGTCTCCAAGGGCTATCGCCCGGGCGGCCCCAATGTGCTGGCGCCGGGTACGCCGGCCGGCACGCCGACGCAGTTCAAGGCGGATACGCTGGTCAGCTATGAAGCCGGGGTGAAGGCGGAGACCGCCGATCGCCGCTTCACCGTCGATCTCGCCGCCTTCCATCTCGCATGGAAGGACATCCAGCTCTTCGCGCGCGTCAACGGCGTCGGGCTGACCGCCAATGGCGGCCGCGCGGAAAGCGACGGCTTCGAATTCACCTCCACCTTCCGGCCGGGGCCGGGTTTCGATATCTCGGTCAACGGCGCTTACGCGCGTGCGCGGCTGACCGACGATACCGATCCGGTCGTCGGCGGCCGATCGGGCGATCGCCTGCCGTTCACGCCCAAGGTCAGCATCGGCCTGGACGGGCAATATGAATGGACGCTGGGAAGCGGCGCCACCGCCTATCTCGGCGGCTCGCTGCGCTTCCTGTCCAAACAGCCGGCCGATTTCGACCCCGCCTATACCGCCGTCACCGGCCGCCAGCGCATGCTGCCATCCTACGAAGTGGTCGATCTGCGTGGCGGCGTCCGTTTCGATCGTTTCTCGATCGAGGCCTTCGCCAAGAATCTCGGCAACAGTCGCGGTATCGTCGATGTCGCGGGGGTCGGCCGCTATCCGAATGGCGCGATGGGCACGGCGGTGCTTCGCCCGCGCACGTTCGGCCTGACTTTGGGCGCGGAATATTAGACAAGCGAGGAAGGGCCGCGGCGTGCGTCGTTCGAAGGCGCATGCCCGGCAGCCCACCAGCCTGTCGAGAGGAATGCCGCATGAAATCCAGCCTGATAGCGATGACCAGCCTTGCCGTGATCGCGGCCGCGCAGCCGGCACTGGCCGCCGAAAAGCCGGCCTATGACGTGCTCATCACCGATGCCATGATTTATGACGGATCGGGCAAGGTACCTTATGCCGGAGAAGTCGCGGTCAAGGGTGACCGGATCGTCTATGTCGGCCCGCGCGCGCCGCAGCGACGGGCGGTGCGGACCGTCGATGCCGATGGCCAGGCGGTCGCGCCCGGCTTCATCAACATGCTCGCTCACCCTGAGGAATCGCTGTTCGCCGATGGGCGAGCGCTGAGCGACATCACTCAGGGCGTCACGCTGGAAGTGATGGGAGAGGGGAGCATGGGACCGCTTTCGCCCGAGATGATCCGCCTGGGCCAGCAGCGCCAGGGCGACATCAAATATCCGATCGGCTGGACCACGCTCGACGGCTATCTGCGCACGCTCGAGAAAAAGGGCATCGCGCCCAACATCGCCAGCTTCGTCGGCGCCGGCACCGTCCGCGTCAATGTGATGGGCGAAGGCAGCGGCAAGCCGTCTGGCGAACAGCTCCGCGCCATGCAGGGGCTGGTCCACAAGGCGATGGAGGACGGCGCGCTCGGCGTGACCACGGCGCTGATCTACACGCCTGATTCCTATGCGACGACGTCCGAGCTGATCGCGCTGGCGCAGACTTCGGCGCAGTGCGGCGGCATGTATATCGCGCATATGCGCAGCGAAGGCGATCGCATCCTGGAGGCCGTCGACGAGACGATCGAGATCGCCAAGGGCTCGGGCGCGCCCGCCGAAATCTACCACCTGAAACAATCGGGCCGCGACAATTGGGGCAAGCTCGACGCGGTGATCGGCAAGGTCGAGGCGGCGCGCGCTGCGGGCACGCGGATCACCGCCGACATGTATACCTATACCGCGGGCGCGACGGGCCTCGACGCGGCGATGCCGCCCTGGGTGCAGGATGGCGGGCTGGAAGCGTGGATCGGGCGACTGAAGGATCCGCAGATCCGCGCACGCGTCGCAGCCGAGATGCGGGTGAAGCCGAAGGACTGGGAAAGCGCCTATCTGGCCGCCGGGCCGGACGGCACGCGCCTGCTCGCCTTCAAGTCCGAAAAACTTAAGCCGCTGACGGGCAAGACGCTGAGCGAAGTCGCGGCGATGCGCGGCGTCACGCCCGAAGAAGCAGCGATCGATCTGGTCGTCGAGGACGGATCGCGCGTCGAGATCGCCTATACGATGATGTCGGAGGATAATGTTCGGCGTCAGACCGCGTTGCCCTGGGTCAGCTTCGGATCCGACGGCGCCGCGCCCGCGCCCGAGGGCGTGTTCCTGAAATCCAGCGCCCATCCGCGATCCTATGGCAATTTCGCGCGGATCTTCGCGAAATATGTGCGTGAAGACCGGACAATGTCGGTCGCGGAAGCGGTGCGTAAACTGACTTCGCTGCCCGCCGCCAACCTGTCGATCACCGATCGCGGCAGCCTGGCGCCCGGCAAGTTCGCGGACATTGTCATATTCGATCCGGCGACGATCCAGGATCATTCGACCTTTGCCGATCCGCACCGGCTTTCGACCGGCGTTCGCGACGTCATCATCAACGGACGCTTCGCACTCGAGGGCGGCAAGGCGACGGGCGCGGCGACCGGTCGCGTGGTTCGCGGCCGGGCATGGACCGGAAACAAGAATGGCGGCTGCCGCAAATCCGCGACCGACTGGACCTGGTCGGGGTGAGAGGGGGAGCGATGAGGGAGACAGAATCGATGTGGATGCGAAAACTGGCGGGGCTGTTCGGGCTGCTGTCCGGGGCGATGATGCTGATGGCGCAGGCGCCTGTCCGCGCTCCGGCGCCTCCGGCTGAAGCCGCACCGGCCTCGTCTCCCGTCATCCGGGCTGCGCCTGTGCTCGATGCGCAGGACGCATCCGCGTTTCTCGACGGACTGTTGCCCGTCATGATCCGGCAGGGCAATATCGCCGGCGCCGTCGTGGTGGTCGTGCGCGACGGCAAGGTCGTGACGCAAAAAGGCTATGGTTTTGCCGATGTGAAGCGCCGGATCCCGGTCGATCCGGAGACGACGATCTTCCGGCCCGGATCAATCTCCAAGACCTTCACCTTCACTTTGCTGATGCATCTCGTCGAAACCGGCCGGGTCGGGCTCGACGATGATGTGAACCGCTATATCGATTTCCGCATTCCCGATCGTGATGGAAAGCCCGTCACGATCCGCAACCTGATGACGCACACGCCGGGCTTCGAGGAAGCGTTGATCGGCCTCGGTACCAACGATCCGAAGAAGCTGCTTTCGACCGAAGCCTATCTGAAGCGGTGGATTCCCCGCCGCATCTATCCGGCGGGAACGACGCCGGCCTATTCCAACTATGGTACGACCTTGGCCGGATATATCATCCAGCGGATCGTGCGGAAGCCGCTCGAGCAATATCTCGAGGAACGGATCTTCACGCCGCTCGGCATGACGCGCTCGACCTTCCGTCAGCCTCTCCCTGAGCATCTGCGCCGCGACATGTCGCAAAGCTACGATCTCGCCACGGGTGAACCGCAGCCTTACGATCTGATCGGTGTTGCTCCCGCCGGCGCGCTCGCCGCATCGGGCGGGGACATGGGCCGCTACATGATCGCGCAGCTTGCCGGCGACGTGCTGCTGAAGCCGGAGACGACGCGTGCGATGTTCGGCACGACATTGCCGATCTTCCCGCGACTGAACCCCGTCGCGCTCGGCTTTTTCCGCCGTGACACCAACGACCAGATGATCGTCGAGCATAGCGGCGACACGCTGACCTTTCACAGCCGGATGTTCCTGCTCCCCGAAAGCCGCACCGGCGTATACGTGTCGTTCAACAGCAGCGGCCGCGACTATGCGGCGGGCGCCGCGCGCGACCAAGTGTTCGACGCGTTCATGGACCGCTATTATCCCGCGCCCGTCCGGCAGGTGACGCCGCTGCCTCGTGCCGTCGCCGCCGAACATGCCCGGATGATGGCCGGCACCTATATGATGAGCCGCCGGTCTTGGAGCAGCTTCCTCAAGGCGCTGCAACTCGTCCAACAGCAGACCGTCACCGTCCGGGACGGATCGATCAGCGCCGATTTCCTCCAGGGGCCGGGCGGCCAGACCCAGGTCTGGGACGAGATCGCGCCCTTCGTCTGGAAGGATCGCGACAGCGCGGTGCTGCTGGCTGCGGATGCGCGGGGCGGCGAGGTGCGCCGCTTCGGCGTCGATCCGTCGGCGGGCATGCTGATCTTCATTCGTGTGCCTTGGCATGAATCCGCGACATGGCTGCGCCCGGCCTTGCTCGCCAGCCTTGCCGTGCTCGCGCTGACGCTGCTGGGCTGGGCATTCGCGGCTTTCGCCCGGCGCTATTATGCGGTCGCGGCGAAACATCCCCCGTCGCGTGCGCTGCCGTGGCGCATCACCCGGATCGCGGCGATCCCGGTGCTGGGGGTGTTGACCGGATGGGCGATGCTTTTGCCCGCGATGATGGAGAATATCGGGAAGCTCGACGGCCGGCACGATCCGATCATCCATGCTCTCCAGTTCGTCGGCACGCTTTCCTTCGTGACGCTGTTCGCCGCTTCGGTGTGGAATCTGGCGGGCAACTGGAAATCGGCGCCCTGGCCGGCGCGGGTGTGGAATATCGTCCTGGTCGCCGCAGCGCTGATCATCCTCTGGGTGGCGATCGTCTACCACCTGATCGGCTGGAGCACCGATTTCTGAACCTCCCTGGCGCGGAGCGCCATTCGTCCGCGCCAACTCCAGGCTCGTACCGGTTTTGTCCGAACCGGCGCGGGCCTGGATTTTTTTGCTTTCGCGGATCAGGCGCCGGTCAGGCTCTCCAGGAACAGATTGAAGAGCTGCGCCTGCGAATGGATGTTCAGCTTCTGATAGATATTGCGCTTGTGGTTGGAAACGGTGCCGTCGTCGATGCTCAGCACCCGCGCTACTGATTTGGTCGAATGGCCCTTCAGCATCAGTTCCACCGTATCGATCTCACGCGCGGTCAGTTGTGCGCCGGGCAGGGTGGCGATCTTGTCGCGCAGGTCAAAACTCGCTGCATCATGCGGTGAACCGCCATATTGCCGGTTCGTCTGGCTCAGATGGGTTCGGCAATATTCCGAAACAAGCGGATGGAAGGTTTTCAACAGGTCCAGCTCGATGTCCTGGAACTTCACGGCGTCGCCCGCGCGGGCGACGAGCACCTGCAACGATCCGCCCTGGTCGAGCGGGATGACGAAGCGCGTCTCTTCGACGATATTGGTGTGCTTGTAGAAGTGATCATAATATTCGGAGGTGAAATATTCCTCCGGGCTGATGTCCGAAAGGCGATGGAACCCGCTCTCCCCGGCGATCGCCGTCTGCTGATAGGGGTCGAGCAGATACAAGCCCTCACTGTAGTCGGACAGACGATCGCTCAGCCATTCCATGCCGAGATTGGTCGTCAGGATCAGCGGTCGTGACTGCGGCCGATACAGGAAGACAATGAAATCGTTGAAAGGACAGACTTTCTGAAGCGCCTCGCCAAGGCGGTCGAGCGCATCATCGCTGGCGACGCTCCGGAGAAGGTCGGCGGAGATATCGATGATGTCGCCGATCAGCGCGGTGCCGCTATCGGTCAGTCTCGTCGCTATCATGATCGATCACCTCCGCGAATCCTCCTCCGCCGGGCCTTCCTTACGCCGGATGTTCGCGCCGCAACAGGCGGCCCGCCGGGGATGCGGTGACGCCGCCAGCCGGTGTGTAGCTGCTGACGCCGTTCACCCAGACCTCCACGATGCCGGTCGCCGGTTGAGTCGGATCAGTGAAGGTGGCGCGATCGATCACGGTGGCGGGATCGAACAGCACGAGATCTGCGAAGGCACCGGTTCGCAAGACGCCTCTATCGGGCAGGCCGAATACTCTTGCCGGCAGGCCGGTCATCTTGCGGATCGCGGTTTGCAGCGGAAACAGCCCCTGATCACGGGCGTAATGGCCGAGCACGCGCGGGAAAGTGCCCCATAGCCGGGGATGGGGAACCTGATCGTGAGGCAGGCCGTCGCTGCCGATCATCGTGCGCGGATGCGTCAGGATCCGCCGTACATCACCTTCGTCCATCGAGAAATAGACCGCGCCCGCCGGCTGGAGGCGCCGGGCGGCATCCGCGATCGAGAGCCCCCATTCGGCCGCCAGATCGGCGAGCATCCGGCCGGCGGCATCGGGCTCGGCGAGCGACCAGGTGACCTGCACGGGCAGATCGTCGTTCAGCAACTCGACGAGCAGCGCGGTCGATGACGCCGCATAGGGATAGGCGTCGAGATCGACGCGCTGTTGGGTGGCCGATCGCTCGATCAGCGCCAGCGTGTCGCGCGATCGGCCAAAATTCTCGCGCAGCACGCATTTGTGATGGCTCAGGACCACCGCACAATCGAGTGACCGGCCGATGGCGAGCGCTTCCTCGATACTTTCCATCACGCGCGGACCCTCGTCGCGCAGATGTGTGATATAGAGTCCGCCCGCCGGCCCCAGTGGCGCGGCGATGCCGATCACCTCCTCCGTCGTGGCGGCGGTGGCGGGGGGATAGGCGAGACCGGTGGAGAAGCCGGCGGCCCCTTCGCTCAGCGAGGCGGCGAGAAGCCCCCGCATCGCGGCGATCTGGGTTTCATCGGCGGCGCGTGACAGGTCGTCACCCATCACCGCCGCGCGCAAGCTGATATGGCCGACGAATGCGAGCGCGTTCACTGCGGGCGGCCGGGCGGCGAGCGCATCCCGATATGCGGCGAAGCTGCCGAACACCCACCAGCGCTCGTCGCCCAGCAAGTCGAGCGGCGCGACCGGTCGTGTGGCTGAGACCAGCGGGGCCAGGCTGACGCCGCAATTGCCGGTGATGACGGTGGTGACGCCCTGCGACAATTTGCAGGTCATGTCGGCCGGCGCGCCCAGCAACGCGCGATCGTCATGCGTATGGGTATCGATGAAGCCGGGAGCCAGGGCCAGATCGGCGCAGTCGATGTCGCGCTCCGCCGTCCAGCCGGAAAGCTGGCCGATCCCGACGATCCGTTCCCCCGACACGGCCAGATCCCCCCGCTTCGGCGCGGTGCCCGATCCGTCGAACAGCATCGCCCGTCTGAGCAGGAGGTCCGCGTGCTTCATCATTGATCCGATCGTTCGACGGATATGCGCGGGGTGCGCGTCGTCCGTCATGGTCCGATCAGAATCCGCGATATCGAGGGGTTTCGTCTTCGCCGATCCGGTCGCGCAATTCGCTTAGCTGGGATGCGTGGTGCCGGTTGCGGTGTCGGGCAAGTCAATCCACCGATTGAAGGTCGCGGCCTGCCCATGGATCGCGCCCTGTGCATCGATCAGGTTCCACACTGTCGCCTGTTCGATGCGGAAGCGGCGTCCGCCCGCCGAGATGCGGATGCCCGAATAATCGTCGATGAAGCCGTCGCGGGTGACGCGGTCGAGCAATGCCTGGCGCTCCTCGCGCAACATGGGTTCGGCCGAGAGGCGGGATGGCATGGCGGTGAAGGCGTCGAGCGTCGTCTCGAACCGGTCGAGTGCCGCGCGATTGCCGAAGAAGAAGATCGGATCGGCTTCCGTGCCATGCGCGACGATCACGCGCGGCGCGATCCATAATGCCTCCGTCGGATCGACTGTATCGGGCGCGAGCGGCCGGCCGGTCAGCCGTTCATGGCTTTCCGCGATCAGGCATAGCCGGGATCGTATATCCGGAGTGGTGAAGCGCTGGGGCATCGGCATCCTCGTCATGCAGCCGCTGATAGCGGGTAGAACCCGTGGTACCAACCGCCAGGAGTTCAATGCAGATGCTTCAGCTTTTCCGGGTTGCGCATCACGTAGATCGCGGTGATCTTGCCATCCTCGATATCGAGCGCGGTGGTCTGGAGCTCGCCATCGGCCTCGCGCGTGACGAAGCCGGGCAGGCCGTTGATGAAGCCGGCATGGACGAGTTCCGATCCATATTTACGGAACAGCACCGCCAGCGCCTTGTGCAGCGTCATCACCTGGCCATAGCCGATCGCCGGTCGCACCGCCGCCGGGCGCTTGCCGCCGCCGTCCGAATGGACGCTGACGTCCGCCGCCAGCATCGCACCGAGCGCGGTCATGTCGCCGCTGCGCGAGGCCGCGAAAAAGGCGTTGGCGATCTCCATCCCGTGCGCCTTTTCCAGCTTGAAGCGCGGGCGCGCCTCGCGGACATGCGCGCGTGCGCGGTTGGCGAGCTGGCGGCAGGCGGCAGGATCGCGCTGGATCGTGGCCGCGACTTCCTCGAAGCCCAGGCCGAACACGTCGTGCAGCAGGAAGGCGGCGCGCTCGAGCGGCGAGAGCCGTTCGAGGGCGAGCATCAGCGGCAGGCTGACATCCTCGTCCTCCTCTTCCTCGACGATCGGATCGGGCAGCCAAGGCCCGATATAGGTTTCGCGCTGACGCCGCGCCGATTTGAGCTGATCCAGGCAGAGCCGCGTCACCGTGCGACGCAGGAACGCTTCGGGCTCGCGCACTTGCGCCCGGTCGGTGCCCATCCAGCGGATAAAGGCATCCTGCACCGCATCCTCGGCATCGGCGACCGAGCCGAGCATGCGATAGGCGACGCGGACGAGGCGCGGACGCAGCGGATCGAAACTTTCCGCCGCGTGTTCCATCCCCATATCGGTGTCCATATCGGTCATCAGGCGGCGGCCTTGGCGGGCGCCATATCCAGCCACAGGCCGAAGCCGACGGCCAGGCGGTTCCAGCCGTTGATGACGTTGATCATCAGGGTCAGCTTCACCTGCTCCTCCTCACTGAACTCCGCTTTGAGCGCGTCATAGGCGGCTTCATGCGTGTGCCCTTCGGACAGCCGCGTCAATGCCTCCGTCCAGCCGAGCGCCGCGCGCTCGCGATCGGTGTAGCAGGGCGCTTCGCGCCAGGCGGAAAGCAGGTAGATGCGCTGCTCGGTCTCGCCCTTCGCGCGCGCCTCGGTCGTGTGCATGTTGATGCAGTTCGCGCAGGCGTTGATCTGGGAGGCGCGGATCTTCACCAGTTCGATCAGGCTGGGCTCCAGGCTGGCGGCGACGGCGAGCGACGTGCCCATCCAGGTCTTCATGAGCGAGGGGGCAGCGGCGAACGGGTCGAGCTTGGTCGTCATGATCGGTGTTCCTTTCCTTGGTTCCGATTGCATGACGAGCGGGGATCGGCGCGCGTGACATGGCGCGAAAAAAAGTTCAGGATCGCGCCATGGACGGCCCGGTCATCGGATTGCTGGAGGATGTCATCCGACTGGTGGAGGGGCGCTTCGGCCGCGCCGCCGCATGGATCGTGGCGATCCTCGGGAGCGGCCTGGCCCTGGCGCTCCCGCTGGCGATCATGCTGTATCTGCTTCGCTGAATTCTCGCCCGGGATCAGGCCCAATCCCGCGTCAGAATCCGCACGACGAGGCCTGCGATTCAATCAAAAGGCGATGCCCGGCCTCAGCACCAGCTGGAAAAATGCGAGCAACAGCACAAGCGCTAGCGCCGGCCCTGTCGGTCCCGCAGACGGCGTCGCGGCCGCCACATCCGTCCGCCGGGTCAGCGCCGCGCCCAGCACCAGCCAGGCCGCGCCGGTGAGATTGACGATCAGCGGGATCAGCGCGACCTCGATCGGATTGCGCGGCAGGCGGAAGGGAATGATCGGCGGAATTGCTGCGACCACGATGATCAGCGCCCAGGCGGCGAAGCGCCGGTCATATCCATCGGCATCGGCCTGCGCCGGAGCGATGCGCGCCAGCGCGACGCCCGCCGCCGCCGTTGCGGCGACGGCCAGCGCAAGCAGCGCCATCCTGGCAGCGGCGCCGAGCTGGAGATAGGCGAGAGCGCGGCCGACATCGTTGCCGGGCAGGATCGTGCCGATCGCGAGTTGGGTCAGCGCCTGGAACAGCCCCTGGAACGCCATCCAGAAGCAGAAGGCGCGCCATGTGGTCGACGACCGCCAACCCGCCAGCATCAGGAAGAAGAGGCCGCTCGTCAGCGTCGCGATCGCGCCGCTGCCCTGCAACAGTTCAGCGATCGGGGCCGTGCCCCTCCAGTTATGATCGTTATGATAAAGGATCGGGTGCAGCCCCGGCACCAGCGCCTTGGGCAGGACCAGCCAGAGTTCCTGCCAGAAGAATGTCAGATTGAAGGCGAGCGCGCAGAGCAGGGCAGAGGTGGCCGTTGCCCTGAAGCTGTGCGATATGGTCGCGCCGGCCGGCTTCAGCAGCAGGATTCCCGCGATCAGCGGTGCCACTGCGATTGCGAGCATGAGCCAGAGAAGCGTCATGAACGGAACTGTGCAGCATTCCGTGCGACCCAGCCAGTGGGTCTGGTGAGATACATGTCCATGGAAAGGCGCCGTAGTGACCGGAGCAGGCTCAGGCTTGTCTGCCGGCGAGTGACGCGAGCGCACCGATTTCTCGAAATCACTCTGGGTGATCGGAGGGGGTCACTGGATTTTGAAATGTATTCGTGAAGTTGGTGTCTATCATTTGGAGGTGTGGTGTCTTTCGTTGTCCATAAGGTGCTTCGATATTTGGTTGAAGAGTTTGACAGACATTCTCGATATTTTCTGATATCATCATTTATTGTATTTTGCATTTAATATGCTGATTTATATTCATTTTCCGTTCATTGAAAATGGCGCTCATTACGCACCGGGAACGGAGCAGGCCGAATAGGGCGGCTCCCCGTGGTTCCCCTGTAGCTTAAAAAGGTAGCGTATCATGAAATCAGTATCCGTGTTTGCGGTCGCGCTCGTCGTTGCGGGCGCCGCCGCCTCTACTCCCGCCTTCGCGCAATCGGATGAAAGCTGGACCGGCGGTTATGTCGGCGTCCAGGGCGGTTATCGTTTCCAGCCCAACGACAAGAAGGAAAAGATCGAGTTCGATACCAATCTCGACGGCAAGTTCGGCGATACCGTCGCGACCGCCGCCGCTCCCAGCACCAACATCTTCTCGCCTGGCTTCTGTGGCGGCAAGGCGAAGGGCAGGGCGCCGAAGGATGGTTGCGCGGACGATCGGAACAAGATCGATTGGGGCGTCCACGCCGGTTACGATGTCCAGATGGGCAGCCTCGTGCTCGGCGCGGTCGCTGAATATAACATGTCGAACATTCGCGACAGCGTTTCGGCGTTCAGCACCGGACCCGACAGCTATGTGATGACGCGCAAGCTCGGCAGCAATGCCGGCCTGCGCTTGCGTGCCGGTCTTGCGACGGGCGACACATTGTTCTTCGTGACAGGCGGCGGCGCCTGGGCCAAGATCAAGAACCGTTTCGAGACGACCAATACCGGCGTTGCCGGTGCGCCGACCTATGCTACCAACGGCAATGACGACGCCTGGGGCTACAAGCTGGGCGGCGGTGTCGAGCAGCGTCTCGGTGGCGGCCTCTCCCTCGGCCTCCAATATATCTACACCAGCCTGAAGGATGACGGATATCGCGTGAATGCGGCGGGTGGCGCCGCTGGCAACGCCTTTATACGCAACGGTGCGAAGGGCACCGATTTCCGCCGCACCGGTGATCGGTTCAACTCTTCGGCGGTCTCGGCGACGATCAACTATCGTTTCTGACGGCCGGTACGAAATATGGGGCGCCGGGCGATCATGCCGATCGCCCGGCGCTCATTTTTTCCCGTGGGCGCGCACGATCCGCTCTGCGCCCAGCGCATGGGCGAGCGGGCGCCCGGCCTCGGCATCGGCCAGGCTTTGCAGCGTCACCGTCGCGATCGCGGTCAGCGCTTCCTCGGTCAGGAAGGCCTGATGGCCGGTGACCAGCACATTGGGAAAGGTCAGCAGCCGCTGGAATATGTCGTCCTCGACGATCTGGTCCGACAGATCCTCGAAGAACAGATCGGCTTCCTGTTCGTAGACGTCGAGCGCGACACCGCCCACCCTCCGTGCCTTCAGGCTCTGGATCAGCGCAGCGGTGTCGATCAGCGCGCCGCGACTGGTGTTGACGATCAGCGTATCGGGCCGCAGCGTCGCCAGGCTCGTCGCGTTGAGCAGGTGGTGCGTGTCCGGCGTCAGCGGGCAATGCAGCGTCACGATGTCGCTCGACGCGATCAGCGTGTCGCGCGGCACATAGCGTATGCCGATCGCCGTCAGCGCCGGATCCTCGACGATGTCGCTGGCCAGCACCTCGCATCCGAAGCCCAGCCGTAGCGTGCGGGCGACGAGTGCGCCGATCCGGCCGGTGCCGATCACGCCGGCGGTGCGGCCCGCCAGGTTGCGGCCGATCAGTCCGTCGAGCGCGAAATTATTCTCGCGCACCCGTGCCCAGGCGCGGTGGATCTTGCGATCGAGCGCCAGCAACAGCCCGATCGTGAATTCGGAGATCGCCTCTGGCGAATAGGCGGGTACATGGACCACCGTGATGCCCATCCGCCCGGCGGCCGCGAGATCGACATTGTTGTAACCCGCACAGCGCAGCGCGACATGGCGCACGCCGAGTGTCGCGAGGTGTTCGAGCGTCGGGGCGTCGAGCCGGTCGTTGACGAAGACGCAAACGGCGTCGTGCCCGGCCGCCAGCCCCGCCGTTTCGCCGTCCAGGCGCGGCTCGAAATAGCGCAGCTCATGCCCGAACGCGGCGTTGGCGAGATCGAGGAAGCGGCGGTCATAGGGTTTGGTGGCGAAAACGGCGATGCGCATGGGTTCAGACGGATATCATCGCGGGCTCCATGGCGCCATCGCGGCGGGCACGATCAGCCGCTGCGTATCGCCAGCGCTTCGTCAGGCGTGCAGAAATGGAGCTGGGCCTTGCCGCCGCGCTTGGCGCGGTAGAGCGCGGAATCGGCGCAGGAGGCGAGGTGTTCCAGGTCCAGCCCCTGTTCGGGCGCCATCGCGATGCCGACGCTGACCGAGATATGCATCTCCTGACCGTCGACGTTATAGGGCGCGCTTAGCCGTCGGATAATCCGCCGGGCGAGCAGGTCCGCCTCGCTGCCGTCCTTGATGCCGCCCTGAACCACGACGAATTCGTCGCCACCCATGCGCGCCACCGTGTCGCTTTCGCGGATCATCGCGGTAAGCCTGACGGAAACCTCCTTGAGCACCGCGTCTCCGGCGGGATGGCCGTAAATGTCGTTGATCGCCTTGAATCCGTCCAAATCCAGGAAATGCAGCGCGAGTTGACCCGACGATCGAGAAACCGGCAGGATGCTTTCGTTGAAGCGCTCGCGCAGCATCAGCCGGTTGGGCAGGCCGGTCAGCGCGTCCTGCGTCGCAAGCTGCGCCAGATCGTGCTTGGTGGTCAGATGCTCGACGGTGGAACGATGGAGATGGCGGACGGTATCGAGGCTGAGCGCGGTGATCATCGCGACCAGCAGCGCCTCTATCGCGAACAGCTCGGCGTGAAGCGGGATGTCGTGTTTGCTGGTCGCATGCGTGGCCAGGCCGATCACCGTGGGAACCGTGGCGATCAGCAGGCTGATGACGCAGATCCTGGGCCGGATCGATATCCGTGAGACGATCCCGGCGCCGAAGCTGAAGATCAGGCTGACCGCGATAAGCTGCTGCAACGGCACATGCGATGTGAGTACGCGCACGCTAAATACGGCCAGCAGCAGCGCGGACAGATAATTGCCCAGCGCATAGCGGCGTTCCCAGACATGCAGTTCGTCGATCGTCCAGCGGCCGTTCGGCCGGTGATAGCGCGTGATGCTGGCGAAGCGGGCGACGACCACGAGCTTCGTGCATATCGCGATCGCGATCATCACCGGATCGCCGAACCGCAGCCCCAGCAGCGCCGCGACACCCGCGAACACCGCGCCCATCGCGACGATGGGCAAGCGCATGCTGAACAGCATGTCGATCAGTTCGCGATAGACGGCATCCGGGATCGGAAGCTGCGGGCCTGGCCAGCGCCACCGGGATACGCGCGGCGGGACGGAACGACGGTCATGGGGGCTCGTCATGCCCGAATCCTAGGTCGCGGCGGTTAACGACGCGTATCTGGGCGCCCACAAAAGAGAGCGATTTCAGCGGGTGCGATCACATTGACACTCATTTCGTTGATTGGCAAAATAACGATATGGTTGAGGTTGAACTGTTTCGCGCACTGGCCAATGATCGGCGGCTGCTCATCCTGCAATGGCTGAAGGATCCCGCCGCCCATTTCCCGCCACAGCGCGACGGTGATCTCGTCGACGATGGCGTATGCGGTCAATTGATCGCGGAGAAGCTCGGCGTCAACGCGTCGACGCTCAGCGAGCATATGCGCATCTTGCAGGGCTGCGGGTTGGTGACCGGCAAACGCATCAAGCAATGGACCTTCTATCGCCGCGATCCGGCACGGTTGCAGGCGCTCTCTACGATCCTCGAAAATATCTAGGGATGCGGCGATGATCGGCCAGCAATGCACCGACGATGCCGTCGCCACGGTCCGTATGCTGACCCGGTACAAGGCCTGGGCGAACGGAATCACCTTCGACGCGGTCATGGCGCTGCCGGAAAGCGAGGCGCTGCGCGCAAGGCCCACGCGCTTCGGCAACATGGTGCATACGTTGAACCACGTCCTTGTCGTCGATGATATCTTCCGAGCCCATCTGGAGGGCCGGCCCCATAGTTATACGTCCCGAAATACCGAGGATACGCCGCCGCTTTCGGCCCTGTGGGAAGCTGTTCAGGCGATGGATCGCTGGTATGTCGCCTATGCGGATCGGCTGACCGGGCAGGCGCTGTACGAAACCGTCGACTTCGAGTTCGTTGGTGGTGGCCGGGGCGCCATGACGCGGCAGGAGATCCTGCTCCATATCGTCAATCATGGCACCTATCATCGCGGTTTCGTGGGCGACATGCTGTATCAGGTGCCTGCGGCCTCTCCTGCGAACGATCTGCCGGTGTTTCTGCGGGATGTGCATCGCGGGCTTTGACGCGATCTGCCGTGGGCGCGAGGTTTTCGGATTGTGCTGCCCGTTGCAGCCATGCTTGCGCATATCATCGGCCCATGCAAAATCGGATTGATCAGGCTATGGGCTGGGCCGCCGCCGCATTCTGTCTGTCGTCATGGAGCATCGTCATGGATCTCGCCGGACTCGCCGTCTTCTCGATCGCCTTGCTTGTCGCAGCCGCCTCGCCGGGACCGGGCATCGCGGCGATCATCGCGCGGGTTCTGGGGCGCGGCCCCAATGGCGCCGCGCCCTTCACCGCGGGCATGGCAGTGGGCGACGTCGTCTGGCTGTCGTTCGCGATCATCGGTCTGGCTGCGCTCGCCCAGAGTTTTTACGGGCTGTTCGTCGCGATCAAATGGGCGGGCATCGCCTATCTGGCCTATCTCGCTTACAAGCTTTGGACCGCGCCGGTTTCTGCGGGCGAGGTCGAACGCGACGAGCGGCGCGAGAACCCGGTGCGGCTGTTCTTCGCCGGGCTGGCGCTGACCATGGGCAATCCCAAGACGATGGTTTTCTATATCGCGCTGCTGCCCACTTTGATGGACCTCACGCGCGTCACCTTGCTCGGTTATCTGGAACTGGTCGCGGCCACGCTCGCCATCCTCGGGCTGGTCTTCTCCATCTACATCTACCTGGCGGTCCGCGCGCGGCGACTGTTCACCAGTCCGCGCGCGCTGAAAACGCTCAACCGCGCCAGCGGCACCGCGATCGCCGGCGCCGCGGTGGCGATCGCGACACGCTGACACCTCGCCGGCGCGCGTGGCGAGCACGCGCGCCGGTCGTGCCCTACTGCTCGATGCCGATATGGATCAGGTGGAAGGCCAGGGCGCCCCACAGCACGATCAATGCGGCCAGCGCGATGAGTGTGCTCCAGCCGATCGACAGCTTCGATCCACCCTTCCACGATTGCCACAGCCGCGCGAGTGCGAAGCCGGCCAGGCCAGGCAACAGGATCACCGTCGCCGCCTGCAGCGCATAGACGCCGCCGCCCATCGGCTGGCCGCGCATCGTGGTCAGGAAATTGAACCAGATGCCGATCGTCACCAGGCTTGCCGCCGACAGCCCGGCGACCGAGCGCTGGATGCCGAGCGTGCGGCCCGTGGCGGTCGCGCGCTGCGCCGCATAATAGCGCCGCTGCACCCAGCCCATCGGCCAGGCGAGCGCCGCCAGCAACAGCACGACCAGGCTGGCGATGATCGCTGGGCGCAGCCAGCTCGTATTCTCATACCAGGGCACGCGCATCGCGACCGAGGCCGGGAAGCTCTGCGCGATCATCGTCACCCGGCCATTCTCGGCCTTGGCGCTCATCACCTCGTTGGTTTCGGCATTGCGCCACAGCAACGGGCCGATATGCACCCATTGATCGGGGCCGCCGCCCACGTTCAGCCAGTTGGGCGCCTTCAGCGATCCGTCCTTGTCGGTGCTCACCACCTGTTGGGAGAAGAAGGTCAGCGCCTTGCGCAGCCCGCTGTCGTAACGGCGGCTGGCGACATAGGTGCCCGCCATTGCTTGCCCGTCCGCGATCGCGCGCGCCTTGTCGAGCGGCGGATCCTTTGGCGCGGGCGCGGGGAAGTAGCGTCGCATGAATTCGGCGAGCAGCGCTTCGCGGATCGCGCCCGTCGCGCCGTCGCGGCCGGCGCTGTTCATCGAGACATACAGGCCCGACTTCGCCTCCGGGATCATCCACATGCCGGTGTGGAACCAGGCGGTGTCGCCGCCATGCGAGATGATCCGCCGGCCGTGATTGAGCACTTCGATAAAGCCCAGCGACATGGACGGCACGCCGGGGAAGACGTGCAGCGGCGAATTGTGCATCTGTCGCGCGGTTTCCGGGCGCATCAGGCCCTGGCCGTCATTCATGTGCGCGATCATGAATTTGGCGATGTCGGGCGCGCTGGCGCTGCCCGATCCGGCAGGCGGCAGCGTGACGATCTCGAACGGCTTGGCCGCGCCCGACGCCTTGTCGTAACCCGTCGCCATCAGCGGCTTCAGGTTCGCGGGCAGCGGCTGGCGCATCGTCGTATGCTGCATGCCGAGCGGGCCGAAGATATGGCTTTCCAGATATTCGTCGAAGGGCTGGCCGCTCACCCGCGCGACGACATAGCCGGCAAGGCCGGTCGCATAGTTGGAATAGGCGGGCGTCGTGCCCGGTGGGAAGATCCGCGCCGGGATCCATTCCTTCAGCTTGTCGCCCAGCGGCGGATAGCTGGCGGGAGAGGGCACGATCAGCCCGCCGCTCGCCTCCTCGAAGCCTGCGACATGGCTCATCATCATCCTGAGGGTGATCGGCTTGCCGTCATAGGGCGGGATCTTGAAGTCGAGATAGGTGTTCACGTCGGCGTCGAGATCGAGCTTGCCCTGTTCGACGAGCTGCATGATCGACGTCCAGGTGAACAGCTTGGACATGGATCCGGGCCGGAACAACGTGGTCTCCGGATCCACCTTCCGCTTCGATTTCAGATCGGCATAGCCATAGCCCTTCTGCGTCAGCACCTGGCCGTCCTTGACGACGAGCACCACCGCGCCGGCGATGTCGCCGCGCTGAAGCGCATAGGGCATGAAACCGTCGAGCCAGGCGTCGACATCGGTCTTGTTGAACGTGCTCGTATCCGGCACCGCGGGCGTTGCGGCAGGTGGTGACTGGAGTTCGGCGGGTGTCCGCTGTTTGTTGTCAGGCACCTGCGCCACCAGTGCGCCGGCCGCCGCCACGACGGCAAGCCCGCTGAGCCATTGCTTCAGCATATTCGCTCCCCCTTTTTCTGCTGCTCAGAAATTTTCTCTAAGCGGGAGCGTCCTGTTCGAATTGGAGAATGTCAAGCGCACTTCGATGAACGTGGTTCATCCGCCGCACCCGCCCGGTGTGGCGGGGCGGCGGGCATCATCCCATCGGATCTGGCGCGGCGGGGTCCGAGGCGGGCTTTCGGGCGGCCAGGCGCAACCAGGTTTCGGCGGCGGCGATGTGAATGCGCGCGCGGTGCGGCAATGTCTCGGCTTCGGCGTTGCGCATCGCTTCCTTTGCGCGCTGGAGCAGCACGGCGCGGGTCTCGCGGACCGGTGCGGCCGCGCTCATCCCGCCACCGGGCGCGGCTTGGGTTCGGTTGCGTGGCGGATGCGCCGCTCATATTCGGCCGCGATGCGTTCATGAGCGCGGCGCGCACAGGAATCGGCGGCCGCATCGGCGCGCTCACGCTCCTCGCGGGCGCGTCTTCGGAAATATTCGGTGCCATCTTCGGCCATCATCGTCTCCATCGCGGTTCCCCCCGCTCCAGAGCATCGTTCGAATCCGGGTGAGGACGGTGCGCGATCCGCAGAAATTGGCGATCCGTCGGGACTCGGTCTTGATCCGATGACCGTTTCTAGCCCGGAACGGAGCCGCCGTCATTGACCTCGATCAAGTGATGCGGCGGCCCGTGGAGCGTGGGCGATGGCCGGAGCGGGTTCAGCGCGCGGGTTGAGGAAGCGGAACCGGCACGTGCCGGGCCATGAAAAGACGGCCGTCGCGCAGCATCAGCCGCCCGTTGACGAAGGCCGTCGTCACTTTGGCCAGCGCGTCCAGATCCTGGTCGGGATTGCCGTCGATCACGATGATGTCGGCCAGCTTGCCGGGTTCGATCGTGCCCAGCCGGTCCGCCATGCGCAGGATCTCGGCATTGGTCTTCGTCGCCGCCACCAGCGCCTCGCTGTTGGAATAGCCGACCTTCACGAAACCCTTCAGCTCCTCGATATAGGCGTTCGGCATGTAATCGATCCAGTTGGTGATCAGATCGGTGCCGACGCCCAGCTTGATGCCCGCCTTCTTCATCTTGCGCAGCATTTCCAGGATCGTCGTCTCGTTGAGCTCGAACCGGCGCGAGGTCGATCCGAAATAGCCGCCGCTGCTGCGCTGGATGATGCGATAGGGGATCAGGGTGGGCACCGATGCGATGCCGCGCCTGGCCATCAGCGCGATCGCGGCGTCCGACCGGGGCAGGGGATGCTCGATCGAATCCACCCCGGCCTTTACCGCCATGTCGATATATTGGGTCTCGGAATCGACGGTGACGGGCAGGCCAAGCGAATGCGCTTCGGACACCGCCGCGTCGATCTCGGCCTGCGAATATTCGCTCGCCAGCTTGATCAGGTCCGCCCCCCGCTTGAACTGGACGCGCACCGCTTCGCGCCAGCCATCGGGGCCGGATGCCTCGCGCACCGAATCCATCGGGCTGGGTGAAGCCTTGTTCAGCGCCGCGCCATGGCCGCCGGTCGCGGTGATGAGCTGGCCGGCCGCGAAGACGCGTGGGCCGGCGATGCGGCCATCGGCTTGCCAGCGCTTGAGCACGAAGGGCGTGTCGCCATGCGAGGCGACGTCGCGCACGCTGGTGACGCCCGATTGCAGGAAGATGTTCATGCGCCGGATGCCGCGCAGCGCGGAATCCGCGCCGCTGGACACCGCCTCGCCATAGCCGGCATCGAACTGGTCGACATAGGTCAGATGGGTATGGAGGTCGATCAGACCGGGCATCACCGTCTTGCCGGTGACGTCGTAGACGACGGCATCGGCGGGCCAGCCCTGTTCGCCCGGTTTCAGGATCGCTGTGATCCTCTTGCCCTGGACGACGATCGTCGCTGGGCGCGCCGCCGCGCCGGTGCCGTCGAACAGCCGTCCGCCGACCAGCACGAACGATCCCTCGGGTGCGTTATGGTCGGCGGGAACCGGAATGCGCAGCACATCGTCCGATGTCGGCACGGAAGGCGGCAGATACGCGCTGCGATCCGCGATCGGCGGCGCATCGGGCCCGCGATCCTGCGCTGCGACGGGCAGGGCCGACAGCGCCGTGGCGGCGAGTATCAGGCGGAGCATCGTCCTTTTCATCGCTTTCCCCCTTTGTGATGCGCGCCCGGTTCTCAGTTGGCGGGCAGCCGGATGATGCCCACGCCGTTCTCGATCGCCATCTTCGTGCCGTAGACGGCCGAAAGCCGCTGCAAACGTTCCAGGATGCGCTGGCCGATCCTCCGGCTGGCGGTTCTGGGGACGCCGCGCGCGGCGCCGGCCAGTTCCACGCCAAGCTCGATCGGGAGGAGGCGGACTTCGCTGGCCTTGCCGCCGGCATAGGTGATCTTCGCCACCACCGCCTCGTAGAAGCGCGGATCGGAAAAGCTGCGCGTGTTGCGCGACTGGAGCAGTTCGGGAACCGTGGTGGCGCCCGGATCGACGCTGAACTGGTCGAACACGTCGGCGGGCAACTGGTCGAGCGAATTGTTCATCATCGCGAAGTTGCCCAGCGAATAGAAGATCACCTTGCCCTTGTAGATCTCGATCCCGCGCAACTGGTGCGGGCCATGGCCGACGACGACGTCCGCGCCGCTGTCGACCATCTTGTGCGCCATGGGCTGCGCGAAATCGGCGGGCTCCTCGCTTTCGTTGCCGGGTTCGTGATGATGGAGCGAGAAGATGGCGAGATTGCCGTTCTGATGCGCCTGGCGCACCGCGGTCATGTTCGCCTGCTGGTCCTTCTCGTTGATCTCGTAGCTGTAGCTGAGCTTCGCCGGCGCACCCTCTCGCCCGATATAGCGATTGCCCATCAGCGTCACCGGCTTGGCCGGATCGCTGCCGGCGATGCCCGCGAGCATGCGCAGATTTTCCGGAGAGACCACGCCGGCGCGGATCGAGCGGATGGCGTTGACGCCCGGCCGCCCCGGCACCTCGCCCTGCGGATCGGCGGCGCGCGACATCGGTGTGAAACTGGTGGCGGCGGCGACCAGCCCGATCCGGCCATGCGCGGTATCCAGATAGCGCGGCGCGCGCGCGGCGGTCATGGTCGCGCCGGTGCCGGCATGGACCAGCTTGTTGGCGTCGAGATGGTCGAGCGTTTCCGCCAACCCTTCCGCGCCCCAATCGGTGGCGTGGTTGTTGGCATGGCTCAGGATATCGAAGCCCATCGCGGCGATATCGTTGACCGTCGATGGCGCGGCGAACAGCCAGGTGCCGCCGGATTCGGCCTGGGGGCTGCCCTTGAAGCGCGCGAGGTCGATCGCGGTGGTCTCGAAATTGCCGAAGGTGGCGTCGGCGCCGCGCAGCACCTGCAGGATATCGGGCGCCTGGCGCTCCAGCGTCGCCAGCATCGGCCGCAGATAGATGATGTCCCCGGCCAGCGCGAGCGTGAAACCGTCCGCGATCGGGGCGGAGGGGACGGCGGTGGTGGTGAGTGGTGCCGGCGGAACCTGCGCCATGACGGGCGTCGAAACCCCCATGGCCAGCAGGATCGTGGCGCCGACCGCTCCCGTCAGCGCGCGCGTCGTCGTTCGATCAAATCCTGCCATTGTCCGCCCCGTTCGTTGATGTTGCCGGAGCGGCGCATGACGCGCGCTCCGGACAGCCGATTCAGCCGATACGGAAATTGCAGGCCCGATCGGAGAATATCAACTCGAATGAATGCGATGGCGTCGGACGATCCTGCATCAGCCATCCGCGCCGGCTGTGCCCGCACGCGTCGCCCCGTCGTGACGCCGCCCGATATAGAGGCCGAGCCATGCCCAGAGCGCGGCGATGAGCGCGCCGGCGACCGCCGCCGCACCCGTCGATCCGATCGCGACGATGGCGGTGTTGGCCCAGGCCGAGATCGCGTCGCCGCCGCGATAGACGAAGGTGTCGATGACGTTCTTGGCCTTGTATTTGGTCTCGGTATCGACGGCGGTGAACAACATCTCCCGGCCCGGCTTGACCAGCGCATATTCGCCGACGCGGCGCACGATCATCACCGCCGCCAGCACGGGGAAGGTCGCGACCAGCGCGAGCAGGCCGAAACCGAACATCATCGTCACCGGCACCGCGGTCAGCAGCACCGTCACGCCCAGCCGGCGCGCGAGCCGCCCGGTGAAGAAGATCTGGATGAGCACGGTGAGCGACTGGACGGCGACGTCGATCGCGCCGAACACCTGGGTCTGCTGCACCTTGTCGGTGAAGGTCGCCTCCACCACGCGCGCCTGCTCGAAATAGAGGAAGGTCGAGACCGAGGTGAACAGGATGACGAAGATCGAGATCGCGATCAGATAGGGCGAACGCAGGATCAGCGTGATGCCGGCCCAGATGCTGCCGCCCATGCTGGTTCCGGTGGAGGTGCGGGCCGGGTCATGCTCGCCGTGACGTTCCTGCCATTTCATCAGGTAACGCGCGCAGATAAGCGTCGCGAGCAGCAGCGCGGTGGAGAGGATCAGCAGCCCGGCATGGCCGAGCGGCTTGACCAGGAAGGTGCTGAGCAGCGGCCCGGTCAGGCCGCCGACGCTGGCGCCCGCTGCGATCTGGCCGAACAGCCGTCGGCCCTGATCCACGCTGAAGATGTCGGCCATCAGGCTCCAGGCCAATGAGATGACGAACAGGTTAAACACAGACAGCCAGATATAGAAGGCGCGCGCGACCCAGACATTCTCGGGGTCTGTCAGCAGGCCGATCGCAAAGCCGAACATCACCAGGGCAGAGACGATATAGGTCACCGGCAGCAGCGAGCGGCGCGGCAACCGGGCGGCGAGCGCGCCATAGAGCGGCACTACGACCAGGGTGGCGAGGAAGGTGCCCAGGAACAGCCATTGCAGATTGTCGACGCCGCCGGCGATGCCGAAGGTCTCGCGCACCGGTCGTAGCATGAAATAGCTGGCGAAGAGCAGGAAGAAGAGCAGGAAGCCGCCGATCACGGCGGGCACTTCTTCACGACGCGCGACGATCAGCCGCGCGAGCAGACCCGGCTGGGCCTGGGCATCAGAGTGTTCCAATATAGTGCTCCATCCGGCGGCGCATGGCTTCATCGGGCAGCGGTCCGCGCGCGGCGCCCAGATTGTCGTCGACATAGCGCGCCTGCGCCATGCCGGGGATCGCGATCGGCCGCGAGGGATGCGACACGATATATTTCAGGAAAACCTGCGCCCATGTCGTGGCCCCGATCTCCTTCGCCCAATCGGGCAGGGGGCGGCCCTCGGTCGCCTGGAACAGGCGGCCGCGCCCGAACGGCAGATTGATCATCACCGCCATGCCTTTTTCCTGCGCCAGCGGCAGGATACGATCGGCGGCGCCGCGATTGTCGAGTGCATAGTCGATCTGGATCACGTCCATGGGCTCGCGCCGCATGGCCGCTTCGAGATCGGCATATTGTGTGTCGGACGATGTCGTCACGCCGAGCGCGCCGATCCGTCCAGCGGTCTTCAGCTCCCGCAGGATCGCGAGCTGGTCGGTCAGGTTACGCAGATTATGGACGGCGATCAGGTCGATATGGCGCGTGCGCAGATTCTTGAACGATTGTTCGATCTGCGCGATGCCTTCGGCGCGCGCATCGACGCCCACCTTGGTTGCGAGGAACAGCTTGTCGCGCACGCCCAGTTGCTCGACGAGCCGGCCGACGACGTCCTCGGCCCGGCCATAGGCAGGGGCGGTATCGATAATCTGCCCGCCCAGTTCGACGAAGCGCGCGATCGAGGCGCTCAGCGCCGCCATCTGCTCGTCGGTCTGCGGATCGTTGTAGCGGCGCGAGGTGCCGATGCCGATCACCGGCACGGGCCGGCGGGCTCCAGTGATCGCACGGCTGTGCAGGGCGCTGCCGGCAGGTGCCTTGGCCAGCCATGCATGCGCGGCCGAAGGCAGGAACGGGATCGACGCAAGCGATCCCAGAAAGACGCGACGGTCCATCCTTCCTCTCCCCAATTTTATCCCAGATGGAAAACATGACGCCTGAAATGGCCCGCGTCAAACAATTGCTGCGGGCACCATTCGGTCGACGAAGCGTGCCGGATCGCCCGGTTTACTGGCCGGGCAAACTCCTTTACGCCTGGAAAATCCCGTGGCTACCTGGATCGCTCATGTCCTGATTGGAGATATGATGCCGGTCGAGGCGCTTTGCCGACGTGACAACCATAGGAAAAGGGGAGCGTGATGCATCGATTGAAACTTCTTCTGGCGGCCTTTGCCATGTTGGCCGTTTCGCAGGCGGCACTGGCGCAGGACGCCGCCAAGCGCCGGTCAGTACTGGTGACGGGCGCCAATTCGGGCATCGGCCTTGCCATCACCCAATATCTGACCGCGCGCGGTTTCCACGTCTATGGCGGCGCGCGCAAGGACGAGGATCTGAAGACGCTGAACGCGATGCCGAACGTCACCGCCGTCCGGCTCGACGTGACGAAGCAGGCGGATATCGATGCCGCCGCGAAGTTTGTCGAGGCGCAGGGGCGCGGGCTTTACGGCGTGATCAATAATGCTGGCGTCGCCGTGACGGGTGAACTCGCCACCGTTTCCGACCAGGATGTGCAATGGCAGTATGACATCAACGTGATGGGCCCCGTCCGGCTCAACCGGGCTTTCATTCCCATGCTCAAGCAAAGCAAGGGGCGCACCGCGATCATCGGTTCTCTCTCCGGCTTCGCCGTCGGCCATTCGGGCGGCGCCTACAGCATGAGCAAGTTCGCGGTGGAGGCCTATGCGGAAACGCTGGCGCTCGAACTGAAGGATACGGGTGTCCTGTCGGGCATCGTCGATCCGGGCTCGTTCAAGTCGCACGCGCGCGAAAAGGTGGTGATCCAGCAGCTCACCGGCCATCACGACCTGAACCAGCCGCTGAACGACGAACAGAAGAAGATCCTCGCGGGCGTGCGGGAAGCCGAAGCCAAGCGCAAGGATCCCACCGACGTCGCGGAACAGGTCTATCGTTTCCTGACGATGGAGAAGCCCTATATCCACTACATGGCGGCGCCCGATCAGACCACGGTCGACCGGGTGATCCGCGTGATGATGGAGCGGACGCTGGAGCTCAACACCAGCCAGCCCGCCTATACGCTGAGCCGCGACAAGCTCGTCGCCATGATCGACGAGATCCTGGCGGCACAGGCGAAGAAGTGATCGACACCTGACGGCGCGGCCGGATCAGGTCCGGCCCGCCGCCAGCACCAGCGACTGATGGGCGCCGACGCCCGCCAGCACGCCCGATGCCGAGGCCAGCGTGGCGTTGTGCATCGGGCTGGCCGCGTCGCCCGCGGCATGGACGTTCGGAACCGAGGTCGCGCCCATGGGGTCGGTCCGGATATAGGGGCCCATCGGCCCATCCTCGAAAGCGCAGCCGAGCTGCGCGGCGATCGGGCTGGTCATGCGCACCGCCGGCGCGGTGAACACCGCTTCGACCGGAACGATCCGGTCGTCGGCCAGGCGGACGGCCGAAAGCGCGGGCGCGTCGCCGAGCAGCTCCACCACGGGGGTGCGCTCGATCGTCACGCCGCGCGCGGCAAGCAGCGCCAGATGGTCGCCATCGGGCTCGAACGCGCCTTGCGTGAAATAGGTCGCCGGGCCCCAATCGGGGATCAGCGCCGCCTGATGCGCGGACTTGGCATGGTTGGCGACGATGCCCAGCCGGCGGTCGCGCACTTCATAGCCATGGCAATAGGGGCAGTGGAGCACGGTCGCGCCCCAGCGCTCGCGCATGCCCGGGATTGCCGGCAGTTCGTCGGTCAGTCCGGTCGCCAGGATCAGCCGGCGCGCGCGATGCGCCTCGCCGTTCGCAAGCGTGACCTGGATCGCATCCTCCTCGATCATGGCCGACAGCGCCTCACCTTGCACGATGCGCGCGGTGGGATAGGCGAGCAACTGGCAGGTCGCCTCGCGGACGATTGCTTGCGGTGCCTTGCCATCCTGACCCAGAAAGCCGTGCGATGCTTCGGCGAAGCGGTTGCGCGGCAGTCCGGCGTCGATGAGCAGCACGTCGCGTCGCGCCCGTGCGAGCTGCATCGCGGCCGATTGCCCGGCAAAGCTGCCGCCGATGACGATAACGTCGTGGATCATTCGAACCTCCATTTTTCAGTCGACGCCAGCGGCGCGACTCATGGCACTTATGAAGTTGCGTATTGCATCGCATTTGCAATTTCGCAACATTGAAAGTTGCGTGTATGGTGCGGCGGGATCGGACGGAGGTTGAAGGAAGATGCAGCGGGATGGACGATTGTCGAGGATGCTCCACGTCCTGATCCACATGGATCGGATGGAAGGGCCGGTGACCTCGGATGCGGTGGCGAAGATGCTGGGCACCAACCCCGTCGTCGTCCGTCGGACGATGGCGGGCCTGCGCGACGCGGGTTATGTCCGTTCGGAAAAGGGCCATGGCGGCGGCTGGACGCTCGAACGGCCGCTGGGCGCCATCACCATGCTCGATATCCACCGTGCGGTGGGTGAGCCCGGCATCTTCGCGATCGGCCCGGCGACCGACGCGCCCGAATGCCTGGTCGAGCAGGCGGTCAACGCATCGATGGCCGATGCCTTTCGTACGGCGGAAGCGCTATTGATGGAGACTTTGGGCAGGGTAACGCTTGCCGAGATCGCGGCGGATTTCGACACGCGTTTCCGTGCGCTCGCGCCCGACGGTATCTGCGCGCGGGGGTGAGCCGTGGTCAGGCGGCGACGCTTGCTCGCCGGCCGGTCAGCGCCAGCAGGCCCGCGCAGGCAAGCCCGGCGCCGAGCGCGATCATGCCGCCCGAATAGCTGACGGTCTGATCACGCAGCCAGCCGACCGCGACGGGGCCGACATAGCCGCCGAGATTGCCGATCGAGTTGATCAGCGCGATCCCGCCGGCCGCCGCGGTGCCGGTCAGGATCGCGGTGGGCAGGGTCCAGAAGACGGGCAGCGACGCATAGATGCCGATCGCCGCGACGGTGAAAGCAGCCATGGTGAGCACGGGGTCGGTGGAGGCGGCGCTGGCGGCGAAACCGGCGGCGCCGAGAAAGGCGGGTAGCGCGAGCGCGAGGTTGCGATCGCCCGACCGATCCGATCGCCGGCCCCAGATGTGCATGGCGATCGCCCCCAGCGCGAACGGCCCCATCGTGACCAGCCCGACCTGCAGGGTGGAAAGCGTGCCCAGCGACTTGACCATCTGCGGCGCCCAGAAACCGAAGCCGTAGAGCCCGATGACCAGGCCGAGATAGATCAGCGCGAAACGCCAGACCGCGCCGCTCATCAGCCCGTCCCGCAGCGAGGCGTGCGTCGCCTGTGTACCTTCGCGTTCGAGCACGGCCGCCAGTCGTTCCCGTTCTTCGGGAGACAGGAATTTCGCGTCGCGCGGCCCGTCGGGCATCAGGCAGAACACGGCGATGCCGAGCAGCACGGCGGGCAGCCCCTCGACGATGAACATGGTTTGCCAGCCTTTCAGGCCGAACAGGCTGGTTTCGAGGAGCATCGTCGACAGCGGTGCGCCCAGCGCGCTTGAAAGGGGGATGGCGATCAGGAAGCCGCCCATCACCCGGCCGCGCGTCTCCTTGGGGAACCAATAGGTGAGATACAGGATCATGCCCGGGAAGAAGCCGGCCTCGGCCAGTCCGAGGAGGAAGCGCAGGCACCAGAAGCTGACGGGGCCGCTGGCGAACGCCATCGCGGCGGAGACCAGTCCCCAACTGATCATGATGCGTGCGATCCAGCGTCGCGCGCCGACCTTCTTCATGATCAGGTTCGATGGCACTTCGAAGATGAAATAACCCAGGAAGAAGATGCCGGCGCCGAAGCCATAGGCGCTCGCCGACAGGCCGATATCCTGGTTCATGGTGAGCGCCGCGAAGCCGACATTCACCCGGTCGAGGAACGACACGAAATAGAGGACTGCAAGACAGGGGATGAGCCGCCGCGCGACCTTTGCCACGATCGCCCGTTCGGTTTCGTCCAGGGTCGTTCCGGTCATCATCCCCCCTCATCCTGTCGTCGCGGCATCGCCGTCCTCGGTCATTGTCGTGATAGGGGGCTTCGCCGTCGCTGGACAAGGGCCGGGTTTGCCGAACGGCACAAAGCGTTGATCGTCAGGACGGCACGCGCCGAAACCGGCGCCTTTCGTACCATCCGTCACTCGATTAGAGCGGGATCATGACCAGGCCGGACTATCGGGAGGCGATCGTGCGGTCGCGAGTGCTGGAGCGGTTGTCCGCCTTCGATCCGCATGTCGCGGGCACGCTGCCGCTCGGGCTCGACCTGCCGACGAGCGATATCGACATCCTTTGTCATTGTCCCGCGCCGGACGTTTTCGCCGCCGCCTTATGGCACGCGTTCGGCGATGCCGAGGGCTTCGCGATGCGGCAATGGATAGGTGGCGGACGGGCTATCATTGCCGGCTTCGCGCTTCATGGCTGGCCGTTCGAAATCTTCGGGCAGGCTGTTCCGGTCGCGCACCAGCAAGGCTGGCGGCATTTCCGCGTCGAACAGCGGCTGCTCGCTCTGGGCGGTGAAGGGCTGCGCAGCGTGGTGATGGCAAGGCGTCGCACAGGCATGAAGACCGAGTCCGCCTTTGCCTCGGTGCTTGGCCTGACCGGGGATCCCTATCGCGCGATGCTCGATCTGGAAGCGCTGCCGGACGCCGCGCTTGCCCGTCAACTGCGAGAGGCCGACATCGAGGCCGAGTGAGGTGAGCCCGAACTCAATCCGCCGCCGATCCTGCTTCCATCGACCTGCCTCGCGGGAAATCAGGCCGCGCAGATCAGCGGTTGCTCTTTGGCCGTTTGCGGCCGGCCATCTTCATGACTTCGTCATAGTCCCGCAATACGGCTTCGGTTTCCAGAACTGCGCAATTCACCCCGTTTTCCGTGGCGCAGTCGAATATGTCGTCCTGTTTCATCAATCCTACGGCGCTGAGACGCGCTGTTTGCCCCCTGGTGGTGCCATACACGCTTACACCGGCCACGCCTGAACCGTAGCTATGGAAGCCCACGCTGGCAGAAGTGATCGCGAAATATGGGAAACCCTTGCTCCGCGCGATCTCGGCTGAGCGATAGAGCGCGGCCTGTTCGGCAAAACCCTCGATCGAGGCCACGTTGGACTTGAATTCGACACCCCAGCTGGTTTCCGTGACCTTCTTGTCGTCATAGCCGCCGCCAATTCCCATTTTTTGGTACGGCGTTCCCGCGCAAGCGGAGAGGCATATCGTCATCGCAACGACAGAAATAAAACGCATCCGGCTCTCCCGCATGGTTGGAAACGAACTTCCACTTGGTGGCCATGCTTGGCTTTGCGCCTCCAATGCAAGCGCCAAGCAACTGTCAATGCCGGCCACTCTTGCGAGTTTTCGTAATCTGGCCAGGATATTCTAGGCCTGAGGCCAGCCTTCCGGCGAAATCCCCTTGCCGGTGACACTGATCAGCGCGTCGTTGAGGATCAACGCCGTATTGTCGCGGCCCAACGCTTCGGCGGAAACCAGTGCCGCCAGGATCAAATCGGCGAGTTCGGCGATCGAAGGCGCACCATTCGCTTGCCATGCGGTCGAGGAGGGGGCTGCGGGTGCATCCGACTGTCGTTGGCTGCCTTCCAGCCGGCCGATCTCGGCGCCGACGCTGCCGAGTGCCGTGGCGATACCGGCCCAGATCGATCGATCGCCATAATGCTCGGCCTGCTCAAGCGCATCGCGAAGCGCGACCTGAACCGCCCTTAAATCCCGGATCGAACGCGCGAACACTACACCACATACTCGTTAACCATACGACCCACCTGCCTAGCCGGACTGTCAGGTTGAAACTCGGATTTTTACGAGGCTTCGGGGTGAATCCCGGCTGTTATTGACAATAGAGATCGCCCGGCGTTTTTGGGTGACGGCGCCTCCGACGGGCGACAGCGGCGTTCAGAGCAGCCCCAAGCGAATCGCGGTGGTCGTTGCATGAACCTTGTTGGAGGCGCCGAGTTTCCGCACTGCATTGTTCAGATGAAATTCGATGGTGCGCCGGCTGAGGCCCAGGATCACTGCCGTTTCCCACGCTGTCTTGCCCACGCTCACCCAGCGCAGGCATTCGCGCTCGCGGTCGCTGATCGCCGGTGCTGCCGGCGCTGATGGAATGGTCGCCGGCTGCTTCGCCGGTAGTTCGTTGTTCGCCTTGCCGGCGTGGAATTCAGTGATGTCGGTGATGCAGCCCACCGCGCGGGGCTGCTGCGTTGCGCTGTCCAGGATGACGCAGGCGACCGAGCGCACCCACCGGACCTCGCCGCATGGCCGGACGATCCTGAATTCATTGTGATAGCGTCCGTCGCTCGCGATCAGTTGTGCCACCTTGTCATAGTCGACGGCGGTCGCGGAATCGACGTCCTCAGGATGGATATGGTGCCGGAATTCGGCGATCGAGTTGATCGGGCTGGAGTTGGAATCGAGCCCCAATATCTCGTACCAGCGCGCATTGCAGAATAGTCGGTCGTTCGCGATGTCATAGTCCCACAGGCCGCTGCCCATGGCCTGGAAGGTAAGCCGCAGCCGTTCGTAATCGGCCCGGAGAAAGGCGTCGTCAGCCATTGTCGTGCACGTCCGCCGCCAGACTGCTGAATTTCGCCGGACTGTGCAACATATGTCAGATAAGCGCTTCTACTCCGGGCAAATTCCGATTAGCGCGGCTGGATGTCGGGTACGCTGCGCTCGCGGATATTCTCCACGCGATCGGGATTGAGCGCCACGAACTTGTCGGTGCAGGTGCATTTATAGCCGGTCTGGCCCGCGCTGTTGGTGAAGCTGCTGGTTTCGCAGTTGGTGAGCTTGTTCGCCATCTGCTTTTGCGTGCAACGTCCGCCGGTCACCACGGTGCCGGCATAGGCGGTGGCGGAAATGCCGATCGCGAAAACGGCCGCCGACCGGAAGATAAGCCTGTTCATCATGACCTCCTCTACCTGCCCGGCAAACATACGCGCCGGGCAGGACAGGATCTGGCAGGATTCGATCGGACGCTTTGTGACGATGCGCACAGGCCTCAGATTTCCTGCCCAACCCCCCCATCGGGTGGCGCGACCATCGCGGTGACGGCGACGTCGGCGGTCACATTGGCGGTGGTGCGGAACATGTCCGGAATGGTGTCCACCGCCAGCAGAATCGGCAGCAGTTCGATCGGTGCGCCCAATGCCATCGCGGTGGGCGTGGCGGCGGCGAAGAAGCTGACCACGCCGGGCATGCCCAGGATCGTCAATGTCGAAAGCACGGCGATGGGGATGGCGACCGCAAGCTGGAGCGGCGACACCGGCACGCCCGTCATCCAGGCGAGCGCCAGGCCGAACAGCAAGGATCCGGAAGGAGCGGTCACCTTGAACACCGCGACCGTCAGCGGCAGGATGACCGCCGCATCGCGCTCGGCGACGCCGATGCGCGCGGCGCTGGCGAGCATCGCGGGCAATGTGGCGATCGAGGATTGGGTGCCGGCCGCAACCGCCTGTGCCGGCGCAATGGCGCGGGCGAAGCGCCCGATCGGTACACCGCCGAAACCGCGCACCAGCAGATAGCTGACCATCGTCAGCACCAGTGCGACCGCGATCTGGATCATGATATAATGGCCCAGCGCCAGCGCGGCGCCCGCCCCGGCGGTGGCGCCGATCGTCAACGCCAGCGCGAAGATGCCGATGGGGGCCGCGCGCAGCACCCAGGTGACGATCACCACCATCGCATCGGCAAGGCCGCGAAACGGCGCCAGCGTCGCGGCGGCGCGTGCGCGATCGATGCGCCCGAGCGCGAGCCCCAGGATCAGCGCGAAGACGACGATCGGCACGATCGCACCTGCCGCGGCGGAGGCGACGACGTTGATCGGCATCAGCGCGGCGATCGCCTCGGCGGCGGTGGGGGCGGGCGGTGGGGCGGCTGCGGGGATGTTCGCGCGCAGCCCGGCCACCACGTCCGGCGAAAGCGGGAACAGCGCCAGCAGCGGCGGCACGATCAGCGCTGCGACGATGCCCGCCATGAACAGCATGGCGACCAGAACGAGGGGCAGGCGTCGTCCGATCCGGCGATCGGCATGATCCTCGCTCGTCGCCAGGTCGGCGACGCCGGTCACCACCAGCGCGAAGACCAGCGGCACGATCGTCATGCGCAGCGCATCGAGCCAGATGCCGCCCACCAGCCGCGCGGCGGCGACAACCTCGGCACGGCCGGCGCCGATCGCGGTGCCGGCGGCGAAACCCAGCACCAGCGCGATCATCATCCAGCCGGGGCCGGGGATCCGGCGCGACAGCCGGTGCAGCCGCGCGATCACAGCTTGGCGCTATCGGCGGCCCAGCGGACCGAAAGCTCGATACCGCTGCCGATCGGCAGCAGCGCCGAATGCAGTTCGGGAACGGCGCGGACGGCCTCGCGATATCTGCGGACCTGCGCGCGCGCGGTGACGGGTTCGACCATATTGTCCGCAACCACGATCGCCTCGTCCGAAAGCTTGGGAAGAAAGGCCTCCAGGCATGGAATGTACAAGTCTTTCCAGATATCGAGCAGGATCAGGTCGAACGGGCCGGGATCGTCGGCGATCATCGTCACCGCATCGCCCAGCCGGAACTCGACGACATCGGCGAGGCCGGCGCGTTCGATCATCGCGCGGGCATGCGCCTGTTTGTAGTCGGCCAGGTCCATGGTGATCAGCCGCCCGCCCGCCTGCCGCGCCGCATCGGCCAGGATCAGCGTCGAATAACCATAGCTGGTGCCCAGCTCCAGGATGCGCGCCGGGCGCTTGGCCAGGATCAGGCTGTGGATGAAACGGCCGGTATCGGGGCCGATCGGCAGAAGGAACTCGTCGATATGCGCGCCGACGGCGTCGCCCAATGCGGCCATGCGCGCGGCATCCTTCGCCGCGCGCCGTTCATAATCAGCGAAGACCGCCGCAACCGCCGGGTCCGAAAATTGCACAGCCTCGCCCTCCCGCAATGACGGTGTGGAGACTGCAATAATGCGCGGCGAAAGCAAGCCTTGTTCCGGCGCTGCCATCAATCCGTCAGCATCCGCCGCATGAACACCGTGCCGGCGACGGGTGTCGCATAATAGGGATCGGCGACCGCGAAACCGATCGCCCGGTAAAGACCCTGCGCCGCGGCCATAGTGGGAAGTGTGTCGAGCCACATCTCGCGATAACCAAGGCCCCGTGCCGCGCCGATCAGCGCGTCGACCAGCCTGCGCCCCAGGCCAAGGCCGCGCCCGGCGGGGGCGACGAACAGGCGCTTCATCTCGCAGCGCGCCGGATCCTGCATCGGCCGCAGCGCGACGCAGCCCAGCGGCGCGCCTTCGCTGTTCCGCGCGATCAGCAATGCGCCCTGCGGCGGCGCATATCTGCCGGGCAGTCTGGCAAGCTCGTCGGCGAAATCCTGATAGGCGAGATCGACGTCGAGCGAGGCGGCATAGGCACGGAACAGCGTCGCGACATCGGCCAGATCCTCGCGCGTGCGGACGGGATCGATGCTGATCTGCGCAAACATCGCCGGATCATGCCAGGCGGCCATATGTCCGCCAATATCCGCTCCGCTTCCAATGGCTACACGATCCGCCCGGCGCGCGACGCTTGCGCTCGCCCGTCAGTGACGTATGAGGAAAGTAGCAATTCGAGACTGATCATGGAGACGGATATGACGGACGCATTCGAGGGCCTGGAAATCCGGTCGCTGGTGACCGAGGAGGGGGATCTGCGCCTGAGCCTGGAAAGCGTGACGCTTTCCGAACCCCAGGCCGACGAAGTGATCGTCCAGGTGCAGGCGGCGCCGATCAATCCATCCGATCTCGGCCTGCTGCTGGGCCCCGCCGACATGGCGACGATGCGCGCGGGCGGCACTGCAGAGCGGCCGGTGCTGACCTTGACGATTCCTGAGCGCCGGCTGGGCGCGGTGCGCACGCGCATGGGCGAATCGATGCCCGTCGGCAATGAAGGCGCGGGCGTCGTCGTGCGCGCCGGCGCGGATGTTTCCGACATGCTGGGCAAGACCGTCGGCATGCTCGGTGGGGCGATGTATACCCAGTATCGCAAGCTGCGCGGGCGCGATTGCGTGGTGCTTCCCGAAGGCGCGAGCGCGGCGGACGGCGCTTCGCTGTTCGTCAATCCGCTGACGGCGTTGGGCTTTACCGAGACGATGAAGGCGGAAGGTCACACGGCGCTCGTCCATACCGCCGCCGCCTCCAATCTCGGCCAGATGCTAAACCGCATCTGCCTGGCCGACGGCATTCCGCTGGTGAACATCGTCCGCCGCGAGGAACAGGCCGCGATCCTGCGCGATATCGGCGCCGAATGGATCGTCGACAGCAGTGCGCCCGATTTCGAGGCGAAGCTAGTCGAGGCGATCGCGGCGACCGGCGCGACGCTGGGTTTCGACGCGATCGGCGGCGGCAAGCTCGCGGGCCAGATCCTGCATGCGATGGAAGTGGTGGCGAGCCGGGGCGCGGCGTTCAGCCGCTACGGATCGAACAGCCTGAAACAGGTGTATATCTACGGCATGCTCGATACCGGCCCGACGATCATCGACCGGACCTTCGGCCTGTCCTGGGGCGTGGGCGGCTGGTTGCTGACGCCGTTCATGGCGAAGGCCGGGCCCGAGGTGGTCGGGCGGATGCGCCAGCGCGTGCTCGACGAGCTCAAGACCACCTTCGCCAGCCATTATACCAGCACCATCGGCCTGGCCGAGGCACTGAACCCCGAAACTGTCCAAGCCTATCAGAACAAGGCGACGGGCGAGAAATATCTGATCGACCCCAGCCTGTAGCGCTGGTTTTCCGCGATGTCCGGTGTGGGCGCTTGCCTTTCGGAGCCGCATCGGATGTCATAGGGTGATGGTGGAGGCCGGGGAAACCGAGGCGAACGGGGCAGAGTGACGAGCAGCACGCCATCCATATCGACGTTCCGCGACACCGGTGTTGCGGCGCCCGCCGATCCGTCGCTCAGCACCGCGAAAATGGCCGCCTATTGGCTGCGGCGCGATATCGTCCGTGGCGTGTTCGAGCCATTGGAACGGCTGAAGGTCGAGCATCTCGTCAAATTCTACGGCGTCGGCCATAGCCCGGTGCGCGAGGCGATCATCCTGATGTCCGAAAGCGGCCTGGTGGTGCACGAGCATCTGAAGGGCTATCGCGTCGCGCCCGTCTCGCTCGCAGATTACGACGATGTGCTCGCCACCTATCAGCGGCTCTACAAGCTGGCCATCGGCGTCGCGATGGATGTGGGTGACGAGGCATGGGAGGAGCGGGTGGTCGTCCAGCTTCACCGCTCGTCCAAGGCGCAGGTCGTCCTGCCCGGCGGAGACCATGAGGCGCGAGAGAAATGGCAGCGTGCCTATTGGGAGTTTCACGGCCAGCTCCTGTCAGGCTGTGATTCCCCGCTGATGCTGAAGCTGCTCGGCGATATCGGCTTCCGGCTGGAGCGTTACGTCAATCTCTTCGGCGATCTTGCCAGCGATCGCGACCGCGACCATCATGCCGAGCATCGCGAAATTGTCGATGCGCTGGTCTCGCGCGACAAGGATCGCACACTCGCGCTGATCGATCGTTATTTCGCGACCGGCCAGCCGATCCGCAATTCGATCATCGAGACGCTGCGCAACCAGGAAACGGTGCGCCGCCCGCGCCGTCGTGCGGTCGTGGCCGCTTAGACGGGCTAAACCGTCATTCCGGCTTTCACCGGAACGACGGGGTGGGGCGGCACTTCAGACCGGCTCGATTGCCAGCCAGGCCGGGCCCGATGCCAGCGCCCGAACCGAAACGCATTGCCGTTCCGGAGACATCGCCAGTTCACCCGGCAGGCCTTCGAAGCGGACAGTGAAACCGGCGGGATAATGCACGCGCGGCACATGGACCTCGGTCGCGCCGCCGATCGCGGCGTCGGCGGTGAAATCGACGCGGAACGACCGGCTCTCGCGATTGAAGCGCATCGTGCCCAGCCGTCCCTGGATCCGCCGCGCATAAGGCCGGCTGAAACCCGCCACCGCGCGGCCGCCTGAAGAAAGATCGGCGGGATCGTCCCGCTGGTCGCGCGAGAAGATTGAGAGATCCTCCTGGTTCCAGCCGTCGCCGATCGTCAGGTCGTTGCGGTTCGACGCGGTGTAGTTCCACTGGGTGGAGTGCAGGCCCAGCGCGTCCATCGCGTCGTACATCAGCGACAGCGCGGCTTCGTGCTGCTCCCATAACCCGTCGCGTTCGCCGAGCGCCCAACGGTCATAGGCCTCCCCTTCGGACAGGTCGTAGGGGATACCGAATTCGCCGATCAGCGTCGGTGCGCCGCCGGGGAAGTTTTCCGCCTCGCTCGCCAGGCCGGCAAGCTGGTCCCGATAGCGTGCACCGATGATGTCGAGCCCGCATTCGGCCTTGCCCGTCATCACGTCGCGATGGTTCTCGGGATCAAAGCGCTTCAGGTACAGCGTGCCGACATCGTACCAATGGCTGGCATTGACCGTCCGTTCGGGCAGGTCGGCGGGAAAGTTGCGTCCCGCGACATGCGCGAAGGGATCCATCTCCGCGAAGATCGACCAGTCTGGCCGGTGGCGGCGGATCGTGGCCGCGACCTTGTGGAAGAAGGGCGCGAAGCCGTGCTCGGGCATCGAGAGACGCTGCTGCCCATGCAGGCGGAAATGATCCTCGTCGATCGGCACCGCGCTGTCGCCGTCTATGCGATAGGCGCCCGCGCGCTCGAAGGGGCAGGGGGCGTCGTCGCGCCAGATCCGGACGCGCTTCTCGTTGAAGCTGCGCGTGCCTGTCGGCACCGCCGCGCCGCCGGCATCGCGCGTCAGCACCGGCACCGTCACCGACAGGCCCTGCGCCATCGCCAGCGCATCGAGAGGCGCCAGCGCGGGGCCGACGCGCGGGCGATCGGGCCGCGCCTCGCTGGGGGCCAGATGGCGATAGCTCAGCGCCTCGCCCATCCAGCCCAGGCCCGGCTCGTTGAGCGTGTCGAAGCCGATCACGTTGGACAGGCCGACCAGGTGGCGCGCGACCTGGTCCATCGCCCCGAGATAGCGGTTCTGTAGGAAATCCTGGACGTTCTCGCCCGCGATCGTGAAATCGGGGGTGAACAGCCGGCCGCCCCAGAACAGGGTCCACATGATGCCGTTGGCGGGCAGGCGGTAGTTCGATTCCCAGCTCATCTGGGGATAGGCGGCCTGCAATTTCTCGGTGCTGGCATAATCGTAGCGCGCCTGCATGACGTGCGCGGCCTCGGCCGCGTCGAAGCGCGTGAAATCCAGCCCCACCGCCTCGAACGCCCAGCCTGGCGCGCCGTCGCCGCCCGACATGCGGCTCCACACATCCTGGTGGAAATCGACGAACAGATACAGGCCATGCGTGCCCGCGACCCGCGCGACCTCTGCGAAATAGTCGAGATAGTCGCTGTCGTAGAGGCCGGGGCCGGCATGTTCCACCGCTTCCCAGGTGGTGAGCAGGCGCAGTGTGTTGAAGCCCCAGCCCGCGATCCGGCCGAGATGTTCGTCGGCCTCCTCGATCGGGAACGGCCGGCCGACGAACGACACCGTGCGATGATCGGAAAAATCGGTTGGGAACTGCGTGCCGCCGTCGGGCCAGGGCACCTTGCAGTCGCCGCCCAGATTGACGCCGCGCAACATCATCTGGCCGCCGGCCGCGTCGAGGAAGAATGCGCCTTGCTGGCGGATGTGCTGGATGCTCATGCGCGCTTCGGAATGATGCCCAGCCGCTCGGCCCGTTCGCGCCATTCGAGCCCTGCTTCCGGCCAGGGTTCGGGCTCGGGCAGCCTGCCGTCGGGCAGTGGCCAGGTGATCGGCGTGGCGCCGCCGTCGATCACCGCGCCCTGCGCGATGCCGTCGCGATCGACCGAAGGGTGCGCGCGTTCGCCGCCGCGATGCGATCCGTCGGCGAAATAGATTGCGGTATAGACGCGGCGGGTGCGGTCCGACCGGTTGGCCTTCGCCATGTGCACCGTATAGCCGTGATGGAAGATCACGTCGCCCGGCGCGCAGGGAATGAAGACGGGCGGCGTATCCGCGAACTTGGCCTCCAGCCGCTTGCCGTCGCCCGGCGTGCCGAAGATGTCGATGAACTCGGCCTCGCCGCGGTGCGAACCGGGCACATAGCCCATGCAGCCGGTATGGTCGTCCGCGCCTTCGAAGGGGATCCAGACCGTCGCGGTGTCGCTCTCGGCGATCGGCCAATAGGGCTGGTCCTGATGCGCCTCGGTCTCGCGCCCGCCGGCTTCCTTGTAGAGCGCCTGATCGTGCCACAGCCGCACCCGCTTCGCACCGAGCAGGGCTGCGGTCAGCGCTCCGATCTTCGGGTGGAACGTGAGCGGGCGGATATCGGGAAAATCCTCCCACACATATTGGCATTGCAGGAAGGATTGCTCGTACGGACTTTTCTCGTCGAGCGCGCGGGTGTCGCCCGCCTTGCGTGCGGCGACGGCGGCGTCGACCGCCGCGCCGTAGCGCGCAAGCTCGTCGGGGGAGAGCACGCCTGGCACATGGACGAAGCCGTCGCGCCGGAAGGCGGCGGCGTTGCGTTCCAGATCGGCCGCGTTCATATCCGCGCCCCATCCTTCAGGATCGGGAATTGCCGGCTCGGCTCGGTCTGCGCGATGCGGCTGCCGTCGGGCATCACCGCTTCGGCGCCATCGGGCGCATATTGCAGGATATAGGCCTTGCGCACGGTGCCGGCGCGCAGGTTCGGGCCGGTGCGGTGTGGTGCGAGCGAGGAAAAGACGATCACGTCGCCGCGTTTCGCGGGGGCGGGCACCGCATCGGGCGCGTCCTCCAGGCATTTGAGCCCGATCGGCGTCACCCAATGTTCGAGCGTGCCGAGCCGGTGCATGCCCGGCGCGATCCAGGGGCAGCCATTCTCCACATCGACATCGATCAGCGGGATCCAGAAGGTCAGATATTGCTGGGGTTCGACAAAGGTATAGCCATTGTCCTGGTGCCACGGGAATTCCTGCGGCTTGCCCGATTTCTTGTAGACCGACTGGTCCCAATAGAGTCGGACATCGCCGCCGATCAGATCGTGGCAGACATCGGCGATCGCCGGATGCGCCGCGAAATCGCGCAGGACGCCGGACTTGGCGACGATATGGCCGGTGAAGGTGATCGCATCGGCGGACGAGATGGCGTTGCGTCCCTCATTGGCGCGCAATTGCTGCTCGTGCGCCTGCTCCAGCGGATCGATCGCGGTTTCCACCGCGTCGAGTTCGGCGGGACTGAACACGTCGCGCAGCACGAAGAAGCCCTGTGCGTCGAACTGCGCCTTTTCGGCCGGGGTCAGGCGGCGCAGCCCGTCGTCCGACGCCTCCTGCCAAGAGAAATCATGGTTGCGGGGATGGATGCGATGCGCGGGGAAGGTCATGCGGCCTCGGCGGGTTTGCGGCGGACGGGGATCCAGCGGTTGACGGGGTTCAGGCTGGCGGCGGCCTCGGCGCTCACCGGGCGGGTGCCGGCGCGGCCATAATGATAGACCATCGCCGCGCGGCGCTCGTCGGCGACATTGTCGGTCGACATGTGCATCAGATAGCTGTGGAAGAAGAGCACGTCGCCAGGCTCCATCAGCGCGGGCTGGCGTGCGCTGTCGTCCTGGTCGACGATCTCGGTATAGGCGCGGTTCGCGGCGGGCCGGCGATCGGGCACATGCGCATGGATCGGCCCGGTGTGCGATCCCGGCAGCACCCACAGGCAGCCATTGTCCAGCGTGGCGCGGCTGAGCGCCAGCCACACGCCCACCTGGGGCTGGCGGTCGAAGCGGAAATAATAGCTGTCCTGGTGCCAGGGCTGGCCGATCACGCCGGGATTCTTGAAGATGAACTGGCTCTGGAAACAATCGATATCGGGGCCGAGCAGCGCTTCGACGACGTCGACGATCGCGTCGCTTTCTGCGACCGTGCGCGACAGCCCCTCGGCATGGCAGTTGAATACCTTGGCGATCCGGTCCTCGGGATTGACCGCGCTCGAGCTCGGCTCCTTTTCCGGGAAGATCGCGTAGTTGGGGCCGGCCGCATAGATGGTCTCGTCCGGATGATCCTCGGGCGGGTTGGCGCGGATCCGCGCGATCACCTCGTCCTCGACCGCTTTGACATCGGCCTGCGGGATCAGCCCGCGCAGCACGAAGAATCCCCGATCATTCCAGGCCGCAAGGCGTGCACCGGCATCCATAGCCCTCTCCTTTACGCCTTTCTATAATATGGAATCAGATTCGAAAAGCCAATTTTCGATCAATTTTCTATCAAATGCTAATCATCGACTGAATTTTGCGATGCGGACCGGCGGCGTGCGGCGAGTTTCTCGACGATCGCCTCATGATCGCCGCGGCGGATGGGGTAGAAAAACATGGCGAGTCCGGCCACGATCATGCCGGCGCCGGGCAGCCAGATCATGATCGCCTTGATGCCTGCCAGCGTTTCGGGCGTCTGCGGGGCGTTGGCGACATAGCCGACCGAATCGAGCAGCCAGCCGAACACGCCCGCGCCGACGCCCAGCGCCACTTTCAGGAAGAACTGGAACAGGCCGAAGATGAAGGATTCGGTGCGCTCGCCCGTCATCCATTCGCCATATTCGACGGTGTCGGGCAGCATCGACCAGAAGGTGAGCGCCAGCCCCAGCGATCCCATGCTGCTGGCGATCAGCCAGATCGTCATCGGCCAGGGTGAATCGAATTCGTGCGTGGCGAAGATCGCGAGCATGACGAGGTTGAGGACGGTCCCGGCGAACCAGGCGTTGCGCTTGCCGATGAACTTAGTGATCCACACCCAGGCCGGGATCGCCACCAGCCCGACCGCGGACATGCCGAGCAGCGCGGGCCGCGAGGCGGCTTCGTCGTCGAGATAATATTTGAAATAATAGAGCACCGACTTGCCGAGCGCGACCGAGCAGACAAAGGCGGAGACGGTGGCGAGGATCAGGATCCAGAAGGCGCGGTTCCTCCTGAGCGCACGCCAATAGCCGCCAAGGTCGAGCTTGACGTCCGCCACCGCGCTTTCGGGCGGCTCGCTGGTGATGCGATAGACCAGCGGATAAATCGCGGTCGCGACCACCGCGAACACCGCCGCCGCCCAGGTGAAGCCCTGGGTCGATCCGCTGCCGCCGAACCAGCTGACCAGCGGATAGGTGAAATAGACGATGGTGAGCGCCGCGAGCACGCCGAAGACCATGCGATAGCCCGCGATGGTCGAGCGTTCGTCCGAACTGTCGGTGAGCCGCGCGTTCAGCGAGGTATAGGGGATGGTGACCACCGTATAGGCGGTGCGGAAGATGATGTGGGTGGCGAGCATCCACAGCGCCAGCCCGGCGCCCTCGAAGGGTGGACGCCAGTAGAGCAGGATGAACGACAGGCCCAGCGGCACGCAGCCGAACAGGATATAGGGGCGATAGCGGCCATAGCGGCTGCGCGTGCGATCCGCGATGCTGCCCATGACCGGATCCTGCAGCGCGTCGACGATCGAGGCGATCATGTAGATGAGCCCGGCGGTCGCCGCCGGAATGCCCACCGCGTCGGTGTAGAAGAACAGCAGGAAGATCGAGACGCTCTGCCAATAGAGATTGCTGGCATAGTCGCCGAGCGTGAAGCCGATCTTCTTCGCGGTGCTCAGCCGGTGCCCGGTCATGGTGTCGCCTCTCTCGCGCGGCGCGCGGTCATGGTGCGTTCGACGGCGTCGAGCCGTGCGGCATTGCCGTCATGGATGGCGGACGCGGCTCCGTCGCGGAACAGCAGCAGGGGATCGCCGGTGCCCGCGCGCGGCCAGGCGGGCAGGCCGGGGGCGCCCGGCACGCCGGTCTTCGCGAAACTGGTCCAGTAGTCGCCGATCAGCCGCGCGGTCTTGCGGTCGGCGGGCGCGGCATCGTCGGGCAGCGTGCCGAAAAGATAGGCGAGTTCGGAGGCATGGTTGGCGCCCTGGCGCGTCGCGTGCTCGGCCGCCGTCACATGATCGAACAGATAGCGCCATGTGGGCGCCCCATGTGCGTGCATGATCCGCGCGAAGCCGCGCGCGGCTTCCCCGAAGAAATAATCGTCGATCAGCGCGGGCTCGGGCGGATCGCCATAGGCGCGCAGCAGCCCCGCCAGGTTCGCCGGATCGACCTGGCCCCGGATCAGCCCCATCAGTGCGGGCGCGAACGCCTCCTGGCTCAGTTCGGCGCCGGTCGATCCGATGATGAAGGGAATGCGCGGCACCTTGCCAGCCGCGAAGCGCGAGACCGGATCGTCGACCACGCTTCGCCCGTCGATGATCGGCCCGTTGAAACGGTCGGGCTGGAGATCCCACATGGCGAGCCCGCCCTGAACCCGGTCGGCGGGGATCGCGCGCAGCACGGCGGCGTCGGCCCTTGGGGAGCCGGCCTGCGCGACAAAGGCGGCACCCGCCTTTTCACCCGAGATGCGCGTGGGACGATCGACGCCCAGCCGCGCATAGGGTTCGCGATTGGCGCCGGACTGGACGATCGCCTTGTGGAACAGCCCCTTGGCGAGTGGCGACGCCATCAGGAAATCGACCGCGGCGCCGCCGGCGGACTCGCCGAAGATCGTCACGTTGCCGGGATCGCCGCCCAACGCCGCGATATTGGCCTTTACCCATTTGAGCGCCGCGATCATGTCGAGAAATGCGAAATTGGCGTGCGGTTTGCCGCCCGCTTCGGCGGTGAGCGCAGGATGCGCGAAGAAGCCGAACCGGCCCAGCCGATAGTTGAAGCTGACAAGCACGACACCGCGCCGCGCCAGATCGGCGCCGTCGAGCGTGGGCGACGCGCTCGATCCCGCGACGAAGGCACCGCCATGGATCCACACCATCACCGGCAGCTTGTGCGCGCCGGCGGGGCGCCAGATGTTGAGCGCCAGGCAATCCTCACCCATCGGCTGGGTCGACGGGGTCTTGTCGCCCTCGAACCGGACCTGCGGGCAATCCTTGCCGAACTCCATCGCGCTGCGCACGCCATGCCAGCGCGGGGCGGGGGCGGGCGGGCGCCAGCGCAGCGGGCCGATCGGCTGGGCGGCATAGGGAATGCCCGCGAACGCATCGATCCCGTCCCGCGATCGGCCCTCCAATGCGCCGGCGGGCGGTCTTGCGACGATGGGCGCGCCATCGAGCGTACGGGCATGGGCGGGGGGCGAGGCGGCGGTCAGCATGAACGCGAGGATCGCGAGCCCGCGCATCAGCGGCCGGGCCGGAGCGCCGCCTGGGCGTCGGCGAAGCATTGGCGCGCGACCTCGATCAGAAAGGCGGATTCGGTCCAGCGGTCGCTTTCCTCGCGCCAGCCGCCGCCACCGTCGGGCAGCATCCTGGGATAGCAGGCGTGCGCCGGCAGCAGTTCGGGATGGACCGCGAAATAGTCGCCGGGCCGCGCGTCGCGCAGGAATCCCTCGAAGCTCGCCGTCCACATCCGCCGGTAATAGTCGAGGTGCCGTGCTTCGGCCGGGTCGCTCGCGGTCAATTGGCCGAATGCGTTGGACGAGACGCGCAGATGCATGAAGCGCGTACGCTCGAACACCGGCCGCATCCGTTCGAACTTCATGTCCATGTCGCCATAGGTCAGTTCGTGACCGATATACCAATGGCCGAAATCGCCGTTGAAGCGAAGCTCCGGCAGGCGTTCGACCAGGTCGAGCGTGCGCTTGATGTCCTGCGTCATCGTCGCGCGGTGCGTTTCCAGATAGATGGGGTGGTTCAGCACCTGTGCGATATCGAGCATCGCCTCCGCCAGCCGCAGCATCTCGTCGTCGCTTTCGAAGCCGTCGCCGAGTTGGACCGTCGAGCAATCGCATCCGGCATCGCGCCAATGTCGCGCCTGTTCGCGCATCTGCCCGACGTCGCGGAAGATGCGCATCAGCCCGCTCGGGATCAGCCCGGCATCGATCGCCGCCTGTGGCTCCAGCGTCTGGATCGCCTCATAGCCTGCCGCCTTCAACGCGGCATAGACGGTGGCACGGTCGCCGCGCGGCCCTGCCAACCAGTCGGGCAGTTCGGCGGGCGTCAGGAAGCTGATGCCCGCCAGCAGCCGTGGCGCTTGTGCTTCCGTCACTGGTGTTGCCCGGTTCAGAATGCGACATCGAAGGCGACGCCGATGATCCGGCGGGATTCGTAGACGCGATACTGGTTGAGCGTGCCGTTCGAGCTGTTGAACGCGAAGGTGCGGAAATTCTCGTCGGTCAGGTTCTTGCCGAAGACCGAGACCTTCCAGGCGTCGTTCACGTCGCCCAGGCTGATCGCGCCGCCGAGCAGGCCATAGCCGGGCTCGATCGCGTCGACGGCGTTGGGGAAGCCGATCATCTGTTTCGAGCGGTAGTTGTAATTGATCGTGCCGCCGATCTTCAAGTCACCGCCGATCGGTTGGGCATAGTCCGCGCCGATATTGAACGCCCATTTGGGCGCGAAGGGCAGGGGCTTGCCCGTCAGGTCCTGCACGCCACCGATACAGCCCTGCGCGGCGGATTGCCCGCCCGCGCAGGGCGCCCCCGGGAAATCGCCCCATTCGGCGTTGGTATAGGCGACGCCGCCGGTCAGGTAGAAATCCTTGCCCTTCACCGGCTGCCAGCTCAGTTCCGCCTCGAAACCCCTGGTCTTGGCATCGCCGTTGGTGAGCGGGAAGGTGAGCGCGATCGGATCGCGGCTGGCGGTCTGGTAACCCTTGATATCGGCATAGAAGCCGGTGACGTTGAAGGTGAGCCCGGCATCGGGGACGCTGGTGCGCAGGCCGATCTCGTAGCTGGTCGGACGCTCCGGCCCCACCGGCAACAGCGGCTGGACCGCGATGTTGCTGTCGAAACCGCCGCCCTTGTAACCGCGCGTCACGGCCGCAAAGGCCATGATATCGGGCGTGAATTCATACTCCATGCCCAGCCGCCAGGTCAGCGCATCGTCCTTGCCGCTGACGCGCGCGCTGTCGGTCGCGAGCGTCAGCGTGTCGGTGCGGCTCTTACCCACCGTCTGCTTCTCGGTGAGCCAGCGCGCGCCCAGGGTCAGCGTCAGGCGGTCGGTCGGGTGCAGATTGGCCTGGCCGAACGCCGCCATGTTGCGCGTTGCGACGTCGACATAGACTTCGCGGTTGAAGAAGGGGAGGAAGAACAGCCCGGGGAAAAGCTGGCGCGTGAACGAGTCCACGGTCTGGCGGAAATAATAGAGGCCGGCGACATAGTCGATGAAGCCGCCGGTCGGCGACGCGATGCGCAGCTCCTGCGAGATCTGGTCCTGCTTGTGCTTGCCGAAATTGACGTCGAGAAAATTGTCGGTCGAGGAATCGGAATCGAGGCCGTCGAGCGTCTCGAAGCCGCGCCAGCCGCTGATCGAGGTCAGGGTGTGATCGCCCAGCTCGTAGTCGAGCTGGAACGAGGCGCCATAGCTCTTCACCTTGGCGAAGACGTCGCCGTTGATGGTCTGGAACTGGTTGCCGCGCCCCGGATTCATGCCGAGCCGGGCGATCGCCGGGGCTTCGAACAGGAACGGCGCGGTCGCCGGCGGCCCCGGCGTCGCGAAGCGCTCGACCGTCCAGATGCAGCAATTGGCGTTGCTCTTCCAGTAATCGCCGATCAGGGTCGCGCGCAGCCTGTCCGACGGCTGCCATTCCAGCTTGCCGCGAAAGCCATATTCGTCGCGATTGTTGAAACGGCGGCCATCGGGCAGGTTCCGGATATAGCCTTCACGCACGCTGCGCCGGCCCGAAACCGAGAAACGCAGCGAGTCCGCCAGCGGGCCGGACAGGTAACCATAGGCGTGGATATCGTCATTTGGCCATGCGGCGCTGATCCCGGCGCGGAATTCGAGTGTGTCCGATGGCCGGTGCGTGACGATGTTGATCACGCCCGCGCTCGCATTCTTGCCGAACAATGTGCTCTGCGGCCCGCGCAGCACCTCGATCCGCGCGATATCGGGCAGGTCGACCAGGGTCGCGCCGCTCTGCCCCATCACCACACCGTCGACGACATAAGCGGTGCTGGGTTCGATCGTTTCTGACGAGAAGGTGTTGGTGCCGACCCCGCGGATGAAGAAGCCGAAATTGCGAGGGCCCGACTGGGCGGGGGAGGAGAGGCCGGGTACGATATATTGCAGGTCGGTCGCGGCATTGAGCTGAAGCTTGTCGAGCGTTTCACCGCCGACCACCGCGATCGAGATCGGCACGTCCTGAAGCGCTTCCTCGCGCTTCTGCGCGGTCACGATGATCTCGCCGGTGCGCGCCGCATCCTCGTCGGTCTGCTGCGCCTGGGCTGGCAACGCGAAAACGCCGCCGGCACCCACGACGGAAAGCGAAGCAATCAGCGCCTTGATCGCGCGTCCACGGCACCGTCCCATGATCCCTCCTATGCTCGCCAACTCTATATTGAATGGTCGAATACGCATAAATTCTATCTAATTCTTGATTATGTCAACGGGTTCGATTTAGTCTTTGCGCATTCGGTAAGGGCCTGCCGCATCGAACGGGCCCGCTGGCGAGAGGAAGACGATGGAATCCTGCGCGATCGAGAGGTTCAGAAGGGACGGTTTCCTGGTCATCCCCCGGTTGGCGGATGCCGCGACCGTAGCCGCGATCGGCGCGGTTTATGACGATATGCTGGCGGGCCGGATCGATGTGACCGCCACCGACAATCCGCTGGGCCGAATCACCCGGCAGATCATGCTGCCCTCCGCCTATCATCCGATCTTCCGCGACAATCCGGCGCTCGATGCCGCGCGCGAATTGTCGAAGGGGTTGCTGGGCGTCGACGCGCCGGTGCCGGTGTTCGACATGCTGATCTACAAGGAACCGGGCCAGCAGGCGGTGACGCCCTGGCATCAGGATTTCTCCTATTCGCAAATGCCCTTCGCGCCGGCGGGTGCGGCGATCCCGAGCGATCAGGTCGTGCAGTTCTGGCTCGCGCTCGACGATGTCGACGAGGAGAATGGCTGCATGCATTTCGTGCCCGGCGTGCATGACGCGCCGATGCTCGAGCATCATGTCGCGGCGGGCGAGGCGGATTATACGCAGCGCCTGCTGGCGATCAGCGACGAGGGCGAACTCGATCTGGCCCAGGCGGTCGCCTGTCCGCTGCGCGCGGGCGGTGCGACGGTGCATAATTACGGAACCCCGCACTTCACATCGGGCAACCGCACGGCCGATCGCCGTCGCCGCGCCTATATCTTCAATTTCGCCAATCCGGCGTTCCGCAAATGAGCGGCGCATCGTTTCCGTCCGATTTCCTCTGGGGCACCGCCACCGCCGCGCATCAGGTGGAAGGGGGCAATGTCAATTCGGACTGCTGGGCGCTCGAACATGCCGTGCCTTCGCTCTTCGCCGAGCCGTCGGGCGATGCGGCCGATCACTATCATCGCTTCGCGCAGGATGTCGCGATCGTCGCGTCGCTTGGCCTTGGCGCCTATCGTTTTTCGATCGAATGGGCGCGGATCGAGCCGGAACCGGGTTTTTTCTCGACGGCGGCGCTCGATCATTACCGGCGCTGCATCGATGTTTGCCTGGCGCAGGGCATCGCGCCCGTCGTCACCTTCCACCATTTCACCCAGCCGCGCTGGCTGGCGCGGATGGGCGGTTTCGCCGCGCCCGATTTCCCGGAGCGCTTCGGCGATTATTGCCATCGCGCCGCCACCGTGCTCGATGGCATGGCGCTGGCCTGCACGATCAACGAACTCAACCTGCCGATCATGGCCGGCCGTTATTTCCAGAACCTCGCGACCGCGGATCAGCGCGTCGCGGCGGAACGGGCGCTGGGGGCACCGCTCTCCGCCTTTTTCCTGTTCGCCGATGAAGCGACGATCCTCGACAATGGCCGCAGGGCGCACGCGGCGGGGCGCGACGCGATCAAGGCGGTGCGGCCCGACGTGCCCGTCGGCATGACGCTGGCGATTTCGGAGGAGAGCGCCGAGCCGGGCGGCGAAGCCTATCGCGACGCACGCCAGGCCTATTTCTACGCGCCGTTCCTCGATGCGGCGGCAGAAGATGATTTCATCGGTATCCAGACCTATTCGCGTACCATGTCGCGTGCCGATGGCGGCACCGGGCCGGCGGCGGGCGCGCCGCTCACGTCGATGGGATGGGAGGATAGACCCGAAGCGCTGGGTGCAGTGTGCCGCTGGGTTTCCAGTCGTTGGCCGGTTCCGATGATCGTCACCGAGAACGGCTATCCGGGTGAGGATGATTACCGGCGCGGCGCCTTTATTATGGCCGCGCTGGGGGGTCTGGGCGATGCGATCGCCGACGGCGCCGATGTACGCGGCTATTTCTACTGGTCGCTGCTCGACAATTTCGAATGGCTGTTCGGCTATCGCCAACGTTTCGGTCTGGTCGATGTCGATCGCACCAGCCAGGTCCGCACGATAAAGCCCTCCGCCGGGATTCTGCGACGTCACGCTCACCCGCGATAGATGCTCGTATCGCTGCCGAGAATTGCCTATGGTGCGGCGTGGCAAGCGAGACAGGCAAGGCGACCCGTGGCGAACTTGCGGCGCAGTTTCTGAAACTGCGTTGCCGCGATGTGGTATCCGACGACGAGGAACAGGCGCTCGAACGCGCCTGTGCCGGCTTTCGGGAGGCGAAGCCCAAGGAGGTGCTCGTGCATGAGCGCCGGCCGCAGACGCAGAGTCATTTGCTGCTGGACGGCATCGTCGCGCGGCAGAGCACGCTTTCGGACGGAAGGCGGCAGATCGTGGCGCTGCACGTGCCTGGCGATTTCGTCGATCTCCACAGCTTCCTGGTCCAGAGCCTGGAGCATGACGTGGTGGCGCTGACCCCGGTGCGCATCGCTCTCTTCCCGCATGTGGGCCTTCGCGCCATTACCGAGACGCATCCGCACCTTGCGCGGATGCTGTGGCTGAGCACGCTGCTCGACGCGGCCCTTCACCGCGAATGGGTGCTGACGGTGGGGCGCCGCACCGCGAAAGAACGGGTCGCGCATCTGCTGTGCGAACTCCATGCGCGGATGAAGGTGGTCGAGCGCACGACCGGCAACAGCTATCAGTTGCCGCTCAGCCAGACCGATATCGCCGATGCCTGCGGCCTCACCAATGTGCATGTTAACCGCGTGCTGCGCCAGTTGCGCGAGGCGGGGCTGGCGCGGTTCAAGACCAAGACCGTCGAGATCCTCGACCCCGACGGGCTGGCCGCCGCCGCCGAGTTCGATCCCTTCTATCTCCATCTCGGCGGTTTCCCGCGCTGACGGAACCTGTTGTTTCGCCGAAGGTTTCCGCCATGCCGGGGCAGGTGGAGCGTAAGGCGATGCATAGCAACACAGCGTTCGACACGTCGGGTGCCGTTACCGTCGAGGGCGGAGAGGTGATGATCGATGGCCCCAACGGTATTGCCCTGTCGTTGACGCCGCGCGCGGCGCGCGAAATGGGCCGGCGCCTGATCGCGGCGGCCGATCGCGCGGTGGAGCGGGCAGGAAGCGCCGGCGACGAGGGCGATCGCACGGGCTGACCTCAACCCTGGCGGGGCGCCGTCGAAAGCCGATCGACATAGGCCGCGACCATGTCCGCCGCCGCATCGCCATGGGCGTCGACCGCATCGCACGGCCAGTGCCGCTCCGAGATCGTCTTGCCGATCGCGCCCAGCGATATGGTGATGATGTCGGCAATCCGCCGGCGCTGCTCGCGTGGCGTGTCAGGCAACATTTCGCGCCAGAAGGCGATCAGTGTACGCAGCCCGGCGCGACGATGCGCCCGCGCCTCGGGCGCGTGGCGATAGAGCGGGGCGGCGTCGGCCAGCGCGGTCCGGATCGCCGCCTCCTCGCATTCGGAGCGGAAGAATGCACGGATCGCGGCGCGCAGCCGTTCGATCGGCGGCTGGCCCGGCGTTTCGAGCAGCGCGCGGAGCATCGTGGTGGTGTCGCGCCATTCGTCGGCCTGCAGGCGAAACAGGATGGCGGCCTTGTTGGGGAAATACTGGTAGATCGAACCGACGCTGACTCCGGCGCGCTCGGCGACGCGGGCGGTGGTGAAGCGCGCCGCACCCTCCGCCGCCAGAACCTGAACCGCCGCCTGCAATATGTCGGCGACCAACTGGGTCGAACGTGCCTGGCGCGGCTGTTTGCGCGAGGAAATTCGGGGTTTTCGTGGTGCGGTCATGGACTGCTTCCGAAACGCGAATAGGAAATGTGACGAATTCGTCGCATATTCTGCTTGCCCGGCCGGCACGTCAATCAGTCAGGAAGAAAATCCATGATGAACACGCTTATGCAGGCGCCGCTTTCGGCGTTGCTCGACCGGCTGTTCGCCGATGCCGACGCATCGACGGCCAGGGTGCAAAGCCAGATCCAGGCCATTCCCGAAGCGCAGCGCGCCGCGATGATGGCGGACAAGGAGGGCTATCTCGATCTCTACACCTGGATGAAGGACGCGCATCTCGCGGTCTCGCGGGAAACGGGGCGGCTGCTCTACATGCTTGCGCGCAGCAGTCGCGCACGCAACATCGTCGAATTCGGCACCTCATTCGGCGTTTCGACGCTGCATCTCGCTGCGGCGCTGCGCGACAATTGGGGCGAAGTGGGCGGGGCGCGGCTGATCTCCAGCGAGTTCGAACCCGGCAAGGTCGCGGCCGCGCGCGAAACCGTGACGGAAGCGGGCTTCGACGATCTGGTCGAGATCCGCGAAGGCGATGCGCTCGATACGCTGGCGCGCGACCTGCCCGAACGGGTCGACCTGCTGCTGCTCGACGGCGCCAAGGGGCTTTATCCCGCGATCCTCGATCTCGTCGAACCTGTCCTGGCGCCGGGCGCGCTGATCCTGGCCGACAATGCCGACTGGTCGCCCGACTATCTGGCGCGCGTGCGCGATCCGGCGCGCGGCTATCTGTCGGTGCCTTTCGCCGACGATGTCGAGCTGTCGATCCGGGTCGATCGGAAGGGGTGAGGATACCGATGGTCGGTGCCGCTCGGGTGGGCGGCACCGTTTGCAGTACGGTGCTGAGTGCCTGTTTCTGGGTAAATATTATACTCAATTCCAGTCGACCAACGTATTGATCTCACATACGAAGTTGCCCGCGAAGCGGCGAGGGCCGATTCCTCGCCGCATCAATGGGGGGCATGGCCATGGCGACCATTGAGCTTTCTTACGGAGACATTGGATGACCATCGCACCTTCGATTTATATCGCCGCACCTGGCACGTTCTTCAACCAGAGCGGGATCAATCTCACAGATGCTTTTAATCTGTCCGAATATGTCACTGCGGAGAGTTTCACGCTTTCCGAACGTCGCACGCTGACGACGATCACCGCCGCGCTCAACGATAATGTCCAGCCTGACAATGGTATATTGGACGGTTTTAGTGGTACGCTGAGCTGGGGCATCTATTCATCGGTAAACGGTGCTCCCGGCACGCTGCTACTGACCGGATCTGACAGCTCGCCGATCCTCGTGGACACTGGCCTGAACTTTAGCGGCAGCACCGACGATGTCATCCTGGCGACGATCGACCTTGGCGTGACGCTTGAGGCCGGCAGCTATTTCATCGCTTTGCACGAAGGGGCCTGGGGATCCGGCTATGACGGTTCGAAGATCTGGTGGATGAAGACGTCCACCGATCTTGGCGTTGATGGTGTTCATTTGAGCAACAACTTCGCCAATCCGTCCGCTTGGATACCGCCACAGAATGGGGGTTCTGCCGCCTTTTCACTTTCGGGGCCAAGCTATGCGGCGACTGAACAGGTCGCGCTCAATCTTAAGGGTAATGTCTCGATTGCCGATGCTGACATCGGCGGCAACACCATGACAGCGACGCTGAGCGTGGGTTACGGCATCTTGACGGTGACGGCGGGCACCAGTGGCGCGAACGTGTCGGGCAGCGGCACGGGCACGGTGACGCTCACCGGCACGCTGGCGCAAATCAACGATCTGTTGAACACCAACGCCACCAGCAGCATCAGCTTCACCGCGAACACCGATGCGCCGCCCGCCAGCACGGTGCTGACCGTGACCGCGCAGGAACCCGGCGATGCTGAGCCTTCCACGCCCGCGACACAGACCATCACGATCGCGGCGGTCAACGATGCGCCGACGGCGACGGTTTCGGAGAGCGCCTATGCGGCGACCGAACAGGTGGCGCTCAGCCTGAAGGGCACGGTGTCGGTCGCCGACGATTCCGGCAGCGGCAGCATCACGGTGACGCTGGGCGTGGGTTACGGCATATTGACGGTGACGGCGGGCACGAGCGGGGCGAATGTGTCGGGCAGCGGCACGAACAGCGTCACGCTCACCGGCACGCTGGCGCAGATCAACGATCTGCTGGGCACCAACGCGACGAGCAGCGTCAGCTTCACCGCCAACACCGATACGCCGCTATCGAGCACGCTGCTGACCGTCGGCATCAACGATGGCGGCAATAGCGGCAGCGGCGGTGCGCTGACCGGATCGGCGAGCCAGACCATCAATATTACGGCAGTCAACGATGTGCCGGTGATCTCGAACCTGAACGGCGACAGCGTCACCTGGACCGAAGGCAATGGCTCGCTGCTGATTGACGCGAGCGGCAATGCCGCGATCACGGATGCCGACAGCACCAATTTCGACGGCGGCACGCTGACCGTCTCGATCACCGGCGGCCTCGTGACCGCGCAGGATCAACTGGTGATCATCCCCGATGCGGTCATTACGCTGGGCGCCCTGCTTCCGGGCGGCGATCGCCAGGTCTATTATAACGGCACCCAGATCGGCCTGGTCGCGGGCGGTGGCGTAGGCGGCTCTGCGCTTACCTTCAATTTCTACGATCCCGATGGCCGTCCGGCCCCGCCGGTCGGCGCGGTACAGGCGCTGCTCCGCACGATCGGCTATGCCAATTCGGGCGGCGATGCGCCGAGTGCCGGCGCGCGCACGATCAGCTGGACGCTGACCGATGGCGATGGCGGCACGACGACGGTCACCAGCACCGTCAATGTCGCGGCGGTGAACGACGCGCCGACGGCAGCGGTTTCGGCGAGCGCCTACGCGGCGACCGAACAGGTGGCGCTCAACCTGAAGGGCACGGTCTCGGTTGCCGATATCGATGCCGGAACCGGCAGCATCACGGTGACGCTGGGTGTCGGCTACGGCATATTGACGGTGACGGCGGGCACCAGCGGCGCGAACGTCTCGGGCAGCGGCACGAACAGCGTTACGCTCACCGGCACGCTGGCGCAAATCAGCGACCTGCTGGGCACCAACGCCACCAGCAGCGTCGGCTTCACGGCCAACACCGATACACCACCTGCCAGCACCACGCTGACCGTCGGTATCGACGACGGCGGCAATACGGGCAGCGGCGGTGCGCTCACCGGATCGGCGAACCAGACCATCAATATCACTGCGATCAACGATGCGCCGACGGCGGCGGTTTCGGCGAGCGCCTATGCGGCGACCGAGCAGGTGGCGCTCAATCTGAAGGGCACGGTCTCGGTCGCCGATGCCGATGTGGGCGGCGGCAACGTGACGGTGACGCTGGGCGTGGGTTACGGCATATTGACGGTGAGCGCGGGTACGAGCGGCGCGAACGTCTCGGGCAGCGGCACGGGCACGGTGACGCTCACGGGCACGCTGGCGCAGATCAACGATCTGCTGAGCACCAACGCGACGAGCAGCGTCAGCTTCACCGCCGACACCGATGCGCCGCCGGCCAGCACGGTGCTGACCGTCGGCATCAACGATGGCGGCAATACGGGAACCGGCGGTGCGCTCACCGGATCGGCGAACCAGACCATCAATATCACGGCGGTGAACGACGCGCCGGTGGGGGTGAATGACGGTTATTCGACCGACGAGGATACGCCGCTGGTCGTCAGCGGTCCGGGCGTGCTGGGCAACGACAGCGATGTGGAGGGCAATACGCTCAATGCCGTGCTGGTGACGGGGCCAACGCATGGCACGTTGACGCTGAACCCGAACGGCAGCTTCACCTACACACCCAATGCCAATTACAATGGCGCGGACAGCTTCACCTATCGCCCCAATGACGGTGCCGACAACGGCAATGTCACCACCGTCAACCTGACGGTCAACGCGGTCAACGACAAGCCGGCGGACCTTGTCATCGACAGTGACCGGGTGAACGAGGGCGCGGCGGCAGGCGCGGTGGTGGGCACGGCATCCGCGAGCGATGTGGATGGCGACACGATCATCTGGTCGCTGTCGGGCGCCGATGCCGGGCTGTTCCACATCGACGCCAACGGCGTGATCACGACCACGGGCACGACCGCGAGTTTCGAGAGCCGGCCGAGCTACAGCCTCACCGTGCGCGCGGCGGATGCCGGCGGGCTCTTCACCGAGCAGGCGCTGACCGTGGTGGTGAACGACCGGCCGGTGGCGGTCGCCGACGCGCTGGCGATCGACGAGGGCAAGACCAGCGCCAATCTCTGGTCTACGCTGATCGGCAACGATACCGACGGCAACGGCGATGCGCTGACGATCGTCTCGGTGAACGGCGCGGGCACGGGCGGCCATGTGATCTTCGACGCCGCCAGCCAGTCGCTCAAATATGTCGCGGACGCAGCGGCGTTCGACCTGCTGAGCCCCGGCCAGACGCTGACCGACAGCTTCCAGTACACCGTCAGCGACGCGGGCGGGCTCACCAGCACCGCCACCGTCACCTTCACCGTCACCGCGATCGTCGATGGCGTGCAAGTGGTGGGCGGCGGCCGCGGGAGCGGCGGCGTGCTCACCGGCACGGCGGACGAGGACCGGCTCTACGGCTTCGCGGGCAACCAGAGCCTGAACGGCATGGGCGGAGACGATACGCTGATCGGCGGCGCGGGCAACGACACGCTGACGGGCGGGGCGGGCAAGGACGTGTTCCTGATCAACTTCCAGGACGGACACGACGTCATCACCGACTATACGCCCGGCCAGGACGTGGTCGATCTCGCCGACGGCATGGATATCCTCAGCGTCGTCGCCGCCGACACCAATGGCGACACCATCGTCGACCTGCGCCTCAACCTCGAACAGGGCGGCTCCGTCACCCTGCTCGGCATCTCCAGCATCAACCAGATCACTTTCGCCTGATCCAGATGATCTCCAGCCGGATATCCGGCTGGAGATCATCCTAGCATACATCGATCCTGATCCCGGGCCGGCCATGCCAGCGCATGAGCATGCGTTCGGGGCGCTGGCCGGCATCGCCGGTTGCGCGGAAGCCCAATTTTTCGAGCAGGCTCCAGGACGGACGATTGTCGAGTTCGCATTCCGCCTCGATCCCGTTGCAGCCGGGCAGATCTTCCAGGGTGGCGAGCGTCGCTTCCACCGCTTCGGTCGCCAGTCCCTGGCCACGCGCGGCGGCCGCGAACCAGTAACCGATCTCGACCGCGCCGAAGGGGCGTTCATGCACGCCGATCACGCCGTGCAGCTCACCGGTTGTCCGATCTCGCACGCCATGGAAGCAGCGGTCGGCGCTTTCCGCGATCAGCGCCCGCGCATCATCCAGTGTGAAGGGGGTGGGCAGGAAGGAGACGCGCGCTGTGACCGACGCGTCGGTGATGCGCTGGACCTCGTCCGCATCGGCATCGCCGAGCGGCGCGATCGTGCTGCGCGGCGTGGTGATTTCGAGATGATGTGTCACGGTTCGCCTTTCTCGAAGGCCGCCGCGGCAGGTGAATTTTCGCTTGGACCCATGCGCTCACCGTACCCGGCGGCGATGGTCATGAATGATGACGCGCCGCTCCCTACCGGAAGCGCCAATAGCCCTTATGCGAGGTGGTAAAGTACGTCATCGCCAGCGTCTTTGTCACAGCTTCGCGTTGCGATCAATATGCCGTCGCAACGACTTGAAGCCGCGTCCCCGGCGCTGCTATGATGACATTTCGGGGCAAGGCAACCTCCCGATCAGGCGTCCCCGCCCAAGCGTTGCGGCATTTCCGGCTCTTCTGGGCCGTTGGGGACGTATTGATGACGCAACCGCAATTCCGGGACATGGTGGGTGTTTTTGGCCGTATTGGCCTTGTCAGCTTCGGTGGGCCCGCCGGGCAGATCGCGCTGATGCATGAGGAGATCGTGGAGAAGCGCGGATGGGTCGATGAGGGGCAGTATCTGCGCGCGCTCAACCTCTGCCATCTGCTGCCGGGGCCGGAGGCGCAGCAATTGGCTACCTGGATCGGTTGGCGGCTGCACGGGCTGAAGGGCGGGTTGGCTGCGGGGCTGCTGTTCGTGCTGCCCGGTGCGCTGGTCATTCTCGGTCTCTCGATCCTCTACGCTTATGCCGCCGATCTCCGCTGGTTCGCGGCACTGTTCCTGGGGATCAAGGCGGCGGTGCTCGCAATTGTCGCGCAGGCGCTGATCCGGATCGGCCGGCGTGCACTCGATACGCGTTTCAAGGCACTGCTCGCCATCGCATCCTTCGTCGCGCTGTTCCTTCTCGACCTGCCTTTCCCCCTGGTCGTGCTCGGCAGTGGCGCGCTCGGCATGATCGTCGCGGCGTGGCGCCCCGATTGGCTGGGCGCCCATGCGCAACATGGCGGGCAGGCCGCCTCGCCATTCGGATCGCGTCGCGCGCTCGTCCTCGGAACCATCCGTACCGTGCTCGGCTGGCTGTTCGTCTGGGCGGCTCCGATGCTTGCGATCCTGCTGATGCTGGGGCCGGATCATGTGCTCTGGCGGATCGGCAGCTTCTTCTCGCAACTCGCCATCGTCACCTTCGGCGGTGCCTATGCGGTGCTCGCCTATATGGCGCAGGAGGCGGTTCAATCCTATCACTGGCTGAGCGCGGGCGAGATGGCGGACGGGCTCGGCTTGGCGGAGACCACGCCGGGGCCGCTGATCATGGTCACGCAGTTCGTCGGATTCCTCGGCGCATTCCGCGCGCCTGATCCGTTCAGCCCGCTCGTCGCCGGGATGATCGGCGCGGCACTCACCACCTGGGTCACCTTCGCGCCCTGCTTCCTGTGGATCTTCGCGATGGCGCCGTGGATGGAGCGGCTGGAGCGGGCGCCCCGCTTGCAGGGCGGGCTGGCTGCGCTCACCGCTGCTGTGGTTGGCGTGATCGCCAATCTCGCAATGTGGTTCGCGCTGCATGTGCTGTTCGCAGCCGTCGGCGAAGGCCGATGGGGGCCGTTGCGGCTGTATCTGCCCGACTGGTCGAGCTTCGACTGGCGGGCCGGCTTGCTTGGCGTCGGCGCAGCGATCCTGCTCTTCCGGTTCCGGCTGGGTGTGCTGCCGCTGCTCGGCATCGCGGCGGGAGGGGGGCTGCTCCTGTCGGTGTAATTGCTGTTACACTTTCCGACATATTCGCCCGTTCCCGGCACATCCTTGCGACAGTCGCCGCCTATTTCTGTTTTCGACGCCGCTGAAGGCGCCGGAACAAGAGGAACGAACGATGAAAAAGTTTCTGATGGCGCTGGCCGCAACCAGCATGATCGCCAGCCCGCTGGTCGCCAGCCAGGCACAGGCGGCGCCCTATCAGCAGCGCGTCGAACAGAAGACGGTGCATTACGGATCCAACGGCCGCACGGTCGTGAAGAACAAGACCGTCGTCCGCAAGAATGATCGCCGCTATGCGCAGAACGACTATCGCTACGGCCAGCATCGCTGGGCCAAGGGCCAGCGCTTCGACCGCCGCCAGGCACAGAATTACCGGGTGATCAGCAATCCCCGGGCCTATCACCTGAACGCCGCACCGCGCGGCTACCAGTGGGTGCAGTCGGGTAACGATGCGGTGATGGTCGCACTGGTCAGCGGGATCATCGGCGCTGTGATCGGCAACGCCATCCGCTGAGCCCGACGCCGCAACAGGTGGCAGTGGAGAGTCCCCCGGAGCTCGGCTTCGGGGGATTTTCTTGTCTTGGGGAGAAGCCAGTCCAACCCCTCACATCAGTCGCGGCGTGCTTTCCAGGTCGAGCAGCAGCCGTTTCGCATCGAGCCCGCCGGCGAAACCGGTGAGCGCGCCGTTCGATCCGACGACGCGGTGGCATGGGGCGACGATCGAGAGCGGATTGCGGCCATTGGCGGCGCCGACCGCACGCACGGCGGCGGGGCGACCGATCTGCTGCGCGATCTGCGCATAGCTGCGTGTCTCCCCGAACGGGATGGTGAGCAAGGCCGCCCAGACCTGTTTCTGGAAATCGGTGCCCTGGAAATCCAGGTCCATTGTGAAACGCGTCAGTGTGCCCGCGAAATAGGCATCGAGCTGGAGCGCGGTTTCGACGAGGACGGGGTGATCGGGATCTTCGGCCAATGGGCCGAGCTGTACGCGGCCCGGCCGGTCGTTAGGCCACAGGATCGCGACGAGCCCCGCGTCGCTGGCCACCAGCGTCAGCGTGCCGACAGGCGACTCGGTGGTCTTGTAGCAAAGCGACATGGTGTTTCCTCATTCCGGCCAGCCGGTGCATCCCGGCCTGGGGATCAGGTCTAGGCGCTCATCCCGGCAGCGGCTTCCCGAAGCTTGCGGCCAACAGGTTCGCAACCGCTTCGCCCGGCCCCAGCCGGCGCAGGCGTTCCGCATCGCGCGCAGGTGGGGTGCCGAACATGCGGGCATATTCCCGGCTGAACTGCGACGCGCTCTCATAGCCAACGGCATAGCCCGCGCGCGAGGCTTCGGCATTGGCGATGAGTAGCCGGCGTGCTTCCTGCAGCCGCATCGATTTCTGATATTGCAGCGGGCTCATCGCCGTCGCCGTCTTGAAATGACGATGGAAGGATGCCGGGCTCATGCCCGCGAGTTCGGCCAGCATCTCCACGCGCAGCGGGCGATCGAAATTGGCGCGGATCCAGCCGATCGCCCGGCGCACCCGCGACAGGCGGCTGTCCGCCATCGCGGCCTGTCGGATCATGCTGCCCTGCGGCCCCTGCAACACGCGGTACAGGATCTCGCGCTCCAGCATCGGCGCCAGCACGGGCAGGTCGCGGGGCTCGTCAAGCAGCGTGAGCAGGCGCAGCCACGGATCGAGAAGCTGCGGTGTCACCGCGCTCACCGCGAAGCCGGGGGCGGGGGTATCGCTAGGATCGGGTAGTTCGGCGATCAGCGCGGTCAGGCAGTCGCGATCGAGCTTCATGCTGAGGCCGATATAGGGGTGGTCCGCGCTCGCCTCTATGATGCAGCCCGATACCGGCAAATCGAGCGTCGCGACGAAATAGCTGGCAGGATCGTATCGCAGCAGCCGGTCGCCGATCGTCACCGTCTTGGCGCCCTGCAGCACCAGGCACAGCATGGGTTCGCACAGGGCGGGCGACAGGATTGTGCGTTCCTGGCCCATATGGATGGCGAGACGCGGGATCGGCGTCGCCATCTTGCCGGGGCTGCAATGACGGAGCGCCATGTCGCGCAATCGGTCGAGCTGTTCCTGCATGATCGCAACATTGGGGTGATGCGCGCGCGAAACAAGCGTTTCGCCGACTCGTCGCGCAATCGCTGAGAGGATCGGGCAAGAGTTCGACACGATCGGGCGCGCGGATCGCGGCGCGCGAAACCAGATGACGGCGAGCAATCAAGGAGACCGATATGACTGCGACTTTCGGAGAGCAATCGACCACGGACGAGGTGCTGGCGGGCATCGACCTGTCGGGCAAGCGCGTCCTGGTGACCGGCGTGTCGGCCGGGCTGGGTGTGGAAACGGCGCGCGCGCTCGCCGCGCATGGCGCTCAGGTGGTTGGCGCCGCACGCGATCTGGAAAAGGCGCGCCGCGCGACCGAAGTGGTGCGTGCCCAGGCCGCCAATGGCGGCGGCATCGAACTGATCGAACTGGATCTCGCCTCGCTCGCCAGCGTTCGCGCCGCCGCCGATGCGCTGGTCGCGGACGGGCGGCCGTTCGACGTGGTGATCGCCAATGCCGGCGTGATGGCCTGCCCCAAGGGCGAGACGGCGGATGGTTTCGAAACCCAGTTCGGCACCAATCATCTCGGCCATTTCGTGCTGATCAACCGGATCGCGTCGCTGCTGCGGCCCGGTTCCCGCGTCGTCAGCCTGGCTTCGGCCGGGCATCGCTTCGCCGATGTCGATCTGGAGGATCCCAATTTCGAACGCACGCCCTATGCCGAGTTCGTCGCCTATGGCCGTTCCAAGACCGCGAACGCCCTGTTCGCGGTCGAGTTCGACCGGCGCCACAAGGATCGCGGCATCCGCGCCGCCGCCGTCCATCCCGGCGTGATCCAGACCGAGCTTGCCCGCCATATGAGCGAGGAGGATCTGAACCGCCTGATCGCTTCGATCGACGAAACCCAGCCCGACAGCGCGCCGGCCTTCACCTGGAAGTCGATCCCGCAAGGGGCCGCGACGTCGCTCTGGGCCGGCATCGTCGCCGCGCCGGAGACGGTGGGCGGCCGCTATTGCGAGGATTGCCATGTCGCCGAGATCGTCGAGGGCGACGATATCCGTGGCGGCGTGCGCGGCTATGCAATCGATCCCGACAATGCCCGTGCATTGTGGGCGAAGAGCGAGGAGATGGTGGGCGAGAGCTTCTGAAGCGGGTGCGGCGCCGTTCCGCTGAAAAGGGAGAACGGCGCCGCCAGTTCACAATCTTGCGGCGAAGAACCGAACGCCCTTCCCTGGGCTTAACTCAAGCGATCGACCAGCGCCGCCGCACCACGCGTTCGAGCACGGCGAGCGGCATCGCGCCGTCGGAGAGCACGGCGTGGAAATCCTTCAGGGTGAAGCCCGGCCGCTTCTGCGCCTCGGCGCGCAGCCGCGTCCAGACGGTGTGGCCCACCTTGTAGCTGCACGCCTGGCCCGGCCAGGCGGTGTAGCGGTCTATCTCGCCCTGGCTGCGGCCGCGCGCGATGCCGGTGGTGGCGATCAGGTAATCGGTCGCCTGTTCGCGGCTCCAGCGCTTGGCGTGCATGCCGCTGTCGACCACCAGCCGCGTCGCGCGGAACAGCAGCGACTGGAGATAGCCGACCTGGCCCAGCGGATCGTCCTTGAACATGCCCATCTCGTCGGCGAGCTGTTCGGCGTAAAGCGCCCAGCCCTCGGAGTAGCCGCTGAAGAAGCCGCGCCGCCGGATCATCGGGATCTCCGGACTTTCCAGCGCCACGCTCACCTGCAGGTGATGGCCCGGCACCGCTTCGTGGTGGGTGAGGGTGGCGAGGCCGAATTTCGGGCGGTCGAACGTGTCGCGCAGGTTGATGAAATAGATGGCCGGGCGTGAGCCGTCGAGCGAGGCGTTCTGGTAATAGCCGCCGGGTGCGCCCGCCTGGATCGTCGGCGGCACGCGCCGCACCTCGACCGGCGCCTTGGGCAGCACCGAAAAGGCTTCGGACAGGCGCGGCTGCATCGCCTCGATCTGGCGGTTGAGCTGGGCGAGCAGGGCGTCGCGGCCCTCGTCGGTATTAGGGAAAAGCTGGTCGGGGCGCTTGTTGAGCTCGACCAGCCGGTCGCCGACGCTGCCCTGGCTCATGCCCTCGCCCTTCAGGATCGTGTCGATCCTGGCGCTGATCTCCTTCACCTGTTCGAGACCGAGCCGATGGATCTCGTCGCCGCTCATCTTCACCGTCGTCGCCGCCTCGGCTGCGGCGGCATAATAGGCGTCGCCATCGGGCAGGCGCCAGCAGCCCGCGTCATGCACGGCCCTGGCGCGCAATTCGGTGACAAGGTCGCGCTGGCGATCGAGCGCCGGAAACACCTTCTGATCGACGATCGCCGTCGCCTGGGCGACGCGGTCCGCCGGCAGGTTCGCCGCCTTCAGCTTGGCGGCGAAGCTCGCGACCATCACCGTCTGGTCCGCCGGCTTTTCGCGGGCGGCGGCCAGGATCTTCAATGTCGTGTCGAGGATATAGTCGGGCGCGAACACGCCCTTGGCCGCATCCGCGCGCTGGCTCTCGCTGCTGGTGTCGATCGCGCCCGGAAACGCTTCCAGCCGCGCCAGATAGGCGTCGGCCTCCGCCGCGTCGCGCACGCGCACCTGCGAATCCAGGAAATCCGGCACGTCGCGATAGGGGCCGGTGAGCTGGCTCAGTACATAGGGGGCGAAGCGCCCCATGGAACTGCCGTAGCGGAAGCGTTCGGCGCCCGCGATCGACTGGGTGAGCTGATAGGTGACGACTTCATGGTCGATCTTCGCGGCTGGCGAGAGCCTGGCGGTATCGACCTTGCCCAGCTCCGCAAGCTCGCCCTTGGCGCGGCTGAGCGCGCGCGCCTGCGCCGAGGCGGATTCGTCGTCGAGCTTCGATTTGAGCGCCGCACGCGGGCCGGTGTCGAGGCCGAGCCGCGTCGCCTGTTCGGGCGATTCCTCCAGCCGGGCATAGAAGAAGCGATCGAGCATCGCGCGCAGATCGGCGTCCGCCTTGCTGGTGGTCGCGGCCGCCATGGCGCGGACGGGCAGGGTGCCGGCCAGCGATGCGGCGGCGGCGCCGATGACGAAGTTGCGACGATCCATGGCGTGAGTCTCCGGCGAGTCCATATGGGATTGGACCATTGTCTAAAGCGCGGTGCAATCGAGCGGAAGCCTGTCCGGGGTTTCCTATGGGATCCCGGGCAGGTTTACCTGGTGTCCTTCAGATAGCGGCCGAACCAGTCATCCCAGTCCCACACGACCTGGCCCAGCGACTCACGGGCATCGTAGCGATGCGCCTCGAACGGCAGCATGGTCAGCCGGGTGGTGGCGCCATGGCCCTTGAGCGCGGCATAGAAACGCTCGGTCTGGATCGGGAAGGTGCCCATATTGTCGTCGGCGGCGCCGTGGATCAGCGAGAGCGGCTGCCTGATCCGATCGGCGAAGGAGAAGGGCGACATGCGGGCATAGAGCGCCGGCGCCTGCCAATAGGTGCGCGCCTCGTTCTGGAAGCCAAAGGGCGTGAGCGTGCGGTTATAGGCGCCGCTGAGCGCCACGCCGGCCTTGAACAGATCCGAATGCGCCAGCAGGTTCGCGGTCATGAAGGCGCCATAGCTGTGGCCGGTCACACCGACGCGCGCCCGGTCGATGACGCCCAAGCGGACGCCCTCGTCGATCGCGGCCTTGGCGCCCGAAACAAGTTGCTCGACGAAGCTGTCATTGGGCTCGCTGGCCCCTTCGCCGATCACCGGCAACGCCGTGTTGAACAGCACCGCATAGCCCCGATAGGCGAGCAGCGGGTAGAGCTGGTAGAAGCCGTAGACCGGGAAGCGGTTGGGCGATCCCTTTACCTGCCCGGCGGTTTCGCGCGACTTGAATTCCGCCGGATAGGCATGAAGCACGGTCGGCAGCGGGCCGTCCGCGGGTTTATAATCGGGCGGCAGGTAAAGCGTGGCCGTCAGCGGCACGCCATCGGCGCGGCTATAGTGCAGCAGTTTCTTCTGGGCGAGCGCGGTGGTGCCGAACGGGTTGGGGAAATGGGTCAGCCGCGTCGCGCGGCCGCCGGGCGTGACCAGATAATAATCGGGCGGCACCGTCGCGCTTTCGCGGCGGACGAGCAGGCGGCCGTCGGGAAGCAGCGCCTGCGCTTCCTCATAGCGGTCGGCGGCCGACCGCCAGGCGATGCTGCGCGCACCGGTGGCGAGATCGAGCCGGGACGCGAAGGGCCGGTCACCTTCCGGCGTGCCGCCGGTACCGGTCAGCCAGATCTTCCCCTTGCCCGCATCCGCCATCACGGGCGCGCCCTGGGCGTTGACCGTCATCAGCGGTGCGCCGGGATCGGCATAGCCGTCCTCGCTCGATCCTTCGTAGAGCGTGCGCAGCCCTGCGCGATCGAGCGTCGACAGACGGCGCAGCCGCGTCTTCCTCCACCTTTCCTCGATCAGCGCATTGCCGTCGGCGCTCCAACTCAGTTCATGGAAGCGGGCCTGGAGCCGGGCGAGGCTGGCCGGGGCGGCGGTGAACGGCGCGGAGAGGGTGAGGAGTTCGTCCCGCTCGGCCACGGCGCGGGCGGGATCGCCGCCGTCGAGCGCATTGGCCCAGACCAGCGTCGCCGGTGCATCCGGCCGCCATTCCACCGCGCGCGGGCCGGGGCCGACGGCGTCCATCGCGATCGGAACCTCGGACTCGAGCGGCTTCTCGATGACCTTGGTGACGCTGCCGTCGGCAAGACGGAAGACGGAAAGCCGCTGCGGGAATTTATCGAGCGGGAACTGATAGGAATAAGGATGCACGCGTTCGCTGACGAGCAGCCATTGCCCATCGGGCGACGGCGCGACGCGATCGTGCAGCGCGGCCCGCCCGATCCGCCGGACCGTGCCGTCGGTGCCGACGAGCGCGAGTTCGGTCGCCATGTGATGGTCGAGCAGCTTTTCGTCGAGCGGCGTCTTTAGCAGGTCCTGATAGGTCCGCCCCGGCGCGGCTTTGCCGTCATTGGCTTCGATCGCGGGCGCGATCGTGTCGGCCGAGGCGACCGGCGCGGCCCCGCGGCTCGCCGGAACGGCGAGGCAGGCGAGCATGACATTGTTGCTCAGCCATGTGCAGGGCGCGCCGAGCACGCTGTTGACGTCGATCCCGTCGATCCGCTTCGCGCTGGCGGTGGTGGCATCGACCAGCCACAATCCGTGGCGGCGGCCATCGTCATAACCGGCGACGCTGACCGCGGCCCTGGCGCCGTCGGGCGACCAGGCGACGCTGGTGATGCGGCCGGTGGCAGGCAGGCCACTGATGGCCCGCGTGCGGCCATCGGACAGATCGATCAGCGACAGGCTGCGATAATAGGTGACGGTCCATGGCTCGCGCCCGCGCGCCCAGGTGTCCGGATTGAAGCGGAAACCGGCGAGGCGGAGTTCAGGCTCGGCGAGTTCGGTGATCGTGCGCACGCCATAGGGCTGGGCGACGATCGCGACGCGACCCTTTCCGGGGGCAGGCAGGATGTGCGGCGTGAGCGGGGCGGAGATCAGCCGATCGAGCTCGCCGGGCGCCGGCTTGTAGCCGGGCTCCTCCGCGGCGGCGGCCGAGACACATCCGAGCGCGGCAATCGCCGTGCAGACCCGCATCACCGAACCAAGCTTCGTCATATATGCTCCCCCCGACGTGCCGCCGGGGATCGACATGCCCCGTGCGCTCAAGAGGTAGACGACGGACGGTCACAAAACCGACAAATAATATCAAGGTGCGGGGGGCGACACATCCGCAAGCGTGCGGACATCGCCGGCGATGGTGCGCGCCAGCAACAGGCAGGCTATGACTCCGACGATGCTCGGCAATATGCCGAAGAACAGCGCGGGGCGCAGGCTGAGCGCGCTCGACGTTTCCCAATAGCTGCTGAGCGCGCCGACCAGCGTCGGCCCGATGCCCATGCCGAGCAGGTTGGCTGCGAGGAACAGCATCGCTGTAGCCGATGCGCGCAGTCCGGCGGGAATGGCGGTCTGCAACACCGCGAAGATGCAGGTTGGCGGAACGAGCGCGAGGCACGGGGCGATGGCAAGGATCGGCAGCGCGATGCGCGTGTCCTCGATCTGCACGCCGATCGCCATCGATGCGATCATGATCGTCAGCGCGATCGCGGGCAGCCAGCCCATCCAGCGAATGTCGCGACGTGCCAGCCGATCGATCAGCGGGCCGGTCAGCAGCACGCAGATCATGCCGATCAGTCCGGAGGTGAGGCCGACGAACAGCCCGGCCTGGGCGATCGACAGGCCGTGTGCCCGCGCGAGGAAGGCGGGCGTCCATGCCCCGGTGGCATTGGTGAAGAACAGGATGCCGATCATGGAAAGCGTCGTGTGGCGAAAGCTGGAATGGCCGCCCAGCCGGCGCAGCACCTGCCGGTAATCCTGCCGCACGACCGGGCTGAGCCGCACGGGCTCGCGCACGACAAGCATATAGATCGCGGCCGTGACCACGCCGAGCAGTCCTGTGATCGCGAAGGTCGCGCGCCAGCCCATCTGGCTCGCCATGCCCGATACCAGCAGCACCCCGCCCAGCAGGCCCAGATTGCCGCCGGCGGTGAAGGCACCCGATGCGAAGCCCTTTCGATCGGGGAAGGTATCCGCCAGCATGGAAAGCGAGGCGGGGGTCGTTCCCGCTTCGCCGATCGCGACCGCCATGCGGGCCATCACGAGCTGCGCGAAATTCTGGACGAAACCGCAGGCTGCGGTCGCCAGACTGAAGACGCCCAGGCAGATCGCGACCAGGTTGCGGCGATTGCCGCTGTCCGCGATCCAGGCGATGGGCAGGGTGAAGAGCGCGTAGAAGGCCGCGAAGCTGATCCCGGTCAGCAGCCCCATCTGCCAGTCGGACAGCGCGATATCTTTGCGCACCGCTTCGGCCATCAGCGGCAGCAATTGCCGGTCGATGATGTTCACCGCATAGACGATCGCCGACAGCAGGAGAAAGCCATAGCCACGCGCACTCTTCATCATCGCATCTCCATCCTGGTATTTTCGTAATCGAAACTCCATGGACTGGCAATCGTCACCGCATAGTTGCGATTAATTGCTGGATTTACGCGCGTCCTTGCGGGCATAGAGAGTGTCGTATTCGATAGCGAAAATTCTTTGAGTCGGAGTGGAGCGCATGATGCAAGTCACGACAGGCAGGTTCGCGCGGGTGGTGCTCGCCGCATGGATGCTGGTCCAGTTCGGTCCCCTGTCCGCGCAGGAAATCGATCCGCGCCTGGCCGATCTCGACCGCTATGTCGAACAGGTCCGGTCCGACTGGCGCTTTCCCGGCGTCGCGGTCGCGGTGGTGGAAGGGGACAGGGTTCTCTACGCTAGGGGATTCGGCGTCCGGCAAAAGGGCAGGACCGAAAAGGTCGATGCCGATACCCTGTTCCAGGTGGGATCGACCAGCAAGGCCTTCACCGCCGCCGCGCTCGGCCTGCTGGTCGACGACGGCAAGCTGCGCTGGGACGATCCGGTGATCGACCATGTGCCCGCTTTCCGCCTGCGCGACCCCTGGCTGACCAGCCATGTCACGGTGCGCGACCTGGTGAGCCACCGCACGGGCATCGCCGATTCCTTCTGGTTCGCGCTCGGCATCATGACGCCGGACGAAGCGATGGCGTTGCTGCGCACTGCGCCCGAAGCCGGCGAGTTCCGGAATTCATTCTTCTACAGTAACCTGATGTACGGCGTTGCTCAGAAAGTGGTTGAAGCGGCGTCGGGCAAAAGCTGGCAGGAATTCGTCCGGACGCGGCTGTTCGGCCCGCTGGGCATGGCACGCAGCCGGACGGGCGTGCTCGATCTGTGGGACGCCGCCGACGCCACCCCCACATTCATGGGCAAGGCGCCTTCGGGCAGGGCCGATCTGGCGCGCGCGAAGGACGGCAATGTCGCGATGCCGCACGGTATCGGGGCCGATGGCGCCATGGTGCCGATGGCGTGGCAAAGCTATGACAATGCGGCGGGCGCGGGGGCGGTCGTCTCCAGCGCGAACGACATGGCGAAATGGCTGGTGCCGCATCTGAACCAGGGGCGTGTGAACGGCGCGGCGGTGCTGCGCGCCGAGACCGTCGCGGAACTGCACGCGCCGCAGAATCTGAAGGGGCGCAGCCAGTTTCCCTTCGAAGGGCAGCGAGAAATCTATGCGCTGGGCTGGCAGAATGCCCGTTATCGCGATCTCGGCTATGTCGCGCATGGCGGCGGCATCATCGGTTTTCCCGCCTATGCCGCGATGCTGCCCGAAAAGAGGATCGGCGTGGTCGTGCTCGCCAACGGATTCCAGTCGGTGGGGGACGGCTATACGTTGCACAAGGCGATCGTCTTTCATGTGATGGACCGCCTGCTCAAGGCCCCCGATCGCGACTGGCGGGGCGAGGCGCTGGCGCGCGCCCGATCGGTCAAGGATGCGATCGCGAAGCGCGAGCGCGATCTGCTGGCGGCGCGCGGCCCGGCGCCTGCCGCGCAACCGCTCGAGCCCTATGCCGGATCCTATGAGGACAAGGCCGGGCGATCGGGCGTGGTCCGGGTGCGTGCCGAGGGCGGCGGGCTCCGGCTGGCGTTCGAAGGCGAGGGCGCCTTTTCGGCGGCGCTCGAACCCTGGAAACCGGGGCTGTTCCGCCTGCGTGCCGAACCGAGCGTCGCCGATGTCGCCGGGCCGCAATTCGTGCCCTTCACCATGGGGCCGGATGGCAGGATCGCGTCGATGACGCTGTTGGGCACGGCGCTCAAACGTGTCGGCGACTGAATATATCTTTAGGTATATATCTTTAAAATCAACTATTTAGTGTTGCATCTTAACGTTATTTCAAGATTGCGCGGCGATCTTTGCGGCTATGGCGCAACCGAGCCCATGGTTGATCGCCGCAGGCCCCGCGCCGGGTTCTGGACTGCCTGGCGTGACTGTGGGGGATCACGGAGACGTGAGGTGCCTGCGACATCGAGGGGCGGTCATTCCGGCCGCCCCTCTTTTATCCGCCGATCCGCCGGTGACCGTTCAATAGCTGTCGTGCAGCCGCACCCAGCTCATCGTCCCGCCTGTCTCGTTGCGGCCCTTGGGCGTCAGGTCCAGCCAGTTGAACGCCCCCATCAGCAACTCGGTGCCGCGATGATAGGTGGAATAGCTGTGGAAGATGGCGCCTTCATCGTCTTTCACGAAGATGCTGACGCCGAACATGTCCGGGCTGTTCCGGATCACCGTGCCATAATTGTAGATGGCGGTGCCGTCGGCGCGATGCTGGTCGGTGAAGGACACCGCGAAATCGAAGTTGAAATCGTTGCCGGCGGAGGAGACCCAGGGGAAGCGCCAGCCCATCCGGGCCTTTACCGCCTCGATCCGCTCGATCGATGCGCGCGACACCGCAGCGAAGGAGAGATCGGCCTGTTCGAAATGCTGCCGCGCCGCATCGATATGGTCGGCGGTGAACGAACAGCCCGGGCAGATATGGTCCGATCCCGGCGTTAGCATGAAATGATAGACGGCAAGCTGGCTGCGATCGCCGAACAGGCCGGCCAGCGAGACCGGGCCGTCCGGCCCCTCGAAGACATAGGGTGTTTCGATCCGCACCCAGGGCAGTTGCCTGCGTTCGGCGCGCAGTGCGTCGAGTTCATGGGTCAGCGCGCGTTCGCGGGCGAGCAGCGTCTTGCGCTCGGCCAGCCAGTCTTCGCGCGAAGCGATACGATGGGTCATTGTCTCTCTCCTTGATCCGGTGCGTGTGGGTGCGCGCCGCGCGCTGTTCGTTTCAGCCATGGCGGCAGATGGAACAGGCACATCAACGCGTACATCCAGGCCATGGCGTCGATCGGAAGAGCGGCGGACGCCGAACAGAGCGGGATGGGCGGCGTGCCGATCGCGCTGATCCAGGCCATCGCGGCGAATGCCGGAGCGGCCGCCAGGCTCAGCCCGTGTGCGGCCCGTCCGGCCCGCTGTTCCATCCATGCCATGATGCCCGTCATCGCCGGCCTCCCGATCGCGCCGCCATGGCGGCGGGTGCGCGAGCGGTTTAGGGGCGGGCGGATCCCGAGCGGGAGTGACAAGTGTGTCGCGATTTCCCCAGGCGCTATGCCGTCGCGTCGACCAGCCAGCAGGCGGCGGTGAAGCGCACCTGCTCGCCATCGACGAACGGGGCGAATGCGTCGCGGACCGTCCGGATCACCTGCGCGCGCAACCCGGCATCGAGCGATGGCAAAACAAGCGGCAACAGCCCCAGCCGCGTGAAATAGCCGTCCAGCTCGCGCACGGGCAGGGTGCAGGGAATGTCGACCGGCGCGATCCCGATCACCGACCAGCCGCTTTCGTCCAGGATGCGGCGCACCTTGTCCGGATCGGCGAAGGCGAACTGTCCCGGGCCGTCGGGATCGCGCTTGGGAAGCGCGGGCAGCAGCGGCGCGGCCGCGCGCTCGGCCGTGGTCATGAACGGATTTTCCGCCGGTGCGCGCCAGGCGGCGAAGCGCATCCGCGCACCGGCCATGCAGGCGGCGCGCAGGTTGGCGAAGGCGCGGACCGGGTCGCCGAAGAACATCACGCCGAAGCGCGAGACGATCCGCGCATGGGCGCCGGGTTCGAAGCGATGGGTTTCCGCGTCTGCGCGGATGAAATCGGCATCGATGCCGTGTTCGCGCGCCCGTTCCCGTGCTCGCGCCAGCATCGGCTCCGAAATGTCGATGCCGGTGCAGTGGCGTGCGGCGCCTGCCGTGCGCGCCGCCGCCAACGTCGTGGCGCCGGTCCCGCAGCCGATGTCGAGCAGCGGACCGTCGGGTGTGCCCGGCACGATCTCCGCCAACAGATCCTCGAACGGCGCGAACATCGCGTCGAGCACCGCCTGCGCCTCGGTCCAGCCCTTTCCGGCGACGCCGTTCCACAGCTGTTGCTGGTCGGCCGCCACGCTCACCTGATCACCCATTGTCCGCATCCTTTCGATTGCCATTGCGAGTCGTGCGATGCAGTCTGCCACTTCAAGTGGACTTGAGGTCAAGCATGGAAACGCTCGATATAGCACAGGTCGCCAAACGATCGGGCGTGCCCGCCTCGACGTTGCGCTATTATGAGGAACAGGGGCTGATCGCCTCGATCGGCCGGCGCGGGCTGCGGCGGCTGTTCGATCCCGCCGTGCTCCAGCGCCTGGCGTTGATCGCACTCGGCCGCTCGGGCGGGCTTTCGCTCGCGGAGATCGGGCAATTGTTCGGGCCGGACGGCAATCCACGGATCGATCGGGGCCTGCTCTCCGCCAAGGCCGACGAACTCGACGGCACCATCCGCCGGCTCACCGCGATGCGCGACGGCCTCCGCCACGCCGCCGCCTGCCCGGCGCCGAGCCATATGGAATGCCCGACTTTCAGACGGTTGCTGGATGGAGCTTTGACGAGCCGGGAGCGGAACTCCCACATCCGTTCGGGCTGAGTGAGCGCTCAACCCGAACGGGTTCGCGAATGTCCCGCCCTTTACTGATCCCGATCCGGATCGGGATAGGCGAAGGGATCGGTCACATTGGGCTGGGTGGGCACGGGGCCGCGCGGCAGCGGGCTGTCCGCATTGGCGGCGTTGAGCAGGAAGGATGCGAGGATGATCGCGCCCTGGCGCATATCCTCCGCCTTCAGGTGATCGAACGTGTCGATCTGGCTGTGATGGACGCGGCTGCCGTAATCGAGCGGATCCTGGATGAACTGGAAGGCCGGGATGCCCACCGATTGCATGAACTGGTGATCGGTGCCCTCGGTCTTCTGGATGACGACCTTCGACGCGCCCATCGGGCCGAAGGGTTCCAGCCATTGGCGGAAGATCGGCACCACCGCCTGGTTGTTCTCCGCATAGATGCCGCGGATCTTGCCCGATCCATTGTCGAGGTTGAAATAGGCCGCCAGATTCCTGTGCCCGGGCAATGTCGTGATCGGGAAGCGCGTCGCCCAGCTGTAATAGAGTTCGCCGGCATCGAGCTTGCGGTCGGGTGCGGGGCGCTTCGCCAGATGTTGTTCGACATAGGCGATGCTGCCGTAAAGGCTCTGTTCCTCGCCGGACCACAGCGCGAAACGGATCGTGCGCTTCGGCTTCACGCCCATGGCGGAAAGGATACGCGCGGCTTCCATGATCATCGCGGAGCCCGCCGCATTGTCGGCGGCGCCGTCGCCCGCCGCCCAGCTGTCGAGATGCGCGCCGGCCATCACATAGGCGCCGCTCGGATCGCTGCCCGGAATGTCGGCGATGATGTTGTAGCCCTGGGGGTCGCTGTCGTCGAAATGGACCTGGCTGTCGATCTCAAGCGTCGGCGCGTCACCGACCAGCGCGAGCCGGGCGAGGCGGCGATAATCCTCGGCCGCGATCTCGACGCCGGGAAGCGCGGGCGTCTCGCCGGTGCGGTGGAGATAGCCCTCGCCATGGAGCAGCTTGCCGTCGCGCCGCGAGCGCGTGGCATAGGCGACAGCGCCTTCGCGCGCGAGGAAATCGGCGAGTTCGCGCTCGAAGCGCGCCTGCTTCATCCATTCGGCCAGCTTGTCGGGATTCCAGTCGGGCTGTTCATAGCTGTCGAGCTTGCCCAGTTCCTCGTCGCTCAGCCGCTGGAAGGCCGGTTTGCCCGGCTCCGATCCCTCGCCGGGCATCGAGACGAGCACGATCTTGCCCGCCAGCTTGCCGCGCCATTTCTCGAAATGCTGCGGCTTGCTCATTGGCGCGACGATGATCGGCGCGCTGAGCGTGCCCTTGGTCGCGGGCGTCCAGGCGATGGGAATGGCGGTCAGCTGGATCGGGCGCGGCGTGACCATGCGCACGCTCGACTTCTCGATCCACCAGCCCCGGCCGAAGGCGAAGCCTTCCTTGTGGATATTGGCCAGCTTCCATTCGCGGAACTTCTCCTGCGTCCAGGCCTCCGCCTTCCGCATGCCCGGCGAATTGGTCATGCGCGGGCCGATCACGTCGGTCAGGTGCTGCGCGGTCTGCATCACCTGAGACCGGTTGGTGCCTTCATCGATGATGCGCAGCACCTGGGCATTGTCGTCGGGCTTGTCCGCCGGCTTGGCCGAAAGCGGCGTGGTGCTGAGAAGAAGGGCGGCGAGGGTGATCGGCAGGGTGCGCATGACGTTCCATCGTTGGGCATGAAGGATGGCGATTGCTATGGCGGCGGCGGGGGAGTGGCAAGCGCATAACGCGGATGCGCTTCATTCCGGATATTGTTCGGCCCGAACGATGCGATCGCGGCCGATCGCCCGACAGGGAAAAGGCCGGATTGACATGTCCTCGGCTCAGGATATGTGATGTTATAATATAACATTGATTCGTGTCAGGGTTTCATCGGGGGTTTTCTTGAGCAAACTGGTTTTCCGGGCGCTGTCGGCGCTTTCGCTTGTCGGCGCCTGCGCCGTTCCCGCCGCCGCGCAGCAGGCGGCCGGGGATCCCGCCGGCGAAAACGGCGCGGGGCGGCGCGCGGGTGAGGAAGCGGATGCGGGTGGGGCGGACAGCGGGGATATCGTCGTCACCGGATCGCTGATCCGCGGCCTGCCCCGCGAATATGTCGCGAGCCCGGTCCATACGCACGACCGGATGGATATGGTGCGATCGGGATCGGGCGCCGTTTCCGAATATATGCTGACCATTCCACAGAATTTCACGGGCGACCTCAGCGAATTCGCGACGACGGGCGCGGGCATCGGCAGTCCGCTGGGCGATGCGACCAGCTTCAACCAGTTCGACGGTTTCGCCGGGTTCGCGCTGCGCGGCCTCGCTTCGGATGCGACGCTGACCTTGCTCAACGGCCGGCGCATGCCGTCTGTGGGCCTGACCGAGGCGCCGACGGTCTCCGTCATCCCGGCGATGCTGATCGAGCGGATCGACATCATTCCCGACGGCGCATCCGCCACCTATGGCGCCGATGCGGTGGCGGGCGTCGTCAATATCGTGACGCGCCGGCCGAGCGAGGGCGTGGAGATGCAGGTGCGCGGCGCGATCGCGACGCAGACGGGCAAGGCGGACCTGCAGGCCAGCCTGCTCGCCGGCCATTCCTGGGGCAGCGGCAGCGTCTACGGCATGGCGATGTACCAGAAGCGCTCGCCCTTTGTCGGCGATCCCGTGGATGTCGCGGGTGAGGGGCTGCAGATCACCCAGCTTCCCGACGAGCGGCTGACCGGCCTGTACGGCGGCGTGCGGCAGGAGGCGGGCGACTTCACCGTCTCGGTCGATGCCTCACGCTTCCAGCGCGACCGCAGTTCGCGCCAGCTCTACCTCGACGAACCCGCCTATAACCGGCTGTTCAGCACGCGGACGACGGGCGTGTCGATCTATGGCGGCGCGCATTGGCAGGGGCAGGGCGCGACCGCGCTGGACCTGACGGTGGATTATCACCGCACCCATACCGACAGCAGTTCCAGCCGGGTGGGGCGCCCGCCCAGCACGCGCGCGTCCACGAACCGGTTGTTCGTCGCCGAACTGCGCGGCCAGGCCGCGCTGATGACGCTGCAGGGCGGGCCGGTGCTGGCGGCGGGCGGGCTCCAGTATCGGGAGGAGGCGCTGCGCACCGATGCGACGATCTTCTTCAATCGCAGCGGCGGCACGCGCAAGGTGAAGTCGATCTTCGGCGAGCTGAACGTGCCGGTCGTCGGGCCGGAACAGGCGGTGCCGCTGATGCGATCGCTGACCTTGTCTGTCGCCGCGCGCCATGAGGATCTGGGTTTCGACACCGCGCTTTCGCCCAAGCTGGGGCTGCGCTGGCAGATCGATCGCGCGATCGCGCTGCGCGGCACTTTTGCCCGATCCTTCCTGGTGCCGCGTTTCCGCAGCACGATCGGCATCGCCGAACAGGTCTCGTTCGGGCTGTACGACTATCGATTCCTCGATCCCAAATATCAGGATCCGGCGCTGGCGCCGGGGCAGGCGCTTGTGATGTTCCGCGCGGGCGCGAACCCCGATCTCAAGACGCAGAATGCCGAAACCTTCACGCTGGGCATGGACCTGGCCCCCGCATTCGCGCCCGGCCTGACGATCAAGGCGGGCTATTACCGGATCAGGATCTCCGGGCGCGTCGGCACGCCTTCGCCCGACGACAGCCTGTCGGTGGAGGACCTGCAGATCTTCAACATCGCCCAGCCCGGCCTGAACGCGGTGCGCGAGGTACTGGACAATCCGGACGTCTTCCGCCGCTTTGCGGAGGTGCCATGGGTGAATGGCGGCGAACTGACCATGTTCGATTCCGCCGGCCAGGTGCCCGCCGACCTGCTTTCTCGCGTGCAACTGATCGCGGACATCCGCGCGCAGAATTTCGCGGTGGAGGCGACCGATGGCCTCGATCTCGATCTCGCCTGGCGCGGGCCGCTGCTGGGCGGCAGCGCGATGGTGAAGCTGAGCGGGCAGTATATCCTCAACCTGTCGCTGAAGGCCGGCGGATCGACCGCGATTTCGCGGCTGGACGGCTATGCCAAGCCCGCCGACCTGCGGCTGAACGGCACGATCGCCTGGGGGCGCGGCGGCGTCTCGATCGGATCGGTGGTCAACCATGTCGACGGCTTCACCGACGACCGGCCGGGCCGGCCGGTGCGCAGCATCGGATCCTTCACCACGGCGTCCTTGTTCCTCGGCCTCGATCTCGGCCGCCTGACATCGGCGCGCTGGCTGGCGGACAGCGAGGCGCAGATCGTCGTCGCCAATCTGTTCGATCGCCAGCCGCCGCGCATCGTGGACGGCGTGCTGGGTTATGATCCCTATAACAACCCGCCCAATCCGCGCACGATCGGGCTGGTGCTGACGCGGCGGTTCTAGGGGGGCGGAGTGGGAGACTGCCCCGCACTAGCGGAACAAAATCAGCTCCTCTCCGTCGAACCAAACTCGACCTGGAGGGCCAATCGGGGCAAAATTGACTGCTATGCGATGATCGCTTTTTGCGTTGGGCGATAGAATGAGCGAGGTTTTCTCAACGGCGACATGAGCGCCGTTGGGTTTGTATTGCCCAATATAACGACCGGAGCTCATTATGATAATTCTCTGCCCTCCGTGGATCGCGCATTCCGAGCAGGCTGGAGCCAGGCGATACCGATAATCGTAAATCTGGAAGACATGGCGACCGGCGATGATTTCGCCCACTTTACTGATCTTCAGATCGTCCCGGCGGCAGTCCAAAGATCCTGAGAAATTGCCGGCCGCCAGAGCGGGAAAAATGCCGCTGCGACAATCGGCATCGTTGGCGGATCGTGCCTCCCCGTGGCTGGATAGGCAGGGAAGCGCAATGGCAAGCGCAAGGAGCGCGACTGACTTCATTGTGCCGGCATATCATGATTGTGCTTTCGAAACGCCGGCTTTTTAGACTGCCTTTCAAGGGAGTGGATGACCGGACTTGGGGCGTTTGCAGACCGGCCGTTTTCCTTCCTGCAACCTGGCCAATGGCTTGGGGCGTTCAAACGCTGCAGAAGGTGGCCTTGCTGCCGATATCTCAGTCGCATCCGGCTCGTGATGCTGTGGCGATCAGTCTCCGGCTTCGCGGGCGTGCAGGAAGGATGCGATTTCGCGTCCCTCCTCTTCTGTCGTTCCGGCGGAGGCGGGGCGCCCCGCTCGGCGGTACCAATAACCGGCATTGCCGGGATCGCCTTCGATCCGATGGAGCCAGGCATGAACCCATGCTCCAGGGGCCGTCATGTCGTCCTGAGCGATCGCGTGCGCTTCGTTCCATTCTCCCCGAAGCGCATGCCGGACCGCCCGAAGAAGTGGCGGCTCGTCGCGTGGCGCATTGTCGTCCGTCATCGCGGCGAGGGGGCGGGCTTATCGCCCGAGAAGCATGAAATAGTCGTATGCCGCGCGAGAGATTTCGGCGATGACGCGCTCCTGGGTCTGGGGCCCTTTGGTGTCGCCTTTCACGAATACGGCGATCGCGAACTGATTTCCGTCCGGGAGCGCCACGAAACCCACATCATTGGCAACGTCCCGCAACGTGCCCGTCTTGTGCGCGACCACGGTGCCCGGCGGCAACAGCCCCTTCAGACGCGCTTCGCCGGTGTGGCAGCGCTCCATGATCTCGATCAGCGCCTTTGTGCTCGTCGCGCTGACCGCTTTGCCCGCCCGGATGGCGAGCAGCAGGTTCAGCATCGCTTCGGGCGTGCTGTTGTTGCTCGTGACGAGGTCGAACGGGGTTCCATCAGGACGGATGCGCCTCGTATCGCGATCGACCTGCATGCCCGTGATCCCGATCGAGCGCAGCCATGCGGTCACCGCAGCCGGACCGCCGACCGTTTCGGAGAGCACGTTGGTCGCGGTGTTGTCGCTGCGCGTCAGCATCAGCTCGAGCAGATTGTGGACAGACAGCGATACGCCTCGATGCGGCAGCTGGTCGGCGATCCCGTCGGACGGGACGACCAGCGCAGGATCGACCGTGATCATATGGTCGAGCGTCAGCTTGCCGCTGTCGATCAGCGAGAAGATTGCGCCCGCGACGGAGATCTTGAACGTGCTCGCCATCGGAAAGCGCGTACCCGCGTTCAGCGTCATCACGTCGCCGCCGCCGATCCGCTGGATGGCGACGCCGGTGGTGCCGTCGGTCTGCTGCGCAAGGCGTGCGAAACTCTCGACCAGCCTCTGCTTCGCCTGCGCTACATCGACAGTTTTGGAAGCGGTCGGCGCCGCCGCAGCGGCCGGAGATGCGATGGCCAGCATCGCAGCCATGGCGACAAGTGCCGAGTTATACCTCATCGAAGCCCCCAATTTATCGAGACGGACAGTGTGGATCAATGGCTTGAGCCAGCGAGCCGCGACCAACGGCATGTGCACAGTGCCAAAGATGACCTTGGCTGTCATCCACTCGCAGTGCAGCAAGATCGGCGACGACCGTGCGGAGGGCGCGCGAGGGTTGCAGATCCGCTCCAACCCGTCGCAGCAGCGGCTCAATCATGCGCTACTCGAAGTCGGTCAAATCGTATCTGCTCATGCTCGACGCCTGAATCAGAATAGTCCGGCGAGGGAAAGACTCCGATGGCGATCTCTGCAGACTTGAGGCAATTCGCCCTCTCTCGACGCGAGATACGGCGCGCTGCAAGGCGGACATCAGTGTACTCAATCGAAGGAGGTTGTGGCTCCCTACGCTTGAATGGATCAAGTGCACTGTCACCGTAATGCTGAACCGCCGCCGCCAATCCTGGAAGCTCTCCATTATGCAGGGCAGAACGCTCCAAGCTACTTGGCGCGGGTCGCTGTCATGCGTCTGCTGCCGATCTCCATGACGAGCCGGTCGATCTTGCCGCCATCGCCTTCGAAGGTAACCGTGCGTCTGCTGCCCCGCAGGAAGAAGCGCTCCGGGGTTGCCGCGAGCAGTTCATTTTTTCCCGGATTGCCCTTTTGCTGAATGACGAGGGCGCGACCTTCGCGGCTGATGACGAAGCTCCCGTGCTCCATGTCGTAGGTGCCGACATAGCTGTCGAGCAGCTTTTCGTTCACGGCGATGCCCTTGCGTTCCGCCGGGATGGTATAATCCTCTCCGCGCAGCAGCTTGAGGGCTGCATCCGTCACATCCGACCAGGCGGGCGGAGCCTCATCGGGCAGGGAATCGGAATTGGTCATGTAATAGAGGCCGACCTTGGCATCGAGATCGCCGACCAGGAATGCTCGCTGGCCCGGGATGGCCCCGCCATGATGGATCATGGTGTGGCCGGAGACCGGATCACGCACGCTCCAGAACCCGAAGCCATAGTCGCCGCCAAAGCGCGGCTTGTGCATCTCGCGCACCGACTCTTCCGACAGGATCCGCTGACCATCGACGACGCCGCCATTGAGTTGCGCGATGAGATAGCGCGCCATGTCGGCAGGGCGCAGATATATGTCGCCGGCCGGATACACGTCGAAATGCACCTGTGCCGCCGGCACGGGCTGACCAAGCGAGCCACCCGCCAAATACGGCAGCGCCATCCGCTCGACCATGTCGGGCGAGGGGTAGACCGGATGAGGCGTCGTCACGCCGATCGGCTTCAGGATGTTGTCGACCACGTATTTCTCGTACTCGACCCCCGAGATCTTCTGCACCAGAAGACCCGCCGTCCCATAGCCGAAATTGTTGTATTCCCACTTCGTTTCGGCTGCCCGGATCGAGTAGAGCTTGCCGGTGAATTCCTCCATGGTCTTCGGCAATTTCCGGCCCCAGATGGGCTCGGTATTCGCGCCGCCGATTAGCCCGGACCACATGGACAGCAGGTTGGTGAACGTCACCGGCTTCTCGCTCTGCAGCCGGTCCTGCACCGTGTCGTCGCCCAGGTAATTGTTGATCGGGCTGTCCAGCTTGAGCTTGCCTTGCTCGGCGAGCTGCATGACGGCGGTCGCGGTGACCGACTTGAACGATGAGCCGGTGCTGTAGATCGTATCGGTGGTGGCGGGCGTGCGGGTGGCCATATTGGCGTAGCCGAACGCCGCCGCCCAAACGATCTTGCCGTCGCGAACCAACGCGATCGACATCGACGGAATGCCATTTTCGGCGAGCGATCGCTTGATGAGGGTGGTCAGAACCGCTTGCGTCTTCGCAAGATCGAAGCGTCCGTTTTGGGCGCTTTGGGCGCTTTGGGCGCTTTGGGCGCTCGGCGCGCTCTGTGCGATCGCCACGGATCCGGGAAAGACGATAAGCGCCGGCATGCCGAGCAAGCAAACGTAACGACGGATCATCATAGCCCTCCCTTTTTGCCGAAATCCCGGCTTCCCCGTGCGAACCCAGTTGCAATTCGCTCCGTCTTTTTCTGCAAATAGGCTAGGTTGTCGTAATCTCCCAAGTCAAGCATTTTTCCAATTGGGACAAGCTTGTCCTGTTTGGGCTATTGGTCGATGTCATCACGAGCCATGATTGCTGGCGCAACCTGCGGGCCAGCGGTGGCGTTGATCAGGCGAGGAGGCCACAGCGACGGCGCGACTCCAATCTACGCGATAGCCGGAGCAACTCGTTTACACCGAGCGGGTCGGCGGTTCGAACGTCCGCTTCTGCTCAGCTCGGTCTGAAAGCTGCCATTCGGCACCCGGCCCAGCTCCGGTCATTCAGGCCGTGGTGCTGATCATGTCCGTTGTTGTCGTCCAATGCAAAAAAAGATCGGACGAGAGCCGACCATCAACATTGCGCAATGTCACCGAAATTCAGCGCCTTCCGCCCGCCATGTCGCGACGAAGACGTCGCGACAGGCCGGCGTCGCCGCGTCGATCGGGCGGATCGGCGTCACGCCGTGCATCACCCGGTGATCGTCGAGTAGCACGGCGTCGCCCGGCGCCGCCAGGGTGAAGCGGTCGATCTCCGGCCGGCCGTCGATCTGGATCTCGGTCACGCCCTCTGCGGCGTTCAGCCGGTCGATCAGCATCACCAGCACCCAATCGACGCCGTCGCGGTGCATGCCCTCCGGCGTGGGGCGGCCGGGTTCCTGCGCCGTGGCCTCGATCCGGAACTGGTGCAGTTCGACATGCCAGTGCACAGCCCCGGCCTTGGCTTCGGCGGCTTCGAAGGCGGTCGTCGCGCCGCGCAGCAGCCGCCGCATCATCGGGCTGTCGACGATGGCGTCGTCCATCGGTTCGAACCAGCGCTGAATGTCTCCATTGAGCCGGTTATAGTCGCGGCTCTGGAAATGGGGCTGGTGCGGCTTGCGCACGATCGCGTCGGGCGCGATCGCCAGGGCGGCGTGGCGACGCCGGCGATAGCGGCCGCCATCGGCCATGTAGCGATCGAGGCCGAGCCGATCCCATGAGCCCGCAAAGTCCGTCCAGTCCGGATCCGGGCCGGGCGCGGGCAGCCAATCGATCGTGCCGGGCGCCGGACGGACGAAGCCCCGCACGGCAAGCTCCGGGGCGAGGGGAGGGGCGGCGGCCCCAATGTTCATCGATGGCCGAGACACGGCATGATCCTCAAATCGACAACGGCTCCGATATCGAAGCGGTGCGCCATCATACAGGAACGCGCGCGGCCGGATCATGGCCGGTCGTCGCAACTTGGACCTGACGGGCGGGGCGGTGCCTGGTTGGCTGATCATCTTGCCTGATGGCTGAAGCGGCGGCTGACCGCGAGACATTGTGCCGGCATCGGATCGCCGTGCCCCGGCAATGACGCTTCGATTTTGTCGGCGACGGCGTTAAGGGGGGGCTCTCCAGGCTTGGAGGGTTGATCAGATCAACCCTCCAGCTTCTTGTTTTATCGCTATTTCCGCGTCGTCAGATGATGTCATCTGACTGGAAATCTCTCCAATCGCCGAAAGTTCCGCATGACCTCTCCCGCCGATCTCGCCATCCGCATGCGCCGCGCCGCGTTCAATCGCGCGCTGGCGGATGGCGACCTGGCCGCGATCGGGCCGATCCTGGCGCAGGATGCGGTGCTCGTCACCGGCACCGACAGCGCCATCCTGTCCGGCCGCAAGGCGCAGTTGCAGGCGTGGAAGCGCGAATTCGCCGCTCCTGCGCGGGCGATCTACACGCGCACGCCCGAGACCATCCTGATGTCCCCGGTCGAGCCCATCGCGATGGAGCATGGCCATTGGCAGAGCGTATCCGCCGCCGATGGACGGATGCTGGCGTCCGGCGCCTATAGCGCCAAATGGCGCGAAAGCCGGGGGGAATGGGTGCTGGAGGCCGAAATCTTCGTCACGCTCGCCTGAATGCGCTTCGGTCCGGTCGCGCGCCGCGCGCTGGGCCGGGCATCGCCGCAAGGATCGTCACCGTCATGAAATTCCGCCCCCTCCTTTCCATCCTGCCGCTGGCGCTGTTCGCGGCGGCGCCTGCCGCCGCGCAGGACGAGGAGGAGGCCGTCGATCCGGCGCGCCACACGCTGGCGGAGATCATCGCCTGCGAATTGCCCGACGTGCCGACATGGAACGGCTTCGCGCTCTGGTTCTACGACAATGCGGAGGCGCGGCGGCATTACGGCATGACGCCGGTCAAGCGCGACAATCCCTTCCTCTCCGAATATCGGCTGGCCGCGCCGATCGAGATATTCGGCCGCACGACCGATCGGGTGGCGTTCAGCAGTTCGGGGCTGATGGCGGTGCTGTCCGGCGTGACGCCGCAGGCGCTGGCGAAGGAACTGGATGTGCCCCCGGTGATCGACGCGCCCGGCAAGTTCATGGGCGAGCGCGTGGTGACGGAAGCGGCGTTCGACGGCGGATCGGAGGCGTTCCAGGGCACCACGCGCATCTCGCTCAACGTCTCCACCGTCACCACGCATCCGGGCAAGGTGCTGGCGGGATGCAGCTACAGGATCGATATGAAGGAATAGGCCGGGGGCGGCGCGAGCAGGAGAAATGATGGGGGTGAGACTCTTCCGGTCTTGCCCTCGCACAGCTTATTTTCGTCGAGGCCGCGCGGGTGATTGCAACAGTGTAACATCGCGTCTTATGGAGGGCGCCATGAAAAAGGCTTGGCTCCTCGCACCGCTTGCGCTGCTGCTTCTCGGCAATGGCGCACCCTCCACCGATTACAGCGCGCGCGTCGCGGCGATCCTGAAAAAGACGCCGTTGATCGACGGCCATAACGACTGGCCGGAAACGATGCGTGAGCGCGAGGGTGATGCGCGCTGGACGCTCGACCTGCGCGAGGGCTGGGACAAGAAGCCGGTTCCGTACAACACCGACATCGCGCTGCTGCGCAAGGGCATGGTGGGCGGTCAGTTCTGGTCGGTCTATGTCTCGGCGAACCTGCCCGGGCTGGAGCAGGTGATGGAAACGCTCCAGCAGATCGACCTCGTCAAGAATATCGTCGCGCGTTACCCCAATGATTTCGCGCTGGCGCGCACCGCCGCCGACGTTCGCCGCATCCACGCATCGGGGCGGATCGCTTCGATGATCGGCGTCGAGGGCGGCGGCCAGATCAACGGCGACCTGTCGATCCTGCGCACCTATGCGGAACTGGGCGCCGGCTACCTGACGCTCACCCATTCGCGCACGATCGAATGGGCCGATTCCGCCACCGACAATCCAAAGCATGGCGGGCTCACGCCGTTCGGCGAAGCCGTGGTGCACGAACTCAATCGTCTGGGCATGCTGGTCGATTTGAGCCATGTCAGCGAAGAGACGATGCAGGACGCGCTGCGCATTTCGAAGGCGCCCGTCATCTACTCGCATTCCGGCGCGCGCGCGATCTCGGATCATCCGCGCAACGTGTCCGACGAGACGTTGCGGCTGGTCGCCAAGAATGGCGGCGTGGTGATGGTGAATTACGCGCCATCCTATGTCACCGAGGCGTTCCGTCGCTGGGATGCGGAACGTGGCGCCCAGCGCGCCCGGCTCAACATGCCGCCCTTTGGCGGCCTGCTGATCGGCCAGCCGGAAAAGGCGAAGGCCGCGATGGAGGAGTGGGAGCGCCAGAACCCGCGGCCCAAGGTGAGCCTGAGCGACGTCGCGGACCATATCGATCATATCGCGAAGGTGGCGGGCGTCGACAATGTCGGCCTGGGTTCCGATTTCGACGGCACTGGCAACGAACTGCCCGAAGGGTTGAGCGATGCCAGCACCTATCCCGCGTTGATGGCCGAAATGCTGCGCCGTGGCTGGAAGGACGCCGATGTCGCCAAGCTGGCTGGCGGCAATGTGCTGCGCGCGATGGAAGGCGCCGAAAAGGCGGCGGCGGCGATGAAGAGCGAGCTGCCGGTCACCACCCAGCTCAAATAAGCCGGGGCCGGGCGGGGCGCTTCGCCGCCGCCCGGTTCAGCGGCTGGCGGCGGGCCCCTTGCCGCGTGCCCGCGTCATATCCAGTCTGGACCCGCACTAACGGCTGGTTGCCAGGGTGCGCTTTGCGATAGACTCGGGCGATGACCACAGCGAACCAGGCCCGGATATTATTGCTGCTTGATCGGCAATCCAGGCAAAAGCTGTTGCCCGGCCTTGTCGCTCGGTGGGCGGAGGCGGGTGTCGCGGTTTCGCCATTGTCGCACGAACGGCATGAGGCGCTGGTGGCGGAGCTACGCCGGCGTGGCGGGGAACGGCGAGCCGTTGCGGGCACGCTCGCGAACATAATCGCGGCGTTCGCACGGCCCGCCGACATGGCCGTGGTGATCGGCTGGGCGATGGATTCGGAGCCGGGCCTGTTGGTGCGCAGCGCCGCGCTGGTGCGATCGGCGGCATTTCTGCGCACGGTCTATCCCGATGGTTTCTTCATAATCGATCAGCCCGCATCGCACATGCTGGTCGTGAGCTTCGACGAGGACATGTTCGAGGCGAAGGACGTCAGGCTGGATCGCGCCGACTGATCCATATCGGGCGGTTGCCATTGCATCCTGATCCGGTTCGCGCGATCGTCATGCGATGGTGTTCCGCTTCCTTCTGCCCACCGCCTGCCTGTTGCTGCTCGGCGGCGGCGCGACGAAAGAGGGCTATGCGACGTCGTGCTCCACGCCGTTGCCGGGATGGCAAAGGCCTGGCACCGGCTGGCATCTGCTCGATCGTAACCGCTTGCGTATCCGGGCCGACGGTTCGCTACTCTGGAATCGCGCGGTGATCTCGCGTGAGACGCTTGACGATTATTTGTCCCGTATCAGGGTGATGGAGCCGCAGCCTGCAACAATATTGGAGGTTGATTCCCGCGCCAACTGCGCGATGGTGCGCAGTATTCGCAGCCAGATCGACCATGTGCTCGGCTGCGCGGAAAATGGCCTGTGCGGGGAAGGGATCGGGCGCTGGAACTGGGACGGTGGCGTGGTCTATCGGCCTGCCGGGAACGATCCGGAATCGGCGAAGCTGCTGGAAGAGCTGGAAAAGGCGGCCGCCGCCGCCGCCGCACCGAAGGATGAACGGTGATCCGGCCTGGCGGAGCATGATTTCCTCTCGCTGGCCCGTCACTCGGGCGCGGGCACCGAGTCCACAATGTCCAGGATCATCAGGTCGCCGCCGCACAGTGCCGTGAAGCACCAGACGCCTGAGAGCCCATCCATGGCGACGGGGCGATCACCCCGCGCGATATTGGCTGAAACCGCGCGCGCCAGATAGGCTGACGAACGCGGCACGCGGCGCTCCTTGCGGAGAAGCGCTGCCCAGGCCGTGATCGCCCCCGGCGGATCGATCGCCCGCACCTGCGAAACATAGGTGCCGCCGCGATATTCGCAAACCATCGTGAACATGCGCTCGCCCATGCAGGCGTCCTACAAGCTGCCGCGCGAATTGTGAATCGCGCCGGCGCGGCAGACCTTATCGGTCGAGGAAATCGGGCGCGATGCCCGCGCTTTCCCAATAGGCGGCGAGCCCCATATCGGCGCACAGGCGGAGGAAATGCGGATGCGCGCGCAAGGGCGCGCAGACGGGCAGGAACAGCATTTGCGTAACGCGGCGATGCTGGTCCGTCACCGACGGATCGGACACGGTCTTGTAGACGCCGACGCTGATCGTGCCGCGCCGGACGAAATAGCCCTCGGCCACGCTGAGCGCGGCGTCGGCCTCGCCAAGGCCGGAAAGATGAATCGTCGCGGCGACGCTTTGCGCGGGGCCGAGTTCGGCGGCACGCAGATTGCGTTCGACCGCGCGGAGCTGCCGCGCGCGGTCTTCGGGATTGGCCAGCGCATCGAGCGTGAGTGCGAAGGTTTCGATCGAGGGCTGCGGCAGATCGGGCCGGGCTTCGCTTTCGCGCAGTTGCTGCATCGCCTGGCGCACACGCCCGGTGAAGGCCAGGCTCCACAGGCGCGCCAGCCAGATCGCGGGATGGCGCGGCCATAGCTGCATGCCGCGATCGCCGATCCGGTCCATGCCCGCCAGATCGCCGACGGACCAGAGCTGGTAGATCTGCTTGTAATGCAGCGTCGCGGTGAGCGGATCGATCGTCATCAGCCGGCTGCTGAGCGCCGCCGCGACGGACGGGCGCCCCGTCGCCATTTCGAGCATGCAAAGATCGTGCTCCGCCGCGAAATTATCGGGATTTTCGGCGAGCGCGGCGCGCAGCCCGGCGCGCCGCGCCGTCCAGTCGCCATAAAGCGGCGGCAGGCCGATCAGCGCCGCGCGAGCGTGGATCTGGCGCGGGTCGCGGGCCAATGCCTGTGCCGCGGCAAGTTCGCATTCGCGCACCAGCGCCGGGCATTGGGCGAGATCGGCATATTCGGCGGCATTGCGCAGCACCAGGGCGAGCATGCCGTGCACATCGGCACGACCGGGCTGGGCCGCCGCTGCCGCGCGCAACTGCGCGATCGCGTCGTCATCGACGATTGGAAGACCGAGCTTCCACGATTGCCAGCCGCCCTCGATTGCGCGATCGCCGGCATCGTCGGCGGTATCACGGGCGACCTCCGCGACGGTCAGCTTGTAACCCGCCCCAGAGATGGTTTCGATCCGCACGGCTTCGCCCACTGCCTCGCCCAGCGCGCGGCGCAGCCCGGCGACGGCGCGGTTGAGGCTGTCGTCGCCGACGACGGCGCCGCCCCAGCACCGCTGCAGCAGGCTTTCGCGCGTGACCAGGCCGCCGGGAACCTCCGCCATCGCGATCAGCACCTGCATCATCCGGGGTTCGACCGCGATCCGGCCCGCCGGCCCGCTGATATGGCGCGTCGACGGACTGATCGTCGCGCCGCCGAGCGAGAAATCTGCCAGCGGCATCAGCCTGTTCAGATTGAGCGGCCCCGTCACCCGTGCCCAACCCTTCCGTCCATCATGGAATCATCGGTTCTCCATCATGGCCTGACACGCGCGGCGCTGACAAGACGGGGCAAAATCAGGGGGTGTCCATGCAACGCGATACGATCCCGACCATGCCGGCGGCGGCGCTGGCGATCACGCTGCTGCTGGCTGCTTGCGGCGGCGACGGCACGCCGGCGGGCGGCGGCACCATCGTTTCGCCGGGGACGCCAACGCCACCACCACCACCACCACCACCACCACCACCACCACCACCACCGCCGCCGCCACCGCCCGTCACCCATGTCGGCGCGGTCTATGCGGGCACGAACAATAATGGCCCCGGGGGCAATTGGGTGGTGGGTTTCGGCCGCCGGGCGGACGGAACGCTCGATCCGCTCGGCGCCTATGAGACGGGCGGGATCGGCCGGGCGAGCCTTTCCTCCACACCGCCACGGCTGAATTCGCTGATCGCGGAGGATTCGATCATCGCGGTCGACGATCGCTTCCTGATCGTGGTCAATGCCGGCACCAATGACGTCACCAGCTTCCGCATCAACAATGACTACAGCCTGTCGCGGCTGGACGTGGAAGCGAGCGGCGGCACCGCGCCGGTCAGCCTCGCCTATGCGAACGGCGTCGTCTATGTCGCCAATGCCGATGAGGACGGCAGCTTCACCGCGCCGCCGAACCAGAGCGGCAACATCACCGCGATGCGCCTGGACCCCGCGACCGGCCAGTTGACGCGCATCGCCGGCTTCTCGCTCAGCCTGCGCGCGCGTCCGGCGGATCTGGAGGTGACGCCCGATGGCGCATGGCTGATCGCATCCTCGCTAAACGCCGCGTCGCCCCAGATCCCGCAGCCGACGGCCGCCGAGATATCGAGCTTCCGCATCCAGGCCGACGGCACGCTTGTCGCGACGCCTGCGGGCACCGGCATGTCGACGCTGTTGGGCAATGCGGCGGGACGGCACCTGCCCAATGCGATCGGAATCGAGACCTGGCGGGTGGGCGGCCGCCAGTTCGTGATCGCGGCGGAGGCGCGGACGGTGTCGTCGACCGGCGTTCCCTCCGCCACTTTCGGCGCGCTGCAGACCGCTTCGGTCTCGACCTGGGAAATTGCCGCCGATGGGAGTTTCCTGCCCCGTTCGCAGGATTATCCGCTGGGGCCGTCGGTCAGTTCGGGGCCGACCCAGGCAGGCTTCCTCGTCTATTCGCCGATCTATTCGACCTTCTGGGTCGCGGCTTCGGCGGGTGCGACGATATCGGGCTATGGGCTGCATGACGACGGCACGATCGCGCGCGGCGAGATCGTTGCGCGCGGAATCGCCGCCGATCCGGCCTCTGCCAGTCCGCTCGCCAATGCCGACGGCTATGTCGATCTCGCGATCAGCGCCAATGGGCGCTGGCTGTACCAGCTTGTCGGCCTGAAAGGCAGGATCGACGTCTATGAGATCGACACGCTGGTCGCCTTCAACATCGCGCGCCGCCAGCAGGTCACCAGCGGTCTGCTGCCGATGGACAATCTTCAGGGGTTGGTATCAGTGGGCAATTGAAGGGGCACGAGGGTGCCTTCAGGGATTATTCCCAGGCCTTTTGACGTGCGCGCTCGCGCATTCCCTCGATGAACGCGCGCACCGCCGGCATTGCCGCGCGACCGGAATCGTAGAGAAGGCTGACGGGCATGGGTGGTGGGGCGTGGTCGGTCAGCACCGGCACCAGCCGCCCGGCGGTGATCGCGTCGCGCGATTGATAGCTCAGCACATTCGACAGCCCCAGGCCCGCCTCCGCCGCCGCGATCGTCGCGTCGATCGTGTTGACGGTCAGGCGCGGGACCACCTCCACCACGGTCTCCCCCTTCATCCCGAACGGCCAGGCGGCGCCCACGCGCACGCCGCTGCCGGTGATGCAGCGATGGCGCGCCAGATCGGCCGGGGCGGCGGGCACGCCATGTTCTGCAAGATAGGTGGGGCTGGCGACGATCGTCTGCCGCACCGATCCGATCGGAATCATGCGCAACGCGCTGTCGGCGAGCGCGCCGATCCGCACCGCGACGTCGATTCCTTCCTCGACGATGCGAACATTGCGATCGAGCAGCATCATCCGCGCGCTCAACCCATCATGGCGGGCAAGCAGCGCTTCGATCACCGGCAGCACATGCAGCCGTCCGAACATCACCGGCGCTGTCACGTACAACTGCCCACGTGGCACCGAACGCCCGCCCGTCACCACCTGTTCGGTTTCGCGCAGATCGGCCAGGATCCGGCGCGCGCGATCGAGCAGCGCCGCGCCCTCGTCAGTCAACGATACGGCGCGCGTCGATCGGTGGAACAGCGTCACGCCCAGATGGCGTTCAAGCGCGGCGACCGCCCGGGTGATGGCGGGCGGTGAGGTGCCTAGCGCGCGCGCGGCGGCCGCGAAGCCGCGCAGATCGGCCACCGCGACAAATGCCGAGAGGGCTTCGAACCGGTCCATTATTTCTCCAGGTGAAATAGTGAACACGAATATTCCATGATTATCGCGTGTGTGGCAACGCGATATGATCGTCGACATGGCACAGACCTATCTCCACACCATGTTCGGCGACGGCGCCCGCGCATTGCAACAGGCGGCGGGATCGCGCACATCCTATGCGCGGATGGAGGCGGGCGCGGGCGAGATGGACGTGCTCACCGACCGAGAGCTCGATTTCATCGGCTCGCGCGACAGCTTCTATATGGCGAGCGTCAGCGAGGATGGCTGGCCCTATGTTCAGCATCGCGGCGGCCCGGCCGGGTTCCTGCGGCACATCGCGGGCAATCGCATCGGCTTCGCGGACTATCGGGGCAACCGCCAATATCTGTCCGCCGCCAATCTGGCCGCCGACGACCGGGTGTCGCTGTTCCTGATGGATTATCCCAATCGGCGCCGGCTGAAGCTGATCGGCCATGCCCATGGCAGCGACGATCCCGCCGATATCGCGGCGCTGATGGCGCCGGATCATGCCGCCGAGCCTGAACGCGCTTTCCTGATCGACGTGATCGGGTTCGACTGGAATTGCCCGCAGCATATCACGCCGCGCTTCACCGAGGCGGAGGTCCGCCACGCCACCCAGCCGCTGTTCGCCGAACTGGCGCGGCTGCGCGCGCATATCGCAAAACTGGAAGGAGATCGGCCTTGACCGAAAAGCTCACGCGCGGTGTTCATCATATCGGCCTCACCGTTCCTGATCTCGATCAGGCGCGCGCCTTTTTCTGCGGCCTGCTCGGTTTCGACGAGGTCGGCGGGGTACCCGATTACCCCTCGATCTTCGTATCCGACGGCAGGATCCTGCTCACCCTGTGGCGCGCCGCCGATCCGCTGACCGCCCGCGCGTTCGATCGGCGCGCCAATATCGGGCTTCACCATCTGTCGCTCGCGGTAGCGGATGACGAGGCGCTGGAGGCCGTGTGGACCAAGGCGCGCGCGCATCCGGGTGTGGTGGTGGATGCAGCGCCCGGCCCGATCCGGCCGGGTTCAGCGACGCGGCATTTCTTGATCTTCATTCCCGGTGGGATCCGGATCGAGTTCGCGACGCCATTCGGGTGAGGACGGTGGCTGGTCGAAAGAGCGACATTGCCCTCCGCCACGGATCGTGACACCTCTGTCGCCGGAACGACGTGCATAGGGCGGGCGGCATGCGCGGGCGTTCCTGGTGGTGGCGACGCCGACGGAACCGAAGGCTGAAGCGCGGCGCATCGCGCGCATATCGATTCCGGTGAACCGGCGCATCTAGTGCACTTTTCGCGTCGGACCTGCCCTGTCCCGCCCCTCGCGCGGAAATGGCCTGTCTTTACGACGGTGGGCGCAGGAATTGGTTTTCCGTAGAAACGGCACAAACACAATCGCTTACGCAGGCCGCCTGTCCGATCCGCCAGCGAGGTGCCGGACATCGGAAGCCTGTTATCACGGTCGACAGCCGTAGCTTGCGATTTTCTTAATCAGAAAATTCTCTCTATGACGGAAAATTCACTTGCGAATTATTGCAAAATGGAGAAATAGGCGCGGTTGAGGCGCAGCGGATCGCCCAATGCCGAAATAAGAGGGGATTTCAATGAGAAACGTGACGAATTCGGTGCGCCATCGGGACATGATGCGCGCTCTCCTTGGCACGGCCGCGCTCTCGCTGGCTTTCATGGGCTCGCCGGCGCTGGCCCAGGACGCAGCCGCCGCGAGTGACTCGGCGGACGCTTCGGCCGAAGACATCATCGTCACGGGTTCGCAGATCGCCCGCAGCGGATTCGATACGCCGACGCCGGTGACCGTCGTCAGCGTTGCCGATTTCGAGCGCGTCGCGGCGCCCAATATCGCCGACGCGCTCAACCAGATGCCCGCGCTGAAGCCGAGCATCACGCCTGCGGCGACCACCAACCTGTCCAAGCTGGCGGGCGCGAACTATCTCGATCTGCGCGGCCTCGGCTATCTGCGCACGCTGACCCTGATCGACGGGAAGCGTTATGTGCCGTCGAGCCCCGAAGGCGTCGTCAATGTCAACATCATCCCGCAGGCGGTGATCGGCTCTGTCGAAGTCGTGACCGGCGGTGCATCCGCAGCCTATGGTTCGGACGCCGTCGCCGGCGTCGTCAACTTCCGGCTCGACCACAAGCTCGATGGCGTTCGCGGCAGCGCGCAATACGGTCTGAGCGACTTTGGAGATCACAAGAACTATCTCGGTTCGATCGCATACGGCACGAAGTTCGGCGATGGCCGCGGCCACCTGCTGCTTGGCGCTGAAATCGCCGAGAACAAGGGCATCAAGCGTGTTTCGCGTCGCCCCTGGTCCAATCACAGCGTCATCAACAACCCGGCCTATACGCTCACCAACAACGAGCCTGCCTATATCCTGGTCGATGACGCACGCCTTTCCGAGTCGGCCTATGGCGGCGTGATCAACAGCGTGGCGGGCGGCAATCCCGCTGGTCTGATCGGTACGGAATTCCTGGCCGGCGGCCAGACGCGCCGCTTCGACTATGGCACGCTTCAGGCAGGCGGCACCCAGAATGGCGGCACCGGCGTTGCGGCCACGGGTGATCTCGTGCTCGAACAGCCCTATAAGCGCTGGGCGGCGTTCGGTGCGACCGAGTTCGAATTCTCCCCGCACGCCACCGCCTATGGCAGCTTCAGCTATGGCCAGTCCAAGCTGCGCGGCGACAGCATCATCGGCAACGATCAGATCACGATCCAGCGAGACAACGTCTTCATTCCGGCGTCGGTTCGCTCAATCCTGAATGCCAATCCGGGCGTCACCAGCTTCACCATGGGTCGTACCCTCAACGACTATGGCCGCGGCTATTTCGACCAGAAGGCCTGGAGCTGGCAGGCGATCGCCGGACTGCGCGGCGACATCGCCGGCTCGTGGAGCTACGATCTGTCCTATGCCTACGGAAAGAGCCGCAACAAGACGGTCTTCGCCGGCACGCGGATCACGCAGGCCTGGCGCGATGCGGTGGACGCGATCGACAATCCGAACACCCCTGGTGTCGTCGACCCGATCTGCCGTTCGACGCTGACCAATCCGAACAATGGCTGTATTCCGCTGAACCTGTTCGGTCCGATCGCGCCCGGCGAACAGGCGGCGGCGATCGCCAAGATCCTCGCCCCGTCGTTGCGTGACTGGAATCAGGTCCAGCAAAGCGCGGACCTGATCGTTCGCGGCGAACTTCTCCAGCTTCCCGCCGGGCCGCTCGCCGTCGCGGGCGGCGTCCACTGGCGCAAGTTCACGACCGACGTCCGCTCGGATCCGCTGTCGGCATCGCGTACGCCCACCGGCGGCACCTATCTGCGCGTCGGCAACACGCTGCCGTTCAAGGGTGAGGAAACCGTGAAGGAAGCGTTCGGCGAAATGCTGGTGCCCGTGTTCGCTGACCAGAGCTTCGGCAAGCGCCTTGAACTCGACCTCGCCGGCCGTATCACCGACTACAAGACCTCCGGCCAGGTCGAGACCTGGAAGATCGGCGTGAACTACGAGGTGAACGACGTCGTCCGGTTCCGTGCGACCCGGTCGCGCGACATCCGCGCGCCCAACCTGCAGGAGCTGTTCGCCAAGGGCCAGACACTGGTCTTCACGGTCAGCGATCGCGCCCGTCAGGTCCCCAACCTCAACGGCGTGGTCGGTCCGGACAATTACACCGCGACAACCACCTCGGGCGGCAATCCCGGCCTGAAGCCGGAAAAGGCCGACACGTTCACCGCCGGCCTCGTCCTGTCGCCGGCACCGCGGATGCGGATCTCGCTCGATTATTATAACATCAAGATCAACGGCGCGATCTCGACGCTGGGCACCGGCGCGATCCTCGACCAGTGCTTCAACGGCAACAATGCGCTCTGTTCGCTGATCTCGCGCGAATCCAGCACCAACGGACTGTCGCCGGGCCGGATCACCAACATCCTGCTCGCGCCCGCCAACATCCAGGGCATCAAGACGCAGGGTGTCGACTTCGAGGCGGCCTACAGCTTCCCGTTTGCCAACGGGACGCTCGGCATCCGCCAGCTGGCGACCTATGTCGACCAACTCGATCTGATCGGGTCGCAGGGCGAGATCACCGAACTTGCCGGCACCACGGCGCAGGTGGCGATCGACGGTCCCAGCGGCACCTCGCGGATCCGCACCTCGACGATCCTGGACTTCAGCAACGACGCGTTCCGGGTGAGTGCCACCGGCCGCTATGTCAGCGGCGGCCGCGTGACCCGCGACATCGATTCGGACAAGCCGCTGGTGCCGATCAGCGATCCGATCCGGGTGAAGGGCCGCTTCTATCTCGACCTCGGCGCGGAAGTGACGCTGTTCCGTCCGGGCGAAGATGGCCGGGTGGCGTTGTTCGGTTCGGTCCTGAACGCGTTCAACAAGATGCCGCCGATCACCGGCTACGACGAATATGCAGCCCCCCGGCAACTGTTCGACGTGATCGGTCGCCAGTTCACGGCCGGCGTGCGCTTCAACTTCTAAAGTGGTTCCGAGGCAGGTGGCAACATCTGCCGGCTCGGGAACCACGGTCAACAAAGGATATTCAGAGACGACCTGGTTCAATCTGAACCGGATCGTCTCTGAAACCTGCGGATCGCCGCCGCCGGGACATGGTCCCGGCGGCGGTTGTCACAATCGGAATCTTTCGCCGGCGGTTGAATTGCCGGCCATTTCCTCAAGCGCCGGCCCGTGCCTTCCAGGCAGTGAGCACCGCCGCTTCCTTTTCGGGCGTGATGGCGAAGCTCGCCTTTGTGCGCCGCTCGGCGGAGACGGCGTCCGAGTTCCACCAGGCCAGCGTGTCGCGGATCGTTTCGGCCAGCGGGCGATGGGTGAGGCCGTGCGCCAGCGCCTTGTCGAAATTGACGGTGGAGAAGCCTAGCGCATTGCCGCGCGGCAGCGCCCAGGGCACGGCGCTCGTCACCTCGTGCTTGTCCAGGAAGTCGTAATCGTCGACCCAGGTGAATTGCAGCGGATTGTCCGTGCTCACCGCCGCGCGCACGCCGCCGAGCAACTCGCCCATCGACAGCGACGATCGCGGGCCGGCGACATTGAAGATGCCCGTCGTCCGGTCCTCCATCATCCGCACCATCCATTCGGAAAGGTCGCGGACGTCGACCAGTTCGACGCGGTCCGACTGCCGGCCCGGCGCCAGCACCTCTCCCCCGCGCGCCACGCGCTGCGGCCAATAGGGAAAGCGATCGGTGGTGTCGCCAGGCCCCACGATATAATGCGGCCGCACGATCATCGCCTTGCCGGGGAAGGCCTTCTGGGCCTCGATCTCCGAAAGCGCCTTGCTGACCCCGAAGGTGCTGCCCGGATCCTGCGGGATCGCTTCCAGGCGCGGCTTGACGTTCTCGTCGATATTCGTCGTCAGGAACGGATAATAGACGCTGGCGGACGAGACATATTGGTAGATGCCGGCGCGGCCCCGCAACAGCCCGGCCGACATGCGCACCCAATCCGGGTTCGTGGCCGAATTGTCGATCACGCAATCCCAGGATCCGGTTTTCAGCGCGTCGAGCTGCCCGTTGCGGTCGCCCTGAAGATGCGTCACCCCCGCGGGCAGATCGGCCTGCCGCTTGCCGCGATTGAAGACGGTGACATTGTGGCCGCGCTCGACGGCGTAGCGAACCTGATAGGGCCCGATGAAACCGGTGCCGCCCAGGATCAGGATACGCATCGGCGCACGCGCCTTGCCGGCAGGCGCTGCCGCACGCGCGGCGCCTGCGGCCAGCGCCAGGCCGATGCCCGCGCCTCCCGACATTTTCACGAAATCCCGTCTTGTCGTCATTTCCGGCCCCTCCCTGCGATAGCATTGGTCTATGCGAGCAGGCGCGCCGACCTCAAGCCGCTATCTGCGAAAGGCGGACAGGGTTCGGCATATGTCGGGGTGGGGCAGGGGTGCCCGCGCCGATGGAACGACCGGATGGCCTTTGTGGTTCTGAAGCGCATGGACAGGATGAAGATCTGCACGGCGCTCGCGCCCGTATCGCTGCTGCTGCTGGCGTGCGAGCGAAGCCGAAGCCCGGAAGAACCCGTCGCGCCGCCCGTCACCGAAACGAATGCCGGCCTGGAAACGGCGGCGTCGCGCGAGGACCCGGCCGTTACGGGAGCGTCGGGTGCGGACGCCGGGCCGCCAAGACTCACCCCGGAGGCCGAAGCCGGCGTCAAGGGTGCGCGCAACATCCTGCTTGCCTTCGCGCACGCGATCGAGCGGAGCGATTATGAGCGGGCCTGGGCGATGCTCGGCCCGACCGACAAGCGAAAGTGGAGCAGAACGGCGTTCGCCGCCAATTTCGCGGATCTGAGCGAAACCATGGTCGCCGTTCCCGATGGCACGATGGAGGGCGCCGCCGGCTCGAGCTATTACACCGCGCCCGTCACCATCACGGGCAAGGACAAGGATAGTCGCCCGGTGCGGATCGAGGGCAAGGCGGTGCTGCGGCGCGTCAACGATGTCGACGGTGCGTCCCCCGCGCAGCTGCGCTGGCATTTCGAAACGCTGACGTTCGACTGGACGCATTAGAGCATCGTGCGGAAAAGTGGGAACCGATTTTCCGTAAAAACGATGCGATCACAAACATCTAGAGTCGGCTGCGTGGTTCATGTTTCGCGCAGCCCGCTCTAGGGCCTTGGCTCGAAAGGCGGGCATCGGTTTCCCGCCGGATGATCCTATCCGGGCTCGCCACGGCCCCGAAAACAGGCCGCCAATGCCCAGCCCAGCAATGCGCATCCGCCAAGCCACATCAGAAAGGCCGGTGCATCGCCGACCCATATGCAGGCGACGCCAGGAATGCAGGCGGCCGCCGCGAGCAAACGCCGCTGCCTTGTGGCCATCCCGTCGCCCTTGATACCGATGGTCCGCCGACGCTTCGGATCGCCCATGCACAGGAGCATGATCGGAATGGCCGAGAGGGCGAGGGCGCCCAGCGCCGTGTAGATCATCGTCATGCGTCGGCCGCCGCGGCGATGGCCGGAAAGGGCCGGTCCGGCGTGCGAAACGCCGTCCAGCAGCCATGGAGCAGCCAGACGCCGGCGATGAGGAAGGCGATGTCGAGCGCGGCGATGATCGGCTGGCCGACCGCGACGGCCTCACTCCAGCCGGGGCCGCCCGCGATCGCGAGACGCAACAGGGGGAGGATGAGCGCGACGGCGCCGGTCGCGCCCTTGAGCATCTGCGTGAGCGCCTCGTTCGAGCGCGCGAAAAAGCCCGCAAGGATCGCGGCGGTCGATGCGATCAGAAATGCGGCTGTCGTCCAGTACACCGCCGATCCGAGCGGCATCGCGACCAGGAATCCGGCGGCGGACGCGAGAAGCCCGAGCGGCAGGCCGAAGCCGACGACCGTCAGCGAGCGTTCCAGCCAGGCGAGCGAGCGTGCTTCCGCCCTGCGCCGGACCACCCAGAGCCGCATGCCGGTGAAGGTGACGTAGCACACGGCGAAGCCCAGCCCGAACCAGATCGCCTTGGACAGCAGGCCCGCGAAATTGCCGAAATGCAGCGGCCCCATGATCCCGGCGATCGTTCCGCCCGCCGATGGGCGCGTCCCCACGGTCGGCTTGGCGCGTTCGAAGGTCGCGGTCGCGCCATGATAGAGCAGCGAGACGGGTTCGATATCGCTGGCCTTCGGATTGTGGAAGGTCGTCACCTGCGCATCGGCGCGGCCGAAATTCTCGACCGCGATGAAGGTGGGCGCCTCGCCGGTGCGGCGGACGGCGTCGGCGGCGATGCGATCGAGATTACCGATGGCAAGCGGGCGCGGATCGGGCGTGCCGGGGTTGCCGAACACCGCCTCGCTCAACGCCTCCACATCGCCGCCGAACGCGGCCATCGCGACCACGGGCACGCCGATGGTGCCGAAAAAGGAGAAGAAGCTGCCGGTGAAGGCGAGGACGAAGGCGAAGGGCAGGCTCCAAGTACCGGCTACGCTGTGCCTGTCGCGGTCGACCAGCACCGGATTGGCGCGGCGGCGCAGGGTGAAGATGTCCTTGAACAGATGCCGGTGGATCAGCAGGCCGGAGATCGCAGCGACCAGCATGGCGAGGCCCAATATGCCGGTCAGCAACAGGCCCCAGGGGTTGGGCACATGCAGGCGGACATGGGTGTCGACCAGGAAACTGCTGAGCGCATCGTCGTTGCGCGGGCCGAAGATATCCTCGCTGAAGCCCTTTACTGTGCGGAGGAGGTGGCCCGACGTGTCGAGCTGATAATAGATGCCACGCTCCGTTGGCATGCCCTTCGCGTCGATCTCGTCGCGGTGGAAGAACACGCCCAGGCCATGATCGCCGATCTCGAACAGGTTGACCGCCTCGCGATATTCGGGCGGCGTTATTGCGGAGAGCTGGCGGACCCTGCCGTCGATCGGTTTTTCGAAGGCGGAAAGCGTGGTGACATGGCCCGCCGACCATGCACCGATTTCCTGCGCGAAGACGGCGGCGGTGCCCGTCAGCACCACGGCATAGAGCAGCAGGCCGAGCAGGATGCCGGACCAGCCGTGCACCGCGACCATCGCCTTGGTCTCATCCTTCTTGAGATGGATCATCCGGCCTTCTCCGTAACCGGCGCCTGGCCGATGAAGCGCGATGCGATCAGCCCGCCATGAACCAGGAAAAGCGCGGCGGCGACCAGCGCCACGCGGGCGATGCTGCGATCGAGGCAGGCATGAAAGAACAGCATCGCCCAGATCAGCGGGGCGAAGACGAGCGGGAAGGCGAGATTGTCGATGCCGGCCGCCCCGCCGGGCAACCATAGCGGCATGCCGGCCAGCAGCGTCAGTGCCACGATGATCGCGCCCGGCCCGGCGAGGAGGATCCGCGCCCATCGGCGCCGGGAGCGGGGCCGCACTGCTTCCATCTGATCGCGCATGGTGGCCGGGGTAAATCGGATGCGTTTCATTAGCAAGAAAAATGCTATTGATAATTCTTCGCAATAATATAGTTCGAGCCGAATTCCGGACTCAGCGAATAAAAAGGGCGCGAAATGGCGAGAATGATCCTTATGGCGGGGCTGGCGGGCGCGCTGGTCAGCCAGGCGGCATGGGCGGACGACAATGTGCCTGCTGGCGAAGACCAGGACGATATCGTCGTCACCGGCGCCATTGCCGGCACCAAGACCGAGACCCCGCTGGTCGAGCTGCCGCAGCCGATCACCATCGTCACATCGGAACAGTTCATCTCGCAGGGCGCGATCAGCATCAGCGATACGGTGAAATATGCCGCCGGCGTACTCGCCAATCCCTATGGCCGCGACACGCGCGTCGACGGCTTCAACGTCCGCGGGCTCGATGCGCTGCAGTTCCGCGACGGCATGCGCGACATCTTCTCCTATTATGCCAGCATCACCTCGGACCCCTATAATTTCTCGCGCGTGGAGATCGTGCGCGGCCCGGCTTCGGTGCTGTTCGGCCAGGGATCGATCGGTGGGCTCGTCAATCTCGTTTCCAAGACGCCGGAGTTCCGGACGGGCGGCGAGCTGAACCTGGTCTATGGCAGCTACGACCGCAAGGAGGCGCTGGGCGACATCAACATCGCGCTGTCCGACACGCTGGCGATCCGCGCGGTCGGCCGCGTCCGCGACGCAGACACCTATGTCGATCACGTGCCCGACGATCGCGTGATGTTCGCGCCCTCGATCCGCTGGCAGCCCACGCCCGCGACCGACATCGTGCTGACCGGCCTCTATCAGGAGGACGATACCGGATCGACGTCGCAGTTCCTGCCGATCGTCGGCACCTTCCGCCCGAACCCGGGCAATCCCGGCGGCCGGCTCGATCGCTACACCTTTGTCGGCAAGGCGGGGTGGGATCGCTATAACGGCCGCTCGCTGCAGGGCGGCGCCGCCATCACCCACCAGTTCTCCGACGCCGTGCGGCTGAGCCTGAAGGCGCGCTATATCGACAGCGACCTCGAATATTTCACGCATTATGCGGACAGCTACAGCTATCCGACCAATCCTTTCTCGGTCTACGGTACCGACGGCCGGACGATCGGCATGACCGCCGACGCCAGCGACGCGCGGATGAACGTGTTTTCCACCGACAACAACCTGCAGTTCAGCTTCAACACCGGTGCGAATATCGAGCATAAGCTGCTCGTCGGCATTGATTATAGCTGGAACAGGGTCGGCAAGCGCTATGCCGTCACGACGCCGGAAACCGTGGACCTTTACGACATCGATTATGATGCGCTGCTCACCTATGATCCCAGTGGGCCGTTCTTCTACGAGTCGCAGAAGCAACTCGGCATCTATGTGCAGGACCAGATCCGCTTCTTCGACCGCGTCTCCGTTGTGCTGGGCGCACGCCGCGACCATGTGACGGGATCGTCGGGCAACACCGACAATGCCACCACGTTCCGCGCGGGCGTCATCGGCGAGATCGGCGCGGGCTTCTCGCCCTTTTTCAGTTACACTGAAAGCTTCCTGCCGATCGCCGGCTCGCTGACCAACCCGGACGGCAGCATCGGTGACCCCTTCGTGCCGCAGACCGGCACCCAGTTCGAAGGGGGCGTGAAATGGCAGCCCGGGCGCAATACGCTGGTGACGGTGACCGCCTTCCACATCAAGGAGCGCAACCGCGTACTCTATCTGAGCAACGGCGCCACCACCCAATCGGGCGAGCTGAAGACCAAGGGTATCGAGATCGAGGCGAGCCATACGCTGCCCGGCGATTTCGAGCTGCTGGTCAATTACGGATACAGCAAGCTGCGGTCCGAGGTGAACACCAGCCTCGACTATATGCCGCGCCACACCGCGTCGATCTGGTCGACCAAGAGCTTCGGCGTCGCCGACGGCGCGCGGCTGCGGCTGGGCGCAGGCGTCGTCCATAGCGGCAAGAGCAAGTCGACTGGCGGGCTCGATCCCTATGGGCTCAATCCCGCCATCCCGGCGGGCACGCTCTACACGGTCGTTACGCCGTCTCGCACGACGGTGGATGCGCTGGCGGAGATCACGTGGGACAAATGGCGCTTCGCCATCAACGCGACCAACCTGCTCGACAAGCGCTATTTCGCGTCGTGCCTGGCGCGCGGCGACTGTTTCATGGCGGCGCCGCGCAACGTGATGGCGACGATGGGCGTCCGCTTCTGAGCGTGGCGGCGATCGGTCCCGCCGGGCGTCATCGCCATTGCGGCGACGCGCGCTTCCTGCCACCGCTGGGTGATGGATACGCATCGGGCAGATGATCGAAACGGCGGAGCGGAGGCCGCGGATCGTGTCGCCGCAAGCTTCGCCAAGCAGGGGCTGATGGCCACATTGGGGGCGGAACTCGGCGATGTCTCGCCGGGCGCCGTCGAGATATTGCTGCGGCCACGGCCGTCCGTTTCGCAGCAGCACGGCTTCGTCCATGCCGGCGCGCTGAGCGCGATCGCCGATACGGCGGCGGGCTATGCCGCGCTCAGCGTGATGCCGGCGGGCAGCGGCGTGCTCACCACCGAATTCAAGATCAACCTGCTTGCACCCGCAACGGGCGAGCTGATCCGCGCCAGGGGGCGGGTGGTGAAGGCGGGCAGGACGCTGATCTTCGCGCAGACCGATATCGTCGCCGAGAGCGAGGGCAAGGAACGGCTGGTCGCCTATCTCACCGCCACACTGATGGTGATCGCCGGACGCGACGGCATCAGCGACTGAGCTTTTGCCGCTCATGTCGTGGATCGGCGCGACGGCCACGTGACAGCGCCCGCGATCGCGTTATCACTGATGCGAAGCGGCCCGGCGATGGCACGGGCACGGATGCGAGGGGGCAATGATGGGTGACTTGATCCACAGCCGGCGCGATTTCATCGCGAGGGCGGGTTTCGGCATGGGCATGATCGGCCTGCCCGGCAGCGGCTGGGCGCGGGGATCGGCGGCGCCGGACCTGATCGTGTTCAACGCCAATGTCTGGACGGTCGATCCCGAACAGCCGGGCGCGCAGGCCTTCGCGGTCAAGAACGGGCGTTTCGTCGCGGTCGGCACCAATGACGAGATCAAGGGCTATGCCGGCCCTGCAACGCAGCGCATCGACGCGGCCGGCGCGACGGTGGTGCCCGGTTTTATCGACGCGCATATTCATGCCAGCGGCCATGCGGCGCTGTACGACGTCGTCGTCGGCAATCCGTTCGAGGTCGAGTTCATGACGATCGCGACGATCCTCGACCGGTTGCGCCAGCGCGCGAAGGAAACGCCGCCGGGCGTGTGGATCGACGGCGCCTTTTACGACGATACCAAGGTGAAGGATGGGCGCCCGCTCACCCGCCAGGATCTCGACACCGTCTCGACCGAGCATCCGGTCCGCGTGCGCCATCGCGGCGGCCATACCTGCTGGTACAACAGCAAGGCCTTCGAACTGGCCGGGATCACGCGCGATACACCCAATCCGCCGGGCGGCGAATATTTCCGCGACGCCAGGGGGGATTTGACCGGCCGTGCCGCCGAACGCGCCAACCAGATATTCTACACCGTCGGCAAGGCGCCCGAATTCACGCCGGCGCAGAAGGAGGAACGCGCCCGCGCCGCCGCCGCGCATTTCTCCAAACAGCTTGTCCGCTACGGCGTCACCAGTGTGCAATCGAGCACCGCGCAATATGACGATCTCGTCGCGCTGCAGGCCGTCCGCGCCGCCGGAGACCTTCGCCACCGCGTCAGCTTCGAAGTGGCGGGCGACCTGCTGGACGGGATGATCCGGAACGGCATCAAGAGCGGCTTCGGTGACGACTGGATCCGGCTGGGCGCGACCGCCGAACATGCGGTGGACGGATCCTTTTCCGAACGCACCATGGCGATGTCCAGGCCCTATGTCGGATCAAACCCGCCCAATTACGGGATATTGGTGGAAACACAGGATGCTCTGAACGCCTGGGTGGAGCGCGTCCACCGCGCGGGCATAAGGCTCAACTGCCATGCCAATGGCGATCGCGCGATCGCCGCGACGCTCACCGCCTATGAACGTGCGCTCACCACAATGCCGGTGGCGGACAGCCGGCCCAAGATCACGCATTGCACGATGGTGAACGAGGATCTGGTGCGCCGCATCAAGGCCATCGGCGCGATCCCGGCGCCCTTCACCAGCTATGCCTATTACAACACCGACAAGTTCGGCTTCTACGGCGCGGAGATCATGGATCACTGCATGGCGTTCCGGTCCTTCCTGGATGCCGGCATCCCGGCGGCGGCGGGCTCCGATTATTTCCCCGGCCCGTTCGCGCCGCTGATGGGCATCCAGGGCATGGTGACGCGCAAGGGCTGGAACGGCGAGACCTGGGGCGCGAAGCAGCGCGTGAGCGTGGCGGAGGCGATCCGGATCAGCACCTGGAACGGCGCCTTCGCCAATCATGAGGAAGCGATCAAGGGATCGATCACGCCGGGCAAGCTCGCTGATTTCGTGATGCTGGCGGAGGATCCGCAAAAGGCGGATCCGGAGAAGATCATCGGCATCAAGGTGCTGCGGACGGTGACGGGGGGCAGGACGGTTTACGAGGGGTGAGGGGCGGCGCTCCACAGTCCGGGTTACTCTTTGCCGTGTCATCCCCGCGCATGCGGGGATCCAGCTTCTTCTTCTTTTCCGGATGTCTCACGGAATAGCTGGATCCCCGCGTTCGCGGGGATGACAGGTGGAGGGGGCAACAAGAGGGCGCGCGCAACCCGTTTGACAGCCGCGCGGCCGCCCCATAGCCCTTGGCTCGGCCAATCGATCCGGGGGAATACCGATGAAGCATCTGTTCGCCGCCGTCAGCGCATGCGCGCTCATCTCCTCCGCCGGTGCGGCGCTGGCGCAGTCGCCCGAGCTGCGGCCCGATCAGGTCGCGTTCCGCGATCTCTACAAGGAGCTGATCGAGACCGACACGTCGGTCGCGACGGGAAGCTGCACATTGGCGGCCGAGAAGATGGCGGCGCATCTGAAGGCGGCGGGCTATGCCGACGATCAGTTGACCTTGTTCAAGCTCGACCAATTCCCGCTCGACGGCGGGCTGGTCGCGGTGCTGCCGGGTACGTCGAAGACGGCGAAGCCGATGCTGCTGCTCGGCCATCTCGACGTCGTCAATGCGCGGCGCGCGGACTGGGAGCGCGATCCGTACAAGTTCATCGAGGAAAATGGCTATTATTACGGCCGCGGCGCATCGGACATGAAGGCGATGGTCGCCGCCTGGGTCGATGCGATGGCGCGGTTCAAGAAGGACGGCTTCAAGCCGAAGCGCACGATCAAGATGGCGCTCACCTGCGGCGAGGAATCGGGCGCGCGGATGAACGGCGCGCAATGGCTGGCGGAGAACAAGCCAGACCTGATCGCGGCGGAATTCGCGCTCAACGAAGGGGGCGGGGGCCGTACCGACGGCACGGGCAAGGTCGTCACCCAATCGATGCAGGTGGGCGAGAAATCCAATCGCAGCTTCGATCTGGAGGCGACCAATCCCGGCGGCCACAGTTCGATCCCGGTCGACGACAATGCGATCTACGAACTGGCCGACGCGCTGGTGAAGGTGCGGGCCCATAAATTCCCGATCCGCTTCAACGATACGACGCGCGCCTTCTTCGCCAAGGCGGGGGCGGCGCGCAGCGACGAACTCGGCCAGGCGATGGTGCGGCTCGCGCAGGATCCGGCGGACAAGGCGGCGGAGGCGATCGTTTCGAAGGATCGCGGCTTCAATTCGATGTTGCGCACCACCTGCGTCGCGACCATGGCGGAGGCGGGGCACGCCGCCAATGCGCTGCCGCAGCGCGCCAAGGCGACGATCAATTGCCGGATCATACCGGGCGAGGACCAGGATACGACGCGCGCCGCGCTGCAAAAGGCGATCGGCGATCCCAAGGTGAGCGTCACGCTGGTCGGGCGGCTGCGCCCGATCGCGGTCACCCCGCCGCTCGACCCGAAGATCATGGGACCTGCGGAAAAGCTGGTCGCGCGCTATTTTCCCGGTGTGCCGCTGATCCCGTCAATGTCGACGGGCGCCACCGACGCCACGTTCCTGGCGCCGATCGGCATCCCCACCTATGGCGTGCCCGGCGGCTGGGGCGATCCCGACGGCAATGGCGCCCACGGCCTGAACGAACGCCGGGCGATCCGATCGGTGATGGTCGGCCGCGAATTCCTCTACGATCTGGTCAAGGCGTACGCGAACCAGCCTTGAATGGGTTATCGCGCCGTTTTCCGTGCCCCGCGATGACATCGTGGATCGCGGCGATCACAAGATCGGGGCGTTCGTCCTGGATATAATGGGCGCTGTCGGCGACGCGGCGGTTTTCGCCGCGTGACGAGAGCGCCGCCAGTTGGCGATGCGCCTGGGCGAGATCGGCCTGGAAGGCGGGGATCTGGTCGAATACGGCCTGGGGCGTGTTCGGTGGCAATTGCTGCATCTTCCCGGCGGACAGGACGATGAGCGGCATCGCGCCGTAATTGCGCGCGGGCTTGGCGACCAGTTCGGTGCTGCGCGCGAAATTGGCGGTGAGCGAGATCGTCGCTGCCCAGCGCGCCTGATCCATGTCGCGCGTCTTCAGCGCCTTGGTGAGCGCCTGCGGGTAAGTGGGCGGATAGGCGAGGCACTCTTCGGGGTCGGGAGAGGTCGGGGTCAGCGTGCCGCTCGCCACCGCCGCCGCGCAATCGCGCGCTTTCTTCCGCATGCCCGCATAGATTTCCTCCGCAAAGACGGGGAGCGCGGGGGCTGCCTTTTTCTGGCGGGCTTCCTGGTGCGGGATGCTGGGATCGACCAGCACCATGCCGATCACCTCCCGTGGGTGGCGATCCTTGAACAGCAGCGTTTCATAGCCGCCCATCGAATGGCCGACGAGGATGTAGGGCCCTTTGATGCCGGCGCTTTTGAGCGCGGCTTCGAGATCGGAGGTGGTGGTGTCGACACCCTGTTCGATCCTGCTGCCGTCGCTGAAGCCGAAGCCCGCGCGATCCCAGGCGCAGGCCCGGACGCGATTGTCGCGCGCGACCGCAGGCTGGACGTTGCGCCAGGTCTGCGCCCAGTCGCCGAGCCCCGCCGTCATGATCACGGTGGGCGATCCGCTGCCCAGGCATTTCAGGTGGATGCGGCGGCCATCGGGCAGTTTCGCGAGAATGCCGGGTTTCACATAGGGGGCGAGCAGGGGATCGGGCGTCGCGGGCGGCGAAGGTTGCGCCAGCGCGGTTGCCGGAGAAGCGAAACCCAGAATTGCCGCAAACGCTGAAAACCGCATCGTCCATTCTCCCCGGGCGGTGATATGGCATCGGCGCGAAAAGCTGTCGATGCCATGGATTCCCAAGCTTGAGCCTTGTTCCTTGACGTTTGCGAAGGCTATTCGCCGATCCAGTCGCCGAGAGTTGGCGTTACCAAACGCACGCCGCTGGATTTGTTGCTGACCATCCAGCCCCCGATAATGCCGGACTCACCGACCGTCGGCGTCTGATCGCAGCTTGTTGGGCGCGAATGTTCGATGGTGATATCACGGCCCGAGAAATGCCCGAGCAGCACGGATCTGACGCGCGCCGTCAAGAACGCCTTCCATCCATCGATGGGCTGCACGCTGGTCACTTCTATATCGAGAACAAGGGGGTTGGGTTTCTTCGCTAGTAAAACTGCAAGATTGTTCGGCAATGTTGTCATCAGATTGGAAGTTTGCGCGCGCGCTACCGTGCACGCATGGGTCGATGTCCAAAGCATTGTAGAACAACCGGCCAACACGATTTTGAGGACTGTCTTGCTCATGTCGAGAATTTGGACCGGAATAGTGTATTTTTGATGTTCATCGACCATTGGCTATGGATTGAATAAACGCGTTCCGCAGCCGCGCCGCTTCACGTCCGGTCAGCGGGCGACCCGAACCAGTTCCATATCCGGCTCCTTCCGGTCCGGCGTGACGAGAAAGGCCTTCAACTGCGCCTCCAGCAACGGCCGGTCGGTGAAATTGCAGGTCGATGCGCTGTTGGGATCGGTCGCCACGAAGCCGCCCGCGCGCTCGACCGCGGCGCGCACCGATCCGCCGCAGGGCAGCACGGTGACCATATAGCGTTCCTCGCGCACCTCCAGCAGCAGGAACAGCGCGCCGTCGTCATGTCCCTTGCCGTCCATCTTCTGGGTCTGGACGAGATAGCGCCGGTCGGCGGCCGGCCCGAAGGGCACGCTGACGATGCGCCACGGCGTTTCGGCGGTGATCGACTGGCTGCCATCGTCGTTCATGGCCACGCGAAGGACCTCGTCGCCCTCCGGCGGCGCGCCTGGCTCAACCAGGCGATAGTCGCCCGGCGGGATGGCGGCCTGGCCTTCGCTGGTGGCGTACCAGGGCTCCCCTTCCCAGCAGGCGGCCAGCAGCAGTGGTGCGATCAGCACCGCGATCGATCTCTGCATCTTCATCGTCCGCATTTCAGTTCATCCGCAATATGGCCGCGCCCGCCGCGATCACGCAAACCGCCGCGATCCGTGCGGCGCTGACGCGTTCCTTGAGCACCAGGCCCGAAATCGCGACGCCGAACAGGATCGATGTCTCCCTGAGCGCCGCGACCACCGCCACCGGCGCCATCGTCATCGCCCACAGCGCCAGGCCATAGGATGCCAGCGTGCCGATGCCGCCGGCGAGCCCCAGATGCCAGTTGCGCGCGGTATAATCGATGAAGGCGCGCCGCCGCGCCAGCAGTGCCCAGGCGGCGAGCGGCAGGCCGGTCAGCAGGAAGATCCACATCGTATAGGCGGCGGGCGCATCCGAGCGCCGCACGCCCAGCCCGTCGATCACCGTATAGCCCGCGATGACCACCGCATTGAGCAATGCCAGCAGCAGCCCCGCCCGGTTGCCGCCGTGCCGCCCGTCCGCCGCCATGCCGAAAATGCCCGCGCACAGCACCGCCACGCCGGCCCATGCGGATGCGGACAGCGGCTCGCCGATCCAGGCGGCGCTCGCCAGCGCGACGAGCAGGGGCACCGCGCCGCGCATCAGCGGATAGGCCTGGCTCATGTCCGCGACGCGATAGGCGGCGGCGACCAGGATGAAATAGACGATCTGGAACAGCGCCGAGACCGCGATGAACGGCCAACTTGCCGGGGCGGGCGCGGCCAGCAGCGGCAGCGCGGCCGCCGCGACCAGCGCCGCTGAGGTCGTCACCAGCACCGTCGTCAGCAGCGTGTCTCCGCCGCGCTTCACGATCACGTTCCACGTCGCGTGCAAAAGGGCGGCGAACAGGATCAGTCCGAAGACGGCGATCGGCATGGTTTGGCCAGGCGATGATTGCGGGGGCCGAAGCGGTATCAGACGTGGACGGCTATGCAAGGTCGCCGGGGATGTGCATTGCTGCGCCATCGATGCTGGAGAGCAGGACGCCGTGCCCGAAACCCGTGACCATCACCTGGCGCAGATCAACATCGCGCGGTTCCGCGTGCCGATGGCAGATCCGGTCAATGCCGATTTCATCGCCAATCTCGACCGCGTGAACGCGATCGCGGAAGCGACCCCCGGTTTCGTCTGGCGGCTGGTGGGGGAGGGCGGCAACGCCACCGATATCCAGGCGTTCGACGATCCCGACATGATCGTCAACATGTCGACCTGGACCGATATCGACGCGCTCGCGGCCTTTACCTATCGCGATCCCGCGCATCTGGAGATCATGCGCCGCCGCAAGGAATGGTTCGAGCGCATGGAATTCTTCATGACGCTCTGGTGGGTTCCCGCCGGCCATCGCCCGACGCCGGCCGAAGGCAAGGCGCGGCTGGAGCTGCTGCGCCAACGCGGGCCGAGTGAGGACGCCTTCACCTTCGCACAACCCTTCGGTCCGCCGGGCACCGGGCAGGCGACGCCACTGCTGGATCGTTGCGCCTAGCTTTAACCGGCGCCTGCCCTGGCTCGACGGGGCGATGGCGCGGGCGTGATGATCATGCGAGCCGCAATTCCCGCCACATCAGAATGAGGCGGATGGTGCCGGTGCCGACGAGCAGGCAGGCGAGGATCGTCATCGTCAGATGAGGCATATCGGCGCGGGCGGTAAAGCCCAGGATCTGGTAGATGACGAAGCCGATGATATAGAAGGCGGGCAGCGAGAGCTGCCAGGACGCGAGCCGGGCCGAAAGACCATAGTGCGCGACCGTCCACGCCGATACGGCTGCCGCTCCGAGCGCCGGATAACCTTGCACGGCGATGGCGGCTATCGGCGCCAGCAGCATATGAGCACCAATCGCCGTGCGATGATGCCATAGATGCATCGTGTCGACATATTTGCCGATCCGTCCAATGCCGAAAAACCCCGCCCAGCACAGAGCAAGGACGGGAATCAGGCCTTGCCACCATAATGGCCGGGGAATGAAGACATAGGCCGCCAGCCACCAGGTCGATGCGAGAAAGGGGAAGAGCGCTCCGCCCGACTCATTGGCGCGACCGGGTACGATGCCGCGTATTGTTGCCAGCGCGGCAAGCCCGATCGCCATCAGGCCAAGCAGAAGAATACCCGCCAGCGTAAACGGAATCGCCGTCGATAACAGCGCAATGGTCGGTAGTCCGGCCAGCCAGAAAATGTCGAGCGCGACGGCACGCCGATCTTCGTCCGGCGAGGCGATGAGAGCGCTCACCCGTGCGTTCGCATAGGTGCGAACAAGGAATATGATCAGGCTCTGACAGCCCGTGGCTGCCCAGATACCGATCAGCGCCCCCCACAATCGATGCGTGTCCCACAGCATCGCTCCGGCAACAGCGGCGGCCGCCTTCGCGATCAGCCCGGCGATCATGGTCCTGGAACCGGACGCCATCGGTGCGGCGCGTCCTTCCCACCACAGAACCGAGTCGGGGTTCAGGTAGAGCTCGACCGTGGGGTGTTCGCTTCTGATCTCGCTGAGCAGGTCGCGTATAGCGGACAGGCCGAACCAGTGCGCCGGCGACCAGTGCCCTGGCGGCGGCTTTGCAAGCCGTCGATAGGCATTGCGATAGAAACTGTCCGGTTTCGCAATCTTCGCCAGATAGAAGCAGTCGCGATAGCGCTGCATGACCTGTGCGACGGCCGGGCTGAGCTTCCAATCGCGCTCGCGGCGATGCCAGCCAAAAGCGTTGATCGCCGTGGCCAGGGCGGGATCGGATCGCGGAACCGCCTCGGCGAGCACGGCCGCAAGCCGATTTTCGGTATCGATCGCAAAATCGAGATCGCCCATATGATTGTTCGAAACGATCGAGCGGACGGCATCGTCAATATCGGTCGGAGCAGCTTCGTCGGTTTCGAACAGCAGCCTGTCCAACCGCGCGAACCGATCATCGATGCCGGCGGGCGCCAGTTCGAGATCGCCCGGATCGATCAGTTCCCTTGGGGCTTCACGATATGGAGTGCCGGGCTGATTCGGTACGGACGGATCATCCTCGGTGTCCGACATGTGTTCGTCTTCGAGATCGCAATCGTCATAGTCGCCATAAAGCGCCCTGAACTTCGCATCCTCGAACGCGTCGCGTAGCTCGCCGAATGCAGTGGGATTCCGATCGACGTCGATCGCCCTGAGCGCCCGGGCATAGGCGCGTTTGATCGCCCGCATATCTTCGGTCGGTTCCAGATTCAGGATGGACCAGCAGTCGCTCCGGCTCATTGAGAATGTTCGCTATCGATCTCGTTCGGTACGATGCCCTTATGGCATGTGGATCCCGCGCATCCACTATCTGGCATCACAGTTCGTCAAGCCGTCCAATCACCGCTTGACCCCATATGCCGCGAAGTTAAGCCCGCCACATGAGAACCACCGTTGTCGCCGCTCTCCAGATCGGCTCGGACCCGCGCGGCAAGGCCGCCACTTTGGAGGCCATTCTCGGCTTCGAGGCGGAGATCGCCGCGTCGGGGGCGTCGCTGGTGGTGATGCCGGAGGCATTGCTCGGCGGTTATCCCAAGGGCGAGGATTTCGGCACGCGGCTGGGCTATCGCCTGCCCGAGGGGCGGGCGGCGTTCGCGCGCTACCATGCCAATGCCGTCGATCTCGACGGGCCCGAAGTGGCGGCGCTGGCCGGCCTCTCCGATCGCACGGGCGCCGCGATCGTTCTCGGCGTGATCGAGCGCGCGGGATCGACGCTCTATTGCACCGCCTTGTTCATCGAGCCCGGCCGGGGGCTCGTCGCCAGGCATCGCAAGCTGATGCCAACGGGGCTGGAGCGGCTGATCTGGGCCAAGGGCGACGGATCGACCATGCCGGTGGTCGAAAGCCGCGCGGGCCGCCTGGGCGCCGCGATCTGCTGGGAAAATCATATGCCGCTGTTCCGCGCGGCGATGTATGCCAAGAATGTCGAGATCTGGTGCGCGCCCACCGTCGACGATCGCGACGTCTGGCGCAGCACCATGCGCCATATCGCGCATGAGGGGCGCTGCTTCCTCGTCAGCGCCTGCCAGGTGATGGCCTCGCCCGGAGAACTGGGCACGCAGGCCGACAGATGGGAGGCGGATCGCCCGCTGATCCGTGGCGGCAGCATGATCGTTGGCCCGCTGGGCGATGTGCTCGCAGGCCCGATCGAGATGGAGACGGCGCTGATCACCGCGACGATCGATGTCGCGGAACTGGCCGGTGCGCGCTACGATCTGGATGTCGTCGGCCATTATGCGCGGCCCGATATCTTCGAACTGCGGGTGAACGAGACGCCCCGGCCGGGGGTGGCGATGCGCGTCGATCCGGACGAGGCCGGCTGAGGAAGGGCTCCGCCCAACCCGCGTCATCCCAGCGAACGCTGGGATCTCCCGGCCAGATCGCACCTTGCCTTGCGGGAGATGCCGGCTTTCGCCGGCATGACGATTGGGTTTTGCGGTCGCGCTGGCCCGTTCAGAAACTCACCCGTGCCCCGGCCGTGAACATGGTGCCCACCGTGTCGTAATAGATGCTGCTGGTGGTGGTAATCGGCAGCTTGACGTCGAACAGATTGCTGACGTTGCCGAACAGCGTGAAACGATCGGCCACCTTGAATTGCGCGCCGATGTCGACATAGGTCCGCGCATCCACCCTGTTGTCGATCAACGTGGTCAGGAGGTGGTTGAACTTTCCGCCGCCGATATAGCGCAGCCGGGCGTCGAGCCCGAGCCGGTCATTCTGGTAATTCACGCTGAGCACACCCCGCCAGTGCGGCATGGCGTTGGCGGTGGCGTCGCCGGCATCGCCCGCCGTATCGACGCGGGTGAGGCCGGTATCGAAGATGAAGCGGTCGACATAGGTCGCCAGCACGCGGAAGCGGAGCGTGCCCGGCAGGCTCGCCTCGATCCGGTCCAGCGCGACCGAATAGGACGCCTCGAAATCGAGGCCGCGCGTTTCGAAGCTCGCGATGTTCTGCGCGTTGGAGAGCACCTGCGTCACCGTGCCGGTGGCGTCGCGGGTAATGCGCGCGCAGGCGGGAGCGCTGCCGCGTGCGCATGCCAAGGTGAGGTTCGATCCGGAGAGCGTGGCGATCGCCCCCTTCACCTTGATGTCGTAATAATCGACCGAGATGTCGAAGCCCTTGAGGAAGGAAGGCGCATAGGATGCGCCCAGCGTCAGCGTCTTGCCGATCTCCGGCACCAGATCGGGATTGCCGCCGCCATAGGTCGTCACCTGCGCCGGGTTCGGATTATAGCCCGGCGTGCCGGTGCGGCCGGCCGTATCCTGATCGACCAGTGGCCCGATGCCGATCGCGCGATTGGAGAAGAGTTCGCTGACATTGGGCGACCGGATGTCGCGCGATCGGGTGGCGCGCAGCAGCAGATCGTCGAACAGCCGCAATGTGGCGCCGGCCTTCCACGACCAGATGCCGCCACTGGTGCTGTAATCCGAATAGCGGACCGCGCCGTTGAGATCCGCCTTCACCGCGCCTTCGGCATTGATCAGCGGCACCACGATCTCGCCAAAGCCCTCCTTCACGCTGAACCCGCCCGATACGGGCGCGCCGAAACCCGGCAGGCCGAAGGCGCCGGCGGCGTCGAGCGTCCCGCGCGATCCGATCTGCTCCTCCCACCGCGCTTCCGCGCCGACGACGATGGTGACGGGGCCGGCCCAGAGCGACAGGGGGTCGCCTTGGATCTCGAACCCCGCCGAATCCAGCTTCGTCACGACATTCGAAACCTGCGTGCCGCGCACATAGGCGAGCGCTTCGGGCGTATTGTTGCCTTCACCGAACGGGTTGATCGGGCGGCAGGCGGGATCGTCGTTGCTCGCGATCGCATCGGCATTCACCGCGCAGACGATCTGGCCGTTGCTCGAAACCGCATTGATCGCCCTGGCGAAATTGGCGGCGATCCTGGAATTCTCGAACCGCGAGCGCGTGTCCACTTCGCCATGGCTGTAATGTGCGCTGTATTTCCAGTCCTTGCCGAAGCGGCCTTCGATCCCGATCGCGCCTTCCTTGTTTTCGCGGACCGAACCGAAGCGCATCGGGAACACGTCCATGAACACGCGCGACAGGGTGAAGCTGGTCTGGCCGGCGGCGGCGAGCTGGTTGCGGATGCCGGCGGACAGGAACGGGTTGCTTGCCTGGATCGTCAGCGGTGCGATCAGGAAATCGGGAAAGAACACATAGCTGGAGGTCGCTCGTCCATAAGCGACATCGGCCCAGAGCTTGGCGTTCCCGATCTCGTAGCTGGCACGGGCATAGGCGTTGAAGCGTTCGAAGGGGGAGGCGGCGTAAAGATCGTCGTACAGGCCGACGGCGTCGCTGCCGCCGACGCCCTGCGCATTGGGGCCGCTGAACGGGCGCAGCGTCCCGTCGTCATTGAAGGTCTGCCCCGCCAGTATGCCGCTGGCGATGACGCCGCCATGGCTTTGATAGGCGTTGACGTCGCGCGCCAGTTGCGTGCGCAGATCGGTCAGGCTGCCCGGCGAAACGCGCACGATGCCAGAACTGCCGAGATTGGGCCGCGAATTGCGGTCCGCTATGCCATTGTCATCGACATATTCGGCGCCGATCATGAAATGGCCGGCCCCGCCGGCGAAGCGCGTGCCGAAGCTGGCGTCGAAACTGAGGCGGGCTGCGTCGCCGCGCGACGAGATGCCGCTGGCCGCGCCGGCGGAAAACCCGTCGAGATCGTCGTTCAGGATGATGTTGACGACGCCCGCGACCGCACCCGATCCCCAGGCGGCGGATGCGCCGCCGGTCACCACCTCGACGCGTTCGACCAGGCCGGTCGGCACGAAATTCAGGTTGTTCTCGCCGGCGAACCGGCGGCCGTTGAGCAAGGCCAGCGTCCTGACATTGCCCAGCCCGCGCAGGTCGACGGGCGCCACGCCGGTCAGCGTGCCGCCGACGGTGACGGCCGGATTGATCGTCGGCCGGAATTGCGGCTGATCGTTCAGCACCTGCTGGAGATTGGCGCGCGCGGCCTGGCGGATCTCGCTCTTGCCCAGCACCGTGGTCGGCGTCGGCTGGGCGAAGCCGGCGCGTTCGACGCGCGACGCGGTCACGACGATCGCGGCATCCTGCTCGTCCTCGGCGGCCGCGCCCGTCGCCTGCGTTTCCGTGGCGCGAGTGATCGCGATCGCGCCGGAGGAATCGCGTTCGGCGACGAAGCCGCTGCCCGCCAGGATCCGGGCGAGCGCGGCGTCCGCCGCCACGACGCCGCGAATGCCCCTCGTCCGGGCGCCGCTCACCTCGTCGGGCTTGTAGATGATCTGGATGCCGGCCTGGCGGCTGAAGCTGTCGAGCGCGGTCTTGAGATCGCCGGCCGGAACCGAAAATGCGCGGTCCTGCGCGTGCGCTGGCGTCGATACCGCGATGACGGCGACGCCGGCGGCCAGGATGTTGCGAAATACATGGCTGGAATTCATCGGTCTTCCCCCCTTTTGACGGGCGGCTCCAGGGCGGCCCTGCAAGGTTGGACAGGCGAGGGGCGGATTACCCTTGGTCCTCATTCGCTGATTTCCAGCGTGTCGGCGGTTTCGCGGATCCTGAGGCCATAAGCCTTGCCCAGCAGGCGCGCGAAGGCATCGACATTGTCGGCGTCGAACCGGCCGCTGATCGTCATCCGGTCCAGCGCGCCCGATCCGATGCGCAACTGCCTGCGATTATAGCGGTTGAATTCCGCGGCGGCGTCCGCCAGCGCCGTCCGGTCGAACAGCAGGGTGCCGGTCCGCCAGCCCAGCGCGGCCGTGACACGGTCCTGCGAGTTGGGCAGGATCAGTGCGTTCGTGCCCGACGCCATCGCCTGGTCGCCGGGGCCGAGCAATCTGAGCGGGGCCACGCCCGCGACGGCCGGCTGGACGGGTTCGACGCGAACGCGCCCTTCGAGCACGCTGACGCGCATATCCACACCGTCGCGCCGCACCGAGAATTTTGTGCCGACGACGATCACGCGATGCGAGCCCGCCAGCACTTCGAAAGGCCTGGCCGGATCGTGCGCAACATCGAAAAAGGCCTCGCCGCGTTCGAGCCACACGCGGCGCCGGTCGTTCGCGATCTCCGCGCGGATCACCGTGTCGGTATTGAGCTCGACGCGCGATCCGTCGGCCAGCGGCACCGCCGAATGGCCGCCGCGCGCCGTCGCGAACCGTTCGGGCGCCGTGACCTGCGTCGATCGATGGAGGAGCAGCGCCGGCACGCAGAGCAGGAGCAGCGATGCCGCGACCGCCATCGGCCACCAGACGTGCAGGCGCCGGGGGCGAGCGGTCGCGCGGGCGGGCGCCCTGAGCGCCGTCAGCCGATCGGCCGCGCGCCAGGCGCTTTCGAGCCGGTAGAAGGAAACCTCATGCTCGATGCACTGGCCCAGCCAGCGTGCGAACGCGTCGTCGTCGCCCGCGCTCCAGTCGCCGCCGTCCTGGCGGGCCAGCCACATGGCGGCTTCCTGCTCGATGATCGCGGCCGTCTTCATGCGCCCCGGCTCCGTGCCCCGGCGCCATGAACCGTGCCCGGATCGGCGGGTTCGATTCCCTCGCGCATCATGTCCGCCAGGCCGCGCATGCCGCGCGTCAGATGCGCTTCCACCGTCTTCAGGCTGAGGCCGGTATGTGCGGCGATGTCGCGGTGCGACATGCCCTCGACTTTACGCAACATCACAATCTCCTGACAGCGCGCCGGCAAACGCGCGACGGCGGCGCGCACATGCCGCAGTTCGTCGCGCGCGACAGCATGGCGTTCAGGCGTCAGTTCCTCCGCGGGGGCGGGAACCTCCTCCAGATCCGCCACGAGTTCGAAGGAGATGATCGCCGCGCGGCGCGCATGGTTGATCAGCAGGTTCCGCGCCGTGGTGAAGACGAAGGCGCGGGCATTGCGTGGAAGTTCCTGGCATCCGGCCGCGAAGACCCTGGCATAGACCTCTTGCCGGAAGTCCGGGATGTCCTCGCCCGTCCGCCAGTTGCGGCGCAGGAACGCCGTCAGGACATGCTCGAGCGGCAGCACTTCCCGGCAGAACCATGATTTGACTTCGCTGCGCTCGACCATGTGCCTCCTGCTCCGACGACAATCGAGCGCGGCAAAACCCTTGGTTTCGAAAATGCCGGTGCGCGCGCGCTGATGGCCGGCGCGGGGATCGGCACAGGGTTCGGATGATCCCGATTGTCTTGCGCTCATGCGGGCCGCATCGAATCGGCTTGCCCAGCATTAGGCTATATAAATTAGCTTAAATTCGTAAATCGGCCAGTGAAGAGGAGTTTTTGGGGTGGTGGCAAAGACAAAAACCAGAATCGCATTAGCTTTGATGACCGCGCAGTTGTGTGTACTCGGTGATCCGGCGATCGCGGCCGCACTGCCGGCGGGGCAGGCCGGCGCGGTCGTGCCAGGCTCCGCCGAATGGGACATGCGTTCCGAAGCGACCGGGGCAACCTACAGGATCTCGGTCGCGGAGCCGGTCTCCGGCGTGCCTGCGGCGGGCGTTCCGGTTCTTTATGTCCTCGACGGCAACGGATATTTCGGTGCGGCGACCGATATGGCGCGCATCCAGGAACTGGGCATGGAAACGCGCGGTGCGCTGGTCGTCGCCATTGGCTATCCGCTGGGCGACGATCCCGCCGCCACGCGCGAGCGCCGCCGGTTGCAGCGGGTGATGGACCTGACGCCCGACGCGCCCAAGGGGGCGGAGGCGCTGGTCGCCCGCCAGATGGGCGGCGCGCCCGTCGGCGGTGCTGCGCGTTTCCTGCAATTCCTGAAGCGCGAACTCGAACCCGAACTGGCGCGCCGTTACCGGATCGACGCGTCGGACACCGCATTGTTCGGCCATTCGCTGGCCGGACGCTTCGCGCTCGACGTTGCCTTCACCCATCCCGAAAGCTTCCGCACGATCGTCGCGGCGAGCCCGTCAATCTATTGGGGCGGTGGCGATCTGCTGGCGCGCGAGAAGGATTTCGCGCGCCGCGTCGCGGCAGGCGGCAAGGGGCCCAGGCTGTTGATCACCGTCGGCGGACTGGAAGAGACGGTGCTCGACCTGCCGTTGCCGGGCGAGGCCGATCGTGCCGGCTATGCCCAATATGTTCGCGAGGCACGGACCGTGGAGAATGCCCGCGAAATGGCCGGCCGTCTGGCGAAGTTGCCGTCCGGATCGGGCTTCGTCGCGGATTTCGCGCTTTTCGGGGGCGAAACCCATGTCAGCACCGTGGCCGCCGCGCTGGCACGTGGCATCCGCTTCGCGTTCGCCGCATTCGCATTTCCCAAGGCGGACGCCGGGGCGAACGGCGGGCGCTGATCGGCCCCGGCCATATAGCCGCATGGCATGCCCCGCCCATCGCCGGCGATGGCGGCCGATATGGCCGGTATTGTAGGGTGTACGATCGCCGGCGGGCAAGCTAGTTGGATTAGCATCCGCCGCGCGGGTCGCGACAATGAAGGTGACGGGAAGATGGATCAGGTGTCTCAGGGAACGAAGGCGGACGCCGGAACGGGCGGGGCGCTCAACTGGCTGCTGATCGGCCTCGCGCTCGCGATCGGCCTGGCTCTCGCCTGGGGCACGACGACGTTGCCGGCGCCCGCGCCCAGGTCTGCGCCGGCCAGCGCCTTCTCGGCCGAACGCGCGATGGACGATGTCCGCGCGATCGCGGTGCGTCCGCATCCGATCGGTTCGGCGGAGATCGAGCAGACCCGCGCCTATCTGATGACGCGCATGCAGGCGCTGGGGCTCGATCCGCAAATGCGCACGCAGACCGCGATCACGACGCATCCGCATTTCAAGGATCTGGCGCTGGCCGGCCGCGTGCGCAACATCGTCGGCGAACTGAAAGGTCGCGATCCCAAACTGCCCGCCGTGATGGTGATGGCGCATTACGATACCGTGCCGCATTCGCCGGGCGCGGGCGACGACACGTCGGGCGTGGCCGTCGCGCTGGAGACGGCGCGCGCGCTCAAGGCGTCGGGCGGGCTGCAGCGCTCTGTGATCTTCCTGATGACCGATGGCGAGGAAGCCGGGCTGCTCGGCGCGAGCGCCTTTTTCCATGACGATCCTTTGCGCGGCCGCATCGGTCTGGTGATCAACCTGGAGGCGCGCGGCGACAATGGCCGCAGCCAGATGTTCCAGACCAGCCCCAACAGCCGCGGGCTGATCGAGGTCTATCGCGACGTCGTGCAATCACCCTCGGCGGATTCGCTCACCGCGACGCTTTACAAGCGGATGCCCAACGACACCGATCTCACCATCCCGCTGATGAAGGGTTATGCTGGGCTGAATTTCGCCTTTGCCGGCAACCAGATGGCCTATCACACCCCGGTCTCGACGCCGGAGAGCCTGAGCGTCGGCAGCCTGCAGCATATGGGCGATCAGGTGCTGCCGACGGTGCGCGCCTTCGCGCAGGCGGGGACACTGCCCAAGAGCCTCGACGAGATGGTCTATGCCGATCTGCTGGGCCTGACCTTCGTCTCCTATCCCTCATGGTTCGGCTGGCTGCTCGCGCTCGTCGCGGTCGGCACCGCCTTCGGCGCGCTGGGGCTGGGCATTGCCCGGCGCCGCATCGCATGGAAAGAGGCGGCGCGGGGTGCCGGCGGATTGCTGGCGTTGCTGCTCGGCATCGCCACCGCGCTGCTCGTCGAACTGCGTCTGGCGTCCTTCCTGCTGAAGGACGTCGCCTCGCCCTATGCGCTGATCGCGCAATTCGGCTGGCTGCTGGCCGCCGCCGGGCTGATCGCGGGCGGCACGGGCGTGCTGCTGCTGCGCGCGGCTGCCGATGGCAAGCGTCGCGCGGCCGCGCTCTGGCTGCTCGGGGCGGGATTGCTGTGCGGCGTGCTCGGCAGCTTCAGCCTGGTCGCGATGGCGGTGGGGCTGGTCGCGGCCCTGCTCGCCTTTGTCAGTTTCGGCCGGCCGGCGGGGCTTGCGGGGTTCTTCGCGGGCGCGGTCGCGCTGGTCGCGCTGTTCACCGTCGCGCTCCAGATTGCGCTGCCCAATGGCGCGCATGCATTAGTCTGGCCCTTGCTGCCGCTGGCCGCCGTCTCGGCGCTGCTCGTGCTCGCGCCCGAACGCGCGTCGCGCACGTCTGCGCTGGCGGGCATCGCGGTTGCGGCCGCCCTGCTCATCGGGCTGATGGCGACGCAGAGCTATGGCTTCTTTGTGCTGCTGGGCCCCATGCTGCCGATGATCGTCACGCCCTTCGTCGCTCTGGCCGCGCTTGGGCTGGCGCCGCTGTTCTGGTCGCTCAGGGGATCTGCCTGGACGGGGGCGGCCGTGCTTGCGGCCGGCGTGCTGTTGTGCGTGTTCACCGGCATCCATGGGCGCACGCCGACATCGGCGACGCCCGAACTGGTCCAGGCCTTTTACCTGACCGATATCGACAAGCGCGCCAGCTATTGGGTGAGCACCAAGCTCGATCCCTTCGGCTGGACGAAATCGGTGCTGGAGCAGGATGGCGGCACTGCGAAGCGCCGGCCGATGGAGCCGCTGTTCAAGGATCCGCTGCTGGCGGCACATGGGCGGCAATCGGCGTTCGTTCGCCCGATGCTCGATCTGTCGATGGCCGGCGAGGGCGCCGCGCGGCGGATCAATCTGCGCGTCGCCAATGCCAATGGCGGCCGTTACTTGCAGATCTTCATGAAGCCTTTAGCGGATATGGCGGGCCTGACGCTGGAGGGCCGGCCGCTGCCGGGCAAGCTCAGCGCGGGCAAATGGTCGCAATTCCCATTCTATGCCAGTGGGACCGATCCGGTGACGCTGACGGTGGCACCGGGTACGCGCGGGCAGCTTGAGGTGGAACTGGTCGAGGTTCGCGACGGCTGGCCGGCGGGCGCGAAGGTGCCCGCGCGGCCCGCCAATGTGGTGCCGGTCGGCCGGGCGGATACGAGCATGATCCTCGCCCGGTCCAAGCTCGCCTGGTGATCGCCGCTATCGCAGCAGGCTGAGTGCGAGCGACGCCGCGCGCGATTGCAGCCTTTCGAGTTCGGCCACGCCGATCGCGGTGGCCGAACCCGAATAGGGCCAGACGAGCGACACCAGCACGGTGCCGAACATCATCGAGAAGAAGCCGGGATCGGGATCGGCCGTGAACACACCATCGGCGGTGCCGCGCCGATGCGCGGCGCGCAGCGCGCCGACCATGCGCGAGACGCCGTCGAGCCGGGGCGTATCCTCGACCGCGCCCAGCGCGGTCGAGATCGGGCCGAAACCGCCCGGCGTCGCCAGGTCACGAAGGATCATCCGGCCATAGGCAGGCTTGTTCGCGAAGAACCAGACGAGGCCGCGCGCCCAGCTTTCCATCCATGCGACCGGATCGAGCGCGGGATCGGGGCTCAGGAACTGCGCCAGTTCCTCCACCATCGTGCGTGCGAGCTCGGCGATGATCGCCTCGCGGTTTTCGAAATGGCGGTAGATGGAGGGAATCCGGATGCCGACCGCATCGGCGATATCCTTCAGGCGCATCTCCTCGACGCCGTCGCGCGCGATCAGGCGCATCGCTTCCTCAAGGATCAGGCTGCGGGTGCCGACCGGTTCGTTCTGGCGTAGCCGCCGTCGCGGCGTCCGTTCGCTCATCAATCCTTCCCAGACGCTTTTCGGAAAGGCTAATTGTCATAGCATTGGGGGCGCTGTCCATGCGCGCGTGCCGATGCTCTTGTCGGCGGGCGCGGTTTCGTATCAATTGGCGGGCTATGCATCGCTATGACGAACGCGCCCTGTGGCTGGCCCGCAACGTGCTTCCGCACGAGCCGGCCTTGCGCGCCTGGCTGTCGCGGCGGCCGGTGGACGGGCTGGATATCGACGATATCGTGCAGGAGACCTATGCGCGGCTGAGCACCACCCAGTCGGTGGAGGAGATCCGCAATCCGCGCACGTACCTCATCACCACCGCGCGGTCGGTGATCCTCAGCCATATCCGCCATGCCCGCGTGGTGCCCATGCATTCGATGACGCAGCTCGAGGCGATGGACTTCGTGTCCGACGAGCCCGATCCCGAAACCGTCGCCGCCGATCGCGACGAACTGCGCAAGCTGGCCGAGGCGATCGCGCAATTGCCGCCGCGAACGCGCGAGGTGTTCGTGTTGCGCCGGGTGAAGGCGATGTCGCAGCGTGAAGTGGCGCGGGAACTGGGCATCGCCGAAAGCACGATCGAAAAACAGATGAGCAAGGGCTTTCGCCGGCTCGCCGATATCCTCGGCAGGGGTGGAAAAACGGACGCTGGCGCGTCTAGGGAAACAACGGAAGGAAATGCCGGGACTTATGCACAGAGAGACAAGCCAGGAGATTGACGCCGTCGCGGCCGATTGGGCGGCGCGGATCGATCGCGGCGCGCTCTCTCCGGCGGACGAGGGTGCGCTGGACGCGTGGATCGCGGGCGATGCGCGCCGGCTGGGTGCGTTCATGCGCATGCGCGCGGTCGCGCTCCAGTCGAACAGCGCGAAGGCGCTCGGCCCCGATTTCGATCCCGAGGCCTTTGCGCAGGCGGAGCCGTCCGCCGCCACGCCGATCACGCGCCGCCGCATGTTCTGGCTGGGCGGATCGGCGGTCGCGGCGTCCGCATTGGGCGCGGTCGGGCTCGGCCTGATGATGCGCGACACGGTTTACGAGACCAGGCTGGGCGAGATGCGCGTGGTGACGCTGGAGGACGGATCGGCCGTTACGCTCAACACCGCCTCGCGCATCCGCGTCGCCTTCGCCGATGCGCGGCGGACGGTGACGCTGGAGGAGGGGGAGGCGCTGTTCGATGTCGCCAAGGATCCCGCGCGCCCGTTCATCGTCGAGGCCGGCGGCACCTCCGTCCGCGCGGTTGGCACCAGCTTCTCGGTGAAGCGGCTGAACGACGCGCCGGTGGAAGTGCTGGTGCGCGAAGGCATTGTCGAGGTGGCGCAACCAGCGACGCACCGGCCGGTGCGGATGACCGCGAACATGCGCATCGTCACCAGCCATGCGGTGGCGCAGCCGGTCGCGATCGCGCAGACCGAGGTCGATCGCGAGACCGCGTGGCGCAGTGGCCGCATCGCCTTCGAAGGCGAGCCGCTGGCCCAGGCCGCCGCCGCATTCGGCCGTTACAGCGATACGCGGATCATCATCGAGGATCCCGGCATCGGCCGTGAGGAGATCACCGGCCTGTTCGCATCGAACGATCCCGTCACCTTTGCAAAGGCGGCGGCCGCGAGCCTGGAGCTGAAAGCGACGATCGGGCCGGGCGAGGTGAGGCTGTCGCGCTGACGCTTCGATCCGTCTTTCCTTGTCATCCCCGCATGCGCGGGAATGACAGGATAGAGGCATTGCGGGTGAAGCGGCGGCGCAATCCAGAGTATTTCCGCTGCCTTCGGTTCGCCCCCGGATATATTTCAAATTTTTTTCAGTAGCGGATAGCGGATTTGGAATCGGCCGCGCGTCTAGGCCCGAACGCCCGCAGCAAGCGGGCTCTGGGGGGACGGATATGACACGGAAAAAGACTATTTCGACCTTGGCGGCCGCCTGCGCGATCGCGGCTCTGGCGCTGGGCCAGCCCGCTTATGCGCAACAGCGCCGCTTCGACGTGCCGGCGCAGGATGCGCGCCAGGCGATCCCGCAATTCGCGCGTCAGGCGGGCATCCAGATCTCCGCACCGACCGGCCGGCTGCGCGGCGTGCGCACGCATGCGATCAAGGGCAATCTGGATGCCCGCGCGGCGCTGCGCGCGATGATCGCGGGCACCGGCCTGTCGATCGCCAGCGACGACGGGTCGATGATCATCCTCAGATATGGCGAGGCGCAGCGCCCGACTTCGTCGGTGGCGCCGGCCGAGGCCGCGCCCGAAACCGCGGAGGCCGACCCATTTGCCGATAGCGAGATCATCGTCACCGCCGGCAAGCGCAACGAGCGGCTGCTCGACGTGCCTTTCTCGATCACCGCGCTCAAGGGCGATACGCTGACGCGCAACGGCGAAGTGCGGCTGGAGGATTATGCCGCGCGCGTGCCCGGCCTGAACGTCACCAACAACGCCACGGGCGGCGCGCAATCGGGCGTCAGCATTCGCGGCATCACCACCGGATCGGGCAATCCCACGGTCGCCGTCTATATCGACGACACGCCGGTCACCACGAGCACCTTTTTCGGCGGCGGCAATTCGATCCCCGATCTCGATCCCAATGATCTGGAACGGATCGAGGTGCTGCGCGGGCCGCAGGGCACGCTTTACGGCGCGGCCAGCCTTGGCGGGCTGATCAAGTTCGTCAACAAGGCGCCCGATTTCCACAATGTCGGCGGCCGGGTCGAGATCGGCGCCACCGCGATCGACGGCGGCGATGTCGGCGTGTCGGCGCGTGGCCGCATCAACCTGCCCTTGAGCGAGACGGCGGCGGTGACCGCCAGCGGTTTTCACCGAGTCGATCCCGGATTCCTCGACGATCCTGCGCGCGGGCGTAAGGATCGCAACCGCTCGCTCTACGACGGCGGCCGGGTGGCGCTGGCGCTGAAGCCGACCGAGACGATCAGCGTCAACCTGTCCGCGCTGCACCAGCGGATCCGCATCAGGGGCAATCCGGTCATCGATGTCGATCCCGTCACCGGACGGCCGATCGGTGGCGACCTGGTTTCGGCGCCGGTGCCGGGCACCGACAGATCCAACGCGTCGCTCTGGCTGTTTGATCTCGCGATCAAGGGGGATTTCGACGGGTTCGAACTCGTCTCCGACACCAGCTACAGCCGCCGGCGCTTCAGCAGCGTCGTCGATTATTCGCCGGTGCTGGGACCGCTCATCACGCAATTCTTCGGTGTGCCCGGGGCGGGGGGCGGGCTCGTCTCCCAACTGGGTGCCAACAAGTTCACGCAGGAAGTGCGGCTCACCTCCAGCGCGTCGGGGCTGCTCGGCTGGCAGGTCGGCGCCTATTACACGCGGGAAACCAGTACGCTGCACCAGGAAACGAGCAATCTGGACGGCGCGACGGGGGCGGTGTTGCCCACGGTTCCGCTGCTGCTGTCGGTCGACGGCCCGACGCGGTACGAGGAGATTGCGGGTTTCGGCAATCTGACGCTCAACCTGAGCGAGCGTTTCGACGTGCAGGCGGGACTCAGATACAGCCATAACAGCCAGCGATCCCAATCGATCACCGATGGGCTGCTGACCGGTGCGGGCGTGATCCCGGCCTCGTCCTCGGAAAACCAGCTCACCTTCTCGATCAATCCGCGCTTCCGGATCAGCAACACGCTGATGGTCTATGCCCGTGTCGCCTCCGGCTTCCGGCCCGGCGGCCCCAATGCCGGGCTGACCGGCCCGTTCGCCACCTATGGCGCGGACAAGGTGATCAACTACGAACTGGGAACCAAGGCCGATCTGTTCGATCGCATGCTCAGCCTCGACCTCGCCGGTTTCTTCATCGATTGGGACGATGTCCAGATCCGCGGGACCGATCCGGTCACCGGGCTCAACTTCTACCGCAACGGCGGTAAGGCGCGCAGCAAGGGCGTGGAGGGATCGTTCGTCCTCCGGCCTGTCACCGGCCTGACGATCAACGGCAATATCGCCTATACCGACGCCTATACGCGTTCCGCATCGGCGGCGCCGACCTTCGCCAATCCGGGTGATCGCCTGCCGAACACGCCGAAATGGGCGGGGCTGCTCGGCGCGGAATACGGCTTCGCCCTTGCCGAAAGCTGGAACGGCTATGTCGGCGCCAATTACCGCCATGTCGGCAGCCGGCTGGAGATCTTCACAGCGAGTGCCGCGATCCCGCGCTTCGTGCTGCCCTCCTACGACACGGTGGACCTGCGGGCCGGCCTGTCGCACCAGGGTTACGCACTGGACATCTATGTCCGCAACGTCGGCGATACACGCGCCTTTCTCAGCAATTCGGGCACCGGCGCGATCCAGCGCATCGCGATCATCCAGCCGCGAACCTTCGGTGTCTCATTGTCGAAGACATTTTAATCCAAATAGGTTTGTTTAGGTAAAATATTAAAACTGGATCGGCGTTCTGGCCTGATGGCCATGGATGCCGGGACATGCGATCGAAGGGGAGCAATCCGATGACGAAATTGAAGATGAGGTCTGGCCTGGCCTATGGCGTCGCGCTTTTCGCGGCCGCCTGGGCGATCGGTGCGCATGCCGAGGACAAGCCGGCCGCTGCGCCGGTGGCGATCGGCGATTATCACATGCATATCCAGGGGCCGGCGATCACGGACAGCCTGAAGCGGATCAAGGCCACCAAGCCCGAGTTGTTCGAGGGCATGTCCGACGATCTGATGAGCGAACGCAGTGGGGCCGACGCTCTGGCGGTGCTCGACAAGTCCGGGGTCCGCCAGGGCACCCTGTTGTCGGTCGCCTATATGTTCTCGTCACCGCTGATGCAGCCAACGCCCGCCGACATGCCGGCACTGACGCGGCAGGAGAATGCCTATAATGTCGCGGCCGGCCTGGCCTCGCACGGCCGGCTCCAGGCGTTCATCTCGGTCAATCCGCTTGCATCCAACGCGATGGACGAACTGAACTACTGGCGCGACCGGCCGGGCGTCAGCGGGCTGAAGCTGCACCTGGCGAATAGCGGCTTCAATCCGCGTTCGGACGCTGATCTCGAAAAACTCGCCGCTGTCTTCGCCTTTGCAGGGCGCAACGCGCTGCCGATCGCGATCCATGTTCGCAATGCCAAGGATTATACGACCGACGATGCGAACGCCTTTATCGAGCAGGTGCTGCCGGGCATGGGCGACGTGCCCGTCCAGATCGCGCATGGCGGTAGCTGGGGCGAACTCGACCAGGCCACGGTCGACGCGCTGTCGCTCTATGGCGATGCGATCGCGAAACGGGCCAGGGGCACCAAGAACCTGCGGATCGAACTGGCCCTGGTTGTGGTGAACGACAAGACCGATCCTGCGCTAGCGGCGTCTTTCGTGAAGGTGATGCGCCGGATCGGCATGGACCGCTTCGTGCTGGGATCGGACTGGCCGGCGATCTATACGCCCGACCAGTATTATGCGCTGTTGCGTACGCAACTGCCGCTTGAGCCGGCGGAATGGGCGGTTATTTTTGGCAATGAGGCGCCGTATTTCAAGCAACCCAGGCATCGCTAGAGTGATTTCGAGGCAGGTGGAACCACCTGTTGGCGCGGAAGTCACAGCAGACAAAGGGTGCTTTTTGGGGGGCGGTTCGATCCTAACCGGGTTGATGGCAGGCATGTTCGGCCGGTAGCGGGAATCCGTCGATGGCGGACGGCGTTGTTGCTTTCCGGCCCCAATCGCCTAAATAGGACGTACCATCGTCGCTTGCGACGGAAATGACGCTCTTTGAGCGACGTTTGCCTGTTCTCGCGCTATGGCTCCGTGCGCTGTTGCGATCGGAAAACATATCCCAAAGGCGGATCATCCGATCGCAAACGCGAGCCTGCTTGGCGCGCCTGGTGCACGATGATGCTGAAAGAGAAAGGAGAAACATGGCATCCTATAAGGACCCCGGTTTCAATGAACGTAATGCACTCGCCCGCCAGGCGAAGCAGAAGGCGCTCGACATGCTACGCGCAAAGCCCGCCCCGACCGAGGCGGAGCTTGCCGAGCGCGCTGCCGCACAGCTGAGGCGCGAAGCGGCGGAAGCCGAGAAGCGCGAAACGAAGCGGTTGCGCGAGGAAGCGCAGAAGGCCGAACGCGCGGCACGCGCCGCCGCTGCCGTCCAGGCCGATGCCGATGCCGCCGAAGTGGCGCTCAGGCGTGAAGCCGAACAGAAGGCGGCGCGAGACGCGCGCTACGCCGCCCGCAAGAACCGTAAATAATCCCGCGCGGGCTACCAGCCCGCGCGCAGATCCTCCGCCAGGCCGCGCACCGCGGTCGCAACCAGTTCGCCACCCGCTTCGGGCGTTGCCAGAAGCGGGTTCGAACCCATGCGTCCGTCCGGGTGGCGCTGCCGGAAATCGGCGGCTTCACGCACCGGGCCGCTGGATGCGATCTCCGGATCGCAGGCGGCCTGCTTGATCTGATCGGGGTAGCGCCACTGCGTGATCGCGATTTCCGACGGCGTCGCATGGCTGCCATGGCCCTTGGGGAATTGCCGTTCGGCGAGTTTGGCGACGCCCGGCAGGTCCCACCAGTTGCGCAGGCGCAGCGTATAGCCGAGCGATCGGCGGGCGAAGCTCGCCTCCGCATAGATCTCCGAGAACGCCGCCTCGATCGTCGGCACATTGCCGCCATGGCCGTTGAAGAAATAGAGGCGGGTGAAGCCGTGTGCGGCCAGCGATCGGGCCCAGTCCGCGATCGCCGCCATGAAGGTGGAGGGGCGCAGCGAGATCGTGCCGGGGAAGGCAAGGTGGTGCTGCGCCATGCCGATGTTGAAGGTGGGAGCGACCAGGATATCGCTGTCGCGCTGCGCTTCGTGCGCGATGATCTCGGGGCAGAGCCAGTCGGTGCCGAGCAGCCCGGTGGGGCCATGTTGCTCGTTCGATCCGATCGGGATCACCACGGTCTGCGATCGATCGAGAAAGGCGGTGATCTCGGGCCAGGTCGACATATGGAGCAGCATCGGGAATCCCTTTTCAGGCTTGAGGCGAAGGGGTGGGGCGCCGGCCCGCGAGCGCGGCCAGCGCGGCGCCAGCAGCGACCAGCAGGCAGGCGATGGCCAGCCGCCCGCTCGCCGCGGCATGGCCGGTGAGCACGAGCAGGCAGGTGGAGAGCACGGGCGCGGCAAAGGCGAGGATGCCAAGCAGGCCGACGCGGCCGTGCTTGGTGCCGAGATCCCATGCCAGGAAGGCGAGGCCGAACGGCCCGATGCCGATGGCGAGGATAATCAGCGCCTGCGACGTGCCCGGCCAGGGCAGGGGCGAGCCGCCCAGCGCTAGCGCGGCGCCGCCGATCAGCGCGACCAGGCCGAAGATGCCGATCAGCGCTTCGCTCGGGATCGCCGCATAGCGTGCGTTGCGGATGCTGTAGCGGGTCCAGACGATCGCGGCGGCAAGGGCTGCGGCATGGCCCGGTTCGGGCCGTGCGAAGCCACCGGGCTGGTACAGCAGCAGCGCCACCCCGGCAAAGCCGATCAGCGCGCCGGGCAGGGTGCGCAGGATCCGGCTGCGATCGGCGAACACCGCGATCAGCAGCGGCCAGAGATAATTGATCAGATTGGCCTCGGCGGCTGGCGCAGCGCGCAGCCCCTGGAAATAGAGCAGGTGATAGCCGGCAAGCGACAGTCCGGCCTCGATCACGAAGGCGCGCGGCAGCCGGCGGATATCGAGCAGCGCGGTGCGCCCGGTGGCGGCGAGCCATAGCGCGCCGGCCAGGAAGGCGATGCCGAACGCTGCGGTCATCAATTGCAGCGGACCATAGGCGGTGGCCCCCATGCTGAGCGTGGCGAGGCTCGCCCAGAGCAGGATGGCGACGGCGCCGATGGCGGTGGCTGGGCCAGAGCGGATCATGCCGCGTCGAAACCCGTCTACCGCCCCCGCCGTCAAGTGAAATTGTGATAAGGATCTATCGCGTGATCACAACATGGGTGGCGCGTTCGCCCGCCACGCTTTCGGCGACGCGATAGCCGAGCGCCGGAAGGTCGAGCCCGGCGAACAGCGCTTCGCCGCGGCCGAGCAGGACTGGCGCGATCGCCAGATGCATCTCGTCGATCAGGCCGGCGCGCAGATATTGGCGGACGGTCTCCGCGCCACCGCCGATCTTCACGTCCAGCTCTCCCGCCGCTTCGCGCGCGCGTTCCAGCGCCGCCTCGATCCCGTCGGTCACGAAATGGAAGACGGTGCCGCCCTCCATCTCGATCGGCGCGCGCGGATGATGCGTCAGGATGAACGTTGGCGCGTGATAGGGGGGATTGTCGCCCCACCAGCCCTGCCATTCATTGTCGGGCCAGTCGCCGCGAACGGGGCCGAACATGTTGCGGCCCAGGATGAAGGCGCCGAAGCCCGCCATCGATTGCCGGGCGAAACGCTCGTCCACACCCTCTTCGCCGCCCTGCTCGCCAAACATCTCGCGGAAGGTGCGGGTGGCGAAGGCCCATTCGTGCAGGGATCGGCCGCCCTTGCCCAGCGGATCCTCCAGGCTCTGGTCCGGCCCCGCCCCGAAACCGTCGAGCGAAAGCGCGAAACCGGCGACCTTGACCTTGCCCATGATGATCTCCTGACTGATTGTGCTTTGCAAGCAGTTGCGGCTATCGCAACCAGTTGTATATTGCAAGTAGTATGACAGTGATCCGTTCCGGCTGCCCGATCAACCTGACCGTCGAATTGCTGGGCGATCGCTGGACGCTGGTGATCGTGCGCGACATCATGTTCGGCAATCGCCGGCATTTCCGCGAATTGCTTTCGCGATCGGACGAGGGCATCGCATCGAACATCCTGTCGGACCGGCTGAAGAAGCTGGTCGACAACGGCCTGCTTACTCGTGCCGACGATCCGACCCACCGGCAAAAAGCGGTCTACAGCCTGACCGAAAAGGCGATCGAACTGGTGCCGATACTCGTCGCCCTGGGCGCATGGGGGCGCCGCCATTTGCCAGTGACGCCGCCGCTGGCGATCCGGCAGCAATTGCTGGAAGAAGGCGGGCCGGCCTTATGGGCGGCGTTCATGGACGAGCTTCGCCATCTCCATCTGGGGACACCTTTGCGAAAAGGCCACGAGCCGGTGCTGGAAAGGCTGACCGCGGAATTCCAGCGCGTGATGGCGGAACAGGGCCAGGCTTGCGAGCCCGCGCCTTGCGATGGCGGGGCAGGTGGCTCCTAATCCAGCTTCATGCCGGGTTTCCAGCCGCTCGCGGCAAGAAAGGCCTTGGGATCGGGCATTTCGATGATCTCGCCAAGCGCAGCGCGCCTGTCCTTCGCTTTCCGATAATAGGCCTTGGCGACGCGATACCCCACCCAATAGCCGAGATCGCCTGGGCGTTCGGGCGTGCCGCGGCCATTATAGAGCCAGTCCGACCCCAGCGCTTTCTTGTCCTTGTCCGCCAGAAAGGCGGCTTCCAGTTCGGCTTCCCGGCCCTTGGTCGCCGCGATCAGATGGCGATAGCTGACCGAACCCGAAATCAGCTCACCGACAAATTCGGCGGCGCCCTCGGTCAGCGCGGCGGTCAGTACGCTCTCGTCGGGATTCTCCACCTGCGCGGCGGGCTGCTGCACATGGGCATATTCGTGCGCGATCACGTAGACGAAGCGATCCTCCGGATCGGGCTCCATGAAATCGAAGGCGCATAATGTTTCCAGGCCGATCATCACCCCCGACGCATTGGCGGTGCCGCCGGTCTTGCCGCGCCCGACGGCGAGCGTGACCGGCGGATAGACGCCCTTGGGATAAAGCGCCGCGAGCTTCGCCAGCGCGGGCGCGAGCCGCGCTTCCACCTGCGGCAGCACTGCGGTGCAGTGGCGCGCATTCTCGAACATCGCGGGGTTCTGCGCAATCGCGGCGGCGATGCGCTCGCCGGTGATGGTGCGCAGCTTCGCGAATTCGGCCAGGCCGGCGCTGCCCTTGTCCAGATAACCGCGCTGGAGCTGCTCGGCGGTCGGTTTGCCGCCCGTCGCATCATAAAGCGCATAGAAGCGCGTGACATCGTCGGTGCGGATATCAGGCCCTTTGGCGGCCTGCGGCGTGGCGGCGGTGAGCAGGGTCAACGGGGCCAGGAAAAGCAACGCGGCGCGTTTCATATCGTCTCCAGCAAGGCGGAGAAGGCATGTCCGTCGCGCCGGGTGCCGTCAAGCTGACAGGCTGCGCAGGAACAGGTCGAACAATTGTGCCTGCGAATGCACGTCGAGCTTGGCGTAGATATGGCGCTTGTGATTGGCGACGGTGCCGGCATCGATACCGAGCACGCGCGCCATCGACTTGGTCGAATGGCCCTTGAGCATCAGTTCCACGGTATCGACTTCGCGCGGTGTGAGGACGTCCGGCTGTATCATCCGCACCTTTTCGCGCAGGTCGAAGGCGGGGGCTGGCGCAGGGCGTTCGGCTTGGCCCTGATCGGCCCAGGCGATATGGGCGGCCACGAAGCGTAGAACGAAGGGCGCGACGGCGTGCAGCCGCGCGATCTCGTCCATCGAAAAGGCGGCGCCACCTTCGCGTTCGATGAAGATATGGACGGTGCGTGCCGCATCGGGCTGGACGATGTAGCGCAACTCGTCCGACACATCGGTGAACTTGTAGAAGCGGCGATAATATTCGGACTGGGGAAAGGCCTCCGGCATGATGTCGCGCATCCGGTAAAGGCCGGAAGCGCCCTCCAGCGTCAGCCGGTGGAAGGGGTCGAGCGCATAGAGCCCCTGGATATAGCCCGCCATGCTGTCGCGCATCAGCGGCATGCCGCGATTGGACTGGATGAGCACCGGCGGTGCATCAGGACAGAAGACATAGACGATGAAATTCTGGAAGGTGCAGATTGCGCCCAGTTCCGCGCAGAGCGCGGCGAGACCGCCGGGTGTCGCGATCGCATCGATCAGCCGTGCGCCCGCTTCGGACACCGCAGCGAGCTTCGTTTCGTTTCGATCCTGCTCCATCTTCGTCCCCGCATCCGCGAACGACATGTCCATGACATGGCCCGCCCGATGAACAGAGCTCGGCATTGCGGCTGATGCAAGTCCGGCGTCGCGCCGGCATTGCGGTCGGACAAGGCGATGGAGAGAAGAGGATGAGGGGGCGTCGATCGCTGGGTGGGTCATTCCTTACTGCTCCGCGCAAGCGTTTCGGCGTTATCCCGCGTGTGTCGAACCGAGACCCGCGATCACCGCATCGACAGTGGCGATCGTGCCGAAGATGCCGTCTTCCACCGTGATCATGTGGATCGCCGCTTCGTGTGCATAGGCGTCGCCGCTTGCGCAGCAATCGGTGACGGTCAGGCACTGATATTTGCGGTCGACCGCTTCGCGCAGCGTGGTGTGGACGCAGACATCGGTGGTGATGCCGCTGAACAGCAGGTGAGTGATGCCCTGCGTGCGCAGCACCATGTCCAGATCGGTTTGGCAGAAGGCGCCGTTGGCGGTCTTGTCGACGATGATGTCGTCGGGGGCAGGGCGCAGTTCGTCAACGATATCGAAGCCCGGTGTGCCGCGCAGCAAGGCGGCGGCATCGCCTTCGCCGTCGAAGACGATGCCCGCACGCGCCGCGCGCCACAGATCGTAGGGGGATGCGTCCGCCAGGTCGGCGCGATTGCCCTGCCGCGTCCAGACGATGCGGCAGCCCGCCGCCCGCGTGGCGTCGACCAGTCGGGCAAGCATGGGAACGATCGCGCGCAACGGTGCCGGATCATAGCCCCTGCGCGCGAAATAGCCGTCGGGCGCGAGATAGTTGTTCTGCATGTCGATGACGAGCAGCGCCGTCCGTGCCGGATCGAGCCGCCCGTCATAGGGATAGTCGAAGGGTTTCGCCGCGATCGCCATAGTCGTCATCCCTCAGAAACTGAAACCCAGTCGGGCTTCCACCGTGCGCGGCGCGCCGTAGAATTCGGTGTCGGCAAAGCCGGCGTAGTAGAAGCGCTGCGTCTTGTAGAGGCGGTTCGTCAGGTTGCGGCCGATCAGCGCGACATGCATGCGCCCACCGGGCAGATCGTAGCGCAGATTGGCGTTGAGCAGCGCATAGCCCGCCTGGCGCTCGCGTTCGAAATCGGTGAATTGCGGAAAATTGACCGAAGACTGGTAGCTGACCTCTCCGCGTGCGGTGATCGATCCGCTGGCGCCCATGTCCAGCCGGTACTGCGCACCCGCCGTGAAGCTGAGCCTGGGGGTCAGCGGCATCGGCAGGCCGATCACCCTCTCTTCGGTGACCGGCGAGATGAAGTCCTTGAGCCTGGTCTTGAGCCAGGCGCCGTTGAAATCGAGCGACAGCCCCTCGGCGGGCCGCACAATCGCCGAGAGTTCCAGCCCGAGGATCGAGGCGCTGGCGGCGTTGGTGATGCGCGTGAAGATGCCTTGGGGCGTGAACAAGGTCGTGCGGAGCTGAAGATCGGTATAATCGTAATAGAATGCGGCGATACCGAATTCGGCGCGGCCGTCGGCGGTGCGGTTCTTGCTGCCGATCTCATAGGCCCAGATCCGCTCGGGCCGGAAGACGGTGGCGGTCGTCTCCAGATTGGCGCCGCCGCTCTTGAAGCCGCGCGTCGCGCTCGCATAGAGCTTGCCGCCGTCATAGGGCCGGTATTCGACGAGTAATTTGGGTGTGAAGGCGTCGCTTTTGGCCACTGCCCGCAGCGCGATCGGATCGGGCAGGAACAACGGCGCGGCGAAGACGCCTTCGCTCACCTGCCGCTCGCGTGTGTAGCGTGCGCCTGCCAGCACGGACAGGCGGGACGAAAGCGGCACCGTGACCTCGCCGAACAGCGCCCGGCTCTTGCTCACGCGATGCTGCGTGACATCGGTGTAAACATAGGGATCGACGACGGGATAATCGGAATCGATCTCGGTGCCGAATCCGCCGAAGGTCTCGCGCGCATAGTAGGCGCCCGCCGTCCAGGAGACCGCACCGGGGCGGCCACCGGAAATCTGGAATTCCTGCGAGAAGAAACCGGAATCCACTTCGGAGACGACATAGGCGATCAGCCCGCCCGCGCCGTCGACATCGCTGCGCTCGCGCGTGGAATAGTCGATATGACCGGTGACCGATTTGAGCGTGACGCCGCTCAGGTCGAGCGTGAGCGTGCCCGAAAGCAGCAGCGCCTTCTGGTCGAATTCCGGCGGCACGTCAAAATTGACACGGCGCGGATTTTCACGCTGCGGCGCGATGCCAGCATAGACCGGGGAGTCGGGATTGTTGCTGCCGCCAAAGCCCGTCGTGCCCTTGTCGCGCGCATATTGCGCGGTGAAATCGGCGGTCAGCGTATCGGTCAACGCATAATGGCCGCGCAAGCGCAGTCCGGCATAATGGCGATCGTCGATCTCGCCACCTGCGGCGTTGATGTTCTTCGTATAGCCGTCGTCATCGGCATAGGCGCCGGAGAGGCGCAGGCCGCCGCGCTCGCCCAGCGGTACCGTGACGCCCGCCTGCGCGGTCATCAGGTCGCGGCTGCCATAGCCGACATAGCCGTCGGCCGCGAAATTGTCGCCGGGCGCGCGCGAGATGATGTTGATCGCGCCGCCGGTGGCGTTGCGCCCGTAGAGCGTGCCCTCCGGTCCCTTCAGCACCTCGACGCGATCGACGTCGAACATCTCCGCAATGGCGAGCCGGGTATTGGGCACATAGATGCCGTCGAGATGGACCGCAACCGACGGACCGCCCGCCGCGATATTGGTGCCCACACCGCGCAGCGAGATGCGCGTCGAACCGCCGCCCACCGCCACTTTCAGCCCCGGCGTCTGATATTGCAGGTCCGCGATCGTCGTGACGCCGCTCGATTGGAGGTTTTCCCCCGAAAACACGTTGAGCGACGCGGGCACGTCGATCGCGCGTTCGCTGCGCTTGCGCGCGGTGACGACGATCTCTCCACCCAGGGGATCTTCCGCCTGCGCGGTCTCCGCCGTCTGGGAGGCGGCGGTGGCGGGCAGCAGCGCCGCGAGCGCGATCGCGGCCAGCGGCGTGATGGGGGCGTGCGCGTTCATTCTCGTTTCTCCCTGCAATTCCTCGCAAATTTCCGCTGCGATGCCGCGGCCTTCGGACCGTCTGACGTGTCGGGATTTACGGGGGTGGGAGAAGCGCTGGCTATATCCTAGATATGATGGGTGCCGCCGAGCCGGTTGCGCGCACGTCCGGCTTTTCCGGAGTTTCGCTATTGGCTGGTCCTTTGTCGCGCCGGCGCAGGGACCGGAGCCGTCGCGAGCGGCAGCACCTCATCCGTCAATATCTTGAGCAGTCGTGCGGGCTCTTCGAGGAACATGACATGCGCCGAATGCTGCAGGATGTTCATCGCCTTATAGGGTGCGTCGATCTCCCGCTCCAGTTCGGCCGCCTTGCCGACGGGGGTCGTCAGGTCATGGCGACCCGAAACGAAGATCATCGGCACGTCGAAGCGCCTGCCCAGATCCTTGCGGAAATCCCAGGTGGCGACCGAACGGACCAGCGGCAGCCTAGTTTTCCGTGAGTCGTCGCGAAACAGCGTCGATGCGAATTCGCGAAGCGAAACGCTGGGCGACAGCAGCGGCCAGCTCAACGTGCGCCGCGCGAGATCCTCGCCGCTTCTGGCATTGTACCAGAAATAACCCTTGGGTGCGGCCTCCGCCTGGATTGTGCCGCTCCATTCGCCAAAGGCTTCGACATTGGCGGCGGGCGGGCCGGGAGGAATGCGCGTCAGCCGTGCGACGAAATCCTTGTCGCCGGAGGCTCGTGCGATCGCGAGCATCGCGTCCTTGCTGTCCTGGAAAAGCGTCGGCCAATTGGTCACCTGCCCGAGCCCGACATAGGCATACAGCAGATCGGGGCGCGCGCGTGCGACGCTGGCGCCGATGATCGTTCCGAAGGAATGGCCGACAAGGATGACCTTGTCCTGGCGATAGCGCTTGCGCAGCACTTCGATGAGTTCGATCGCGTCGGCAACCAACTGGTCTTTGGTGACGGGGCCCATTTTGTCGAGATCGATCGCCGATCGCCCGAAGCCGCGCTGATCCCATTGGACGACGGTGAAATAATCCTCCCACGGCTTCTGAAAGGCGTAGGAGAAATCGCTGACCGCGCTTCCCGGGCCGCCGTGCAGATAAAGCAGCAACGGCTGGCCCTTGGACATGGCGCGCGCCGTGATCCATTGGCGGACGCCGCCGATCGTCACATAGCCCTGATCGGCGACGCCATCGGCCCGGTAGATTTCGGATATGCCGGCATTGATCCTCTGGATCTGCGATCGCGTCCATAATGCGCCGACAAGCCAGACGGCGAAGAGCAGCAGCGCTATCGCCGATATAAACAGGGCGTATCGGCATATCCGTTTTGCGAGGGCTTTCGTCACGGAGCTGTTCCTTCTTTTCTGGGGTCTGGGCCGCTGTGCCGGGCCGCGACGGCACGATCGCACTGAGCATATTTACGCTACATTAAAGTAGCGAAATGTCAAATTTCGCTCCACAGGAGTGGCGAAAACATCGGTGCCGGGTTAGGGCTGCACTGAACTGAAACGAAATTTTCAATCCTGCACGGACGGGCGCGAGGAAGATGGACGCTGGACTCAAGCCAAGAGGCAGGCCGAAGGATGCCGCGGTCGAGAAGCGCATGCTTGATGCCGCGATCGACCTGTTGATCGAGGTCGGTTTCAGCGGACTGACGGTCGACAAGATCACCGCGCATGCGGGCATTCCGCGTTCGACCTTTTACCGCCGCTGGCAAACGGTGAACGAAGTGGTGATCGCGGCGATCAGGGACGTCTACGCCGACACCTATCCGACACCGCCCGATACGGGCGATGTGATCACCGATCTCCGGCAGATGGTGCGGGCGATGGCGAAGCTGGTGGCGGATCGCCGGCTTGGCCGCGTCTTCCGCTTTCTCATCGCCGAAATGGCGGTCGATGCGGATTTGCGCGCCGCGACGATGGAGATCGTGCGCCAGCGTCGCGCGATCGCCACGGCGGTGCTTCAGCGCGGCATCGACAAGGGGCAACTGCGTGCCAACACGAATGCGCCGATGCTGATCGAAGTGATTTCGGGCGCGATGTTCTTCCATCAGTTCTTTGGCGAAACCGAGATCGACGAAGCCTATGTCGACGGTGTCGCCACCCTGGTGCTGGAGGGGGCCCTCAACAGCGCGAGCAGCAGCGCCGAAAGCAGCAATGCCGCGGCCGCCAGCACCACCAGGGCGGAATAGCCGAGCGCCTGGGCGAGGATTGCGGCGCTCACAGGCCCGATCGCGGCGCCGGCCATGAAGGCGGCGGCCTGCATCGCATAGATGCGGGAGAAATATGCCAGGCCGAAGAAGCGGCTGACGAGATAGGATGCGACGTCGCTTTCGGCCCCCATGCACAGGCCGAAGGCGAGAGAAGCGCCAATCAGGGCCGCGCGCTGGTCGGGAAGGCCGGCCAGCATGAGTAGCCCGGCGGCGCCGATCACGCCGAATATCGCCCCGATCGCGTTTGCCGGATATCGATCCATGAGCCAGCCCCCCAGCAGTCGGCCGCCGATCGTCGCGGCCCCGATGCCCAGTTGAAAGCCCGAGGCGCTGAGCGCATCGATTCCCAGCCGATCCCAGATCTGGGCCAGTTGAGCGATCACGCCCGCCAGCGCCATGCCGAACAGCAGGAACGCGGTGGCCATGATGAGGAAGGCGGGCGTTCGTGCGGCCTCGCCCAGTGAATGGCCGTTTCCTTCGCCCGCGATGGCGCCTCGTTTTCGCCGCATATCGCCCGCCGCCAGCGCACCGATCAGCGCTGCCGCCAGCGCGATGGCGGCGAGCAGCCGCACCGCGCTGCGCCAGCCCTGTGCGGCGACGGCCGGTTCGACGATGTGCGGCAACACCATGGCTGCCAGGCCGACACCGGACAGGGCGATGCCCAGCGCCATGCCGCGGTTGTGCTCGAACCGTTCCACGATCGGCCTGATATAGGTGACGGGCGATGCGCCGGCGCCCAGGATCGCCGCGAACGCAAAGGCCAGATAGATGCCGAGGCGGCCGGGCGGGAGTGTCGATATCCACCAGAGGCAGCCAGCATAGAGCAGTGCCGAGGCGATGATCGTCGCGCGGGCGCCGATCCGGTCGGCGATCATGCCGGCGGCCGGCAGCGCAAAGATCAGCAACCCCATATGCAGGCTGATCGCGCCGGAGATTTCGGCCGGCGTCATCCGCAGATCGCGCGCCATCGGCAGGGCAAGATAGCTGAAGACGGTGATGAGCAGGACGGTGACGCCGCACGAGATGCCGATGGCGCTGCACAGTGGGATCAACGGCTTGGGCACGCGAAGTGCGACTGTCATGCCGCGCCCTCCAGCCGGGGCCAATGCGTTCTTGGGACATGGCGATAAGGCAGGCGTTCGAAACGCAGCGACAGCGCGCCCGGCGTATCGACATAAAGCACATGATCGGCCAGCGCATCGAAGCCGGCGCGGAAATGCTGGGTACTCTTCACCGCGATGATCTTCATCTCCTCTGGCGCGATACCCACGGCCCGGAAGATATCGGGGGAAAAGACCTGGCTGCGCAGCGTCGACATCACGATCGTGATTCTATCGATGCGGATTGCCGCGACATCGCCGAAATCGATGGTCACGTCGCCATAGCCGGGCGCGGTTTCGCGATGATCCCGCGCCAAGCCGACCACCTTGCCGACGATATCGACGGGATCGCCCGACGAGGCGCCGACCTTGCCGCCGATCCTGAGCGCGATCCGGTTGCCGAGGCCGGCCTTGAACGCCAGGCCGACGCTCACGGGATCCCAGATCGCGCCGATCAGGCTCGGCGGACCGGGATGCTGGAGCAGCGATTTGAGCAGGAAGGTGGAGTCGCCGGGGGCGCCGCCGCCCGCATTGTCGGCGATATCGGCCATCACGACGATGCCGTCGAGTTCGCGCGCGATCGAAATCGCCTGGCCGGCATCCAGCGGCTTCGGGCCGCATGTGCCGCGCAGGCCGATCATGCGGTTGCCGATATCCGCCGCCAGCGCACGGCCGCGTTCGATGTCGGATCGGACATAGACGAGGATCTTGGTGCCCAGATCGGCGCTGTCTCCCCAGGGGAAACCATGGATGATCGATATGGAGAGGATCTCCGGATCCTCTTCGATCAGCTCGAGTTCCGCCAGCAGATCGCGCATCGGCGCAGCGGCGGTGTAGTAGATGTCGATCTGTGCACAATCGAAGACGCAGGGCAGCATGGCGATACCCAGACACAGGCGGTGGACGCAGAGATCGAACAGCTTCGCCGTCGCATCGGCAATGTCGGTATGCGGATATTCCCGATAGGCGATCAGCACATCGGCATGCCCCAGCATGGCGGAGGTCAGATGACTGTGCGGATCGAGCACGGCGCCGATGAAGACGCCGGGGCCGACAAGCGCGCGCACGCGACGCAGAATATCGCCCTCGCAATCCGATACCGTTTCGGCGGCCATGGCACCATGCAGATTGAGGATGATGCCGGAAAACGGGCCGAGCGCGGCGATGTCGTCGATCAGCGCGCGTGTCAGCGCTTCATAGGCGGCTGCGGTCACCGGACCGGCGGGCTGTGCGATCAGGTTGAGGCCCCTTATTACGGTGCCGCCGACGGCATGAACGGCTTCGAAGACGAGGTCGGTATCGGGCCTGTCGGCTGTCAGCAGCCCCGAATCGACGAAATCTTCGACACCGCACGGGATTGGGGAAAAGGCGTTCGTCTCGGTCGACAGGCCACCATAATAGATCTTCAAATCGCTCTCCCTTGTCGCGCCGGGCGGCGCTCCACCAAGGCGCGGACCGCGTTATCGCCGATCGGCGACGCCACCATCATTACGCAACAAAAATGTATTGTAAATGGTGCAGGCGGTTGTAAACAAGGATCAGGCCTACCCGGCGGGAGATTCGGCGGCCTCGGGCAAGGTTCAATTTCATCCTGGAGAGGATCGATGAATCCCTATGTCAGAAAAGGGGAGGCGACGTTCTCGCCTTTGCAGAAGAAGGCGTGCGAGATGATGTTTTCGATCGCGATATGTGATCGGAAAATCATGTCGTCATTTGCGCGGTTTTCTCGAAACCTATCCTAAAAAAAGCATGAGTAGGCTGTGATCCGAAATCAAATTCGGCGTCTGCTTAAGTAAATTCGCACATCATTGTCGCGCCAGCCGATGATGGCTGGCAAGTCTTGCGCACGCCGGTGTTTCGCCACGACCGACGGCCGCGCCGCGCATCAGCATGATCACATCAGAAAACAGGGAGAGGTTCATGAAGACCAGATCGATGACCCGTATGCGCCGTGGAGGACGAGCCGCCTGGGCCGGTGCGCTGCCGCTATCCTGCGCTCTTCTGGCCGGCCCGGCCATGGCGCAATCCATCGAAGAGACCGCGCAGGCGCGGAGCGGCGAAGAGACGGACGAAGAGATCGTCGTGACCGCGTCGCGCATCAGGCGGGACGGTTTCGTCGCGCCGACCCCCACCACCGTGGTCGGACCCGCCGAACTGGCGCAGGGCGGGCGGACCAATATCGCCAATGTGCTGGCGGACATACCGCAATTCCGGTCGACCGACTCTCCGACCACGACGACGACCACAACCAATACCGGCTCCGCCACCGCCGATCTGCGCGGTCTCGGTTCGGTCCGGACGCTGGTGCTGATCAACGGCCGTCGGCCGATATCGAGTGGCAGCGGCGGCACGGTCGACCTGAACGACGTGCCCTTTTCGCTGGTCGAACGCGTCGAGGTGGTGACCGGGGGCGCGTCCGCCGCCTGGGGGTCGGGCGCGGTGGCCGGTGTCGTCAACATCATCCTTGACGATCGCCGCAAGGGGCTCGACCTGACTGCGCAATATGGCGTGTCGTCACGCGGCGACGGTGACGAATATAAGCTCGGTGGTTCCTTCGGCACCGATTTCGCGGATGGGCGCGGTCATCTGAGCGTTGCCGCCGATTATGTCGAGACCAGCGCCATCCGGCCCAAGACCAGCCGGAGCAGGGTGGGGCGCTGGGCGTTGATCCGCGATCCCGATGCGACCGAAGAGAATGGGCAGCCGCTGTTCGTGACCGTGCCCAATGTGGGTTTCTCGATCCTGAGCCGAGGCGGGCTGATCCTGTCGGGGCCGCTCGCGGGCCAGCAGTTCCTGCCCGGCGGCGCGCTGGCGCCGTTCGGCTATGGCGCGATCGTTTCGGGTGCCTATACGACGAGCGACGACGCGCCGTCGTTCGATACCGGTTCCGCGCTGTCCGCGCCGGTCCGCAGGATATCAGCCTATGGCCGGGCCACCTATGCGCTTGGCGACGATATCCGCCTTTCCTTCGATGCGTCGCATGCCGATGTCAGGAGCGTCTCCGACACGCGGCCGGATTCCAACTTCGCCGATCTGCTCATCCGCGCAGACAATGCTTTCCTGCCGGCCGCGGTGCGCGCGGCGATCGTCGCACCGGGCCAGGATCCGACGGAGGCGGGATTCATCATGGGCCGATACAATGCCGATTTCGGACTGGTGCGCGCGGATACGCGGCGCCGATCGACGCAGGGCACGATCGGCCTCGACGGCAGCCTTGGCGAAGGCTGGAAATGGGACGCGTATTACACCTATGGCGTGACACGATCGATCGTGCAGCTTCAGAAACTGCGGATCGCATCCAATTTCCTGGAGTCGGTGGATTCGGTGATCCACCCGATGACGGGGCAGCCGATCTGCCGTTCGGCGCTGACCGTGCCCTCCACCGCATGTGTGCCCATCAACCTGTTCGGCGAGGGCGCTCCATCGGCTGAAGCCCTGCGCTATATCCAGGGGGATCTGTTCGCCAACACCAGGGGACAACTCCATGTCGCGGCCGCAAGCATCCGCGGCGAGCCGTTTTCGCTCTGGGCGGGGCCGGTTTCGATTGCGGCCGGCGCGGAATGGCGACGGGAATCGGCGCGGCTGACCATTGATCCGCTGTCGGCCGGGCTGCGCTTCGCCTCGATCAACGCCTCGGGGCTTTCGGGCGGGGTTTCGGTTCGCGAAGGATTTTTCGAGACGGTCGTCCCGCTCGTCAAGGACGCGCCCCTGCTCAAGGCGCTGGAACTCAACGGCGCGGTCCGTTTCAGCGACTATTCCACCAGCGGCGGTATCTTTTCGTGGAAAATCGGCCTCACCAATCAGGTGACCGACGATTTGCGGCTGCGCGCGACCCGGTCACGCGATATTCGCTCGCCCAACGTCTCCGAACTCTTCTCGGCACGCGATACGTTGCATACCAGCATATTCGATCCGGTGAAGGACACGCAGGTCCAGATCGTCCAGTTCACCGGCGGCAACCGCGATCTGAAGCCTGAAACCGCGAACACGTTGACGCTCGGCGCCATCTATTCGCCGAAATGGGCGCCGGGCCTGAATCTGTCGGTGGATTATTATTCGATCGACATCAGCGGCGCGATCAAGGCGATCTCGGCGCAGGATATCGTCAATCGCTGCGTGGGCGGAAATGCCGATCTGTGCGGACTGATCGCGCGCGACGGGGCGGGGAACATCGTTTCGACCAATGCCGCGCTCATCAATCTCGCCCGTTTCGAGGCGCGTGGGATCGATTTCGAGCTATCCTACGAGACCGACCTCACGGCCCTGTCGTCAACGCTCCCCGGGCGCATCCAATTCCGGCTGATCGCCAATCATGTCGATAAATATATCAATGACGACGGTGTTTCGCGGATCGATGCGCTGGGCGATCTCGGATCCGAAGTGCTGGCGGTGCCGCGCTGGCGCGGCGTAGCGAGCGCCACCTACAGTGATCGCGACCTGACGGTGAATCTGCGCGCACGCTATGTCGGCAGCGGCGCGATCGACAAGAACCTCTCGATCGCGAACAATCATATCGATGCCCGGACCTATGTCGATCTCGGCTTCGAATATCGGATCCTTTCGGATGCCAAGCGTCGACTGAGCTGGTTCGGCAACGTCAACAACCTGTTCGACCGCGCGCCGCCGCTGAACCCTAATCCGGTGCATTACGACATTGTCGGCCGCTATTTCACGACTGGTATTCGCGCGTCGTTCTGAAACGGCCCCGGCCCATCGCGGCAATGCCGGTTGCCGGCGTCGCCGTTCCAGCCTCGCTTGGCGGGGCTCTTGCGGAAATCGAGTGAGCATCATGTCGAAGATCCTGTCCGTCCTGTTCTGGATGCTGGTGCTCGTCGCCCAGCCTGCATTGGCGGAGGCCTTGCCCACGCCTGCGCCCGTGCATCCGGGCATGTTGCGGCCGCTCGACCGGATCGACGCGGAGGCCTGGCTCGACGGACTGGTGCCGATCGCGCTGAAACGGGGCGGCGTCGCCGGTGCGGTGGTGGTGATCGTGAAGGACGGCCAGGTCCTGATCCAGAAGGGCTACGGCCATGGCGACGTCGCCAGGGGACGGCCGGTGCTGCCGGAACGGACGTTGTTCCGCATGGGATCACTCGCCAAGCCGTTCATCTGGACCGCGATCATGCAACTGGTCGAGCAGGGCAGGCTGGATCTCGATATGGATATCAATCGCTATCTCGACTTCCGGATTTCGCGGCGCCCGGACGGGCCCGTGACCCTGCGCCATCTGATGACACATAGCGCCGGTTTCGAGGAAACCGCCAAGGGCGTCGTCTTCACCGATCCCGCCTATATCGTTCCGCTTGGCGCGCGACTGAAGGCCATTCAGCCGCGGCGGATCTACAAGGCGGGTACGACCCCCGCCTATTCGAATTATGGCGCCGCCCTGGCTGGCTATATCGTCGAGCGCGTTTCGGGCGAGCCGTTCGAATCCTATGTGGAGCGCCATATCTTCGCGCCGCTGGGCATGACTCACGCGACCTTCCGCCAGCCGCTTCCCCCAGCCTGGCGCGGCGACATGTCTCAAGGCTATGACACCAGCGACGGAATGCCCAAACCTTTCGAGATCATCGGGCTGCCGCCGGCGGGCGCGCTGACTGCCACGGCGGGCGATATGGCGCGGTTCATGATCGCGCATCTCCAGAACGGAGCTTTGGGTGACCGCACGATATTGCGCCCGCAAACCGCCATGGCGATGCATGGCACGCCGATGACGTTGCTGCCGCCATTGCACCGCATGGTGCTGGGTTTCTGGGAGAATGACATCAACGGCCAGCGGGTGATCGCGCATAGCGGCGATACCGGTGCTTTCCATACCGATCTCAATCTGTTCCTCGACCAGAACATCGGCGTGTTCGTTGCGGTGAACAGCAATGGCGTCGCGGGTGGTTCGGCGGCGCTGATCGACGCGGTGCGAACGGGCTTCGCCGATCGCTATTTCTCCCGGCAGGCGGGCGGCAGGCCGATCGATCCGGGCACGGCGGCGCTCCACGCGCGAATGATGGCGGGCAACTGGATCAGTTCCAGGCGCTGGGACAGCAATTTCATGAGGATCGTCAATCTCTTCTCGCAGCTCACGCTCGACGCCGGACATGACGGATCGATCGAGGCCCCGTTCAAGGGACCGAACGGCGCCCCACGCAAATGGATCGAGATCGCGCCTTTCGTCTGGCGCGATGCCGATAGCGACGAGCGGCTGGCGGCGAAGCTGGAGGCGGGGCGACCCGTGCGCTTCAGCATCGATGGCGCCGCGCCGATCACCGTGTTCGATCGGGCGCCATGGTGGGCATCGGCCGCCTGGCTTGTCCCCGGCCTGTATGGCGCGTTCTGCGCATTCGCGGCGATGCTGATCCTCTGGCCCGTCGCCGCGCTGGTCCGCCGCCGCCATGGCGCATCGCTCGATCTGCAGCCGACCGAACGGCGCGCCTATCTGACGATCCGGATCATGGCGGCACTGGCGCTGCTGACGCTCGTTGGATGGGGCGTGGCGATCAGCGCCGCAGTCAACGAACATGGTGCGCAGTCATTGCCGATCGATATCGACGTCATCCTCTGGTTCATGCAGATCGCCAGCCTGCTCGTTTTTCCGGCCGCCTTTGCCGCGTCGCTCTGGAATCTGCGACTGGCATGGGCGCGCGACCACGCCTGGCCGATGCGGCTGTGGAACGTCGCCCTCGTCATGTCCGCCGCGATCCTGCTATGGACGGCATTCGCCTTTCGCCTGATCGGCTTCACGACCAGCTACTGATCATCGCCGGCGCCGGATCCGATCGCGCCGTTGCGGGTTGGATGTCGACGATATGGAGAGGAGCGATATGCAATGCCCAGGATCGATATCGCATCGGTGCCCGTGGAAGCCGGATGCGACTATCCCGAAGTTTTTCGCGCGATCTGCCTGGGATCGACGTGGCGGCGGCTGGGCGACGCTGTCGGGCTGGCCGATTTCGGCGTCAATCTCGTCCGCCTGCCGCCGGGCACATGGTCCAGCCAGCGCCACTGGCACAGCCATGAGGACGAATTCGTGATGGTGCTGGAGGGAGAGGTGGTCGCGGTCGAGGAGGATGGCGATCACCGCCTTGTCGCTGGCGATTGCATCGGCTGGAAGGCTGGGGTGCGCAACGGCCATTGCCTGCAGAACCGGGGAGAGCGCGATGCCATCTATCTCGAACTCGGTTCGCGCCGGCCGGGCGTGGATGCGTGCGACTATCCCGATATCGACATGGTCGCCCGGCCGGGGGAGCCGGGCTATCGTCACCGCGACGGGACGCCCTATCGCGGCTGAGCGGAGCCCGTTGTTTGCGCGGGCGCGAGCGACCGGACGCCGTTTTCGGGCACGGGCATACCGGTGGTCCAGACGATCGCGTTGAGCAGAATGCGGCGGAGGTCGGGTTCGTCGAATGCGCTCAGATAATGGGCGCCGGTGAACAGGAAGGCGCGGCCGCCGCCGTCGCGCTCATAGGCCCAGGCGACGGTTCGCGTTTCGGGCTCGATCGTGACGGTCTTGCCCGACTGGAACTGGATGCCGAGCGGGCCGCTGAGCACCGGCACCGAGCGGCCATGGCCGGTGTCGAAGCGCAGCGTGGGATAGAATTCGTCCTTGTAGCGGAAGGGGCGCACGCCTTGCGTGGTTGGATGGCGGGCGGGGGTGAACTCGGCCAGCTCGTCGGTGCGGTTGAGCATGCCATAGCGTGCGGCGCCGAGCCAGGCGGGCAAGGGAATGGCGCGGTCATCGGGCGAAAGCGTGGAGGACTGGTGAAGCGTGACAAGGCCAACGCCCTTCTGCATCAGCCGGCCGAATTGTTCGCGCCGCGCCGGATCGTTGAGGGGATGGCGCGCCAGCCCGTCGAAATACCAGATGATGGTCGCGGCGCGCTCCAGCACTGCCGGGTCGTCCGGCCAACCCTCGGGATAGGCGTCGACGGTGACGCCGCCAAGGTCGGGCGAGGTTTCGATCAGCGCCTTCAGCACGCGGATGCCGTCGGGATGGGCATGTTCACCCGGCGCGTGGCTTTCCCGCCCGCCTATCAGCACGACGTGTTTCTTGGGCGGTGCCTTGGCGATGGCGGTGTGGGCGCCCGTGGCGAGCGATGCGCAGAGCAGGGCTTTAAGGATGCTGGAGAAACGCATCATGGCAAGCGCTCCGTTGGGTGGATGGCCGGGAGGATAAGCGAGATTGCGGTGGTGTCTACAGCAGGGGCAGGCGATTGGCGGAGAGCTCGGGTTACCCTGTCGCTCCAGCGCAGGCTGGGGTCTGCGACAGGATAAGGCGCGATCTGGTTGGTAGACCCCAGCCTGCGCTGGGGTGACGCGTGTGGGATGGATAATTATTACAGTCAGTTATGATGTCGTCTAAACCCGCCGCTCCTTGATCGTGCTCATCACGAAATTGGTCTCGATCGATGCGACACATTTCAGCCGGGCGACCTTTTCCTTGATGAAGCGCTCATAGCTGTCGAGGCCGCTGCTCATCACCTTCAGCACATAATCGGGCGTGCCGGCGACGAGATGGCATTCGATCACTTCGTCCCAGCCGCGCACCGCATCCTCGAACATGTCGATCTCGTCCTCATGCTGGCGGCTCAGCCGGATGACGAGGATCGCGCTCATCGTCCAGCCTTCCACCGCGGGATCGACGCGGGCGGTATAGCCGCGGATGACGCCGGCTTCCTCCATGCGGCGGACGCGGCGCAGGCAGGGCGAGGGGGACAGACCGACGCGCTCGGCGAGATCGGCATTGCTGATCCGCGCATCGGCGATCAGCGCCTTGAGGATTCGGCGATCGATCGGATCAGCAATTTTCTGCTGCATATTCGGCCTAATGTTGATGGACGTTGCTCAATCCATGCGCATGATTGGCCGAATTGGCAAGCACCTGTGCCAGGATCGTCGATAAATTGCGCGCATCGTCCACTAGCCACTCCAGGAGAGAGTATGACCGCGCCGCACCCTTACGAGACGCATATCGGCGATCATCCGCTGCATCCCGAAACCCAGATGCTCAATTACGGCTATGATCCCCAATTGTCCGAAGGTGCGGTGAAGCCGCCGGTGTTCCTCACCTCCACCTTCGTGTTCCGTTCGGCGGAGGAGGGTCGCGATTTCTTCGACTATGCGTCGGGCCGCAAGGAACCGCCGGCGGGGCGCCAGTCGGGCCTGGTCTATTCGCGCTTCAACCATCCCAATAGCGAGATCGTCGAGGATCGGCTGGCGGTCTATGAGCGGACCGAGGCATGCGCGCTGTTCTCTTCCGGCATGTCGGCGATCGCCACGACGCTGCTGGCATTCGTGCGCCCTGGCGACGTCATCCTCCATTCGCAGCCGCTTTACGGCGGTACCGAAACATTGATCGCCAAGACGCTGGCGGAGATGGATATTTCGGGCGTCGGATTCTCGGACGGGCTCGACGAGGCGGCGGTCCAGGCCGCTGCCGATGCCGCCTGCGCCAAGGGGCGGGTGTCGGCGATCCTGATCGAGACGCCGGCCAATCCCACCAACAGCCTGGTCGACCTGGCGATGATGGCGCGGATCGCGGACCGGATCGGCGAAGTCCAGGGCCATCGTCCGGTGCTGGCGTGCGACAATACCTTGCTCGGCCCCGTCCATCAGCGCCCGATCGAGCATGGCGCGGATGTCTCGCTTTATTCGCTGACCAAATATGTCGGTGGCCATTCTGATCTGATCGCGGGCGCCGCGCTGGGGTCGGCGGCTCTGGTCAAGCGCATCAAGCAGTTGCGCAGCTCGATCGGCACCCAGCTCGATCCGCATAGCTGCTGGATGCTCGGTCGTTCGCTCGAGACGCTCGGAATCCGCATGGAGCGCGCGGCGGTGAACGCGCGCGCTGTGGCGGAATATCTGGCCAGCCATGCGAAGGTGGCCGCGATCCACTATCTGCCGTTCGCGGCGCCCGACACGCCCACCGGCCGCGCCTTCGCCGCGCAATGCACCGGAGCGGGATCGACCTTCGCCTTCGATATCCTCGGCGGCCAGGCGGCGGCGTTCCGTTTTCTCAATGCACTCAGGATCATGAAGCTGGCGGTCAGCCTGGGCGGCACGGAATCACTCGCGAGCCATCCGGCGACGATGACGCACTCGGGGGTGCCGGTGGAGGTTCGCGAGCGGATCGGCGTGCTTGAATCCACCATCCGGTTGTCGATCGGCATCGAGCATCCGGACGACCTGGTGGCGGATCTGGAGCAGGCGCTAGCGGCGGCCTGATGTGGGCCGGGGAGGGGGCTTTCACACCTCCTCCTTCCTGTCGCTCCAGCGAAGGCTGGAGCGACGGTGTTTGCCCTTCCACATCCAGCACGTCACCCCAGCATAGGCTGGTGGGGCCTTTCACAGGATCAAGCCCGATCTGGTTGGCAGACCCCAGCCTGCGTTGGGGTGACGGGTGGGATGGAGATCGAGCGCGTCTACGCCAGCGCCAGCGGCATCGCGAGCAGGAGCGCCGGCAGCCAGGCCTGCAGTGCCTTGTCGGGCCAGCGCGACATCGCGAGGACCAGGGCTATACCGCTCAGGCTGAGCAGGCCGATCCAGGCGACGCTGCCCTGAAAGGGGCCGAAGCGGAGGAACGCCGCGATGCATGAGGCGGCAATCAGCGCCCAGCCCATGGCCCGCGCGGAGCGCTGCGAGGCGCGTGGGCCGTGCGGCACGGTCTTGCGGTGGCGCTGGCTGGCACGCGCCAAGCTGGCAAGGCCGGCATAGCCCAGACAGGCGATCTCAAATGGCATCTGCCACCTCACGTGGTGTGGTGGAGGCCGGCGCACGGCGCGTTCGCCGTATCACGACCGGCTTGCGCGCCGCCTGCCATGCGGCGAAGCCAAGCAGAGCGGCGCTCGCCAGCATCACGATGTCGAACGCCAGGAACAGCCCGTCGCCGGCCATGATCGAATGCATCAGTCCGCGATCGGTGGTGAGCGCGTTGACCACCGGTACCGCCGCGCACATCGCCCCTGCGATCGTCAGCGTCTCGATCCACGCGCGCCGCACCGGGCGGATGAGCGAGACCGCGGCGAGCCCGAACCACACCCAGAACATCGCCGCGACCTCCATGTCCTGTCGGCCAGGCAGTGTCGTGGGGATCAGCCGGTTGGCGAGCAGGAACGCCGCCATACCCGCGGGCAGGCAGGCGATCGAGCCGATGTTGAGCCGCTGCACCAGGCGGTAGCCGAAAAAGGGCAGGGCGCCCGGCTTGCCGCGTTTGGCGGTCCACAGCATCAGTCCGGTGCCGACCATCGCGGTGCCGGTGAGCCCCAGCAGGAAATAGGCCCAGCGGAGGACCGGGCTCGCGAAATGGCCGAGATGCAGGCCCAGCATCACGCCGGCAGTCTCGATCGCGGGGCCGGGCGGGGCGGAGGCGGAGAGGCGCTCCCCGGTGACGCCCGAATAGATGATCGACTGGCCGCGCGCATTGAGGGTGTCCGCGCCGTCGCGCGCGACGGTGATCCTGGCTGCCGCGTCATTGGGATTGAGCACGGTGATCCGCGACGGCTGGCCGCCATGCCATTCGCGGGTCGCTGCACGAACCAAGGACGCGATGTCGGTCAGCGGAGCGGGCCGACTCGAAGCCGTGGTCTCCTCGTCGCGGCCATAGGCCTCGGCGGTGAAGGAGGAGGGTTCGGCATAATTGGCGGCGATCGGCCAGGGCATGTACATCAGCATCAGCGTGATCAGCCCGGTATAGGTGATCATCGCGTGGAAGGGCAGCACGAGCACCGCTGAGACATTGTGCGCGTCGAGCCAGCTTCGCTGCCCCTTGCGCCAGCGCAGGGTGAAGAAATCGGCGAAGATGCGCTTGTGCGTGATCACGCCGGAGACGATCGCGGTCAGCATGAAGATCGCGCACAGCCCGGCCAGCCAGCGGCCCCAGGGGTGCGGAATCTGGAGCTGGAAATGGAAGCGGTAGAAATGTTCGCCGCCGCGCGTCTCGCGGGCGACCAGTGTCGCGCCCGTTGCCGGATCCAGCCGGATCTCGGGCGTGCGTGGTGGCTTGGGCGCCTTGGGATCGGGATTTTCGCGGGCGCGCGTGAAGATCCGCGTGCCCGTGGTCCGCGCGTCGGGCAGGTAGATCGTCCATTGCTCGTCATGCGGATGCATCGCCTGCATATGGATGATCGCGGTCTTGGCGGCGTGCTCGGGCGATGCGGGCTGGAGCGCGATCTCCGGCTGCATCCAGCGCGTGATCTCGGGCCGGAAATAGCTGGCGGTGCCCGTCAGGAACATCGCGAACAGGATCCATCCTGCAAGCAGCCCCAGCCAGGTGTGAATCCACGCCATCGACTGGCGCAGGCCGGTTTCCTTGCCCGCTTTGCCGCTCATGGCCGCACGCCCAGCAGCATGGCGCCGCCTGTCGAAAGTGCTGCCAGCCCCCAGACGAGCCCGGCGACACGCGCCAGGCGTGGCTCGTGGAAACACCACAGGCCGATCACGGCATAGAAGAGGAAGGACAGGATCAACGCCCAGCCCGTCGCTTCGACGCGTGCGACCGGCAGCAGCCGCGCGAGCAGCGCGGCAAGCCCTGATGCCGCGGCATAGCTGCCGACCAGCGCCGTGATCGCGCGCGCGGCCATGGCCCAGCCCGCGCCGGTGCGCGGCGATTGTGCCTGCCCTTTCGATGTCCCCGCGCTTCTCACGCCTTTTCCCGCCCCGTTCGGTTTCGACTCTTGCGTCGCAACATCATGCTCTTTAGCAGCAACTGCGAATCGTTATCAACATGGAGTGTCATCGTGATCGTCAATTCGAACCGGGGGCGGCGAATTGTCCATTCGGGCCGCGCGCTGATTGCCGCTTTGGCATTGTTTTCGCCGATCGCGGCTCATGCGCAGCAGGCGCCCGACGACAGCGCCGACGAGACGTCGCGTCCAGACACGATCATCGTCACCGGCTTGCGCGAGAAGCAGACCGGCGCGGGCACCAAGACCGACACACCACTGATGGAGACGCCGCAGACGATCACGATCATCGACAGTGAGGAACTGACGCGCCGCAACGTCCAGTCGATCAACCAGGCGCTGGGCTATGTCGCGGGCGTCTCGCCCAACCAGCGCGGCGGCATGGTGACGCGGTACGACCAGTTGATCCTGCGCGGCTTCGCGCCTGGCGTCTTCCTGGACGGCATGCGCCTGCTCGCCGGACCCTATTCGATGCCGCAGATCGATTTCAACCGGATCGACCATATCGACGTGGTCAAGGGGCCGGCATCGGTGCTCTACGGCAATTCCACGCCGGGCGGCCTCGTGAACCTGACGAGCAAGATGCCGGAGGCGACGGCGTCGGGCCGGTTCGAATTGCAGGCGGGCAATTACGACAGTTTCCGCGCGGCGGGCGACATCAACCTGCCGCTCGATGCCGAAGGGCGGATCCTGTCGCGGATCGTTGCGGGCTGGCAGAAGAGCGACGGTCTGACCCAGGGCACTTTCGCGGAGCGCTGGCATGTCAGCCCGATGCTGACCTTCGCGCCCGATCCGGCGACCAGCCTGACGATCATCGCAACCTATCAGCGTTCGCCCAGCGGCGGCGGCTATTCGGGCGTGCCCGCCTATGGATCGGTGTTGCCCAATCCGGGCGGCGAATTGCCGCGCAACATCAACACCGGTGATCCGGGCTATGAGCGTTACGACCACCGCGCCAAATCGATCGCCGCGCTGTTCCGCCATGAATTCAACGAGCATCTGGCATTCCGGTCCAGCGCGCGGTTCCAGAACAACAAGCTCAGCTATCGCCAGCTTTATGTCGGCGGCTTCGCGACGACGGGCACGGGCGCCGCGCGCAACAGCGACTTCACGACGATCATCCGCGGCGGTGGCGGCGCCGACGAGGATTTCGACACGCTGACGCTCGACAATAATCTGAACGCCAAGTTCGAGACGGGCGGAATCCGCCATAATCTGCTGGTTGGCGTCGATTACCAGCATATCGCGGGCGAGAATGTCCAGCAGTTCAACACCGGCGTTTCCGCCAATCCGTTGACCAGCATCCCCAATCTAAAGCTGTTCGCGCCGGTCTATGGCGGGGTGCTGCCGAGCTTCGACCTGACCCAGCTCTCCTCCGCCTATGTGAACACCTTCGGCAAGCGCGACCAGACCGGCATCTATATCCAGGATCAGATGGAGATCGGTCGCCTCCAGCTCATCGCCAGCGGCCGCTACGACTGGTACGATCAGATCACGCTCAACAAGCGCAACAGCGCGGTGACGACCTTGTCGCAGACCGCCTTCACCATGCGGCTGGGCGCGCTTTACGAATTCCCCTTCGGCGTCTCGCCCTATGTCAGCTATTCGGAATCGTTCGAACCGCAGGCGGGCACGACCTATCTGGGCGAACCCTTCGATCCGGTGACGGGCCGCCAATATGAAGCGGGCATCAAATACCAGCCCGCCGGCACCAATGCGCTGTTCACCCTGTCGGTCTACGACCTGCGCCGCCAGAACGTGCCGGTCGGCGATCCGCGCGCGGGCACCGGCGGCATTCCGGCCAATGCCCAGATCCAGATCGGCGAGGTCCGCGTGCGCGGCGCTGAACTGGAAGGGCGGGGCGAAGTGGTGCCCGGCTTCGATGTGGTGGCCGCGCTCAGCTATACCGACGCGATCATCACCCAGGGCACGCCCGCCGTGGCGCCGACCGCTACCAACAGCGGCACGCCGACCACCACCGGCACCCGCCAGCTCGGCACGCCGAAATGGATCGCGTCAACCTTCCTGTCCTATGATTTCGGCAAGTCGGGCAATGTCTCGGGCGGGCTCGCCGGCCTCACGCTTGGCGGTGGCGCGCGCTATGTCGGCGGATCGGACGGCACGACCAGCTATGCGGTGATCAACAACGTCACCACGTTCCAGCGCTTCACCACCAAGAGCTTCCTGCTGGTCGACGCGCTGATCGGTTACGATCTCGGTCGCCTCTCATCGGCGATGGAGGGCGTCACCCTGGCGGTCAATGCCGCCAACCTGCTCGACAAGAAGCATGTGACGGCCTGTCCGTTCAACAATAGCTGCTATTACGGTGCGGCGCGGACGGTGATGGCATCGGTGCGCTACGCCTGGTGACGTTGAGCCCCGGATCAAGGGCTGAAGACGAGGATCAGGAAGGTCGCGAACAGTGAGAGATGGACCGCACCTTCGAGCATGGAGGTGCGCGCGCCTGAAAAGGTGACGCCGTTGAGCACAAGCGTCATCGCCAGGAGCACCATGTTCGCGGCGGACAGGCCGAGGATGACGGGTTGCCCGCTGAGCAGGCCGATCAGCAGCACGGCCGGCACCGTCAGCCCCAGCGTGGAGGTGGCGGCGCCCAGGCAGAGGTTGATCGCGCGGGTCAACTGGTTCGCCGCGATCGCGCGTAGTGCCGATATCCCCTCTGGCGTGAACACGATCATGGCGATGATGATGCCGCCCAGCGCGGTCGGCGCGGCCAATGCCTCGATCCCCGCATCGAGCAGCTTCGCCAGGCTTTTGGAGAGGATGACGATCGGCAGGATGTTCGCGATCAGCAGCAGCACGTGCCGGCCTGGCGAACCGGAATGCTCGACATGCGGAAGCGCGCTTGCATCCTGCCATTCCTCTCCGACGCCTTCGGGCTGGAAGAAGCCGCGATGCCGCCCGGTCTGGAGCCAGAGGAAGAGGCCGTAGAGCGCGATGGTGAGGAGCGAGAACAGGCCCGACTGGAGAGGGGACAATGTGCCGCCCGCACTGGATGTCGTGAAATTGGGCAGGACCAGCGCGATGACGGCGAGCGGGATTGTGACTGCCAGATAGGCGCTGGCGCCTTGCAGGTTAAAGCTTTGCTGATGATGGCGCAGCCCGCCCACCAGCAGCCCCAGGCCGACGACGCCGTTGAGCACGATCATCAGCACCGCGAACATCGTGTCGCGCCCCAGTGTCGGCACGGCATTGGGGCTGAGCATCACCGCCGAGATCAGTGCGACTTCGATGATCACGATCGACAGCGTCAGCACCAGCGTGCCGAATGGCTCGCCCAGTATTTCTGCCAGTTCCTCCGCTTCATGGACGACGCCGAAGGCCGACCAGAAGATGATGCCGAGCAGCCAGATGAAGAGCAGGCCGGCAAGGATGGGGGACATGGCGGCCGGAACGATCGCGGGGGCGGCGATCACCGCACCGACTGTCAGCCAAGCAAGCGGCAGGCGAAGAGTAGAGAGATGCATCGGCAAGGCGTTACCATCTGGGGGCCCTGGTGTCGCGAATACCTGTGTAACATTTCGTAACGCGGCCTTCCATGCCGGGTTAAAGCGCGTGCGTGGCGCCGGCGGGCATCGCGCGCAGCGTTGCGGCCCACAGGAGCAGCGTCGCCAGCGCGATGCCGGCGCCCAGCGTGCATACCCCGCTCCAGCCGGCATGCGCGTAGACGAATGTCGAGGACGATGACCCGAGCGCGCTGCCGATCGCGTAGAAGAGCATATAGCCCGCAGTCAGCCGGCTTTGCGCGTCCGGACGGGTGCGATAGATCATCGCCTGGTTGGTGACATGCACGGCCTGAAGCCCGAAATCGATGATCACGACCCCGATAACGAGCCATAGGATCGAGCGTGGCAGCATGGCGATCGCTCCCCAGGCCAGAACCATCAGCAGCAGCGCCATGCCGGTCACGCGCTGCGCGTGACCGCGATCCGCCCATTGCCCCGCCCGGCCGGCGGCGAGCGCGCCCGCCACACCGGCCAGGCCGAACAGGCCGATCGCGCCGTGCGACAGCGAAAAGGGCGGGGCGCTGAGCGGCAGCACCAGCGGCGTCAGCAGCGTGGTGATATCGGCGAAGATCAGCATCGCGATCAGGCCGCGGATGAGCAGCACGCGTTCGGTTGCGATCAGTGCGAACAGGGATGCGATCAGTTTCGCATAGGGCATCGACGATGCTGGCTTCGGCAGCCGTGGCAATTCCCTGTGAAGCAGCGCGACGATCAGAAGCGTCGACAGAGCGGATGCCATATAGACGGAGCGCCATCCCCAGATATCGGTGAGCATCCCCGCGATGGTCCGTGCGAGCAGAATGCCGATCACGATGCCGCTGGTGACAGCCCCGACGACCTGACCGCGCGCGGTGGGTGATGCGAGGCTTGCCGCAAATGCGACGAACGCCTGGGTGGCGACCGCCAACAGGCCCATCGTCGCCATCGCCGCAAGCAACATCGCCGGGCTGGCTGCGGACGCGATCGCGATCAGCGCGAGCACCGACAGCAGCGACTGGGCGATCACCAGCCGGCGGCGGTCGATAAGGTCGCCAATGGGAACGAGCAGGATCAGCCCCAGGCCGTAACCCAATTGCGTGACCGCCACGATCAGCCCGGCATGAGCGGGCGACAGGCCGATATCGGCGGCCATGACGTCGAGAAGCGGATGCGCGAAATAGGCGTTGGCGACCGCAAGTCCGCTGGCGACCGCGAATAGCAAGGTCAGCCCCGGAGAAAGGCCGGTTACCCGGCTGGAGGGAGGCGGCGCGATGTTTCGCACGCACGCGTTCGCATCGGCGGCGACGCACGCCGCGCCGTCCTGGATTGGCATGATCAGCCTCGAATCGGTTTAATTATGAAACCATTTGATCGATAGCAGAATGGTTTTATCATGCAACCATGATTGCATTCAGGAAGGAATGGCATGGTCAGGCGGAAGAGCTTCAAGGGCGATTATTGCCCCAGCGCGCGATCGCTCGACGCCATCGGTGACTGGTGGTCCCTGCTGATCGTGCGCGATGCGTTCGACGGGCTCGCGCGCTTCGGCGAATTCCAGAAGAGCCTTGGAATTGCCCGGAACATCCTGTCCGATCGGCTGCGGACCCTGATCGAACGCGGCATATTGGAGGCGATCCCCGCGCCAGATGGCGGTGCGCATCAGGAATATCGGCTGACCGGCATGGGCCGCGACCTCTTCCCGGTCATGGTGGCGTTGCGGCAATGGGGCGAGCGCCACCTGTTCGCGGCTGGCGAAGCGCATTCCAGGCTGGTCGAACGCGATACCGGCCAGCCCGTCCGGCTCGACGTGCGGACCGAGGATGGGCGCCCGATCGACGCCGACAATGCGATCATCTGGAAAGTGCCCGTCGAAGACGGGGAATGAGGCGGGGAGCGTGGGAGCGATACGGCCCTGTCCCGATCATTCCTCCTTGGCGGGTTGTTCGCGCGCCGCGAACCAGCCGGTGTCGAACGCCACGCACAGCTTCCACATCTGTTCGCGCTTCTCCTTGTCATACCCCATCGCGCCGAGCGCTTCGCGCGAGATGGGCCGATTGCCCTCTGCATGATCGAGGCGAAATTTCCGGCAAATTTCTAGATCAGCGAAGAATAGCCGCAATGTGGCGAGTTCGGCACCGGTGTCCGCATTCTCGCTGACGACGGGAACGGGTTGGCTTTCTACCGGCGGGGCGGGGTGCTGCGCGGCGAGCGCAAGCAGGAACGACAGCATCGGTGATCTCCGGGGTCGGGTTTCGGCACGAGGATGTCGGGATGCCGCCTGCCGATCAAGCGCGGATAAAGAAACGGCCCCGTTCCGTGCGGAACGGAGCCGTAAGGCAATCCGCGGCGCGTTTGGCGAAACGCGCCGCGATAGTCGTATCAGCGGAGCTGTACGCGGAAGCCGACGCGGAAGCTGCGGCCGAGCAGATCCGAGAACGTGCTGTTCGCGGCAAGGCCGGTTTCAGGAAGCAGCAACGCACTCTTGTTGAACAGGTTCGTCACGTTGATGAAGAACTGGCCTTCGCCCTTGTCCCACATGTTCACCTTCTGCGCGATGTTGAGATCGACGTAGAACGTACCCTTCACATGATTGTCGTCATAGGTGGGGAACTGCGTGGTCGAAAGCGGGCAGCCGGTCTGACATTCGATGCCGTTGGCGGCATATTTGCCCGAGCTGACGCCGCGACCGACGACGGTTGCCGAGAAGCTTTCGTCGTCATAGCTGGCGCTGGCGCGGAAGATCCACTTGGGCGTGCTGTACTGACCGCCATTCACGCCCACCGTGTTGAGCGGCACGACGCCGGCGACGCCCGTATCGGTGATGTTGTCGATATAGCGGGTCGCCACGCCGCGCAGCGTGAACATGCCCTTGGCATTGTCGAACAACTGATCGAGCGGCAGACGGTACGAGGCATCGAAATCGATGCCGCGCACCAGCTTGCTCGCGAAGTTGAACGGTTGGCTGCGGAACAGCTTGTAGGGCTGGCCGGGTGCCGAGCGCGCCGGATCGTCGGTGATGGCATCGCAGAAGGCCTGGATGCCTTCATAGCAGCGATTGATGATTTCCTGCGCGGACAGGGTATCGATCGCGTCCTTCAGGTCGATACGGAAATAATCGGCCGAGAAGGCGAAACCGGGGATGAAGCGCGGCGTGACCACCGCACCGATATTCCACGAATCCGCCTTTTCGGGCTTCAGCGCCGTGTTTCCGGTCACCGTCGCCGAATAACCGAAGGTCGCCGGCCCCTTGGACGGATCGGCCGGGTTATAGGCCGGGTTGCGAACCGAGTCGCTGTTCGCGGCACCCGCCTGATACAATTCGTTCAGGTTGGGCGCACGAATGTCGCGCGACCGGGTGATGCGGACGCGGATGTCCTCGATCGGCTGCCAGGTCGCGCCCAGCTTCCAAGTGGTGACATAGCCTGCGGTCGAATAATCGGTCGCGCGCACCGCGCCGTTGAATTCGAGACCGAGGCCCAGCGGCACCACGGTTTCGAGATAGGCTTCCTTCACGCTGTAGTCGCCGTTGGTGGGCAGATAGTTGCCCACCGACCAGCGGTTCGTGGTGGTGCCGTTGGCGTTGATGATCGGCTGGAATTCGGCGGGCACGAAGCCGCTGATCTTCTCCTTGCGCCATTCGGCGCCGGTCGAGATGCTGACATCGCCGGCCCAGGTGGCGAACGGCGTCAGCGTCAGGTTGCCACCCGCGACATATTGTTCCGCCACTTCGTCGCGATACGGGCTGCCGAGCACATAGTTGATCGCCGCGGGATCGGCGACGCCGATGCCCAGCCGGTTGAGCGGCCGGCAATTGGCATCGTTGTTGGTCGCATCGGCATCGACGTTGATCGCGCACTGGATCGATCCCACGGCATAGCCGCCGGGATTGCCCGCCTGCGCGAACACCGCCGCCGTGGCCTGGTTCATGCGGTTGACATGCATGATGTTGCGAAGCTGCTCGCGCATCTTGGCGCGGCCGTACTGGCCGTAGATATCCCAGGTTGCGGTCTTGCCGAATGCCTCGAACTTGCCTTCGGCGCCGATCAGGTAACGCTGGACCTCGCGCCGGTTGTCGACCGCGCGGAAGGGCAGGTCGGCGGCGGTGGTCGCCAGGGTCACTGTGTTGATGCCAGCCAGCTGCGCGGCGCCCAGCGTGTTGATCAGGAAGGCGTTGTTGGCCTGCAGCGTGATGCCCGTCGACAGGTTCGGGCCCGCGTTGAAGAAGACCTTCTGCTTGTTGTACGAGGCCTCGGCGAACAACTCGATATTGTCGGTGACCTCGTAGCTCAGGCGCCCGAAGAGGCCGTAGCGGTCATCTTCGGGATCGAGGCCGATGCGGCGGCCGGAATCATTGACCCGCCAGGATCCGCCTTGAGTCAGCGTCGGCGCGGCGCTGCCGGTGGGCGACGGGAAGGTCAGTCCGCCATAGACGAACTGGTTGATCGATCCGCCATCGCCGAAATAGATGCCGCGCAGCCGGTTCGCGACGCCGCCGCTGGAACCCGTGATCAGGCCGCCGGGCGTCGAGTTCGCGGCACCCACCTGGCGCCGGATCAGGAATTGCGGCGTGGTGCTGCTCGCCGTCCAGTTCGGATCCTGGATGCGGACATAGCCGGTATGGTTCCAGGGGCGATCGACCTCGAAAATGCCGTCGCGATGCGCGACTTCTCCGCTCAGCAGGATATGGCCGCGCCCGTCCGCGAACGACATGCCGCCCGCTGCGCTGAACGAATAGTTGAAGCCATCGCCATAGGTGGTGATGCCGCTGTCGGCCGAAACCTTCAGCCCGGTATATTTATTGTCGAGGATGAAGTTGGCGACGCCGGCGACGGCGTCCGAACCATAGGCGGCCGAAGCGCCGCCCGTCACGATCTCGACGCTCTTGATCAGCGCCTGGGGGATGGTGTTGACGTCGACCAGGCCGGTGATCGTCGAGCCGACCGAACGGCGGCCGTTGAGCAGCACGAGCGTGCGCGTCTCGCCCAGGTTGCGCAGGTTGAGCGCATTGATGCCCGCCTGACCGCTCGACAGGTTGAGACGCGAGTTGGACGGGCGGGTGGAGCCCGCGAGGGCCGGCAACTGGTTGACGATATCGGCGATGTTGTTCGACGGAGACTGGTTCTGCAATTCTTCCTGCGAAACCACGGTCACCGGCGTCGGCGCTTCGAAACCGTCGCGGCGGATGCGCGAACCGGTGACGATGATGTCGTCGCGCGCGGCTTCGGCCTGCGGCTCCTCGGTCTGCGCCTGGGCGGCGACGGGCATCAGCCCGGCCAGCGCGATCGCGGCCAGGCTGGCCTGCGCTGCGAGGCGGCGGACCTGACGGCCGGCATGGTGCGTGGTAAACTGCATGGTAATCCCCCTTGATACTGACACGATGCGCCCGGCCATTTGCCGGAGTCGCAATGGGTGCGCTGCCGCTTCTTGATTTGCATTTCTTTGCAATTTCTTACGGGCGGCAGCCCGATGATCTCTCTCCTCTGTCCGCCGCGCCGTTTCGGCGGGACGGGCCGTCGGATTTCTCCCTTATGTCGGCGTGGCATCTGTCCCGCCCCGATGGTCCGGCCCCGGGCAGGTCAAGTCAAGCCGAAGGGGTTTCTTTGCGTTACATCATCCATAACCCGGGGGTATGGACTACGCCGAAACCGATGCAAAAAGGCAACATAATTGCGCAAAACGCTATTTGGAGGATGCGCATGCATCCGCAATCGGCTCGCCAGAGCGCGGTGCGGGCCGATCGCGGATCCTGCATGAGTCGAGTTCCGCGCCCGCGGCGCGATAGCCCTGCTGCATAGGTTTGCCAGTGCTTGGTTATGGGATGGCCGGGGCGCTTTGGATAGCGTCGGCCCGGCGCGAAGCCCGTCCATCGACCGGCGCGCCGCGCCGGCCATTGGAGGGACCAGCCATGAAATTCGACCGTCGCGCCTTCCTGGCGGGAAGCTCATTGGCGGCGCTGATGCCGCTTTCGGCGCTGCGCGCGGGCAAGGTGGACGCGGGCGTGAAGACCCGGACGGTGACGGGCGCGGCCGGGCCGATCGAGATCCTCGACGATCAATGGGGCATTCCGCACATCCGCGCCCGGAGCAAGGCCGATGCCTTTTTCGGCCAGGGCTATGTGGTCGCGCGTGATCGGCTGTTTCAGCTCGACCTGGGGCACAGGCGCGGCATGGGGCGGCTGGCCGAGGCGTTCGGCCCGGCCTTTGCCGCACACGATCACTCCGAACGGCTGTTCCATTATCGCGGCGACCTGGATGCCGAACTGGCGAAACTGCCCGCCGAGGTCCTGGCCTGCGCGAGGGGCTATGTCGCCGGCATCAACGCCCGCATCGACGAGGTGATGGCCGATCCTGCGCTGCTGCCTGCTGAATATCGCATCCTGGGCGCCGCGCCGATGCGCTGGGACGTGCGCGACATCGTCACCGAGCGTGGCGCTTCGATCGGCAATGTCGATGACGAGATCCGCCGCGCGCGGCTGGCGGCGCTGAACATGCTCGAACTCGATACGCTCGTCGCGCCGTTGCGCCCGGCCTGGACGTTGCGCGTGCCCGAAGGGCTGGACGTGGCGGCGATATCGGAGGCGGATCTGGGCATACTCGCGCAGGTGGAAGGCGGCCTGCCGTTCGGCGCCACGCCCAGCCCGGTGCGCGACGTGCGCGATCCGGCGGGTGCGCGGATTGAGGGGGCGAATGCCGGATCCAATGCGTGGACGGTGGGGCCGGGGCGCAGCGCCACCGGCCGGCCGATCCTGGCCAATGATCCGCATCTGGGCATCGGCGGCTTCGCGCCGCGCCATGTCGCGCATCTGACCGCGCCGGGGCTCGACGTGATCGGCGGCGGATCGCCGGGACTGGCGGGCATCATGCAGGGCCATACCGATCGCTTCGCCTTCGGCCGCACCAATTCGCACAACGACCAGAGCGACCTGTTCGTGCTCGAACTCGATCCCGCCGATCCCGAACGCTACCGCCATGGCGGCGGCTGGAAACGGTTCGACATCGTCGAGGAGGCGATCGCGATCAAGGGCGCCGAACCGCGCCGTGTGACCTTGCGCTATTCGGTGCATGGCCCGGTGCTGCTTCACGATCCCAAGCGGCGGCGGGCGACCGCGCTCGCCAGCGTGACGATGATGCCGGGCGCGATGGACGGCTTCTCGATGATCGCGATCAACATCTCGCGCGACTGGGAGAGCCTGCGCGCCGCGTTCAGATGGCATCCGTCGCCCACCAATTTCCATTATGCCGATATCGACGGCAATCATGGCTGGCAGGTGATCGGCGCGGCGCCGATCCGCGGCGGCGGGCATGACGGGCTGCTGCCCGCCCCCGGCGACGGCCGCTACGACTGGACGGGGCGTTACGGCGCGGAGAAGCTGCCGCGCGACTACAACCCCGCCAAGGGCTGGTTCGCGACGGCCAACCAGGACAATCTGCCCGCCGATTATTCGAAGACGCAGGGGCCGCTCGCCTTCTCCTTCCGCGAACCCTATCGCTACGAACGCATCGTCGCGGTGCTGAAGGATCAGTCGCGTCACACGCTGGCCGACAGCGCGGCCTTGCAGCAGGATGTGATGTCCACGCCCGCGCGCCAGCTCTGCGCGCTGATCCCGCCGGCGCCCCCCGCCGCCGCGAAACCGGCGGCGGACATGCTGCGCGGCTGGAACGGGCGGCTCGACGCGGACAGCGGGCAGGCGGCGCTGTTCCAGATCCTGTGGGCCGATCTCGGCAAGCGCGTGCTCGACGCGATCGTGCCGGCACAGGCGCGCGCGCTGGTGCCGTCGATCGCGGCGGGCGAGCTGATCCGGCTGATGCGCGATCCCGATGCGCGTTTCGGGCCGGACCGGGCAGCGACGCGCGACCGGCTGTTTGGCGAGGCGCTGGCGGCGGCCTGGGCGGAGGCGAAAAAGCTGATGGGCGACGATCCCGCGCGCTGGCGCTGGGGCGCGCTGCACAGGGTGCGGATCGCGCACCCCCTGTCGCGCCTGCCCGAAATCGCCGCCGCCTTCCCGCCGATCGAGGGCGGGGAATCGCCCGGCGACAATTTCACGGTCAATGCGCGCTGGGTGGCGGCGAAGCAGGGCTATCGCACCTCGGGCGGCGCCAGCTACCTCCAGGTGATCGATGTCGGCAATTGGGACGAGAGCCTGTACGTCAATCTGCCCGGCCAGTCCGCCGATCCGTCATCGCCGCATTATCGCGACCAATATGGCCCCTGGCTCGCCGGGCGCATGCAAAAACTGCCCTTCAGCAAGCGGGCGGTCGACGCGGTGGTGCGGGCGCGGACGATGCTGGTGCCTGGCAAGCCTGGATAAGCCCGGCTCATCACGATCCGGCATCAGCGCCCGCCCAGTTCCTTCGCGAAGAAGTCGGCGACAACCCGGTAGACCTGCCGGGATTCGGGTAGATCCGAATTGTTGAAGAAGGCGTGCCACATGCCCTCCCACATATGCAGCCTGGCCCTGGCGCCGGCGCGGCGGAGGCGGCGGTGGCTCTCGACGGCGGCGGAGAAGGCGAAGTCGCGCGTGCCCCCGACGATCAGCGTCGGCGGAAATCGCGCCAATAGCTTGGGGAAGAAATCCGGCGAGACCAGCGGGTCTTCGGCATCGACGCCCTCCAGATAGCTGGACCAGTGATCGCTGTTCCCCGGATCGGGCGCTTCCCCGGTCAGCGCGAAGCCCCAGAAGCGGGAATCGCCGGACCACCGGGTGGTGGCCATCGCGGACAGCAGGGCAATGGCGCCCGGCACCGGCAGGTCCTGTTCCAGGAACCACGCGACCGACATCGCGGCGAGCATTCCGCCGGCCGAACATCCGAAAATGCCGATATCCTGGGCGCGATGGCGTTCGAGCAGTGCCCGGTAGAGTGAGGCGATATCTTCGCTTGCGGCCGGAAAGCGATGCTCCGGCCCTTGGCGGTAATCGACCGTCATCACCCTGACGCCCGCCGTGGCGGCGATGGGGATCGCCTCCACCAGCCCGCCAAGCCCGGCGCCGATCTCGAAGCCGCCGCCATGAAGATTGACGAGGATGCGGCCTTCATTATGCGCGGATATGCCCGAAAGGGGCGTGACCACGGCCACGCGGACGCCGCCGACCATCTCTTCGTCGATCGCGCAAGGATAGCGTTCGCGGTGGCGCGCGAGATGCGGCGTATAGAGCAATTCATCCGCCCTTTGGCGTGTCGCGCCGATATCGTCGCCTATCCATTTGGGCGGATCGCGATATCGCGCGATGAAGGCCCGGCGCGCCTCGTCGCTCCAATAGCTGGAAACGGGCACGTCGAAGGGCTGGATATGGGCGGCGCCCTGTTCGTTCACGCGCGACAGGGCGGGCGCGGTTCCGGCTTGGGTTTCGTCGGTCATGTCCGGTCCGATCCGGCGGGGGCGGGAGGCCGCGCGGGCCCCAGATGTTCGGTGAAATGGCGGACGATCAGCTCAAGCGCCTCGATCGCCTCGGGAACGCGCACGTCATCGAAGACGAAGCCGTGCCCCATGCCCTCCCAGAGTTCGAGCGTGGCATCGACGCCGGCGTCGACGAACCGGCTGTGCGAGGCGATCGCGGAACTGACCGCGCCGTCGCGCGTGCCGCAGACGAACAGTGTCGGGGGAAAGCCGCGCAGTATCTCCGGGAAGAATGCGGGCGACACCAGCGGCGCATGGAGATCCTCCGTCCGCACATAGGGCATGCCCGTGGACGGCGGGTTGGGGGTGGCCGCCGGCGCCGGCCATCCCACCAGCGGGAGGACGGTATAGCGGGAATCGCCGCCCCAGACATTGTCGGCGGGCGACGAGATGATGCAGAGCGCCCCGGGGGCGGGCAGGCCCTGTTCCGCGAACCAGGCGGTCGACATGGCGGTGAGCACGCCCCCGGCCGAATTGCCGTAGATGCCGATCCGGCCGGGATCGTGGGATTGCAGCAATGCGCGGTAGACGGCGGTGACATCCTCGCTGGCGGCGGGGAATTCATGTTCCGGGCCCATGCGATAATCGATGGCGACGGTCCTGATCCCGCTTGTCGCCGCGACCGGGATCGCCTCCAGCAGCGCCCCCATGCCCGCACCGATCCGAAAGCCGCCGCCATGCAGGCAGATCAGCACGCGATCGTCCGGACGATCGCCGGGGGCGCCGTCCGGTTCGACGATGTCGACCCTGACGCCGCCCATCTCCGCCGGCGTGATCCGCGCCGGATACAGCGCCTTCGCCGCCTCCAGCCGGGGCGCGTAGAAGATCCGGTCCATCGCCGCCCGCTGCTCGGCGATGGGCAGCCGGGGATCGAGCGGCGGCGGGTTGAAGACGGCCTTGATCCACTGGGCCTTCGCCGCCGCGCTCAGGCAGCCGGGCAGCGGTATCGTCATCGGCCGGACCCGGATCGTTCCCATGTCGTCGATCATCGCAACCGCCCTCTCAATAGAACATGCGCACGGTCAGGCCATAGGTCCTGGGCGCGCCGAAGATGAGCGCGCCGCTGTTGGAATAGACCGTATAATCCTTGTCGGTGAGATTGTTCGCCCAGAGCGCGATGTTGGTCCTGACGCCGCCGATATCGATATCGGACAGGCCCAATCGTGCATTCAACAGCCCCCGGCCGTTGTTCGGGAACGCGATCGCCCCGGTCGTCGAACTGACCTGCGCGCCCGCATAGGCATAGTTGACGAGTGCGGACAGCGTGCCGAGCGATGCCAGCGGCACGCTGTATTCGCCGCCGATCGTGTAGCTCCATTTCGGTGCGTTGAGGAAGATGACGCTGCCGCTGGTGTGGAGATAGGCAAGGTTGCCCTGCAGCCGCAGGCCGGCGGCCGGACGGATCTCCACTTCCCCCTCGAACCCGTCGAAATCGGCGCTGCCGCCATTGACTGTCGACGCGCATCCGAACGGGCAGTTCGGCGTCTGCACGATATCGGAAACCTGGATATCGCTGTAATCATTGTGAAAAGCGTTGACGTTCAGCAACAGGCGCTTGTTCAGCAGCGTCGATTTCAGGCCGGCTTCATAGCTGACGATATGTTCGGGATCGAAGGCGCTCAGATCCTCGTCGAACAAGGAGAAGCCGCCGGTGCGATAGCCGCGCGATATCTTCACATAGCTGTGGATGTCGTCGCTCCAGCGATAGTCGAGCGTCAGCGACGGATCGAAGCTGCTCGAATGCGTCGATGCGCGGCTGAACGCGGTCACGCCGCCGGCGGCCTCGCGATCGTCATAGGATGCGCGCGCGCCGATTGTGATGTCGAGCCGGCGATCGAGCAGCGGCGGCGTCCAGGTGACGTTCGCATAGATGCCCGCGGCGACATTGCGGGCCCGGCCGGGATCGAGGAAGAAGAAGGGGGTGGGGAAGCCGGTGGCGATGCCGAACCGCGTCCGCCCGCTTTCCTTGAAGAAAAGCGCGCCCAGCGTGTAGCGCACCGACGCGTCCGGGGCATCGCCGGTCAGCAGTAATTCCTGGCTGAACTGTTTCTGGTGGACGGCGGTATAGCCGGTGATCGGTAGCGAAAAGAACGCGCCCGCAGTGTCTGTGACCGCGTTCGTGCGGATCTTCCGGAAGGCGGTGATCGACTTGAGCGCGATGTTGGCGCCCGCGCGCCAGTCGATGGTGAGCGCGTGCCCGCTCGCGGTGAAATCGTCCCGCATCGCGGTCGCGATCGGCGGGGAGACCCGTTTGCGGGGAAAACCGGTCTGGAAGAGATTGGCGGTGCCGTCCTGCGTGCCCCGATCGAAGACATAATCGACGGTCATGTCCGGATCGGGCGTCCAGCGCAGCGCGGCCCGGACGCCCTCGCGATCGCGCCGGCCGAAATCCCGGCCGGTGCCGGGGTTCTTCACCCAGCCTTCGAAACCGGATCGCAGATAGCTCAGCTTCAGCGAGAATTCGGCGAATTTGGGCAGGTTGACGTTGATGAGCGCGCGCGCATGGCCGAAATTGCCGAAATCGAACGTCCCGTTCACGCCGAACGTGCCGGTCGGCTTGGCGGATATGAACTTGACCGCGCCGCCGATGGTGTTGCGGCCGTACAGCGTGCCCTGGGGCCCGCGCAGGACCTCGATCCGCTCGACATCGCCCATGTCCATGACGATCCCGGCGGAGCGGGCGACGTAGACGTCGTCGATATAGAGGCCGACGGCGGGATCGTTGCTGACCGAGATCGTGTTGAGCGATCCGACGCCACGAATGCGCAGGTCCACCACGCTGCTCGAATAGTTGAAGGGCTGCAACTGGAGCGCCGGCACTTCCTTGACAAGATCGGTGATGTCGGTGAAGCCGATGCGTTCCAGCGCGGCGGCGCCCAGCACGTTCATCGGGATCGGCACGTCCTGCGCCTTTTCCACGCGCTTCTGCGCGGTGACGATGATCTCCTCCAGCTCCGGCGCATCGCCGCCGGGCGGATCCGTCGCGGCCCGGCCGGGCGCGGGCATCGCGCCGATCAGTGCCGTGCACGCTAGAAACAGGCTCGACCTCATTTCCCTCTCCCCTTGTTCTTTTCTGCTGCCCGGTCGGACCGGGCGCCACGATTCGAGCCTATGCGGGCAAGGGCGGGGCAAGAATCCCCATTTATGGATGAAAGCACAGGGCGGCTCCGCTTGAACCGGGCATCCCCGTTTGAGGATATCGAAGGCGCTTCGGCCGCGACAATCATCCCGCACAATCCAGGAGAGGGCGCGTGACGATAGAACCGCATCGATTAGCCGACATTGTCGAGATCCATCAGCTTTTCGCGGCGCGGTTGCGCGCGCTGGATATGAAGGACTGGGATCTCTACGCCGCCTGCCACACCGGGGATGTTCGCGGGCAGACCTATGGCGACCATCCCGGCGCCGCGACGCCCGACGAAAATGCCCCGGTCTACGACTATGTCGGCATTCCCGAGATGATCGCCCGTATCCGCGATTTCATCGAGGGGCCGGTGCCGCTCACCACCTGTCATCACGGCCATAATCCGGAAATCACCCTGCTGTCCGAAACCGAGGCCAGCGGCATCTGGGCGATGGAGGACCGGCTGTGGTGGAGCGATGGAGAGCGCCGGGAAATGATGCACGGCCATGGCCATTATCACGAGACCTACCGCAAGGTGGATGGTCGGTGGCTGATCTCCTTCCGCAAGCTGACGCGCCTGCATCTGGAGCGTTCGCCGGGTTTCTACGATCGGCCGGGCGCATGACGCTTCGGGGCAAGGTCGCCTATATCACGGGCGGATCGGCGGGCATCGGCGAGGCGGCGTGCAGGGCCTTTGCAGGGCAGGGCGCGGCGGTGGTGATCGCCGATGTCGATGCCGATGGTGGATCGGCATTGGCGGAGGAATTGCGCGGGGCGGGCCATCGCTGCCTGTTCATGGAAACCGATGTGCGGAGCGACGACGGCGTCGCGCGTTCGATCGCCGAGGCGGAGGCTCAATTCGGCCGCATCGACATCCTCTACAACAATGCCGGCGGATCCTCGGCCGCCGACGGGCCGGTAACGGAAACCCCGCTGGACGTGTTCCGGACCGCTTATGAGGTGAATGTGCTCGGCACCTGGCTGGTCTGCCGGCACGGCATCGGTGTGCTGCGCCGTGGCGGCGGCGGCGCGATCGTCAACACCAGCTCGACCGCCGCGCTGGCCGGCCATCCGGGCTATGACGCCTATACCGCGGCGAAAGGCGCGGTCGCTTCGCTGACACGATCGATGGCGGTGTCGCTCGCGGCCGACAATATCCGCGTCAATGCGATCGCGCCGGGCGCCACCGGCACAAGACGCGTCGCGCAATATGCGGCGGATGGCAAGATCCGGTCGAGCTGGATGGATCGCCATTTGCTGGGATTGATCGATCCGGCCGATATCGCATCGGCGGCGCTGTTCCTGGCCTCCGACGCGTCGCGCGGCATGACCGGACAGATCGTCACCGTCGATGGCGGGGCGACGATCACCGCCGTTTCGCGCGCGCAGTGCGCATGAAGCCGATGGTTCATTCCACCTTGTCGAGGACGGATATCGATGGTTGATCGCGTGAAGGGCAAGGTCGCGCTGGTGACGGGCGCCGGATCGGGAATGGGGGCGGCCTCGGCTAGGCTGCTCGCCCGCGAGGGCGCGGCCGTCGTCGTCACGGACATCCGCGCGGATGCCGGCGAACGGGTCGCCGCCGATATATGCGGGGCGGGCGGCGCCGCCATCTTCGCAGGGCATGACATTGCGGAGGAGGATAGCTGGATCGCGGTTCTCGATCGGGCCGTGTCCGCATTCGGGGGGCTCGACATCCTGATCAATAATGCGGCGGTCGGCGAACCTCTCGGCACCGTCGAGGCGCTGAGCCTGGATCAATGGCGCGCGATGATGCGCGTCAATCTGGACGGCACCTTCCTGGGCATCAAGCATGGCATCGGCGCGATCCGCCGCAACGGGCGCGGCGGTTCGATCGTCAATTTCTCGTCGATCCTCGGGGCGGTCGGCAGCCCGAACACCGCCGCCTATGTGGCGAGCAAGGGCGGCGTCCACCTGCTCACCAAGTCCGCGGCGCTCCACTGCGCCGCCCAGCGCAACGGCATCCGCGTCAATTCGATCCTTCCCGGATGGATCCGCACGCCGATGTCGCAGGGCGCGCTCGAGAACAGGGGCGTGGCGGCCGGGTCGAGCCGGGCGATCGAGGCGACGCCGCTCGGCCGGCTCGGCGAGCCCGAGGAAGTGGCCTATGGCGTGCTCTTCCTGGCATCGGACGAAGCCAGCTTCGTCACCGGCACCGAACTCGCGATCGATGGCGGCTATCTCGCGCAATAGCGCCGATGGTTCGGCGCATCGGTTGACATCGGGCTGGCCACGGATCAGTCCTGCGACGATCGGCGGCGGCACCATGCCGCGTTGCCGATCGCAAGCAGACGATCGCGCGCGACGAGCCAGGCCGATGACGGACGACGACATTGCGGGCGCGGGGGCGGCCGCCCCGGATCAGGACTGGTCGCAAGCCTATGAGGAGCTTGTCGCGCTCGTCTATCAGGGGCCGCTCGACGAACAGCCCTGGAAGGGCTTTCTCCAGCGGCTGCGGAGTCATCTGGGCAGCGATGTCGCCGCCATGACCCTGCGCCACTTCTCCCGAGACCTGCCGCAACTCGTCATCTGGGAAAGCGGCGGGCAGGGCGACGATGCGGAGGCGGTGCGCGGTTCGCGCCTGCGGCTCTGCGACCTGGATCCGCTGGGCAAGGCGCTGACGCGTTCGGGCGACGTGCGCATCCTGGACGAGGTGATTGCGCGCGAGGAGCTGGTGAAGACGAGCTTCTACACCGAATTGATGGCGCCGTTCGGCATCGAATATCAGCTCGGGATACTCGTATCCGAACCAAGCGGTTGGAAATGCGGCATGGGGCTGATGAACGGCCCGTCGAAGCGCAATTTCGATCGCGCCGACAAGGCCTGCCTCCAGCGGCTGATTCCCCATCTGGAACGCGCGCTGGAAACCTATGCCAAGCTCGAACAGGCACGATCGCGTGAAATGGTGCTGGCGGATACGCTGGAAAGGATGTCGATCGGCACGGTGATCCTCGACGGTACCGGCGCGATCATGGAAGCCAGCCGGATGGTGGAGGACATTCCCCAGCTTCTGATCAACCGGGGGCGGCTGGCCATATCGTCGAGCCAGGCGAATGCGCAGTTCCAGGCGCTCGTCAGGGAAGCGCTGGATCACCGCAGCCGGAATGGGGCGGCCAGCTTCATCGACGCGCTGAAGGTGGAGGGAGAGGAAAGCGACCTGGGCCTGCTGGTGCGGAGCGTCGAATGCTCCGACCAGACGCGCGGAGACGTCTACCCGGCCGTCATCGTCTATGTCTCGCAGGCGGCGACGCGCCGGCTGGCTTCGGACCAGCTTGTCGGGCGCATCTTCGGCCTCAGCCCGACCGAGGCGCGGCTCGCCATGCACCTCGCCAACGGCATGAGCCTGGCCGAAGCGGCGGCGGCGCTCGGCCTCGCCGAAAGCTCGGTGCGGACCTACAGCAAATATGTGTTCGCGAAGCTGGGCGTCAGCCGGCAGGCCGATCTCGTCAGGCTGGTGCTCAACAGCGTGGCGCTGCTCGCCTGAGGGGGCTTGTTCCGCCTGGACCCTTGGCGTTGCTTTACCCATCCCTGCTTTAGACAAGCGTGCGGGTCAGCACAGGATCGAAGGGTTCCAGCGGCTGACCCTCCGCCACGCGGCGGACCAGATCGGGATTGGCCAGTAGTGCCCGGCCGACGCCGATCATGTCGACATCGCCGCGTGCGATCCATTCGGCGGCGCGCGCGATCGTGTCGGCGCCCGATGCGCCCGCTGGCCATTGCCCGTCAGCCGGGCCTGGGGGCAGGCCGGCGCCGCCGACCATCATCGCGGGCCGGCCCGTCAATTTCCTCGCCCATCCGGCAAGATTGAGGTCGGGTCCCGCAAAGGCGGCGTCCCAGAAGCGGCGGGTGCTCGCATCGAAGATGTCGACCCCGGCATCGGCGATCGGGCCGAGCAGGGTTTCGAGCTGATCCGGGTCTTGCGCGAGCCGGGCGCGATAATCCTGCGACTTGTGCTGGGAGAAGCGGAACAGGATCGGAAAGCCTTCGCCCACCGCTTCGCGAATGGCGCGCACCGTCTCCACCGCGAAGCGGCTGCGCCTGGTCAGGTCGCCGCCCCAGCGATCGTCGCGCCGGTTGGTATCTTCCCAAAGGAAACTGTCGATCAGATAGCCGTGCGCGCCATGGATCGCGATGCCGTCGAAGCCGATCCGTTTCGCCGCGCGGGCGCTGCGGGCATAGGCATGGACGACATCGGCGATATCCTCCTCGCTCATCGCGCGCCCGGGCGGCCCTGCGCGTTCGACATAATCGGGATCGAGCGAATGCACGCCGGGCGAGCCCCAATGGCCCGATGGACGCAATTGCTGCGGGGGCGATGCGCCGATGAGCGCCCCGAACAACGGGCCCTGGTGCCAGAGCTGCGGAAAGATGCGGCCACCTGCCGCGTGGACCTGCTCCACGACCATGCTCCAGCCGCCGGCGGTGGCGTCGCCGCCGATCCTGGGAATATCGCCATGGTCGATCGCGGCGGGGTGGTCGATCCCGGTGCCCTCGGTCACGATCAGCCCGACGCCGCCTTCGGCCCGCCTGCGATAATAGGCGGCCACATTCTCGCCCGGCACGCCGCCCGGCGAGAAGCTGCGCGTCATCGGCGACATGACGAAACGGTTGCGCAGCCTGAGTCCGCCGATATCGAACGGGTCGAACAGCGATCCGGTGCCGGTCATGCGCGAACCGCGCCGAGCCCGTGATCCCCGGCGGTAGCGACGCCCATGCGCGATGGGCAGGAATGAAGCCATGTCATGGCCGGTCACTGCGGAAAAGTCGCGCCTCCAGCTACCGCCAGATGGAGGGGGAGGGGCTATTTGCCGGGCTTTTCGCTCGCCCGTCCACTTTGCTTATCATCCTGGTTTCGCGTCCAGAAATTCCATGATGATCTCCATCGCATGGACCGGCAATTCGCTCTCCGGAATCGCCGCCATCGCCTCGCCGAGATAGGCGCCATGGCCGCCCGGCAGGACGACGAGCTGGGCGCCGGGGATGATCCGGGCCATCTGCGCGACATGATCCAGCGGGGCGACATCGTCATTGGCCTGCACGATCATCGTCGGCGCCTTGATCGAAGCGAGCTGCGCGTCGCTCCATCCTTCGAAGCCGAGCAGGTTGCGCATCAGCTTGGGCGTCAGCATATCGAGGCTGCGTGGATCGGGCGCGACCTTCAGATAGGCGCGGCGATAGATGTCCGGCATGCTGCGCGCATCGGCGGTTTCGAACGATCGCAGCAATTCCGGCCGGATCGCGTCACGGCGATAATAGACCGATCCCAGCACCAGCCGATCGACCAGTTCCGGGTGCCGGATCGCGAACTCCATCGCGACGCTGCCGCCATTGCTGAAACCCAGAATGTCGACCTTGTCGATGCCCAATTGCCGCAGCAGCGCGGCGGTGTCGTCGGCCATCCGGCTGAACGAGAGCGGGCGATCGATATCCGCGGTATGCCCGTGCGCCTGTTGTTCGGGCGCGATGACGAGGCGACGGGCGGCAAGCATCGGCAGGATCGCGCCGAAACTGGTGTCGATCGTCGATCCGCCGCCATGCAGGATCAGCAGCGGCTTTCCCTTGCCGTGCACCTCGTAATAGAGGCGGAGCGGGCCGACCTGCGCATAACCGCTTCCCGGCGCAGGTTGCGCCCGGCCGGGCGCGGCGCCGAGCAGCGACAGGATCGCCGCCGCCGCGAGAACGGCCCGGCGGGCATTATGCTGCATCTTGCAGGCTCGTGGCGACGGCATCGGCCAGCCGGTCGATGCCGTCCTGCGTGCCCAGGTGGCGCTGCTCGCGCGCGCCGTCGCCCGTCAGGAAGGCCGCCTGTTCGGTGAATTTCATTTGCGTGCCGCTTCCGCCCGGGCTGAGTTCGATGGTCACGAGCGAAGCGGACAGGCGCACGCCGCCGAAGCTCATTTCATAGGCGTAGATGATGCGCCGTTCGGGCACGATATCGAGATAATGGCCATGAAAGGTCAGCTCTTCGCCCTCGGGTGTGCGCCATCTCTTGATCTCCAGGCCGCCGGGCCGGAAATCGAACGCATCCTCCAGGATCGTCCAGTCGGCATGGCATCCGCTCCAGCGATCCTTGAGCTTCGGATCGCTCCAGAAGCGAAAGGCCTGGCGCGGCGATCCAGGCAATTCGCGCTCGATCACGAAGCTGTGATGCGCGACAGGGTCGGTCGTCATTCTCCATCCTCCTCTTGCCGTAGTTCCAGCATCGCGGCTGCGAGCCGGTCGAACGCCTTGTTCCACGCGGTTTCGCGATCGCGCGCCCAGTCGCCGATCAGGTGCAGCGCCTCGGTCCTGATGCTGAAGGTGCGGGCGCGGCCGATCTTGCGCGATGCGACGATGCCGCCATCCTCCAGCACCTTGAGGTGCTTGACCGCGGAGGGCAGCCGCATGCCCGAGGGGGCTGCGAGCGCCTTCACCGTGGCCGGGCCGGCGCTCAATTGCTCGACCATGGCGAGGCGCTGCGGATCGGCGAGCGCGAAGAACATGCGATCAAGGGGTTGGGCAAGCATGGTCGGGAGCCTGATGGTTTCGGTTAGTGGAAACTATCAGGCTCCGGCGCGGCGTCAAGACAGTTTCTCTTGAAGGAAACTAATAGGGATCATCCCCGAACCAGATCGGCGGCGTGCGGCGCCACCATTGGAGGGCGGCTTCGAGCTGAAGGGCGAGCGCCAGCAGCAGCGCCTCGCCGCCCGGCCGGGTGGCGAACTGGATGCCGACGGGCAAGCCAGTGTCGCTGAAACCCATGGGCAGGCTGATCGCCGGGGTGCCCGCGAAATTGTCGATCCAGCAATAGCCGGCATAATCGACCAGGTGATCGCGCTGGTCCTGCCATGCGCCATCGGGGCCGAACACGCCGATGCGCACGATCTCCGTGCCGAAGGTCGGCGTCATCCAGATATCGCATGTCTCGAAGCCGGCGAGATAGGCGATCGCGGCGCGTTCCATCGTGCGTGTCGCGTCGGCGAAGCGCGCATCGTCGATCCGCTTGCCCGCCGCGACCAGGGTGGCTGAACGATATTCGAGATCCGCGGGTGTGATCGGAATGCCGATATGCGCGGCAAGCACATCGAGTTGGCGGGTGAACCGGCCTTCGATGAAGTCGTTGAGCGCGGCGATCGTGACGGGGCCGTCGAACGGCAATCGGCCGTCATCGACATGGTGACCCAGCCGCTCCAGCAGGCGGATTGTCTCCGCGAAGACGCGGGCCACGCTGGCGTCGGGCGCCGCGCCGGTGCGCATGACCGGGGCATGGCAATGGATGCGCAGCGCGCTGTCGACCGGTTCGGTGACGAACGGGACGGGCGGGAAGGCTGCGGCCGGATCGCGCGTCTGCGTCGCTTCCAGCCAGGCGGCGCTGTCGCGCACCGTGCGGCTGACACAGCCATTGACGCCCAGATCGGTGAAGCCGTGCATCGCCTCGTCGCCGATATTGCGCCCGCGCGACGGCTTGAGGCCGACCAGACCGCAGGGCGCGGCGCCATGGCGGATCGAGCCAAGCCCGTCGCTGGCATGCGCGACGGGCACGACGCCCGCCGCCACCGCCGCCGATCCCCCGCCCGACGATCCGCCGGGTGCGTGATCGAGGCTCCAGGGATTGCGCGTCGGCCCGGCCAGCGGCGATTCCGTCGCGACGTTGAGCCCCAGTTCGGGCATGGTCGAGCGCGCGATCGAGATCGGCCCGGCATCGGCGATCGCCTGTGTATAGGGACCGTCCTGCTGCGGCACATGTTCACGCAGCACCGTGGCGCCCCAGCTTGCCGGCATATCTTTCTCGTCGATCATGTCCTTGATCAAGGTCGGGATGCCGGCGAGCGGGCCGGAGCGCGGCGACTGCGCCTGGGCGCGGGCGCGTTCGAAGGCCGGCCATGCGATGAAGTTGAGCTGGGCGTTGGCGGCGTCCGCGTGTTCGATGGCGCGCTCCACCAAAGCGGCCTGGGTCGTGCGCCCGTCAGCAAGCGCCGAGCGCATGTCGATCATGTCGTTCGCCGGGCGGGCGACCGATAAGCTCTTCGTCATGGGATTTTCCCGGGTTCGAGGTGCGCGGGTGGCTGGCGCGCTATTGCGTCCGTTCGAGCGCGGCCTGCCAGGACGGCGCCTCCTGTGCCGGCACAAGGAAGCGCAACGCGCGCGCGATGGCCGCGCCCATCACCGAGATATGCGTCTCGTCCGCGAACAGCGCCAGTTCGGTCGCGACGCCATGCGCGGCGAGGGCAGTCCGCATGCGATAGGCATTGCTGATGATCGATGCGGCGGAGACGGCTTCGCCCGGCTCCTCCTCGCGCGCGCCAGCCGAGAGGAACACCGATATGCCGGGCGGCAGCGTGCCGGGCGGCAGGGCCTGCACCGCCTCCACCATCTGGGCGTCGCCGGGCATGGGCGGAAAATCGAGCAGCGCGGGACTCATCATCGCATAGCCCGCAAAGGCATCCGGGCGTTGCGTCAGCACGAACGCCGCGAAATGCCCGCCCGCCGATGTGCCGAAGATCATGCGCCGCGTGCCAGCCGTTTCGGGCGCGCGGCGCTCCACCTCCGGCACGACGCTGTCGATCAGAGCTGCAAGAAAGGCGTCGGCGCCACCCAGCTCGAGCGTTCCGAGCCCCGGCAGGTCGAGCGATCGGCGCGGCCCGCGATAGAAATCCAGCCCGCGCCGTCGGCCGACGAACGCATAATCGCCGCGTTCCTCGGCATAGCCGATGCCGACGATCACCGCCGGGCTGACCTCCCCGCCATAATGCCCCATCCGCGCCGCCTCGACGACGGTGCCGAAGCAATAATCGGCGTCGGTCACATAGACGGTCGCGGACGGGACGGCTGCCCCGCCGGTCGCGGACAGCGGCGGCCGCGCGATCGAAATGCGCAGGCCGGTGCAGAGGCCGTCGGGCGTGACGATGAAGTTCTCGATGCCCGGAATGGAGGAAATGGCGTTATCCGTCATGCGCTGCTCCCTGCTGTCATGGTGTAGCGGCCCATCCTAATATTTGAAGGTGATCGCCGCGCCGATGGTGCGCGGCTGCTGCACGGTGACCTGGTTGATGCCGAGCTGCGTGAAGGCCGCGAGCTGCGCGCGCCTGTCCGTCAGGTTGCGCACGAACAGGTCGATATCGACATGGTCGCTTTCCAGCCCGGCATGGACGTCGAACAGCGAATAGGCGGGCAGAACATAATTGGGAAAGGCCAGGCTCGATCGCGGCGAGCTGTTGCGCGCGCCCACGAAACGCGCGGTGCCGCGCGCCACCGCTTGCCAGCGGCCATCGACCGGGGCGCGATATTCCGCCGAAAGCGATCCGCTCCATCTGGGATTATAGGGCAGGGGATCGCCGACTGCGGCGATGCCCGCCGCCGGGCTGACCCGGGTGATCCGGCTGTCCGAATAGGCGAGCGTGCCCGACAGGCTCAATCCCGCGATCGGCCGCAGCGATGCCGCCGCCTCCACGCCCTGGACGCGCGCATCGCCGGCATTGGCCAGCCCGTTCAATCCGCCCGCGCTGGCGAAGGCGAGGAAATTCTTCCATTCCAGATAATAGCCGGTGACGTCGATCGAACCGCGCCCGCCCCAGAACCTGGTCTTGAGGCCCAGTTCGTAATTGTACGTCTGGTCGGGATCATAGACCGGGGTGAGCCCGGGGACGGGGAAGTTGGGGCCGCCGGGGCGGAAGCCCGTCGCGAAGCGCGCGAAGATCATGCCGTCTTGCGAGAAATGATAGCGCGCGGTCGCCAGATAGGTCGCGACCGTCTTCGCGCCCCTTTGCGCGCCGGTATCGGCCGGCGGCCCGGCGCCCAGGCCGTTGAAGACGAAGAACAGCCGATAGGCATCGGCATTGGCGCCGCCGAGCAAGGTTCGGTTGACCTGCTCGATCCGGCCGACGCGGATGCCGCCGGTCAGGTCGAACGCCGGCGAAAAGGCATAGGTCAGGTTGCCGAAGGCCGAATATTCGGCGAGCCGGGTGGGCACGGTGACCATCAGGGTCGGGTTGATCGCGGACGCCAGCGCGCCATCGGTCGTCCGCGCATTCACCGACTGTTCCTGCCGGCTGCGCTCCCGCGTGTAATAGCCGCCGACCAGCCAGCTCAGCGGGCCGCCGCCTGTCGACGCCAGCCGGACTTCCTGCGTGAACTTCCTGAAATCGTTGTTTGTATCGTTGCTGAGCAGCCCGGGTGCCGGGATCGTCACGCCGCCGAGCAGCGGCAGCACGTTCACAAAGATCAGGTTCAGCGTGCCGCTATTCTGCGGGACGACATGATTGGCGTTCAGATGCTGATAGGATGTGACCGAGGTCAGGCTCCCGAAATCGAGATCATAATCGACCTTGCCGATCGCCAGCCTGGTCCGGCGATTGGTGCCCGGCACCAGATAATCGTTATAGACGAGATCGCTGTCGCGCGGGGTGCGGTCCGCCCCATAGATCACCTGATCCTGCGCATATTGGTTCTGCCGCTGGTAGAAACCCGCCGCGAAGATGCGGAGCCGGTCGGTCGGCCTGAACAGCACGGATCCCTGCACGCCCAGGCTGCGCCAGCGATTCTGGTCGGTGACGCCGGTGATCTCGTTGTCGACGAAGCCCGCGCGGCGATCGTAAAAGCCCGACATGCGCAAGGCCAGCCGATCAGCGACGACCGGCACGCTTACCGCCCCGCGCGCCGACCAGCTTGTGCCGCCGCCTTCGGTGCCGCCCAGCCCGGCGCGCAGAACCGCGTTCGGCGTCTGGAGATCGGGTTCGCGCAAGGTGTAGGAAATCAGCCCGGCCAGCGTGTTGGCGCCATAGACCGTGCCCTGCGGCCCCTTGAGTACCTCCACGCGCTCCAGATCGATCGGATCGAGATCGAGCGAACTCGCGCCTCCGGCCTGGAAGCTCGAACTCGGCCCGATCGGTGCACCATCGACGGTGATGCCCACCGACTGGCCGTAGTCGGCGCCGGTGTTGATGCCCCGGATGACGGGCGTGCCGGTGCTGAAGCCCGCGTTGAACTGCACACCCGGCGTCTGTCCCGCGAAATCGGCCATGCTGGTGATGCCGTTCCTCAGCAGATCGTCGCCGCGGAATGCGCTGATCGCGCCCGCGACGTCCAGGATGCTTTCGGCGCGCTTGTTGGCGGTGACGATGATTTCCCCCGCATCGTCCGCCGGGGTTTCCGCCCGTGTTTCCAACGATTGCTGGGCAAGGCCGGGCGTCGGCGCGAACGGGCACAGGCCGATCACCGATGCTGCGGCCATAAATTTCCGGATCCTGATCATTGGCGCCCTCCCTGCGGCGTTGCGGCGATCTCGCCTGCGAATCAAATTTAATACAACCTACTTTTATTTGCGCAAGCATAAACAGGTTGATCATATTGTATTTCGTGATAGCGATGGCTGATGACCGTTCAGGCACCCATCCGGCGCAGCCATGCCGAGCGCCGCGCGACCACCCGGGCGCGGGTGCTTGCGGCCGCGCGCGACGTGCTGTGCGCACAGGGATATTCGGGCGCGACGATGAACGTGATCCGCGACGCCACGGGCATGAGCATGGGGGCGATCCAGCATCAGTTCCCGACCAAGGCCAGGCTGATGGCGGCGGTGGTGGAGGCGTTCTCCATCCAGCAGAGCCATATCTACATGGCGGCGATCCGGCGGGGCGCAAGCCCCAGGGAAAAGCTGGAGAATCTGATTGATGCCAATCTCGATCTGGTCGGCTCTCCGTACGCCGCAGCCGCACTGGAGGTCCATCTCGCGCGGCGGAACGATCCGGAACTGGAGATGGAGGTGGAGCCCATCGCGCGGCGTTTCGACCGGCGCATGTTCCGCTGGAGCCGCTGCATCCTGCGCGCCGCCGGCATCGATGATGAAGAGGCGACGGGGAGCATGCAGATGCTCAGCAACGCCGTCACCTGCGGCCTGATCGTTGAATATATCCGCAACCCGGACGCAGCGGCGATCGAACGCACCAAGCGGATCTGGCGCGCGCAGATGCTGGCGACGATCTTCGGACCGGAGTAGGGCGCTGCGTCTGAAACCCGACGCTATTTCACCGGCAACAGGTCCCGCCAGCGCCCGTCGAGTGTCGCCTGCGTATTGCCGCGCTTCACGCGCGTGACCAGCGAAAGCCCGCGCAAGGTGACGCTGTGACCGCTGAGCAACCGGCCGGAGATGGTGTAGCCGATATCGTAGATCGCGATATCTTCGTGCGGTTCGCCGTCGACCAGGTAGCGCGTGGTGATGGCGACGGGCAGCCGCTCGTCGCCCCGGCTGTTGTCGGGAAGCTTCGCCGCGTCGCGCGCCTTCTTGAGCGCGCTATCGAACCAGTCGGCCTCGATCCGGGGTTCGCCCGTGGTTTCGGCGGGCGCCGCATCCAGCGCGGTGGGAAAGAGGATCGTCTGGCTCTGCACCGATTGCGCGGCGTCGGCGGGTTTCAGCGCCAGCGTGCCATCCCCGGCATTGGAGGCGATCAGCAGTAATGTCGTGGCGCGGGCGGAGGCCTTTTGCGCATCGACGGTCTTCGTCGCCGCGCTGTCGCGGCGCTCGCTCCAACTGTTCCACAGTGTCAGCCCGGAGATGACGACCGCGATCACCGCCAGCATTTCGCCCAGCGTGATCCAGCGCCGCCGGATCGCCGCGGCTTCGGCGGCGCGCGCCTCCGCCTTTTCGGCGGCCTTGGGGGGCGTCTCCGCTTCGGGCGGAGATGTTGGGTCGGATTGAATGGGATCGTCGCTCACGGCGTGTGTTCCATCATTTGCGGTGCAGGGCGTCAAGCCGCTGCGCGCCGATCACTTCATAGCGGTGATCAGCGGGGAAGGGCGGTTGACGAAGGCGTTGAGCGCGAAGCTGCTCTGGATATGGGCGACGCCCGGCAGCCGGGTGAGCCTCTCGAGGAAATCGCGATAATGATCGAGGTCGCGCACCACCGATCGCAGAAGATAATCGGCGCCGCCCGACATCAGGAATCCGCTCATCACCTCGGGCAGGTCGATCACGCCCGCCTCGAACGCGTCGAGCGTTTCGCGCACCTGTTTTTCGAGCGTCACCGAAACAAAGGCGATCATGCCGCCCGCCAGCCTCTTCTCGTCGAGCTGCGCGAAATAGCCGCTGATATAGCCGGCCTCCTCCAATTGGCGGACGCGCCGGATCGTCGGCGTCAGCGACAGGCCGATCGCTTCGGCCAGGTCGCTCCAGGTGATGCGCCCGTCAGCCGAAAGCGTTCTGAGGATCTTGAGGTCATAGGCGTCGAGCGCTGGCGTTGCCGTCAATGGTCGGTTCCTCTGAAAATGGGGCGAAAGGTGGAGATGTGCGCTGAGTTGGCTGTATATAAAGGCAGATATTACCACAATTATTGATTTTTGTAAAAAATGTCGCTTATCCTCAGCCACCGCCGCTTCGGTTTTGGCGGCTTTTGCCAGGCCATCTCGCCTATATGCGCGAACGACTCTGCCGGCCGCCGGCGTGACAATGTGAAGAGGGACGGAAGCGATGAAGGGATTGAGCGAGCTCCAGACGGCGATCCGCGACACGGTGCGCGCCTTCGCGCAGGAAACGATCCGCCCGCACAGCGCGCGTTTCGAGGCGGAGGGCGGCTATCCGCCGACCCTGTTCGAGGAGATGGCGGGGCTCGGCCTGTGGGGCATGACCGCGCCCGAGGCGTTCGGCGGGGCGGAGGCCGATGCGGTCTCCTATGCGCTGGCGCTGATGGAGATCGCGGCGGCGGACGGGGCGCTTTCCACCATCGTCTCGATCCAGAATTCGATCCTCGTCTCCGGCCTGCTCAAGGATGGCAGTGATGCGCAGAAGGCGCGCTTCCTGCCCGATCTGATCGGCGGGCGGACGATCGGCGCCTTCGCGCTGACCGAGGCGGATGCCGGATCCGACGCCTCGGCCGTGCGCACGCGCGCGGTGAAGGTGGAGGGCGGCTGGCGCATCACCGGCGCCAAGCAGTTCATCACCTCCGGCAGGATCGCCGGCCTCGTCATGATCATCGCGGTGACCGATCCGGAGGCGGGCAAGAAGGGGCTTTCGGCCTTCATCGTGCCGACTGATCGGCCCGGCTATACGGTTGACAAGGTCGAGCACAAGATGGGGCAGGGCGCATCGGACACCTGCGCGTTGCGCTTCGACGACATGTTTGTCGAGGACGACCTGCTGATCGGCGCGCCGGGCCAGGGCTATCGCATCGCGCTCGCCAATCTGGAGACCGGGCGGATCGGCATCGCCGCGCAATGCGTCGGCATGGCGCAGGCGGCGCTCGAGATCGCGGTCGCCTATGCCAAGGATCGCAAGAGCTTCGGCAAGGCGATCATCGAGCACCAGGCGGTGGGTTTCCGCCTGGCGGACCTTGCCGCCCGGCTGGAAGCGGCGCGCCAGCTGGTTCTCCACGCCGCGCGCGTCAAGGACCAGGGCCTGCCCTGCCTGACCGAAGCGTCGATGGCGAAGCTGTTCGCGTCCGAAACCGCCGAGATCGTCGTGTCGGGCGCGCTCCAGACGCTGGGCGGCTATGGCTATCTGGAGGAATATGGCGTGGCCAAGATCTATCGCGACGTGCGTGTCTGCCAGATCTACGAAGGCACGTCGGACATCCAGCGCATGGTGATCGCGCGGAGCCTGTGAGGAAAGGGCGAGGCGGGGGCGGTATGCCCCGCCGCCTCGCCAGCCCGGTCACTTCTTCGCCGATGCTTCCGCCAGCGCCTCGTCGAGCATCTTCACCAGTTCGTCGCGGCTGAGCGCGTAGGCGGGCTGGCTGGCGTTAAGCTGCGCGGTGCGGCCCAATGTGGCGCGCATCACCGCCACGACCGTCTCCTTGCCGGGCGACGCCATGTAGCGCAGGCGCGGCGCGTCGCTGCTCAGGAAGTGATGGACCTGTTCGGCGACCTCGGTCGGATCCTTGCGCTTGGCTTCCGCCTCCTGCACGCCGGTCAGGACCTTCTTCTGCTCGTCGGTGAGTTGCTGGTTCAGTTCATACTTCCCCGTCAGCATTTTCATGACGACCTTTTCGCGCCCGCGCGACTTGAAGGAGCCCGGATCGATGATGCCGACGGTGACGCCCGATGCCGCCAGTTCCTGCGCCAGCGTGTCGGTATAGGCCTCGGTCGCGAACTTGGTCATGCTGTAGGCGCCGCCCGACGGGCCGACGACGAAGCCCGAGAGCGATCCGATGATGGCGGTGCGGCCCTTGCTCTGTTTCAGCAGCGGCACGAAGGCGCGGTTGACGCGCAGCGGCCCCATCACGTTCACATCATGCTGCCACAGCACGTCCTGGTCCGAGACGGCGGTGAGTTCGCCGACGGCGGCGACGCCGGCATTGTTGATCACGCCATAAAGGCCGCGTCCCTGCGCCTCGACGAACTTCACCGCCGCGTCGATATCGGCCTGCCTGGTCACGTCGATCCGCACGGCCGTCACATTGGGCATGGCGTTCAGCGTCTTCAAATCCTCATCCTTGCGGGCACTGCCATAGACATGGAAGCCGCGTGCGGTGAGATATTGCGTGATCGCCAGGCCGATGCCCGAATTGGCGCCGGTGACGAGCACGGCGCGGCGTTTGGCCGCATCCTGCGCCATCGCCGGATATGAAATCGCCAGCGCGGCGAGCGCGGCCAGAAGAAGTTTCAACCGTTGCATATGGCGCCCCTCCAATGTTCTGGTGTCGTCGGCGCGGCCAAAGGCGTTTCGGTCGCTGCCGAGTGCTGCTGTTCTAATACGGTATGGCAGGGGCGTCGACAGGAATTTTCCGATTGGGCGCATGGGGCGCTTGATTGTAGAAATCCGGGGAGGCGGCCGGCGTTCGGTCGATCGCGACATGAGCCGCCGCCCGTCTCGAATTCTGCGCATCCAATTGGGCCGGAGGGCGTTTAGAGCGCAAATGAGGGGGAGAGAGATGCATCGCGCTCTTGAAGACGAACTTGCCCATATTTTCCCCGGCTCGGGCGAGATGGCGCGGATCATGCGGGCGCATGACTGGTCCGCCACCCCGCTCGGCGATCCCAGCCACTGGCCGGATGAGCTGAAGATCCCGCTGCGGATGCTGCTCACCTCGCGCTTCGAGATGTGGCTGGGCTGGGGCCCCGACCTCCATTTCTTCTACAATGACGCCTATATCCCGACGCTGGGGATCAAGCATCCGGCGATGCTCGGCCGGCCGTTTCGCGAAGTCTGGTCCGAGGTCTATGACGAGGTGGCCGACCAGGTCGCGCGCGTGCGCGCCGGCGAGGCGACCTGGAACACGGCGCTGCTGCTGTTGCTGGAGCGCAGCGGCCGGCCCGAGGAAACCTATCACAGCTTTTCCTACAGCCCGCTTTACGATGCCGATGGAGCGGTCGGCGGGCTGCTTTGCGTGGTGAGCGAGGAGACCGCGCGCATCATCAGCGAACGGCGGCTCGAAACGCTGCGCCATCTTGGCGTCTCGCTCGCCGGAGGCGTGGATCGGGCGAGCGTTTGCGCCGCCGTCCACTCGACATTCTCGGCGAACCGCCGCGACTTTCCGTTCGTCGCGCTGCGGATCGCCGGAGAGGATGTGGCCGATGAGGATGCGTCCGTCTTCCGGCAACTGGCCTCCTGCCTGCCCGGCCGGTTCAACGAAGGTGGAGGGATCGTCGCGCTGCCGTCCGGGCGGGAATGGCCGGGCGGCGACTGGGATCGCCCGCCGGGGGACGCGATCGCGATCGCGATACCCGGGCCTGGCGACAAGGCGGAGGCGAACGCGCTCGTGCTCGCGCTCAATCCCTATCGAGGCGACGACCAGGATATTCTCGCCATTGCGCGCCTGATTGCGGCCCAGATCGGCGGCGCGCTCGCCAATATCGCGGCGCTTCAGGCCGAGCGCCGCCGGGCGGACCGCATGTGGAGCGTGTCGCGCGACCTGATGATCGTCATCGACGAAGAGGGCGTCTTCCGCTCGGTCAGCCCCTCATGGACCCGTATCCTCGGGCATCCGGTCGATCAGGTCGTCGGCCGTCATTTCGCCGCGTTCATGCATCCCGACGATATCGCGGCAAGCGAGGGTGCGCTCTCCAGTGCGCTCGGCGACCAGGAACTCACCAGCTACGAGAACCGGCTTCGATCGATCGGCGGCGATTATCATCGGATCGAATGGCATACCTCGTTGGAGGACGGTCTGGTCTACGCCTATGGGCGCGACATCACCGAGAGGCGCCAGGTCGAAGAGGCGCTGAGCGAGAGTGAGGAGCAATTCCGCCATCTCGTTCAGGGCGTGACTGACTATGCGATCTACATGATCGACCTCGAAGGCCATGTCTCGAGCTGGAATGAAGGCGCGCGCCGCATCAAGGGCTATGAGCCCGACGAGATCATCGGCAAGCATTTCTCGTATTTCTACACCGCGGAGGATCGGGCGGCCGGTGAGCCGGCCAGAGCCCTGGAAACGGCGCGACAGGAAGGGCGGTTCCTTGCCGAAGGCTGGCGGATGAGGAAGACCGGCGAGCGGTTCCGCGCCAGCGTCGTGATCGATGCCATTCGCGACGATGAGGGGCGCCCGATCGGGTTCGCCAAGATCACCCGCGACATCACCGAGCGGGAACGGACGCAACGCGAGCTGGAGACCGCGCGCGAGGCGCTGTTCCAATCGCAGAAGATGGACGCGATCGGGCAACTGACCGGCGGGGTCGCGCATGATTTCAACAATCTGCTCATGGCGGTGCTCAGCAGCCTCGAACTGTTGCGCAAACGCCTGCCCGACGATCCCCTGTCGCAACGCCTGCTCGACAATGCCGTGGAAGGCGCACAGCGCGGCGCGACGCTGACCCAGCGCATGCTTGCCTTCGCGCGTCGGCAGGACCTCAAGGTCGATCGCATCGACCTTCCGCAGCTGCTTGCCGGGATGAACGATCTGGTGCAGCGATCGATCGGCCCGGAATGGCCGATATCGACGGGCTTTCCACTCAGGCTTCCCCCGGTGCGGGCCGATGCCAACCAGCTTGAGATGGCGCTGCTCAACCTGATCGTGAACGCGCGCGACGCCATGCCGGCGGGCGGCCCCATCCTGATCTCGGCGACCCGTGAGGATCTGGCGGAAGGCGCCATCGCCAGGCTTGCGGCGGGCAGCTATGTGCGCCTGGTGGTCAAGGATCAGGGCAGCGGCATGGACGCCGAGACGCTGCGGCGCGCGACCGAGCCGTTCTTCACGACGAAGGGCGTCGGCAAGGGAACCGGGCTGGGCCTGCCCATGGTGCATGGCATGGCGCAGCAGATCGGCGGGACATTCGAACTGCAGAGCAGGGCGGGGGAGGGCACCGGCGCCATAATCTGGCTGCCCGTCGAGCATGAAGAGCCCGTAGCGGCGGTCCCTGAAATTGAGGAGAGCCGGCCCGAGGTGCGGCGCCTGACGATCCTTGCGGTCGACGACGACGCGCTCGTGCTCATCAACACCGCCGCGCTGCTGGAGGACCTGGGGCATGAGGTGATCGAAGCCGAGTCCGCCGTGATTGCGTTGGATGTGTTTCGTTCGCGGGAGGATATCGACCTGGTCGTCACCGATCAGGCGATGCCGGGCATGACGGGCGTGGACCTGATCGCCGCCCTCGACGATATCAGGCCGGATACGCCGACGATCATCGCCAGCGGCTATGGCGAAGGCGTCGAAATGCCCGGCCGCGAAGTCGTCCGCCTCAGCAAGCCCTTCAACCAGGTCCGTCTGGCGAAGGCCATCGCGGAGGTCATGGAAAGCGAGGCCGCGGCGCCCCTGTCATAGACGGGCTTCGCCGCGGAAAACCTGTTTCCGCCTTTCCGCACGATGCTCTAGCGCCGATGATGCTCCGCAATCTGCTCCTTCGTCAGCCGCAGGAAACGCGCGGCATTGTCGTAGAATATATTGCGTTTCTGCCGCGCGCTCAGGAACGGCGCATCCTCGATCGTCCGGACCGCCGGCCCGATCACGCCCGGCCAGATCATCTGGTCCGATCCGAACATGATGCGGTCGCCATAGCCCGCATCCACCAGTTCGCGCAGATAAGCGTAAAAGGCGGGGCGCGGCTCGGTATAGACGATCGAGCCGATATCGACATAGACCTGTGGATAGCTGAACATCAGCGCGCGCATCCGCTCGGCCATCGGATAGCCGGCGTGCATCACCGAGATCCGAAGCTTCGGATGGCGGAGCAATACGGGCTCCAGCAGCAAGGGGTCCCCCAAGTTCCACCCGATAGCCGCCCTCCGCATAGGGCTGGCCGGGTTCGCCCGGCCCCATATGGATGGCGACCGGCACATCCAGTTCCTCCGCGAGCGCCCATAGTGGTTCCATGCGGGGATCGTCCGGGCGGACGCCCTCATATTGCGCCATGATCTCGCCGATCATCGTCAGCCGCCCCTGTGCGTGAAGGCGGCGAAGGTCGTCCGTGGCACGGGCACCGACATGAAGTTGGCCGGGGGTGCCGGGCAACCGGTAATCGACCGCCGGCATGATGCGTTTCGGCTCGGCAGTGTGCCATCGGGCGACCATTGTGGGTTCGCCGCTGACCACGCCGTGGATGTTGAAGTGGTTCATGGCCGCGATCGTGTCGCTCATCACCAATGCGTCGGTGGTGGCCGCCGGAATGGGATGCTCGCATGGTGGCACGTCGAAGGCTATCCCTTTGCAGACGCCGTCCTTTGGATCGGATCTCGGCATGAGTTCGAACGGGGCGCACATCGGCGGGGGCGCGTCTCCCGCATAATGAGCCGCACGAGCATGGAGATGCATGTCGATTATCGGCTCTCCGGCGCGCTGCGCCCTGGCCGGAGCGGCAGTGAGCAGCAAGCAAATGACAAGCCATCGGTGCATCGCCACCCCCGCACCCCCGAGCGCAGCCTGACACCCCTCCGCGATGTTCGCAACCGGGCATGGAGTGCGGCTCAGTGGATGAAGACACTGATCCCAGACTATGTCATCCCTGCCATGGATGAAGGGGCGGCCGGATCGCGCTAGGGCGCGTCACCCGTCTTCGGCATGCGTTCGTCCAGCCGCATCAGCGGGCGCGAGAACAGGCTGGCGACGCAAAGCAACGCGCCGAGCAGGCCCGAGCCCACGAACAGCCAGCGGACACCGAGCGCCTCACCTACCGGTGTCGCGATGGCGAGGCCGATAGGCGCTCCCAGGCCCATCAGCATGTTGAGCAATGCGAACACGCGGCCCTGGAACTGATTGGGCACGATCGCCTGGAGGACGGCCGCCATCGGCGCGTTGCCGACGACCATCGCGACACAGGCGGCAGCCCAGAAGACGACGCCGATCCAGAAAAGATGGCCAGGCACCAGCCCTGTCGCCATCAGCGCCAGGTTCGCCGCGATCAGCGCACCGATGGCGCGGCGCATCGCGCGGCGCGGCACAAGCACCGCCGCGGCCACGCCGCCCAGGATCATGCCGATGCCCGCCACGCTTTCCAGTATCGCCACCTGCGGCGCGCCGCCGCCGAAATGCGCCTTGATCAGCAGTGGCACCAATGTGGAGGCCGGCATCAGCAACAGCACGACGGCGGCGACGAGCCCGTAGAGGTTGCGCAGGCCCGTGTCGTGCCACACCAGCACCACGCCCTCGGTGAATTCGCGCCACAGGCTGGCGCGTTCCCCGGCGGAGGTGAATTGCTGGGGCACCGCGAAGATCAGCAGCGGCACGATGCCGAGCACGGCGGTGATCACGTCGATGCCCAGTGCCCAGCCGATCGGCATCACGCTGATGGCCAGCGCGCCGAGCGGGGCGGCGGCGATCGTCACCACACCCATCATCATCTGGCTGAGCCCCGATGCACGGAGCAGGAAGCCGCCCGGCACCAGCATCGCCACGCTGGCGGCGGCGGCGGGCATCTGGAACGCCTGCGCCGCGCTGCGCACGAACATCGCGGCATAGACATGCCAGAGCTCTATCCTGTCGCTTGCGAACAGCCAGATCAGCACCGCCATGCAGAGCGCGGTGACGAGATCGGCGACGATCATCAACATCCGGCGGCTGTAGCGATCGGCCAGCGTGCCGCCGATCGGCGCGAGCAGTGCCTGTGGCGCCAGCGCCGCCACCCCCGCCATGGCGAGCGCCGCGACGCTGCCCGTGGTATCGGTGATCCACCAGATCAGCACGAACTGGGTGAGCGCCGATCCGATCAGCGACAGCGACTGTCCACCGAAGATCGAGAAATAGCGCAGCTTCCAGCCTGCGCCGGGATGATAAGCAGGCGGCGTCGCGTCGGGATCGGCGGCAATGTCGGTCATCATGCCCTGTCGTGAGAGATTGGCCCCGCGCGCCTGTTATCATGAATCGGGCGGCGCGCATCCCCGTCGATGGCTGAAATAGCGCTATCTTGGATGCAGCCGCGCGAGCGCGATCCCGGCGAGATTCTGTGTCCGCTTCGCATGACGGATGCGCAGCCGGCCGGCATCGGGCACCAGTGCCCGGAAGGCGTGCAGATGCGCCAGCCCGGCGCCACGGCAGCGGGTCTTGCCACTGGCCTGGTCAATGATGTCGGCGGCATCGCCGAGCAGCAGGATGTCGTCAAGGGCAAGCGAACGGGCGACGCGCAACGCCTCGATCAGCGCCAGCCATTCGGCATCGGCACGGGTGCCGTGGCCCAGATCGCGCTGCACGAGTGCGCGCCCGCCTGCGACGATCGCGATCTCCATCGTACCCGGATTGGGGCGGCAGCCGCCGTCGAAGAAGATCTTCATGCGCCCCGGAGATCGATCCGCATCACCGCGCGGCGCGGTGTCGGCCGGCTCACCTGGATGAAACCGGCGGCGGCGAAAATGCTATGGCTGCCGACATGAAGCTCGCCCCAAGGAATGTCTCGGCCGGGTTCGGTGATCATCGGATAGCCTTCGATCGCATGCGCGCCGCGATCGCGCGCGAAATCGATCGCCGCGCGAACTAGGGCGCGACTGATTCCGCGCCGTCGATAGCCGGCCCGGATGTGAAAACAGGTGATCGCCCAGATGCCGGCATCGCTCCGATCCTCGTCGCGGTCGATCCAGGGCACGCGATAGACGCGCAGCAGCCCGGCATAGGCGGGGCGGGGCTCGACCGCGCACCAGCCGGCCGGCTCGCCATCCAGCCAGGCGACAAGACCGCTGGTCTCGCGTGCGTGCGTCTGTCCGCAACGGGTTTGCCGGCTGAGTCGCTCGGCGCGTTCGGCAACCGGCACCGCGCCAAAGGACTCTCCGGGTGCCAACTTGTAGCGCTGGCACTGGCATTTATATGCTTCGCCGCGTGCGCCGAAAATCGCGTCCAGTTCGTCGCGGCGCGCCAGATTTGCGGGCTGGATGGCAATCATCGGCTCCGTCCTCATCCGGCTGCACCTGTTTGGTGCAACCGTCTGGCAGGGATGCCTGCGACTGTCGTACCCGGTGCGACATCGGCGGTGACGATGGCGCCTGCGCCAACGATCGCGCCATCGCCGACCCGCAGCCCGGGCAATATGGCGGCGTTCAGCCCGACAAGGACATCGTCGCCGATCAGCACCGTGCCGCCGATCCGCGCCGACGGACCGACGATCGATCCAGCGAGCAGCATCGCCCCCGCGCCGATCGTGGCGCTGGGGGAGATGATCGCCGCCGGATGGACCACGGTGAGCAGCCTCGCGCCCAGCGCTTCCAGGCGATCGGCTGTCGACCGGCGCAACGCGTTCGATCCGCAGGCGACGACAAGGCCGTAACCGTCCACTGCCAGCCTCGCCAGTGCGTCCGGCCCACCCAGATATGGACAATCGAGCACTGACGGCGGTGGCGACGGTTCGACAGTGACGAAACCGGCGATCGCCATGCCCGAAAGCCGGGCGGCTTCGTAGACGACCTTGGCATGCTGTCCGCTCATGCCTGCGGCAATGACCAATTGCATCGAGACTCCGCCAGCCGCAGTTGCGCTCTGGCGGGATGGTAGCGGGCGATGGTCCGGCAATCGGCAAAGCTGCCGGTGCCTGCATTCAACGATTGTCTATGGGCGAACCAAGAGCAGCGCGGCGATCCTGTCCCGCCACAGTTCCGCCTCGGCACGGTCGGCGAAGCAGGCCATGGTCAGCGCCCCGCCGGTGGGCAGCTTCAGGGTGAGGATGGGATAGGGACCATCTTCCGAGCTTTCGCGCATGCGGACATCCGGTGCGCCCAGTTGCGCGAGCGGATAGCAATCGCGGCGATTGACGATCGGGCCGCGCAGGATGCGCACCGCCTGGCCGGTGCGGCCGTCCAGCCGCAGCTCGGTCGCGCTGGCGAAGGCGACGACCAGGAAGAACAGGCCGACCGAAACCGCGAAGGCGATGCATGCGGCCGCCAGCAGCAATGTGGGGGAGAAGCTGGCCCAGTCGGCATGGATCAGGAAGGGCGCCGGCACGACGATCGTCAGTCCCGCCGCCAGCACGAGGATGAACAGCCTGAGCGGCAGGTTCAGCGGCCGCTCGCGATAGATGATCGCATCCTTTTCCTGCACCAGCATGCGGTCATTCTGCCGATGATTTCTTTCCAGAGCGATAAGGGGCGATATCGCCGGGATGCTGACCCGGTCGCGTCGTTCAGCCCGCGCCGTTTTGCCGCGCGACGAACGCGTATGCCCGTTCGCAGGAACTCGCTTCTTGCATGGCCTCGACATCCGACTGGGTCGCGGGCGCGAATTCGGCATCGGTCAGCCACGAATTCCCGACCGAGATCATGGTGACGGGTTGCAGATAAGGCAGGATCGCGTCTTCGGTCTCGGTCGGCAAGAAGCCGGTGTTTTCCGCGCAAGCGGTCCGAACGATGCTCCGGATAAGTGCACAATCGACGACGGGGCGAAAGGAATAGGCGCGATTTATGCCGTCATCGGATTCGGCGAGAACCTTGAAGGCAAGAACCTCTCGTTCGTTCCTGACCGCGAGCCCGCTTTCCGGACCATCGTAGAAATCCCAGGCAAAGACGTGTTCGAAGGGCTTCTCCATGCGTAGATTTGTAGCCCCGTTTGAGGGAGGGGAACAGGGCGCCGTGATCCGATGCACCCAAGGCGGCTTGCGTTGCGACCCGCCCGCTGCTTCCATCGTCGGCATGAACCCCGCATCCACGATCATTCCCGCCGCACCGGCCGGCTGGTTCGACCATGACTGGTTCCTGTTGTCGGACGGTGCGCTGGCGGTGCTGCGCACGGATCGCGATATCCGGGCCGCGCATGCGGCATGGTGGCGGCGGACCCAATCGGGCGAGGATGCCGGCCCGTATCGCGATCCCTCGATCGGTGCGGCGGCGAAGCTGTTCGTGCTGGCGCGCGACGGCAGCTGGGAAAAAAATCCCGTCGCGATCGACCTGCCCGAATTCGCCTATCCCGAGATCGATCGATTTGGCGACGGGCGCTGGGTCGTGGTCTCGGCGCGTGCCGGCGCGCGCGACGTCAACGCCCGGATCCTGGCCCCCGACGGGCAGATGCTGCACGGTTTCGCGGCGGGTGACGGGATCGAACATATCCGGTGCGCGCCGGACGGAACGATCTGGATCGGCTATTTCGACGAAGGCATATTCGGCGATACGCTTGCGCAGGGCGGACTGGTCCGTTTCGATGCGCGGGGCAAGCCGCTCTGGTCGTATAACGATGAAAGCCGGGGCGCGACCGCGTCGATCGCCGATTGCTATGCGCTGACGCTGGACGGCGATGCGCTCTGGGCCTGCTTCTACACCGATTTTCCGATTGTACGCATCGCCGATGGCAAGGAGAGCCTGTGGCACGGATCGGCGAGCGGTGTTCGTGCGCTCGCAATGGATGGCGACCATGTTCTGCTTGCCGGCGGATATGGGCGCGAACAGAGTCGCTTGACGCTTGTGAGATTGTCCAGCGCGAAACTGTCCGGTGGCACCGCGCAGACCATCGGCGCGCTCGATTTCGACAGTCTCGACGATGCCGCGCTGGTCCAGGGGCGGGGCGGCACCATCCATGTCGTGAAGGGGGATCGCTGGCACCGGATCACCGTCGGCGGGATACGGGCTGAGCTGAACCGATAAAGGGTGAGTGCGCCACCGCAGAACCGGGCGCGTGGTGAAGAAAAAAAGCGCCGGCGGAAAACCCGCCAGCGCTTGAGTGTCGGGCCGGCCGGAGCCGGCCCGTGATCAGAAGCTGACGCCCACACCCACCAGTCCCTGGTGGCGGCTGACATCGGCTTCATAGTTGGAGTAGCGATACTCGACCTTGCCGTAGAGCTTGTCCGAGATGCCGAACTGATATCCGGCACCGGCGCGGAAGCCGTCCAGGTTGGTGCTGTCACGCGTCTTGAGCGTACCGCTGCGCAAGGTCGCGGTGGCACGCGCGTTGGTGTATCCGCCCAGCAGGTAAAGCTTGCTGGTTTCGCTCAGATTATAGCCCACGCGGAAGACCGCGCTCAGGTCGCGTCCGGCGCTCACACAGGCGCGATCGCTGCCCGCGGTCACGCATTCCTTGGTGGTCGAGTCATCAAAGCTCGCCTCGACACCGAGGGACATGTTCGAAGCGACATTCTTGTCGTATCCGATGGCCACGCCATAGGCGACGCCGTCGCCGGACTCGCCCGCGATGCTGACATTGTCGTAACCGCCATGGACCTCGGCGCGCAGGCCTTCCGCGCGAGCGGCGGGCGCGACGACGACGGCCGCCAGAGCGGCGGTTGCGAACAGTACAGATTTCATTGGTTTTCCTTCGTGGTTCGAGCGTTCCACGCTGAACGGTGGCGCTCTGCTTTCGTGGCTGCATTTTCCGAGCCGTTGACCCTATGCGATCAACCTGAAAATGCTCTCTATGGGGTCAGCCGTCCCAGTCACCTGACGCGAGCCATGTAGGCGTGGCGCATTCGGCTTGCCATGGATTTGTAACAAAAATCCGGCGCATCGCCGCCAACTATTGCAATTGTGCAACAGTCTTGAAGTGTGCCGTCAGGGCAGGGCGGGCGCCGGAGTGCTTATGCAAGTTCTGACGGCATATGAGCCAAATGGCGATCGGGCACGCTTGTTTGCTTTCCTGAATCCCTATTTGCCGATTGTCCGATATTCGATCGGCGGATTTTTTTCGATCTTGCGCTTGAACGATACGATCTGCGACTTATCGCGCGGGCGCAATTCGCATCATGCGAGGGCACCGAGCTGTTGCAGCGGCCAGGGGCCAAGGCTGGCGCGCGCGGCGCGATGGCGCCAATGCAGCGCGACGAGCTGCACCGCCTGCGCGCCCATGGGCAGCGGCACCGTCAGGCTGAAACTCTCCCCGGGGGCGAGCTGGTTGGCATGGGCGCTGGCGCGACCCAGAATATGTCCGTCGCGATCGAGGAACCGCACCGCGACCGCGACGTCGCGATAGAGCCTGCCCGCACGGTTGGTGAAGGCGCCGATCCAGAGCGGCGCGCCGTCGGGGCCGAAGGCGAGGCGGTTGCGGGTGAGCGCGATGCGATCGCCGGCCCGGCCCGGTCCGGCAGTCAGGGCGAGCAATGCCGCAATGGCGGCCGCCGCGATCACCGCGCCGCCGATCGACGCCGCATGCGGCTTGTGACGCATCAGCCTGGATATCATGCCGCTCTCCTCCGCCTGGTGCGAGCGATACGATGACGGGTTGCAGCCTTGATGCCGCCGGCAAGGAGAAACGATGCAGGCAAAAGAAACCCCGGCCCGAGTGGTTGGGCCGGGGCCGGGGCGCTCATGGGAGCACGAGCGCCACGTCAGTCAAAGGGGGCATTGTATCTACGCGCGAGGCGCCATCATGTTTCCATGACATTGCAATGAAATTGCGGGGCGTGCGTCAGGCCAGCCAGCCGCTCCGCCGTGCGTGGATCGCCAGCCAGGCGAGCAGCACCGCGCCCGCGCTCACCATCACCGGCACGGCAAGGCCGAAGGACGCCAGCGCGCCGCTCAGGAAGATGATCCAGCCCTCCAATATCAGCAGCGCGACGAGCGAGATGATCAGCATGGGCACTGACCAGCGTTGCCGAAGCAACAGACCCAAACTGCCGATCAACCCAGTAAAGGTCCCGATCGCGAAGGCGCCCATGATCCAGGCTGGGATCGAGGTGGCCGCAGCGCGGTCCGCTTCGCTCAGGCCGGTGGTGGGGTCGCCGAAGACGCCGACGGAACTGAGATACATGACGACGCCAAAGGCGTTCCAGAGCACGGCAAGCAGCGCGGCCGGCCGGAACCAGCGGGGAAGGGAAGCGGATGACGCGGTGACCATGGCTCTTCTCCATCGTCGGAAGGCGATGAGTGTGCGCCCCCTTAGCGGTGAAGGCAATCGCGCCCCAGGATCAGGCCACGCGCAACCAGATCGCCGAAGCATCGTCGCTGATCTTGAAGCGCGGGAAGCGTCGGCATTCGGCGTCCTGATTCTCGATGTGGCGCAATTCCACCGCGAGTTCGGCAAGGCCGGCTTCCATAATGCGCGCGAACAGCCCGGCCGCGTCATAGACGCCGTAATCGTCGATCAATGCGCCGAAGCCGTCGGTCATCAACAGCAGATCGTCGTCCTTTTTTACGGACGCGCGGCTGAATTCGGTGACTGAGCGGCTATGCAGCGGATCGGTGCCGAGCACTCGTTTCGGCCCCTGGCGCGATGCGCGGAGGCCAGCGACAACGTCGGGTACGCGGGCGCCATCGGCGCCGGTCAGCGGACCCAGCGCCACGGCGCGCGCGCGTTCGGGAGCGGCATCTGGAATTGGGGTGAGGAAGGACACGCCGCCGGCGCTTCGGTGGATGACGGCACAGTCGCCGGCGAAGGCGCAAGAAAGCCCGTCGCCCTCAACCGCCACCGCCGCAAAGGCGGCAATCGGCAATTCCCAGTCGCCAAGCGGTTCGCGCCGCCTTTCTTGCGCGTAGCGCGCGGCAACCTCGTCGAAAACGGCATCGCATATCGTCGAGACCGATCCCGATGCCCGGGTGAAGGCGGCGTTCGCAACGGTCGACAGCCATGCCGCGCCGCCACGGTCGCCAAGCAGGCCCGGTTCACCGAGATCGGTGGCGCCGTCGATCACCCAGGCATGGCGTTCGCCGCTGCCGATACGATCGTCATTGGGAACACCGGATTTTCCGGAAAGGCTGATGGTCTGGATGAGATCGAAATGCATCGCCCGCGTAACCCATTGTGGCTTGGCCCGATGAAAGCCGTGAGGGCGGTAATCCATGGCTGTCCGTATCGTCCACCCGAAAACCATCGGGACAGGACAGGACCGACCGTCAATGAAGGATCTGAGGGAACGAGAGCCGATGCTGTGGAGCGATCGTTCCATATCACTATGAAAATAAACAATAATATTGAAATTCGCATGCGCGTTGTTGTCGTTGCGCAACACTATTCGAAGAATTTCAACACCTATTCAAATCGTCTATCATCTGACCCAAATCTGCAATAATGATCCTGACAAGAACAAGAGAAGCCTGTTTGGGTTTGTGGTTTTCGTCACCCGCTCCTCAAGGCTCGGACATCCGAAATGGTCGATATTCTGGGGAGAATGACCGTGAACCGTAACGTCAAGTCGTATCGTGCTACCTTGATCGCCTCCGTGGGGGTGATTCTCTTTGCGGGCGCGCCCGCTTTCGCCCAACCCGCGCAAGGCGATGACGCCGCGCAGACTCCTGAAAACGAAATCGTCGTCACCGGCTCGCGCATCGATCGCGCCGGTTTCGACCAGCCGACGCCGACGGCGGTGATCGGCGATACCGAATTGCGCCAGAGCAGCGCATCGAACCTGCAGCAGGTGCTGAACGATCAGCCGCAGGTGCGCGCGACGGTGATCGGCGCGACCACGGTCGGCAACACGGGCAGCGGCACCGCGCCGGTCGATTTGCGCGGCCTGGGCATCGATCGCACGCTGACACTGATCGACGGCCGTCGCTTCGTCGGCCAGAACAACCTCAACTTCGTGCCGACCAGCATGGTGAAGCGGCTGGAAGTCGTCACCGGCGGCGCATCCGCGGCCTGGGGATCGGGCGCGGTCGCGGGCGTCGTCAACATCATCATGAACACCGATCTGACGGGCTTCTCGCTCGGCGCGGAATCCGGCATTTCCGATCGCGGCGACGGCCAGCGCTATCAGTTCGAAGGTTCCTGGGGCACCAAATTCGCCGATGGCCGGGGCCATTTCATGATCGGCGCCGAATATGTGGAGGATAAGGGCCTGCCGCCCGGCAGCCGCCTCGATCGCCACGGCGTGCGCGGCGCGGACATCACGGTGATCAACGGCAACGTGATGCTGGCCGATGATGTCAATATCCCGATCCGCAGCCATACCGGCCTGATCCTGAGCGGCGTGCTTGCCGGGCAGACCTTCAACAATGACGGGACGTTGCGCGCCTATCGCGGCCCCGATGCGAACGGCATCGGCGGCGCGGACGCATCGAACCTGTATGACGACATCTATCTGGCGGCGCCGTTCAAGCGCCTGAACGCCTATGCCCGGCTCAGCTACGATATCGGCGGCGCGACGATCTGGGCGGACGCCACCTACGGCAAGACCAAGTCCAACTATAATTTCTTCCCCGATTTCACCGCACCGGGCGATGTCGGCGGCGGGCTGCTGACGGTTTCGGCGACCAATCCCTATCTGTCGCAGACCGTCCGCAACCAGCTTGCCGCGGCGGGCGAGACCAGCTTCCTGCTGAGCCGTGCCTATCGCGACGTCCTGAATTTCCGCTTCGCATCGGATCGCGAGCTGAAGGAAGGCGCGATCGGCATCAAGGGCAGCTTCGGCGGCGGGAAATGGCAATATAGCGCGCATTACAGCCATGGCGAACTCGACGAATATTCGGCGCTGCTCAACAGCCGGCTTGCCGTCAATTTCAACAATGCGCTGGATGCGGTGCTGAGCGGCGGCCAGATCGTCTGCGCGATCAATGCCGATGCCGATCCCAGCAACAACGATGCCGCCTGCCGGCCGCTCAATATCTTCGGCGAGGGCAATGCCTCCGCCGACGCGGTCAATTATGTGACGGGCACGCAGGGCGGATACAGCAAAGGCACGCTCGATTCGCTGGGTGCCAAGCTGCAGGGAGACCTGTTCTCGCTCTGGGCCGGGCCGGTGACGGCGGCGGTGGGCGTCGAGGCGCGCTGGGAGAAGATGAAGTCGCGGCTCGATGCCGGGGCGACGGCCGGCGGCTTCGGCCTGCCTGTCTATGTCGCGCCGCTTTCGGGTGGCTTCAACGTCAAGGAAGCCTTTGCCGAAATCGTCGTGCCGCTGTTCGATGCGGACGCGTTCAAGGCCGATCTCAACGGCGCCGCGCGTTATTCCGATTACAGCACCAGCGGCGGCATCTGGTCGTGGAAGGTGGGCGGCACCGTTCGCCTGTTCAACGATCTGCTGCTGCGCGCCACGCGCTCGCGCGACATCCGCTCGCCCAATATCGCCGATCTCTATAACGAGACGAGCATCAATATCGGGCCGCAGGTCGATCAGGACAGCGCGGGCCGCACGGGCATCCCGGGCTACACCTCGACCCCGTCGCAGGTCACCACCTTCTCGGGCGGCAACGTCAATCTGAAGCCGGAAATCGGCAGCACGCTTACCATCGGCGGATCCTATTCGCCGTCGTTCGCGCGCGGGCTGCAATTCTCGGTCGATTATTACGACGTCAAGATCGACGGCGCGATCGCGACCCTGAGCGCATCCGACCTTACCTCCGCGTGCGCGCTCGGCAGCCAGGCCGCGTGCAACCAGATCATCCGCGATCCGGTGACGCAGACGCTGAGGACCGTCTATTCGAACGCGCAGAATATCGCGCAGTTCGCGACGAGCGGCTTCGATTTCGAGGCATCCTATGTGCTGCCGATGAAGCAGATCGCGGGCGCCGGCCCGGCGACACTGCGCTTCCGTGCGCTTGCGACCTATGTGAAGAAGCTCGTCTATGACAACGGCCTGACGCGCAACGACGCGGCGGGCGATGTCGGCGACGGCGTGTCGCTGGGCCTGCCGAAATGGCGCGGCACGTTCAGCGCCAGTTATCAGGACGATGTGCTCGGCTTCGATGCCCGCGTCCGCTATGTCGGCGGCGGCAAGTTCAATCATCTGCTCAACGGCGTGGATGGGCCGCTGCTCGCCAACAACGACATCAGCGCGCGCGTCTATCTGGACCTTGGTGCCCAGTACAAGGTGACGGATAACTTCACCTTCTACACCAAGGTCAACAATGTGTTGGACCGCAAGCTGCCCTTCTCGACCACGGGCAGCCCGCATTACGACACGCTGGGCCGCTACTTCACTGTCGGCGCGAACGTGAAGTTTTGATCCGGGGGAGCCTCGGCTCCCTCGCCATTGCACGCGAAACGAGGCAATCCAGGGGTATGGACCTCTGGATTGCTTCGTCGTTTCGGCGCTGACGGAATAACGGGGCGGATCGATCATGCGCCGAGTTGCGGATGATCGGCGCAGATGCGAAGCCGATGCCATGGATCCTTGGTCGCGCTGCTTTTTGCGAATAGCGGGTACCCACCTGTTCGCGCAGCGCTCCGGACGATGGAGGCGATATGCGGCGACCCGGTGCATGGCTGTTGATGATCGGGGCGTCGCTGGTCGCGGCGCCGCTTCCTGCGGCCGAACCGGCCTGCATGATGTCGCGGGAGGACAGGGCCTGGCTCGATGGCGCGATCGCGAACTGGCGCGCGAGCGAGCGTGATATCCTGAAGCTTGCGCCCGCTCCGCTGCCGACGATCATCGCGATCGATGCGGCCTGCACCTATACGGGCAGGGCCGATCGGCGGGGGCGCCTGCGATGGACGGCCGCGCCGCATGGCGATCCCGTCGCGCTGCCGGGCGGCAATACCGCGCCGATCGGCCCGATCTCGTTCGCATCCCCCGACAATGGCGCCGCCGGCACCGGCTATTTCGCGATGAGCCTGCCATCGGTGTGGCGCAAGGCCGGGGTGACCGGCGAACTGGGGCTCGAGCGGCTGATGGACGGCGTGCTGCTCCACGAGCTGATGCACACGCGCCAATTCTATTTCGCCAATCCCAGGCTGGCGGCGCTCACCCGCGAATACGGACTGCCGGACGATATCGGCGACGATTCATTGCAGGACGCGTTCACGGCGGATGCCGGCTATGTCGCCGCGTACGAGGCCGAACGCGACCTGCTCTATGCGGCGGCGACGGCCGCCACCGATGGCGAGGCGCGGGTGCTGGCGGGCCAGGCGCTGGCGAAGATGCGCGCGCGGCGGGCCGGCTATTTCACGGGCGCCAACGCGAAATGGCTGCCGCTCGACGATCTGTTCCTGACCATGGAGGGGCTCGGCCAATGGCTGGCTTATGCCTGGTATGTGAAATCCGGCGTGCCCGCGCCGGCCGCGATCGAGGCCGTCCGGCGCAAGCGCAATTTCTGGTCTCAGGATGAAGGGCTGGCGTTGTTCCTGACGATCGACCGGCTGGTGCCCGGCTGGCAGCGCGACGCGTTCGCGGAGCAGCCGTTGCTCGGCGAGGCGCTGCTGGCGAAAGCGGCGGGGTAGGGCCGTCGAAAATTTGCCCGTATCGTTGTCTTCAAGACGCCGTTCGGGCTGAGCGTGTCGAAGCCCTGCTCTTCTTCCTCACTGCAAAGGAAAGGACAGGGGCTTCGACAGGCTCAGCCCGAACGGTTGTGGAATTGTCGCTGAAGGATCAATTCCCCGTCTTCGCCGCGATCATCCTGTCCACGCTCGCCTCCACCAGCGGCAGCGGGCGGGCGCCCGATTCCAGCACGGCGGCGTGGAAATCGCGGATGTCGAAGCGCTTCCCCAGCGCCTTTTCCGCGCGGTGGCGCAGATCCCACAGCGCGTCGTAGCCGGTGCGATAGGCGAGCGCCTGGCCGGGCAGGCTGACCGAATAGCGCAGCGATTCGGAATCGATCTCGAGATCGGAGAGCGAGGTCACCTCGCGCATATAGGCGCGCGCCTTTTCCAGCGACCAGCCGTGATAGTTCATGCCGGAATCGACCACCAGCCGCACCGTCAGGAACATCTCGTTGATATAGCGGCCGTAAAGCGCCTCCGGCGTGTCGTACAGGCCCAGCTCGATCCCCAGGCTGGCGGCATATTCGCCCCAGCCCTCGGTGAAGGCGGCGGCCATGTAATTCTTGCGGAAGGGTGAGAGCGCTTCATTCTCGCTCTGCCCCGCGATCTGGAAATGATGGCCGGGGATCAGTTCGTGATAGATCAGCGTGCCGGCGTTGATCAGCGACCTTTTGTCGAGGTTCGAGCCGTTGTAATTATAATAGCCGCGCGGTTCGGTGGCGTTGGGCGGGCTGTAATAGCCGAAGGTCTGGCCCGGTTCCGCCGCGGGCGGCAGCCGCTTCACGCCATAGGGCGCCCTGGGCTGGGTGCGGAAATAGCTCGAGACCTTGGGCTCGATCGCGCGGATATAGCGCATACAGGTGGCTTCGACATCGGCGGGCGTCTTCGCCAGGAAGCGCGGATCGGTGCTGATCCTGTCGTAGAAGGCGCGCGAAGTGCCGGTGAAGCCCAGTTGCGCGCGGATCGCCTGCATGCGCCCGGCGACATCGGCGACCCGTTCCAGCCCGCGCTTCTGGATCTCCTCCGGCGTCAGCTTCAGCGTGGTGTAGCGGTGGATGAGCTTGTGATAGAGATCCTTGCCGCCGGGATATTGGGCAAGCCCAACCGCTTCCGGCGCCTTGGCTTCATAAGCGGGGCCGAGCAGCGCCTGGATACGGGCGAAGGCGGGCTTCACCCGGCCATCCGCGGCAGCGCGCACGCCCGTTTCGAGCGATGCGCGCGATGGGGTATCGAGCGCGGAGAGCCGCGCGGGTGCGGGCTGGAGCGCGTCCGCGCTCGCCGCCAGCGTCGTCCAGGTCGCCCGGATCGGCGGCAGCGCTGCCCTGGGCAGATAGATGCCGCGCGCCGTCTGCGCCGCCACCTTGGCAGCCAGCGTCTCGAGCATCGTCGCATAGGCGCCCGCCAGCCGCACATAATCCGCCGCGTCGGCGGCGGTGGCGAGCGGATGCGCGGCGAGCACCTGCTGGACGAAGCCGATCGCCATCGGCGCCTGATAGGGCGTCAGATCGAAGGTCAGCCAATATTCGTTTTCGTCCATCGGCGTTTCGATCAGCGTGAAGCGGAGAATGTCATAGGTCTCGCGCTCCACCTCCCCCAGCGCATCGGCGCGGATCGCGGCGAGCAGCGCTTTCCAGCGTTCGCGCTTGGCGGCGTCCCTGGCGAGATCGTCTAGCGAATAATCGACGAAGCCGCTGATGCGCTTGCCCTCGCGGAACTGCGCGCTGAAATTGCTGGCGAGCGAATCCTGCTCGATCGCATCGGCCAGCGCCGACACTTTGGCGTTCTCGCCCTGTGTCTGGGCGGACGCGGCGGGGGGCTGGGCATTGGCGGGCAACGTCATGGCGAGCAGCGCCGTCGACAGGATCAGGCCGAGTTTCGTCTTCATGGAAATCCCCTCCGGAGATTGAGTGGTCAGGCGCTGCCCGCGCGGGCAAGGTCCTGCGGCAGCGTGCGGATCGCCGCCCAGAAATGATACGCCGCCCACAGGCCGGTGAGCCCGGCAAAGGCGAGCGCATAGCGCAGCGACTGCGCCGGATCCTCGATGCGCGGCGCCAGCAGGTCCGATGCGAAGCCGATCAGTTGCGGCGCGAGCGCGAGATTGGCGATATTGGCGGTGAACAGCAGCACCGCGACGGTGAAGCCGCGCATGCCCGGCCGCGTCAGATTCTGGATCAGCGCCAGCGACGGCCCGATCATCACGTTGATGAAGGGGACGAACAGCCACAACAGCAGGATCGCGGTGGCGCGATCGCTCACCATATGCGCGGCGACACCGGGAATCGAGATCAGCAGCGTCAGCCAGGCGACGAACCGGCAATGCCATTTCGCCTCCATCCGCGCGAGGCGGAGCATGACGAACACCGCCAGCACCATCGCGATGCCGCCGCCCACGCCGTTCATCAGCCCCACGTCCAGCCCGGCCTCGCCCACCGACATGCCGTGCGAGCGGCCGAGAAAGGCGGGCGTCCACCAGACCAGCCCGCCGCCCGAAAAGGTCGCGATCGTCGCGCCCGCCAGCACATGCACGAGCGATTTCTGCGATCGGATGAAGGCGAGCGATTCCCGGAAAGACGGCCGCGCCTCTTCCGCTTCGGCATGGGCATCGCTGGCGCCGCGCCTGGGCTCGCGCACCGTCCACAGCAGGATCAGCACGGGCAGGCTGGCGGCGGCGAAGGCGACCAGCCCGACGCGCCAGCCATAATGTTCGGCGAGCAGCCCGCCGCCGATGCCGCCCATCGCCGATCCGATCGACACGCCGATCGCATAGATCGACATGGCGACGCCGCGTTCGGACGGGCGGAAATAATCGGCCAGGATCGAATGCGAGGGTGGCGTGCCGCCCGCCTCGCCGATGCCGACGCCGATCCGCGCGAGCAGCAATTGCCAGAAATTGCCCGCCATGCCGCAGAACGCGGTGAACATCGACCAGATGGCGAGCGCCCAGGCGATCATGTTGCGGCGATTGACGCGATCGGCAAGCGCCCCCAGCGGCAGCCCGGCGGTGGTGTAGAACAGGGCGAGCGCGACGCCGGTGAGAAACCCCACCGCACTGTCCGACAGCGCGAATTCGGCCTTGATCGGCTCGATCAGCGTGGAAAGCACGAACCGGTCCGCGATGTTGAGCGCATAGACCATCGTCATGACGAACAGCACCCAATAGCGCGAATTGCGCGCCACACCGTTGGGGCCGGTCTGGTCGGTCGTGCCGATCGTCATGCGTGTCTCCTCATCCTGCCGAAGCGTCCGGCGTTGCGCCGGTTATAGGGGCGGTTCGTGTTTTCATTACAGGGCCGCATGACCCCGCATTCCGTTCGGGCTGAGCGGAAGGGGGTAATCCGGGGCGGCCCCGCCGCTCACGCCGCCGCACCGCCCTCGATCGCCATCGCCGCCGCCAGCGTATTCTCCAGCAGGCAGGCGATCGTCATCGGGCCGACGCCGCCGGGGACGGGGGTGATCGCGCCCGCGACATGGGCCGCTTCGTCATAGGCGACGTCGCCGACGATCCGGCTGCCGCCCGCGCCGTCGCCGACGCGGTTGATGCCGACATCGATCACCACCGCGCCGGGGCGGATCCAGTCGCCCCGGATCAGGCCGGCTATGCCGACCGCGACGACCAGGATATCGGCTTCGCGGCAGAGCGCGGGCAGATCCTGCGAATGGCGGTGCGCGATCGTGACCGTGCAATCCTCGATCAGCAGCAATTGCGCCATCGGCCGGCCGACGATCACCGATCGCCCGATCACCAGCGCGCGCTTGCCGCGCAGGGTGACGCCCAGTTCGCGGAGCAGCAGCACGCAGCCGAGCGGGGTGCAGGGGACAAGCGCGGGCCGGCCCAGCGCCAGCCGCCCGGCATTGACGGTGTGGAAGCCGTCGACATCCTTGTCGGGATCCACCGCCGCCAGGATCGCGGCTTCGTCCAGATGGCGCGGCAGCGGCAACTGCACCAGGATGCCGTGCACATCGGGATCGCGGTTAAGCCGTTCGACCAGCGCGAGCAGATCGCCCTGCGTCGTCGCCTCGGGCAGCACATGCTGCGCCGAGCGCATGCCCACCGCCTCGCACTGGCGGGCCTTGCGGCGGACATAGATCGCGCTGGCGGCATCGTCGCCCACCAGCACCACCGCCAGCCCCGGCACCACGCCCGTCCGTTCGCGGAACCCGGAAACGCGGTGCGCCAGGGCCTGGGTGCGCGCGGCCGCGACGGCTTTCCCGTCGATCACGCGCGCGGGCACGGGGCGGGGAAGCGGGGACGGGTTCACGCCAGCACCACCGTCTGGTTGCCATTGGGCAGGATGCGGTGTTCGGCATGCCAGCGCACCGCGCGCGAGAGCACCGATGCCTCCACCTCGCGCCCGATCGCGACCATCTCGTCGGCGGAAGTGGCGTGGCTGACGCGGCGCACATCCTGTTCGATGATCGGGCCTTCGTCGAGATCGGCGGTCACATAATGGGCGGTGGCCCCGATCAGCTTCACGCCGCGCGCCTTGGCCTGGTGATAGGGCTTGGCGCCCTTGAAGCTGGGCAGGAAGCTGTGATGGATGTTGATGCAGCGCCCGGCCAGCGCGGCGGCGAATTCGTCGGACAGGATCTGCATGTAGCGGGCGAGCACCGTCAGCTCCGCGCCGCTTTCGCGGATCACCGCCAGGAAGCGCGCTTCCTGCGCACCCTTGTCCGCCCTGTCGACGGGCAGGTGGTGGAAGGGCAGGCCATGCCATTCGACCAGCGATCGCGCGGTCTCGTGGTTGGAGACGACGCCGACGATGCGGATCGGCAGCGCGCCGATCTCGGTCTTGTGGATCAGGTCGACCAGGCAGTGATGGAATTTGGAGACCGCGATCAGCACCGGCACCGGCCGGCGGAGATCGTGGATCTCCCAATCGAGCTGGAGTTGTTCGGCCAGCCCGACCATGCGTTCCTCCAGCGCCGCGATCGACGCGGTCTCGCTCGCCAGATGGACGCGGACGAAAAAGGTGACGCTGTCCTCGTCGCCATGAACGGATGCCTCGCGGATATCCCAACCGCTTTCCGCGAGCACGGGGGTGACGAGCGCGAGAATGCCCGGGCGATCGGGGCAGCGGAAACGCAGGACGCACGAGGCGGCGGTGGGGGCAATCATGTTTTCAATCTCTCTCGGGACTCATCTTCACGCGTCACCCCAGCGAAAGCTGGGGTCCATACGGAGTTCGGCAGAGGCACTGGCATCGTATGGATTCCAGCTTTCGCTGGAATGACGGGTAGGTTGGCGGCGGTGGGACAGTCATGCCTTCCAATCTCTCTCCGGACTCGTTTGCGTGCGCAGCAACCCTCTCCTCCCTGCGCGTAGCGTGGGGAGGGGGACCGCGACGCGAAGCGGCGTGGTGGAGGGGAAATACAGTGCGTCATTCCATGCTGTGCTTGCAGGACGGGAATTAGGCACGCTTCTGTGGCAGTATCGGCATCGCATTTCCCCTCCACCACGCGACTGTGTCGCGCGGTCCCCCTCCCCATCCGCGATGGGGAGGAGAGGGTGGGGGCATCCGCGTTCACGCCGCCACGCCATGGCGCATCAGCAGGGCCAGATAATCGGCATAGCTCTGGTCGGCGATCAGCAGGTACGCAGGGCGATCGTCGAGCCGCGCCAGCACCACGCCGATCTCGCCGAAGCGGGTGCGGACCGCGCCTTCCGTCGCGAGACGCTCGCTGCCGAGATCGAGGTCGCAATAGGCGGCCAGCCGTTCCGCGCCGCGCGCGCCGGCCAGTTCCAGCGCGGTCACGCCATGGCTGATGTCGATCGCCAGCACCGCGCCGTCGCCACAGGCCGCGCGGATCGCGGCGAGATTGGCGGCGGTGCCTGCGGGATCGCAGATCACGATCCATTCGTTCGGGCCGGTGCGGTGGCAGGCGCCGCCGTTCAGCGCGGCGCGGATACCGGCATCGAGATCGCCGCGCCGCGCGCGGACGATGATCACGCCGGGATCGCGGGCCAGGATCGCATCCTGCAGGGGCATGAGTTCAGACATTCAACCGCGCTCCGTGCGGATCGTAGCGGCAGGGCTCGACCACGCGCGCCTCCCGCCAATGGCCCAGATTCAACACGCGCACCTCTTCGCCCATCCGCGCGAACCCCCGATCGATCATCGCCAGCGCGACGGGGGCGGACAGTGTGGGGGACCATGCGGCGGAGGTGATCCAGCCATCGCTGCCGATCTCCCCCTCCGCGCCGGGCCGCACGATATGCGCGCCGGGTTCGACCGGCCGGCCATCGGCCATCGCGATGCCGACAAGCTGGCGGCGATCGCCGCGCACCGAATCCGGCCGGCTGGTCGATCGGCGGCCGACATGGTCCGATTTCTTGGCCGCCAGCGCGCCGGCAAAGCCGACATCCTGGGGCTGGGTGGCGCCGTCGGTTTCGGAACCCACGTGGAGAAAGCCCTTTTCGATCCGCAGCGTCATCAGCGCCTCGATCCCGAACCAGGCCACGCCGTGCGGCGTGCCCGCCTGCACCAGCGCCTCCGCCAGCCGCGCCGCATTGTGCCACGGCACCGCGATCTCGTAGGAAAGCTCACCGGAGAAGCTGACGCGTGCGATCCGCGCCTCCAGCCCGGCCAGCCGGCCTTCGCGATGCGTCATGTGCGGAAAGGCTTCGCGGCCGAAGTCGATATCGCCCTCGATCCCCTCCAGCACCGTGCGCGCCAGCGGGCCGGCGATGTTGAGCACCGCCCAGCAGCCCGTCACATCCTGCGTCACCACCTCCAGATCGGTCCATTCGCACTGGAGCCATTCCTCCAGCCGTTCGGCCACGGTGACGGCATGGCCGCTGGTGGTGCCGACCAGGAAATGATCCTCCGCCAGCCGCGTCACGATGCCGTCGTCGAAGATCGTGCCGTTCTCGTCGAGCATCAGGCCATAGCGGCAGCGGCCGGGCTTCAGCGTGCTGACGGTGTTGACATAGATGCGATCGAGCAGCCGCGCGGCATCGGGGCCCTTCACCTCGATCTTGCCGAGCGGGGAGGCTTCGAACAGGCCGACGGCATTCCGCACCGCCAGCACTTCGCGCGCGATCGCCGCATGCTCCTCTTCGCCCGGCCGGAGATAGGCGACGGGGCGCATCCAGCCGCCATATTCCTCCATCTTCGCGCCCGCCGCCAGATGCGCGGCGTGCAGCGCCAGCCGGCGGCGCGCGTGCAGCCCGTCGCCGATCCGGTGCCCGGCGAAGACGCCCAGGGTTACGGGATCATAAGGCGGGCGGAAACGCGTGGTGCCGATTTCGGGGATCGGCCGGCCGAGCAGATCGGAGAGGATGCCGATGCCGTTGACGTTCGATGTCTTGCCCTGGTCCGACGCCATGCCGAGCGTGGTGTAGCGTTTCAGATGCTCGACCGACCGGAAATTCTCGCGCGCGGCCAGCGCCACGTCGCCCGCGGTCACGTCGTTCTGCAGGTCCACCCAGGCATCGGCATTGGGATCCTCCCCCCGCGAGATCGACCAGAGCGGGCGCACGGGATCGTTGGCGATCCTGGCCCCGCCGCCGCGCGCGCTGTCGAGCGTGTTGGCGATCGAGAAATCCCCCGCCGCCGCGCCGAGACTTGGCGCACCGGAAAGGCTCTGCGGCACGAAGCTCTGCAAGGCGGGATCGAGCGCCAGCCTGCCGCCCGATTGCGAATGGAGATGCACCGCCGGGCTCCACCCGCCGGACATCAGCACGCCGTCGCACGCGATGCGTTGTGCGGTGCCGGTCAGCCGGCCCGCGCCGTCGAGCGCGGCGATGGTGACGGCATGCACGCCCTTGCCGCCGAACGCCTTTTCGGGCGCGCTGCCCGCGAATGTCGCGATGCCGCGCCGGTTCGCTTCCGCCACCAGATGCGCGGGCGGGGCGGGGCGGGCATCGGCGATCGCGGCGATCGTCGCGCCGGCATCGGCGAGTTCGAACGCCGCCGTCCAGGCGCTGTCGTTATTGGTGGCGATCACCGGGTTTTGCGCGGCGAGCACGCCATGGCGGCGGCGATAGGCGAGCGCCGCGCCCGCCAGCATCACGCCGGGCAGATCGTTGTTGCTGAAGACGAGCGGCCGTTCGAACGCCCCCGTCGCCAGCACGATCTGGCCGGCGCGCACGCGCCACAGCTTCTGGCGCGGCCCGCGCCGCGCGGCGATCGGCAGGTGATCGGTCAGCCGCTCGCACAGCGAAACCAGCCCGTGATCGTAGCTGCCGGTGGCGAGCGTGCGGTTGCGCAGGGTCACGTTGGGCAGCGCCGCCAGTTCGGCGAGCGCGCGCGCGATCCACGCATCCGCATTCCCGCCTTCTATCGGATCCGCGCCGCCCGCCAGCCGCCCGCCCCAATGCGCGCCGCCGGTGACGATCAGCACCGTCTGCCCGGCGCGGCCATGTTCCAGCGCGGCGGCGATGCCGGCGATCCCGCCGCCCACCACCAGCACGTCGCACTGCGCCGATGCCTGGGCATAGATATCGGGATCGGCACGATCGGGCGCGCGGCCGAGCCCCGCCGCCTTGCGGATCGCGGGTTCGAACAGCAGCCAGTTCGGCCACATGAAGGTCTTGTAATAGAATGCGGCGGGGATGAAGCGCTTGAACAGCCCGTTCACCGCCATCAGATCGAATTCCAGGCTGGGCCAGGCATTGACCGGTGCGGCGCTCAGCCCGTCATACAGCTCCACATAGGGGGCCTTCAGATTGGGGATGGTGTTCGCCCCCGTTTCCAGCTGGACGATGGCGTTGGGTTCATCCAGCCCGGCGGCGAGCAGCCCGCGCGGCCGGTGATATTTGAAGCTGCGGCCGAACAGCCGCACGCCGTTCGCCAGCAAGGCGGAGGCCAGCGTATCGCCCGCGAAGCCCGCATAGTCGCGGCCCGCCCAGCGGAAATTGACCGGGCTGCTGCGATCGATCGCATGGCCGCCATCGCAGCGCGCGCCGCTCATGCCTGCGGCTCCGGCTTCGGATCGGTCATGCCATAGATGGCGGTGATGCGGTGATCGACGGTGTTGCGCGCCATGTTGAACCAGCGGCCGCAGCCGAAGCGATGCAGCCAGCGTTCCAGATGCTCCCCCTTGGGATTGGTGCGATAGAAAAGATAATCGGCCCATTCGCCGTCGGCGACGGTTTCGGGCGGGCCGGGGCGGGCGATGTGGCTTTCGCCGCCGCAGCGGAATTCATGTTCCGAACGGGGGCCGCACCAGGGACAATCGATCAGCAGCATGGCGGGATCCTCAATGCGCGATGCCGGAGGCCGCGGCCTCGTCGATCAGCGCGCCGGTGCGGAAGCGATCGAGCGAGAATGCGGTGGCGAGCGGATGGGGCGTGCCGGTGGCGATCTGGTGCGCCAGGCAATATCCGCCCGCCGGGATCGCCTTGAACCCCCCGGTGCCCCAGCCGCAGTTGAGATACAGGCCGTCGACCGGGCTTTCGCCCAGGATCGGCGTGGAATCATGGACGACATCGACGATGCCCGCCCATTGGCGCAGCATGCGCACGCGGGAGAATTGGGGGAACATGTCGATCAGCCCGGCCACCGCCTGTTCCAGCGCGGGCAGGCTGCCGCGCTGCGCATAGGACGGGAACAGATCCAGCGCGCCGCCGAACACCAGCTCCCCCTTGTCCGACTGGCTGACATAGACGCCCGTCGCGGGGGCGAGCACGATGGTATCGAGCACCGGCTTCATCGGTTCGGAAACGAACGCCTGCAGCGCATAGGATGTGATGGGCAGGCGGAACCCCGCCAGTTGCGCCATCACGCTGCTGTGCCCGGCCACCGCCATGCCGATGCGATCGCAGGCGATGTCGCCCCGGCTGGTCTTCACCCCGCGCACGCGGCCGCCCGCGATATCGAAGCCCAGCACCTCGCAATTCTGGATGATGTCCACGCCCAGCGCGTCCGCGCCGCGCGCATAGCCCCAGGCGACGGCATCGTGCCGCGCGGTGCCGCCGCGCGGCTGCAGCAGCCCGGCGATGATGGGAAAGCGCGGATCGGGGTTCAGCCCCGGAATGCGGCGGCGAACCTCCTCACCGTCGTGCATCTCGACCTCCGCGCCGTTGCGCAGCATGGCGTTGGCCGAACGGCGCAGCATCTCCACGCCGTGGCGATCATGCGCGAGCATCCACATGCCCCGGCGCGAGAACATGATGTTGTAGTTCAGTTCGCTGGACAGGCCTTCGTACAGGTCCAGCGCGAAATCGTAGAAGCGCGTGCTTTCGGGGAAGAAATAGTTGGATCGGATCACCGTGGTGTTGCGCCCGGTATTGCCGCCGCCGATCCAGCCGCGTTCCAGCAGCGCCACGTTGCGCAGACCATGCACGCGCGCCAGGTAGTAGGCGGTAGCCAGCCCATGGCCGCCGCCGCCGATCACGACGGCGTCGTAACCCGGTTTCGGGCCGGCGTCGCGCCAGGCGGGCGCCCAGTTTTTCTGGCCCGATAGGCCGGCGCGCAGCAATGACCATGCCGAGTAGCGCGTCATCGCCCGCATCCGATCCTGATGATCTCTCTCCTGAACATGCGCCAACGTTAGATACAGTTCTGTTTGGTTGCAAGCGGCAAATGCGCCGCGATCGACGCCGCATATCGGCGACATTCGCAGCGGCGCGGCGCGATACATGGGCGGGGCGATGAGCGCGGGAAATCCAGTCAATATATTGTTTTTGAATGGATTGTATCGCAGATTCTCCGCCGGATCGGGCAAGCTTCCTGTATGGGCGCGTCGCCGATCCATCGCTGCATCGGCCGTAGCAATAAAGTGCATCATTGCATGGAAATCGACCTTGGGTCACCATGCGGCGCATGGCGATTCGCCGCCTGGGAAGAGGAATGGACCGATGATTGTTCTGGAGAATGCGCGCCTGTTCGACGGCGTGAGTCCCGATTGTGCGGAGGGCGTTTCGGTGGCGATCGAGGGCGATCGCATCCGCGAGGTTTCCGAAGCGCCGATCGCCTGGGGCGGCGCGCGCCGGATCGACCTGAAGGGTCGCACGCTGATGCCGGGGCTGATCGACCTGCATGTCCATGCCTATGCATCGGGCATGGACGTGAAGCGGGTGGACGGGGCGGGCGAACCCTATCGCACCGCGCATGCCGTGCGCATGCTGGGTCATGCGCTGGACAGCGGCTTCACCACGGTGCGCGATATCGGCGGCGGCGACTGGAGCCTGGCGCAGGCGCTGCGCGACGGGCTGATCCGTGGCCCGCGCTATTTCTATGCGGGCAAGATCTTGTCCATGACCGGCGGCCATGGCGATTTCCGCGCCGCGAACGAGGCGGCGCACACCCATGGCTATTGCTCGTGCGGCGGCGCGATGAACAGCCTGTGCGTGGTGGCGGACGGGGTGGAACAGTGCGTGACGGCGGTGCGCGAGCAATACCGGCGCGGCGCGCATTGCATCAAGATCATGGGATCGGGCGGCGTCGCATCGCCCACCGATCCGATCTGGATGAACCAGTATCGCGAGGACGAGATCCGCGCGATCGTGAACGAATGCACCGAACGGCGCAGCTATGCGGCGGCGCATTGCCATCCGCCCAGCGCGATCCGGCGCTGCGTGGAATTCGGCGTGCGCTGCATCGAACACGGCACCTTGATCGATGACGAGACCGCCGCCTTCGTCGCCGAGCGCGGCGCCTATATCGTGCCCACCATGGCGACGATCTTCGCGCTGCGCGAACTCGGCCCCTCGCTCGGCCTGCCGCCCGTCAGCCTGGAAAAGCTGGAGGGTGTGTACAGGGAAGCGCTGACCGGCATGGAAAGGATGCGCAATGCCGGCGTGAAGATCGGCCTGGGCACCGATCTGCTGGGCGATTCATACACCCAGCAATCCAGGGAATTCGCGCTGCGCGCCGATATCTTCCAGCCAATCGAGATCCTCCGCCAGGCCACGTCGATCGGCGCGGAGATCCTGCAGCAGCAGGACGAACTCGGCTGCGTGAAACCCGGCGCCTATGCCGACCTGATCGCCGTGGACGGCGACCCGCTGAAGGACATCACCCTGCTGGCAAAGGGCGGCGAGGTGCTGCCGATGATCATGCGCGGCGGGGAGGTGGTGAAGGGGTAAGGGGGTGTGAGGTGGCAGGCGGTCGTGGCCGCCTGCGAAGGTTAGCGCCTATGCGAGAGTGATGCCCACAATATGCACTTTGTCAGGTGTTGCCGGAGCGAATGCGGCCGGTTTTGCCGGGGAATTGTGCCTTGTCATTGTGTCGCCACCAAAACTCGATCACGACGGGAATGGCCCATTTCTTGGCAATCCGGTCGATCTCTTTCCAAGCATCCGAAGCCGACTGGCCCTGGACGGAGATTCCCAGTTCGGGATGATATTTGAAGCCCTCTTCTTCATATCGCTCTCCCTTTGCGGGTACTTGCAGCAGGCGGACCAGCTTTTCTCCTTCGAAGCCCTTCGCTTTCAATTGGGCGATCATGGTGAGGAGCATTGACGACCAGCGGGGGCTTGGCACGGCCTTTCCATTAATCGAAGCTGACAGCGGTTTTGTGAATGAAAGCCCGGGAGCGGTTTGGAACTCCATTGCGCCATCGCCGGTCACGATTGCTGCGTCTTCCGGCTCACCGTCTTGTTCGATTCCAAGCTGTTCCATCGCTTCACGAACAATCTTGTCGATCGTGTCGCTGGGGGTCTTGGTTCCGAACCAGGTCTTCAACGTGCTCAGGCTGGCGAAGGTAGCATCGTTCACTCTTACAACGGGCATCATAGAAGGCTCCTCAATGTGGCACGAAATATGTTACATATCACTGGGCCACGTCAAGAGGATATGTTACATATTGTATGCTATTGAGCAGCGGCCATTCAAACGCCGCTTTGCTGCGCGCTGCTACGACATGCCAGTAGAATGCGGTCCACACGTAATCAGCTTTTGCTTTCGCCCTCATACAGGTTGCGCTGAAAGCCTAAAAAGGTTGAACGGATTTCTGCGACTGATCCAAGCTCGCGAACTGCGTCCATGGGCGTGCCATACTTCAGTTCCAGCAGCGCAGGTAGCTTGCCGTCGTCCAACTCGCTCTCACCAACCGCTGCATATTGCGACAGGATGAAATCGAGGAACTCGTGCTGCTTGTTGCCGTATCGTGAGAGGATCGCTTCGCGGCGGGTTTGAGCCCGTTCTATCCGCTTCAACAGTGGGCGCGCCCAGGCGATATAGGCCAGCACGTCGAACAGGTCGCTTTCTTGAGAATCGGTCGCCCGGCGAATGCTATCCAACGCCTCGCCAGTGAAACCACGTTCGGCGAGGCCTTCCACCAGCTTGCGCCGTGTATCCGGCTGGCTCCAGATCGCGCGCAGTTCGTCTTCATCGCGGAATAGGTCGGGCAACTGGCCGAATAGGTCTTCGATGAATTGCTGCGCCGAAACGGGCTTGCCGTCCACGCTCCAGAAGGTCGTGGCGCTGATATGTTGGAACGCGCGTTCCTTCCCGTCCGCCAGCCGAATCACCAGCTTGGCTTTGGGCGGCTCGGGGTCCGGCCCACGTTCGGGCGGCTCCGGTGGATCGCCTTCCGGCTTCCCGTCGCGCGGCCCCTTCGGCGGCTCCGGGGCAAGCGGCTCGCCATCCCATTCGGGATCGTTGAAGTGCTCATAGGCTTTCACGAAATCGAGGATCGTAAAATAGTCTTTGCCGTCGAACAGGCGAGTGCCGCGCCCGATGATCTGCTTGAACTCGATCATCGAATTGACCGTCCGCATCAGCACGATGTTGCGGACGTTGCGCGCATCGACGCCGGTGGATAGTTTCTGTGAGGTCGTCAGGATCGTCGGAATGGTCTTGTCGTTGTCCTGAAAGGTACGCAGCCACTGGTCGCCGATCGCGCCGTCCGAAGCGGTCACGCGGACGCAATAGTTGGGGTTGGTGCTGGTCTTCACCTGATTGATGAGGTCGCGGACGATGCCGGCGTGTTCCTGCGTCGCACAGAAAACGATCGTCTTTTCGCGCTGGTCGATCATGTCCATGAAGGTACGGACGCGATAGGCCTCACGCTCGCGGATTTCGATGGTACGATTGAAGTCGCCTTCGGCGTAGCGCTTGCCGTCCTCCACTTCGCCTTCGACCACGGCATCATCGGGCGTGTAGACATATTCGTCGATCGTCGTGCCGATCTGGCGGACCTTGAACGGCGTCAGATAGCCGTCGTTGATCCCCTCTTTCAGCGAGTAGGTGTAAACCGGCTGGCCGAAATAGGCATAGGTGTCAGCGTTGTTTTTCCGCTTTGGCGTGGCCGTAAGGCCGATCTGCACGGCGGGCGCGAAATAGTCGAGGATCGCGCGCCATTCGCTCTCATCCTTCGCACCGCCGCGATGGCACTCGTCGATGATGATGCAATCAAAGAAGTCGGGCGGGTAATCGCCGAAATAGGGCGCGGGATCGCCATTTGCGTCGGCGCCGCTGGTGAAGGTCTGGAAGATGGTGAAAAAGATGCTGGCGTTCTTGGGCACCGAGCCCTTTTTCTTGATGTCGCCCGGCGTGATCCGCGCCAGCGCGCCGTCGTCGAAGGCGGCAAAGCTGTTGTAGGCCTGATCGGCGAGGATGTTGCGATCGGCCAGGAACAGGATGCGCGGATGGCGCGTCGGCTCGTCAGCCGCCTTCCAGGCTGACAGGTTCCAGCGGGCATGGAACAGCTTCCAGGCGATCTGGAAAGCGATGGCGGTCTTGCCGGTGCCGGTGGCAAGCGTCAGCAGCACGCGGTCGCGGTTCTCGCTGATCCCCTCCAGCACGCGCTCTATAGCGTTGTGCTGGTAATAGCGCGGCTCGAACCGCCCGCCGCTAGTCTCATAAGAGACGGCTGCGAAGCGGTCGCGCCAGCGGTTCGCCTCGGCAAAGGTGGCATCCCACAATTCCTGCGGTGTCGGGTAAGCATCGACCAGCCTTTCCGCGCCGGTCGCCATGTCCATGCGATAAATCTGCTTGCCGTTGCTGGCATAGGCGAAGCGGCATTGCAGGCGGGCGGCATAGTCCTTCGCCTGCTCGACACCCTCGGTGTAGCTTTTGGTCGCGGCCTTGGCTTCCAACGTCGCCAGCTTGGTATTGCGATAGACCAGCACATAATCGCAGGACAGCGCGCGTGCGCGCTTGCCCTTGCCCATGATCCGGCCGGGCGCGATCACCTCCCGCCGGGTGCGGCTGCCATCGACCACACCCCAGCCGGCCTCGCGCAATGCGGGGTCGATCAGTTCGGCGCGGGTCTCGGCTTCGTTCAAAAGAGCAAGGCCTCCTGTCCACTGACTCGCTTCGCTGAGCCATCGGGTACTAGGCCATTGCTACGGAGAAAACGGATGGCGTCATGAAAGCGCGATTTGTCATGACGAAGCTTTGATTGATGCCAGCCATCGCGAGAGGCATAAACGATCATATCGTTCGTTGCTGCCACTTTATCTAGCACCAGATTGTTCCAGGCGGCGTGGGTCGTCACAATGATCTCCGCCCAGTCGGAATCCATATCAACCAGGAGTTCGATCGCACGCTTCGGCAACGTGTCCACCTCATCCAGCCGTCGCCGGGCCTCATCCAACAACTTGCCGTAATTCTGGAGCGGTCGAAAATCGTAACCGCCGGTCGGGCGCTGGACAAACTCGAAAGCGCCATTTTGCTTTGCCCATTCTTCCACTCTTTGCATGTGAGGAAAGTCGTTTGGCCCGGCTCTATCTTTAATCGGCCGGCGTCCCAAATCGAGCCCCCCCCAAGCCTCGACCGCTTGCAACGACTTTTGGGCTTTCACGTGCCCAAAGTTCGCAACGCGATTTAGGGAAACGTGGCGAAAATGAGCGAACACGAGAATTTGGGCGGAAGCTTCAGGCGAGTGCCAATCATCGTTCGCCGGAACGATGATCACGGGCTTGCTGGCCGTCAGTCCCCCGGTGAAGGCGCGGTGGAGGAGGGACTGCTTGAGGTTGGCAAGACTCGCTAGCTTACTGTCGCAGCGTTCGATCAAGTCATCAATCTCGTGCCTCACCACATCGAGATGTCTGACCATCTCGGCTTGCTGGCCCGGTGTCGGTATTGGCACGCGCCAGCTTTTTAGGACGGAGGTATTAACTACCTGCTGGGCTGAACCCTTGCGCTGACCAAGAAGTTCACGTTGAGATTGATCTGATCGAATAAGATACCAGAGGTACTGAGGATTCATGCCCGTTCCGGGCCTCACACAAATCACATTTGCGCAGTTAGCTTCGCCCAATGTGGCGGGGACGACGCCGACATTCATCCGATCAGTTATGACCCGAGCGATCAAAACGTCTCCGGCCTTGAGGGCGGACTTCCTAAGGTTACGATGAAATTCAGGGGTAATGTAAACCAAGTCATCCAAGCGCACGCCAGCCTTCGTTATATTTTGCGTCCTTAAGAAAGGTATGCCTGTGGTTCTATAGTGAGGGGAAGTGATACCGACGTGACCGACTGTAACGCGTTCGCAGGCATCTGATAGGCTGCGCAGTGGCGCATCTACACCTTCGAACGAAAGCCGAAGGATAGACTCGAATAACTCCTGCGCACTGGACAGATTCTTTTCTGCGTTGGAGGTTGCGGTCGTGATGGCAGCGAAGACCTCATCCAGTACAGCCACAATCCGTTGCTGCTCCTCAATCGCAGGAATGCAGACGTGGAACGCCTTGACTTCAGGAAAGTAGATCGTCTGATGCACGGCACCGCTCGAAAAGCGGGCTAGGCTCGGCTTTTCGCAAATCAATAGATACTGGAGGAAGCGCGGGTCTAGCTTGTCCGAACACACCCAGTTTACAAAATCCTGACTGGTGGCCATCGCGCGACCCATGATGGTCACATAGCCGACCGATGCGGTTCTGGAGAGGCAAACCGTGCCTTTCGGCAGCACGCGCGCGGACGAGTTCTCGATACCGGCTTCGTTGGTGGTTTCGATCGTTTCGCTAACCACTTTGCCGTGATTGGCCTTCGCATCACGAATGCTCAGCCAAGGAATATCGCCACCCCAATATTCAGGGTGCCGACGGCTGGGAGTATGGCCCGACTCTAATCGTGCCACACTGGTAAGTGGCACCCAGCGCCAGCCAGTTGGCGCTGCGGCGTTCGGCATCCCTACCGAAATGGCAGCTTCTCCCGCAATGTGGCGAACGGTAGCGCTGCGCCCCCCCGTTTTCGTCACAGCAGTTCCCTCACCCGCGCTAGTATCTCCGCACTCTGGGCATCCAGCGCGGCGATCTCATCGAGTATCTCCTGCGGGCTGCGCAGCGCCGCGGCTTCTGGCGCATTGGGATTGCGCACGGTCAGGTCGAAGGTCGCGGGGTCAAGCGTGTCCGCCGCCACACTCCACGCATTCAGCCCCTCAGCAAAACTCTCCTGCCGCTCGAGGAAATCCGCCATGTCGGCATCGTTCAGGGGGTTGGTCTTGCCCATGTTGCGGCCGGGATCTAGCCGGTAATACCAGATGCTGCGGGTCGGCTCGCCCTTGTCGAAGAACAGCACCACGGTCTTGACGCCCGCACCTTGAAAGGTGCCGCCGGGCATGTCGAGCACGGTGTGCAGGTTGCAGCTTTCCAGCAGCTCGCGGCGCAGCGCCACGCTGGCATTGTCAGTGTTGGACAGGAAGGTGTTCTTGATCACCACCGCCGCCGATCCGCCCGCGCGCAGCGACTTGATGAAGTGCTGGAGGAACAGATAGGCGGTCTCCCCGGTCTTGATCGGGAAGTTCTGCTGTATTTCCGGCCGCTCCTTGCCGCCGAAGGGCGGGTTCGCGAGGATGACGTCGAAGCGGTCCTTCTCCTGAATATCCAGCACCTGCTCGGCCAGCGTGTTGGTGTGGACGATATTGGGCGCTTCGATCCCGTGCAGGATCATGTTCATCGTGCCGATGACGTAGGCGAGGCTCTTCTTTTCCTTGGCGAAGAAGGTGTGCTTCTGGAGCCGCTCGAGGTCGCCGGCAGTCTTCGCCAGCGGCCGGAGATAGTCATAGGCTTCGCAGAGGAAGCCGCAGGAACCGGCCGCGCCGTCATATACTGTATCGTTCAGCGTCGGCTTCACCACCTTGATCATCGCGCGGATCAGCGGGCGCGGGGTGTAATATTCCCCGCCGTTGCGCCCGGCATTGCCCATGTTCTTGATCTTGGCTTCGTACAGCTCCGAAAGCTCGTGCTTCTGGATCTGGCTACCGAAGGACAATTCGTCGATCGCGTCGATCGCGTCGCGCAGCGAGTAGCCGGACTGGAACTTGTTGCGGATCTCGCCGAAAATCTCGCCGATCTTGTATTCGATGGTGTCGGCGCTGGTAGCCCGGCCCTTGAACCCCTCCAGATAGGGGAACAACTCGCGGTTCACATAGCCGATCAGGTCCGGCCCGGTCTTGGCGCGATTGTGATCGAGCTCGCCGGCGGCATCCTTCGGGGCGGCCCACAGGCCCCAGCGATGCGCGGCGTTGATGATCGGCGTATAGGCCTGCCCGCGCAGTTCGGCTTCGGTCGCGCGGCTGGTTTCCAGATCGTCGAGGTATTTTAAGAACAGCAACCAACTGGTTTGTTCGGTGTAGTCCAACTCGGAGGCGCAGCCGGCCTCCTTGCGCAGAATGTCATCGAGGTTCTTGAAGGTCTGTTCGAACATGGAGCGAGGGGTAGCAGCGGTTTGGGAATGGCTACAAGCGAAGATCGGGCTTTATCTGTGGGTGTTCGCCAAAGCCTTCGAAAAGGCTGGATATACCGCACAGAAAAGGGCTGTCGATCGTGAACGAAAAGGGCGGCGAACCTCTTGGGAGGGCCATTAGGATTTTCGTGTGGGCTGTTTATTGAACATTATGTTGCCTCCCGTCCCCCACGCCCCACCGCCACCAGAAACGCCACCGCCGTTCCCACGCAAAGCTGGAACGGGAATGCCAGTCCTTGCAGCATCTCCGGCAGACCCAGCGCCGCCGCGATGGCGGGTTGGAGGAGGAGCACGGTGATGAAGCCCGCGATCAGCGATGCGATCACCGATCCGGTGGTGCCGCGGCGGGTGAAGATGGCGGCGAAATAGACGCCGAGCAGGCCGGCATAGGCGAACACCATCACCTGCAGCGCGAATTCCAGCAGGCCCAGCTTGGCATAATGCTGCCAGTAGAATGAGAGGACGGCCACGATCAGCATCGCCAGGCCGATCACGCCCATGCCCGCGCGGCCGGCCTGGACGTAATGATGTTCGGGCACGGCGGCGCCGTCGTTGCTGGAGGCCGCCGCGCGGCGTTCGCGCCAGGGGCGGTAGAAATCCTGGATCAGCACGGATGACATGGCGTTGAGCGCCGAATTGGTGGTGGCCACCGCCGCCGCCATGATGCCCGCCGTCACCAGCCCGCGCAGGCCGGGCGGCAGCCCCGTCAGGATATAGTGCATGAAGATGCTGATCTTCTCCCCCGCGAACGCCTGGCCCGCGCTGTTGGTGGCGCCGCCCATCAGTTCCGGCCGGTCGTAGAAGATATGGAGCAGCAGCCCGATCGTGATGAAGATCGCCACCACCGGCACCGTCGCGAAGACGGAGAGGTACAGGCTGCGCGCGCCCGTCTTCGCATCCTTGCAGGCGAGCAGCCGCTGCGTCGTATCCTGGTCCAGCCCCGAGGATGCGATATAAAGCAGCGCGATGCCCGTCACGATCGCCAGCAGGGAGAAGGGGCGGGACAGGTCGGTCGAGAAATCGAACAGGCGCAATTTGTCGACGCCGCCCGGCGCATGCATCAGGCCCTGCAGGATCTCCGCATCGCTTGCCGGGATCGCGTTGCGCAGGAATATCAGCACCGCGATCGCCGATCCCACCATGATCACGAACTGGAACAGATCGATCCACAGCACCGATCGCAGCCCGCCGACGAAGGTGGAGAGGAAGCTGGCGACCACCAGCACCGCCGCCGCCACGAATATGCCGCCCGCGGTGACCGTGCCCGTCATCACCATCGCCACCGCGATCGCCGCCAGATAGACGCGCGCGCCGCCCGCCAGCACGCGGCCGAACAGGAACATGCCCCCCGTCCAGCGTGTCGCCAGCGTGCCGAAACGCACGCTCAGCAGTTCGTAGACGGTGGTGACGCGCGCCGCGTAGAAGCGCGGGATCAGCACCTGCGCGACGAAGATCGCGCCGATCAGCCCGCCCAGATTGGTGCCGAGATAGGTGAAATCGCCATGATAGCCGAAATCCGGCCCGCCCAGGAACGTCGCCGCCGATTGCGTGGCGGAGAGGACGGAGACGGCGGCGAGCCAGGCGGGCACGGTGCCGCCGGCCAGGAAATAATCATGTGCCGTATCCGTATGGCGCGGCATGAACACCCAGGCCCCCGCCGCCAGGAACGCGAAATAGCCGAGGATGACGGCCCAGTCTGTCGGGCTGAAGGGGAGGGACATTGTGGGCTCCTGTCGGCGGGTCGTTCGGGGCTGAGTGGGTTCCGGATATTCTGTTCTGCTGGTTCTTCTTCCGCGTCACCCCAGCGCAGGCTGGGGTCCATGCGGGGCTGGTGTCTTGCACCGGCATCGTATGGATTGACCTGCGGTCGACTGCGGCTCCAGCCTGCGCTGGAATGACGGGAGGGGGGTAGGGGAAGCTCTCGTCTCTTGCATCCTCCCGCCCTTATGCCCTTCAATACAGCAGATAGCGCGCACGGCGGGCCTTGAAGCGGTTGAGGGCGGGTTGCCAGGCGGCGGCGATCCTGCGGGGGTCTTCGCCGGCCTTGATCCGATCCAGCATCGCGCGGTCGCGCAGCAGGCGGTCCACGCGGTCGATCTCGAACTTGGGGCCGTAAAGCTTCCAGAGCGCGGAGACCGCCTCCACGCCCAGCAGCGGCGCGTCCAGCCGGTCGCGGTCGTCCACGATCACCTCCACGCCCTCCACGCGCTGGCCGACATGCGGGAAATGCGCGTCGCCCGCGGGCACATAGACGATGGGCATGAAATGCACGCCGGCAATGGCGCGGCGGTTGAGATAATCGGCCAGCGCGACACCGTCGATCCAGGGCGCGCCGAAACGGAGGAAGGAGGGCTCGGTCGGCCCCTTCACATTCACATTGGTCCCTTCCAGCAGCGCGGTGCCGGCATAGGCGGTCGCCTGGGCGGGGCTGCGCAGGTTGGGGGATGGGTTGATCCACAACAGCCCGGTCTGGTCGTACCAGTCGGTGCGTTTCCAGCCGGTCATGCGGATCACCGTCAGCTTCGCGCCGATCCGGTCCTCCGCATTGAACATCGTCGCCAGCTCGCCCAGCGTCATGCCGGGGCGCATCGGCTCCGCATGCGGGGTCACGTAATTCTCCTGGCCGGGCAGCGTGACGGGGCCCTGCACCGCGACGCCGTTGATCGGGTTCGGCCGGTCGAGCAGGATCAGCTCCACGCCATGCGCCGCCGATGCCTGGAGGAAATATTTGGTGAGCGTCTGGAAGGTCCAGTAACGCACGCCCACGTCCTGCAGGTCGATCACCACCGCGTCCACGCCGGCCAGCTGGCGCGCGCCGGGGCGGCGATCGGCCTGGTTGCTGCCGTACAGGCTTAGGATCGGCAGGCCGCTGGCCTTGTCCACCCCATCATCGATATGCTCGACATCCAGCGCGGCATCGATGCCATGTTCGCCGCTGAACAGCTTCACCACCTTCAGCCCCGGCACCGCCGCCTCGGCATCCTGGCGCAGCACGTCGATCGTCCGCCGGCCGCGCCCGTCCACGCTGATCGGGTTCGCCAATATGCCCAGCCGCAGCCGCCCGCCATGGCGCGCCGCCACCTGTTTCAATTGCGCAAAGCGCTGATCCTGCAGCACGTCTATGCCCGTGCGCACGCGCGCGGCGGCGGGGGTGGCGACCAAGGCGAGCAGCGCCGCGAGGATCGCGGCCAGCAGCGCGGCGGGGGATGATTTCATGGTCGCGGTTCCGGCGCATCGAGCGCGGCGAGCACCGCGCCATGGATGGCGGGGCGGGCCTGGCCGATCAGGCTGTTCTCGCGCGTCGGGTTCACGCGGTTGGTGAGCAGGATGACGAAGGCGTCGCGCGCCGGATCGATATAGATGGTCGTGCCGGTGAAGCCGGTGTGCATGATCGCGTTCGGGGAAGCGAGCGGCCCGGCAAAGCCGCCGCCCGTGCCAGGCATGTCCCACCCCAATGCGCGCCTGCTGTCCGGCGGCAGGTGCTGGGCGCGGCGGAACAGGTCGACGGTGCCTTGTTTCAGCAAGCGCTTGCCGCCCGATTGCCCGCCGTCGAGCCAGAGCTGCGCGAGCCGGGCGAGATCGGCGGCGGTGGAGAACAGCCCGGCATGGCCGGCGACGCCCCCCATCAGATAGGCATTCTCGTCATGGACGACGCCGTGCACCATGGCGTGGCGCAGTGTGTCGTCCTGCTCGGTGGGCGGGATGCGGTGCAATTTGCCGCGCGGCGGGCGGAATCCGGTATCCTTCATGCCCAGCGGGCCGAAGACCTCCGCCTGCAGGAAGCGGTCGAGCGGGCGGCCGCTGATGCGCTCGACGATCTCGCCCATCAGGATCAGGTTGAAATCCTGGTACAGATAGGTGGTGCCGGGCGGGCTGGCGACGGGCAGCGCGTGGATCGCCGCAAGGATGGCGGGCTTGTCCCTGGCTTTCCACCAGAAGGGATCGCCCGATTTCAGGCCCGAACTATGGGTGAGCAGGTGGCGGACGGTGATCGCATCATGCCCGGCGGTGCCCGCGAATTCGGGCAGGTAGCGGATGACGGGTGCGTCCAGGTCCAGCCGGCCGCGATCGTAGAGCAAGGCGGCGGCCATCGTCGTGCCCGCCACCTTGGTGAGCGATGCGAGATCGAAGATCGCGTTGGCCGGCATCGGCGGCGCGCCGGGCGAACTGTCGATCCGCCCGAACGCCTTCAGCGCGACCAGCCGGCCATGCTGCCCCACCGCCAGCACCGCGCCGGGAAAGGCATGTTCGGCGACGAACCGGTCCGCCTCCGCAAAGGCGCGGGCGAAGCGGGTTTCCTGGGTGGCGGTGGCGGTGACGAGTGCAGCGCCGGGGGCTTTGCGCGCCGGGGCTTCGGCCTGGGCGGGATGGGCGAACAGCAGCAGCGCGGCGGTGGCGGCGAGCCAATGGGGGCGGGGGGTGGCGGCGTGCTGGCGGAATCGAATCGTCATTGCGACGGAGCGTAGCGACGAAGCAATCCAGTGGCCAATGTCGCGCGGTGCCCGCGCGAACGATCATCCCCATCCGGTCCGTCATGCCGGCGGAGGCCGGCCTCTCCCGATGGACAAGGCGCAATCTGTTCGGGAGACCCCGGTCCTTCTTGAGCCTCGATGCGGAAGAACAAGAACAAGGGGTTGGCCTGCGGCCGACTTTGTCCCGACAGGCTCAGCCCGAACGGGAACTGGTCACGCCGTGGCCTTTGCCCGTTTCGCGCGGGGCTTCGGCGTCTTGGGCGCTTTCATGCGCGTGGCCTGTTGTTTCAGCACGCGCATCAGTTCGGCGCTGGGCTCGCGGCCGGTGAGCACCTGGTAATAGACGGGGACGAGGCGGAGGCGTTCCAGCGGTTCGTCGTCGATATTGAGCGCCCAATAGCCGATCTGGTGGAAATAGGTGACGCGCGCACGCACCAGCGCCTCGTCGCCCGAATAGCCGTCGCGCTCGAGGAATTCCTGGATCAGTTCGATCCACGCCTTGTCGACGCGCGCCACCGATGCCGCGACCTCGGCCGATCGCCGCGCCCAGGATCGCACCGCGATATCGAACAGCAGCACGCTGGCATCCTCGCCCAGCCAGATGCCGAACACTTCCACCATGCCGTCGGTCGCGCGCGCCGAACGCGCGCGCACCTGCGCGATCTCGAAATAATTGCGTGCTTCCCAATCGGTGAGCAGCGCATCCAGCAATTCGCGCCGGTCCTGGAAATGCCAGTAGAAGCTGCCGCGCGTCACGCGCATCTGGCGGGCGAGCCGATCCACCTTCACATCGTCTATGCCGCGATCGACCAGGATCTTGCGCGCGGCGGCGATCCAGTCCTCTCGGCCCAGGCGGCGGGCGGGCTTGGCGGGCTTTGCCGTTTTGTCGGCTTTTGCGGCGTCGGTCATCAGGCCGGCAGCGTTGCGCGCAAAGTGCCCGAATGTCCAGCATCCAGTGGCGCCGGCCGCGCGCCATGCGCCGAATCGCCGCGTGATCGCCTGCGATTTTCCATGCAGTGACGTTTGTTGTTGGTGGATCATGTCCAAACACTTCTGTATTTTTTTCTGTGTGTTCAACCTATGGCTTCTGTATGGAAGATCATAATAAAATGCGGTTTTTCAATAGTTTGGTTGGGGAGTCATATGCCTGAAACCGTATATGACAAACCCCGTTGCAAAAGTGCCGATTTTATATGACAGTAGTGCATGGAAAAGATGATCGCTGACGGGCCGTTCAGGCGTCGCGGCGGGTTCAGGCTGGGGATTGGAACATGCAGATGAAGCGGACTTTGTTGGTGGCGTGCGCGATCGGGGCGATCGCGGGGGCGCAGGGGGCGGCGCTGGCGCAGGATGCCGGGCAGGGCGCGGAGGCGCTCGACGCCAACGAGATCGTCGTCACCGCCAGCAAGCGCGAGGAGCGGTTGCAGGACGTGCCCGCATCGGTCACCGCGCTGGGCGCGGAGACGATCGAGACGCTCGGCATCTCCAGCTTCCGCGACTATGCCAGCCTGGTGCCCGGCCTGTCGCAGCGCGACAGCGGCCAGCCCGGCGTGGGCACGATCATCATGCGCGGCCTGAATTCGGGCGCGCAGCAGACGACCAACACCGCCGGCTATTATATCGACGACGCGCCGTTCAGCTCCAGCGGCTATCTGGCGGTGAGCGCGCTGATGACGCCCGAGCCCGAACTGGCGGAGATCGAGCGGATCGAGGTGCTGAAGGGGCCGCAGGGCACATTGTACGGCGCCGGCAGCCTGGGCGGCCTGATCCGCGTCGTCACCAAGAAGCCCGATCCCACGCGCTTCTCGATGAGCGCGCGCGCCGAGGTGAGCCATGTGTCGCATGGCGAGGAAGGCTTCCTGGCGCGCGGCACCGTCAATATCCCGATCATCAAGGATGTCGCCGCGATCACCGCCACCGGCTATTATCGCCGCCTGCCGGGCTTCGTCGACAATGTCGCGACGGGCAAGCGCGACGCCAACCGGTCGACGATCAAGGGCGGCCGCCTGGCGCTGTTCGTCGAGCCGGTGGCCGATCTCAAGATCAACCTCGCCGCCCAGTTGCAGGATATCGACCTGGTGGGATCGAGCGGGATCAGCACCATCCCCGGCAGCTTCACCCCCGAATTCGGCGGCTATAGCTACGATCCCTTCTTCGATCTGCCCGGCAAGGTGAAATATCGCCTGATCAACGGATCGATCGATTATGCGACGGGCATCGGCAACATCACCGCATCGGCCAGCTACGCCAAATACAATGTCGCGACGCGCGCGGACTACACCGCCGCCTATATCCCGCTGGCGCGCAACACGCTGGGGCCGATCTCCAGCCTGGTGTTCGGTGCGCCGATCGATACGATCCTGCCCGCCAGATCGCGCGCGCTGGCGCTGATCAATCCGGCGGCGGAGAAATATTCGGCCGAACTGCGCTTCGCATCGAAGCGGCTGGGGCCGATCGAGTTCCTGGCCGGGCTGTTCTACACCGATGAGGACAGCATTTATATCACGCGCGTGTCCGCGCTGAACGCGGCGGGCGCGCCGCTGCCCGCGCCGTTCCAGACGCTGATCCTGGCGACGACCACGTCGAAGTACAAGGAAATCGCGGGTTTCGGGAACCTGACCTTCTACCTGACCGACACGCTCGACGTCACCGGCGGCGTGCGTTACGCGCATAACGAACAGGTGGCGGGCACCGGCGGGCCGGGGGCGATCAGCTTCTTCCTGCCGCGCGCCGCCTCCACCTTCAAGTTCGAGGACAATGCCACGACCTGGCTGGCGACCGCGCGCTGGCGGCCGATGCGCAACCTCAGCTTCTATGCGCGCGCGGCGAGCGGCTATCGCCCCGGCGGCCCGCAGACCAATTCGGCGCCGCCGCCCGGCGCGCAGACGCTGGTCCGGCCCGACGGCGTGTGGAACTACGAAGTCGGCATGAAGGGATCGGCGCTCAACGGCGCCTTCAGCTTCGACGTCGCCGCCTATCATATCGACTGGGACGACATCCAGCTCAACACGCTGGTCAACGGCTTCGTGCTGGGCGGCAATGCGGCGAGCGCCACGGTGGACGGGCTGGAGATGCAGTTGCAGGCGCGGCCCAATTCGCGGCTCACCGTCGGCGCCAATATGGGCTATACCGACGCCAAGCTGAAATCGATCACCGCAACCGCCGCCGCCGTGCTGGGCGCGCGGGCGGGGGACCGGCTGCCGCTGACCCCGCGCTACACCGTCGCGCTGATCGCCGATCACAGCCTGCCCTTCTCCGACAGCGCGATCGGCAATGTTGGCGCCACCCTGCGCTTCCAGTCGGACATGCCGTCCACCTATCCCGCGCTCGATCCCGGCCGCACGCAGAAGCTGCCGGATATCACCACGCTCGACCTGCGCGCCAGCGTCACCTTCGACGAGCGCTACACCGCGCAGCTTCGCGTCGACAACGCGTTCGATACTTTGGGTTTCACCAATATTGACGCGGCCGGCGGCGCGGTGGTCATCCGCCCGCGCACCGTGTCGCTGGGGCTGGGGGTGAAGTTCTGATCCGCCGTTAAACTGCCGTCATTCCAGCGAAAGCTGGAATCTATGCGGTGCCGGCGCGTGACCGGAGATCGCATGGACCCCAGCTTTCGCTGGGGTGACGGGTGGGAAATGCTGAACATATGCGTCCCGGAGCTTCAGGAGAGTAGAATGGACCGACGCCAATTCATCGCAGGCTCCGCCGTCGGCGCGGGGGCGCTGCTGGCGGCGTCGCGCGCCGCCGCCGAGAACCTGCCGCGCGCGACGCCCGACCAGATGCGCAAATATGTGCGCGATCCGGGGCCGAAGATGCCGGTTTCCAAAGTGAAGGCCGCGTGCAGCACCGACAATGCGATCGTCACCGAAACGATCCTGAAGGTGATGCGCGAAGGCGGCAACGCCGTCGACGCCGCGATCGCGGGCTGCATGGTGCAGGCGACGGTCGAGCCGTTCATGACCAATCATACCGGCACCGTCACCTTCCTCTATTACGAGGCGAAGAGCGGCAAGCTCTACCAGCTCGACAGCACCGGCACCTTCCCGGCGGATCTGCCGCCCTTCCGCCCGGTGCCGCCGATGCCCGGATCGGGCTATGCCGCCTATCCGCCGTCCGCGGTGATCCCGGGCTTCATGCCGGGGCTGAAGGAAATGCATGCGCGCTTCGCCAGCAGGCCCTGGGCGTCGCTGTGCGAGGATGCGATCCGCTGGGCGGAGGAGGGGCACCCCGTTTCCACCTTCGAAGTGCAGGTCAACGAATTCGGCGCCAATTTCTACAATCACTTCGCCGATGGCCGGCGCTTCTTCGCCCCCGGCGGCTTCCTGGTGAAGGTGGGCGACCTGTTCGTGAACAAGCCGCTCGCCCAGACCTTGCGCAAGGTGGCGCAGGAAGGGCCCGATCACATGATCACGGGCGAATGGGCCGATGCCTTCATCGCGCGCGGCAATGCGATGGGCTGGAAGATCGAGAAGCGCCACATGACGGCGACGCCGCCGCGCTGGATCGATCCGCTGCGCTTCGCGCACAATGAATATGAGATCGCCAGCCTCGCCCCGCCGCAGAACCAGGGGCTGCGCATCGCGATCACGCTGGGCATCCTGCGCCATCTGGGCATCCGCAAGGTGCGGCCGGGCTCCGCCGAGCATCTGTTCTACATGGCGCATGCGCTGCGCCACGCCATCTATCATGCCGGCTTCAGCGGCGATCCGGTGGCGGTGGCCGATTACGACACCGCCGCCCTGCTCGACGAGGATTTCTTCGCGCATTCGGCGCGGCTGATCCGCGGCATCATGCCGAAGGTGGACCTGTCCGCCCATGTGCGCATGACGGGGGGCGCGAGCCCGCTGGGCGGCGAGGCGACGGGGGCGGGCAACCGGCTGGAGAAGCAGCCGAGCGGCAGCTGCGAGCTCGCCGTCGTCGATGCCCAGGGCAATTGGGTGCAGATGATGAACACGCTGCAATCCGGCGGCATTCCCGGCGTGGTCGTCGGCGGCGTGCCGATGGTGGGCAGCCATTGCACCTTCGACCAGCCCGGCACGTCGATGATGCAATTGCTCGCGCCCAATGCGCGGATGCGCACGGTGATGGGCAACACCATCGTGCTGAAGGGCGGCAAGCCGGTGCTGTCGCTGGGATCGCCGGGCAATGTCCATTGCACGGTGCCGCAGGTGCTGACCTATGCGCTCGATTTCAACATGTCGCCCTATGACGCGTCCGATGCGCCGCGCATGCTGCCGCTGACCGACAGCAGCGAGATGGTGATCGAGGATCGCCTGTCGCCCGAAGCGCTGAAGGGGCTGGCGGCGATGGGGGTGAAGGTGCGCGCGGTCGCCGCCTATGACTATCATATGGGATCGTTCCAGATGGCCTATCGCGACGCCAGGGGCGCACTCGGCGCCTCCGCCGATCCGCGGCGCATGGGCGTGGCGGACGGGCTGCGCTGATGCGGCCGCTCGCGTTCCTGCTGGCGCTGGCGCTGCCGGGCCTGGCCCAGGCTGAAGCACCGATGGCGGAGGCGTATCAGCGCGCCGCCCGGGTGCTCGACGCCAATCTGACGGGTGCGATCCGCAATGCGGAGGTGACGCCGCACTGGTCGGCCGACGGCAAGAGCTTCTGGTATCGCCGGGATGCGGCAAGCGGGAACGGCGAGGGGCAGGAATGGCTAGTCGTCGATGCCCGCACGGGCGCGCGGACGAAGCCGTTCGACGCGGCGGCGCTGCGTGCGGCGGCGCAGGCGGCGATCGGGACGGCGAAGCTGCCGGCGGTGCTGCCGGTGAGCGCGATCGATCGCGAGAGCGTGACGATCGGCCTTGCGGACGGGATCGTCACATGTCGTTTGCCGCGACTGGAGTGCGGCCGCATCGCGCTGCCCGCCCGCGCGGCGGACGCGATCTGGTCGCCCGACGGCAGGCAGAGCGTGTTCGCGCGCGACCATAATCTGTGGCTGCGCGGCGAGGGCGGGGCCGATCCGGTGGCGCTCACCACCGACGGCGTCGCCGACAATGCCTATGGCGCCCCATCGGACATGTCGCTGTTCGCGATCCCGACGATGCGCTCCACCGCGCCGCGCCCGCCCGTCGGGCTCGCCTGGTCGCCCGATGGCCGTTATCTGCTGAGCGACCGCGTCGACCAGCGCGCCGTGGCGCCGATGCCCTTTGTCGAGGCGGTGCCGCTCGACGGCAGCCTGCGGCCGAAACTGTGGCAGCCGCGCATCGCGCTGCTGGGCGAGAGCGAGGCGATCAAGGGCGACCTGACCGTCTTCGACATCGCCGCGCGCACGCACCGGCGCGTGCAATTGCCGGAGGGCTGGCGCACATCGCCCAGCGTCTTCCACTGGTCCGCCGACGGGCGCCGCGCCTATGGCCTGGCGTCGACGCGCGCGCAAAAGGCGATCGGGCTGGTCGAGATCGAGCTGGCGACGGGGGCCGCGCGGCTGGTGGTCCGGGAGGACACGCCGGTCTGGGGCCGGTTCAACGCCTTCATCTACAGCGCCCCCAATGTCCGGATCCTGGAGAAGACGGGCGAGGCGATCTGGTTCTCCGAGCGTGATGGCTGGGGGCAGCTGTATCTCTACGATCTCAGGAGCGGCCGGCTGAAGCGGCAGCTGACCATGGGCAAGCGCACGGTGCGCGACATCGTCGGCGTGGACGAGGTGCGGCGGCGCGTGATCTTCACCGCCGGCGGCGCCGATGACGGCGAGGATCCCTATCTCGTCCGCATCCATGCCGTGGGGCTGGATGGCGGGCGGGCCGTGCTGCTGACCCCCGAAAGCGCCGTGCATGTCGCGGCGCGCGCGCCGGTCGGCAATGCGATGGCGGGCTGGGTCTTTCCGGGGATGACGGCGCCGGGATCGGCGGCGAAGGCACCGGCGGCGACTGGCGCGCTCTCCCCCGACGGCGCGACGATCGTCGAAAGCCATTCCGCGCTCGATCGACCGCCGGTGAGCGTGCTGCGCTCGGCGATCGACGGGCGGGTGATCGCCACGCTCGAAACCGCCGATGTGTCGCAGGTCGCGGCGGCGGGCTGGCGCGCGCCGACGCGCGTGCGCACGCTGTCCGCCGACGGCAGGACGCCGATCTGGGGCACGGTGTGGTTCCCGCCGGACATGCAGCCGGGGCGCAGATATCCGGTGATCGACGCGATCTATGGCGGCCCGCAGGTGACCAACGCGCCCGCCGATTATCGCGAGGCGGTGGTGACGATGAACCCGCGTTCGCGCGCCAGCCTGGCCGAGCTGGGCTTCATCGTCGTCACCATCGACGGGCGCGGCACGCCCGGCCGGTCCAAGGCGTTCAACAATGAGAGCTATGAGGATTTCGCGGCGCCCGAACTGGCCGATCATGTCGCCGGCATCCGCCAGCTCGCCGAACGCTTCGGCAGCTTCGACCTCGATCGCGTCGGCATCTATGGCCACAGCTTCGGCGGCTATACCTCGGCCGCCGGCATCCTGACCTATCCCGATTTCTACAAGGTCGCGGTGTCGTCGGCGGGGCCGCTCAATTTCCAGGGCTTCTATCCGGTGGAGGGCATCTTCCCCTTGCCCGATTACGGCAATGGCCGGACGGCGCGGCCCGATGCGGGCGCGGTGCCCGCCAATTACGCGAAGCTGGACCTGATGCCGCTCGCCGGCAATCTGAAGGGCAAGCTGATGCTCGTCTATGGCGAGCATGACGAGAATGCGCTGCCCAGCGTGACGTTGCAGTTCGTCGACGCGCTGATCAAGGCGAACAAGCCCTATGACCTGATGTACCTGCCCAACGAGGGGCACGGATTCTTCCGCACCAGCCCCTATTATACCCAGCGCATGTGGAATTATTTCGTCAAGCATCTGCTCGGCGCCACGCCGCCCGCCGATTTCCGCCTGCAATTCAACGCGGCGGCGCCGGCTGCCGGTTATTGAACCCCTGTTTCCAGACGAGGATGTGATGAAAGTGACGCGCCGCACCGCAATGAAGGGCCTGATCGCGACCGGAGCCGCGACCGGCCTTGCCCCGCATCTCGCCGCCGCCGCGAGCAAGGTCGATCTTTCGCCCGCGCGCTGGCCGAAGGGCGAATATGATCGCTTCATGGCCGCGCAGGGCGTCGATCGCACCCGCGCGGGCGCGGCCAGGGGCACGCATGGCGCGGTGACCGTCGCCTATAACGGGCTGGCGGCGCGCGCGGGGCTGGAGGCGCTGAAACAGGGTGGCAACGCCATCGATGCGGTGATGACGGGCGCGCTGGCGCAGGTGGCGCTCACCATGGGCGCGCCGATCAGCTATTTCGGCATCATGTCCCTGGTCTATCACGAGGCGAAGACCGGCAAGACCTATACGATGAACGCCGAATGGAACACGGTGCGCGGCGAGACTGATCCGATGTCCATCCCCGGCCAGATCGATTTCTCCAGCACCGAGGCGCTGCAGGGCAAGGGCGCGCCGAGCGGCCGCACCGCGCTGGTCGGCGGCTTCATGAAGGGCGTGGAGGCGGCGCATCGCCGCTTCGGCAAGCTGCCCTTCGCCAGCCTGTTCGATCCCGCCATCCATATCGCCGAACAGGGGATGCCGGTGACCCCGATGCTCGACAGCGTCTTCAAGTTCCGCGACAAGGATATCCGCCGCCTGCCCGAAACCCGCGCGACGCTGGTGAAGTCCGACGGCAGCGCCTATGCGCTGGGCGACAGCTTCCGCCAGCCCGCGCTCGCGAAGACGCTGCGCGCGGTGGCGCGCGACGGCGCCGATTACATGTATGGCGGGCCCTGGGGCGAGCGGCTGATCAAGGCGATCCAGGCCGATGGCGGCAAGATGACACTGGAGGATCTGAAGGCCTATCGGGTGATCTGGGCCGATCCGCTGGAGGCGCCGCTCCGCAACGGGTTCAGCGTGCGCACGTCGCCCGTGCCCAATTTCGGCGGCGTATCGCTGATCGAGGCGCAGAACCTGGCCGATGCGGCGGGGCTGTGCGGCGGCGAGCATTGGACGAAATCGTCCGACGCGCTGCGCAAGGCGGCGGAGATCACGCAGCTTTTCGGCATCTCGATGTTCCCGAAGCAGGCGCAGGAGGCGATCTATCCGGGCATCGACTTCAGCGACGCCGCGCGGGTGACCAAGGATCATGCGGCGGCGCTGTGGAAGCAGATCGAGGGGGGCAAGACCTTCACCAAGTGGAAGCGCAATTCCCCGATGCACTCGGACGACATCGTCGCGATCGACAGCGAGGGCAATATCGCCGCGATCACCCATTCGATCAATTGCGTGAACTGGGGCAAGACCGGCATCTTCGTCGACGGCATCTCGATCGGCGATCCCGCATCCTTCCAGCAGGCGATGATCGCGCGCGTCACGCCGGGCGAGCGCCTGCCGGCGCCGACCGAGACGGGCGTGCTGTTCAAGGACGGCGTTCCCGTGCTGGGCTTCGCATCGATGGGCGCGGGCCTGCACCAGCGCACGTTCCAGGGGCTGCTCAACTATACCTGTTTCGGCATGGATGTTGAGGAGGCGATCAACACCGCCGATTTCTATCTGCCCGCGGTCGACCCTGCGACGGGCGACACCACGCTGACCGTGCCCGAGGGAAGGTTCGACGAGAAGGTGCTGGCCGGAACCGGCCTTGCCTGGCGCGTCGTCCCGCTGGAGGAAGCGCGGCTGGGCGGCGAGGGCAAATGGGTGGCGATCAGCCGCGATCCCAGGACCGGTGCGCTCCACGCCGCATCGCACAACCGCAACAACAGCGCGGCGGTGGCGTATTGAGGGCCGCTCGATACCATCGCCGTTTGGACTGAGCCTGTCGAAGTCCTGTTCTTCCTTAGCTCCGCGTCGAAGAAGGACAAGGACTTCGACAGGCTCAGTCCAAACGGCGTGTGGAAGGCTCCTGCGCCCAGTTGACAGACGCCCCGCACAGGCGGAGCATCCGCGCCCGTGACACCCATCGCGGAGAGGCGGCATGTGCGACAATGATATCCATCCGGGGCTGGTCGAGGACTGGACGCTTTCGCGCCGGGGCTTCGTGGCGACGGGGCTGATCGCCGGGCTTTCGACCGCCGCCCATGCCGCCGCCGCCAAGGTCACCGAAAAGGACGTGACGGTAACGACGCCCGATGGACAGGCCGATGCGGTGCTGTTCCATCCGGCGGGCAAGGGGCCCTGGCCGGCGGTGCTGATGTGGCCCGATATCATGGGCCTGCGCCCGGTGTTTCGCGAGATGGGCCGGCGGCTGGCGTCCGACGGCTATGTCGTGCTCGTTCCCAATCCCTTCTATCGCAACAAGCGCGCGCCGGTGATGGCGGGGGCGATCGATTTCAACGATCCCGAGACGCGCAAGATCCTGATCGGCTATCGTCAGGCGATGACCGACGATGCGGTCGATCGCGACGCCATCGCCTATCTCGCCTTTCTCGACGCGCAGCCGCAGACCGCGAAGCGCAAGCGCGCGGGCGTGCAGGGCTATTGCATGGGCGGCCCGCTTTCCTTCCGCACCGCGGCGGCGGTATCGGGCCGGATCGGCGCGGTCGGCAGCTTCCATGGCGGCGGCCTCGTCACCGACACGCCCGCCAGCCCGCATCTGCTGATCCCGAAGACGCATGCCGCCTATCTGGTCGCGGTCGCGAAGAACGACGATGCGCGCCAGCCCGCCGCCAAGGACGAGCTCAAAAAAGCCTTCGCCGCCGCGAAGCGCCCGGCCACGGTGGAGGTCTATCCCGCCGATCACGGCTGGTGCGTGCCCGGCAGTCAGGTCTATGATCAGGCGGCCGCCGAAAAGGCATGGAGCGCGTTGCTCAAGATGTACAAGACCAGCCTGGTTTAGCGGTCGCGCCCGCTGCCCGCGTCTTCCCGCATCCACGCCGGGATGTTTCGCCGGGCATGCAGGACACGCCACACGTCCACATGGTCGCCCCTGTCCATATAGAAGACGAGATAGGGGAAGCGCGCGAGCTTGCGGGTTCTGAGGCCCGGCAGATCGAGTTCATGGGCGTAGCGCGGCGAGCCGGTTGCCGGGCGCGCGGATATGGCGCGATAGGCCGCTTCGAGCGCGTCGACAAAGCGTAGCGCTACATCGGCCCCGGCATCGACGATATAATGATCGACCGCTTCTTCCGCGTCCCTGATCGCCTGTGCGCGGGGACGGATCGGGCGCTTGTTCACGTCGCGGTGCGTCCGCGCACCCGTTTTCGCAATCCGTCGAAATAGGCGTCATCCAGTGGTTCGGTCGGCTCCGTCTCCGCGCCATCCAGCAGAAGCTTTCGGAGTGCCTGCCGATCCAGATCCTTGCGGATCAGTTCGCGCACATATTCGCTGCCGGTGCCGAAACCCCTGTCGGCAACCTGGCGATCGACGAAATCCTTCAGGGATTCGGGCAGGGATATGTTCATGGTCGACATGGTGGTTTTTCTGCGCCGTTTGGCAAAATTTGGCAAGGAATCATATCTTAAGTCAGTGAAAACAAATTGATATGAGAATTGTTGAGCGCAATTCGCGGTGCTTGCTGCTGAACGGCTCTCTCCCGGGAACCGTCCTGTTTTGGATCGCGATCTTCGAAAAGTACCTGCTGCAACGCAGCAATTCAATTAGTGTGCGTTCCTGGCGAATGATATGCTTGCCCCGTCACGGGAGGCTTTCATGATCAAGGCCGCCATTCTCATGCTCCTTGCGGCGATCGCGATCGCCGCCGTCTTGCTCGTCCCCCGCCGGATCCGGCGCATGCGGCGCCGCGCCGCGCGCCGGCAGCACGAGGCGGGCATCATCCGGTTGCCGATCGACGAACAGGACAGCAGCGGATAGCATCGCACCCGCATTGCCATATGGCATGATCTATCCTATATGCTGCCATATGGAGATTGGCCATGCTGGCATTGAAGCCCGTTGATACCACGCCCCAGGCGTTTCGCGCGGACCCCATCACGCAGAAGGAGGGGGAGGCGATGTTTCGCGCCGTGCTCAACCTGTTCGGCAAATGGAGCGTGACCGACGATCAGGCGGCGGCGCTGCTCGACATGCCGGTGCGCACCTATCGGCGCTGGAAGGCGGAGGGGCCGGGGCGGCTCTCGCGCGACGGGCGGGCGCGGCTGTCCAACCTGATGGGCATCCACAAGGCGCTGCGGATGATCTTCAACGAAGCGCAGCGCGGCTATGCCTGGGTGCGCGCGGCCAACCAGGGCTTTGCCGGCGCCAGCGCGCTCGACGTGATGCTGGGCGGCGAGCTGACTGATATCATGCGGGTGCGGCGCTATCTCGACGCCGAGCGCGGCGGGTGGTGACGGCGGCGGAGGGGAGTCCGGTCGCGAGGGTTGAATGGAACGGGGCGGTGCGGATCATCCGCAGCCTGTTCCCGCCGATCGACCTGTTCGAGGATATCGCCGATCCGGCCGACTGGCCGCTGCTGCTGTCGGCCGAGCAGAAGACCAATCCGCGCATCATGGAAACGATCGGCAATCTCGATCTGGTGCCCGCCGGGCGGCGCGTGGGCGGGCCGGGCGCATCCTATCTGATGGCGCCCTTCACCCATGTCAGCCCCGATCGGCCGAGCCGCTTTTCCGACGGCAGCCATGGTGCGCTCTATGTCGCCGAAAGCTACGAGACCGCGCTGTTCGAGACGATCCATCACCATGGCCGCTTCATGGCGCGCACGGCGGAGGCGCCGGGCTGGACCTCGCAATTCCGCGAAATCGTGCTCGATATTTCCGCCGACCTGCACGACCTGCGCGGCGCGGACCCGGCGAGCGACCCGATCCTCGACCCCGACGACTATGCCCCCGCGCAAAAACTGGCCGCCGCGCTGCGCGGCGCGGGCGCGGACGGCATCGTCTATCCGAGCGTCCGCCATCCGGGCGGCGAATGCGTCGCGCTGTTTCATCCCGATTGCGCATCGGCGCCGCGCCAGGGGCGGCACCTGGATTATCACTGGAACGGCGCCACGGTGGATCTGGTCCGCGACGCGGGCAGCGGGACGGTGTTCAGGGTTGTCGAGGGCGGGGTGGGGTAGGTAGCTCACTGAATTGCAGGTAGAATCTAACTTGTCATTCCCCTGCACGCGCACTGGTGACCGGGATTTCAAAAAAGGAGAGATTGAGTGGCAGGTGCACAGTTCCAGCACATTTTGGGGCTCTCCTGAACCGCTCATCCTGAGGAAAGACTGAGTAGCTGCGCAGCAGCGTATCGAAGGCTTGTCTCGAAGGACGCTGGATGCGGTCAGGTCCTTCGAGATGCCGTTTCGACTTCGCTCAACGGCTCCTCAGGATGAGCGGCTCGGTGGGGGCCTCAGGAACAAACCGGCAGCCAACCCCAAATCATGTCTCGACAGCATGATTGCAGGCTTATCCCTCGGAATATCTGCTCCGCAACAGACTCCCGCTCCAAAATCCCGGACACCAGTGCGCGAAAGCAGGAATGACATCGCGTGGACACCGTATTCGAACGATATGGGATGACCTCTTTCCCGATCAGCATCCGTGATCGGCGACTCCGCCGCGCGGTCGCCGCCGTTCCTCATTGTCGAGCCGGCGGAACGGATCGCGCAGGAGGTCGCGGTCGCGGCGGTCTTCGCGCTGGTCGCGGTCCTCCTGCTCTTCTTCCTGTTGTTGCTGCTGTTGTTGCTGCTGTTGTTGCGGGCGCTGGCCGGCGCGGTTGCGGGCGCGGCGGGTGTCCATCATCTCGATGCGGCGGCGGGTGGCCTCGTTGCGCGCTTCGGCGGCGGCGTCGCGCTCGCTTTCGGCCTTGCGGATATCATCGCTGCTCGCGCCGGGGCGGTTGCGCAGCGTGTCGAGCTTGCGTTCGGCCGCCTCGGATGCCGCCTGCGCGGATTCGACGCCTTCCAGCACCTTGTCGAACAGCGTGTTGAACTGATCCTCCGGCATCGTCATCAACTCGCCATCGGCGCGCGGGGGCAGGGGGACGGTGGCGGTGGTCGGCGGTTCGGGCTCGGCGACCGGGCGCATGCGCGGGGTGCCGCCACCACCGCCGGGCGTCGCGGTCCGCCCGCTGCCGGGCGTGTTGCGCCATTCGGCACCCACCCAGGCATCGCCGCTTTCGCCGGTGTCGGGAAAGCGCAGTCAGGTTTCCCCGCCTTGCGCATCGCAACAGGCCGCCGTTACCCGAAGTGTCGCCGGGCCGACATCGAAGCGGATCGAGATGCCCTGCGCCTCGCTGTAGTGGAGCGAGGGGATCACGCTGCCCGATCCCTGGACCGACCAGCGCGCCAGCCGCACGCCGTCCGCCGTCTGTGCGCAGCCGCAATCGCCGACGATGATGGAGTCGTAGCGTTCCTGCCCCTTGTCCCACACCATCCGGTAGAAGGTCTTGCACGGGCCGCGCGCGTCGTTCGCCTGGTCGGTCTCGACGCCGTCGCGCTTGAAGAAATCGCGGATGTCGTCCCTGGCGCGGTCCATCGCGTTCTGCTTCACCGATCCCAGGATCTTGTCGGCCAGTTCGCGCCCGAAAAAGCCGGTCAGCGTCTCGGCCGCGCCGGCGCCGCCGGCCGCGCCGGAAAGCGCGCCCCACAGCATCTGGCCCGAACCCACCATGATATCGCGGCGGTCCATCACCAAAGTCTGGCTATGCGCCAGATCGACGGCGGCCCTGGCGCATTTGCTCATCCGCTGGCCGCGCAACTGCGCGACCCCGGCGGAGACGCGATCGGCGATCTGTTTCTTCGTGCCCGTCGCGGCCGGGCCGATCAGCCGCTCGACGATATCGGGGGTCAGGTTGCGCGCCGCCCATTCGGAATAGGTCTCCTCGCCGTCGCGCTGGTCGAGCCAGCGGTCGGCATGGGTTTCGACGGGCGTGCGATCCGCCAGGGCGGGCGCGGGCAGGGCGATCAGCGTGAAGGCGGACAGCAGCAGAAGCGCGAATGCGGACAATCTCACGGGAACACCTCCCTGTTCGAGACTTGCCGGGATACGCGGCCCGATAAATGTACAGGAGCCAGGCCAGTCGAGCCATGGGGCAATGCGGCTTGTCTACGCGCCGGCCGCGCCCGGCGCTGTGCGGTCGGTCACAGGCGCGCGTTCAGCGTGTCGGCCAGATCCAGCGCGGGGCCTCCGGGCTCTCCGCATGCGTTTCGCCGAGCCGCTTGGCGAGTGCGATCTCGCACATCGCATGTTCGGTGCGCAGGCCGTGGATCAGCCTTTCGCTGTGCGACACCAGGATGATCTGGCAGCGGCGCGAGGCATGGGCGAGCAGCCGGGCGAGCGCGTCGAGCAGCGAGGGGTGAAGGCTCGCCTCGGGCTCGTTGAGGATCATGATCTCGGGCGGGCGGGGGGAGAGCAGCGCCGCCACCAGCAGCAGATAGCGGAGCGTCCCGTCCGACAATTCCTTGGTGTCGAGCGGCCTCAGCAGCCCGGGCTGGCGCATCTCGACCACGCCGTAATCGCTGCCCTGCACCGCGATGCGCGATCCGGGAAAGGCATCCTCCACCGCGTCGCGCAGGGCATCGGCATCGCCCACCGCCAGGATCGTCGCGATCGCGGCCGCCAGATCGGCGCCGTCGCTCGCCAGCACCGGCGTATAGGTCATCACCTGCGGGCGGCGCGCCGGCGCTTCGGCATCGGTGCGCAGGCTGTCGTAGAAGCGCCAGTTGCGCATCCGCTCGCGCATCAACAGCAATTCCAGCCCGTCCTGCGGATCGGCGCAATGCGTCACCATCGAATCGAAGGGCAGCAGATTGCCCAGCGCATCGCGCCATTCGCCGCTGTCGGCCCGGCGCAGCTTCACCGCCGGCCCGCGCCGTTCGGCGAACAGGCTGAGCCGGCCGGGCAGTTCGCCGGTCCACATCGATTCCAGCTTGATCTCCGGATCGCGCTGAAAGGGATACATGGGCTCGGGCAGGCCCAGTTCGATGGCATAGCCGAAATCCTCGCCCGAAAAACCGAGCTTGAGCGCGACCGGCGCCGAACGCACCGTGCCCTGCACGGGGCGTTCGCCGCTCAGCATCTCGCGGCTGAACCGTTCCGGCCCCGCCCATAATGTGGAGGACAATCCGCCTTCGGCCGCGAGCGTGGCGATCAGCCGGCCCTGCGCGGTCTCGGCGAGCAGGCGCAGCGCGCGGTAGAGGCTGGATTTGCCGCTGCCATTGGCGCCGGTGATCAGCGTCAACTGCCCCATCTCCAGCACGATATCGCGCAGCGAGCGATAGCCGGCGACGGCCAGGCGCGTGATCACGCCGGTGCGGCAATGCGCCGTAGGCGCATTTCCAAACGGACTCTCACACCACCAGCGCCATGTCGCTTTGCAGTTCGGCGGCGCGCAGGAACGCCGGCCGCGCGGTCAGGCGCGCCAGATAGTCGCGCGTGCGCGGTTCGAAATCGGCGGAGACGCCCAGCCGGTCGGCTAGGTACAAGGCGTAGCCCACCGCGATATCGGCCATGGTGAAGCGGCCGCCGCACAGATGCCCGGCGTTTTCCAGCGCGCGTTCGACGCTCTGCGCGCGCTTCAGGAACCAGAGGCGGTAATCCTCGGCCACCTGCGCGCTGCGCCGTTCCTCCGGTTCCAGCCGCGAATAACGCAGCACCAGGGTGAGCGGGAAGGTGAGCGTCGCGTCGCTGCGGTGCAGCCAGTTGAGGTAAAGCGGATAATCGGGCTCGGCGGGGGAGAGGCGCAGCGACGCGTCCTGCGCCATCTCGCCGATCAACTGGCACATCGCGGCGGATTCGGTCATCACCGCATCGCCGACGCGCAGCGCGGGCACGGTGCCGAGCGGATTGATGTCCAGATAGCCCTCCACGCAATAGCGCGGCGGGAAGGGCATCTTTTCCAGTTCATAGGAAAGCCCGGCTTCCTCGAGCGCCCAGAGCGGCCGGAGCGAACGGGAATCGCGACAATGGTAAAGCTGCATCGGCGGGCCTCCGGTGGGGTGAACTCTGTGGCCCAGCCGGCGGGAGCGTTCAACCTGGGAGCGGGGGGAATCTCTCCTCCCCATCTGCGATGGGGAGGAGAGGGAGGCATCACTTCTGCGCGAGCAGCACTTCGGCGATCTGCACCGCGTTGAGCGCGGCGCCCTTGCGCAGATTGTCGCCCGCCACGAACAGGACCAGGCCGTGCTCGACGGTGGGATCGCGACGCACGCGGCCGACGAACACCGGATCCTTGCCGGTCGCGTCGAGCGGGTTGGGCACGTCGGTCACCACCACGCCGGGGGCGACGCCGAGCAGGGCGAGCGCGGCCTCGACCGAGATGGCGCGATCGAACTCGACGTTCATCGACAGCGCATGGCCGGTGAAGACGGGCACGCGCACGCAGGTGGCGGAGACGGTGAGCGCCGGCAGGTCGAGGATCTTGCGGCTTTCGTCGCGCAGCTTCAGCTCTTCCTCGGTATAGCCGTCTTCCTCCAGCACATAATTGAGCGGCACGACGTTGAAGCCGATCGGCACCGCCCACTTCTCGGGCTGGCCAAGATCGACGGCATCGCCGTTCATCGCGAGCGCGGCGCAATCGGCGGCGCCGACGGCGATCTGCTTGCGCAGCACCTCCACGCCCTCCATGCCGCCGCCCGACACAGCCTGATAGGTGCTGGCGACCAGCCGCTTCAGCCCCGCCGCCGCGTGGAGCGGCTTGAGCACGGGCATCGCCGCCATCGTCGTGCAATTGGGATTGGCGACGATGCCCTTGGGAATGGTGCGCAGCGCCTCCGGATTGACCTCCGCCACCACCAGCGGAACCTCCGGATCGGCGCGCCAGGCGGAACTGTTGTCGATCACGATCGCGCCCGCCGCCGCGACCTTGGGCGCCAACGCGCGCGAGGTCGATCCGCCCGCCGAGAAGAAGACGATATCCAGCCCCGCATAATCGGCGGTCGCGGCATCCTCGACGACAACCTCGCCGTCGCGGAAGGGCACGCGGTTGCCCGCCGAACGCGCGGATGCGAACAGCCGCAGCGAGGCGAGCGGAAAGTCGCGCTCGGCCAGCAGGCTCAGCATCATGCCGCCGACCAGGCCGGTGGCGCCGACGATACCGACATTGGGCCGGGCGGGCAGTGCGTGGGATTGAGTCATGATCGTACGTCTCCTGTTGGTGCGGAGGCGCGGGATCGTGCTGGCTTGTGGATTTCAAGACCGCCCCGCGCTTCGCGGGGCTCTGTCCTGTTGTGCCTTACGTCAAACCGTCAGCACACCAAGGACCGCCCCGCGCGTGCGGGTCGGCTTAGTGCTAATCGATTTAATCATCGTGCTGGACATCGCGGCCCCGTTAGCGGGGGTGGGGGCGTGTGTAAACAGGAAAGCGGCGCCGGCCATTTCTTTACGCATATGAAGCGGGAGCGGTTGAGCCCGCGCGCGCGATCCGCCAAGTCTGTGCGATCGCAGGCGATTCCGGGACGGACAATGCAGGCAAGCGAATGGGCGCGTCTCTCGACGCTGATCGACGAGGCGATGGAGCTTGCCGAGGATGCGCGCGACGCCTTTCTGGCCGGCCGGCTGGCCGACGATCCCGCGCTGCTGGAGCGTGCCAAGGGCATTCTGGCGCGGATGAAGGACGATCGCTTCCTGGAACATGCCGGCCCCGCCGAAGCCGTGGCAGACATCATCCCCGCCGGCCGGCGTTTCGGCGCATGGCGGATCGACGGCGTCATCGCGCGCGGGGGCATGGGAACGGTCTATGCAGTCGCGCGCGCGATCGGCGGTTTCGAACAGCGCGGCGCGCTCAAGCTGGGCCATGCCGATGGCAGGATCGACCGGGTGCGCTTCGAGACGGAGCGCCAGCTTCTCGCCGATCTCGATCATCCCGGCATCGCCCGGATATTCGATGGCGGCATAGAGGCGGACGGCCGCCCCTGGATGGTGATGGAACGCGTCGATGGCGGGCCGATCGACCGTTGGTGCGACACGCATCGCCTTTCGCTCGGCCGGCGGATCGCGCTGGCGATCGAGGTCGCAGAGGCGGTGGCGCAGGCGCATCGCATGCTGGTGCTGCATCGTGATCTGAAGCCCGGCAATGTGCTGATCGATGCGGGTGGCCGCGCGCGGGTGATCGATTTCGGCATCGCCAAGCAGCTCGCGCTGAGCGACCGGACGGAGGGCGTATTGCCGCTTTCGGCCCCCTATGCCGCGCCGGAACTGCTGACCGGCGAGCCGGCGGGGCCGCCCTGCGACGTCTATGGCGCGGCGGCGCTGCTCTACGAACTGGTGACAGGCCGGCCGCCGATCGACCTGGAGGGCGTTCCCGTCGCGCTCGGCATCGGCCGCGTGCTCGAACGCGACCCCAGGCGATTGGCCGAACTGCGCGCGGTGGCGCCGGTGCTGGCCGATGCGCCGGCGCGGCTGGTTTCCGATCTGGACGCCGTGCTCGCCCGCGCGCTGCGCAAGGAGCCAGCCGCGCGCTATCCGACGCTAGACGCCCTTGCCGAGGAGCTTCGCCGCGTGATGGACGGGCGCGCGGTGATGGCGCGCGCGGGCGAGCGTGGCTACCGGCTGCGCCGTGCCGCCTGGCGCGCGCGCTGGCCGATCGCGGCGGCGGCGGCGATCGTGCTGGCGCTGACCGGCGGGCTGGCCGCGACGTTGATCCAGAAGCGCGAGGCGATCGCCGCGCGCGATGCGGCGCTGTCGGAGGAAGCGCGCAGCGAAGCGGTGCGCCAGTCGCTTTACCTCCTGCTTGCCGAAAGCGGCGAGATGGCGGGTGCCCAGGCGGGCGCGCGCGAGGTGCTCGATCGCGCGACGCAGCGGATCGTTTCGCAATATGCCGGCCTGCCCGGTGGCGCGGCGCCGGTGCTGCATGCGCTTGGCGAACTTCATTTCTATCTGGGCGATTATGCGGCGGCGAAGGCGGCGCTGCTGCCGGTGGTGACGGCCAGGGCGGGCTCGGTGTCGCCCGAGACGCTCGCCGCCGCGCGCTACGATCTGGCGCAGGCGCTGGTCCGCATGGGCGATCTGGATGCCGCGCGGCCGCAGCTTGCCGCCGCCCAGGCCTTCTGGACGACGGATTCCGCGAAATGGCGCGCGCGGCTGATCGACAGCCGGCTGGTCGAGGCGCAAGTGCTGCGCGCGAACGATGCCAAGGCGGCTGCGGCGCTGCTGCGCACCGCGCTGGCCGATCATCTGGCGATGCACGGTGCGGACAATCGCCAGACCGGGGTGTTCCACAATAATCTGGGCGTATCGTTGCAGGGGCTGGGCGATCTGGCGGAAGCGGGCAGGGCGTTCGAAGCCGCGCGCGCCGTCTGGCGGCGGACCGGGCTGGTCGAAACCCCCGACGCGCTCAACACCGCCAATAATCTGGCGGCGATTGAGGCGCTGGCGGGCCGGCCCGAACGCGCCGAACCGCTGTTCGCCGAGGCCGTCGCGATCCGTCGGAAATTGTTCGGTGCGTCGGCGGCGACCGCCGCGCTGATCGCCAATCACGGCAAGGTGCTGCTCCAGACCGGCAAGGCCGATGCCGCGCTGATCGCGCTCACCGAAGCCGTGCCGATGGCGGAGGCATTCGCGGGTGCGGGATCGATGCATCATGTCGCAGCACTTGCCGGGCTTTCGGAAGCGGAGATCGCGGCGGGGCGGGGCGCGCCGCTGGCGACCGCGCGCGCCGCGATCGCCGCCGCCGAAGCTGGCAAGGCCCCGCCGCCCGGCGTCGCCATGGCGCTGCTGGCGCTGGCACGGGCCGAAGGGGCGGCGGGCGAGAGATCGGCGGCGAAGGCGACACTGGCGCGCTTCGATGCCATGCTGCCCACGCTAGGCTCGGCCGCCGGGCGGTTGGCTGAGGGGGCAGGGCAGGTACGCCGACGCTATCTCGATTGAGGGGGCGAGCGTTCGTTGCGGCGCGCGCAGTTCAGGCGGCTTCAGCGCTTTCCATCTCGATCAGCATCAGCGCCTTGGCCTTGGTCCAGTCGCGGCGGACGGTGCGTTCGGTGATGTCGAGCATGTCGCCGATCTCGCGTTCCGAATAGCCGCCGAAAAACCGGTATTCGACGATTTCGGCAAGGCGCGGGGCAAAGGTGGCCAGTCGTTCGAGCGCATTGTCGAGCGCCAGCAGCCGTTCATCACTCTCCCAATAGATATCGGGCAGGTCATCCTCGAACACGGCCAGCGCGCCGCCGCCGCCGCGCTTGGCGGCCAGGCGCGCCTGGGCGTGATTGATCAGGATCTGGCGCATGGCGCGCGCGGCGGTGCGCAGGAAATGCCGTTCGTCGGCGAAGCCGTGGGTGCCGCGCAGTTTCAGGAAACATTCGTTGACCAGTGCGGTCGATCGCATCGTTTCCCCCGCTCCGTAGCGCCAGTGCAGGTCGCGGGCGATCCGCCGAAGCTGGGGATAAAGCGTTTCGGCAAGTGCGTCGGGGGAATCGGCGGGCATTGCGCCATTATGCGGATACGTCCCCCGCTTTCCACCCAAAGCGTGACGCATCGGGCGGATGAATCCGCCCGATGTACCGCGCGCCGGCGTCAGCCGGGCATTTGCGCTAGGCAATCGCGGATGGCGGGCAGCGATTCTTCCAGCCTGGCGCGCGACACGAACACGCGCGTCGTACCGCTCATCAGTTCGCCCCGCCTGTCGGCGCCGATGCCGGCGGCATCGTCCCGGCGCGCGGCTTCGCCGGTCCACCACGCGACCGCCTTCATCGTGACCCGCGCCAGTTCGGGCGGCGCTTCCCCGGCGGGCAGGATCCGCGACGATGCCGACGCCGCCGAAAGCAGGCCACGACAGCGATAGGCGAATTCGACATCGGCCAGACTGACGCTGGCGGCGGCTGAGGAAGCGGCGGGTGAAGATGCGGCGGAATTCGGGGGCGTCGTGGCATTGTCGGCGGCGTTCATCGACGGATCGTCGCCTGAACAGCCGGCAAGCAGCAGGCCGGCGGCCATAGCGGGAGAAAGAAGGGCGTTACGCATCATGGCTCCTTTGCGGTTCGGTATCGCGGACGACGCTATTGGCCGTCGGTGTAGACAAGGGTGACGATCGATCCGCCTTCATCGTCCGGGGCCGCCGTCACCTGCATGCCACGGCCTTCATTGCCGGCGGTTGCGCCGCCCTCGTTCATGATCATGATGCGCGCCGGGCCGCTTACCGTCTCCATGCCGGCCTTCAGCCCCGCCGCCTCGCCCTTGCTCTTGTAGAAGGCGATGATCGCCGCGCTGTCGGTATTGGGAACGGCCAGCGCGATCATGCCCTTGCCGGGGGCCTGAGCGTCGAGCGTCGTCGTCGTCACCCGCGCGCCGGGATAGAGCGGCGCGAAGGGGGGCAGATTGGCGGGCGGGGCGACCTCGCTGGTCCCCAGGCCGGCAAGCTGCACCTCCGGCCGGCTCGCCGGGCTTTCTTCCTCCGACGTGTTCCCACCGCAGCCGGCGAGCAGAGCCGCCGCCGCCACAATTCCGAAACGCATTGCAATCCTCCCGACATGGTGTCGCGGGCCGACGATCGCACTGATCGCCCCGCTCGAAGGGAAAGAACAGGATCCGTCCGGAAAAGCGGACATTGCCGCCGCATTTTTCGCGGCATGTCCGCTTTCGCGATCGCTTGCTGTTCTGTCCTTCGCAAGCGCGCGCGGTGCCGCTGGCGGTTCGGAGCAACGATCGATGACATGGAAATATCGGGTGATGGCGGCGGTGGCCGCGGCTGGCTTGTGCGGGGTGGCGGGCGTATCGGCGGTCGGGCAATCCAGGCCGGGGCCGGGCGGCAAGCCGGGGGTGAGCTGGCAGACGATGCACAATACCGATCTGTTCGGCGGCGACTATCGCGAGATCGTCTATGACCGGCCCGGTTCGGGCTGGCAGCAGTGCATGGCGACGTGCGAGGCGGATCGCTATTGCAAGGCGTTCACCTATGTCGCGCCCGGCCGCCAGCCGCATGGCGAATGTTTCCTGAAAGGGGGTGTCCCCGAACCCTCCACCTCCGAATGCTGCGTTTCGGGCGTGAAGACCATGTCCACCGTCAGCGGTGGCGGGCGTGCGGCGCATCGCCACGATGACTGACCGGGCAGGGCGTGGGGCCGCACGCATCGTTTCGCTGATCGTGCTGGCGGCGGCCGTTCCGGTCGCCGCCGGGCAGGGCGGAACGCCGGCGGAGGGGGATGTCGTCGTCGGCGAATGGGTGGGCCGATGCGGCAAGATCGGAACCCTGGTGCCCACCGCCGACTGCGCGGTGGTCGCGCCCGTCATCCGGCCGCATCTGGACGAGATGGCGCGCGCGAAACTGATGATGGACGGTCTTCGCGGCTGGCCCGCCGCGCCGGGCCTGAAACCCGATCCGGCCACCGGCAAGTTCGTCGTGTTCTATGTCGATTACGACCGGTCGAAAGGTGGCGTGATGGCGGGCACGGTCGGTGGCTATTCCAGGGATAGCGGCCAGATCAGCTTCACCCAGCGCGAGATGGGCGAGGCGGGGCCACGCGTCGAGACGCGGCCCGGCCCCCTGTTCCAGCCGGCTGCCGGCGATCCGCGGCCGCCGCAATTGATCACGCGCGAAGGCTATTCGGGATGGCGGGCGCTGATGCAGTTCAGCGCGCACGAACTGTTCCATGCCTATCAGGCGACATCGCCCTTCCACAAAAGCTATTACGCACTGTCGAGAGTGACCACCGACATGTCGGTGAAGTGGATCCATGAAGGGACGGCGGAGGCGGCGGGCCATCTCTATCAGCTTCAGCGCCTGGGCACGCTCGGGCGCGCGCGCGACACCAGCTATGCGCGCGCGCTCAACCGCACCGCCGACGGGGGCTATGACCGGGGCGAATTCTGGTCTCTGCTCGCGCGCGACCGGAATGCTGGCGCGCCGATGAAATTCCTGTTCGATCTGCACGCATCGGCGCAGGTCATCCCGAGCGAGGGTTATGAGGAGTCGATCACCTGGCTTGACGGCCAATTGCGGGCGGCGGGCGGGCGGCTGCGCGAGGATTATGGCAGGGTGATCGCCCAGGTGACCGATCCCGGCCGATATATGCCTGACGATGTTCCGGGCTTCGAATTCCCCGAATTCGAGGCGAATTCGCCCGAGGAAGCGGTGGAGGTCCGCACCGATCCGGTGGAGATCGCCGGGCTCGCCGCAAGCGGATTCTACACGATCGTGCGGGGCAAGCATCTCCAGCCCGCCGAGGACCGCGAAGTGCCGGGCAGCCGGCTGGTCTGGTTCGAACTCCTGATCGACAAGGAGGAAGGCGACGAGCGTGTCGGCCTGGCGGTGGCGGATCAATGGGTGGATCGCAAACCCTTCACCCGGCTGATCCTGCCCGAGGGCCAGGATATCGGCTATTTCCCGCGCGCCACCAATATCGACGGCGCGGCGCCGGCCGAGACCGGGGCCGCGCGCGCGCGTTTCAACCTGCTTACCCGCCATGTGCATCTGCGCGGGCCGGGTTGCGCGAGCGTCGGCAAAATCTATCCGGTCAGGATCGATCTTGAAAGCAATCCGCTGGGCACGAACCCGACGCCCGAGTTCAAGGCGCAGCGTGGCCGGTTCACCGGCGGCGATTATGCCGCGCCTGCGGGGCCGGGACCGGACACGCTGATGGTGAAGGCGCGCGGGGTGAAGGGCGATGTGTGGGCGCCCTTCGCGAAACTGACGGTCAAATCGCGCTGCAACATCGTCATCATCGGACCGGATGGCCGGATGACCTATGACGACGATGCGAAGGCGACGCGGGTGGAGGGCGATGAAGGCCAGGCGCCGGCCTATATGGATGCCAGGGGCATGGTCGGCCTCGATCCGGAAAGCGGCAGATGGGTTCGCGTGCCCTACACCGCAATGGGGGGAGGCCACGCCGCGACCATGCCGTTTTTCAGCCAGCCGCTTGCGATGAAGGAAAGCCTTCAGCTCAACGCGTTCAGCCAGGGACCGCTGATCCTGGTCGAGGGACTGAAGCTGATGCGCCGGGATGTCGCGCGCTCGCGGCAGCGCGCGTCGGAAAGCCCGGCATCCTGTCCGTCGGGCGGCAGCGGGTGCATCCGCTTCGTCCATCCTTCGCAGCCCGACGCCGCCATCTTTTTCGATCGCGCGGGCGAGCCGGTCGGTTTCGAGGTGGAGGGTGTGATGACGCGGATCGAATATGACGGTGATCCCGTGGTGGTGCCGCCGGCCTGACGCGACCATCGTGCATGTCCGTGTGCGGTGTTATTCCGGCGACAGCCGGCGCAGATAGAGATCGCTATCGGCATCGCCGTCATAACCACGCTCGGTGAGCGTGAAGCCGGCTTTCTCCAGCAGCCGGACCGATCCGGTATTCGCCGGCGCCACCGTCGCTCGCAGCGGATCGATCCTACGCGTCCGGCCGAACGCGATCAGTGCGTCGAGCAATTCGGTGCCGAGGCCCCGGCGCCAATGCGCGGGCGCGAGGCCATAGATCAGTTCCTTGCTGCCGTCGCCCGGCCGCGCGAATCCCGCCCAGCCGATCAGCTTCCCCGTTTCGCGCAGCACGACCGCTCCGGTGCCATAGCCATGCCGCACGAGATTCTCGCCCGAGCGGACGACCCAGAGCCGCGCCATTTCCTCGCTGAGCGGCTGGCCGTCGTCGACATGACGGTGGACGCGCGGATCGGCGAAAAGTGCGACCAGCGGCTCGGCATCCTCCGGCGTGAACGGCCGGATGATCAGCTGGGATGTTTCGAGCCTGTCGTTCAGCAGCATGCGACGCCTTGTGCCGATGGACGGCCGTGGAGTCGATCGGGTTGGATCATTACCCCTGTCGCGGCGTCACCCCCGCGCCCAGGCAGCGGCCGCGGTCGTAATTGCCGACTATGCGGATCACTTCGCCCGGCTGCGGCTCGATGCGGCGGCCCTCGGCGATGCCGGCGAGGACGCGGCCGATCAACTGGTCGAGCCGGGTGACGGCGTAGCAGGCGAGATTGGGTTCGGCATGGGGGTTGCCGACGCCGCTGTCGTCGGTGAGGAAGATGTAGCGGCCCTGGGTGAGCGCCGCCATCGTCCGCATCACATATTCGGCGCTCTCCTCCACGCCGCTTGCAGCCACTGGCACGATCTGGACGCCGCGTGCGCGCAGCCTTTCGGTGGAGGCGAGGGTGGGGCCGAAATCCTCTTCATGCGGGGGGCATCGGCGACGAGCAGGATCGCCTTGGCCGCGCCCGGCCGCCATTCCATCCGCTCGGCCGCCGCCATCGCCTGGGCCACCGCTTCCGGCATGTCGCCGCCGCCGCCCGCCTCCTGCCGCGCCAGCGTGGCGCGCACGCTGCGGATATCGGCGGTGAGCGGGGTCGAACGCACGACATAGTCGTCGCCTTCGTCGCGATAGACGATCACCGAGATGCGCAGGTCGAGATTGCCCGCCTCGCGCTTCAGCCGCGCGACGATCGAGTCGATCTCCGCCTGGAGATAGGCCATCTCGTCGCCCATGCTGCCGGAGGTGTCGATCACCAGCGCCAGGTCCATCGCGGAGACGGCGGGCGCGGTGCCGGGCAGCGCGATGGCGATGCTGCGTGCTCCCCGGCCACCCAGATCGAGCGCGCGCGCGGCATTGCCCGCGGCGGAGGCGACGCGGACGGTGGTGCGTGCCGGTACGCGATCGAAGGCGGGATAGAAGGATGCGGTGCCGTCGGCGGCGGCCACGAGCCGCAGCGGCGATCCGCCGCGCTGCACGTCGACACGCGCGAAGGGAACCGGACGGCCGCCGGCATCGACCACCTTCACCGCGACGCGCTTGCGCGTGTCGACGAACGGCAGGTCGCGCTGTCCGCTTTCCTGCAGGAAACGCTCGGCATAATCGGCGTAGAGTTCGGGATTGAGCAGGTCGTCATGATCGCCGGCGGTGAGCAGCCCCGATTGCGCGGGCGGCTGCGGGCGAGGCGGCACGGGCGGCGGCGCGGCGGGTTCGACGGGCTCGGTCGTCAGGGTCTCGGTCTTGCCCTTGACGAGGCCGGCGACATTTCACTCGCTCCTGCGCGCGGTGACGCGCGGGGCCTCGGCGGCGTCTTCGACGGCGGCATAGTCGACAACGGCGTCGCGGCTGTCGGCGGATCGCGGTTCGGGCTTGCCGCAGCCGGTGAGCCAGAGCGGGATGGCGAGCAGGGGAAGAAGGGAAAGGCGACGAACGGAGGGGACATTCGACATAAACGGCATCCTTCACGCTGGGAAACCGTATGAAACATTATCACAAAGATAGAGAATGCAAAGAGGGTCAAGACATTAGAAAAATTGGGGTCTGGTGCCAGATCATCTCCTTTGTGCGCGGCTTCATGCTGGGCGTAGCATGAATGGGTACAGATAAACTGGGGGTGGGCGATGACGGTATCGGACTGGGATCAGGCGGCACCGGCATCGGCGGAGGATCTGGGATTGACGCGGCGCGGGCAGTTGACCGCGATGATCGCGGCCTTTGCCGGCTATGTGCTGGCCGCCGAACTGGCGGCCGCGCGGCCCGGCCGGCGCATGGCGGCGCGCGACTGGATCGATCGCCAGGACGAGATCGCGCGCGCACTCAAGCGCGGCACGCTCTCGCCACGGGCATGGATGGACGCGGTCGTGGGGCTGGCCGGCGAGATCGATGTCGCCGAACTGATGGCGAGCCTGGATCAGGCGCGCGTGACGGCGGCGGCGATGCCGCCCACCAACGATCCGCAAAAGCGCCATGTCCGTTTCCTCGACGCCGATGGCGCGCCGCGCAAGCTGGCCTATGGCGCGGCGCTGTTCGATTTCGCGCCGCACAATGTGATCACCCCGCACGGGCATCGCCATATGGCCTCCGCGCACCTGGTGGTTGCCGGCGCCTTCCGCGTCCGCAATTTCGATCGGGTCCGCGACACGCCCGGCGCGATGGTGATCCGCCCGACGCGCGATTTCCGCGCGCGCGCCGGCACGCTTTCCGCCATGTCGCCCGATCGCGACAATATCCACTGGTTCGTGCCCGATGGCGGCCCGGCGCGGACCTTCGACGTGGTGATCTCCGGCCTCGATGCCGGGTCGCCGGACTACGAGATCCAGGCGATCGACCCGCTGGGCGGCCGGCGGCTGGCCGACGGCACGATCCGTGCGCCGATCATGTCGTTCGAGGCGGCATCGGCGCGGTATACGGCGAAGATGTGAGGTTGTTTCGCGGTGCGTGCCATGAATAATGCTTCGTCGGGAGAAGCCATGTCGAGGCGAGCGTTGTTGGTTGATGGAATGCTGTCCGGAACCGGGATCAGGGATCGGTTGGAGGGGGGCTATGTTGGACTTGAAACATTGGGTCTTTCGAGCGAGCTGACGGCGGAATTCGTCGATTGGCTCGCTCGATACGAAAGCGCCCATTTCGCCGGTTACGCTGATGCGCTCGTGGTTTCCGAGCTGGATCGACAGGGCATAGTCCTGGCGGGGAAGGTCGCAGCGCAAAGGCCCGATGACGATATCGGCTATTTCTCCGATGCGCTGCTGACGCGGCTCTCGTGACGATGATCTACTGCACCGATCGGAACAGGCTGGGCCAGTCGCCGGGATAGCGGCCGCCACAATTGCGTTGCAGGTCGAGCGAGGTGAGCCGGAAGGCCGCGCCGTCCCAGATCCAGCTTGCCGATATGCCGCAATCGGCCAGGCCGCGCCCCTTGGCGGCGGTCGATACCGTGCCGCCTTCCGCATCGAACCAGGCTTCGGTGAAATAGGAGAGGGTTTCCCCCTCCGCATCCGCGCCGAGATAGGGTGTCGGCAGGATCAACTGGCGGGATGCGCCCCTGCCGCGCGGGACGATGAAGGCCAGCGACGATCCCTGATAGGCGCCCATGATGCAGGGGACGAAGGCGATCGCCTGCATGTCGTTCAGCGCGTTCGCCTCGGCCGTCATCGCCCCGGGCATCTCCTGGCACCCCTCCTTTTCGAACAGGGCCGCCTGTTCGGTGCGCACCCTGGCGATCAGCCGGTCGGCTTCGCCCGCGGACAGGCGTGCGGCGATCGGGCGCCTGGCGATCCTGGGGATGGCCGGCGGGGCAGGGACGTCGCCTGCCGGGCGCGGGCCCGGCCGGATCAGCGCGGTCACGCCGCCCACGCGGCCCTGCCGGTCGTCCATGCGCAGCAGGGCGGCGGTGATGCAGTCGAGCGGGATCTCCGCGCCGCCCGCGCGCAAGATGGCGCCGTCGCGCAGCCGCGCGACCAGCGCGCGGATCGCGGCGGGGTCGTCGGTGGTCAGCGTCGTGCCGTCGCCATCCTCGGTCGTGAGCGTCCAGGCCGACATGTCGAGCGCGAGCGGCTTGCCGTCGATCGCGAGATCCCTGGCGGTGAAGGCCGATTCCGTGGCGATCGTCGCGGTCGCGGCGCCGTTCGGCCCGGCTTCGCGCTCGATCGTCAGCTCGGCGCGCGACGAGCCGTCGTCGAATCCCTTGGCGATGCAGGACAGGCCGTTGTCGCATGCGACCAGCCAGGATCGGTACTCGTCATAGGATTGGACGGGGGCTGCAGGCGCACCCCATGACGATGCCGGAATTGCGGCTAGCATCAGCGCCGATCCCATATGGACGAAGATATTCATTGGTCTGGCCTTTTGAGGATGTTTTTTTGATGAATCAGGACAGGATTTTCAATAATGATCCCGGGCGCTGCTGGGGGCGCCGCATTGAAATCGAAGAACGGGCCATCGGGGGCGGCTGACGCATCCCGGGCCATCGGGAGGCTAGCCGTGACATCTTTCGCTCGACGCACATCCATCGCCCTTGCGCTCGCACTCGCTGCGGCATCGGCAACCATGCCCGTGGCCGCACAGCCGCGCAAGGCCGCGGCCTCTGCCGCCATGCCGATCTCGCCCGCGAAGATCGACGACACCGTGGCGCGCGCGATGAAGGCATTCGAAGTGCCCGGCATGGCCGTCGGCATCGTCAAGGACGGCAAGCTGATCTATTCCAAGGGCTATGGCGTGCGCGAGCAGGGCAAGTCCGCCAGGGTCGATACCGACACGCTGTTCCAGATCGGATCGAACACCAAGGCGTTCACCGCCGCCGCGCTCTCGATCCTGGTCGACGAGGGCAAGATCGGCTGGGACGACAAGGTGATCGACCATCTGCCCCAGTTCCGCATGTACGATCCCTATGTGACGCGCGAATTCACGATCCGCGACCTGCTGACGCATCGCAGCGGCCTGGGGCTGGGTGCTGGCGACCTGATGGTCTTTCCCGAAAGCGACATCACGCGCGACGAGATCATCCACGGCCTGCGCTACCTGAAGCCCGTTTCCAGCTTCCGCTCGCGCTTCGATTACGACAACACGCTCTATATGGTCGCGGGCCAGATCATCCCGGCGGTGACCGGCAAGACATGGGACGAGTTCGTCGAGACACGGATCCTGAACCCGCTCGGCATGCAGCCCTGTTCGTCGACCTATGGCCGGATCCGCGACCGCAGCAATCTCGCTTCGCCGCACATCGTGGTCGAGGGCAGGCTGAGCGCGATCCCGGTGATGAACATCGATGCGATCGGACCGGCGGGCACGATCAACTGCAGCATCAACGGCATGTCCAAATGGCTGATGACGCAGCTGGAGGCGGGCAAGAGCCCGTCGGGCAAACAGCTGTTCAGCGCCGAGCGCGGCGCGGAGATGTGGACGGTCAATACGCCGCTTCCGGTCAATCCGCGTTCGACCCAGACGATGCGCACGCATTTCTCGGGCTATGGCCTGGGCTGGGGGCTGGAGGACGTGTTCGGATACAAGAAGGTCGCGCACACCGGCGGCGTGGCGGGCACCGTCACCTGGGTGGCGATGGTCCCCGAACTCAAGCTGGGCGTGCTGGTCTTCACCAACCAGCAATCGGGCGCTGCGATGAGCTCGGTCGGCAACCAGATCCTCGACGCCTATCTGAAGGCGCCGGCGCGCGACTGGGTGGAGATGGCCGCCGAGCAGACCAGGGCGCGCAACGACGGCGCCCGCGCGGTGGAGGATGCCGCCGCGAAGGTGCTGGCGAGCGCCGGGCCGCCCTCGCTGCCGCTCGACACCTATGTCGGCACCTATAACGATCCGTGGCGCGGCGACGCGACCGTGCGGCGCGAGGGTGACGGGCTGCTGCTCAAGTTCAGCCGGACCAAGGACCTGGAAGGGCCACTGCTGCCCTATAGCGGCAATATCTTCATCGCCCGCTGGAAGGATCGCAGCCTGGAGGCCGATTCCTACGTTCGCTTCGAACAGGGCTATGACGGCAAGGTGACGGGCATGAAGATGCAGGCGGTGTCGCCCGCGACCGATTTCAGCTTCGATTTCCACGATCTGGATTTCACCAAGGTGGAGAAGCCGGCGAAATAAGGCACGGGCCTATAAGGTTTGTTTGCAAATGCTTAATCTCCATCGTCATTCCAGCGAAAGCTGGAATCCATACGCGGTCGGCCGTCAGGAACGGGCATCGTATGGACCCCAGCTTTCGCTGGGGTGACGGCGGAGAACAGCTTGGATGAATGCCACGGATCGCGAGGGAGAGTTCGAATGGATGTGACGCGGCGGGATATGCTGGGGGTCGCCTCGGCGGCGACGATGATCGCGGTGGCGCCGCCGCTGGCGGCGGCCACGAAGGCGGCTGCCGGCGGGCCGCTTGGCCAGGTCGTCCAGCGGCTGAAGGCGTTCGCCGATGCCGATCTGGCCGACAAGGGCTTTCCTGGCATGAGCGTCGCCCTGATCGGACCCGGCGGCGCGCAGGCGGTCTTCGCCGCCGGGCTTGCCGATCTCGACCGGCGCGTGCCCACCACGCCCGAGCATCTGTTCCAGATCGGCTCGATCTCCAAATCGCTCACCGCCATGGCGCTGTTCGTGCTGGCGGACCAGGGCAAGCTGAACCTGGATGCGCGCGTGCAGGACCTGCTGCCCGATTATCCGCTGCCGCCCGAAACGCTCACGCTCACCCAGTTGCTCGATCACAGTTCGGGCATCCCCAATCTGCTCGAGGATCCGATGCAGATCGATATCCCGGGCGGGCGGCTCTGGACGGGCTTCGCGCCGGGATCGCGCTATTCCTATTGCAATCTCGGCTATGCGCTGCTCGGCGCGGTGATCGAGCGGGCTTCGGGCATGAGCTATCCGGCCGCGATGAACGCGCTGGTGCTGAAGCCCTTGGGCATGAAGACGGCGGTGCCCGCCTTCCGCATTTCCGATCGCGCCGCCTATGCCAGCGGCCATGTCCGTTTCCGCGACGACATGCCGTGGCTGCCCAGGGTGCGGCTGGCGCAGGCGCGCTGGTTCGATTTCTCGCACGCGGCGGGATCGGTCGCCGCCAGCGGCCCCGACATGGTGCGCTTCCTGCAGTTCCTGCAGGGCGTCGCCAGGGGCAAGGGCGCGCCGCTCTTCTCCGATGCGCTGGCCGAACGTTACCGCAAGCCGACGATCGATTCCTCGCCGGCCGGTGCGCGCTACGGCAACGGGCTGATCACGCTGGCCGTCGACGGGCGCCCCTGCTTCCGCCACACCGGCGGCGTGCACGGCTTCAGCTCGGCCTTCACGCTCGACCAGGAAGCGGGCGTCGGCTGCTATGCCAGCGTCAATGTCGGCGGCGCGGGCGGCTATCGGCCGACCGAGATCACCGAATATGCGATGGCGCTGCTGCGCGCGGCGAGCGCGGGCCAGCCCTTGCCGCCCGTCCGCACGCCCAAGGCCACGCCGCCCGTGAAGAACGGCGCGCGGCTGGCCGGCCAGTGGCGGAGCGCCGATGGCGCGGCGCTGACGATCGTCGAGCGCGGCGGCGCGCTGTTCGTGACCAGCGGCGGACGCGAGGCGCGGTTGCGGAGCGGCGGGGAGGATGGTTTCGTCACCGATCATCCCGCGCTGGCACCCTATAGCCTGGTGCTGGAAGGCGAGACGCTGCGGCTGGGCGGCAGGCTGTTCGGGCGCGGCGCGGCGCCCGCCGCCCAGCCGCCGAGCCCGCGTCTGGCGGGGCTGGTCGGCAGCTATTACAGCCCGAGTTCCTGGGGCAATCGCCCCAGGGTCTTCGCGATCGGTGATCGGCTGTTCCTGGGCAATGAGGAACTGGTCGCGGCGGCGGACGGCAGCTGGCGCTACAAGGATCCGGAAGCGTCGTGCGAGCGCGTCTGGTTCCTCAATCCGATCGGCGGCCGCCCGCAGATATTGAGCTTGTCCGGTTCGCGTTACGGGCGGTTCCACGATACGGGGCTTTGAGGACCCGGTTTCCGTTCGGTTCGAGCTTGCCGAGAACCCGCTTCAGGTGACGGCCGGCGAGCGTCTCGACGGTCGCGTCTCGACAGGCTCGACGCTGCTCGAAGCGAACGGCATGGGATCCGGTGTCAGCCGCCGCCCATCGCGCGGCGCAGCACGTCGTCGATGCGCGGATCGTCCATCTGGGTCACGTTGAAGCGCATGAAGCCGCCCGCGCTTCCGGACGGGCTGAAGACATTGCCGGGGGCGAGCACTACGCCCTTCGCCATCGCGCGGCGCGCGATGATCGCGGACTCATGGCCGTCAGGCAGGCGGCACCAGAGATAGAAACCGCCGCGCGGATCGATCCAGGGGGTGATGCTCAGCCGGGCGAGCCGTGTCGCGGCCTCGCCCCTGGCATGGGTCAGGCGGCGGCGCAGCTCGTCCATATGCTTGCGATAGAAGCCGCCCGCCAGCACATGCGCGATCATCTCGGTCGCGATCGGGCTCGGCCCGCCGAAGCTGGTGGCGACCTGAAGGTCGACCAGCCCCTCGATCCAGTCGGCGCGCGCCGCGATATAGCCGCAGCGCATCGCGGCGGAGAGCGTTTTCGAAAAGCTGCCGACGCGAACGACGCGGTCCAGCCCGTCGAGCGCGGCGAGGCGGGGGGAAGGCGATGGCTCGAAATCGGCGAAGATATCGTCCTCCACCACCGTCACGTCATGCGCCGCCGCGATCGTCAGCAGCCGGTGCGCGGTCTGGGGGGAGAGCGTGGCGCCCGTCGGATTGTGGAGCGCGGAATTGGTGATGTAGAGGCGCGGGCGTTCCGCCGCGGCCGCCGCCTCGAACGCTGTCACGTCCGGCCCCATCGGGGTGTAGGGAATGCCGACGATCCGGGCTTGGTGCGCGCGCAGCAGCGCCTGGAAATTGAAATAGCAGGGATCGTCCACCAGCACGGTATCGCCGGGGCGTAGCAGGAAACGGCAGATCAGGTCGATCGCCTGGGTGCCCGATCCGGTCAGCATCAACTGGGCGGAATCGGCCTCGATCCCCTGTTCGGCGAAGCGCCCGAGCAGCAGCCGGCGCAGCGCCGCCGATCCGCGCGTGCTGCCGTAATCGGAGAGGATATTGTCCTCGACACGGGCAAGCGCGCGCAGGGCGCGGCGCATCGGCGCCTGCGGCATCCAGTCCGCCGGCAGCCAGCCGCAGCCGGGCTTCAGAGCCGACGGATCGGCATCGAGCGATTCCCGCGACACCCAGAGCGGATCGATGTCGCGGTCGCGTCGTTCCCCCATCTCGCCCAGCGCCATCGGCGGCAGGTGCGATCCCGTCACATAGAAGCCCGATCCGCGCCGGGCGTGAATCAGCCCCTCGGCCGCCAGCCGGTCATAGGCCTCGACGACGGTGGAGGGGGAGACGCGCATCGTCTCGGCGAAGCGGCGCACCGACGGCAGCCTGTCGCCCGCGCCCAGCGCGCGGCTGGCGAGCTTCGCGCGCACCGTGTTCATCAGGGCTTCCGTGCGCGTCGGCGGCTGGGTGTCCATCGATCATTCTCGAATCCGTATGGGCAGAAGTATCCATACAGTTTGTTCATTTTGTACTGCATTGTTTCTGTCTATGCCACCCGCGATCGGTTAGCCGCCAGCGTTCCGAAAGCGAGGGATTATGGAACGTAACACGGCCGGCTGGGGCAGCGGATTGCTCGGCGTCATCATCTTCAGCGGATCGCTGCCGGCGACGCGTGTCGCGGTGGCGGATTTCTCGCCCCTGTTCCTCACCTCCGCGCGCGCGGCGATCGCGGCGCTGCTCGGCGCGGCCTTCCTGTTCGGGCTGCGTCAGGCCCGGCCGTCCCATGCCGATATCGTGCCGCTCGCCATCGTCTCGGTCGGTGTCGTGCTGGGCTTTCCGCTGCTGACCGCGCTGGCGCTCCAGCATATCAACGCGGCGCATTCGATCGTGTTCGTCGGCCTGTTGCCGCTCTCCACCGCGATCTTCGGCGTGCTGCGCGGGGGCGAGCGGCCCAGGCCCGCCTTCTGGCTGTTCTCGACGATCGGCGCGGCGGCGGTGGCGGGGTTCGCGCTGTATCGCAGCGATGGCGGCTCCATGGTCGGAGACCTGCTGATGATCGCGGCGATCCTGCTGTGTGGGCTGGGCTATGCCGAAGGCGGCGTGCTCTCACGCCGGCTGGGCGGATGGCAGGTGATCAGTTGGGCGCTGCTGCTGGCGCTGCCGCCGATGGCGATCCTCGCGCTCGTCACCGCGCCGGCGGGTTTCGCGGATGTCGGCGCACCGGCCTGGCTGGGGCTCGGCTATGTCTCGGTCTTCTCGATGCTGGTCGGCTTCATCTTCTGGTATCGCGGCCTGGCGCTGGGCGGCATCGCGGGCGTCGGCCAGCTCCAGCTTCTCCAGCCCTTTTTTGGCCTCGTGCTGGCGGCGCTGCTGCTGCGCGAGCCGGTCGGCTGGACGATGATCGCATCGACCGTGATCGTCGTGCTGTGTGTTGCGGGTGCGCGGCGTTTCGCATGAGCGGTTCATGGTCCGCAAATCCCGAAATTCCGTTCGGACTGAGCCTGTCGAAGTTTTGCCCTTTCTTCAGCACACTGCCGAAGAAGAACGGGACTTCGACAGGCTCCGTCCGAACGGCGATATGTTGCGCGCAGGCGCCTCCCCTATGACGGCAGAACGAAGATCGCCCAGGCAAGCAATGGTCCGGCCAGCGTGATCGCCGCGCTGTAGAGCAGCAATTGCCGGAACAGCCCGTCGCGGCGTTCGGGCGTCGCATTGGCGACGACGAGCGCGCCGTTGGTGGAGAAGGGCGAGGTATCGACGATCGTGGTCGAGATCGCGATCGCGATGACGGTGCCGATCGGATTCATCTGGCTGGCGGCGAGAAAGGGCAGGGCGAGCGGCACGACGATGCCGAGCAGCGCCGTGGAGGAGGCGAAGGCGGAGACGACGCCGCCCAGATAGCAGAGCAGCAGCGCGCCGATCAGCGGCATGCCGATCGCCGCGATCGCATCGCCCGCCACCGTCACCGTGCCGAGTTTCTGGAGCAGCGCGACATAGGTGACGACGCCGCAGATCAGCAGCACGGTGGACCAGGCGACCCGGTCCACCGCGCCCTTTTGCGAGTGCGGCGCCGCGATCGCGAGCAAGGCGGCGGCGCCCATGGCGAGCACGCCGATACTGGCGTCGAAGCCGATCGCGATCACCGCGACGATCGCCAGCACGACCAGCGTGAGCACGCGTTCGCGGCGCATCGCGCCCGTCGGATCGGCGGTTTCATGCGCGTCCGCCTCCAGCGGCTCGGGCGGATCGCGCAGCAGCCGGTATCCGCCGAGCACGAGAAACACCGCGATCGCGACGGCGGCGTTGAAGGCGAAGCTGGCGAGGAACAGGGCGGTCGGCGCCGGATCGATGCCGGCTTGCGCAACGACGCCGTTGGTGATGCCGCCATAGATGGATGTCGGCGAAAAGGCGCCCGCCTGCGCGCCATGGATGACCATCAGCCCCATCATCAGCGGACTGATCCGGTGGCGCGCGGCGAAGCGCAGCGCGACCGGCGCGACGATGGCGACCGCGGCGGGCCCCAATGCGCCGAAGGCGGTGAGCGCGGCGGCGGCGGCGAACACCACCCAGGGCATCATCACCGCGCGCTCGCCGGTCAGCCGCGCCAGCGCATGCACCATCCAGTCGATCGCGCCGTTGCGCTCGGCGATCGCGAACAGGAAGGTGATGCCGACCAGGGTGACGAACAGGTCCGCCGGAAAGCCCGCCAGCACATCCTTGGCCGACGCATCGGCGAGCAGCCCGCCCACCGCGAAGGCGGCGGCCAGCGCCAGCAGCCCCATGTTGATCGGGCGCAGCGTGGCGACGGCGAACACCGCCGCCAGCACGCCGACCGAAATGACGTGAACCGGCATTCCCCCTCCCGCCTTCATTCCTCCAGCGACGACGCGGCGTCGCTCGCGCCGCAACCTGCAAGCACATGGCCTGAAAGCAAAGGTAAATCTGGGATGACGGGTAGCGACCCTCCGCGTGAACCATCCGGTTCGGCGGAAGCGCGGAGACGCGGAGAGAGGCTGTCCAACTTTCTCTCACGCGCCCGGGAACGCGTACGCAACTGCACAGGCCCTTGGAAAAGGGCAGGGGCCGGATAGGCAGTCCGGATCGGTGCCGAAACCGGAAATTGCTCCAGAATGGAGGCGATCGACGCGGCATGCCCTGAAAGAAATCGCCCCGCCGATCGCCCGGCTGTGCGCCGGAACGATCGACGGGGCATTGCCCGCCCCCGCGGGTGTCTCGTCAATAGTTGGTGTTGAAGCTGATCAGCCCGCCCATCGTGGCGAACCACAGGAAACCGAGCAGCGCTGCGGCGACGAGGACGGCGCGGGTTTTGTCGCCCCAACCGCGATCGGAACGCGCGGTGAGCCACAGGTTCCACAGTCCGATCGCGGCGCCGGCGATCGGCACGATGCCCGCGAACTGGAGCGTGCGCAGCCAGCCGTCGAGCCCGCTATTATAGACGTCGAGCCGGGTTTCGAGCAGCGGCGACAGCACCGTGTACCAGCAGGCGAGATAGGCGAGGTCGGCGCCCGCCGCCACGCGCGTCAGCCGTTGCGCCAGCGCAGGCCGGCCGGTTACGGTGGCGGGCAACTGGTGCTTGCGGCGCAGCCAGGCGGCGACCGGCCACAGGATCAGCGTCGCCAGAAGTGTCAGCAGCGACAGTACGATGATCATGGTGTTGAGCATGGCGTTGCGCAGGAACGGCGCCTTCTGCATCACCGATGTCGGGTTGGTGCTGTCGGCGATCGTCAGCCGCCCGCCGGTCTGGCTCACCAGCAATTGGCGGGTGCCGCCGATCTCGCGCCACAAATTGGGAGCGACTTCGCGGAACTTCTTGTCCTCGACCGACGCCAGGCTGATCGTGCCGTCTTCGTTGGCGGTCACCTGGTCCTGCTGGATCAGGTAGAACAGGCTGATAAAGCCTGATTCCACGCGGCGTGAGCTTTCGTAACGCCCGGCCAGCGTCTGCGCATCCTTGGCGGCGGAGGCGATGGCGGGCGGATCCTTTTGCTCGGACGCCGGATAGTAGCGATCCATGAACATGTCGAACAGGCGCTCGCGCGCGCCATAGACCGCGCCATTCTCGCCGCGGCTGTTGAAGCTGACGAAGATGCCGACATTCTTTTCGGGCAGCAGGTTCATGTCGGTGTGGAAGACGATGGTGTCGCCGCCATGGCCGATGAAGAGCTGGCCGTTGCGATGGCCGCGGAAAAAGCCGTGCGCCATGGTGTCGAAACCATCGGGCAGCTTGATCGTGGACGTATGCATCAACTGCGCGGTTTCTGGCTTCAGGATCTGCGTGTCGCCGAAACGGCCATTCTGCAGATGCGCGATCATGAAATTGGCCATGTCCGCACCAGTCGCGCTCACGCTGCCGGCGGGCGCGGTGGTGATGAGCTCGAACTTGTCGGGCGCGCGGTTGCTCTGCGTATAGCCCTTGGACGCGTCACCCGCGAGACTGGCGGGCAGCGGCTGGCGGAAGCTGGTATGCGCCATCTGGAGCGGGCCCAGGATATTGCGCTCGACATAATCGTCGAACGGCATGCCCGATACGCGCTGGACGATATAGCCGGCGAGCGAGGTGCCATAGTTGGAATAGGCCGGCACTTCCCCGGCGGGGAAGAGCATCGGGCGCTGGTTCTCCTTGAGATAGGCCTCGTTGGTCTTGAGCCGCTTGGGATCGGTCTCCAGAACGTCCTTCAGCCCTTCCTCGAAGCCGCCGCGATGCGTCATCAGGTCGTTCATCGTGATCGCGCGGTTGCCGCGCGGGGTGATCTTGAAGTCCAGATACTTGTTGACGTCGGCGTTCAGATCGATCTTGCCCTGTTCGACAAGCTGCATCACCGCCGTCCAGGTGAAGAGCTTGGATGTCGATCCGATGCGCATGGTCGTGCGATCGGGATCCATCGGCTTCTTGGTCGCCATGTCGGCATAACCATAGCCTTTCTTGGCGATGATCTGCCCGTCCTTGACGACGACGACGGTCGCGCCCGCGATCTTGCCCTGCTTGAGCGCGGCCGGGATATTGCCGTCGAGCCAGGCGCCGACGTCGGCGGCGGTCAGCTCAGGCGTGCCCGTGGGGAGCTGGACCGGCGAAGCCGGCGCGGTCGCCGCCGGCGCGCTCAGGGCTGGCGCGGCCGCGCTGGGCGTCGGCGCCACGGCCGGCACCGTCTGCTGCGAGACGGCCGGCCATGCCGCGACGGCGGCCGCCAGCAACCCTCCCAGGATCAAACCTCTTCTCATCAAAAACTCCTCCCCATTCCCAATGTGCCCGGTGATCCGGACCATCCGGCGCCACGGCCGGAAACGCCTCCGCCGGATGCGGAAACTGTCCGGCGCGCGACATCGCACGAGTCGCCCGCGCGGTGTCACCTGGTGTTATAGATGTGTGACACACCTGATCGGGACGTTCAATCACGATTATTTCATATATTAAAAATCATAATCCTGATGAGGGAAAAATGGCCGGAATCGCAATCCGTAAAGTCGGACCTGTCAGCGCCTTGCCGGCCGGGACGGCACAGGCCGTGGCGCCAGCGCGGTGCGGGAAAGTTCCATGACGACGGGATCGCCCTGCAGCACGCGCATCGCGCGCGAATGCGCTTCGGTGCCGACGGCATGTTCGTGCTGCGCCGGTTCGAGATGGGAATAGATGCACAGCAAGCGCGCCGGTCCATCATGGCTGATGTAGCGATGCTTGAGCGCGGCGTCGAAATAGGCGCTGTCGCCGGCCGCGAGCACGACGGGCTCATAGCCTTCGCAATGCATCTCGACCTTGCCGTCGATCACGAAGACGAATTCCTCGCCGCCATGTTTCTCGGCATCGGAGCCGTCGCCCTTGGCGTTCACTTCGACCAGACAAGGGTAATAATGTTTGTTAGCGATCTCGGTCGCCAGGAAATGATGGAGATTGCCGCCGAAATCGACGGTGGGCGCAGCGCCCCGGCGATTGACGACGCGCCGTCCGTTCTTGCTGATCTGCGGTTCGACGGGGGTGAAGAGGTCGCTGATCGGTACCGCCAGCCCCTCGGCAAGCTGCATGAGCTTTCGGTGCGTTAGTGTCGTCTGGCCGTTCTCGACTTTCCACAGCATCGACGCGGACAGGCCGGCGCGGCGCGCGGTCTCCGCGATCGACCATCCTCGACGGGCGCGCAACCTTTTCAGACATTCGCTCAGCACCGACGTCTGGTCGTTCATTATGTTTCTTGTTCCTTCCAGCCAATTGCAGCCCATATGACAGGTAGGCCGGCGCATTTCGCGTTGCAATATTGTAGCGCTGCGCCTTCAGCTTATCGACTGTCAGCCCTTGCCGGTGCAGGTCGCGATCATGGTTTCGGCGGCGGTTTCTGGCGCGCCAGCCTTTCCTTCGAAAAGCGTGCCGTCATTGCCCTTGTTCCACCATATCAGCGTCTTGCCCGGCGCACGGCCCTTTTCCGTGACGTAGCGCGCGCCTGATGCAGAGCGCGCTATCGTCATGTCGTAGCTGGCACCGTCAATCGATACGCGCGCCTTGGGCGTTTCCGCGTCGCCATTGTCGTAGACAACCGAAACCGTCATCGCCGGCTTGCAATCATAGGTCGCGGTGATTGTCGCCGGCATTTCGCCTGTTGTCGCGGCCGCGTCGTCTGATGTTTCCGTGACATTCGTGCTGTTCGTACCGGCTTCGGTTGAATTGTCGGTGGTCGCGGGTGCGTGTGCCTTGTCGCACGCTGGCAGGGCGGCGGTCAGCGCGATCGCGACGATTGTCGTGGCGAGTTTCGACATGTCCTTCTCCTTCGCGATCGGTCTCCGCGGATGTCGTCTGCCAGATTAGCGCTTGGCGTGGGACGCGGGCAACCGCGACGATCCCCTTTGGTCCCGGTTTCCGGTCGAAGCGACCGCATTTGATTTGTCCATTCGTGACTGTAGTGTCTGAACGGGGAGGCGGGATCAGGATGACGAGCGAAAGTGAGGGGCTGGCCGAGAGGGATACGCTCGAGGTCTACGACCGGATCATGGACGCGATCGTGACGCAGCGCCTTCCGCCCGGCCAGAAAGTGTCCGAGAATATCCTGACGCGCATGTTCGATATCAGCCGCACCGCCGCGCGCAACGCGATGGAGCAGATGACCGCGCAGCAATTCATGGTCTCGCCTTCGCCAAGGATCACGCGCATCGGATCACTGACGCTGAAGGATGTGAAGGAGAATTTCACGATCCGGAAGATGGTGGAGCCCAGCATTCTCTCGATGATCTCGCCCCAGATCGAAGAAGCTGAGTTCAAGCGCAAGAATGACGCGATCTTCCACGACGGACCGATCACCACCGATGCGGACGCATTGCGGATCCTGAAGGCCAATCGCGATTTCAACGTCTACATCGCACAGCAGACACAGTATCCGCTGCTTATAAGCTGGATCCGGCAGCTCGAGGAAACCACGATGCGGATCTACTGGATCTACATCAAGCTCACCGGATCCATGCCCTTTCCCTGGGAACAGCATCGGAGCCTGCTCGATCTGGTGAAGGAGAACCAGACCGATGAAATCCGCCGCCATGCGGTAATGATGATCACCGCGTGCGAGGACCGGCTGCTCAACGCCATCTTCACGCATGGCAAACTCAACGAGCACAGCCTGAACTTTTAGAAGTGTGAACGCGCCCGCTCACCAGAGCCGGACGCGCTCGTTTGGCGGAAGAAAAAGCGCATCGCCCGGGCCGATGGCGAATGCGTCGTACCAGGCGTCCAGATTGCGCACCACGCCGTTCACGCGGTAGGGGGCAGGCACATGATAGCTGTTGGCGACGATATGACGGATCGCATCGTCGGGCGCCTTGTAGCACCAGGTTTTCGCCCAGTTCGTGAAGAAGGTGCGCAGCGCCGCCCGCTCGTCGGGGGCGCTGCCGGGGTGATCCGCGCGATAAAGCTGCCAGGCGCGGAGCGCCAGCGATACCCCCGACAGGTCCGCGATATTCTCGCCCAATGTGCGGCGCCCGTCGAGCTTCAGGCCGGGCAGTGGTGCGAATCCCTCATATTGGTCGACCAGTCGTTCGGCGCGTTCCGCGAATGCGGCCTGCGCCGCCGGCGACATCCAGTCGCGCAGCATCCCCTTGCTGTCGTAGAGCAGGCCCTGATCATCGAACCCGTGCCCCATCTCATGGCCGACGATCGCGCCGATCGCGCCGAAATTGGCGGCGGGATGGCGATCGGCGTCGAAGAAGGGGGGCTGAAGGATTGCGGCCGGAACCTCGATCGTGTTGAGCAATACGCTATAGCTGGCGTTGACGAATTGCGGGGCCTGGTACCAGGCTTCGTCGCCACCGCTGGTCAGGCGCGTCAGTTGCTGTGTCCAGCCGTGTCGCAATAATGTGTCGAGATTTCCAACCGCATCCCCGTTGCTGAGCGCGGGGCCGTCCCAGCCGGGCCATGTTCGGGGATAGCCGGCTTTGAGCCCCATCGCGTCAAGCTTGGCCAGGGCTTCGGTCTTCGATCCGGTATCCAGCCAGCTTGCCGCGCGCAGTCTTTCTCTCATCGCGCGTTTGAGATAGCCGAGCATGGCGGTCATTTCGCCGCGCGTTCGTTCCGCGACATGCGCCTCCACATAGAGTCGACCCAACTCCATAGGCATGCGGCGCGTCAGGAAGCGGATCGCTTCGGTCTCGCGTGCGGGCGTCGGCGGCTCGCGTCCGCTCGGTATCAGGGAGAGCCGGTGCTGCGCCGCGCGGATCGATGCTGGCAGCACCGCGGCGGCGTTGCGGATCCGGCTGAACGCCAGCCAACTGCGCCATCCGTCCAGCGGCGTTTCAGCGAAGAACCGTGACATGGCCGCTACTGCACCGTCGGTGCCGAGATTCAGGCGTGCGATCCCTTCCAGTCCGCGCGCACGCAGCATCGCGCGCCATGGCAGGCCGGGGGCGAACGTCTCAAGCTCCGCAACCGTCATGATATGCAGGTTGGCGCGGCGATCGCGCAGCCGCTCCAGCGGCCATTGCCGCGCGACCAACCCCGTCTCGATCGTCAATATGTCCGCTGCGCGCTTTGCCCCGTCTTCGACGCCGGCGAGCTTGAGCAAGGTCGCGATACCGCCGGCATAGGCATGGCGCATGGCGATCGAAGGCGCATCCATGGAGGAATAGGCCGAGGCCGGCAGCCCCAGGAAGGGCTGTTCGTGATTCTGCGTGTCCAGATGAGCGATCCACTCGCCCTGTGCGGGGAAGACGTTGAAGGCGAACGGCGAGGGTGAGCGTGGATCGGCCATCAGCACGGCAAGCGCATCGTGCGTGGGCGCTGCAAGGATCGGAGCGAGGCTTTTACGCAGCGCTTGCAGGCTGCCACGCTCGATCCCGGCTTCGTCGAGCAGTGAGCGCCAGACGGTGACCACCCGTTCTTCTTCCGGCGATCTGGGCGCCGCATGTTGCGCGGCCGCCCTGACAAGCGCCGCAATCTGTTCCGCGACCCGTGCGCTTAATGCATCGAACTGGCCCAGGTCCCATTTGCCCGGCGGAATGACCATGGCATCGATCGCCGCAGCGTTGACATGAAGGTAGAAATCATCTCCCGGCGCAGGGCGGGCGGTGACGATGCCCGTCCACGCCGTTGCCGGGCTGAAGGTGAGGCTGGTCGATAGGGCCCCTAGCCCCAGCAGGGCATCTCGGCGTGTCGAAAGCGTTGCATCTGCCATTATTTCCGCATCCATCAGCGCATCTGCGATGTTTGACTACAGATGTAATCATAAAGTGGCAATGGAAACTCGGAGCTAAAGGGCATGAGCGGCGACATCCGGAATCAGCTCTAAAAGGGCCGGATCGGAAATTAATGCTGCCAAAATTTCAAATAAGGCTGCTTTAATCCCGATTATAAATGTACTATCGCACGCATCGGCGCCCCGACAATGCGAATGAACGCGCCGGGGCAAAGAGGGGATTACCATGTCTTTCACGCGTAATTTGAAGAGCTTGGCTGGTGTCGCACTCTGGGTGATGGCGGTTCCCGCCCTTGCGCAGACGGCCCCTGCGGACCAATCGCCGGCCCAAGCGGCTGATGCCCCCGACGGCGTTGACGCGGCCGAGGATGAAGGCCTGATCACGATCACCGGATCGCGCATCAAGGGCAATTTCGAGGCGCCCACGCCCGTCCTCGCGATCGGCACCGAACTGATCGACCAGCGCGGCACGACCAACATCGCCAATGTGCTGAACGAAATCCCGGCCTTCACAGGCACGCTCACCCCGGCTTCGACCAACCTGAACAGCCGCCAGAACGGCGTGAACGTGGTCGACCTGCGTGGCCTGGGCACCAATCGCAACCTGGTGCTGATCAACGGCCGCCGCGCCACGCCCTTCGACGAATTCGAGAATGTCGATCTGAACGTCGTTCCCTCGCTCGCGATCCAGCGCGTCGATGTGGTGACCGGCGGCGCATCGGCCGCTTACGGTTCGGACGCAGTCTCCGGCGTGATCAACCTGATCTATGACGAGCGGCTGGAAGGACTGAAGCTCAATGCGCAATATGGCATTTCCGACAAGGGCGATGCCGACAATCTGCGCCTCTCCGCCGCATGGGGCGGCGCGTTCGCCGGCGGCCGCGGGCACTTCCTGCTCGCCGCCGATTATGACGACAACAAAGGCATTCCCAAGGCGTCCGCGCGCAAATGGCAGCGCCGCAGCCCGGCGATCGTCACCAACGCCGCCGATACCGGCCCCAATGACGGCAAGCCCGCTTATGTGTTCCGCGACAATGCGGTGCTCTATCTGGGCAGCCCCAATGGCGTGACGATCGGCCTGGGCCTGCCCAACGACAATCTGGAATTCTTCCCCGATGGCACGGCGCGTCCGCGCGCGCTGGGCGATATCGGCGGATCGCTGATGATCGGCGGCAGCGGATCGCGGCTGGCGGACCAGACCGCGCTGGTGGTGCCCACGCAGCGCTTCAACGTGCTCGGCGCGGTCAATTACGACGTGGCCGACGGCGTGAACCTGTTCGCGGAGGCGAGCTTCGCGCGTTCCAAGTCGCGCGGCGCGCTCGTCAACGCCTTCACCTTCGGCGATGTGACGATCACGCCCGACAATCCCTATCTGCCCGCCAATGTCGCGGCGATGGGCGCGCCGGTGGTGCTGTTCCGCACTTTCGAGGAATTCCCGCCGATCACCTCCGCTTCGCTGACCGAGAGCATGCGCTTCGTCGGCGGGCTGAAGGGCAGCATCGGTTCGAAATGGAACTGGGAAGTCTCCGGCCAGTATGGCCGCACCGATTTCAGCAACAAGCAATATAACAACATGATCGTGAACAACCTGATCCGCGCGGCGGATGCGGTGAAGGTGGGCAACACGATCTCGTGCCGCGTCAACGTGAATGCCGATCCGACGGACAATGACCCGGCCTGCGTGCCGATCAACCTGTTTGGCAAGGGTTCGCCCAGCCAGGCGGCGATCGATTACATCACCGAAACCGGCATCTCCAACACACGCATCGAGCAATCGGTGTTCGCGGCTGAAATCGGCGGCGAGCTGTTCAACGGCTGGGCAGGGCCGATCCTTGCGACCGTGGGCGGCGAGCATCGCAGCCAGAAGCTGCACCGCACCGTCAACGCGCCCAACGCGAACGAGGAGTTCCTGATCGTCAACGCGCAGCCGCTCGACGGCAAGTATGACGTGACCGAAGGCTTCGCCGAAATCGCGGTGCCGCTGCTCGACGGCGCGCAGAAGCTCGATTTCAACGGCGCCGCGCGCTACACCCATTATTCGACGATGGGCAATGTGGTGACGTGGAAGGCCGGTCTGACGTTCGAGCCGGTAAGCTTCCTGCGCTTCCGTGGCACGATCTCGCGCGACATCCGCGCGCCCAGCATCGGTGAATCCTTCGTGGAGACGGTGCTGCTGTTCACCAACCTCAGCAACCCGTTCGTGGGTGGCACCAGCACCTCGCTCGTCAAGGTGCCGCTGGCGGGAAATCCCAACCTGAAGGAAGAACGCGCGCTGACCAAGACGTTCGGCGCCGTGCTGACGGCGGGCAGCTTCCGCGCCTCGCTCGACTGGTGGGATATCAATCTGAAGGGCGCGATCGGTTCGCTGGCGCCGCAGGATATCGTCAATCGCTGCTATGCCGGCGAACAGGATATCTGCTCGCTGATCACCTTCGGCCCAGGCCAGACGCTGGAGGAAGTGAAGCAGCAGAACCTGAACCTGGGCACCTACAAGCTGCAGGGCCTGGATTTCGAGGCGCGTTATGGCATGGAACTGGGTGCCGGCAGGCTGAACCTGGGCGCCGTCGCCAGCTATCTGATCCACAAGAAGATCGCACCCTCGGGTGGCGTGCCGCTTGACGTGGCGGGCGAAGTGGGCGGGCGCAACGCTGGCGGCATGCCCGATTTCAAGGCGACGCTCTCGGCCAATTACGAGACCGATCGCTGGGGCACCTTCCTGCAGGCGCGCTACATCAATGGCGGTGTTTACGACGTGACCTTCGGTCCCGAAGACCTGTCCAAGGAAGACAACAACATCGGCGCGGTCGTCTATGTCGACATGTCGGTGAAGTACAAGCTGGACGGCCTGGTCGGCAAGAACGCCGAAATCTATGCCGGCGTCGACAATCTGTTCGATCGCAAGCCGCCGATCGCACCGGTCGACTTCATCTCCAACTCCGCGACCAACGCGTCGATCTACGACGTGATCGGCCGCAAATTCTACGTCGGCGTTCGCGCGAACTTCTGACGATCGACAATGGAGAACGCCGGTGGCGGCGGACGTGCTTCGGCACGGCCGCTCCGCCGGCCTTCTCATGTCCGCGTCCCGCCGACGCGCATTGACATTTCTCTGATTAAGACGATTATTTCCTATCAGGCCATATTTGGTGGGTGGGTGAGTTTCGACTCGGCCTAGCCTTGGCGTTGTGGTCGGTTTCAACGATCGATTGAGAGGTTCGCCGTGAAATTCGCGCTCGCTTTGGCACTGATGTGCCTGCCCATGCCCTTGCTCGCCCAGGCACCCGCCGGATCGGATACGCCGAGCAAGACAGCGTCCGGGATGAGCTACACGCAACCGCGCGACTGGGTCGCGACGGTGAAGGGGCCGGTGACGGTCCTCTCCGCGCCCGAAGCCAATTTGAATATCGCCGTGGTCGAAGTCGGGAGCGCGGCGGATGCGCAGGCGGCTGTCACCAGGGCATGGTCGCTTTACAAGCCGGAAGTGGCGCGCGCGGTCCGACTGGTGAGTCCGGTCGCGCGCGGCGATGGCTGGGACGAGCGCGTCGGCATTTCCTACGAAACTTCACCCAGCGAACGCGCCGTCGCCTCGGCGCTGGCATTGCGCAAGGGCACGGCGTGGACCGTGATGATCTCGGACGGTGCGGAATCGACGGCGAACAAGCGTTCCGCCGCCCTGTCGATCGTTCAGGCCAGCCTGCGACCCGCCGGCTATGCGCCGGAGAGTTTCGCCGGAAAAACGGCGCATCGGCTGACGCCCGATCGTATCCAGGCGCTGCGCGATTTCGTCGCGGCATCTGCGAAGCAGCTTGAAGTGCCCGGCGTCGGTATCGCGCTGATCGATCAGGGCAAGGTCGTCTGGGAGGGCGGCGTCGGCGTGCGGCAACTGGGCTCGACCGAGCCGGTGGATGCGCACACCAAGTTCATGGTCGCATCGAACACCAAGGGCATGGCGACGTTGCTGCTTTCGGTCCTCGCCGACGAAGGCAAGCTGCGTTGGGACCAGCATGTCACCGATCTCTATCCGTCGTTCCGCCTGGGCAGCGATGAAGTGACCAAGTCGGTGTTCGTCCGCCATCTGGTGTGTGCCTGCACCGGCCTGCCGCGCAAGGATTACGCATTCATCCTGGCCGATGCCGGCGCCCCCGCATCGGATACGTTCCGGCAGCTCGCCGAGACCCAGCCGACCAGCAAGTTCGGCGAGCTTTTCCAGTATAATAATCTGATGGCGTCGGCCGCCGGTTATCTGGGCGGCAGTCTCGCTTATCCGAAGATGGAGCTGGGCGCGGCCTTCGACAAGGCGATGCAGACGCGCATCTTCGGCCCGCTCGGCATGCGCGATACGACCTTCGACAATGCCGCTGCTGAAAAGGGTGACTGGGCGCGGCCCCATGGCCTGGATGTCGACGGCCGGATGGTCGAGATTCCCAACACCTTCAATCACCTGATCGTGCCCCATCGCCCTGCGGGTGGCGCCTGGTCGAGCGCCGCGGACATGGCCCGTTATGCACAGCTTGAACTGTCCAAGGGGTTGACGCCCGATGGCAAGCGGATCGTGAGCGAGGCCAACCTGCTCGAACGCCGCAAGCATGGCGTGTCGATCGGCGAGAATGGCTGGTACGGCATGGGACTGATGGAGCGCATCGTCTCCGGCGTGACCGTCGTCACCCATGGCGGCACGTTGCAGGGCTATCACAGCAGCTTTTTCGTGCTGCCGGATGCGGGGATCGGTGCGGTCATCCTGACCAATGCCGATCCTGGCGCCTCGATGATCGCTCCGTTCCTCCGTCGCCTGCTCGAAGTGGTCTATGACGGCGAGCCCGAGGCGGCGGGCGACGTCGCTTCCGTCGCCGCGCGCATCAAGGCCCAGGCCCAGGCGCGGCGTGCGAAGCTGACCGTGCCCGGCGATCCCGCGGTGCTGGCGGGGCTCGCCGCGAACTATCGCAGCCAGATCGACGGCAAGATCGCCTTCAGCGATCGGGGCGGCACGAAATGGATGAAGGCGGGCTTCATCGAAGGGCCGGTGGCGACACGCAAGAATGCCGACGGCACAGTCTCGATTGTCTCGGCCGGCGGCGGCGCGATCGGCGTAGACGCGGTGATCGGCACCAAGGATGGCGCACGCACGCTCACCGTGCGGGATAGTCAGCATGAATATGTGTATACGGAGGTGCGCTGAAACCGCGCATCGCCGTCCTGCTGGCGTTCGCGTTCGAATTTCTCGGCGCCTGGCCGCTGGGATATCCGGACGCGCCGCACTGGATAATCTGACCGCGAGCGGCTGAAAAACGGCGTGTGCTGTCAGGACGGCGCGCATCGTCCGGGATCCGCCGAAGCGGTGCGACAAGCCTTGATGGCGGCCACCAGCGAAGCGCGTAATGCGACGCGGCGCACATCCCATTGAGCCACCAGTTCATCTGCATCAATCGGCGGGTCCTGACGCATCCGTTCTGCGCGGAAGGCGTTCTGGGCTTCCATATTCTCCTGGTAGCAGAGCTGGAGCGCCGTCTCGGCGATGCGTTCGGGGCTGTCGCCCACCTGCTTCGCCGCCAGGCCGAGCGCATGGCCGATGGCGCATTGTCGCAGCGCTTCCGGGAGATCGGACGCCGGCTCGGCGCAGGCGGGCAAGGGCACGACGGAGATGAGCATGGCGGCGGCAATGAGCGCAATTGGGAATCGTTTCGGCATGGGCATCCTCGGTTCTGGACTCTGCCATGCTATCAGGGTGATCGAGACCCGAGGCTATTCCCGAGTGGGTCTTGAATATGCTCGAATATCGTGTGGATACGCGCCGGCGGTCAATCTTGGCTATGGGCCTTCTTGCAATTATTCGCCGCTTCACGGTGAAGACGGTGCGGCGGATACGTCGGGATTGACGGATGCCGAACGCAGGATGCTCCGCTCCGTCGCCGAACATGGCATGCGCCGCTCGTTCCTGTCGCGTATCTCGCGGTTGGATTAGCGCGGCCTTGATCATCGCGGCGACGTGCCCTCTTGGGAATATCAGTTCCTGGTAGCGGTCGTCGTTGTGTAGAACGCACAGATATTCGTCCGTGAATCCTTCGAATAGGCAGGCAAAGATCGGCACGATCAAGTCGATATGGAAATCGGCGGGGATATAAGATCTGCCTGCGATTTCGATCTCGCAGATGTCGGGGCGATTGCAGATGATGTCCAGTATATCTTCGGTCAGTGCCCTTCGGTCACATGTCGCGATACTTGCGATCAGCCTGGTATCCGGACGCGCGCGATCGAGCAGAACGAACGCCACATCGTCGGCATAGGCAAAGTCGTTGTCGTAGGGAATCGACTTGCCGGCCAGATGGAGTGTCAAGCGGATTTCACGGAATGGACCGTTCGGTGCCGCTTCGAGCGCGATCTCGAAACCAAGCCCGTTCGTATCGCCGATCTGCATGATCATTGCGTGACGATAGTTCGAATATGCACCATCGTCCAATTCGGCGGGTTTCAGGTTCAATGAACTGTCATTGCCTATCACGTGCCGACAGCCTACCGGCCACCAACGCCCGCACGCGTCATGTGCGGACTTCGCGCGTTCGCGCATCATGTTCGATGTCGGCTCGGCGCGGCGCGACGGCAAAAAAGGGAGGTTATGATGGGTTTCGCACGGATCGCGCCGGTGGTGGCAATTTTGCTGGCCTGCGCCGCGCCGGTGGCCGCGCAACCTGCTCAGCCCGCGGGGCCGAGCCAGGATGCTGCCTATCACAACCGACAGATGCTTTATCTGCTGACCTTGCCGGCATTGGAAGGCTGGCGGGCGACGGCGAGCGGCATCCGCTATCGCCGGGTGAAGGGTGACGGATCGGGCCCGCGCCCGACCGTCGCCGACGTGGTGACGATCCATTATGCCGGACGGCTGATCGACGGCGCCGAATTCGACAGCTCGATCGCGCGCGGTGAACCCGCGACCTTTCCGCTGCGGGGCTTGATCCGTGGCTGGCAGGAAGGTGTGCCCTTGATGAGCGTCGGCGACACATTCGAATTCGCGATCCCGCAGAACCTGGCTTATGGCCCGATCGGGCGCGGCCCGATTCCCGGCGGCGCGACCCTGGTCTTCACCATCGAATTGCTGGGCATCGTCGGGTCGGAATGAGGACAGGCCGGTCGATGGCGCGGCGCGCATCGACCGGCGTTTTGCATCAGGTGAGCCAGACCTTGCCCGCCGGCGTGTTGAGCTGGAGGTGGATCGCGTGCCTTGCCGCGCGCACGACGGGCGTGTCGATGCCCAGGCCACGGAACACCTCCGCCAGTTGATCCGCTTGCGGATGGGCGACAACGAAAGACGCGATCGTAGCGCCCTTGGGCGAGCTCTCCGACGGATGCGGCTTGGAGGCCAGCCAGTCGATGAAGAAGGGCAGGGTGTCGTCGAACGGCGTGCCCGCCACGTTGAGCAATTCCCAATTCACCGCGCCGCCGTCGGGGCGCACGCGGCCCATCGCGCGCGGGCCGGTGAAGCTGTGGCCATGCGCGGTGATCGCCGCGCGCAGTTTCTCGAAGCGGTCCGTGGCGCGCAGCGCATAGCTGACGATCCGGGGCTTGCCGTCGCCGATCGCGTCGCCCCAGCGCCCACCGCCGCCCGCGCGCGCCGGCGAGAATATCTCGAAATAGGATCCGCCGCCAAAGCTCAGCAGCGCATTATGCGGCTGTTCGCGGCCCGGCGCCTTGCCACCGGAAACCGGCTCGATCCCGGTGAGATCGGTGATCTGGCGGACGGCGGCATCCAGATCCGGCACCGCCCAGACGATATGATCGAGGGCGAGGCCGGTCTTCGCCGGCGCGCGCTTCGCGGCACTGGCGAGCGATGCGCCGCCCAGCAGGCTGGCGCCCAGGCCGATCCCGGCGAGGCGGGACAGGTCGCGGCGTGAAAAGTCGTGCATTGTGAAGCTCCTTATCGATCGGTGTAGTCGAGCGCCGGCTTGCGATCACCGGCGAGCGAGACGTATTTGAAGCCGGGCCCCCGGCGCTGTTCGAACTCGGCTCTGGCGGCCGTGATCGCGTCGGGCGCCAGGAAAAGCTCGGCGGCGGTCAGCGCCATCGTCTTGGCGGCGACGAGCGCGCCTTTTTCGCCGATCGGGGTGCCGCTGGTCGCTGCCGCCTGCCAGCTATGCGGTGATGTGCCGCGCACGAAGGTGGCGGTGGAAAGCGATGCGGTCGGCGTCACCCAGCTTACGTCGCCGACATCGGAGGATGCCGATCCCTTGCGCTCTGGACCGAGCGGCTCGATCGCCGAAGGGTCGCTCTCGCTGATCCCGCGATCGGGATAGGTGGTCAGGATCTGTTTCGCGAACGCCGCGTCCGCCGGCGTATAGGCATAGCCGCCGACGCGCGTGAGCGCGCGGTGGACGATGCGGTTGAGCGTCAGATTGGGGAGCGTGTCGTATGCACCCGAGATCAGCTCGACCTTGACGCTGGTGCCTGTCGCGAGCGCCGCGCCCTCCGCCGCCTTCTGGATACGGCCCCAGATGTCCTTGACCACAGCCGCATCGTGATGGCGGACGAAATAGAAGCTCTCCGCGCTGGCCGGGACGATATTGGGCTGGCCGCCGCCATTGGCGATCACATATTGGATGCGCGCGTCCGACGGTACATGTTCGCGCAGGAAATTGGCAGCGACGTTCATCACCTCCACGCCGTCGAGAGCGGAGCGCCCGCGTTCCGGCGCGGCGGCGGCATGCGATGCCACACCCTGGAAGCGAAACTTGCCGGAGATCATCGCGAGCGAACGCCCGGGCGTCGCGCCATTCCGGTCGCCCGGATGCCAGGTCAGGGTCAGGTCGACATCCTTGAAATAGCCGTCGCGGACCAGATAGACCTTGGAGAAGCCACCTTCCTCGGCGGGGGTGCCATAGAGCCGGATGGTGCCCGGCACCTTGTTCCTTTCCAGCCAGCCCTTGATCGCGATCGCTGCCGTCACCGATGCCGCGCCCAGCAGGTTATGCCCGCAGGCCTGACCCGCGACCTGACCCGCGATCGGGCTTTCATGCGGCACGGCGGCCTGGGCGAGACCGGGCAACGCGTCATATTCGGCCAGTAGCGCGATGACGGGGCCGCCCGATCCCGCCTCCGCGATGAAGGCGGTGGGCATGCCGCCGGCGCCGGGCGTGATCCGGAAACCCGCCGCCTTCAGTTCCTGTTGCAGCCTTGCGCTGCTCTTCACTTCCTTGAAGCCGATTTCAGACAGGCCCCAGACCTCGCGTGACACGGCATTGAGGCGCGGTTCCAGGGCGGCGGCGATCGGCAGGATCGTTGCCGCGCGTTCCTGCGCCGCCGCGTCGGGCAGGGCGGGCGTGTCGGCGAGCGCAGGGCCGGCGGCGCTCGCCAGCAGCAGCGCCACGCCCAGTTTCGGTGCGAATGCCATGATTGCTCAGATCCCGAATTTCACATTGAGGCCGATGGTGCGTGGCGAGATCGTGGTGATCTGCTCGATCGTGCCGCCCAGCACGTTGCCCGCCGTCGTCCGTCCGCGAACGTCGAACAGGTTGGAGACGAACAGATAGGCGCCCCACTGATCGGTACCGACGCCCGCGCGTGCGCCGACGGCGGCATAATCGCCCAGCCGGCGATAGGCGGTGGAGGTCGGGCGGAAATCCGCGTAGGAACGGCCCACATAGTTGAGGTCGCCGCGCACCAGCGCCTTCAGCCCCCCGACATCCCATTCATACTGGCCGGCGACGGTGTAGCTGATGTTCGGCGTCTGCGGCACGCGATCGCCCTTGCGGCCGCTGGCGATAACGAGATCGTTGATCTGGTCGGTCGTGAGCTTGGCGGAGAGCAGGTTGATATTGGCTGAAACCTGGAGGCCGCGTGTCGGCACCGCTATGGCCTCCACCTCGACGCCCTTCACCCGCGCGTCGCCGGCATTGGTGAGGAAGGCGAAGGTGCCGCTGGTGCCGCTGACCTGCAGGTTCTTCCAGTCGGTGATGTAACCGGTGACGTTGAACAGGAACTGGCCGTTCAGCAGCGTCGCCTTCGCGCCCGTCTCATATGTCCAGAGCTTGTCCGATTCATAGGGTGTGAACGAACTGGGCAGGCCGAGGACCTGGTTGGCGCCGCCGGGACGGAAGCCCGAGGCCGCCTGCGCATAGACGAGCAGCCTGGGCGATGCCTGCCAGGCGATATTGGCCTTGTAGAGCAGGCCGTCTTCGCGGGTTTCACGCACCGTCCAGGGCTGGACGGCGAAATTGATCAGGTCGAAGCCCTTCTGGGTGTCTCCCGCCACGACACGCTGATAGTCGTAATAGCGGATGCCACCGGTGACAGTGAGCCCGTCGAACGGCCGGAGCGAGACCTCACCGAACCCGGCGAGCTGGCGCAGGCGATCGCGTACCTGGCGGGTATAGACCAGGGGCTCGTTCTCGCGCAGGTCGCCATGCGCATCGACGAGCACGCCGTTCGATCCGACCCAGGAACTACGGCGCGACCAATAGGCGCCCACCGTCCAGCTCAGGAAACCGTCATCCTTGGATTGCAGGCGGACTTCGGCGGTGCCGTTCTTCATCGTCTGCGGCGAGACATAGGCGACCGGCGTGACGCTCGCGACATAGGCGTTGAAATCCTGGATGCCCTGCGGCGTCGCGCAGACCGCTGCGGTGAAGTGGCGGCGGCAGAAGGTCTGGTTGTTGGGGGCGCCCGCCAGCAGATAATAGGGATCGCGGATGAACAGGCTGTCCCGGTCCTGATATGCGCCGGTCAGCACGAGATCGGCAAAGCCGAGATCGGCCTTGGCAGTGCCGGTATAGAGCCGGTTCTTGTCGTGGAAATCCAGATTGACGCGGTTCGCGCCGACGAATTCGCCCAGCCCCGGCGCCCAGACCGGATTGGCGCCGGTCGCGTTATAATAATGGAAGCCCAGATCGAGTGTCAGCCAATCGGTCGGCTTGGCACGCAGCAGCAGGCGTACGCCCTCGGTCTCCTCGCGGTTCGTCTTTTCCTGGCCGAGCACGGGGTTGTCGATCCAGCCGGCATTATCGCGCCTGAAATAGACGGCCCGCACCGCCAGCCGATCACCGATGATCGGCACGTTGACCATCGCATTGGCCTGGTAATTCTCTCCGGCATGGCGCGTGGTCGAACCGACCAGATCGACGCCGGCCTCGAACCGGTCGCTCGGCTTGGCATAGATGATCCGGATGGTGCCGCCCATCGAACTGGCGCCATAAAGCGTACCTTGCGGCCCGCGCAGCACCTCCACGCGATTGACGTCGAACAATTGCAGATCACCCTGGTTGCCGCCGGAATCGCTGGTCGTGCCGGGCGCGCCGGCCAGCGGCGCCTCGTCATAATAGATCGCGACCTGCGGTTCGCCCGACGAGCGAATGCCGCGTAGCGAAACCCGGCGCTGGCCGGGGCCGGCATCGGTGACGACGAGGCCGGGGGCGATCTTGGTCAGATCGTTGAGACCAAAGACGGCCGCGTTTTCGAGCGTCGATCCAGTGATCGCCTGGATGCTCGCCGGGGTTTCCTGAAGCCGCGTCTCGCGCTTCTGCGCGGTCACGACAATGTCGGTATAGCCGCTGTCCTGACCGGCCGGATCGGCGGTTTCGCTGCCTGGATCTGCGTTCTCGGCGTCAATCCCGCTGGCGTTCGCAGGGGCTACCGCAAGTGCGATGGGTGATACGAAAAACAGGAGGTGAACGAATTTATTGTTTGTTTTCATGGTCTTGATTGCCTGACTTGGATTCGGGATATGTCTACCTAATCAATAGACATTATCGGTCAAGCGTACCGGTCGGCATGGTTCCGGAAAAATGGGCAACTATTTCTTCGCTCTGGAGAAGGGCGGCTATTGCGGTGTACGAGTCTGGCGGGGCTGGGAGGCGCGCATCCGAAAACCAATCCATGATCGGTATCGTGACAGCGAAAAGCCCGGCCGGCATGCGGCTGTCCCTCTTTCGCTTATTCGGTCGACGATATAGGCGGCCATGGTCGCATCGGAAGGTCGCGGCATGGTGCCTGGAGGAATGCGTGATCGTTGAAGCCGTTGCTGAGGATTATGCGGCATTGCTGGACGGTCGTGGGCCGCGCGACCTTGCGCTCGCCGATAGCGCGATCGCGCCCGACGTGGTGATCGGGATGCTGGCCGGGGTCGCCGCGCAGGTCCGCCAGACTTTCGCGCCCGCATCCTGGCTGATCGTCGCGGATGGCGAGGTGGCGGGGCTGTGCTCGATCACCCGGGTGCCTGAAGGCGGCGTCGTCGATATCGGCTATGGCGTCGCGCCCAGCCGCCAGCGGCGTGGGTTGGCGAGCGCCGCGATCGGCGAGATCGTCGTCTGGGCGCGGAGCAGGGCCGATGTGTCCGCGCTCACCGCCGAAACCGGCATCGACAATCTCGCATCGCAGGCGGTGCTGGAACGCAACGGCTTTGTTCGGAGCGGTGAGCGGGTGGACGAGGAGGATGGTCCGCTGATCTGCTGGCGTTGCGCGGTGGAATAGAGTGATTTTTTAGGCAGGTAACTCACCTGCCGGCTCGGAAATCACGGCAAACAAAAGAATATCTGGATTTTATCCGGTTCAGTCCGAACCGTATCAACTCCGGGTTCAGCCCGTTTCGTCCGGGCGGATCTCGCGAAGCCGGCCGTCCAGCAGGCGGAGCAATTCGCCAACCCGTCCGCCGCCGGGCGGTGCCGCCGGATAGCGGCGCAGCAATTGAACGAGCGCCGGGGATGCGCGTAGCGCCGCGCGTTCGATATGGTCGGCGCCGGCATCGGGATCGCCTGCCGCCAGTTCGGCCGCTCGCGCGGCATGCGCTGCCGCGCCCAGCATATGGCTGACCTGCGTGGACCTGGGCAGCGGATGGAGCCAGGCAGCGTAGGCGGCGGACATAGCCGATCTCGCGGCCTGCTCGGGCGCGCCGCCATCTGCGTCCTGCGCGGCCCGCATCGCCGCCCAGGCCGTGTCGCGCAACGCCTTCACGCGTTTGCCGCCCGCAGCGAAGACCAGCGCTGCGTCGATCGCCTCGCGCGGGCGCGGATCGCCCGGCCGCGCCTGTTCGAAGATCGCGAGCACAGCGCCGGCGCATGCCGCGGCATAAGCGGCGGCGGCGCGCAGATCCTCCACCTCCAGAACGAACGCCTCGGCCATGCCCTCACCCGACCCTCTTGTATCTCGACGGCTTCTGCACCGATCCGGCCGGATCGCAAAGGCGGCGGACGCATGATCGGCCTTCTAAATGGACTGGAAGGACATTCAGCTCGGCGTGATCGTCAATGGCGCGTCCGCACTCTCCAATGCCGGCGCAGCCGCGCACCATCGGCCTGGCGGTGGACCTGGCCTTCTGATTCAATATGGGGATGCGCTCATCCGCGCAGTGCCCGCCATGCCAGCGCGAAGCCGCCGAGCGCGACCGTGCTGGCGACGAGCAGGATCGTCGCCAGCACGGTCGCCAGCGCATGCGCACCGCCCGCGCTTTCTCCCAGCCAGCCGATCAGCACGGGCGTCAGCGCAAAGCTGATCAGCGCGGTCAGCGCGTTGGAGATGCCGAACCACAGGCCGCGCAGCTCGTTGGGAATGGCGAGCACGCCCACTGTGGCGCCGCCCAGCCCGGCGGCGGCGTGCGCCATCATCAGCAGCGCGAGCAGCGCGGCGGAAAGCGCGGGTGTCGCGGCGAGCGGAAACAGCGCGGCCGGGATCGCCACTGCCGCCGCCGCGACCGCGACAAGCATGGCTCCGCCGCCGCGCACGCGCAGCCGGTCTGCGGCCACGCCTGCGATCGCCGCGCCCAGCAGCGGCGGCACGAATGTCGCGCCGGCGGCCAGCCTGCCGCCAGAAGCCGGCGTCAGCCCGAAATCGCGGATGAAGACGGAAACCGACCAGACCGATGCCGCATTGTTGGCGGCGATCATCGCGATCTGCGCGATCAGCAGCGGCCATAGCAGCGCGCCCATTCGCATCAGCGTGGACCAGCCCTCGCTAAATCCCGCGCCCGCCGCCGCACCGCATTCGTGTCGTGCCGGCTCGCGCAGCCACAACAGTGGAATGGCGGCCAGCAGGCCGAGCAGGCCGAAGCCGATCTGGATAGCGCGCCAACCGCCATCACTGCTCCACATCACGTCCGTCAATGGCATTAGCCAGCCCGCCAGCGCGAAGCCCAGCGCCGATCCGCCATATTCGCCGATCACGATCATGATATTGGCACGGCCGCGCCGTTCGGGCGGAAACAGATCCGCGACAAGCGAGATCACCACGGTCTCCTGAAGCAGCCCCAGCCCCGCGAGTGCGCGTGCGGCGAACAGGGTTTCGAACGAGGTAGAGAATCCCGTCGCCAACGATCCGAGCATGGTCAGTAGCGCGAGCATGATCAGGATATGGATGCGGTTGCGCGTATCGATCAGCCGGCCGAGCCCGATCGCGAGCAGCGCGGAGGGGATCGACATCGCGGCGCCCTGAACCAGCCCGATCTGGACATCGTCGAGCGACAGATCGCCTTTGGCCAGATCCTGGAGCGGATTGAACAGCGATCGCGCAGTCCAGGCCGATGCCAGCACCGTGCAGAGTATCACTAGCCGGACCACCGCGTCGGCGGGCCATTGCGCTTCGCCGATGGACGGGGCAGGGGGCGAACAGGCCATTGAGACTGACTAGTCGGTTCCCTATACCCGGGCAATCTACCGAACGGGGAAGCCATGCCGAAGCTCGACGAGAAAACGATGCGCCAGCGGCGCCAGCATATCGTGGACGCGGCGATGCGCCAGTTCGAGAAACAGGGTTTCGGCGGGGCCTCTGTCGACGACATCTGCGCGGAAGCCGGGATCAGCAAGGGCGCGCTTTACACGCATTTTCCGAGCAAGGAAGCGATCATGCTGGCGTTGATCGGCCAGCGCGGCGACACCTATCGCGAGATCGCGGCATCGTCGCTGGCCGAACTGGAGGATGTGATCTTCGACCTGATGCTGCGCGGCCTCAGCTATGTCGACAGCCGGCTGGAAATGGAGGCGGTGACGATTGGTGCCTCCAACGACGCGGTGCGCGCCGCGCTGATCGCCAATACCGAGCTCTGGGAAAACCGCATCCGCGAGATCATCGAGGACCTGCATCGCGATGACAGGGTGGAACTGGTCAACGGCACCGACGCTGCCGAGGCTGCGATGCTCATCCATACCTATGTGCTCGGCCGGCTGTCCCATCAGATCTACAAGATCGCCAATCTCGATGCCGAGGCCCGGCGTGGGCTGGCGATCACCGTTGCGGGGCTGGTGCGCGCGAAATGATGTCGCTCCTTTTTTAATCTGTCCGATTCCGCGGTGGAAGGATTATGAACCTGCGATAGAGGGAGAGGGGGCAGAGCGCATGGGCGACACGGCAATCGATCCGGCGATGCTACATGCCTGGCTGGCCGCTCGTTCGGTCGCGCGTGGGCTGCCGGCGCCTGTCGCCGATCACGGTGGCTATCGTGTCGACACCAATTCCGAGGCGGAGGTCAAGCGCTGGGTGTTTCCGGATATCTGCCCGGGGCTTGCCGAGCTTGCGCGCAGCATCGAGGAACCCCGCCACGCCCTGAAGATGTGCGGCAGCGCGGAGGCGTTTCGCAAGGCGCTGCCACGGCGCTGGCGGATTCACGATCCCGCCTATTTCATGATCGCCACCGGCGCCGAACAGCCGGAACGGCCGATCGCGCCGGGATATGTCGTCAGAATCGAACGCGACGGCGCGGTCGTCGCTGTGCGGGTGGACGACGAAGACGGGGAGCAGGTCGCCAGCGGCTATGCTGCGGAGACGGATCGGGCATTCGTCTATGACCGGATCATGACCGCGCCCGATCATCGCCGAAAGGGTGTGGGCAATGCCGTCATGGCGGCGCTGCGCGACGCGAAGCGGAACCCGGATGCGCCCGAACTGCTCGTGGCCACGGCGGACGGCCGCGCGCTGTACCTGACCATGGGGTGGCGGACGCTCTCCATCTATCTCACCGCTTCGATTCCCGAGATCGGCAGCGGGTGAGAATGGCTGGTTTCGGCTCATCCAGCGTAAAAACCCCGTCATTGAGGATCTGCACCGCGCCCGATGCGGAGCGGCGTTGCAGCACCGTGATGCAATAATCCCTATAATCGAGCCAAATCGCATCGAACTGGGCGGCGGGTATGGCGATGCCGGTGCCGATCTTGAGATCGAAGGGGTCGATCTCGACCGAGTCACGGCGGCCGCGCCTGGCATGATTCACGCCCGTGATCGGATAGCTGGCCTCGGCGAAGGGCGCTGTCGAGAAGCCGAACTCGATCCAGTCGGTGACCCGCCATGCAGCCTCGCCCGCCGCGAACCCGATCAGGAACGGCGTCAAGAGGAACAGGAGCAGCTTCTTGAAGATGCCCATCGGCACATGGGGCCTGATGATGATCAGCACCGCCAATATGATCCCCGTGACAAACCCGATGCCGCGCATAACCTGGAGGAATGTGGCGTTGACCGGGGTGATCACAGACGTGTTCGAGATCGTCGCTTCCAGCGTGATGATCACCAGCAGCAGCGAGGGCATATAGCCCGCCAACTGGAGCCATGAGATCCGTGTGACGGACGCTTCGACCTCTCGTACATCGGGCTCTTCGGGCAATGGTGATGGTCGCGGGGCCGCCGGCACACCCATCAGCGGATCGCGACGCCGTCCAAAACCGCCGCCTGCCGGATTGCCTTTGATCATGATCGCCCCATTTTTCCCACCGTGGCGTTCGATAGCGGCTGGGGCAATAATATCGGGTTACGATCTGGTCGGAGCGCGATATCCACTACCGATCGTCGGGATTTCTGGCGCTCTGTCCCAGCTTCATTGCCTTGCGCGCCACCATCTTCGTCTCGCCTTGTGAGCGCGGAAAAATGGCCGGTTGTGGCGCCGCAACTATTTCAGGGCCGCTGTCAAGGCGATCCTCAGGCAATTTCCAGCACCTGCTGGCCCAGATCTGGGGCGCCTGAGCGGGCGACTGGTTAGGCGGGATTCTCCTATGCCTTTTCCTTTGCCAGCACATAGGCAACGATCGCGTTGGCATGGCCATGTCCCATGCCATGATCCTGCTCGAGCATCGCGACAAGGTCCATGTGCTTGGCCGGCAAACAGCCTTGCACCAGCGCCGTCCATTCGGCGATCGGACGGCCATATTTCTTCTCGATGGATGGGAAATAGGAGGCGGGAACCTTGATCGGTTCGTCGGTCATCGCGCGACTTGAAGTGTCGATCGTGTCGCGGTCAAGCATCTCGCGGCATGCGGTTGAGGCAACTGGACGCTTGCGAATCATATAAGTGTGTACTTATATGTTGCCATGATCGAGACCGAGATCTTCAGGGCGCTGGCCGATCCCACACGCCACGCCATTTTCCAGAAGCTGGCGGCGGGTGGCATGAACGCCAGCGCACTCCGGCAGGGCATGGCGATCAGCCAGCCGGCGATGTCTCAGCATCTGTCGGTGCTGCGCCGGGCGCGGCTGGTGCGGGAGGAGCGGCAGGGCCGTTTCGTCAACTATCGGATCGACCCCGACGGGCTTGCGCTGGTCGCCCAATGGCTGGCGAAATATCGCGATTATTGGCCCGCGCGCGTCGATGCCCTGAAAACCGTTCTGGAGGACATGGAGTGATGAGCGAGACGGACGGGGACCGGAAGCGCGGGGAACGGGCGGACCCGCTGGTGTTCGACTATGATCTTGATGCGCCGCCCGAAAAGGTCTGGCGTGCGATCAGCCTGCCGGCCTTTCGCGACAAATGGCTGCCCAGGGGCGATCTCGCCGAAGCCGAGCCCCTCTCATCCTCGCCTGGCGAGGAAGTACGCTATCGCATGCGTGAGCATGAGCCGCCTTTCCTCGAAAGCGAGGTGACGTTCCGGATCATGCCGAATGCGATTGGTGGCACGAGGCTCAGTATCGTCCATGGCGTGACGGACAGGCGGCTTCATCGCGATCCGCCAAGGGCGAACAATGACGGCGTCCGCATGATGCTCGCCGCCTGACACTTCGGCCCAGACATCATCCCGTTTGAAGGAAAGGAATTCGCGCATGCGCGAAGCGATGCAGCTTGTTCCCATGGTCGTCGAGCAGTCCAGCCGAGGCGAACGATCCTTCGACATTTATTCACGGCTGCTGCGCGAGCGGATCATCTTCCTGAACGGAGAGGTGAACGACACCATGTCCGCGCTCGTTTGCGCGCAATTGCTGTTTCTGGAAGCAGAAAACCCCAAGAAACCGATCCAGCTCTACATCAACTCACCCGGCGGCGTGATCACCAGTGGTCTCGCCATGTACGATACCATGCGTTACGTGCGTGCGCCGGTGCACACGCTCTGCATGGGCACGGCGCGATCGATGGGGTCGTTCCTGCTGATGGCAGGCCAGCCTGGCGAACGCGTGGCGCTGCCCAATGCCAGCATCCTCATCCACCAGCCGTCGGGCGGTTTCCAAGGGCAGGCGTCGGACATGCTGATCCATGCCGAGGAGATCAGACGGACCAGGCACCGGATGACCAGGCTTTATGCCGAACATTGCGGCCGCAGCTATGACGAATTCGAGCGTGCCATGGAGCGCGACCGTTTCATGACCGCGGAGGAGGCGCTGGACTGGGGGCTTATCGACCGGATCATGACCGACCGCGAGCTTCCGGCGGAAAATTGATCCGGGCGCACGATCCTGGCTTACCCGTTATGGACCACCGCGATCTTGTTGCCGCCGGGATCGCGCAAATAGGCCGCATACCAGTTCGGCCCATAATGCGGACGCGAGCCTGGCGCGCCGTCATCGCTGCCGCCATTGGCGATCGCCACATTGTAGAAAGCGTCGACCTCCGTCGTGGATGCCGCCATGAAGCCGATCATGGCGCCGTTACCCGGCGTTGCCGCCTCTCCGTCGAAAGGCTGGCAGACCCACAGGACGAAGCCCTCACCGGTTCCACCTTCCGAATAGGCACGCCAGCCGGGGAATGCTACATGGCTGCTCCATCCGATCTCCGCCAGCGCCGCATCGTAGAAGCCGTTCGAGACATCGGCATTGATCGCGCCGACCGTGGCATAGGCACCCATCGTTTCTCTCCATCAAGGGGGACGGCGAAAGCTATGGTGTGATCTGGAACATATCAAGAACAAAATGCGGGCGAGAAAATAATCCCGCAGGCCGTGTCCGCAATTCCATGCCTTTGCCGTTTCTCATTGGGAAGCCCGTCCCCGCGTGCGGCGCGAGCGCGGGTTTCGCCACGCAATGGGAGATTGCCATGAGGAAGACGATCATCTGCCTGGCCGCGACGGCGGTGCTTGCGGGATGCGGCGGTGAGCAGCCGGCGGACAAGGATGCGGGCGGCAATGACGCAAAGGATGTGGGCGGAGCTACGACGTTGTCGTCGGGCTGGGATGCGACGAACGCCTGCGCGCTGCTCGACAAGGCGAAGCTGGGCGCCGCGCTCGGGGACGATGTGAGCGAGATGCGGCTCGGCCTCGTCCACCAGCCGAGCGCGATGGACGCGGCCACATCCGAATGCACTTATGTGCTCAAAGGGGGCGGAGAGGCGCGGCTGATGACCCGGCGTTCACCGATCGACGACAATACGCCCGAGGCGATAGCGCAGGCGAGGCAGGCGACGGTGTCCGCGATGCGCGCCTTCAGCAGCAAACCCGTCGAGGACGTGCCGGACCTGGGCAAGGCGGCGTTCTTCGTGCCGGGGATCAACCAGATGAACGTCTTCCTCGACGAGAAGCGCTTCGTCGTCCTCACGATCGGCACAGCGCCGGCCGACAAGGCGAAGGCGCTGGCAGTCCAATTGGTCCGGGGAATCGCCGACTAAGCTGAAAAGACGCGATCTCGCGATGGCGCCTCCCGCGCTGCCCGGCTATGTCCGGCACATCCTTCGCCATCGGTGGAATCTCGAGATGAACGTCCGGGCATTCGATAACTCAGCGTTCGGCGGGTTCGCCATGCGGGCCGCGCCGTTCGTGATCGTCGCGCTGGCGACCCTGGCCGCGCGGACTTCGCTTGCGGCCGCCTATCCCAGGATCGCGTTGCTGCTGTTCCTCTGGATCGTGTCCGATACGCTGATGCTGGCGGTCATCGCGCGCGCGCCGGGCCGCAATCCCGGGTGGCACGCGGTGCCCGCCGTTCTTGCGGCTGCCAGCGTCATCGTGTGGCTTGGCGCCCCCGCCACGATCCGGCAGGCATTGACGGCGATGCCAATTGTTGCCGCAGGCATGGTGGCGGTTTTGTCGATCCATATCGCATGGGCCGCGATGCGTGCGCGGCGCGAATGGCGATCGGCTGGCGATGCGGTGCAGCGGAAATGGGCAGGCGCGGCTTCGGCGTTCCTGCCGGGCCCGGTCGTGCATGCCGCCGTTGCCACATTGTCGATCATCCATATCGCGCTGTTCCGCTGGGGCGGGCCTGCGGATATTCCCGCCGGCAGCCGCGCCTTCGCATATCACAAGCATCTCGAGCCGATGTGCGCGACGTTGCTCGTCCTGTCGCTGATCGAACTGGGCGTCTGCCATCTGTTGCTGGGGCTCTGGAGCCCCAGGGCGGCGCTGATCGTCTCGGTGCTCAGCGCTGCCGGACTGGTCTACCTGATCGCACTCATCAAATCGTTCCGTTTCAGGCCGCTATTGATGACGGGGGAGGGCGTGCGGGTGCGGACCGGCCTTGCGGTCGACCAGGTGATCCCGCTCGATGCGATCGCGACGATCGAAACCGGCTTTGCGGGCAGCGACGTGAATGCGCCCGCAACGCTCAATGCGGCGCTGTTCGCCTGGCCCAATATCCTCATCCGGCTTAACCGCCCGATGCCGGTGCGGCGCGGGCCGGTGAGCTCCGTCGCCTTCCGGCTCGACGATCCCGAACCGTTCGTGCGGTTGCTCAAGTGGCGGATTGGCCAGACCGGAACGCGTTGACCGATCCGCTCAACTCGTTTTCATCTGGATGATCTGGATCAGGTTGCCGCAGGTGTCGTCCAGCACCGCCATCCAGACGGTGCCGGCATCGATCGGCTCGCGCGTGAACGAGACGCCAAGCGAGACGAGCCGCGCATATTCGGCATTCAGGTCGTCGACCATGAACGATGTCGCCGGGATACCGTCTTCCAGCAGCGCGGCTTTCCAGGGTTTCGCGGCGGGATGTTCGCTCGGTTCCAGAAGCAGTTCGGTGCCGTCCGGATTCTCGGGCGAAACCAGCGTCAGCCAGCGATGCGCGCCCATCGGGATATCGTGCTTCACCTGGAAGCCCAGCTTGTTCGTATAAAAATCCAGCGCCTTGGCCTGATCGTCGACCAGCACGCTCGTCACGTAGATTCTCATCGTTCCTCTCCATCAAGATGTTTGCGAAGCCACAGTTCGGCGGCCTCGCGCAGCGGGCCGGGGTCGAGCGAATGGAGCTTGGTCCGCCCCGACCATCGCACCCGGACAAGCCCCGCCCTTTCCAGCATGTCGAGATGTTGGGTGATCGCCTGGCGGGAAAGGGCGGTTCCATCCTCCGCGAACGAAAGCGCGCAGATCTCGAACAATGACTGGTCCGGCCGGTCGCGCAGCCGATCGACGATCCGCCGCCGCGTCGGATCGCCGAGCGCCTTGAAGACGCGATCGAGTTCGTCCTCGGTCACGTGGATAAATATGCAATAAGATTATTGCATGTCAATGACAGGGCAGATCGACACCACTCTCCGTTGGCTTCGAGCGCAGGTTCGAGCTTGTCGAGAACCCTAGTCGAGAAGGGTTGCCGCGGTTTCTCATCTTCGCTCGAAGCAAACGGGTGGGGGCGTGGGGGCTCTCATATCGCACCCGCTTGCGCTATATTAGAAAACCGACTAGTCAGTCTCTATAAATCGATAACATCGAAAGGGTGGAGCCATGGCGATTCGGAAAATGCATCTCTTGTGCGCGGGCGCGGCGCTTTCTGTGTTGGCGGTGGCGCCGGCATGGGCGGGACAGGAAACCGCGCAGGACAGTGCGAACGACGAAATCCCCGGCGAGATCGTCGTCACCGCGCAGAAGCGCGCCGAGCCGCTGCGGACCATCGCCGCCAGCGTTCAGGCGATCGGCGGTGACGCGCTGGAATCGCGGTCGCTGCGGTCGCTCCAGGATATCGTCCGACTGGTGCCGTCGCTGTCGATCGCGCCCGAAACCGGGATCGGCGATCGCAACATCGTGCTGCGCGGCGTCGCGCCTTCGGGCGGCACCCAGCCCACCGTCGTCACCTATCTCGACGATATCCTGATCCCCAATTCGGTCGATCCCCAGCTTTACGATCTGGAGCGGGTGGAGGTGCTCAAGGGGCCGCAGGGCGATCTCTACGGCGCATCGGCGGCGGGTGGGCTGATCCGCTATGTCGAGGCGCGCCCTGATCCGTCGGGCGTCAGTGGGCGGGGCGAACTGAGCGGCTCAACCATTTCCGGCGGCGCGCGCAATTACGGCGCGACCGGCGTGATCAACCTGCCGCTGGGCAGCGACGCCGCGATCCGCGCCAGCGCGGCTTACGACCGCCGCGGCGGCTTCATCGACAATGTCGATCCCCATGACGGCACGATCCGCCGCAACGTCAACGATACCGAGCGTTTCACCGGCCGCGTCGCGGCGCTCTGGACCCCGTCCGACGCGCTCGAGATCCGTGCATCCGTACTGTACAACCAGCGCGAGAACGGCGGGCTCGCGGAATCCGATCTCAACGACCGGCTGACCCAAGGCACGCCGCGCGCGCGGCTCACCAGCCGCTTCTTCCCCGAATCCGGATCGGACAAGGCCTGGATCGCCAACCTCACCGCCAATCTGGATGTCGGCATCGGCACGCTCACCTCGGCCACCGGCTATGTCCACCAGCAGATTCGCCGCCGGCTCGACGTACGCGACATCTACAATCTCGATCCCGCGATCACCGGCTTCGCCTATCCCGGTTTCGATCCGGAGGTGAACGGATCGTTCCTCGACAATCCCAACACCGCGTTGTTGTCGCCGAACCTGACGGGCAACACGCTTCGTCAGTTCACCCAGGAAGTCCGCTTCGCATCGGACTGGGATTTCCCGGTGCAACTGCTCGTCGGCGCATTCTATCTCCGCAGCAGCACCCGCAGCTACCAGCGGCTGGGCTTCGACGCGCCGATCCCCGAATATAGCGAGGCGATGGGCGGCGATCCCGATGCGCTGGTCGATGCGGGCTTCACCGGCCGCGAAAAGGTGGAGGAGCTGGCGGGCTTCGCCAATCTCCGCTGGCGGTCGACCGACGAACGCGCGGAGGTGAAGGCGGGCGTGCGCTATTATGATCGCAGGAATCCGCGCCACATCGTCGATACGCCGGGCTCGCTGTTCCCCGTCGGCGTGGATGCCATCGCGAAGGACAGCGGCGCGCTCTTTTCCGCCAGCGCATCGTACAAGATCGCGCCGACGACCTTCGCTTATGCCCGTTATGCCGGTGGCTTCCGGCCCGGCGTCGGCCGCGTGCTGCCGGGGCCGATCTGCGGGCCCGATTTCGACGCGCTGGGCATCGATCCCGCGACGATCCCGCCCTTCACCAAGCCCGAAAAGCTCGACAGCTACGAAGCGGGCATCCGCCAGTCGAGCCGCGACGGCCGCTTCTCCGCCAGCCTGACCGGCTTCGTCATCAAATATCGCGACATCCAGCAAAGCCTGGTGTTGCCGACCTGCGCGAGCATCTTCGACGTCAATGCCGGCCGCGCGACCAGCAAGGGCTTCGAACTCGAAGCGCGGCTGGCGCCGACGCGCGGCCTGAGCGTCTCGATGAGCGTCGGCTATACCGATGCCCGGCTGGACAAGGGCGATCCGTTCAGCGGCGGCGATGTCGGCGAACAACTCCAGTTCGTGCCCGCCTGGACCTTCGCGGTGCAGCAGGATTATCGCACGCCGCTCGCGGGCGACTGGGATCTGGTCGTCCGTAGCGATCTCTCCTTCACCGATCGCCGGCAGACGCAGTTCGGCCTGCCGGGCGCGGGGCCGGATCGGATCACGTCGCTCAGGGACTATACGCTGATCAACGCGCAGATCGGCATCGCGAACAGGGGCTGGGAAGTCGTCGTCTTCGCCGACAACATCGCGAATGTCCTGCCGATCTACGGCACCAACCAGACGCGCTATTTCGGATCGGACGGGCGGACTTGGTCGATCGGCACGCCGCGCACGCTGGGCCTCCGCCTGCGGTCCAGCTTCTGACGTCGGCAGGGCCATGACGATCATGATCGGCCGCCGGACTATGCTCGCCACCGCCGCTTCGGCGGGGGCGGCATGGCTGGTGCCGCCGTCCCTATGGGCACGGGCAAGACAAGGCGCGGGGCCGCATTTCTTCGATGGCGAAGGGCTGGCCACGCTCATTCGCCCCGATCTCGCGGCACTGGGCAAGGCTGCGCAGGTCCAGCGGCTCGGACACAGCGGCCAGGGCCGCCCGATCGACCTGATCAGCATCGGCAGCGGAGAACGCTCCGCGCTGATCGTCGGCGCGCCGCATCCCAACGAGCCGATCGGCTGCCTGACGGTGGTCGCGCTGATCCGGCGGCTGGCGCACGACCGCTCCTTTCGCGAGCGCCGTTCCCGTGATGGATCACGTTGGCGCTGGCATTTCATCCCCGCGATCGATGTCGACGGGCTGGCGCTCAACCGCGGCTGGTTTTCGGGGGAACGCACGCTGGAGCGCTATATCGGGCATTTCTATCGCCCGGCTTTCGCTCGCCAGCCCGAATATGGCTTTCCCCTCGCCATGCCGAGCTATCGCTTCGACGCGGTCACGCCGGAAGCGTCATGCTGGCAGCGCGCGATGGAGATCGCGCGGCCCGATCTGCAATCCTCATTGCACGGCAACGACAGCGGCGGCGCCTTCTATCTGCTCAGCAAGGATCGTCCGACGCTGGCCGCGCGCCTGTCTCGCCAGCCCGAAACCCGGGGCATCATGCTCAACGACCTGGGCGAGCCCGATGCCGATCTGACCCGCTTCGCGCCCGGCGTCTTCTCCTATTTTGAGGTCGAACCCTATATCGCGCGCATCTTGCGGGAGGGCGGGATGGTTGCGCGGCTGTGGAATGCGGGGCGGTCGAGCGCTGAATTCGCGGCGGAACGCTACGGCACGTTCAGCACGACCTGCGAAGTGCCATTGTGGGAGGATCCCCGCCAGCGCAGCACGCGACCGTCGGGCCATATGATGGCCGATGTCCATCGCATGCAGCTTGCCCAGCTCGAGGAGAATGGTCGCTTGCTCGACACGGCCGCGCCGCTGATCGCGCGGCCCCACGCAGACGCCGAAAGCCGCGCGCTCGCTGAATCACTTGCCGAAGCGGCCGTGCTCACCGCCGAGCAGCGCATCACGCTGGCCGCGCAATTGCGCACGGGGGCGGGGGAGCACGCGCCGGTAAGCCTGGCCGATCTCGTTCAGCTCGAACCCGGCGCCACGCTGATGCGCGCGCCCGCGATGCTGGCGCGACTGGCCAAGTTGCATGGAGATTGCGCCACCGCTGCCGCCGTCCGCGCACTGCTCGCGCGCCGGATCGCCGCGCAAAAGGCAAGGGCGCCGCTGCGTCCGGTGCCGATGGAACAGGCGGTGGCGTTGCAGATCCAGTCGATCACGACGGCGATGACGATGCTCTAGATTGGACGGCCGGCCGGCCCGTATCGGGACTTCGGCGAGAACATGCACCGTTTCGGACATAACTCACGCTATTTGGAACAAGGCGGGCTTGCCGGGCTTCGCTTCTCCCTCCTGGAATCGCGAACCTGCCGCCCGCCCACCGGCTATTTCGATGTCGGTGGCGCGGCGGGCGGTCTGGTTTTCGATTCTGTTGCTCAGGGGGAATCGTGTCACTATCGGCAGCACGTCTGGCGGTTTGCGTTTCGTTTGGCCTCTTTTTTGCGGGAGAGGCGTGCGCGGCGGTCGACCCGTGCCGATTGGCGGCGATCTGGCCTGTCCGGGGATCGACGTTGGAGTCGGTCGAGGCGCAGATCGACGAACTGGGATGCGCGAAGGAAAAGAGCGAGACCGCGCATGTCAAATCATGGATCTGCGGACCCGAAAACGCGCCATCCGAACTCCTGCTCGCTCGGGAGAAAGGCGTGCTGGGCGAATATGTGAACCTGGTTGTTCAGGATGACGCGCTTTCCCTGCACGATATCCGGCGGTGCCTGCATTTGCAGACACCGGATCAACCCCATTTCAACCCGGTCAGCCTGGTCGAAGCTGACCAGGTAACGGTCGTTTCGCCCGATCGGAAAGTGTTCACGCGGCTGACCCATGGATCGCTGCACTATATTGCCGGCTCCAACTCGCTTAGCGACGAAGGCTTGAAGATCGTCGAAAGTGCCTTCTTCCAAATCGAGCGGCCTGGCAGTGCTTCGGGCAGGGTGGAGGTCGCGGGCAAGAATATCATTTCAACGCCGGTCGACGAGGTCGTTCAGGCCCTGAAGCAGCGCGGCAGCGAATTCGTCCGTGAAGACTCTCCAGGTGGGGGCTGGTATCGCCAGATCGAACTGACGGCGCCGACCGGCCTGGACGGCGTGTTGTCGGTCGAGATCGAGGCAGGCGGACGGCACATCTTCAGCGTCACCTATGTCGTCAGGGATATACCCGCCTATGAAGCGCTCATTGCCGCGATGGAGGGAAAGTACGGCGATTCGATGCGCGTTCCGGCCAAGGATGGCAAATGCGTCCATCGCTTCTGGGAGAGTCTGGCGAATTCGGATTCCACCGTCATCGGCTCATATTGCGCCGGCCGCGCCACGATCGAATTGGTCAATACGGTGGCGATGCAACAGGAGATGGCGGTGGCCAGGAAGTTTTCCGAACCCGCGCCTCCCGATATCTCGAAGAGGCGCATGATCGACCGCGACAATTTTTAACGGATTATCCGGTCGTTAATGGCCGCCGCTCACCGATCCGTGACGGCGATGGACGGAGATGCAGGAAAACACGCTCGCCACGACCAATGCGAAGGCCGCGATCTCCAGAAACCGGGGCAGGCGGCCTTCCCATATGAAGCCATAGATCAGCGCGAAGAGTGTTTCGAACAGGATCATCTGGCCGACCATCGTCAGCGGCAAAAGCCGACTCATCCGATTCCATAAAGCATTGCCAAGGATTGATGCGAACAGCGCCACGCCGATTGAGAGTCCCACGAAACGCAGCCATGCTGCTGTATCATGCCCCGCCGGTGCGAGGGCGGCTGCGATCGGGATCAGCGCGATCGCCTGCGCGCCGGTCACGATGCCGGTCAGCAGATTCCAGTCATGGGCCGAGACCTGGCCTAGCCGGGCAAGGCATCGGCTGTTGCCCACCGCGAACGCCGTCCACGATGCAAGCGCGCCGATCGCGCAGAGCAGCCCGGTGAGTTGCGACCCGCCCGCGCCGGGCATCGCGACGGCCTGCCAGCCGATGCACAGGACCCCTGCCGCGCATAGCGCGAGCGACGGCGCGAGCAGGTGCAGCGGCACTGCGCCATGATCGCGACTGCCGATGATGGTGACGGCAACGGGCAGGAAGCCGATGACGAGCGAGGTCATCGCGATCCCACCCGTCTGCACAGCCGTCGACAGCAGGATATAGTAAAGCGTGTTGCCCGCCAGTGCGAGCCAGGCGAGCGACAGCCAGTCCCGTCGCGAAAGCCCGGCCGCCAGGACGCTCCAGCGCGGTCCGATCAGCATTGCCGAAATCGCGCCATAGGCCAGATATCGCCCGATCGCGAGTTCGAGCGGGGCGTAGTCGCGCGCCAGTTCCGGCGCCAGGAACACCAACCCCCACAATGCGCCCGCGCCGATGCCGCATGCGATGCCCGAAAGCGTCCGGTTGGCGCCATATGTGCTGGCGATACTCAAGTTCATGGTCCTGGCCCTTGCTGTTGGGCCATCGCAGATATCACCCGGGCGGCGGGTATTGCGCTCTTGATTCAGGGCCCGGATGCAACAAAAACCCGCTCATGGCCCGGGCAAGCACATCGCGGAAAGCCGCACTCGACAGTTTCGATCGCGCGATCCTGCGCATCGTCCAGCGGGACAACAAGACGCCGCAACGCACGATAGCGGAGGCGGTGAACCTTTCCGCCGCCGCTGTGCAGCGCCGTATCGCGGCGATGGAGGATGCCGGCATCATCGCGCGCAACGTCGCGATCGTGGATACCGAAGCGCTGGCGATGTCGATCACCGCGATCGTCGAGGTGCAGCTTGTGAACGAATGGACAAACACCGTGGACAGCGCGAAGGCACTCTTCACCGCCGCGCCCGAAGTGCAGCAATGCTACTATGTGACGGGCGGGATCAGTTTTGTACTGGTGATCGTCTCTCCGGACATGCCAGCCTATGAAGCGACCACCCGGCGCCTCTTCTCCAGCAATGAGGTGGTGCGAAGCTTCCGCAGCCTGATCGCGCTCGATCGTGTGAAGAGCGTCGCGGAGATCATGATTCCTTGATCGCGTCGACCGGGACGGGGGCGTCCAGGCCGGTCAGTTCACGATAGCGTTGTGGATCGGTGGCGCCCTCGCTGTTGATCGCGAGGATACGGGCGTCGGGGCCAAGATTCAGCCCCGCGCGAAGCGTCGCATCGCCGGCGATGCGGATGAAGCCCGCGAGCCCCGCGCCGCCGCTTTCGCCCGCGACGATGACTGGATCGTTGCCCGCCGGGCGGGCCAGCCGGTTCATCACCGACACGGCATCCTCTTCTCCGACCGTCATGAACGCATCGGCCACGCGCGAAAGTACGCGCCACGCCAGCGGTGAAGGGTCGTAGCATTCGAGCATCGCCATCACCGTGGGCTCGCCATGGGCGATCTTCACGGGGTGGCCGGCGCGCGCGCTTTCGTAGAGACACGCCGCGCGCTCGGGTTCGACGACGATCACGGTCGGGCGTGCCTCGCCAAGCACAAGCGCGAAATGGCCCGCGACCGCGGCGGCGAGGCCGCCGACACCCGCCTGGACGAAGACATGTGTGGGTGGCGCGGCCAGCACTTCGATGGCTTCGCGCACCAGCGCGGTGTAGCCCTGCATCACCAGGGCGGGAACGCGTTCGTAACCGGGCCAGGACGTGTCGGAAACGGTGATCCAGCCGCGCTCCGCCGCGACGCGTGCCGCCTCGGTGACCGAATCGTCGTAGGTGCCTGGCACGCGAACGATCTCCGCGCCGAAGCGGGTGATGGCGGCGACGCGGGCATCACTGACCCGTTCGTGGACGAAGATCACGCAGCGTGCGCCGATCAATTCCGCGCCCTGTGCCACCGAGCGTCCATGATTGCCGTCGGTTGCACAGGCGATGGTGAACTTGGCCGCGACGGCACGGACCGGGCCGGAGCCAATTTGTTCATAGCCGACGGGCCGGCCGAAGACGCGGCTGGCTTCTTCCAGCACCAGTCGTATCACTGCATAGGCGCCGCCCAGCGCCTTGAAGCTGCCGAGCCCAAGCCGGGGCCCCTCGTCCTTGATATGGACCGCAGCGACGCCGAGTTCGGCGGCGAGGGCGAGCAAGTTGTGAAGCGGTGTCGGCCGATGGTCGGGCCGGTGCCTCAGGTGATCGGCGACCTCGGCGGCGGCCGCGCCGTCCAGCATGGCGGAGTCGCGCGGGTCGAGCGCCGCGCCGTGATCGGGATGGCTGTTCAGGATAAGCATCGGGAAGGACTTTCGCAGGAATTGGGCGTTGGGGTCAGGCGAGCGGCAGGCGTTGGCGAGCGATGGTCGCCAACCAGCGGGCGCCGTTCGTCAGGATCGCGTCATTGAAATCGTAGCCGGCATTGTGGAGCGGCAATGAATCCACGCCATTGCCGATAAAGCCGAAACAACCGGGTACGCGCTCCAGGAAACGCGCGAAATCTTCCGAGGCGGTGATGGGCGCGCATGCACCGGACACATTGTCCGCGCCGAACACGGCTTCGGCGGCGCGGACTGCGGCGGCGGTGGCGGTGGGGTCGTTGATGAGCGCGACGAATTCACGGCTATAGCCGACTTCGGCGGTGCAGCCGTGCGCGGCTGCGATGCCCTCGACGATGCGGCGCATTTCCTGCTCGATCTTCTCGCTCACTTCCGATCGGAAGCTGCGCGCATCACCCAGGATGCGCGCCTGACCGGGCAATACGTTGCGGGTGCCGTCGGTCACGATCTCGGTGGCGGAGACGACAGCGATATCCGTGGGGCTCAATCGGCGGGAGACGATGGTCTGGAGGGCAAGCACAGTGGCGCAGGCTGCGACCATCACTTCGCGCCCGGCCTGCGGCCGTGAGGCGTGGCCGCCCACGCCGTTCAAGACGATCTCGAAATTGTCCTCGGCGGACATGGCTGGCCCCGCGGTCGTCTCGAACCGGCCGGCTGCGATGCCTGGCATGTTGTGCAGGCCGTATATCTCGTCGAAGGGGAATCGTTCGAGCAGGCCGTCGTCGAGCATGGCGAGCGCGCCGCGCCCCCATTCTTCGGCAGGCTGGAAGATCAGCCGCACCACGCCGTCGAAGTCGCCTGCGCCGACCAGCATTCGCGCGGCGCCAAGCAGCATGGCGCTATGCCCGTCATGGCCGCAGGCGTGCATGATGCCCTGATTGCCAGACGCATAGGGGTGACCGGTGCGCTCGGTGATCCTCAATGCGTCCATATCCGCGCGGAGCGCGATTGCGCGATTGCTACCGCCCGCCCGCAAAGTGGCTACCACACCGGTGCCACCGACATTTTCCACCACCTCCGTGATGCCGAATCCGCGAAGTGTTTCCGCGACGAACGCGGCGGTCCGCCGTTCCTCGAAACCCATCTCCGGATGTGCGTGCAGCGCATGGCGCCAAGCGACCATGTCAGCGGCGAGCGTCTCCTGTATCGGGTCGGTCATTCGGCGTGCCTTGTCCTTGCGACGGTTCGACGAGTGATTAGTTCAAAACCTGCGAGCGGTGTGCTGAAATTAGGGGCGGTATTTGCAAGTTTCGCTCATCGTGCTGTTCCCCAAACCGCTATCAGAAAGTGGTCATGACACCTGATTCCTTCGACCTCGCCATTCTCAAGCTATTGCAGAAGGACAATCGCGTGCCGCAGCGACTGATCGCGGAGCAGGTGGGGCTGTCGGCACCGGCGGTGCAGCGTCGCATCCAGCGACTGGAATCGAGCGGCGTGATTTCCGCCAATGTCGCGATCGTCGATCCGGCCGCGCTGGGGCGGCCACTCACCATCCTCGTGGAAGTCGAACTCGTGAGTGAACGCAGCGGCGATATCGACGCGCTCAAGCGCCGCTTCCTCGATGCGCCCGAGGTGCAGCAATGCTATTATGTGACCGGCGAAGTCGATTTCATGCTCGTCGTGACCGTGCCGACCATGGCCGATTATGAGGACATGACGCGACGCTTGTTCTTCTCCGACGAAAATGTCCGCAAGTTCCGTACCTTCGTGGCCATGGACCGGGTGAAGGCCGGCATGGCGGTGCCGGTCTGATGCGGTCCATCCTGTCCTGGATCATCGCTGGGCTGATCGTCGCGTTGTTGATCGGTCAGCCACAGCCGGTATTGGCGCAAAAGCGTATCGCGTTCAGCTTCGACGACGTCCCGCGCAAGGCCGGCGGTTTCTTCTCGCCCGATATGCGTACGCGCAAGTTCATCGCGGCGTTGAAGCGCGCGCGGATCCGTCAGGCCGCGTTCTTCGTGACACCGGGCAATCTGAACGCTCCGGACGGCAAGGGTGGGGAAGCGCGGATCGCTGCCTATGTTCGTGCCGGGCATGTCATCGCCAATCACAGTTACAGCCATCTCTGGCTCTCCAAGACGCCGGCGGTCGATTATATCGCCGATATCGATCGTGCGGCGGCCTGGTTGAAGGGACGGCCCGGCCTGCGCCCCTGGTATCGCTATCCCTTTCTGGACGAGGGCCGCCGCGATCTCGCCAAGCGAGCGGAGGTGCGTGCGGCGCTCGCCGAACGTGGGCTTTCGAACGGCTATGTCACCATCGACAATTACGACTGGCATCTGGACGGTCTAACGACGCGCGCGAAAGCGGCCGGGCGGCCTATCGATATGGCGGCGCTACGCGATCTCTACGTCGAGACGCTGGTCGGTGCGGCGAACTTTTACGACGATATCGCTCGCTCTGCGCTCGGTAGACAGCCCGTGCAGGTGATCCTGCTCCATGAAACCGATCTCAATGCAATGTTTGTCGACGATCTCGCCGCCGCGCTGAGGCGCGATGGATGGGAGATCGTGACGATCGACGAGGCCTATCGTGATCCCATCGCGGCACGTGAACCGGACGGCTGGTTCACCAATGGCGGTCGCCTCGCCGCGCTTGCGCAGGAAACGGGGAAGGCGCCGAAGGACCTTATCGATCCGCGCACGGATGAGGATGTGCTGACCGCCTTGTTCGAGGCGCGCGTGGTGAAGCAGGCCGCCGTTTCGGCGCGCTGACGCTTGCTTTCGAGACGCTCGTCGAACGCCCAGCGTCGTTTGTCGAATGGGCACAGGCGGCGAACCGCGCGCACGGCATGTGCGCCGCACGGTCCCTTAAGCCGTGGCGGGTAGCGCTGCCCGTGGATGGCCGGCGAGCCGAGGCCTTTCAGGCATTCGGCTCCCGGCCATCGCTCAATGCGCGATTTCGCGAGGCCGAACACCCGATTTCAGCGATTTTCGACGGCGGCGACAGTCCAGTGCCGGGTGTGCCGGGAAAGCGGATGATCACCCCTCGCGCAATCGGCTTTCGATCATTAGTGGATGGTGGCTGCTCTTTCGCTTGGCGATGCCGACTCCAGGGGATAGAAGCCGCGTTGGCGCAATATGGTGTATTGCGCATGTAAGACAGTTGTGCGATCTGGAAGCCGATGATGAGCGAAACGAATTTCGAAACGATGCGTGCGGCGATGGTGTCCAATCAGTTGAGGACGTCGGCCGTGTCGGATGCGCAGGTGGTGGAGGCGATGCGCGCCGTTCCGCGTGAGGCGTTCATGCCCGCGGATCGGACCGATCTGGCCTATATCGATACGCCGGTCGCGGTGGGCGAGGGGCGCTCGATCAATCCACCGCTGGTTACCGGCCGATTGCTGACCGCGCTTGCGCCTCGCGCCGGCGAGCGTGCGCTCGTGGTCGGTGCCGCCACCGGCTATGCGGCCGCGGTGCTTGCCGAGCTTGGCCTGAACGTGACCGCGCTTGAGGAGAATGCGACGCTCGCCGCTTTCGCGATGGGCGCGCTGGCGAACTTCGCCGGGGTCAAGGTGGTGAGCGGGCCGCTCGCGCAGGGCGCCGCCGAGGATGCGCCTTATGACGTGATCCTGATCGACGGCGCCGTGGAGCAGGTCCCCGATGTACTGAAGGCGCAGCTTGTTGATGGCGGTCGCATGGCCGGCGCTCTGGTGGAGCGCGGCGTGACGCGCCTGGCATTTGGCCGGAAGGTTGGTGATTCGCTGTTGCTGGCGGATTTCGTGGATTCGGAAGCTGTGCCGCTTCCGGGCTTCGCGGTGCCGGCGGGGTTCGTATTCTGAAGAAGGTTGCGGGTGTGCTGAGAACGAAATTCAGGTCCCTTGCGGGCGTTGCGGCGATCACGGGACTCGGCCTCGCTCTCGGCGGCGCACCCGCTTCGGCGGAAACGCTGCGTGAGGCGCTGACCCGCGCCTACAATAGCAACCCGACCTTGACCGGCGACCGGGCGCGCCAGCGTGCGGAGGACGAGAATGTGCCGATCCAGCGCGCACGCTCGCTTCCCAACGCGAACGCGCAGGCGAACTATACCGAGAATGTCCTGCAGCCGGCCAACGCCTTCAACGCGCCGGAGCGCTCGATCTCCTTGCAGGGGCAGATCGAGGTGCCGATCTATCAGGGCGGTTCGGTGCGCAATGGGCTGCGCGCCGCAGATCGCCGCGTCGATGCGGGGCGCTCTGTCCTGCGCGGTACCGAGTCGAGTGTTTTCAGCTCGGTTGTTGCCGCCTATATGGATGTTATCCGCGACGAAGCCATCGTCCAGCTCAATCAGGCCAATGTCGGCGTGCTTGACGTGAACCTGCAGGCGACCAACGACCGGTTCGAGGTGGGCGATCTCACGCGTACCGACGTCGCCCAGTCGGAAGCGCGCCTCGCGATCGCGCGCAGCCAGCTCCAGAGCGCCGAGGCGCGACTGATCGCCAGCCGCGAGCGCTACATTCAAGTCGTTGGTACGCCGCCGGGGACGCTCGCGCCGCCGCCGCCGCTGCCGAATCTGCCTGCGTCCCCCGATGCGGCGGTCGAGACCGCGCTGGCGGACAATCCCGACCTGCTCGCCGCGCAGCAGCGGCGCGAAGCCGCGCGCTACGATGTCGGTGTCGCCAATGCGACGCGGCTGCCACGCCTGTCGGCGATCACCAACGGCCAGTATCAGAATTATCTTGGTACCTTCGGCACCAGCATCCCAGGCGTCTCGATCGCCCAGACCCAGAAATCGGCTTCACTTGGTCTTCAGGCCACGATCCCGATTTATCAGGGTGGTGGGCCTTCGGCGCAGGTCCGTCAGGCGCAGGCTCGCGAGGGGCAGGCGATCGAGGGGCAAATCGAAGTCGAGCGGGGCGTGATTTCGCAAACGCGCTCAGCCTATGCGAGTTGGCAAGCGGCGAATGAGGTGATCAAGAGCTCCGAGACCGCAGTTTCGGCGAACCGGTTGTCGCTTGAAGGTGTCCGTGCGGAGAATAGCGTTGGCACGCGCACCATCCTGGATATCCTGAATGCGGAGCAGGAACTGCTCAATTCGCAGGTTCAGCTCGTCACCGCGCGCCGCGATGCCTATGTCGCCGGTTTCACCATGCTGGCGGCGATGGGGCAGGCCGAGGCGCGGGATCTCGGTCTCGACGGCGGCCCGCTTTACGACCCGGTAACCAATTATAAGCGGGTTCGGAATATCATCTGGGATTGGGACAGTGATCCGAAGCCGGAACCGGTCGCGACGCGCACCGTTGACACGCCGGCCCAGAATCCGTCAGTAACACCGTTACCGAAGCAGTAAGGCTGTGAAGATGGGGGACATCGCCAACGAGCCGTCGATGGAAGACATATTATCTTCCATCAAGCGGATCATCGCCGAAGACGCCGATACCTCGGCAGCGACCGCGCGCGCACGCGCCGCCGCGCGGCGAAAGGCGGCGCCGGCCCCCGTGATTTCCGAGGAACCGGAGGACGAGGACGAAGTTCTCGAATTGACGGAGACCGTTGCGGAAGCCGATGCATATGCAGAGGAAGAGCCCGAGCCCATGAAGGACATCGCGGAAGATCCCGAACTGGTTTCCGAGCGCGTGGCCAAGGCCAGCCGGCAATCGCTCGAGTCGCTTTCGTCACTGATCGTGAAGCCGGAAGCGGGATCGAACACGCTGGAAGGGCTGGTGCGCGAGATGCTCCGCCCGATGCTCAGCGAATGGCTGGACGCCAATCTGCCCGCCGTGGTGGAGCGCATGGTTTCACGGGAAATTCGTCGGATCACCGGCAAGGACCTGTAAAACCGGTATCGTTTCCAGGTATTTGTCTGGGTTTTCTGATATATTGATTCACTTTCTACCGTCATGCCAGCGGAGGCTGGCATCTCCTGACGAGTGAAGCGCGATCTGGTTGAAAGACTCCGGCCTTCGCCGGAGTGACGTCCGAAAAGGACGTTGGGGCTCCGGGAGGCTCCCGCACCCATTCTCAAACATGGCGGCGCCCGGAAAATGGGTCTATTGAGCGCCCATGAAGACGTTGCTGCTCGCGAGCCTTGCCGTGCTCGCCATCGCCCAGGCGCCCGGCGCCGCCATTGCCCGCCCCATGACTGCCGAGGATCTGGCGACGATGCATCGCATCGGCGCGCCGGCGGTTTCGCCCGACGGCCGATGGCTGGCTTATTCGCTGAGCGAGACCGATCTGCCCGCCAACAGGCGCCGCACGGATCTGTGGCTGCTCGATCTTTCGGCGAAGAACGCCACGCCCGTGAAGATCGCTTCCGCCGCCGACAAGAACGAGCATGATCCAAAATTCTCCGCCGACGGCAAATATCTTTATTATCTGAGCAACGCCGCCGAAAACGAGCAGGTCTGGCGTGTCGCCTTGCCCGGCGGCGCCCCCGAGCAGGTGACGAGCATTTCCGCCGACGTCTCGGGCTATGCACTCGCGCCCAGCGGCGACCGCATCGCGATCTGGGGAGAGCGCAATCTCGGCTGCCGCGATTTCTCCTGCTCCACTGTCCGGCTGGCGAACACCGCGATCGGCACGGGCCGGACCTATGACCAGCTCTTCGTCCGCCATTGGGATGAATGGGAGAATCCCACCGAACGTTCGCGCCTCTATGTCTTCCCGCTCGAAAACGGCAAGGCGGTGGGCACCGGCGTTTCGGTGGTCGGTGAACTGGTGGGGGATACGCCCTCCAAGCCCTTTGGCGGCGGGGAAGAGATCGCCTGGGCACCCGATGGGCGGACGATCTATTTCACCTTGCGCGAAGCCGGGCGGATCGAGGCGACCTCGACCAATCTCGACATTTTCGCGAGTCCCTCGGATGGCGGCGCACCGCCCGTCAATCTGACCGATGCAAACGACGCGACCGATACGTTGCCGGCCGTCTCGCCCGACGGCAAATGGCTCGCCTATGTCGCGATGAAGAGGCCGGGTTACGAGGCCGATCGCCAGGTCGTCCAGCTCCGCAATCTCGCGACCGGCCAAGTCCGCGCGCTGACCGAGGGCTGGGATCGTTCGGTCGGTTCGCTCGCCTGGGCGAAGGACGGCAAGAGCCTGATCGTGACGGCGGGTGACGTGCTCGACGACCCCGCCTTCCGCATCGATGTCGCGACGGGCAAGGTGACGCGGCTCACCCAGGCCGGCACCGCCGGCAACATCATGCCACTGGCCGATGGCGGGGCGATCCTGACGATCAATTCGCTCCAGGCGCCCGATGATCTCTATCGGATGAACAAGGCGGGCAAGCTCACCCAACTCACTCGCGTCAATGCCGGAAAGCTGGCGCAGATCGATCCGGTCAGCATCGAACGCTTCAGCTTTGCCGGCGCCGGCGGCGACACGGTCTGGGGCCAGATCGTCAAGCCGCAGGGCGCGGTCGGCAAGCTGCCGGTGGCTTTGCTCGTTCATGGTGGGCCGCAGGGCAGTTTCGGAAATGGCTGGTCCTATCGCTGGAACCCCCGGCTGTTCTCGGCGCCGGGCTATGCTGCCGTCACCATCGATTTCCATGGATCAACGGGTTACGGCCAGGCTTTCACTGACAGTATCAACCGCGATTGGGGCGGCAAGCCGCTTGAGGATCTGAAGCTCGGCATCGTCGCGGCGGGCGCGAAGGATGCCGGGATCGACATCACCAATGCCTGCGCGCTCGGCGGATCCTATGGCGGCTATATGATGAACTGGATCGCCGGCCAGTGGCCCGACCGGTTCAAATGCCTGGTCCAGCATGATGGCGTCTTCGATGCCCGAGCGATGGCGTACGAGACCGAGGAACTCTGGTTCGACGAATGGGAGCATGGCGGCCCCTATTACGAGAAGCCCGAAGAGTTCGAGAAATGGAACCCGGTCAACCATGTTTCAAAGTGGAAGACGCCGATGCTGGTGATCCACGGCGCCAACGACTTCCGCATTCCCGATACCCAGGGGTTGGCGGCCTTCACCGCGCTCCAGCGCCGTGGCGTGCCGTCGCGCCTGCTGCATTTCCCGGACGAGAATCACTGGGTGCTCAAGCCTCGCAACTCCATGCAATGGTATCATGAGGTGTTCGCCTGGCTCGATCAGTGGACCAAGGGGGACGGAAGCGTGACGCCGCGCTGACCGCCCCATGGGGGAGAGCGACGCGGCATTCCGATATGCACCGCACCCAAAATCACAATGAGCAGTTGGAATCTGGTGCGCTTGGCCCGGATTTTTTGTTTTGCCGCGATTTTCGAGTCGTTCGATGATTTCATCGAACTCTAAATCGCTCTAAGGCCCGCGCATCATGACCGAACTCGCAAAGACCTTCGATCCGGCCGCCATCGAGGCGCGGTGGTACGACCATTGGGAAAAGGGCGGGCTGTTCCGCCCGGCGCGGCCTGATGCCGTACCCTTCACCATCGTCAATCCGCCGCCCAACGTGACGGGCAGCCTGCATATCGGCCATGCGCTGGACAACACATTGCAGGATGTCTTGGTTCGCCATGCGCGCCTTCAGGGCAAGGATGCTCTGTGGGTAGTCGGCACCGACCATGCCGGTATCGCCACGCAGATGGTGGTTGAGCGCAACCTGAACTCACAGGGCGTGAAGCGCACCGACATGAGCCGCGAAGCGTTCGTCGAACATGTCTGGGAATGGAAGGCGCAGTCGGGCGGACAGATCACCCGCCAGCTTCGCCGGCTCGGCTGCTCCATGGACTGGAGCCGCGAGCAGTTCACCATGGATCCGCATTTCAGCCGTGCGGTCATCAAGGTGTTCGTCGATCTCTACAATCAGGGCCTGCTCTACCGCGACAAGCGCCTGGTGAACTGGGATCCGGGTTTCAAGACCGCGATCTCGGATCTCGAGGTCGAGACGAAGGAGGTCGCCGGCAAGTTCTGGCATCTGCGTTATCCGCTTGCGGATGGCAGTGGTTTCATCTCGGTCGCGACGACGCGACCTGAAACCATGCTGGCCGACATGGCTGTGGCGGTGAATCCAGAGGATGATCGCTACAACGCGCTGATAGGCAAGAATGTCCGCTTGCCGATCACCGGTCGGTTGATTCCGATCGTCGCCGACGAACATGCCGATCCTGAACTGGGCTCGGGCGCGGTCAAGGTCACACCGGGTCATGACTTCAACGATTTCGAGGTTGGGCGGCGCGCGGGCATCAAGCCTGCGGACATGCTCAACATGCTCGATGCCGAAGCCAGGGTCATGCAGACCGCCGACGGGCTGGTGCCGGCCGAACTGATCGGGCTCGACCGGTTCGAGGCGCGCAAGCAGGTCGTCGCCGCGATCGATGCCGCCGGCTTGCTGGAAAAAGTGGAGGATCGCACGATCCAGACGCCCTATGGCGACCGTTCGGGCGTGGTGATCGAACCCTGGCTGACGGACCAATGGTATGTCGATGCCGAGACGCTGGCCCAGCCCGCGATCGCGGCGGTGCGCAATGGCGATATCCGCGTCGTGCCCAAGAGCTGGGAAAAGACCTGGTTCAACTGGCTTGAGAATATCCAGCCCTGGTGCGTCAGCCGCCAGCTCTGGTGGGGGCACCAGATCCCGGCCTGGTATGGCGATGACGGCAAATGCTATGTCGCCGAGGATGAGGCGACGGCGCAGGCGCTGGCGGGCGAGGGCGTCACGCTCACGCGCGACAGCGACGTGCTCGATACCTGGTTCTCTTCCGCGCTCTGGCCGTTCGGCACGCTGGGCTGGCCGGAACAGACCGAACTGCTCAAGCGTCATTATCCCAATGACGTGTTGATTTCAGGCTTCGACATCCTGTTTTTCTGGGACGCGCGCATGGCGATGCAGGGGCTGCATTTCCTCAAGGAAGCGCCGTGGAAGACCTTGTATCTCCACGGCCTGGTCCGCGCCGCCGATGGCTCGAAAATGTCCAAGTCCAAGGGCAATACCGTCGATCCGCTCGGCCTGGTCGATCGCTATGGCGCCGACGCGCTGCGCTTCACGCTTACCGCGATGGAAAGCCAGGGCCGCGACATCAAGCTGGATGAGAAGCGCGTCGAGGGATATCGCAATTTCGCGACCAAATTGTGGAACGCGACGCGCTTCGCCCAGTCCAACGGCATCGGCGCGTCGACCACGTTGCGTGCGCCGGACGCGTTGCTGCCGGTCAATCGCTGGATCATCGCCGAGACCATCGAAACCGTGCAGAAGCTTGATCTCGCCTTTGCCGATTTCCGCTTCGACGAGGCAGCGAACGCGATCTATCAGTTCACCTGGAGCCGCTTCTGCGACTGGTATCTGGAACTGATCAAGCCTGTTTCGGTCGGTGACGAACGGGGCCAGATCGACGACGAGACCAAGTCGGTCGCCGGTTGGGTGATCGATCAGATCCTCGTCATGCTCCATCCCTTCATGCCCTTCATCACCGAAGAGCTGTGGCACGCCATGGGTGAGCGCCAATACGATATCATCGTCGCGAAATGGCCATTGGCCGATGCCCATGCGCTCGATGCAGGTGCCGCCCAGGAGATCGACTGGCTGATCCGTCTGGTGTCGGAGGTTCGCGCCGCGCGGTCGGAGCTCAACGTGCCGCCCGGCGCGCGGCTGCCGCTTCATGTCCGCGAGGCGGGTGCCGCCACAACCGAAAGGCTGGCGGGGCAATCGGCTGCGCTCGGCCGGCTGGCGCGCGTGTCCGGCATCAGCCACGATCCGGCGCCCGAAGGCGGCGCGATCCAGATCGTGGTGGATGAGGCGACCTATATGCTGCCGCTCGCCGGCGCGATCGATCTCGACGCGGAACGGGCGCGCATCGCCAAGGCGATCGAGGCGGCAGCGCAGGAGCGCGACTCGCTGGCCGGGCGCCTGTCCAATCCCAGCTTCGTCGAACGCGCGAAACCCGAGGCGGTGGAGAAGGCGCGTGCCGACCATGCCGAAAAGGCTGCGGAGGCGGAGCGGCTGCAGGCGGCGCTGGCGCGATTGGGCTAACTGGTCATTCCATCCGGCGGGAAAGCCCTTTAGGGAGCTGACCGGTCCTGCTCGTCCGTCATTCCGGCGAAATCCCGAATCCAGTGCACCGTGCCATGGAGATTCCGTTTTCGCTGGAATGACGGGTGGGTGGGACGAGGGGCAGGGAGAAGCCGGATGGCCAAGACGGAAAACAAGACCGGCATCCGCGATCTCACCCAAGGGCCGATCACACGCACGCTGCTGATCTTCGCGCTCCCGACGCTGGGATCGAACATCCTCCAGTCGCTCAACGGATCGGTCAATGCGATCTGGGTGGGACGTTTCCTGGGCGAGAATGCGATCGCGGCGACCGCCAACGCCAATATCATCATGTTCCTGATGTTCGCGCTGGTCTTCGGTTTCGGCATGGCGGCGACGATCCTGGTCGGTCAGGCGTTTGGCCGTCGCGACGTCGATGCCGCGCGCCGTGCGATCGGCAGCGCGCTGGGCATGTTCGTTGTGCTGGCGATCGTGATCGCGCTGGCCGGCTGGATCTTCTCGCCCCAGATCCTGCATCTGCTCGCGACCCCGCCCGAGGCGGAGGTGATGGCGCTCGCCTATCTGCGTATCATCTTCCTGGTCATGCCCGCATCCTTCCTGACGGTGTTGCTGATGATGGGCCTGCGTGGCGCGGGCGATTCGATGACGCCGCTGTGGTTCATGGTGCTGAGCGTATTGCTCGACATGATCCTCAATCCGCTGCTGATCCTGGGCGTCGGCCCATTTCCCGAACTCGGTATCGCCGGATCAGCGCTGTCCAACGTGATCGCCGGCTATGTCAGCGCGATTGCGATGCTCATCTATATCTATGCGAAGGATCTGCCGATCAGGCTGCGTGGCCCCGAACTGGCCTATCTGAAGCCTGACCCAGCCTTGCTCAGGATGATCCTGGGCAAAGGTTTTCCGATGGGGCTGCAGATGATCGTGATGTCGACGGCGGGCCTCGCCATGACCGGGCTCGTCAATCGCGAAGGGCTGCTCTACGCCGCCGCCTTCGGCGTGATCCAGCAGCTCTGGACCTATGTACAGATGCCGGCGATGGCGATCGGCGCGGCGGTGAGCGCGATGGCTGCACAGAATATCGGGGCTGGACGCTGGGACCGGATCGCGCAGATCACCCGATCCGGCGTCATCGCAAATCTCGCGATGACGGGCGCGCTGGTTCTGGTTCTGGTGCTGTTCGATCGCTACGCCCTCGCATTGTTCGTGGGCGGCGACAGTCCAGCGATTCCGCTGGCGGCGCATATCCATTTGATGGCGGGCTGGAGCTTCATCCTGTTCGGGGTCACGCTGATCCTGTTCGGCGTGATGCGCGCGAACGGCGCGGTCTATGGCCCGCTGATCACGCTGATCATCGCGCTCTATCCCGTGCGCCTGGGATTCATCCTGCTGATGCGCGATACGCTGGGGCCGGATGCGCTCTGGCTCAGCTTCCCGGTCGGCTCGCTCGTCACCGTCCTGCTCGCTGTCGCCTTCTATCGCTCGAACAGTTGGCGCAGGACGACCCTGATGGTGCCGCCCGATTCGGAGGAATGCCGCGAGGCGATCAATGCCGAGGCCGAGCCGGCCGGGCGCCTGACGCCCACGGCTTGAGACCTGCATGACCGAAGATCTCCCCATTCGCGTCGCGGCGCTCTACAGGTTTACGCGTTTCGACGATTGCGGGGCGATCCGTGCCGGTCTGGCCGAAGCGTGCCGCGTGCATGCGATCAGGGGGACTTTGCTGATCGCCCGCGAAGGCATCAATGGTACGATCGCGGGATCGGACGAAGCGATCGGGCATGTGCTGGCGGCGATCCGCGCCCTGCCGGGGTGCGCCGATCTCGACGTCAAATTCTCGCGCGCGGCGTCCATGCCGTTTCACCGCATGAAAGTGCGTCTGAAGCGTGAGATCGTGACGATGGGGCAGCCCGATATCGATCCGCTTGCCAGTGTCGGCCGCTATGTCGCGCCGGAGGATTGGAACGCGCTGATCTCCGATCCGGGCACGATCGTCATCGACACGCGCAACGATTATGAAGTGGCGGTCGGCAGCTTCGCGGGCGCGATCGATCCGAAGACGCCGAGCTTCCGGGATTTTCCCGCCTGGTTTCGCGCCGAGCGCGAACGATTGTTGGGCGCGGGTACGCCACCCAGGGTCGCGATGTTCTGCACCGGGGGGATACGCTGCGAGAAATCGACCGCGTTCCTGAAGGCGGAGGGCGTCGACGATGTCTATCATTTGCAGGGTGGCATACTGAAATATCTGGAGACTGTGCCGGCAGAGCAGAGCCTGTGGCAGGGCGAATGCTTCGTGTTCGATCAGCGCGTATCGGTCGGCCACGGGCTTGCGCCGGGCAGCTATGCACTCTGCCACGGCTGCCGCCGGCCCGTCGGGGCGGCTGATCTCGCTTCGCCGCTTTATGTCGAGGGCGTGAGCTGCCCTGCCTGCCACGACGAGCGTAGCCAGGAACAGCGTGCCGGCTATGCCGAGCGGCACCGCCAGGAGCGTTTGGCGGAGGCGAGAGGGCAGGCGCATATCGGCGCGCAGCCGCCACCATCCGATGACGACTAGGCCGATCCTCTACAGTTTCCGCCGTTGTCCCTATGCCATGCGGGCGCGCCTGGCCCTGCTGGTCAGCGGCACCATCTGCGAGATCCGCGAAGTGAAGCTGGCGGCCAAGCCGGCGGAGATGATTGCGGCATCGCCCAAGGCCACGGTTCCCGTTCTCGTGCTGCCGGATGGTCAGGTGATCGACGAGAGCCTGGATATCATGCGCTGGTCGCTTGGCTGCAACGATCCGGAGCATTGGGGTGACCGAGGGGACGAGGCATTGATCGCGGCCAATGACGGCCCCTTCAAGCATCACCTCGATCGATACAAATATCCCGATCGCCACGCCTCCGATCCGGCGGCGCATCGCGACTTGGGGCTGGAACTGCTCCGGGTGCTGGAAGCTCGGCTGGCTTCATGCGCCTGGCTTTGCGGTAACGTGCGCGGGCTGGCCGACGCTGCCATCATGCCCTTTGTCCGGCAGTTCGCGCAGACCGATCGTGCATGGTTCGATGCGCAGCCGCTGCCGTGCGTACAGGCCTGGCTGGAGCGCCAGCTTGCCGACCCATTGTTCGTGGCGGCGATGATCCGCCTGCGGCCATGGCAGGCCGGCGATGCGCCCATTCTGTTTTCCGGCGGGGAATCTCAATTCCTGAACTGAGCCAGCTTTTCATATATTACCAGTTTCGCTAATCCGCCGACGTTACGAAGATAACGGGGAGGTCGCGTGATGCGTTGCTGGTCGAAGATGATGCGGGCGGGTGTGGTGCTGTATGCAGCGGTGTCGCTGCCGGCGATCGCGCAGGGAACCTCCGGCGATACCATGGCCAAGATCGCCGACGACATCGTCGCCAACCGGCTGGCCGCCAATCCCTTCCTGCCGCTTTACACGGACATTGGTGGCGGCCGGAACGACATATTGAACGACATCAGCCCAGCGGCCATCGCGCGCAACAATGCCGAGGTCGACGCGCTGCTCGCCCGTCTCGACGCGCTGGACCGGAAGACGCTGACCGATCGGGCGATGGTGCGCGACTATGCGATTGCGCGCGAGATGCTGGAGGCCGAGCGCGGCCTGCGCGTCTGCCATAGCGAGCTCTGGACGGTCTCCCATATGGATGGCTGGCCCGGCAATTTTCCGAATCTGGCCGAACGCCAGCCTGTCGCGACGGCCAAGGATCGTGCGGATGCGCTCGCGCGCTGGGGAGGCGTGCCCGAATTTATCGCGGCGGATATCGCCAATCTGAAACAGGGGATCGCCAAGGGCTATGTCGTGCCGCGTTCGGTGGCGGTGCGCGCGCTGGCGCAGGTTGAGGGGCTAATCTCCGAGACGCCCGAGCAATCGCCGTTCTTCGCACCTGCCAAGGCCGCTGACGATGCAGCGTTCAAGGCGGCGTTCGCGGCGCTGGTCCGCGACAGGATCACACCGGCGATCCGTGGTTATCGCGACTTCCTGCGCGATACCTACATCCCCGCCGCGCGCGAAAGCCTGTCGGTGCTCGATCTCCCCGATGGCCGGGCCTGCTACAATGCGATGCTGCGATCCTATACCACCCTCGACCGGTCCGGCGAGGATGTGGCGGCGCTTGGCGAACGCACTGTCGCCGCGAATGTTGCCGACGTACGCGCCATCGGCAAGAAGCTCTACGGCATCGATGATTTCTCGCAGATCGTCGCGCGGGTGAAGGCGGATCCGGAAGAGCGCTTCACATCGAAGGACGAAATCGTCGCCTATAATCGCGATGTCGTGGAGCGCGCACGCACCGCGGTGGCGGCGATCATCGACCATGTGCCACAACAGCCGCTGGAAGTGCGGCCGATGACGGATGCGATGGAGGCGGCAGGCGTCAGTTCCAACTATACGCCCGCCGCCGATCCGTCGAAGCCCGCGCTCTACATGCTGCAGGTCGGCAAGGTCGAGGATGCCCGTCGCGCCGACATGGCGATCACCGCAGTGCACGAAGGCTATCCGGGACATCACCTGCAATTCGCCTATGCTGCGGGCCAGCCCAACAGCAAGCTTTCGAAGATCGGTTTCAACTCCGCCTATATCGAGGGCTGGGCGCGCTATTCGGAGCGCCTGTCCGAGGAGATCGGGTTGCTCGATACGCCGCAGATGAAGATCTCCCGCCGGGCATGGCCCGCGCGCGGCATGGTCGCCGATCCCGGCCTGCATATCGGCAAGTGGAGCCGGGAACGCATCGTCGCCTATCTGACAGAAACTGGCCGTTTCCCGCCCGAGGTGGCGAAGGGGATGATCGATCGCATCGCCTCACTGCCGGGGCAGCTCACCGCCTATGATTCAGGCGGCCTGGAAATCGTGGCGCTGCGCGAGCAGGCCCGAAAGGCGTTGGGCAAGCGCTTCGACATCAAGGAATTCAACGCCGTCGTGCTGGGCGATGGCGTCGTGCCGCTGGCGCTGCTGCGCAACAATGTCGAGGCATGGATCGCGGGGAAGAAGTGACGCTTGGGTGCAGGGTCACCGTGAAACGTCGATGACCCTGACGACCCGTCGACGAACATGGTCGGCGGGCACCAGCGCGGTCCGGTCAGTCACCTCGATGTCGTCGGGCAGGCTGACCGGCTCCAGTCCGGCGACCTTGCGAAACACACCCATCGCGATTGCCGACGGGACGATGAACGCCGCGCTCACGAGGAGGCCTGCCGGCCCCATGCCGACCACGCCAAAAGCGATGCCGATGAGTATCGGGGTTAGGAACCCGATCGAAATATGGGAGCTCATCTTCTGCTTGTTTCGCGCGCGCAGGAAGGTGGCGGCCAGTACCACGAACGCGAAATAGGGTATGCTGAGAGCGATGGTGCCGGCAACGAAAACGAAAGCGGGCCTTCGCAGGAATGGACCCAGCATGTCTGCGGGGGCATTGTAGAATATCAGTGCCCCGCACATTGCGTGGAATGCCGCGCCGGCGATGGCGCCGGCCAGCATCGCGGGCAGCGTCAGCCGAACCTGCAAGGGACCGTCATAATATTCGGCGGTTGCCGTGGTGATCAATCCGCCAGCCGCCGATGGATCCGCCGATACCGCCATTGCGAGTGCGTCGGGATCTTCATCCGCCGTTTCGAAACCGGCGTATCGGCGATAAAGGGTGCCGAGGATCGATCCGATGATCAAAGGTGCGATGAGTGCGGCCGTCAGACTTCCGTCTGTTGCCGCGTCACGAAAAAATCCGGGGCCGGTTCCCAGGACAAAGGGGAGGATCGCGGATACTGCGCCGAGCATCGCATAGGCCGTGGCGGCCAGATGACCGCGCTTGCGAAGTTCGCGATGCCCAAGCCAGAACAATCCGCCATAGAGCGCCGCCACCGGGAGCACGGTCAGGGCGACCTGATCGAGCGACCATGGCGTTTCGCCGCCCGCGCGTGCATCGAGCTGGGCCGCAAGCATCGTGCACATGCCAACGGCAAGTGAGCAAGCGATGGTCGCGCCAACGTGATTCCGGATGCTGGACATTGTTTCTCCCCCCACGGCGGCCTTATCGCCGTCGAGCGGTTGCCGGAGTGTTAAGTCGACAATCTCCGAAGCAAGATCGACAGGTTCGATCGCGCGTTGTCGATGAGCTTATCGTCCCTGCGGAGCCGCGACTTCGATGATCCCTGCGGCCACCCGCGCCATCACCGGGGTCTTGGCGAGCACTTCGCCGTCGATCGAGATGGCGAGCGGCGGTTCGGTGCTGACCTTGATTTCTCGACCCACGAAGCTCTCCACGGTTTCCTTGCGCGCATCGAGGCGGAAAAAGCTGGTGAACCAGTTCCAGACCAGCCGGCGTTTCACATGACCGGTCACGGCCTGGACAACGATCTCGCCGCTGTCCGGCTCGGCCTCGTCGACCAGTTCTGTGCCGCCATGGAAAGCGCCGTTGGAAATGCGAACTTCGACCACTTTCAGCCGCTTCTCATGGCCATCCTGCTCGACGATCAGCGTGAAGGGCTTGAAGCGGAAGAATTTCCAGGTCGCCCAGATGAGATAGCCGACTCTCCCCAGCGCCCCCTTCAATCCATGCGGCACCGTTTCGGCGATTAGAGGAGAGATGCCGATCGCCGCGCAATTGGCGAAATAATCGCCATCGACCATGCCCAGGTCGATGCGGCGGAAATGGCCGGCGCCGATCACGTCCATCGCACCCTGCAGGTCGAGCGGAATACCCAGGGTTCGCGCGAAGCTGTTGGCGGTGCCCAGCGGCAGCACGCCCAGTGCGACATCCTCGCCGACGAGCAGGTCGACAAGCCCGCTGATCGTGCCGTCGCCGCCGCCCAGGATCACCAGATCGGGCTTGTCGGCCAGGGCGCGCCGCACCGTCGCCTCCAGCAGGCTGGGCTTGCGCACCTCATGCGCCTTGACGGGGAAGGGCAGGTCGGCCGTCGCGGCCTTGGCCTTGCGGAACAGCTTGCGCCCTTTCCGCGACTGGGCGTTGACGATCAGCGCGGCGGAGCGGACGGTTCGCATGGCGGTACAACGCACGGGCGCATGCCGTGGCGCAAGCGAATCTTTCCGATGATCGCGCAGGCTACGGGGGAAAGGGGTTGCGGCGACGGCGGCAAAGGTTGAAAGCAGCGGCCATGACCGCCGCTTTTCCTGCCCTTCGCCTTCGCCGCACCCGTTCCGCGCCGTGGAGCCGGTCGCTCCATGCGGAAACCGTGTTGACCCCCGCCGACCTGATCTGGCCGCTGTTCATCTGCGAGGGGCAGGGCATTGAGGAACCAGTGGCGAGCCTGCCCGGCGTTTCGCGCTGGTCGGTCGACAATATCGTCGCGCGCGGCCGGGAGGCGCGCGATCTGGGCGTTCCCTGCATCGCGTTGTTCCCCAATACGCCGCATGAGCGGCGGACCGATGACGGGGCGGAGGCGCTCAATCCGGACAATCTGATGTGCCAGGCGATCCGCGCGCTCAAGAATGCGGTGCCTGAAGTCGGCGTGCTGACCGACGTCGCGCTCGATCCTTATACAGCGCATGGCCATGACGGACTGCTCGACGTGGCAGGCTATGTGATCAACGACGCGACCTCGGAAGTGCTTGTCGGTCAGGCGCTCAATCAGGCGCGCGCGGGCGCCGATATCATCGCGCCTTCGGACATGATGGACGGTCGCGTCGGCGCGATCCGTGCGGCGCTGGAGGGCGAAGGCTTCGTCAACGCGCAGATCATGGCTTATTCGGCGAAATATGCGAGCGCGTTCTATGGCCCGTTCCGCGACGCGGTCGGTTCGCGCGGCCTGCTGAAGGGCGACAAGAAGACCTATCAAATGGACCATGCCAATTCGGAGGAGGCGCTGCGCGAGGTTGCCGCCGATCTCGCCGAGGGGGCAGACAGCGTGATGGTGAAGCCCGGGCTGCCCTATCTCGATATCATACGACGAGTGAAGGAGCGGTTCGAAGTTCCTGTATTCGCTTATCAGGTTTCGGGCGAATATGCGATGATCGAGGCGTCTGCGGCGGCGGGGGCCGGTGATCGTGATGCCCTGGTGATCGAAACGCTCATGGCCTTCAAGCGCGCCGGATGTTCAGGCGTATTGACCTATCATGCCGCGCATGCGGCGAGATTGCTCGCGTAAACGCGGCTTTAACCATGTCTCCCCTAGCTGATCGGATGATGGTGGGGGAAATGCAAACATGGCGACGATCGTTGGGCAGCCGGGCATGAGCCGGATCGGGCGAGGACCGCTGTTCGTCATCACGATCCTCACCGGATCGTTCCTGCTATTCCTAGTCCAGCCCATGGTCGCGCGCATGGCTCTGCCGCGGTTGGGCGGCGCGCCGGCCGTCTGGAACAGCGCCATGCTGGTTTATCAGGCGCTTCTGCTGGCTGGCTATGCCTATGCACATGCGATCGGCCGGCTCGCGCCTTCGCGACAGGCATTGATACACCTCGTGGTCTTCGCGGTTGCCGCGCTATGGTTGCCCATCGGGCTGGTCGCCAGCAATCCGCCGCCCGACGCCGAGCCGGTGGTCTGGGTCCCGTGGCTGCTGATCCTGTCGATCGGACCGCTCTTCTTCGCGGTGGCCGCACAGGCGCCCCTGATGCAGCGCTGGTACGGCATCGCCAGCGGCGGCCGCGATCCCTATGCGCTTTATGCCGCGTCCAACCTGGGCAGCTTTGTGGGCCTGATCGGCTACCCGCTCGTCGTCGAACCCCGAATGTCGATTGCTGGGCAGAGCGGCTTGTGGACCGGTGGTTATGCGCTGCTCGCGCTGCTCGTCATCATCTGCGCGCTCACCCTGCCAAGGGGCCGGGCAAACGTTGCCGATACCGAGGTGAAAAGCAGCGAGCGGCCGGCGCTTTCCCGCCAGCTTCACTGGATCATCCTCGCGGCGATCCCGTCGGCGCTGATGTTGTCGACGACCACGCACCTGACGACTGATATCGTCGCCATGCCCCTGCTCTGGGTGATTCCGCTCGCGCTCTACCTGTTGAGTTTCAGCGCCGCCTTTGCCGCGCAACGCACGATCGCCGATGCGATAACCCGTGTAGCACCGCTGCTCATCCTTGTGCTTGGCGGTTTCGCGCTGCTCGACGATCAGGATCAGCCCTGGTTGCGCGCGGCCCTCAGCCTGTTGTTGCTGTTCGTCGTGGCGGTCGCTCTCCACACTCGCATGTACCGGTTGCGGCCGGAGCCCGATCGTTTGACGGGCTTTTACCTGGCAATGTCGATCGGTGGCGTGATCGGTGGTCTGTTCGCGGCCTTGCTGGCGCCCGTCACGTTCGATTGGACCTATGAGCATCCGCTCCTGATCGTCGCGGCGGCGCTGCTGGTGCCGCATCATTACTGGCTCGCCGCGATAGAACGGGCATGGGGCACCGGACAGCGGGCACGGATCCTCTCGCTCGCGGTCGTGCTGCTGGTCATGCTCGCGCTGGTCATGAGCGCTTCGGGTGGAAAGGCGATCGCGGGCGCGGTGGTGCTGGCGCTTGGCATCGTGAGCGTCGGTCGGGCGATTCCTTTCGCGGCATCGGTCGCCGGCCTGCTGATGATATTCGGCGGCTGGGAATCGCTGGCGGTATCGCTCGCCAAGGATGCGCGCACGCGCAGCTATTTCGGCATCTACACGGTGACGACCGATGATCGCGAGCATGTCCGGCGGCTGGTTCATGGCACCACGGTCCATGGTACGCAGCGCTTGACGCCCGGAGAGGAGGCCGAGCCGACAAGCTACTATATCCGCCGGGCGGGGGTGGGGCGTGCCTTGACGGCCTTGCCCGATCTCGTCGGGCCACATCCCCGGATCGGCATTGTCGGATTGGGCGCGGGAACGCTGGCCTGTTACGCCCGCCCCGGGCAATCCTGGCGCTTCTACGAGATCGATCCTGCCGTGGTCCGGATTGCGCGTGACACCGGCCAGTTCAGCTTCCTGTCCCGCTGCGCGCCCGACGCACCGATCGCGATCGGCGACGCACGGCTGACCTTGCAGTCCGAAGCACCCGCAAGCCTCGATTTCCTGGCTCTTGACGCATTTTCGTCGGACGCTGTGCCGATGCACCTGCTGACGCGTGAGGCGTTCGGCATTTATCGGCGGACGCTTTCTCCGCGCGGCTTGTTGCTGGTCCATATCTCAAACCGCTATCTCGATCTCGAACCGGTGATCGCGGCGGCGGCCCGCGAAGGCGGGTGGCATGGCGCGATATTGCCCTATTTCATCAGCCGAGACCCGCATCCGGTCCCACAGGGCGCCAGTTCGGTCTGGATCGCGCTGTCGCCTGATGCAGGCCAGATCGAGCGTTTGACGAGGGGGGGAGGCGAGGATCCGTCCGGCACCTGGCGGCCGCTGAAGGCAAAACCGGGATTCTCGGGCTGGACCGATGATTTTTCGAGCATATTGCCATTGGTGCGGGCATGGGCGCCGTGACGTCGTTGAGGTAAAGGGTGGAATGGCCGAGACGATCCTGGAAACTGATCGGCTGCGCCTGAGAACCTGGGACGATACGGATATCGATCCCTATCTTGAACATCTCGACACGCCGGCGGTGTTGCGCTGGCTGGGGCCGTTGCAGACACGCGAAGACGTGGCCGCTGTGGTCGTGCGCGTCAATGCGTCGCAGGCCGAACATGGGCATTGTTTCTGGCTGATCGAGCGCAGGGCGGACGGGGCGCTGTTGGGCTTTTGCGGGCTCAAGCGCGTCAATGCGGCGGGAACCGAGCTTGCCGGCGAGTTCGAGGTCGGCTGGCGTCTGCGTGAGGACGCGTGGGGGCAGGGCTATGCGAGGGAAGCCGCGATCGCATCGATACGGCGTGCTTTTCTTGTGCACGGCGCCGAGCGCGTCGTCGCCTTCACCGTACAGGGCAACCGTGCGTCCTGGGGCTTGATGGAACGGCTGGGCATGGTACGTCGCGCGGATCTCGACTTCATAGATCCGGCCTATGGCCCGGATCTCAATCCCACCATCGTCTATATGACGGAGAGAAACCAATGGACGGCGTGAGCATCATCGAGTTCAACGGCAAGACGCCGCGTATCGATCCGAGCGCCTTCATCGCACCGGGCTGTCGTATCATCGGCGATGTCGAGATCGGGCCGGAAGCGAGCATCTGGTATAATTGCGTGCTGCGCGGTGATGTGAATTTCATTCGTGTCGGCGCCCGCTCCAACGTCCAGGATGGCACGGTGATCCATTGCGATTCGGGGCATGACGGCAAGGGCGGGCATCCGACGATCATCGGCGAAGATTGTCTGATCGGCCATATGGCGATGGTCCACGGCACCTTGCTCAAGGATCGGGGGTTTATCGGGCTCGGCGCGATCACCATGGATGGCACCGTGATCGAATCGGGCGGTATGCTGGCGGCGGGCGGCATGCTGACGCCCGGCAAGGCCATCGCCGCCAACGAGATGTGGGGCGGCCGTCCCGCGCGACTGATGCGCACGCTGACGGAGGAACAGGTGGCTGGCAATCTGATGGGCGTGGCGCATTACCGCCAACTCGCCAAGGCCCATGCGGCTGCGGTCAGGGCTGGCTGAGGCCGTTTCGGAGCGCGGTCAGCCGCTCCACTTGGCGATTATAGAGTCCCTCCACCTCGGTCTGCGCCGTCGCCGCATCGGCGACACCACCCATCGTCGCATCCTTCGATGCGCGATCGGCGAGTGACACATAAAGCGAATCGATTTCGGTCATCGCGCTCGCGGTTGGCGCGCGTGTCGCATCCAGCCCTGAAAGCTGTGTTTGGGCGGCGATCCATGCCTCGCTTGCCGGAGAGGCTCCACGCGCCGCGGAAACCGCGCGTTCGGCGGCGGGCAGCGCCGCCGCGAAGTCCGCTTCACCCTTGCGCGCATCGGCAAGGATCTTGGCGAGTTGGGCGGTCAGGGCGGAGTCCGCCGGCACGGCCGCGGCTGGCGGCTGTACCGGTTCCGCGTCGCTGCGCTGCTCGACGGGGCGGGGCGCGAGCGACGGAAAATCGCCGTTGGGGGCGGTGCAAGCGGCAAGCGCCAACACGGCAAGAAGGGGGAGGAAAGGGCGTTGCATCGGCCGTTTTCCTATCCCGTGAAGAAAAGCATCGCAACGGGGTTGCACATCTCTCACGACCCGCCTATTGGACCGCCTCCAACGCGCGCCCGTAGCTCAGCTGGATAGAGCATCAGACTACGAATCTGAGGGTCGGACGTTCGAATCGTTCCGGGCGCGCCAATTTTCCCCCGTCCACCATCGTGTGGCGGGGAAGATTTTCCAATCATCGATAACTGCTTCGAACGGCGCCGTGCGCTTGCGCGCGCGCGGTTCCTGTCAGGCCACGCTCTAGCGCAGAACCCTGAGCCTCACCCCAAGACGAAGGGGGTGGCAACAGGTTAACTCGCGGCGGGATTTCTCCTGAGAAATCAGCGCGTGTCGAGGAGATGTGGGCGATGTTCCGGTACCTGTTCATGCAAGGGCGGCAAAGGGAGCCGAGCGGTGAGATTGGCGGAGTTCGGCGTGCGTTCGCGACCATAGCCCTGCTCGTCACCCTGTCTTCCTGTGCGGAGTCACCGGAGGAGAAAGTGGCGCGAGAGGTCGAGGCAATGCTTGCGGATCTGCGCGTGACCGACAAAGCCGAGTTGCAGCCCATGGCCGGCGCGGTCATCGATGCGCTCGCGCGTCAGGTCCCAGAGTTGGCGGCGAACAGGGCTGAATTCGTGTCACGCGAACGGGCATTGCTGACCCAGGCCACCGGCGCACTGGCCGCGGCTAGCGGCAAGGTGGCAATGGAGCGCCCGGCCGATGCCGAAACCAGCGTGGCATTGCCGCAACCCAGGTTCGCGACCCCCGGAGCGGGGAGCATCCTTTCATGGATTATCCCGGCCGCTCGCGCGCAATCCGCAGGCACTGGTACAGGAATGACCGGTTTTTCCGCCGGCTTTCTACTTGGGGGCATGGCCGGCACCGGCGCGAGGAAGGGGGAAGGCGGCAGGCTGGCGAAGGAGTTCAACGGCAAGGGTGGCGAGAAGGTCTCGCTTGCCGTCGATGTCGCGAAGAACGGTGTGGTCGATGCCTCGATCAGCAGTAATGTCGATATCCCGCAACTCGGTGCCCAGGCCGGCGGCCAGACCGGTATATCGACCAGAACGCTGTGCCCCGACGCCGAGGGGCGGGTGGAATTCACGATCCGCCTGCGCAACGGCGGTGCCGCCGGTTCGGCCGGACATAGTTCGACCAAGGAAGCGCATGTCGCGCTGGTCGTGGACGATAATGCCGAGATTGCCAGCATCGATATCCGCGCCAGCTATGACAGCAGCACATCCGGCCCGAAGGGGACGGCCAGGGTCGCCGCCACTGCCCATTATCTTGTCGACGGCAACGGCGACAGCAAGATCGAGGATTACAGGATCACCAAGGCCACTGGCGACTATGACGCGCTGCGCGATGAGAGCTTGCGGGATACGCTTGCGCTTGCACGCACCGCCGTTGTCGGCGCCAGGCTCCATTGGCAAAGTGGCAATTGCATTCGTCTCGACGCGCGATCGCCCGGCAATGTTGCCCCAGGGGCGGTGTCTGCCATCGACGTCAAGACCGTGAAGAAAGGCGATTCCGCCGAAATCCGCGCGAAGATCGCGGTCACGCTGGAAGGTGGCGCGTCGGTTGAACCGACGCATTTCACATCGCCGAGCAAGGTCACCCATGTGGCCGTGAACGAGCGCGACAGGACGATGCGCATTGGGTTGAGGGCAACGTCGCGGCGCGGTGCCGCATCGGAACTGCTGCGCGTCACCACGAATCCCGAACAATATCAGATCGAGGGCGGCGGCGGGGAGTTTCACGGTACGGGCGTCATCTGCGATCTCACAAGGCCGTTCACCGTAAAGGGCAATGCGAATATCGTGGTGACGTTCACGCCCGCGTCCGAGCGCGGCGGCAGCTATTCCTATACCGGTCAGATCGCCGGATCACGGCTGTTCGGGAAGGGCACCTACACCGTGCGGTACGACGGGGACCGGCCGGTCGGGATCAATGCGAGCGGGGCGGGGAGCGCGACCTCACCCTATGGCACCTTCACCAATTCGGGCTCGGAAAGCTATGTGCTTCAGCACACTTACGGGCAGGAATGTGGCTAGCTGAAAAGAAGGGGGAGCGATGCCCCCCCCCTTTCGTCGATCAGCCTGTCTGCGACTGGCCGGGCTTCATGTCGGCCGGACAATCGCCGAGATATTTCGCGTCGATGACGGTCTTCACTTCCTGCTGCGCGGCGGCGGGGAGATTCGGGCCGCTCATCTTGGTCGCCATCTCGATCTTGTAGGCAGAGGAGAAGTCGCCGGTCAGGCTGCCCTTGCTCGTGGTGGTCATGCCCTGGATCGTGCACTCCGAATCGATCTCGTAGCCGGCTGCCACCTTCGTGACGCTGTTCTTGGCGCAGGTCTGGCCGGCGCCCGGCGGCGGCGTGAAGGCGTTGGTGCCCGGGGCTGGTTCGCCGACGCAGACCTTGGTTGCTTGCGGCGCGGGCATGCCGGCGGCAGTGATCTTCATTTCCCAAAGCCCGGCCTTGGGGGCGGGCGGCGCATCGACGGACGCCGTTGCGGTGTCACCTGCAGCCGCCGTGTCGTTCGCGGCCGCGCCGTCATTCGCCTTTTCGCCGCCGGAGCATGCGCTGAGCATGAGGGCGCCGGCCGCTGTGCAAGCGGCAAGATAGGTACGCATCAAACTGGATCTCCCCTTTTTCAGGTCACGTGCCCGCTGGCGGAGTCCGCCACCAAGCCGGGCTCCAACGTGCCGTGTCCAGTTCGGTTCCATCGCCACGGAACGTACCGCTCAGTTCGGCCCGTCACCGCTCCATCCGTCATCCCAGCTTTCCTCTGGCGGAATCTCGTCGGGCCAGAAGCCGTCGGCCGTGGCTCCCTGTTCGGGGTCGGTCACCTTTTCCAGATCGGGGCGCTGTGGCAGCAAGGGTGCTTCGCCATCGAACGCCACACGGATGAACGCGCTCCGCCGTGTCATGCCCTGGAAGATCGCCTGGATCTCGCGCCCGTTTCGGATCATCGCGCCGATCCATGGGGCGCGCTCGGCGGTCAGATACCCGAGCTGGATGCCACGCGCGCTATAGACGGCGACGGCAAGCGGATCGGCGGGATTATTGGGCTCCAGCCGCAATTCGACGGGTTCGCCCGCCACGCACAGGCGCAGTTCGAACGCACGCGTGGGGCCGCGCTTGTTCGGATAATCGATACCGGCAATGGCCAGGCTGAGCGCGGTCAGCGCCATGGCCGCATCGTGGCAATGTTTCCGGTCCGCGCCGTCATGGTTTCGCCGCCATCGAAAGTTCGGCGGCGATCGTCAACCGTTGTTCAGACGGCTGACGGCTTTTGGTCGAGCGGGCGTGAAAGACAGTCGCGATATATATCGACGACCTGATCGAGGATGTCGGCCCATTCATAGCGCGCGGCTTCGGCGGCGGCGGCACAGCCCAAGGCCGTGCGCCGATCGGGCATGCGGATCATCCGGTCGAGTTCGGCCGCATAGGCTTCATCGATGTTGGGCGATACCAATAATCCGGTGCGGCCGTGATCGATCAGTGCGCGCGCACTTGGCGCATCGGCGGAGACGATCGCCAATCCGGCGGCCATCGCCTCCAGCGTGACGTTGCCGAATGCTTCCGTGGTGCTGGGATTGAGCATGACGTCGGCGCTCGCCACGGCGCGTCCCAGTGCCGCCCCGGAAAGATGCCCCAGGAAGGTGGCGTTGCCGAGCTGACGGGCAAAACCGTCTCGGCCCGGCCCGTCGCCCACGATCAGTGGGCGGATGCGATGCCCGCCGGACCGAGCCGCCTCAATCGTCCGCGCGAATATGTCGAGACCCTTTTCCCGGACGGCGCGACCGAAGAAGAGGATGATCACATCGTCATCCGCATAGCCCAGCGAACGCCGCCATTCGGGATCCCGCCGATCGGGCGTGAAGATGGTCCGATCGACGCCGCGGCCCCATATACCGACGCGCTCGCCGAGCCCCGCCGCGCGCAACTCTTCCGCGATGGGCGCATTGGGAGCGAGCACGCGATCGCTGCCGGTGTAGAAACGGTGCAGATAGCGCTCGATACCCTCGCGCAGCATCCGAAGCCCGTAATAGTCGAGATAGGTCTCGAAGCGCGTGTGAAGGCTGGCGACGACGGGAATGCCGAGCGTACGGGCAAAATGCTGCGCGCTGCGCCCGAGCAGGTCGGGGGCTGAAAGATGAACGATATCGGGCGCGAAACGACGCACGTCGTGGCGGATCGTTTTTGGCAGGCCGAGGGCGAGGCGATATTCCGGACGACCGGGGATGCCGATCGATGGCACCGATACCAGCTCTCCCGTTGGGGGAAAGGCGGCTTCGCGCGCGGTCGGCGAATAGACGCGCACCTGTGCGCCCGCCTCGTTCAGCAGATGCCCGACCAGCCGGTTCAGCGCCTGATTGGCGCCGTCGCGCACGCAATTGTAGTTGCCCGAGAACAGCGCGATCCGCAGCGGCCTGCTCGGCACGTTTCGCAGATCGGGGCGCCGGTCGCGCAATACGCGCGCGACCGGAGAGGGACGCCGCATGGCATATCCGCTCATTTGATACTCCTACCCATGGTTCGTCGTGGATCGCGTTCGAGGCGGCCAGTCAGGATGCGTGCGCCGGCAAGCGGGCCGATGATGCAGATGAGCGCGATACCCAGCGTCGCGAAGGTCCATTGGGTCCCGTTCAGCCCGTCGATTCCGCCCATGCTCCGGGCGGCCAGGAATCCGGGCGTCAGCATGGCGGGCACCCAGAGTATCGCCGAAAGCAGATTTGCGATCTGGAACGGACGTTGCGGCATCCGCATCACGCCCGCCACCAGCGGGATGGTCGATCGGATCGGCCCCAGGAAGCGCCCGATCAGCACCGACCAGAAACCGTAGCGGCGGAAGAACAGCCGTGTCCGCGCCACCAGCGACAGGTGTCGGTTGAGCGGGGCGCGATAATAGATACGCGATCCCAGCCCGCGGCCGATCGCATAGGACAGGGCATCGCCCAGCACCGATCCCGCGACCGACCAGAGGAAAACCGGAAGCGGATCGATCACGCCGCTGCCGATCAGGCCGCCGATCATCAGCATCAGCGCGGTCGCCGGCACGAACAGGCCGATGATCGCCAGCGACTCCCCGAAAGCGATCAGGCCGAGCAGCGGCCCGGCCCATACGCCGTGCTGTTCGAGGAACAAGGCCAGTTGGGCGACGAACTGGTCCATTTCAGCAATACCCGCCAGAGCTGGCTTTGGAGTATGCGGGCGCCGGGTTGCGCCGCGTTGCCGCGGCGGCGAAGATCATATCAGGCAGCATGGGGCGGCTCAGAAATAGGCGTTGTCGGCGACGTCGTCGGCTGCGCGGTCGAGTTCATTGGCCGGGAGTGTTCCGATCAATGCGTAGGAGACGCCGTCACGGTTCCAATAGGCGGCGGCGGTGTCGCCGCGCTGCACGGCGACGGGCTGGGTCGTCGCCCGGTTCTTGGTCGGCGTCGCGAACATCGACATGATCTGGCCATTGTTGGTGTGGATCATGAACTGGAGCGCGGGGCCGCCATCGGAGGGGAAAAGCTGGACGTCGGTCACCCGCCATCCGGTCAAGGGCACCGGCATCCGGATCCGCGCCGATTGCAGCATCTCATGTGCGTCGAAATGCGGAGTCTCGACCTGCGAGGTCATCGCCGCGCGCATCAGGCCGACGCGATGCGACATCACGGCATCGCCGACATAGGACGGCACGTCGCCATGAAGCGTGGGCCAGACCAGCATCAGCGCCGCAGCCGCCGCCGCCATGCCCATCGTCGAAAATCCCATGAGCGCCGACAATCTCCACCGCCGCTTGCCCAGGCGCTGGCGCAGCGTTTCTGCCCGGTCGGCCAGTTGGGCGGGCAGGGGTTCGCGCTGTTGCAGCACCAGGCGCAGCGCGCTGCGGACCTTCAGATCGGCCATGACGCGCGCGGCGACATCGGCATGGCGCGACAGATGATCTTCCACCGCCATGCGCCGCTCGGTATCGAGTTCGCCGTCGATATAGGCTTCGATCTCGAAATCGGTGACCGGATCAATCGGCATCCTTGCCTCCCACGATGCGCAGGCTGGTGATCGCGCGGGTTTCGGCTTCTGCGTCGAGCGCGCGCAGCGCCGCGCGGGCCCGGCTGAGGCGTGACATCACGGTGCCCACGGGAATATCGAGCAGCGCCGCGGCCTCCTGATAACCAAGCCCTTCGATGCTGATCAGGTGGATCACCTCGCGTTGCGCGTCAGGCAATTGCATGAAGCGATCGAGCGTCTGCTGAAGATAGGCGCGCTTCTCCTGCACCGGCTCGATCCGGTCGGTCAGCAGCGATGCCAGTGCGTCATGGCGAGCATCTTCGGCGCGGCGGCGGCGAAGATCACCCAGAAAACTGTTGCGGACGATGCCGAGCAGCCAGTTGCGTAGCGATCCGCCCGGCCGGAAACCGTCGGCGCCGCCATAGGCGCGGACCAGCGCGTCATGCACCAGATCGTCGGCGGCGTCCGCGTCGCGGCACAGCGAGCGCGCATAGCGCCGCATCGTCGGCACATGCTCCAGCGGATCCTGTTTGCTGCGAAAAGCCATATCGGGAATATGCAGCCGCGAGGCAGTCTATTCCCTGTACAGGCAAATATTATCGATTCCTGGGCGCTCGCCGGTGTGCGGCGATGGCGGGGGGCCGGCGTCAGGAACCCAGGCTCGCCTCATAGACGCGCATCCAGTTTTCCCCCATCACCTTGTCGATCTCGGTGCCGGTCCAGCCACGGCGCGCCATCTCGGCGCGCACCGCCGGAAGACGCGATATATCCTCGAAACCGGTCGCATATTGGATGGGATCCTGAAGATAGGTCATGTCCGGCGGAAAGGCGAAGGACTCTTCCGGGCGGATGACCGAGGTCGCGCCGGTGGTGAAGTCGCCGCCGACGCCGATATGATCGACCCCGACCAGCTTCTTCAGATAATCGAGTTCGTCCACATAACGGCCGACATCGGCGCGCTTTTTCGGCCGGTCGCGCTTGCCGACATCCTGGCCGCTCCAGCTCATGAACGGTTCGATGGCGCTGACGCCGAACAGTCCGCCGGTACGCGCGATCCCTTCGATGACGCGATCGGAGGTGTTGCGCGGATTGGGATTGAGCGCGGCGACGTTCGAATGGGTGCACACCACCGGGCGTTCGGCCATCGCGATGACGTCCAGGCTCGATCGCTCGCCCATATGGCCGCCGACATCGACGAGCATGCCGAGCGATTGCATCTCCGCCACGATCGCCCGTCCGGCGCGGGACAGGCCGGTGGCCGGATCGAGGCAGCCGCCGGCAAAGGCATTGGTGAGATTGTAGATCAGGCCGACGACACGCACGCCCAGTTCGTAGAAGAGCCGCATCGTCGTCTTCGGCGGTTTCGACCACCAGTCGCTGTCGCCCTTCGCCGCGAACAGATCGGCTTCCTGCCAGCCGATCGTCATCGAAAGCCTGCCCTCACGCTTGATCCGCCGGATATCGGCAGCGCTCTTCGCGATCTCGACATGCTTTGAATTGCGCGCGACGAACTCGAGCAACTGCGACATCTGCAGCAGCGTCGGCAACATGCTGACGCTCCAGCAATCGACGCCCCCCTTGCGCATCAGCGCCAGATACTTGGCGGTCGGCGCGGCCGGGCTGCACCCGTCCACGACGATCGGCACTGTCGGCGCGGCGGCGGATGCATGCCCCGCCAGGCCGGTTCCCGCAGCAGCGGCAACCATGCCTCCCCCGGCGAATTGCATCAGGCTGCGGCGGCTTATCTCGGACGTCATCGGCCAATCTCCCGGAAGGTCATCATTTCACGATCTGCGCGAAGGGCATGGGCGGATCCTGTCGCTTCAGGTGGCGCAGGAAGAATCCGGCCAGCCTGCGGACGGCGTAGGGATGATAGCCGACATCGTGCGCGGCGTTTGGCACCAGCACGAGATCGAATTCCTTGCCCGCCCTGATCAGCGCATCGGACAGCGCGATCGTCTGGTTGAAGGGTACATTCTGGTCGATCTCGCCCGCGATCAGCATCAGCTTGCCCCGCAGGCGATTGGCCAGATGCAGATTGTCCACGCGCGCATAGGCGTCGCCATCCTTGCCCGGGATGCCGAAGAATCTCTCCACCGATATCGACGAGATCATCGTGCTGTAATCGTGCGGGCCCGCGATCGACACCGCCGCCTTGTAGAAATCCGGAAACAGCAGGATCGATCGCGCTGAGGCATAGCCGCCAAAGGAAATGCCGGTGATGCCGACGCGATCGAGATCCATATAGGGGCGGGTTCGCGCCGCCGCCTTGATGCCCGCGACATGATCGGCGAGCGCGAACGAATCCTCGTCCTTCATCGGCGCGACATGAAAGTCCCGCGATCGCCGGGGCGTGCCGCGGCCATCCTGTACGACGATCAGGAACCCCAGTTCGGCCAGCGCCTGCATATAGGCCGCGCGCCCGCCCAGCGTGTCGGTGAAGCCCTGCGGCGCGAAGGAAACCTGTGGTCCACCGTAGATCTGCTCGATCACCGGATATCGCCGATCGGCATCGAAATTGCTCGGCTTCAGCATGATCCCGTGGATATCGTGCTTGCCGTCGGCGCTTTTCGCGACCAGCCGCTCCGGCGCTTTCCAGCCCGTCGCCAGCAGCGCACCGGCATCGGCATCGACCAGCGGCGCGACCATCGCGCCGTCGGCCTTGCGCAGCACGGTGCGCGGCGGCTGGGAAACGGTGGAGAAGCTGTCGACGAAATAGCGTCCGCTCGGCGAGAAGCGCCGCACCGGTACGTCGTCATGCCCATTGAGCCCGCGCGCCGGAAAATTCGCATAGACGTGATCGGCGTCCTCGGGCGTCAGTAGTCGCGGTTCGCTCCCGTCCAGTTTTGCGCGATAGAGATGACGATAATAGGGATTGCGCCCGGCTTCCTTTCCGCCGGCGGTGAAATAGACGGCGCCCGCGCGCTCGTCGACGCGCACGATATCGAAAACCGTCCATTCGCCGCGCGTCACCGCGTTCTTCAGCGCGCCGGTCTTCGCGTCGTAGCGGTAAAGATGCCCCCAGCCGCTGCGTTCGGACCACCAGAGCAGTTCGCCGCGCGCCGCCAGCAGCCGCACATTGGGCACATGATAGTCGAAGGGGTTGAGGTTCAGATAGGGATCGCCGCGCTCCTCCAGCACGGTCCGGCTGGCGCCCGTCTCGGCATTGACGGCGATGACGCCGATCGCGCGCGAATCCCGGGTGGCGGTTACCAGGTAAAGCTCGCCGTCGCGCATGTTCCAGCCGGGTTCGCCGACGATCGCCCAATAGGGCGCATAATCGTGAAACCCCAGCTTGCCGCCGTCCACCGGCACGATGCCGCCATCGGCCATGTCGATCAGGGCCAGGCGGTAGGGCGTTTCCGGCGCGTCGGCGGGGATGGGCATCGCGATCTGGTGCGCGATCGGCCTCGGCGCATCGGGCGCGAGATATTCGACGACATAGGGGGCGGTCTTCACGCCGCGCCGGTCCGAACGCACGGCAAGGAGGTAGCGACCATCGGGCGACCAGCTCACGCCGGGAGATGTCGGCTTCGCGGTGCCACGCCGTTCCTCCACATAGCTGGTCCGGAAGGCGGTGTAGTCATAGGGGAAATCGGCGCTGCCATCGGTCGTGAGCGCCCGTTCCGCGCCGCTCGCCAGGTCGCGGACCCACAGATTATGGTCGCGCCGGAATACCGCGCGCCTGCCGTCGGGAGAGGGGATCGCCGCGGGATCGGCCGCAAGCGCGGGCGCGACGTCGCAGCGGGTGGCCGCGCGGACGCATGTGAAACGCGTGTCCCCGCTTGCGAAGATCACGCTTTGCAGATTGTCGGAATATCGAAAGCTTGCAATGGGCAATTGCGCCGGGGTGACGGGCTTGCCGAGCCGTGACGAGAGCGTGCGCGCCATCGCGTCATGGTCGAACGATGCCTCGGTGGCGCCGGTCACGGCATCGACGGTCATGAAGCGATATCCGCCGTCGATCTCGTGCCGATACCAGAAACGGTCGGTGCCGGCGATCCAGTTGGGAACCGGCGCCGCGTTGCGCACCAGCGCGCGCGCGGCGTCGGGATAGAAGCGCGCGGCCCGTTCGATGTCCGCTTCGGTCAGGCCCGCATCCTGCGCGCCGGCGGGGGCGGCGATCACGCCTGCCGCGCACGACAGCACGATCACCGCCCTCGAAAACATGCGCTGCATCATGAGGCTCCTTCGGCGATGTCAAAGGGCAATGGCGGCACATCGCCGGGATGTGCCGCCACCATTTCAGAACGGATCAATAACGAACGGTCACGGTAAGGCCAGCGGTGCGCGGCCGGTTGATGAACGCGGAGGACAGTGGCCCGTCGAGCACGCCGTTGACCAGTCGCGCCGAACTGGTCGGGATCGTCGTCGCCTGCAGTTCCAGATCGTTGAGCAGGTTGTTGACATAGGCGGTGAGCGACCAGCTTTCGCGCTCTATCCCCAGGCGGATGTTCAGCATTTCCATGCTGCCGAGCTTGCCCGTCCGGAAATTCTGCGGGAAGGTCTCGCGCTCGCCGACATATTGGAAGGCGATCTGTCCGGTCAGGCTGGTGCCGCCGTCGCCCAGCGGATAGCTGATGTCGGCGCCGGTCGAGAAGGACAGCTTCGGCACGTTGGGCGGGCGGTTGCCCTTGGCGAGATCCTGGTAATCGGCCGGTGCCCCCGCGATCGCGAAGACCGACATGCCCCGGGTATATTCCGCCTCGGTCAGATTGCCGCTGAAGAACAGCGAGAGATTGCGGTTCACCTTGTAGTGGCTTTCAACCTCGACGCCGTAGATCCGCAATTGCGGGCCATTGGCGGTCAGGGCGCCCGGATTGCTGATGCCGATCTGCGGATTGTCGAAGTCCGAATAGAAGCCGGCGATATTGAAGGTCAGCTTGCCGTCGAGCAGCCGCGTCTTCAGGCCGATCTCGCCGGTCACGATATCGTCGGAATCATAGGTCAGCGCATCCTCGAACGCGGCCGAGCCGACCGGGCCGAAACCCAGGGCGGAGAAGGGGCTGTTGAGCCCGCCGTTGCGCACGCCGCGCGCAACGGTGCCGTAGAGCATCGCGGTTTCCGCAACGTCGAATTCGAAGCCCAGCCGCGGCAGGAAGGTGTTGAGCTTGAAATCGAAGCTCACGCCCGGCCCGCCCGGCGCGGTCAGGCTTTCGACATCGTTGGGCACCGGGAAATAGACCGGCGCGTAGATATCCGCCGGGTTGCTGAAGATCGGCGAGAAGATGCCGATCACATAGGATTCGACCAGCGTCGAGCGAACCTTCTCGTTGACGTAGCGGGTGCCCGCGAACAGCCGGAACCGGTCCGATACCTTGTAGTTCAGCTCGACGAAGCCCGAGAACTGGCGCGTGTCGACCCGGTTGGTGGTGCGTTCGATCTCGGTCGTGCCGGTATCGGTGATGTTGGCATAGCCGTCACCCGTCACCAGCGCCGTACTGATCGCCTTGGTGTCCTGATAATAGGCGCCGGCCACCAGGTTCAGCGGTGAATCGAAATCGGTGATGAAGCGGAATTCCTGCGAGATGCTCCGTTCCTTGCCGCGTGTGCGCGCGATCGCCGTCAGATCGGACGACAACAGGTTGCTGGCAGTGTTGAACGGCGGGAACGCGTTGAAAAATCCTTCGAACCCATAGGTATAGGCGGAGCTGAAGGTCTCGGCCTGGCGCTTGCGATTATAAAGGCCGGTGATCGATTCGATCGTGAAGCGATCCGATTTGTAAGAGATTTTGCCGCTATAGAGTTCGAAGTCATCGGTGTTCGAACCGTCGATCAGGCTCAGTTCGGGTGCGATCAGATCCTCGCTGCCCACCGAATCCCCGATCGTGCCCGGATTGATGAAATTGAGTTCGCCGATATTGTCGCGGCCGACATGCGCGGCCAGCCGGATGCTCAATTCGTCCGTCGGCTTGTAGAGCAGCACTGCCCGTCCGCCCCAGGATTCGAAGGAGTTCATGTTCTTCTTGTTGAGGCCGATATTGTCGATATAGCCGTCGTCGTTGCGGTAATAGCCGACCAGGCGGATGCCCAGCTTGTCGGGCACGATCACGAAGCTGGTCGCATTCTCGAAACGATGGTTGAAGCCGCCGCTCTTGGTGGTGCCGATGCCGCCGCTCCACGTGCCTTCCACCATCTTGCCGCTGCTCAGGTCGGGATCGGCGGAGAAGTAGCGGATCACGCCGCCCATCGCGCCTTCGCCGAAATAGGTGGGCTGCGGCCCGCGCAGCACCTCGATCCGGTCGAAATCGAAGAAGTTGAAGTCGCGCTGCGAGGCGGACGCGGACGCGACGGAGATGTCGTCGACCAGGATCGAAACCAGCGGCTGCAGCGCGTTGCCCGAAACCTGCGTGCTGTTGGTGACGCCGCGGATGTTGATCTCGTTCGAATTGGGGCCACGGTCGAGCATCTCTACGCCCGCGACGCGGTTCGAAAGATCCTCGAAATCGACGATGCCCGATCGGCTGAGCTCGCGGCTGTCGAGCGCGGTGATGCTGCCGCCGATATCCTGCACCGATTCCTGGCGGAAGCGGGCGGTGACCACGATCTCCTCGGGATTGTCACCTTCGTTGGCGGTTTGCGCCGACGCTTCGGCCGCGCCGAAAACGAGCATAGACATGCCGGTCAGGAACCAGGCCTTCTTCCCCCTGTGTGACATTCATACCTCCTCTGATGGCATGGCCTGACCGGCCATGCGTTGATGTGATTGCTGTGCGTTCGAAGCGGATTGCCCATGCTTCGTCGCGGCGATGCGTCTGTGGAAGATCGCCGCGGATTTCGTCAGTCCTGCCTCTTCCGGACAGGATTGTATGGATCGGATCTTCAGGCCGGGCCGGGCGTGAAGTCGTTCCGGAAGTCAGGGATTCGGCTGCCCCGCGTGCCCGGGCGGGGCGATCCGAATCACTGTTTCGTCATGATGTCCCTGTGTAGTAATACAGAACTGTATTGTAAAGGTCGCGATTGTGTAACGATGTTGCGAAAGTGCTGAAAAACGGGCGGTCTGCATTACGAGGCACCGGGCAATTCCATGCGCGACGTCTTCACGCCCATCGCCTTTGCGCCCGAGCGGCCGTGGGGCGTTGCGACTGTTGCCTCGCGGCGGGGGCGGGGGGCGGCGCGAGCAGCCGTTTCAATGGGCGGGCGACGAGCAGCATGATCGCGAAGGCGACGAAGGCGAGCATGGCATGGAGCGCGAAGAAGCCGGCATGGCTCATCGCCTGCCATGATCCGGCGAGCGCGCCGACGAGCAGGTTGCCCAGGAAGATGGACAGGAACAGGATGCCGGTCATCGTGGCATTGAGCTGCGTCGGCGCTGCACGCGAGAACAGCGCCAGCAATGTCGGCCAGTAGAAGGTGAAGCCCAGCGCATTCAGCGCGTAGAGGAGGATCGGCCAGATCGCGCCGACGGTCTCGCCACTATCCGCCCGTCCGGCGGGAAGGGTCATCATCAGATTGGCGGCGGCGATGATCAGATAGCCGGTGGCGATCCTGCTCATCTCGCCCGGTTCGCGCCCGCGTTTCGCCTGCCGGCGCCAAAGCGCGATCAGCAGAGGCACTGCCAGGATGCAGAACAGCCCGTCGAACGCGTTGAACGATGCGGTGGGCACGATCCAGCCGAACAGCCGGCGGTCCACCGATGCCTCGATGAACAACAGGCCTGCATTCATTTCCTGATAATAGGCGGCGCAGGGCAGGATCGCGATCATGCTCAGCAGCAGCAGCGCGGCGATTGTCCGCCCATCCCTCGCGGTCAGTGGCATTCGGTCGTGCGTGCCGTGCGATCGCTTGCGGTCGGCGGGAAGATGCTTCCATCCGGCAAGATAGACGGCCAGCGCGGCCAGCATCAGCGCGCCGGCGGCGCCGAAGCCGATATGCCAGCCGAAGCGCTGCGCGAGCAGGCCGCACAGCAGCGGCCCGAGCAGCGCCCCGGCATTGATCGCGCCTGAGAATATGGCGAAGGCGCGCGTGCGCCGCCCTTCGTCGCCGGGCGCGTAGAGATGGCCGACCTGAACCGAGATATTGCCCTTGAGGCAGCCCGTGCCGAGGATCAGCAGAGACAGCGCGATCAGGAAAGCCGTTTCCACCATCATCAGCGCATGTCCCGCCGTCATCAGTAATGCACCAAGCACAACTGTACGGCGTTGACCGAGCAGGCGATCGGCCAGCAGGCCGCCGAAAATCGGCGTGAAATAGACGAGGCCGGAATAGAGGCTGAACAACTGGCTCGCAAAAGCCTGGGTGGAGAGCGGCCCGGTCATCGCTTCCAGTCCGGAGCGGAAGGATGCGAGCCCCAGCACCTCGCCGGCCGCCACCGGCGTCAGCAGGTGCTGGATCATGTAAAGCAGCAGCAATGCCGACATGCCGTAGAAGGAAAAGCGCTCCCAGGCTTCGGTGAAGGCGAGATAGGCGAGTCCCATGGGGTGGCCGGCGAACCGGCGGCCACCGTCGGCGGCCTGTGCCGGAAAGGGCGGCGCTACCGTCATTGCGCGCTCCATATGCGCGAACCGCCGGGCGGATGTGCGGCCATGATGCCGGGCGATCGAAACGGAAGCATCGCGGTCTCCAGCCGGTGTCGCCGAAGCGGATCCGCGCTTCGTCTGACACTAGAAATACAGTTCTGTATTGTTATCGCATTGCGGTTTTGAGGCTGTCAAGCCCAGCCGTCGAAGGGCGTCGCCCGCGATACGGTCCGGAAAAATGGGGCGAGCCTGTGGGTGGGCAGGCTTATGCCGGGCTTCGACTAGGCAAGCTCGTGGGGATCAGTCGTGCCCGGTGAACACGCGGATATAGCTGCTGGTCAGCGTCTGGCGCTGTTCGAGCGATTCCTTGAGGCCCGTCGCATAATAGCCGACCTGGTGAAAATAGACGATCCTGGCGCGGATCAGCGCATCATGAGCCTCATATCCGCCTTCGACAAAGGCCTGCCGGATCGCCTCGATGCGAACGGCATCGGCCTCCTGCACTGCCTGTTCCACATCGGGCGACATGTTCGCCCAGGCCCGGACCGCCCGGTCATAGGCGGCGCTGAATCCCTGCTCCAGAATGTAGAGATTGGCCAGCCGCGTCAGCCGTTCGTCCATGGTTCCCGGCTGCGCGATCACGTCCAGCATGGGCTGGGTGTTGCGCGCGCGCCAGTCTTCGAGCAGTGCGTCGAGCAATTCGGCATGGCTCTTGAAGCGCCAGTAGAAGCCGCCGCGCGTGACACCCGCGATCTTGGCGAGCCGGTCGATCTTCACGCCGACGATGCCGTCCTCGATCAAGGCGCGTCGTGCGATGTCGACCCATTCCTGCGTCGATGGCGTATGTTCGGGCGGTGGCGTCCGGCGCCAGGTACGACCCGGCTTCCCCGACCTTGCACTTGGGTTCGTCTGTGGCGGCTTTGGCGCTGGCATGGTCGCCTCATTGCCGGATAACCCGATATGCGGTCAATCATGCCCGTCCGTGCTCAACAATCGGCGCAGCTCTTGTCCTGCCATAGCGCTGTCACCAGCAGCATCGCGCCGACCAGCGCATAGGGCGCGCCAATGTCTATCGTATAGATGGCGGTGCCCGCGATCGGCCCCAGGATCACCCCCAGCCCCTGTGCCGCCGCGATGGTACCCGCGGCTGCGCCCTGTTCGTGGCGCTCCACCGAATTGGCGGCCAATGCCGAAACCGAAGGATAGACCCATCCCATGCCGAAAGCGGCGATGCCGTAACAGGTCCAGAGCATCGGCGCGGCGGTCGCCAGCGTGACCGAAGCGAAACCCAGCCCCCCGATGATTCCGCCGAAACGGATCAGCCGTGCGGGCGGCCAGCCCAGCCGGCGCAGTAGAAGTTGCGCAAGCACCAGGGCCACACCGACGGTCGCCAGCGCGATGCCAGCCGCATTCGCCGCACGGGCGGGATCGAGGTCCAGCCGGTCGAGCGCATAGAAGCCCACGGTGATCTGCGCGATGGCGACGCTGAACATCGCGACGAAGGCGACCGCCATCGGCCGACGCAGGCGCTTGTCGGTCAATCGCAGCGGTGCGGCATTGGGCGATGAATGATGTTCATGCCGGGGCAGCACCCGCCACAACACCAGCAAGGCGATCGCCGGCAAGCTGGCCGTCAGGTACAGTGGCAGGCTCAGGCTCAGCGGGCCGATCAGTCCGGCGGCGCCGGGGCCGATCACCATGCCCGCCGCGCTCGCCGCGCCGATCGTGGCCATCGCGCCCGCGCGCTTCTCGGGCGTGACATGATCGGCGACCAGTGCGGCGCTCGTTGCCGGCACCGCCGCATAGAACATGCCGGCGACGCCCCGCCCGATGAGCAGTCCGGCAAAGGCGATGGCGGGCAGCATCGCGGTGCGCAGCGCCAGATCGATGAACAGGGCAAGCAGGAAATAGCTGATCGCGAAGCCGGTCAGGCCGAACAGGATCACCGGCCGCCGTCCGCGTCGGTCGCTCGCCGCGCCCCACACCCGCGCCATCAACATCCAGGCGACGCCGGCAACTGTCATCGCCGCGCCCACCTGCCAGGGGGCGAGCCCGATCACCCGTGCGATCGGGCCGGCGAGCGCCACGAACGCCATCATCGCCATCGAGCAGACAAAGCTTTCGAACATGAGTGGTTTCATGCTGAAGGCGGGGCGCTCCACTTCAATGGGGGCATCGGCAAGGCTGGTCATGACGATCCTATTTGCGAGTCGTTCGCAATTGTGCGCTGACCGATTGCCGAGATCAAGTTTCCCCATCGGATCCGCCGATCGCCGCACCCGGCGCACGATCCGTCGCGCGAATGGTGAACGCTGCGTAACGAACCGCGCGTCCGGACGTTGGGTCTGTGCGTATGTGCGCACGGGTTCCCCCGGCGCCCTTGAAAGGGAGCAAGTCTATGCGTTTTCAAACCGTGATGTTGGCAGGCCTCGGCACCCTCGCGCTCGGCGCCTGCGCCAAGCAGCAAGACGTCGCTTATGCACCGCCGCCACCGCCGGGCGCTGTTCCCGGTAGCACCGCCGCCGACCGTGACGGCGACGGCATCATCGACGGTTATTATACCGCCGACGGAATCTACCATCCCAATGTCGTGCCGGCTTACAATCCGCCGCCCACCCCGACGCGCAAGGGGGAACGGGGCTGATCGCTTCCCTCCGGGGAATGCGGGTAAGCCGCATTCCCCATTATCTGCTCCTTGGCGCGGCGATCTGCGCCAGCCCGGTCGCAGCCGCGCCAGCGAGAAAGGCGCCAGCCAAGGCTGCACCTGCCGGACCAGCCACCGAGGCCATCGCGCTCGCAATCCGGGCGCAGGCAGGTGGTGGGGTGAAGAACTTCTATGCTGATCGTGGCTTTCGGCCGCTCTGGGCAGCGCGCGGCATGATCGGCCGGTCCGCCGATATGTTCATCGGCTATCTCAAATCGGCCCATGCTGACGGCTTGAGGCCGTCATCTTATGATATCGACGAATTGAGCGAGGCCGTCGCGGCTGCGCGCGGCGGCGATGCGCGCGCCATTGCGCGTGCCGAACTCGAATTGTCCACGATCTTTGCCCGCTATGTCCAGGATCAGCGCCGTTCGGACGTTCGGATGATCTATGCGGATCGCAGACTCAAGCCGAAGCGGCTTCGCGCCGAAACCGTGCTGCGCGCGGCGAGCTTCCCCAAGTCGCTGGACGATTATGTCGCCAATATGGGCTGGATGAGCGAGCAATATGTGCGGTTGCGCGCCCTGGCTGCACGCGCCGAAAAACAGGGCTTGGCGGACGGCAGGCTGGCGCGCCTCCATCTCAATCTCGACCGCGCCCGGCTGCTGCCTGGACCCTATACGCGTCATATTCTCGTCGATGCCTCGTCGGGACGGCTCTGGTATTATGAGCTGGGCAAACAGGTCGGCACGATGCGCGTCGTCGTCGGCGCGAAGGAGACGCAGACGCCGATGCTGGTGGGCACACTGCAATGGGCGGTGCTCAATCCCTATTGGAATATCCCCACCTATCTTGCGCGCAACAGCATAGCACCCAAGGTGCTTGCCGGCCGCTCGCTCGCGGCGCAGCGTATCGAGGCTTTGTCGGACTGGAGCACGACGGCGCGCCCGCTTCCGGCGTCGGAGATCGATTGGGACGCCGTGGCTTCGGGCAAGCGTGAGGTCCGCCTGCGCGAACTGCCGGGCGGCGCCAATTCGATGGGGCGCGTCAAATTCATGTTCCCTAATGACGAGGGCATCTATCTGCATGATACGCCCGCTCGGGATTTGCTGAAAAAGGACGATCGCCATTTCAGCAATGGCTGCATCCGGTTGGAAAATGCCGCCGAATTGGGCAAATGGCTGCTTCGGAAGCCGCTCGGCGCCGCCGCATCGAAAAAGCCCGAACAGGCGGTGCCGCTGCCCGTGCCCGTGCCGGTCTATCTGACCTATATCACCGCTACCGCCACCGATAATGGTATCGCCTTCCGCCCGGATGTTTACGGCAGGGACTGAGTACCGACGGATTTACGGCACTTGCGTCGGGTGCGTCGATTTCTCCCACACGTCCGATGTCGTCGCGACCAGTTCCTTCATATCGCGCCAAGGGCGTCCGCCTTCAATCGCGGTCGCTCCCTGGATGGTGCCCTTGGCGAACGCGATCAGTCGATCCTGCACGCGTTTCTGCTCGTCCGCCGGCCAGACCTCATAGGGATGTGGGGCGCGAACGACGACGAGTTCCTTCAGTCCCTTGACCCGGCGATAGCTGTCCATCGTGCCCTGGAGCGACGCTGCGTAATCCCACAGGCCGCGTGCGAAAAAGGCGGCGGGCCATTTGCTCGTGCCCGCCAGGATCGCTGAACTCGGGAAGAAGACGATGTTATGCTCGACCTGGCTGCCCGCGATGAACAGGGGGCGATCCCGGCCCAGGCCGCGTTCCTCATCCTCCTCGCTCGGCTTGTCCATCACATAGCCGGGGCCGCTGCTGAATTCGGCGAGCAGCATCGCGCCCTTGATCGTCCTGTCGCCGACGGCCGGGGCGCATGTGATCTCGGGCAGGTCGTAGGTGCAGCTCTTGTCGAAATTCATCGTCATCGCCCAGCCGCTGGCCATGGTGCCGCGCGAATTGCCGAACAGCAGCACCGGCAGCCCGCCCGGTGCCTTCGCGCCGCGCACCGCATCGGCGGCGGCGAGTCCCCTGGTCACCGTGCCCGACGACGCCATCGCGCGCAGCCCGTCACCGGTCCTGAGGCTGGCGACGATCGCGAGCAGGTCGCGGCCCTGCTGCAAGGTGTTGGTGTCGCTATAGCCGCTTGAAATGCCGACGCCGCGTCGGTCGTAAAGCAGCACGTCGAAGCCCGCGCGACTGAAAAGCAACGCGGTCTCGCGCCACAGATCCTGGCCGGTCGCGCCGCTCCGCTCGCTCGGGAAATCGTTGATCTCGGTCTCGCCATCCTCCTCGATCCGGTAGAGCCGGTCGTCGGGATGGGTGATCGCGGCGATCCGCCCGCCGCCGCCCGCGGTCATGATCACAAGCGCGCGCGTCTTGCCGCCCTTGCCATCATCGACGCCGTCGCCGCGCACATACCAGCCGCGGATCTTCACCTGATCGTACATCTGCATATGGATCCGCTCATAGGGATCGCGCGGTGCGGTGAATTCGACGGTGGAGGTGCGGGCATCGAGCGCGGCGAAGGGTTCGTTATAGGGCGCCTGCGCGAAGAATGCGGGACGGCGGATGCTGGCCAGGTCGATATCGCCCACCGTTTCGGTCGCCTTGCCGAGCAGGTAACGGTCGCGTTCGTCGCGATTGTGAAATTCCTTGTTGGGCGGATGGCGGTTCATCACCGCCTTGAACACGCGCTTTCGGCATTTCTCGTCGGCCTTGCATTCTGTCCAACGCCCACGCAGCCGCGCGTCGCTATATTCGTCGACATAGAAATCGCCCTTGTAGTCCGCCGGCGGAACCGCCGCGACGCTCGAAAAAGGAATGCAGGTGCGCGGGCCGGCGGCGGTGGAGAGGATATAGCCGGACATCTTTCGGTCGCGGTCGTAATGGACCGGCGCCTCGCATTCCGCTGGGGGCGATGCCGGCGCGGGCGTGGCGCCGGGCTGCTGGCCGATCGCGCCATTCATCGGCACGATCATCAATGCCACCGCCGCTATCAGCCTTGTCCCTGGTCGCATCGTGCCTTGCCCTCCCATTTTCTGGCAACGACGTTGATCGTCCGAAGCTGTCATCAACCTGTCTTGCCGAAAAGACGAGCGCCCGTGACAGTGATGTGAAAGCATCGAATGTCAGGATTGCGTGAGAGGATGAGGCCATGCCGTATTCACCACAGACCGGGCAGGACCCGCTCACCGACATGATTTTCGCGATCGGAGAACCCGACTTCGCCGCGCGCGCAGCCCATGCCATATGCGGCTTCCTCGATTTCGAGCTGAGCGCGATGATCGTGCATGGTGCCCGATCCGGTTCGCGCGTGATCTACGATAATTTCGATCGCACGGGATCGCGCCTCGGCCTCGATAACTATGTCCGCTTCACCCACCGCGCCAATCCGATGCTTGCCGCCCGTGGTGACATCGCCGTTTGCCGCGCACGCGACTTCGCGATCCGCGGCGGCGACCTCGGGCAGCCCTTCCAGGCGCTCCTCATTCCCGAGGGCGACGAGGAACTCGGTTTCAGGACGACGGGTTGGCCACCGATGCTCGAGGAGGTTGGCCTTTATTTCAGCGGATGCGGCGGAAGGGTAGAACTGGGCTTTTATCGCGAGCGTTCGTCCCGCCCGGTATCGGCGGACCGGCTGGAGATGCTTGGCGCGTTCGGTGCGCCGATCCGCGCTGCTTTCGAACGGAACGCCGCATTGGAACCTCAGGCGGTGGCCATCGACGCGCCGGCCTTGTCGCCGCGCGAGCGCGAGGTCTGCGCGCTACTGCTTGACGGATGCTCGACCGAAGCGATCGCGCTCCGGCTGGGTATCAGCCGTCACACCGTCAAGGATCACCGCAAGAGCATCTTCCGCAAGCTCGATATCGGAACGCTCGCCGAGCTGTTCGCGCTCAGGCACTGAACCCCCTCCCTGGAGGGATGGTCCGGAGGGGGCAGGGCGGGGCATCATCCGCATCTCACATCAATGGGAAGCTGAATCAGATGCGCTATGTCCGGATGCCGATCGAGGTCGAATCTCCCGAGGAATACGGGTATTCCAACATCCGCTACAATCTGTCGGAAAGTTCGATCACCGATCAGACGATCGCGGGCCTTGGGTTGACGATCCCTGACCTGACCTTGCTCTATGGCGAGCATCGCGGCGGCCAGCGGCTGCGCGCGCTGATTGCGGAGCAGGGCGAGGGGCTCCATGCCGACGATGTGCTTGTCACTGGCGGCGCCGCGACCGCCTTGTTCGTCATCGCGACCTCGCTGCTGGGCGCCGGCGATCATCTTGTCATCGTCCGTCCCAACTATGCGACCAATCTGGAGACGCCGCGCGCGATCGGCTGCGATATCAGCTTTGTCGACCTGTCGTTCGAACGGGGCTTCGCGGTCGATCCCGATGCGATCGCGGCTGCGATCACGCCGAACACGCGGATCATCAGCGTCACTTGTCCGCATAACCCGACCGGCGTGGCCATGAGCGCGGATGACCTCAACCGTCTTGTCGCGCTGGCGGCGGCGCACGGCTGCTATCTGCTCGTCGACGAAACCTATCGCGACCTCTGCTATGGTGAACCGCTGCCGCTGGCGGCGACATTGGGGCGGCATGTGATAAGTGTGTCATCGCTCTCGAAGGCCTATGGCATCCCCGGCATCCGCATCGGCTGGCTGATCACGCGTGACCCGCATCTCCAGGAACTCTTCCTCGCCGCCAAGGAGCAGATCGCGATCTGCGGCAGCGTCGTCGACGAATGGATCGCCGAGCAGGTATTGGAGAAGCGCCGGGACTTGCTGCTGCCGACCCTCGCCGAGATGCGCCGGCGGCTCGATGTGGTGGCGGACTGGATCGCGGGCGAGGACAGGCTCGAATGGGTGCGCCCGGCAGGTGGTGTCGTTTGTTTCCCGCGCATGCGCGCCGATCCGCCGGGCGGCACCGCCGCCTTCTACGAACGGCTGTTACGCGATCACGGCACCTATGTCGGCCCCGGCCATTGGTTCGAGATGTCCGATCGCCATTTCCGCCTGGGCTATGGCTGGACCTCGGCCGACGAGCTTGTCGCCGGCCTGGACGGCATCTCGCGCTCGCTCGGGGGGTATCCCGCTCAGCGTGGTGCGTAGGTGAGCACGGTAAAGCTGTTCGGGTGATAGATCTTGGTGGCCGGCGTGCCATCGGCCGCCGGCGGGGGCAGCGTATAATCCGCCGTCACCACCAGCAATTTCCCGGTACGTTCGTCGATCGTCATCATGCGCGCGCCCGGCCGGGTCGAAACCGTGCCGAGCGGGCGGAAATCGCGCCCGTTCTGGCCGATGACGCTCAGCGTGCCATCGGCGCCGTTGGATGTGATGATGCGCCCGCGCATCTCGTCCACGGCAAAGCCGTCGATGCCCCTACCGATCGGCAGGCTGGCCACGACCGCGCCGGTCGCGGCGTCGAGCGCCAGGAAGCGGGGGGCGTCCCCCAGACAGGCTGCGAGCACGAGGTTGGTGTTGGCCTGGAAGCGCACCTTGGAAACGTTGCACGGCACCTGCCATCGTCCGGTTTCAGCCAGTGTCCGGGAGTCCAGCGCCAGGATGATGTTGTCGTATCGCACCGGCGCGAACAACCGGCCTTTGCCGTCATTGGCTGGATCATCCATCTTGCGGAACGGGAAGACCGTCTTGCCGCGCAATGCACCCGTGGCGGCATCGAGTGTGAACCAGGTCGATTGCTGCGGCCGCGTGCCGACAATGGCATGGATCCGGCGCGATGTGCAGCCTGTTCGTGCCCGGCTCCATCTTCGCATAGTCCCAGCCGGTGTTGGTGCTTGGCAGGGTCGCGTTCCGTTCGAGCGTATAGAGCAGGTCCTGCGCCGTGGCGGCGCTCGTGCAGGTCAGGATCGCGAAACCAGCGATGGCGGCGAGATGACGATTCAAGATTTGGCCCCTCGGTTCGTGGACGGCCGCATCTCCTCACCGTGCCGCGATCGCTGAACAAGCGCCAAGATCGAAATAGTCGATGGTTCAATCGCTGTCCGCGATCGGCCTTATACGCGATCTCGAAGATGGCGACGCATCCGGGATCTGCTCGCCTAAAGGTCGCGTCCGGCGTCGAACAGGCGCGTCATACCGAGCAAAGCATCCATATAGGGCGTGGGAATGCCTGCCTGAGCGCCGATCGCGCGCGGTGCGCCAAGCAGCGCGTCCACCTCGATCGCGCGTCCGGCCTCGACATCCTGGAGCATCGAGGTCTTGAAGGCGCCAAGCTTGCGCGTCACCTGTATGCGGTCCTCACCGCTCTCCGCGATCGGGCAGCCGATCGCGGCGCCTATCGCCGCGGCCTCGGCCATGATCCGCAATGTGAAGGTCGCGACCAGTTCGTCGTCGAGAATGCGGTCCGCCGTGGCGCGGGTAAGCGCCGAAATGGGGTTCATCGTCATGTTTCCCCACAATTTGTACCAGATATCCTGCTGGATCCGTTGGCTGACGGTGACATCCAGCGATGCGTCGCGGAACAATGCCGCGACGCGGTCGAGCCGGTCGGTCATGGCGTGCGACGGCTCGCCCAGGATCAGGCCCTTGCCGAAATGCCTGCGGATAACGCCCGGTTCGACGGTCGAACAGGAAGCGTGGACGACGCAGCCTATCACCTGGTCGGCAGGCAGCACGGCGCCGATCGTGCCGTCGGAATCGAGCGAGGCGGGGCTCAGTTCGGGCCGGTCGCCCAGGAACCACCAGGGCACGCCGTTGAGCATCGGCACGATCACGGTATCATGGCCGATTAGCGGGCGTGCCGCCTGTGCTGCTTCGCGAAGCGCGGGGGCCTTGACCGCGATCACCACCAGATCCTGCACGCCGAGTTCGGCGGCGTCGGCGGAGACCGTCACCCTTGGCGCGATCCGCCCACCTTCCTGATCGAGCACAAGACCGTTCGCGTGGATATTGTCGAGTGTCGCGCCGCGCGCCAGTACCGATACCGGCGAGCCGGCCGTCGCCAGGGTTGCGCCGATCCACCCGCCGATTGCGCCGGCACCCACGATTCCAACCTTCATTGCCTGTCCTTCGCCATGCTCGCAGCGCCATAGCAGGCATGAAGTCGTGGCGCGATGCACCGGATACTCAGGCGGGGGAGACCTGCATTTCAGTGTCCAACGGCGGAAATGCCGAGAATCCGCCAAAACTACCATCCAAAATGAACTGTAAATATAACCGAAAATCCAACCGTTTTGAATAATACTTTGGATGTATCTCTCAAGTAATCAATCAGGATCAATTTGGACTAATAATGAATATTTAACCGTTGTTGTCTATCGAATGCAGAGTGTTCGAATGAAGTATTCATCTTGTCGAACTCTTTGGGTTCGGCGTTCAGTACTTGCTGCCAAGTACGGGGCGTCGTTTCGGTGGAGAGCTTTATGAACGTGAAATGCATATCCGTGGCGTGCGCAATGTTCGCGATCGCAACCGGTACGGCGGCGCAAGCCGATGTCACCGGCACTGTCGATGCCACGATTACGCTGACGAGCGGCTGCATCATCAACGGGCAATTGACCAATGACGGTGCGAGTAACAGCGATTTCGGAACGATCGATTTCGGATCGCGCAACAGCCTGTTCGTTTCGGCCGATGGCGAGACCGTCGGCAGCGGTACGGGGATCGCGATCCAGTGCACACCCGGCATCACGCCTTCGCTTACCTTTGGCGCCGGGCAACATGACGGCCAGGGCACTGGATCGGGCAATCGCGCGATGGCGCATTCCTCCGCATCGGGCCAGTATGTGAAATATGGCCTCTATTCCGATGCAGGCCGCAATACGCTGATCGCGATCGACGGCAGCCTGGCGCTGGCCAGTGACGGCAGCGCGCAGGTCATCCGTGTCTATGGCCGCGCCTATGGTGCGGCGGGGCTCGTTGCCGGCACCTATTCCGATACGGTGCTCGTCACGCTCGAGCTTTGACGAAGGGCGGGGGCTGTGGCGCGGATCGTCGCTGCCGGTGTCTATGCCATGCTGGCGGCCGCGGCGACGATCCCGTCCGGGCCGGCCCGGGCTGAGACAAGCAAGTCCTTCGAAGTGGCCGCGACGATCCAGCGGGGGTGCCTGATCGAAGGACCGGGGGCGGGAGCGGGGGCTTTCGGACATCTCGATTTCGGCACGGTCTCTGCATTCACGAGCGGAATGCGTTCGGCAAGCGTGACGTCCAACCAGACAATCACGCTGCGCTGCACGCCGGAGACCAATCTGCATATGTCCGTGGATGCCGGAACGCATCTCGCAGGTGGCGTACGGAACCTGCAGCGCGGCGCCGATGTCGCCAATAGCATCGGGTACACGCTCTATTCCAATGCGGGCTACACCGATGTGATCGCGCCAGGAGCATCGATCGGCATCACCGTCGACGCGACTAACTATACCGACATTCGGCTGCCGATCTTCGGGCGGTTGACGCTTTCGGGCCTGCGGCCGGCGGGCGTTTACGGAGACATACTGACTGTCACGCTGAGCTGGTGAGATTTTGTGGGAGGGGACCATCATGCGGCATTGCATCATTCCGGTCGCACGGTTGCTGGCATCATTTGGTGCGATGCTACCGGGTGCGGCGATCGCCCAGGCGGGTGCGGTCCTGATCTGGCCAGTCGATCCTGCGATAGAGGCCACGCAGCGCGCGACCGCGCTCTGGCTGGAGAATCCGGGAAAAGCGCCGATCCAGCTTCAGGTGCGGGTATTCGGCTGGCAGCAATCCGACGCGGGTGATCACTATGGCGCGCAGAACGAGGTGGTCGGCACGCCGCCCATGGTGCGGATCGAACCGGGGCAGCGCCAGCTTGTCCGCCTGACCCGCACCCAACCGGCGCCCGCCGGCGCGGAACTCGCCTATCGCGTCATCGTGGATGAGATTCCCTTGCCGGCGGCGGTCGCTGATCAGGCGGATGCCGCGCGAATCCAGTTCCGGATGCGCTACGCCATCCCGCTCTTTTCCTATGGCGATGGACGGTCGCGGCCCAAGCTGGCGGGCGGCGCGCCGGCGGCAGCGCCGGCACAGGCGCTTGGTTGGCGCATCGTCTCCGAAAGCGGAAAGCGGTTCCTGGAGATGCACAATGCCGGGCAAACGCATGTCCGCCTGGTCAATGTCAGCTTCGAAGCGGACAAGAAGCCGTTCGCGCCGGGCCTGCTCGGCTATGTGCTGGCCGGCGCAACCATGCGCTGGCCGCTGCCCGAAGGCGCGGGCAATGGCGTGCTCAGATTGAGCGTGAACGGCGAAGCCGTCACCATGGGCGCGGCCTCGGGTGACTGACCGGATGCCCTCGCGATGTCCTCCACCATGCCCAGACGGGGCCGGCGCCGGCCGGTGATGCGTCGTGCGATCCGTTCCCACAGCGTGGACGCGCAGGATGCGGATGCTGTCCGGCTGTCTGGCCGCATTCTTCGCGCTGACGGCATCGCCGCTCCTCGCCTCGTCGGGCCGGTTGGGCGGCATTCCCGCGGCGGATGATCGCATGCCCGCCGCGCAGACGCTTCAGCTCGAACTGGTCGTGAACGGCGTCTCCTCGGGATTGATCGTGCCGGTCACGCTCGGCCAGGGGCGGTGTGAAATGGCGGCGTCGGATCTGGTCGCGGCAGGCGTCATGCTTCCCACCGGCCTGTCGGGCGCGATCGAACTGGGATCTCTCGATGGCGTCGCGGTCGATTATGATCAGCCCAATCAGCGCCTCAGGCTCGACGTGCCCAGCGCATGGCTGCCGCATCAGTCGGTCGGCGGCGGCGGTACGGCGCGGGTGCGGCCGCAAAGCAGCTTCGGGGTCGTACTCAACTATGATCTCAATTTCGTCGATGCCGCCGATCGCGCGCCGCGTGCCGTGGCATGGGGCGAGGCCCGGATGTTCGGCGACTTCGGGCAAGTGTCGCTGACTGGAGCGGTGCAGGGTGGTCACGTGATCCGCTACGATCTCAACTGGAGCTATTCCGACGACGAACGCATGATCACCTACGAAGCCGGCGATTTCGTGACGCGCAGCCTGCCCGGCAATCGTCCGGTGCGGATGGCGGGAATCCAGATTTCGCGCGACTTCTCGGTGCGGCCCGACGTGATCACCTATCCCTTGCCGGAATTCGCGGGTGATGCGCGATTGCCGTCGGCGGTGGATCTGCTCATCGACGGCTATCGCGCGGCCGGCGGACAGGTCGCGCCGGGCGCGTTCGCGATCGGCGCGATGCCGGGGCTGAACGGAGCCGGACAGGCGACGCTGGCCGTCACCGACATGCTCGGCCGGCGGGTCACCACCACCATTCCCTTTTATGTCAGCAACGACCTGCTTCGCCCCGGCTTGCTCGATTTTTCGGGATCAATTGGTGTGCTGCGCCGGAATTACGGACGCAGGAATTTCGATTACGGTCGCGCAGCGGTGACCGGAGCGCTGCGCTACGGTGTTTCGCGGCTGATCACGGTGGAAGGATCGGCCGAGGCCAGCAGCGGCTTCGCTTCGGCAAATCTGGGAGCCCTCGTCCAACTCGGCAATGCCGGTGTCGTCAATGCCGGCTATGCGATGAGCGACGATGATGGTGAAACCGGGGACAGGCTGACATTCGGCTATCAATATCGTGCACGACGCTTCGGTTTCGCGGCGAGCCATGTCCGAGAAAGTGAAGGGTTCTCGGACCTTTCCAGTATCGGCGATCGCCATGCCGCGCGCACGACGACTACCATCGCCACCAGCCTGTCGAGCGATGCGCTCGGCAATTTCGGGGCCAGCTATATCGCGACCAGCGATCGGCGCGGGCAGGATCTCGGCCTGGCCAGCGGCTCATGGTCGATGTCTCTCGCCCGTGGCGTCACCCTGTTCACTTCGGGCACCTATGAGGTGCGGCGCCGCCAATGGTCGGGGGCGCTCAACCTGATCCTGCCGCTGGGCGGCAGCAGAGGGACGGCAGCGGCAAGCTTCTCGCGTGAGGCGCGCGGCGCCACCACCCTTCGCGCCGATTATGGGCGCGCCATACCGGCCAGCGGCGGGCTGGGCGGCAATGTCATGTTCGCACGCGCGTCGGATACCGGGCTCTATGGTTCGGGCGAACTGGCATGGCGCACATCTGCGATGGAAATGCGCGGGGGTGTCTATGGCCGCCGCAACGACATCACACGCTGGGCGGGCGTCAGCGGATCGGTCGTCGCGATCGGGAACGACGTGCTGCTTGCCAATCGCATCGCCGATTCCTTCGTGCTGGTGAATACGGGCGGGCGGGCGGGTGTGCCGGTGCGTTATGAGAACCAATTGGTCGGCCGTAGTGGCGGCGACGGGCATGTGCTGGTGCCGTGGGTGCCTGCCTATTATGCCGGGCGCTACTCGATCGACCCGTTCGATCTGCCCACCAACGTCGCCGTGCCGGTTGTCGAGCAGAGCGTCGCGGTGGCGCGCGGCAGCGGCCTGGTGCTGAATTTCGATCTCAGGGAGATGCGATCCGGCCGGGTCACGCTGGTCGATGCCAAGGGCGTTCCATTGCCTGTCGGCACGATCGCGTCGATCAACGGCGGCTCAGCGCAGGCGATCGGCTGGGACGGTTTCCTGTTCGTCGAGGCGCTGGAGGATATCAACGCCGCTATCGTCACCTTGCCGGACGGATCACGCTGTACCGCCGAATTCGCGGCGCCGCCGCCAGGTGCCGAAGATGCGATGATCGGGCCGGTCTCATGCCGCTGATCCGCGCGCTATTGGCCATGCTGGCCTGCGTCTTTGCATTGATGGCGGGACGCGCGCATGCACAGACGTTCGGATCTTGCACAGTTGCGACCGCAAGCTCGACGCTGGGGCCGGCGGGGTCGTTTACGGTCGCGACCACGGCCCAGCAGGGCAGCGGATCGAGCGGGCTTGGCTGCAGCGCGATTTCGGTGGCGACCAATTCCTATCTGAAGGTGAAGCTCGAAAGCTCCACCTTCACCCTGGTCGGGCCGGGCGGGCGGACCGTTCCCTTCATCGTTTCCGCGGCGCCGAACGGCACGGCCATCACGACGGGAGCCGAGGCCGATTTCTCGAGCTTCGATCTGCTTCACCTGTTTACCGGGCCGGGCGGAACGGTGCCGCTCTATTTTCGCACCACGCCGACCAGCGGGCTGGCGTCGGGAACCTATCAAGGCAGCGTCAATCTGCGCTGGTATTTTTCGGTCTGTACGCTGGGCGTGGCGGTCTGTCTGGCGCTTTCCGAGAGTCCGGGTTTCGTACGTCCGGGTCTGTTCACCACTTTGGCCTGGGGAACGGGCGTACCGGTGACCATCAACGTCTCGCTCACCGTCGACAAGGATTGTGCGATCACCGCGCCCGATGTCGATTTCGGTACGGTGGCGCTGGTCTCGCAATTCACGCCGAAAACCCGCACCATCTCGATCCGGTGCAGCGCGGACGCGAGCTATACCGTGGGCCTGAGCAATGGCGACAATTATGCCGGCGGTTCGCGGCGCATGAAATTGGGCAGCAATTATCTTCGCTACGAGCTTTATCAGGGCACCAGTGGCTCGACGCGCTGGGGCCCAAGCGGCGGCGAGCGGCGGAGCAGCGGTGCGGCGGATACCAATCCGGGCCTCTATGACGGCAGCACGCTTCAGGGCTTCACCTATCGCGCGATCATCGATCCCGGGCAGGCGACGCCAACGGCTGGTCGCTACACCGATATCGTCCTTGTCGATGTGGTGTTCTAGCGCAGTGTTCCCGCGATGCTTGCCGCGACCGCTTCCGCCACCTTGATGCCGTCGATCGCGGCGGAGAGGATGCCGCCCGCATAGCCGGCGCCTTCGCCTGCGGGGAATAGCCTTTCGACATTGAGGCTCTGGAAATCCTTTCCGCGTGTGATGCGGATCGGCGAGGACGTTCGGGTTTCCACACCGGTCATCACCGCATCTGGATGGTCATAGCGTGGAATTTGGCGTCCAAATGCCGGCAATGCCTCTCGGATCGCGTCGACCGCGAAATCGGGCAGGCATTGCGACAGGTCTGTCATGGTGACCCCCGGCTTGTAGGAGGGGATCACTTCGCCCAGTTCAGTCGATGCGCGTCCCGCCAGGAAATCGCCGACGCGCTGACCGGGCGCGTGATAGGACGAGCCGCCCGCGACATAGGCGAGCGATTCCCAATGACGCTGGAGCGCGATGCCGGCCAATGGACCATCGGGATAGTCGCGCGCGGGATCGATCGCCACGACCAGCCCGGAATTGGCGTTGAATTCGGCGCGCGAATATTGGCTCATGCCGTTGGTGACGACGCGGCCGGGCTCGGACGTCGCGGCGACCACGCGTCCGCCGGGGCACATGCAGAAGCTGTAGACCGTTCGGCCGTTGGCGCAATGGTGCGACAGGCTGTAGGCTGCGGCGCCAAGATCGGGATGGCCCGCGCAGCGGCCATAGCGGGCCTGGTCGATCCAGGATTGCGGATGTTCGATTCGCACGCCGATCGAGAAGGGCTTTGCTTCGATGTGAACGCCGCGTGCGTGCAGCATCTCGAAGGTTGGCCGCGCGCTGTGGCCGACCGCGAGCACGACATGGTCGGCCTCCAGGAAATCGCCGCCCGCGAGATGCAGGCCGCGCAGCCGGGCCTTGCCGTCCGGTCCCCGGTCGAGTTCGATGTCGTCAACGCGTGTCTGCCAGCGATATTCGCCGCCCAATTCCTCGATCGTATTGCGGATGCTTTCGACCATGGAGACGAGGCGGAAGGTGCCGATATGCGGATGCGCCTCGGTCAGGATATCCTCCGGGGCGCCGGCCTTCACGAATTCCTCGAGCACCTTGCGCCCCAGGAAGCGCGGATCCTTGATCCGGCAATAGAGCTTGCCGTCGGAGAAGGTGCCGGCGCCACCCTCGCCGAACTGTACGTTGGAGTCCGGATTGAGTTCGGCCCGGCGCCACAGGCCCCAGGTGTCGCGCGTGCGTTCGCGCACCACCTTGCCACGATCGAGGATGATCGGGCGGAACCCCGCCTGCGCCAGGATCAGCCCGGCGAACAGCCCGCAGGGGCCGGCGCCCACCACCACCGGGCGCAGGCCGGACCAGCCGGCGGGGGCGATGACGGGCGCGCGATAGCGCGTGTCCGGCGTCGGTCGCAAGTTATGATCGTTGGCGAAGCGCGCGAGCACGGCAGCCTCGTCGGCCAGCGTGAGGTCGAGCGTATAGACGAGCTGGATTTCGCTGCGGCGGCGCGCGTCATTGCCGCGCCGAACGAGTTCGAAACCCAGCAGGTCTTGGGGCGCGATGCCCAACCGCCGGCAGATGGCGAGGGGTATCGCATCCGCTTCGTGGTCGAGCGGCAGGGACAGTCCGGAAAGGCGAAGCATGCGCGGCTCCTACCGGCAAATCGCCGCCGCGCCAATCGGCTGTGGCGCGGCAGCAATGCCCAGCCGTGCGTCAGCTCGTGAAATCGAGCTGAACCACCTTGCTCGGCGTCGCGCGGCAATAGATCGGCACATTGCGGTCGCCATCGGGATAGGTCGCGACCAGCTCGGCCGCGAAGCGCCAGCCGCCATTGCCGGGCTCGATGCTTCTCAGCCGATCGAAGCGCAGGCGCGTGCCGCCTGTTGCGCCGATCTGGCGAGAGGCTTCGAACAGGCAGGTCTGCATCGACGGTTTGGCCTCGGCGGGAAGCGAGGAGAGATCGGCGGAGATCGCGGCGGGCGGGCCCGGCGGATAGCTGGGTGGCGTTTCGGGCGCGGTTGTTTCGGCCGGCTTGTCGGCCTTCTTGTTCTTGCTGGCGAGCAGCGCGACCAGCCCGGCCGCCACGGCGACGCCGCCGATGATCAGCCCGGTGCTGGGGCCCTTATCCCGGTCCGGGCGGCCATCGTCCCAGCCGCCGCCCCAGTTGTTGCCATAGCCGTAAGCGAAAGTGCCCCGGCAATTGCGCGATACCCAGATCGAGCGGCGGTCATAGCCCCAGGTCCGGCCCTGCACACAGTTCCCGCTGCCGCGCGTCAGCAGCACGACGCGGTTCTCGGTCCGCGCATCACAGCGCTTGGTGCGGTTGTTGCGCGACTCGCAGACGAGCCGTCCCGCATAGCCGCGATCGCGATCATAACCGGGATAGCCGGGATTGGGTCGTGGCGGCTGGATTTCGGGGCGGCCGGGAACGGGATGCGGCAGCGGTACGGGCCGATCGGGAACCGGCTGGGGCAGGGGCACTGGCCGGTTCTGCGATGGCCGCGTCTGCGCCATCAACGGTGCGATGCTTTGTGCCGTGAGTGCCGTCGAAAGAATGAGTGTGCCGAAGATCCGCTTCATGTCGCGTCCTCTCTTGCTCGAAAACGATCCCCTTCGATCGTTTCGGCAGCAGCATAACCCGAATGAGCATGCCGAACAGCCCGAAAGGCGATGAATAATCTGTCAAGATTCCAGCACTTTGCGCTCCATCCCGCAAATGGCGCGTGGGGCCGAGTTGCGGAGCGGCGCGATTGCGAAGATAGGAACGTCATGTCGGATCCCATCGACACCGAAGTCGCGCGGCGCTGGCTGCTCCGGTCCAAGCTCGATCTGCCGCGCAACAATGTCTGGCTGGTCGGCCGGCCGCGCTTGTTCGCGCGGATGGACGGGTGGCTCGATCTGGATCTTGCCACCGTCGTCGCGCCGGCGGGCTATGCCAAGTCGACCACGGTCGCCGAATGGTGCCGGTCCGCGCGCGATCGTGGCGCCGCGGTCGCCTGGCTGACGCTCGACGAGGCGGATGCGGAACCCTCGCAATTCCTGTCCTATGTGATCGCCTCGCTTTCTTCCGCCGGGCTCGACCTTGAATGGCTGGAGACCGGGGCGGAGGAGGGGTTCGTCGCCAGCGGCATCCCCTCCGTCATGTCGGCGATGCTCGACGCGGTCGCGCGTTTCGATCGCCCGGTGCTGCTGGTGCTAGACGACTATCATCGTCTCGGTTCGCCTGCGGTCGATGCGGTGATGAAGGCTATGCTGCACGCCATGCCGCGCAACATGACCATCGTCGCGGCATCGCGGACCGCGCTTCCCTTCGATGTCGCGCATCTGCTGGCGGCGGGCCGGGCCGACGAACTGACCAGCGAAGCCCTGCGCTTCACCGCGGACGAACTGGCTGCGGTCTTCGAACGGCCGATCGGATCGGAGACGCTGGAAATCCTGCTTGAGCGCACCGAGGGCTGGCCGGTGGCGGTCCAACTCGCCAAGCTGCTTGTCGGCGACGATCTCGACAACAGCCGCATCGCACGCTTCAACGGCGGTTCGGGCCATATCGCCACCTATCTGGCCGATCAGATCGTCGGCGATCTCGATCCCGATCTCCAGTCCTTCCTGCTGCTGACCGCTCCGCTCGAGCATTTCAACGAAGGGCTCGCCGCCGCCGTCACCGGCCGCGACGACAGCGTGGCGACGATCGCACGGCTCGAACCCCTGGGCGCGTTGATCGTGCCGCTGGACGAAGGAGGCGCCGGCTATCGCTACCATCATCTCTTCGCCGAATATCTGCGCAACGAACTGCGCCGCCGCCATGGCGAGGCGGTCGTGCTCGACGTCCATCGCAGCGCCTCTCGCTGGTACGAGCGCAACGGCTATATGTCCGATGCGGTGCGCCATGCGCGGCTCGCCGACGATTACGACCGCTGCGCGAGGCTGATCGAGGCAGCCGGCGGCTGGGAACTGATCCTGTTCGGCGGTATCGGCTATCTGCGCGGCCTTTTGCAGCAATTGCCCGAGGATGTCGTCCAGTCTTATCCGCGCATCTCGGTCGCCAAGGCCTATTCCTGCCTGAAGGACGGGCTGCTCCAGCAGGCGCGCGCCTTTTTCGACATCGCCGCGCACATGTACGAGGCCGCCCATTCGAGCGACGTGGCGCTCGAGCGCGATCTGCTCAATGTCGGCGCGCTGCTCACTGTCTATGAGGATCACCAGATCGATGGCGAGGGCATAGCCCGGCTCGAAGCGGGGCTGGCCGGGGTGGGGGCGAACGATCCGGTCACGCGCTCGATCTTGTCGAGCCAGCTCATCGTCTACGAGCTCGCGCTGGGCCGCTTCGACGCCGCGGATCGCCGCGCCCAGCAGACGATGCGGCTGATGCGCCAGGCGCGCACCGTGCTCGGCCTCAATTATTGTTTCCTCCATGCCGGCCTGGCTGCGATGTACCAGGGGCGGCTGAAGGCGGCAGAGGCGCATTTCAGCGTCGCGCGCCGGATGGCGGAGGAGAATTTCGCCTTCGATCCGGGTCTGCGCGCGCTGTCGCGGCTACTCGCCAGTTGCCAGCGCTTCTGGGCAGGCGAGGAGTCCGACATTCCCGTCGAGCAACTGCGCGCCGATCTCGATCAGGTGGAGCGCTATGACGGCTGGGTGGACATTTATTATATCGCGCTGACCGTCGAATATTTCCAATTGCGCGATCATGATGCCGCGATCGAACGGGCGCGGCGGATCGCGCAGGTGCGCGGGCTGGAGCGGCTTGACCGGCTGGCCGACGCGCTGGTGCTGATGCAAGCGGGCCATGCGGACAGGATGTCGGTCGCGATGCGACTGAGGCAGGACCTGCCCGACGGATGCTGGGATCAGGATCGGTTCCGCTGGCTCGTCTATGTGGAGAGCCGGCTGGCGCTGGCGGCGCATTTCGCGGCGATCGATCGCGCCCGCGCGATCGCGATGCTGGGCGATGGGTTGCGTTGCGCGCGCGGCACCGGCGCGCTGCTTCATGTGCTGCGCATGCTGGTCGCGCGGGCCCAGCTTCTCGACCTGTCCGGCGATCGTCCGCGCGCGGTCGAGGATATGATCGAGGCGCTGACGCTCGCGGCCTATGACAACACCTACGGTGCTTTTCTCGAAAGCCGTGGCGCGCTGCCGCTGCTCCGCGCGGTCGTTCGCCACGCGCAGGACTCCTATGTCGACATATTGGTCGTCGATTTCACCTCCAACATCGTCGCCCGGCTGGCGCGGGCCAATGAGGATCGCGGCGAGGCGGGGCTTTCCTTGCGCGAACGCGAAGTGCTCGAGGAACTGGCGCAGGGGCGTTCGAACAAGGAGATCGCCCGGCTGCTCGACATGACCGAGCATACGGTGAAATTCCACCTGAAGAACCTGTTCGCCAAACTCGACGTTGCCCGCCGCACCCAGGCGGTCGCCCGTGCGAGGGAACTCGGCCTGATCTGACACCTCGGCAGTTGGTTTCGAGAGCAGGTTCGAGCTTGCCGAGAACCGAAGTCGAGAAGGCCTCAGGCGTCGAACCCTTCTCGACGGACGCGTCTCGACAGGCTCGACGCTGCTCGAAGCGAACGGACACGGGGGCGAGGTCAGCCAGCCAAAGCCTACCCGTTCGAGTAGGTTTTGTGGGGCAACGCCGTCCAGCCTAACCGAATCCCGCCCGTGGCTATGCTTCGCGACGATTGTTTCCCGGCACCGCCTGTTCGACACCGAAGAGGTCAAGAACATTCGACCCGTCCGGAGCAAATGCCCCGAAGACGGCGCGACAGCCCAAGGGGGGACGAGATGACGATTTCGGTCAAACGGAAACTGACGACAGGCGCGGCTCTGGCATGTGCGGCGATCGCGCAATCCGCCTGGGCGCAGGAGAACCAGGCTGACAATATGGGCGTCGAGGACATCGTCGTCACCGCGCGCCTCCGCAATGAAAATCTCCAGGACATTCCGCTCGCGGTCACCGCCTTCTCCGAACAGTCGATCGCCGACCGCAAGATCGAGGGGGTCAGCGACTTCCTGTCGGCGACGCCCAATATCTCGATCAACCAGTCGCAGAGCGCGGGCGTTTCCTTCATCACCGTGCGCGGCGTTTCGCAGGTTCGCAACGGCGAAAGCCCGGTTGCGGTCGTCATCGACGGCGTCCAGCAGGTCTCGTCGCGCCAGCTCACCCAGGATCTGTTCGATCTGGAGCGGATCGAGGTGCTGCGCGGCCCGCAGGGCGCGCTTTACGGGCGCAACGCGATCGGCGGCGCGATCGTCATCACCACCAAGAAGCCGAGCGACACGTTCGAGGGTTCGGCAACGCTCGGCTATGGTCGCGGCCAGGATTACCGGGCGCGCGGATCTGTCTCTGGGCCGATCGCCGGCGACGCGCTGCGCTTCCGCGTCGCGGCCAGCTATCGCAATCTCGACGGCTATTACCGCAACACTTATCTGAACCGTAAGGTCGACGGGATCGAGGATCTCAACCTGCGCGGCCAGCTCTTCGCGCAGTTGGGCGAGAATTTCACCGCCGACCTCAAGGCCCAATATGGCCGCACCGAAGGCGGCGGCGTCAATTTTCAGTATCAGTCGGCCAAGTTCGATCCGGCGAAGCCCTGTTTCCTCGATCCCGCCAATCCATTCGGCGGGCCGGCGCCCGACGCCAATCGCGTCGTCCGCAGCTTCTGCGCGACCAATCTCGGCCAGAATGTTCGCAAGACCGGACAGGTTTCGCTCAAGCTCGAATATGATGCCGGTTTCGCGACGATCACCAACGTCACCGCCTATGATCGGGTGCAGGAATATGTCGCCGGCGACCAGTTTGCCTATACCGCGAGCGTCGACGTCTTCGGCACCGACGGCACCCAGACCCAGTTCGAGGACATGAAGGCGTGGTCGAACGAACTGCGCATCGCCTCGCGCTCCGACCAGTCGTTCCGCTGGATGGTCGGCGCTTATTATCTCGATACGAAGCGCTTCATCTCGACGACGACGGGCGACGATAATCTGCAGGGTATCTTGCCCGTGCGACGCGTGCCGCAATTCACCAACCCGGTGAACCCGACCTTGTCCTTCTTCGCCGACGACAATCACAATCGCGCCTGGGCGGTCTTCGGCAACCTTGCCTATGACGTCACCGACCGGTTCGAGCTGTCGGTTGCCGGGCGCTACGACAAGGATCGCCGCCGCCAGGCGGTGCGTCCGGACCAGACCGGATCCTTGCCCGCCGGCTGTTCGGCGGCGGCGCTCGACAATTGCGTCAAGCGCAACAGCTACGATCTGTTCCAGCCCAAGGTTTCCGCCAAATACCGGGTCAGCGACAATCTGAACCTGTTCGGATCCTGGGGTGTGGGTTTCCGCTCCGGCCAGTTCAACCAGAGCGGCGTCGCCGCGGTCGCGCAGGCGGCGGGTGTCAACGGCGTCTCGGACGTCGTCCGGCAGGAAGAGGCCGAAACCTTCGAACTGGGTTTCAAGAGCGACCTGTTCGATCGCCGCCTGCGCCTCAACGGCACATTCTACACGACCAAGGACAAGAACCCGCTCTATTTCGTGTTCCTGGGGGCGATCGGCGGGCAGGTGCTGGTCAATATCGATCGCGTGCGCTCGACCGGCTTCGAGCTGGAAGCGCAGGCCAAGCTTGCCGACGGCCTCGATGCCTTCGCCAATTACGGCTATACCCGCAGCCGTATCCGCGCATATGCGGTCGATCCCAGCCTGGTCGGCAACCAGACCCCCTATGTGCCCAAGGACAGCTGGGCGGCGGGGCTGCAATATCGCACCGCGATCACCGACGATTTCGGCCTGTTCGCGCGCGCCGATGTCGAGCATCATGGCCGGCAGTTCTGGGATCCGGAGAATTCGACGGCGCGCAGCGGCTATGAGCTTGCCAATCTCCGCCTCGGCGTCGAGCAGCCCGACGGACGCTGGTCGCTGATCGCCTCGGTCGATAACCTGTTCGACAAGAAATATAATGCGGAATGGGTGCTGGGTGGCTTTGCCCAGCCCGGCCTGCCGCGCACCTGGTCGATCGATTTCTCGATCAAGTTCTGACGCCTCGGGGGCGGGGACGCCCCAAACGCAAATCGCATCAATCCCGCGCCGGCCCTGTGCCGGCGCGCAGGGAGAGTTTTGACATGACCGACACGACACGGGTGCTCTGGGTGAACCCGATCGGCAAGCCCGCTTATGACGATCCGATGGGCGCGCTGATGGGCGGGATCAAGCAGCCCGGCACCCGGGTCGATGTGGTTTCGCTCAACACGAAACTGCTGCCCGATCACCTCGAATACCGGACCTATGAGGCCTTGATCGTGGCGGACATGGTCCGGCTGGCGCGCATGGCCGATGGTGAGGGCTATGACGCGATGGTCATCGGCTGCTTCTACGATCCGGGGCTGGAGGATGCGCGCGAGATTTCGGGCGGCACCGTCGTGGTCGCTCCGTGCCAGGCATCGGTCCAGATCGCCGCCAATCTCGCCAACCGCTTCTCGATCATCATCGGGCAGGAGAAATGGGCGGTGCAGATGCGCGAGCGCATCACCACCTATGGCTATGCGCATAATCTGGCGTCGACGCGCGCGATCGGGATCGGCGTGCCCGATCTCCAGAAGGATTGCGACTTCACCACCGCGCGCATCCTGGAAGCGGGGCGCCGCGCGGTCGAGGAGGACAAGGCGGAGGCGCTGATCCTCGGCTGCACCTGCTCGTTCGGCATGGCCGAGGCTGTCCAGAAGGAACTGGGCGTTCCCGTGATCGATCCGATCCTCGCGGCGTTCAAGATGGCCGAGTTCCTGGGCGGGTTGCGCCGCGGCTTCGGCTGGACGCCGAGCCGGGCCTGGAGCTGCGCGCCGCCGCCCGAGGCCGAACTGGCCAGCTTCGGCGTCTTCTCCGCACCGCCGCCGATCGGCAACCGCGTCAGCTATTGAAGGAAAACACGATGCAGATCATCCCGATGCGCTGGGCCGATGCCGGCGTGCAGATCGAAAATCTGGGTGAGCGAAGCTGGCAGCGGCCGACCGCCACCACATACGGCATGGCGAGCTTTCCCGAAGGCGTGCGGCACCCGGCCGAAGGCTATTCGATCCATGCCGGCACCGAGATCTCGTTCATCCTCGACGGCGAGTTCGATGTCGAGACGCCCGGCGGCGTGACGCGGGTGACGCGCGACCATCTCGTCGTGATCCCGGCCGGCGAACCGCATGCGACGCTGACCCGGGCCGCCGGCCGTGTCGCCTATTTCCTCGTGGCCGAAGAACAGGAGTAATCAGGGTGCGCGCATCCAGCGATGTCGGCGGGACCTTCACGGACCTCGTCTATTATCAGGTCGATCCCCAGACCGGCCAATGCGGCGAGGTTCGCACCGCCAAGGCGGACACCACGCCGCCGAACTTCGAGCAGGGCGTGCTCGATACGCTCGCCAAGTCGGGCGTGCCGATCGGCGAACTCGATTTCTTCGCGCATGGCTCGACCGTGGTGATCAACGCGCTGACCGAGCGCAAGGGCGTGAAGACCGCCTTGATCACGACCAAGGGCTTCCGCGACGTCATCGAGATCGCGCGCGGCAACCGCCCCGATCTGTTCAACTTCAATTTCCGCAAGCCCAAACCCTTTGTCGAACGCTATCTGCGCGGCGAACTTGACGAGCGCGTCACCTATCGCGGCACGATCGAACGGACGGTCGATCTGTCGCCATTGCCGGCGATGATCGACGCGTTTCGCGCCGATGGCGTCGAGGCGATCGCGGTGGCGTTCCTTCATGCCTATGTCGAGCCCGCCAATGAGCGCGCGGTGGTCGCGGAGATCCGCCGGCTCTGGCCCGAGGTCTCGGTGCTCGCCTCGCATGAGGTGAGCCGCGAATGGCGCGAATATGAACGCACCAACACCACCGTGCTGTCGGCCTATGTCCACCCGATCACCCAGCGCTACGTCGAGCGGCTCGAGGATCGGCTGAAAGATGGCGGCTATGCGCATCCGCTCTACATGATGCAGTCCAATGGCGGCATCGCGACGGCGGAGGCGGCCAAGGCCAATCCGATCGCGATGGTCGAATCCGGCCCCGCCAGCGGCATCTTCGCCGCCGCCTATATGGGGCGACGCATCGACGAGCCCAATCTGATCGTGCTCGATATCGGCGGCACCACCGCCAAATGCACCTTGGTCGAGGATGGCGAAGTCAAGGTCACCACGGAATATCATATCGAGCGCGACGCCCGGAATCCCGGCTATCCGATCCAGACAGCCGTGTCTGAGATCGTCGAGATCGGCAATGGCGGCGGCTCGATCGCCTGGATCGACGAAGGCGACAAGCTGCATGTCGGCCCACGTTCGGCGGGCGCCAGGCCGGGGCCGGCGGCCTATGGCCATGGCGGCACCAATGCGACGACGACCGACGCCAATCTGGTGCTCGGCCGCATCGATCCGGCAAGCTTCGTCGGCGGTGAACGCGAGCCCGATTGGGCGGCGGTCGATGCCGCCTTTGCGCCGCTCCAGGCGCGGCTCAATCTCTCGCGCGAGGAAGTGGCGCGCGGCATTGTCCGCATCGCCAATGCCAATATGACCGCAGCGCTCCGGCTGGTCTCGACCAACAAGGGTTATGACCCGCGTGATTTCGCGCTGATGGCCTTTGGCGGGGGTGGGGCGATGCACGCGGTGGCGCTGGCGGAAGAACTGCGCGTCCCGCACGTGATCGTGCCTGTCAATTCCTCGGTCTTCTCGGCCTGGGGCATGTTGCTCACGGATCTCAGGCGCGATTATCTCCAGACCCACCTGACCCGGCTCGAACCCGCCCAGGTGGCGGAACTCGCAAGCGGCTTCGCGGCGATGCGGCTTCAGGCGATGGACGATTACGGCCGCGACGATGTCGGCTTCGAGCATTTCCTCGACATGCGCTATATCGGGCAGGAGCATACGGTGAAGATCGCGGCGGTGCGCTCCGCCGACGGCGATGTCGATATCGCCGCGACCGCCGACGCCTTCCACGCCGCGCACGAGAAGCGCTTCACCTATCGCCTCGGCAATGCGATCGAGGTGGTGAACTTCCACCTCGTCGCGACGATCGCGGTCAACAAGCCCGAACTTGCCGAAAAGCCTGTCACCGGCTGCGCGCTCGGCGATGCGGTGATCGCCACGCGCAGCGTCGATTTCGACCAGCACGGCATCCACGATGCGACGATCTACGACGGGCTGCGCCTGGAACCGGGCATGGCCTTCCAGGGGCCGGCGATCATCCAGGAGCCTTCGGTCACCTGCGTCGTGCCGCCGCCGCACCGCGTGACGATCGACAAATACGGCAATTACCACATCCATCTGGCAGCCTGAGGAGCGATCCGATGCAGCACGACATCTTCACGATCGAGATCATCAAGGACGCGATCGTCGCGCTGGGCGACGAGATGTTCAACGCGATGATCCGCACGAGCATGAGCCCGATCATCTACGAGACCACCGATTTCGCGGTGGGCGCGACCGACGCGACCGGCAACCTGCTGGCGCAGGGCAATGGCGTCACCGCCTTCCTCGCGACACTCGACACCGCCGTGGTCTCGCTGCTCCAGCATTATCCCGATCCGGCATCGATCCGGCCGGGCGACGTCTTCATGTCCAATACCCCCTATGAGGGCGGCGGCACCCATTTGTCCGACGTCGTGATCCTCGTTCCCGTCTTCGACGGCGAGGAACTGATCGCGTGGACGGTGAACAAGGCGCACTGGACCGAAGTGGGCGGGGCCCAGCCGGGCAGCGTCTCGACCAACGCCACCGAGATCTACCAGGAAGGGCTGCGCTTCACCTTCCTCAAGCTCTATGATCGCGGAGAGGTCAATGCGGCGCTGGTGCAACTCATCCGCGACAATGTCCGCCTGCCCGATTCGACGATCGGCGACATGCATGCCGGCGTCGCCGCCGCGCGCGTCGGTGCGCGGCGGATCGGCGAACTGCTCGATCGCTATGGCCGCGATCAGTTGCTCGAAGCGATGCGCGAACTGCTCGATTATGGCGAGCGGATGACGCGCGCCGAACTCGTCAAGCTGCCCAAGGGCGTGTTCGAGGCCGAGGATCTGGTGGAGGAGGATGGCCTGGGCAACGGGCCGTTCCCGATCCGCGTGAAGGTGACGATCACCGATGACGAGATGATCGTCGATTACAGCGGCACGGCATTGCAGACCACCGGGCCGATCAACTGCTCCTATACCGGGCTGGTGACGGGCGCGCGCTGCCTGTTCAAGGCGGTCACCAATCCCGACATCCCCGCCAATGGCGGCTGCTTCCGCCCGCTCAGGATCGTCTGCCCGCCCGGCACCATCATCAGCGCGCAGGCGCCGGCGCCGGTGTCGCTTTATTACGAACCGCTGATCGCCGCGATCGACGTGTTCTGGAAAGCGCTGGCGCCGGTGCTGCCGCGTCGCCTGTCGGCCGGGCACCAGCGCACCGTGGGCGCGACCTTCATCTCGGGACTTCGGCCGGAAAATGGCGAACTGTTCGTGATGGGCGAGCCGCTGGTCGGCGGCTGGGGCGCATCGTCCGATCTCGATGGCGACAATGGCCAGTTCTGCTGCGCCAATGGCGAGACCTACAACATCCCCTGCGAACTGTTCGAAAGCCGCTACGCGCTCCAGGTCGATCAATATGCCTTCCACAATGCCGATGGCGGCGCCGGCCGCCAGCGCGGCGGCAAGGGCGTCGTGCTCGACTATCGCGTAACCGCTGACGAGGCCTATCTCACCTATGCCACGTCGCGCAGCGAGGCGCGGCCCTGGGCGCTCGACGGTGGCCAGCAGGGATCGACCAACTATGCCGAGATCCATCGGCATGACGGCAGCGTCGAGCGCCACACCATGTGCACCACCGTGCCGGTGCGCCGCGACGAGGTGATCCGCATCTACACCGCCAGCGGCGGCGGCCATGGCGATCCGCGTCAGCGCGATCGCGATGCGCTGCTGCGCGATATCCGCAACGGCTATGTCACCGCCGAACAGGCCGCGCGCGATTATGGCGTCGATGTCGCCGGGGCTGCGCGGTGAGCGATTTCCGCGCGCTCCGCTTCCATGCGCTGGGCGATCCGGTCGATGTGCTGGCGATCGACCGGATCGGGCACGCGCCGCTGGGGCCCGGCGAGGTGCGGATCCAGGTCGCCGCCTTCGCGCTCAACCGCGCCGACTGGCTCTTCTCGCGCGGTGAGCATTATTCGCTGCCCCGATTGCCGTCGCGCATCGGATCGGAATGCGCGGGCATCGTGGTCGCGGTGGGCGCGGATGTCGATCCGGCGCTGGTTGGCCGCCGCGTCTGCACCGTGCCCTTCCACAATGCCGATTATGGTGTGCAGGGCGAGTTCGCGACCGTGCCCCAGGCCTATCTCGCCCCCTGGCCGGAAGCGCTCACCGCCGAACAGGCGGCGGCAAGCTGGATGCAGTATCTGACCGCCTGGTTCGCGCTGATCGGCGTCGCCGACATCGGCCCGGGCGATCATGTGCTGATCCCCGCTGCGAGCAGCAGTGCCGGCATCGCCGCGATCCAGCTTGCCAAGCGCTGCGGCGCCGGTGTCGTCGCGACCACGCGATCACCGAACAAGGCGGAGATGATCCGCTCGTTCGGCGCGGACGCGGTGCTGGTGGTGAGCAAGGGTGACGACCTCGCGGCGCGCATCATGGCCGAAACGGCGGGGAAGGGCGTCCGCGTGGTTTTCGATCCTGTCAGCGGCCCGTTCGTCGATGCCTATCTCGATGCGCTGGCCGACGATGCGCGAATCTTCATCTACGGCCTCTTGTCCGGCGGGGCGACCGAGCTCGACATTGTCCGCCTCGTTCGCCGCGCGGCGGTGATCCATCCCTATTCGATGTTCAACCATGTCCGGCATCCGGAACAACTCGCCCGCGCCATCGCCTGGATCGAAACCGAGATCGCCGCCGGCCTGCGCCCGGTGATCGATATAGTGGTGCCCTTCGACGATGCGATCCAGGCCTACCGCCGGCTCGACAGCCAGCAGCAGATCGGCAAGATCCTGGTCGGCATCGCGTGAGCGGCGATTTCCCGCGCGAGCCCGTTCCCGAGGATCGGGCGACGCGCCCGGCGGCGGCGATCGCGCTGATCGTCGCCAATGCGGTGATCGGCGTGCCCATCATCTTCCTGGGCGGATCGATCGGGCGCGATCACGGCATGGCGCAAGGCGGGCTGATCATCGCGATCGGCTGTGCGCTGACTGCGGCGCTCGCGATGCTGATGGCCTGGGCGGGTGTCCGCTCGCGCCGTTCCACGGCATTGCTGGCCGAACGGAGCTTCGGTCTCCACGGCGCGCTGGTTCTCAACGTCGCGCTGGGCGCCGCTTTGCTTGGCTGGTTCGCGGTCGAAATGGGGTTTATCGGCGATTTGCTTGCAAGCGCGATGCGGCTGGCGCTGGGCATCGGGATATCGCCGGTGCCGGGCATCATCGGCGCGTCGATCGTCATCGGCGTGATCGCGATGTTCGGCATCGCCGTGATCGCCCGAGCACCCCTGATCTTCGCGCCGTTGCTGACCCTGCTGGTCGGTTTCGTCGCCATCGCCGCCATCCCCCGGCTGGGCGAAGCCCCGGCGAGCATCGGCGCCGTCTCGATCGGTACCGGCATTTCCGCGATTGTCGGCGCTTATGTCGTCGGTTGCCTGATCATGCCCGATTACAGCCGGTTCGTCGCCAAGGCGCGCGATGCCGCGATCGCGGCGGGCGTGGCGCTCGGTCCGGTCTGGGCGGTGGTGCTCGGCTGTTATGCGGCGGCGGGCGCGGTGACGCGCAGCGATGCGCCGATCGCCATCCTGCTTGCGCTCGGCATGCCGGTGATGCTGACCTTGATGCTGCCGCTCGGGCTGATGCAGAACGGCATCATGTGCCTCTATTCCTCGGCGCTCGCGACCTCGACCTGGCTGCGCGGCCTGTGGTTTCCGGCGATCGTCCTGGCGACGACGATCCTCGGCATGGGGCTGGCGCTCGCCGGCGTCCAGGCCGGCTTTGTCGGCTTTCTTGTATTGCTGGCTTTCGTTTTTCCGCCTGCCGCCGCCATCCTGGCGAATGAGGCGCTGTTCGCGCCGCACGACGGCCCCGAAGGGCCGGCCGGATTCCGCTTCGCCAATCTGGCGATCTGGGCGCTGGGCAGCCTCGCCGCCGCGCTCAGCGAATATCATGGCATCGGGTTAAGCGGTGTCTCGGCGCTCGACGGTTTCGTCATCGCCTTCACGCTTTCGTTCGCCTCTCTCAGGATCGGGAAACATGATGCAGCGCACGCTTCTTCGTAACATAGCCGTTTTCGACGGCGTCAGCCCCGAACTGACCGATCGCGCCGCGATCCTGATCGAGGGCGATCGCTTCGCCTCGATCCTGCCCGTCGATACCGCCGAAGCGGCGGATACCGTCATCGACATGGATGGGCGCTGCGTGATCCCGGGCCTGATCGACGCGCATTTCCACGCCTATGCGTCGGACATCGACTTTGTCCGGCTCGAAAGCCTGCCGCCCACCTATCTGGCGCAGCGCGCGCGGCACCTGATGGAGGATGCGCTGAAGCGCGGTTTCACGACGGTGCGCGACGTGGGCGGCGGCGATTACGGGCTGTGGCGCGCGATCGAGGAAGGCTGGATCGCCGGCCCGCGCCTGTTCTACTGCGGCCGCGCCTTCAGCCAGAGCGGCGGGCATGGCGATATCCGCGCGCCGCACGAGCATGATGATGTCTGCGGATGCGCCGGGCGCGGCATCCTGGCCGAGCGCGTCGACGGTGTCGATGCGATGCGCAAGGCGGCGCGCGAGGCGCTGCGCCAGGGCGCGCATCACTTGAAGATCTTCGTCTCGGGCGGCATCGCCTCGCCCAGCGATCCGATCTGGATGCTGCAATTCTCGGAGGACGAGATCGCGGCTGTGGTCGATGAGGCGCGCCGCCGCCGCGCCTATGTCGCGGCGCACGCCTATACCGCCGAAACGATCGCGCGCGCCGTCCGGTTGGGCGTGCGCACGATCGAGCATGGCAATCTGATCGACGAGGCGGCGGCACGGGCGGTCGCGGAGCACGGCGCCTTTGTCGTCCCGACGCTCGCCACCTATGAGGCGTTCCGCCGCAACGGCGTCGCCGAAGGCGCCGCGCCGCATCTGCTCGCCAAGCTGGAGGATGTGGCGGGGCAGGGGCTAGAGGCGATCCGCATCTGCCGGCGCGCGGGCGTCCGGCTGGGGTTCGGCACCGATCTGCTGGGCACGCTCCACCGCCATCAGCGCGACGAGTTCCGCCTGCGCGCGCAGGCTGAAACGCCTTTCCAGATCCTGGAATCGGCAACCTCGGTCAACGCCGCGATCCTGGGCAGGGAAGGGGAACTCGGCACGATCGCGCCCGGCGCCTTCGCCGACTTCCTCGTCATCGACGGCAACCCGCTCGACGATATCGCGCTGCTCTACGAGGATTCGACCGCGATCAATGCGGTGTGGAAGGGTGGCCGGCCGGTCGAATCCTGATCGGACGGGGAAGAGCCGCTATCCCATCAGGCCGGAACGATACCAGCGTCCGATCGCGGGCAAGCGCCGCAGCTCGCAGCCGCAATAACGGCAATGTCCATGGCGGACGCCGGATGTGTCGGTCCACACATGGTTCGAAACCACGTGCCGCCCCGCCGCGCAATCGTGCGGCAAGGCAGCGGATGCGGTGCTGGCTGCGGCTTCCATCGGACTCACTCCATCGATGTGGTGATCCTGCCATGTCCCGCCCGTTGGCAAACTGACCGGCACATGAACTTCATGTAAGCCGGGGCGCGGAGCGTGGCATGTCATCCGGCGGCTGCGCGATCGATCACCGGGCGCCATGCTTCGTCGGCATCGAGCAGGAAGATATCGCCGAGCGCATGCGTGATGCCGTCGGTATCGAGTTGGCGGCGTTCAACCTCGCCTCCGGCCGCACGGATGGTCAGGCGATTGCCGAGCAGCGTGTGGCGCGCTTCGGCAGTGATCCGGGCGACGATCAACTGCTGGCGGAAGATCGAGGCCGGGCTGGTGGAAGTGTACCAGTTGAACAGCGCATAATGGCTGTCGAGCATCGGTTCGGGCGACAGATCGTAGAGCGTCTGCCATCCATCCTGGATATGGGCCTGGAGGTACAGGCCGGTTCCCACGCCCACGAACCGGAAAACCTCATGGCCCGTCGGCTGTTCGTCCTCGATGTCGAGCCGCAGCGGAGTGGGCGGAACGCTCGATCCGAAACCGACATCGGCGAGCCAGGGGATGCCGTCGATCGTGACGCGCAAGGCCATATGGGTGCGCGGCGGCGGGGCGGCGCCGGGCGCCTTCATCCAGCGCACACCGGCGACGAGTCCGTCCACCTCGAAGCCGATCGCGGTGAGCACGCGCTTGAACAGGCCGTTCTGTTCGTAGCAATAACCGCCCCTGCGCGCACCGATCAGTTTCGCATCGATCGCGTCCGGGGACAGGTCTATCCCGCGACCGAGCAGCACGTCGATCGCCTCGAAGCTGATCGATGCGAGATGATGTCGCTGGAGTGCGCGAAGCGTCTCGATCGTTGGCTCGAGCGGTCCCGCATGGCCGATGCGATCGCAATAGGCGGGCAGGTCGACCGTCGGTGTTGCTATTCCCCGCGCGGCGGCAGTGATCTGGTGTGCCGCATAGGGCGCATAGGTGCGGATGAAGCGGGCATCGGGTGAGTTTTGGCGGAGTTGCCGCTCGAGAGCCTCCGCGATTTCCACCGAGACGCCAGCGCCGAACGAGATCAGGTCGAACGCGCCGTCGATGCCGGCAAGCGCACGCCCGATGGTCTCGCCCCTGGCGGTGAGGCCGGCCGCCGCCAGTTCGTCGATGATCGTTTCCAGCACCTCGGTCCGGCCGCCCACGGCAAGGATACGGGGGCCGGGAAGGCCCGCGATTGTCAGCGATTCAGTGAAAGTCATGGGGGGCGCTCCTGTCTTGGGAGCGCGTGGATAATTCCTCAACCAATGTTGAGGTCAAGCGGTTTCTTGTGCGACGATTTGAGTCCCGGACAGGTGACGCTGTTGCTCGACCTTTGGGGATGGGTTGGACGTCTTGCCCTGGTAAATCCGGCCCATTTTCCAATGGCGAAGCCGGTCGATGACTGATAGTCGGAAACCGCCTGTGGAGGGATCGCCATGTCGCGATTTGGGAGGATGCGGAATATTCGGGAGAGGTGACCGTTCTGGCGCGTATCCCGCAGTCTTCGTCAACAAGATCAAAAATTCAAAGGCTTGAACATTGCGACGGAAAACACCGATACAGAGCCGGGCCAAGGTCACATCGGAAGCGATCCTGGAGGCGGCGGAGATCATCATCCTGAAGGATGGGTATGACAAGGCCACGACCAATTACATTGCCGAGCGTGCCGGCGTCAGCATCGGGTCACTGTATCAATATTTTCCGAACAAGGATTCGCTGCTCTCCGCATTGATCGAACTCAAGGTTTCGCGGCTCGCGAATGGCGTGCGGATCATCCTGCAGGAATCGATGGATTTGCCGCTGGCGGACGCAAGCCGCAGGATATTGACCTATCTGCTTGAGAATTTCCGCGAGCATAAGGTGCTTCTCTATTCGCTGTCCAAGCAGACGCCCGAGCTTGTCGAACTGACGCGGAACCTGTCGGTGGAGAAATTCACCCACGCCACCAGCAGGGCGCTGTTCGAGCGTCACGCCGACGAGATCACCGTGACGAATCTCGATCGGTCGCTGAACATCCTCGAGATCGCGGTGCTGTCGAACATCAGGCGCTACATATTGGAAGAGCCTGCCGACCTGACCGATGAGGTCTTCATCGACGAGATGGTGAGGCTGTCCATGGGTTATATGAGGGCCGAGGAGGCGCTGTATCGGCCGAGCGTCCCGGAAGACGCGGTCCCGGCCTGACGCGCATTTATCGGATGCTGCCGGCGATATGGTCGGCGGCGATATAGGCGAAGACGGTCGCGGGCCCCAAGGTGCCGCCGCCGCCCGGATAGCAATCGCCGAAGGGGGAGCCCGCGCTGTTCCCGATCGCATAAAGGTTGGAGAGGGCCTTTCCCTCCCGTGGCATCACCCGCCCGTCTGCGTCGGTCTTGAGGCCGCCCTTGCTCCCCAGATCGCCGAGATCGATCCTGACCGCATAATAAGGCGGCGTATCGACCGGCCCCATGCACGGATTGGGGCCGACATCGCCCTTGCCGAAATAGCGATCGAAACCATTTTCGCCGCGGCCGAACGCCTCGTCCTTGCCGTTCCGGGCGTAGAGATTCATCGTTCCGACCGTGTCGGCCAATGTTACCGCATCGACGCCCATCTTCACCGCGAGCGCCTCGATGCTGTCTGCCTTGAAGATGTAGCTGTCCCACCATTCGACGGGAAGGCTGCGATCGGGCATCACGAAGCTGGGCAGGATCGCGCCGCATGGATAGCGCGCGCGGAACTTGGCGTCGAAGACCATCCAGCACGGGATGTTGGCGCCGGTCCGCTGCTGGTCTGCGATCATCGCCTGGCCGAACTCGTCATAGGAACAGCTTTCGTTCACGAAACGGCGGCCGAGCCGGTTGACGCACAGGCTGAAGGGGTGGCGATGGTCGAAGAACATCGGCTGTGCGACGTCGAGATTGGGCACGGCGCGCGAGGGCAATTGCATGCTCGGCGCCCACCAATTGGCATCGAGGCATTCGGTATCGGCGCCGATCCGGCTTCCCATCAGCAGCGCATCGCCGACATTCATGCCTTTGGGGGTCAGGCTCCATCGGGCGTCGGTGGTGACGGGCAGCAACTCGTCGCGAAGCGCCTGGTTCTGTTCGAAGCCGCCCGCAGCCAGGATCACCCCGGCACGCGCGTCGAAGCGCACGGCATTTCCCTTGAGGATCGCCTCGACGCCGGTCACGCGCCCCTGATCGACGGACAGGCCGGTCGCGCCGCAATCGAGCAGCAGCGGAATATCCCGATCGAGCATGGCCTTGCGCAAGCCGCCGATCAATGCCCGGCCCATCGTGAGCCGCCGATCATGATGCGTCCTGCGGCGCCAGGACAGGTCCAGCCAATATTTCAGGATCAGCCGGGCGGCGACCCATTGCCAGCCGGTGCGCCGGGCGGAGAGCGCGAAGGATTGCTGGAGATTGAGCGCATAGCGGCCGAACAGCCTGTAGCCCAGCGGCGACTCCCGCAGATTGAAGAACGCCTCGCCAAGGTCCGCGCCGTCCATCTCGGTCGGAAACAGCGATCGTCCCGTCGAAGCGCCAGGCGCGCCCGCGATGTAATCGGGAAAGCCGGGAACCGGCATCATCGGCACGCCGATCCGGGCAAGATACCCGATCATCTCCCGGCCCCGATCGACATAGGCGGCGAGCTTGTCGGCGCGGAAGCCGTTCCCGCTGACCGCGTGAAGATAGGTGAGCGCTTGTTCGCGGCTGTCGTTTCCGTCGCCGATGCCATGATCGGGGATCCAGATGCCGCCGCCCGACGTGGCGGAGGTGCCGCCATAGCGGTGCGCCTTCTCGATGACGATGGGGCGCAGGCCCAGATCGTGCAGGCGGACGGCGGCGAGCAGGCCGCCCGCGCCGGATCCGCATATGACGACGTCGAAATCCGTGTTCATACGGCTGTCCTCGATCCTAGAGGCTGTAGCCGCCGTCCAGCGTGAGCGTCTGTCCGGTGACGAAGCGCGCGCGATGCGATGCGAAGAACAGCACGGCTTCGGCGACTTCTTCGGCCGTTCCAAGCCGCTTCAGCGCCGAATTGCGGATCGCCGCCTCGATATAGCGCTCGTCATAGGCGGTGCCGATCAGCTTGCGGAACAGCCCCGCGTCGATCAGGCCCAGCGCGACGGTATTGGCGCGGATGCCGCTGCGGCCCTCCTCGCGCGCGATGCCCGTCATCAGCGCGTCGATCGCCGCCTTGGGCACCACCGACAGCGCATCCTTTGCCGGCCATCTCGACAGGCCGGTGGTGCTGATGGTCACGAAGCTGCCGCCGCGCTGGCGCATATGGGGCAGCAGCGCATGGGCCAGGTTGAAGAAGCCGTTGGTGTCGGCGTCCATCACCCGCCTGAATTCGCCGGGGTCGATATCGCCGACGAACTTCATGGAGATATGCGATCCGGCGGCGTTCACCACCGTATGGATGCGCCGGTGCTTCGCGACGATCTGCGTGCAGGTGCTGGCGACCGCAGCCTCGTCCTCAAGTGCGAGCGGCAGGCAATCGGCGCTACGGCCATGGCCGCGAACCGTTTCCGCCACCGCATCCGCCGCTGCCTGGTTGGTGCGATAGGTCAGGACGATATCGGCGCCTGCAGCGGCGAGCGTCTCGCAGATCGCCCGGCCGATGCCGCCGCTGCCGCCGATGACGAGCGCGACGCCGTCGCCATCGGGAAAATCGGGGGATGCGGCCATGGTCAAAAGCTCCTCGCGATGATTTCCTTCATGATCTCGTTGGTGCCGCCATAGATCATCTGCGCGCGCGCATCGGTCCAGGCCCGGGCCACCGGATATTCGAGCATGTAACCGTAGCCGCCATGCAACTGGACGCACTCGTCGAGCACGCGGTTCTGCAATTCGGTGCACCACCATTTCGCCATGGCCGATGCTTCGGCGTCGAGCCGGCCGGCCGATGCGAGTTCGATGCACTGGTCGATATAGACGCGCGCGATCTGCGTCTTGGTCTTGCATTCGGCCAGCTTGAACCGGGTATTCTGGAAATCGATCAGCTTCTGCCCGAACGCGTTGCGCGACTTGACGTAATCCACCGTCGATTCAAGCGCGACCTCGCAGCCCGCGGTGGCGCGGATGGCGATCATCAGCCGTTCCCATGCCAGTTCCTGCATCAGGTAGCGCAGCCCTTCGCCCTGGCGCCCCAGCAGGTTGCTTCGGGGGACGCGCACGCTGTCGAAGAACAGTTCCGCCGCGTCCTGTGCCTTTTGCCCGACCTTGTCGAGCGGCAGGCTCTTGCTGACGCCGGCCCGGTCGGCTTCCACCAGGAACAGCGAGAGGCCGCTGGAACCGTCATCCTGCTCGGTCTTGGCGGCCAGGATGATCAGGTCGGTGATATAGCCGTTGGTGATGAAGGTCTTCGATCCGTTGATCAGATAATCGTCGCCGTCGACCACGGCGCGCGTCGAGATCGCCCGCAGATCCGAACCGCCGCGCGGTTCGGTCATCGCAAGCGAACCGATGACCTCGCCGCGCGCCATCCTGGGAAGCCATGCCTGTTTCTGTGCCTCGTTCCCGAAGCGCTCGATATATCCCGCGACGATTTCGGAATGCATGACGAAGCCGGGGCCGGCGGCGTTCGCGCGTTGCTGCTCCTCGATCAGCACCGCGCTATATTTCCGGTCGGCGCCCGCGCCGCCATATTGCTCGGGCGTGGTGACGCAGAGGAAGCCGTGCTTGCCCGCTTCCAGCCAGACCTCCCTGTCCGGGTGGCATTGCCTGTTCCACTTGTCGAGGTTCGGGATCACGAAATCCTGCATGAAGCGGCGGACATTGGTGCGGAAGAGATCGTGCTCGCTCGAGAAGATCGTTCTTTCAATCGGCAAGAATTGCGGTGGCGTCACAATATGGTCCTCTGAATATTCGTCGTTCAGGAACGATCGTCTGCTCTGTTCGGAAAGTCGCTTGCCGGAAGAGTGTATCAAGGTGTTCGTAACCCTCGGTCCGGCTCATTTTGAACTCGTTTTCGGGTTCGCGGCGCTTTCAATTGCGAAGAACCAGCGCGCCATTGGGGGTCGTGTCGCACGAGGTGACCAGGCAGGTTTGTGCGCCCGCAATCTGCGTATGCGCGTCGCCGCGAAGCTGCCTCACCGCTTCCGTCATCAGGTTCATGCCGTGGAGATAGACTTCGGACAGGCTGCCGCCCGATGTGTTGGCTGGCAGCTTGCCATCGGGGCGCAATCCGCCGCGTGCAACGAACTGGCCGGCCTCGCCGCGCCCGCAGAAACCATAGGCTTCCAGGCTGAACAGCACCAAGGGCGAAAAGGCGTCGTAGAATTGGGCGACGTCGATATCGACTGGCTGGATATCGGACTGGCGCCACAGATTGGCGGCGCAGCTCCATGAGGAACTGCACAGCGGATCGGCGCCGTGATAATCCGTCATCAACTGGTGCTGCGCCTTCATGCCTTGCGAAAAGGCATGGATATGGACCGGCCGTCGCGGTCCGTCCGCGGCTCGCTCGCTCGTCGTGAGGACAAGCGCGATCGCGCCGTCGCTTTCCAGGCAATTGTCGAACAGGCACAGCGGATCGGAAATCATCCGTGCGCCCAGATAATCGTCGAGCGAAAGTGCGCGTCCGCCCATCAGCGCCCTGGGATTGTCCTGCGCATAGGCCCGCATCGTCAGCGCGACTTCGGCCAGTTCAGCGCGCGTCAGCCCGTAATCGTGCATATAGCGCCGCGTGAGCACCGCCACCTCGTCGACGGGGCGGAGCAGCCCCTGCGGCCGCGACCATTTCCAGTGATCGGTGACGGTGCCCTGCACCCCGGCCCAGAGCCGTTTCGAACGCGCGCCGCGCTTTCGCGATCGCCAGACGACGCCGACTTTGGCGATGCCGGCGGCGATGGCGAGCGCGAGATGCCCGACGGCGCCGCAGCCCGCGCCGCCGCCATGCGGGGATTGCGACAGATAATGGACGTCGCCCATGCCCAGGCTGCGCGCGATCTCGAACTCGGGCGTTTCCTCATAGGTGTAGCAGGAGAGCGCATCGACTTCGGAAGGATGGATGCCGGCATCGTCGAGCGCGGCCTTGATCGCGCGGCAGGCGAGCTGGAATTCGGAGGCTTCCAGGTTTTTCGAGAAGGGGGTTTCCCCGATCCCGACGATTGCGGTCCTGTCCTTGAGCACGGCCTGTTTCCGATCGGATGGATGGCTATTTGGCGGGAACGGTCGCCACAGGGGCGGGGGTGAAGAAGCGTTCGCGCTGTTCGGCCAGCCGCGCGCGCGCCTTTTCGAGATGCGCGTCCTTCACCGTGTCATAGCCGCGGATCTGCTCGGGATAGGATGCGATCTGGACGGCGAGATCGTAATTGTCGCTGTCGAGCCGTTCGAGCAGCGAGGCGATCATCGCCTCATAATCGGCGATCAGCGCGCGCTCGGCCTTGCGGTGGCTACCATGTCCTAAGATGTCGAAAACGGAACCGCGCAGGAATTTCAGCTTCGCGAGAACCCTGTAGAGAAACATGGTGCCCCGCCCGAAGCGACGCTTGCGATATCGCCCGGTCACCGGATCGCGCCGTTGCAGGATCGGCGGCGCCATATGGAATTCCAGGCGCAGATCGCCATCGAATTCGGCTCTGAGCGCCTTCATGAAGCTGCCGTCGCTATAGAGCCGGGCGACTTCATATTCGTCCTTGAAGGCCATCAGCTTGTAGAGATAGCGGGCGACGGCCTTGGAGAGCGCGTCATCCCGGTCGGGAAAACGCCGGTCGGCGGTGCGGACGCGCTCGGCGAGCGCCCGGTATCGCGCGGCATAGGCGCGGTCCTGATAGGCGACCAGTTCGTCGGCGAAGCGGTCGATCAGGCCCTCGGCCGTCTCGATCGCGCTCGCCCGCGTCTCCTGCGCGCCGTCGGATGCAAGGCTTTGGACCGCGGCAGGATCCGCCGCCGCGATCCGGCCCCAGGCCAGCGCGGCCTTGTTCATCGCGACGCCGACGTCGTTCAGCTCGATCGCCTTGAGGATCGCGCCGAGCGAAAGCGGCATCCAGCCCCTTTGCAGCGCGTAGCCGACCAGGAACAGGTTGGCGGCGATCTCGTTGCCGAGCAGCGCATAGGCAAGCCTTCCGGCATCGACGAATTCGGCGCGTTCCGTTCCGATCGCCGCGCGGATCAGGTCCATCATCCGGTCCGCGCCCAGATCGAGATCGGGATTGCCGGCAAAGGCCGAGGTCGGCGCGACGCGCGTATTCACCACGGCGCGGCTGGCGCCCGCCGCCAGTTTCGACATCACGTCCTGACCCGTGGTCACCACGATGTCGCAGCCCAGCACAAGGTCGGCGATAGTGATGCGCGTTGCGTGAAGCTGGTCCGGCTGTGCGGCGATGCGGACATGGCTGGTGACGGGGCCGTTGCGCTGGGCAAGCCCCGCGACGTCGAGCACCGAGCATCCCTTGCCTTCGAGATGCGCGGCCATGCCGAGCAATGCGCCGATGGTGACGACCCCGGCGCCGCCGATCCCGGTGATCAGCAGGCTGAAGGGCGTATCGACCGGCGCCGGCACGGGCTCGGGGAGGTCGGCGAGCAATGCCAGGGCCTGTGCGGGCATGTCGGCGCCACGGCCGGCGCTACGCGTCTTCGGCGTGCCGCCGTGCACCGTCACGAAGCTCGGGCAATAGCCCTTGGTGCACGAGAAATCCTTGTTGCAGGCGGACTGGTTGATGCGCCGCTTGCGCCCGAACGGGGTTTCGACGGGCTCGATCGCGATGCAGTTGGATTGCACGCCGCAATCGCCGCACCCTTCGCATATCCGGGGATTGATGAAGATCCGGCGATCGGGATCCTCGGCGCGCCCGCGCTTGCGGCGGCGGCGCAATTCGGTAGCGCAATATTGCTCATAGACCAGGATCGAGACGCCCTCGGTCTCGCGCAGCTCCTTCTGAAGCAGGTCCAGATCGTCGCGATGATGGATGGTGACGCCCGGCGCGAAATCATAGCGGCCGTCATATTTGGCGATATCGTCGCTGACGACGGCGATCCGTCGCGCGCCTTCGGCATGAACCTGCCGGGTCAGTGCGTCGACGCGGACATTGCCTTCGATGCTCTGGCCGCCCGTCATGGCGATCGCATCGTTCACCAGGATCTTGTAGGTGATGTTGATGCCCGCCGCGACGGCGGCGCGGATCGCCAGCAGGCCGGAATGATAATAGGTGCCGTCGCCCAGATTCTGGAAGATATGCTTGCGGTTCGTGAAGGGGGACAATCCGATCCAGGGCGCGCCTTCGCCGCCCATCTGGAAAAGGGTGGGCGTGTTCCGTTCGGGCAGGAAGGTTGCCATGCCGTGGCAGCCGATCCCGCCGAAGGCGATGCTGCCCTGCGGCACCCTGGTCGAGCTGTTGTGCGGGCATCCCGCACAGAAGCTGGGCAGCCTGACCAGTGATCCGCCTGCAACCGTCGGGGCCGATCGCGGCGCATCCCTCAGCAATGTGGAGTCCGCGCCGAGCCCGGTGAGCAGCGCCGCCAGCATCGCCGCGAGATCGGGCGCGTTCAACTCGCCCTCCGCCGGCACCAGCGGACGGCGCTCCGCATCGAGCTTACCGAGCAGGTTCGGGGCCGATCGATCGTTGACGAACATGCCGGCCAGTTGCAGCTCGATCACCGGCCGTTTTTCCTCGACGACCAGGATATTGGCATAGGCGCGCGCGAAATCGGCGATCGCCTCGGGTTCGAGCGGCCAGGGCATCGCCACCTTGAACACGCCGATGCCGAGCTTCAGGCATTGCGTGCGATCGAGCCCGAGCTGATCGAGCGCCTGCATCAGGTCGAGATGCGCCTTGCCCGTGGTGACGATGCCCAACAGGCCGGTCTCGCCATGGATGACGGCGCGGTTGAGCCCGTTCGCGCGGACGAACGCATGCACGGCGGGCATGCGCTCCTGATAATGGCGTCGCTCGACCATCACCGGGTGAATGCCCCAGCGTGCATTCAGCGCGCCTTCGCCGGTCGCGCCGCCGCCGGGCAGCGCGATCGTCAGCCGGTCCTGCGATATGTCGACCGACGCGCTGCTCTCGATCGTGTCGGTCACGCATTTCATGCCGATCCAGCAGCCGGAAAAGCGCGACAGCGCGATGCCGTAAAGCCCGTAGTCCAGATAGTCCTGCACGCTCGACGGGTTGAGATAGGGCATGCCGTAATGGATGAAGGCATGGTCGCTCTGGTGCGCGATGGTCGAGGATTTTGCGCCATGATCGTCGCCGGCGAGGACGAGCACGCCGCCATGCCGCGACGATCCGGCATAGCTGCCATGTTTCAGCGCGTCGCCGGCGCGGTCGAGCCCGGGGCCCTTGCCGTACCAGAGCGCGAACACGCCGTCATAGCGTGCCTCGCCGAACAGGTCGGTCTGCTGCGATCCCCAGACGGCGGTCGCGCCGAGTTCCTCGTTGATGCCCGGCCGGAAGACGATGTGGTGTTCGTCCAGATCCTTGCGCGCGGCCTTGAGCGCGGTGTCGTAGCCGCCGAGCGGAGAACCGGTATAGCCGGAGATGAAGCCCGCGCTGTTCAGCCCATTGGCCAGATCGCGGACGCGCTGCATCATCGGCAGGCGGACCAGCGCCTGCGATCCGGAGAGATAGACGCGCCCCGTCGTCTTCCGATAGCGATCCTCCAGCGCATAATCGGCTTGCATCATGCCAGGCACTCCATGGTCTTGCGGGCGTCGGGCGAGGACATCATGCCGCCGAAGCCTTGGGGCCGAGCCGCCAGCAGGGCAGGGTGCAGTCTTCGGAGGCGTCGAGGAAATCGATATGGATGGGCTGGCCGATCGCGATGTCCGCTGCGGTGATGCCGGTGGCATCACCGTCGGCGTTCACCGCCAGCCCGGCCATCCTGATCCCGGGATTCTCCGCCAGCGCGCCGATGATGGTGACATAGGGGGCCAGTGCCTCGAATGCCGGCAGCAGGGGCGGAGCGGGAACCGCGAACGACCAGACCGCCGCCTCTCCCGAGACGCGCTGCCACGCGACATCCTCGGATTGGCAATGCGGGCACATCGGGCGCGGCGGAAAACGCATTTCGCCGCAGGCCGCGCAGCTCTGCACGACCAGGCGGCGCTGCCGCGCGGCGATCCAGAATTCCCGATCGATCGAATCGTCGGTGAAGGGCAGGGGCGCGTTCTCGATCATGATCGCTCGTCCGTCCCGGCATAGGGCGCCCAGCGCGGCGGACGGCGCTCGCCGAACGCCCTGATCCCTTCGGCGAAGTCATGCCCCTGGTTGTGCGCGACGATCGCGTTCCAGCCGTCGGCACAGGCGTCGTGAAGGCCGCGCTCCTTCGCACCCCAGATCGCCTTCTTGGTGGCGGCCATCGCGCTCGGCGAGTTGCGCTTGATGCGATCGGCCAGTCGGCGCGCGCGTTCGATCAGTTCGCCGCCGGGGCAGATCTCGTCGACCATGCCCAGCCTGCGGGCGTCCTGCGCGCTCATCTTCTCGCCATTGCCGGCCAGCGCCAGCCGCAATACGGCGCCCATCGGCATGCGCCGCGCGAGCGCGATCGGCTCCAGCGCGGAGACGAGCCCGACACTGACATGCGGATCCGCGAATGTCGCGTCCTCACTCGCCAGGATCACGTCGCATTCGGCGACGAAATGCAGGCCCCCGCCCAGCACCATCGCGTTGACCGCACAGATCACCGGCTTCCACACATTGTTCTGGCGCGGCGTCCAGCGGATCGAGCCGATGCTCGGCGCGCCGGTTTCGTCCAGGATCATCTCGGGCAGGTCGGTCAGGTCGGCGCCCGTGCAAAAAGCCTTGCCGTCCGCGCCGGTGAGGATCGCGACGATGACCGCCGGGTCGCTGTCGAACAGGCGCCATGCCTCGGGCAATTCGCGGCTCATGATGCTGTTGACGGCGTTGAGGCGCGCCGGGCGGTTGAGCTCGATCAGCGCGACACCGTCATCGACCCGATAGTTCAAGGTATCGAAGCGAATTGTCTGGCCTCCCCGGATCGTGCGCGTTCGGCCCTGGGCGGATCGCTGTCCGCCCTGAACCATGGGCCGATCTATGTTCGCCGATCGCGCTCACGAAAAACTCGCTTTTGGCGCCGACGGCCGCCTGTTTTCCTGGCCGCGCGATCGGATAAGCGAGTTTTATTTGAGGGCGAGCTGAGGTCTGATTGCCCGATGCAGAGAGCAAGCGCGCATCGTGAACAGCCGGCGCCCGAAGGCGCCGCTTCGGAGGACAGTTTCGACGTCATCGTCGTCGGCTCGGGCGCGGCCGCGCTGCTGGCGGCGGCGCGTGCGTCGGATCTTGGCGCGCGCGTGCTCGTCCTGGAAAAACAGGCGCGGTTCGGCGGCAATTCCGCGATGTCGGGCGGTGGCATCTGGGTGCCGAACAACAGCCGGATCGGATCGGTCGGCATCGCCGACAGCGACGAGGATGCCTTTTCCTATCTGCGCGCGGTCATCCCCGCCGACCAGATCGGTGACGACACCATCCGGACCTATATCCGCTCCGCGCCCAGGATGATCGATTATCTCGAGAGCATCGGCGTACCCTATCGCCCGGTCGCGAAATATCCCGATTATTATCCCGGTGTCCCGGGCTGGCGGGAGGGCGGCCGCACCATGGATTGCGCACCGCTCGACGGGCGCGAACTCGGCGAATATTTCGATCGCCTCGGCCAGATGCCCGCCGCGTCCAAGGCGTTCGGCACGATCAACCTGTCGATCACCGAGGCCTCTAGGATCCAGGCGGTCGCGCCGGGCTGGCAGAGGATCGCGGCGGGCGCGCTGGCGCGCTATGCCGTGGATATCGGCGCGCGGCTGCGCGGCAGGCGCGATCGACGGCTGTGCATGGGGGAGGCGCTGGTCGGCCGGCTGTTCCTGGCGATCCGCAAACGGCAGGTCGTCTTCAAGCTGGGCGTGCCGGTCTCGGGCCTCGATTATGACGGCGATCGCGTCTGCGGTGTCGTCGTGCGGGAGGATGGCGGCAAAAGGCAGGTCTATGAAGCGCGGAAAGCCGTCATCGTCGCGGCGGGCGGCTTCGAGCGCAGCAGGGAGATGCGCCATCGCCATCTGCCCAACCCGACCTCGCCCGACTGGTCGGCGGGCAGCGCGGGCAATACCGGCGACATGATCGCCGCGGGGCAACGGATCGGTGCCGCCACCGGATTGATGAACGAGGCCTGGTGGGCGCCGTCCGTGCGCTGGGGCGATCGCACCGTCATCCTGTTCTTCGAAAAATCGAAGCCGGGATTGATGATCGTCGATCGCACCGGCCGGCGGTTCATGAATGAATCGATCACCTATAATTCCTACGGCAAGTGCATGTACGGCGAGGATTACGATCTGAAGGATCGCGTGCCCGCCTATGTAATCTTCGACAGCCGCTATCGGTCGCGCTACATGTTCGGCGGGCTGCTGCAATCGAGCATGTCGCCGGACTGGATGAATCCCGGGGCCTTCGGTCCGAAGGGTATGCTCACCAAGGCGTCGACGCTCGGCGAACTCGCGGCGAAGCTCGGCATCGACGCCGATGGGCTGCAGGCGAGTGCCGTGGAAATGGCGCGCTTCGCGCAAAGCGGCATCGATGAACGGTTCGGCCGCGGCGCCGACGCGCACGACCGCATGTATGGCGACGAACGCGTCACCCCCAATCCCTGCCTGGGGCCGATCGACGCGCCGCCTTTCTACGGCGCGCCGCTCTATCCCGGCGATATCGGCACCAAGGGTGGCCTTGCCATCAACGATGACGGCCAGGTGCTGGACGAGGCCGGCAAGCCGATCGCGGGGCTCTACGCCGCCGGCAACAGCTCCGCATCGATCATGGGCGATAAATATCCCGGCGCCGGCTGCACCTTGGGGCCGGCGCTCACCATCGCCTATCGCGCGGCGGGCAGGATCATGGGTGCCAACGAAGACTGACGCCTTTCGGCGACCGCGAATTCAACACATGACGGGACTGTGCTGTGGCCAAAAGTAAAGATTACAATCTGGGCGATTTCGACTTTCCGCGCGGCTGGTTCATGATCGCCGAAGCGTCCGAACTGGGGGGGAGGCCGCTGCCGCTGCGTTTCTTCGGCAAGGATTTCGCGCTGTTCCGCGGGCAGAGCGGGCGGCTGGTGCTGCTCGACGCGCATTGCAGCCATATGGGCGCGCATCTCGCGGGATCGGCCGATGCCTCGATCGTCGTGCATGGCGAACAGATAGAGGGGGATTCGATCCGCTGCCCCTATCACGGCTGGCGCTACAATCACGAAGGCCAGGCCGACGATATTCCCGGTTTCGACGGGCCATGCCCCAAGGCGGCGAAGCTCGTATCCTATCGTGTCCGCGACGTGATGGGCGCGATCATGATGTGGCATGATCCCGAAGGCGGAGAACCCGATTTCGATCCGCCGGCGCTGGCCGAATGGGATCTGCCCGATTGGGTGAACGGCGCTTACGATCATCTGGGCCGGCTGGAGATCCATCCCCAGGAGATCCTCGACAACATGGCCGATTCAAATCACTTGGGGCCGACACATGGCTCCCCGTGCGAATATTTCGAGAATGAGTTCAAGGGGCATCTCTATTATCAGCGCCAGGGCGGATTCCGCCGCGAATATGACGCCTATCTGATGACCTATACCTGGTACACCGGGCCGGGCCTGCTCATCTCCCGGCAGGCGATCGGGGATATCCGGTCGATCGAGTTCATCTTCCATACGCCCGTCGAGGATGGCGTGGTGCAGGTCTGGCACAACAACCTGCTGATGGTCGCCAACCCTGTGCCGACCGCCGAGGATCGCGAGCGCGCCAAGGCGATCCAGAACGAGGTGCTCGCGGCGTTCAGGCAGGATTTCGCGATCTGGACGAGCAAGGTGCCGGCACTGCAGATCATGAGCGTGCCGACCGAGCGCAATTTCAAGCTCGGGCGCAACTGGTACAGGCAATTCTACAATCCACGCGATCGCGCCGGCGATCTCCATCGAGCGACCGACGGCCGGCATGTGCCGATCCACAAGCTGCCGCCCTATGAGATGTCGCTGGAACTGGAAGGCTGATCGTCACGCACGTGTCCGAAGCAAAAAGCCCCGGCCGGTCCTGAGACCAGCCGGGGCTTTTTTCGCGATGTGCGATGGCCGATCAGCGGCCGGTGAATTGCGGCTTTTGCCGGTTCTGGAACGCCTCCAGCGCGATGCGGTGATCGTCCAGAAGCTGGGTCACATTCTCATAGGCGGCGGCGCGGTCGATGATCGCATTGGCGGTCACCTTCAGTCCGGCATTGATCGATGCCTTGGTCCATTTGATCGAATGGGTCGCGCCCCTGGCCAGCCTTTTCGCCATTGTCGCCACGGTCTCGTCGAGCATGTCCGCCGGCACCGCCTCGGTGATCAGGCCGATCGCGGCGGCGTCGGGGGCGGTGATGGGATCGCCCGTCAACAGATAACGACGCGCGCGGGCATAGCCGATCAATTGCGGCCACATCACCGCGCCGCCATCGCCGGCGACGAGCCCCACCGAGACATGCGGATCGGCGAACACCGACTGTTCGGAGGCGTAGATGAAGTCGCAATAGAGCGCGAGCGAGCAGCCCAGGCCGATGGCGGGGCCGTCCACCTTGGCGATGATCGGCTTTTCGAGATCGAGCATCGAATTCTGGATCTTGCGGTCGCGGCGGATGCCGACGCTGGTGGCGGCGGCGTCGCCATGTAGCGACAACAGCCATTTCAGGTCGCCGCCCGCGCAGAAGGCGCCGCCTGATCCCGCCAGGATCACGACGTCGACGCTTTCGTCGCGATCGATTTCGTCGAAGATGCGCGAAAATTCCTCATGCAGGTCATGATTGATCGCGTTCTTCGCTTGCGGCCGGTTCACCGTTATCGTCAGGATATTGCCGTCCTGCTCGACGAGAAGCGCCCGGTATCGATCATAGTCCATGCCTGTCTGTCCTTTGATGTGAAATGCTTCAGGGGATGGGTTCGTCGACGAGGCCAAGCCGCTCGCAGGCCATTTGCCTCAGGATGAATTTCTGGATCTTGCCCGACGGGGTGAGCGGGAATGCGTCGACGAACATGACATGCTCGGGCACTTTCCAGCGCGATATCCGCTCGCCGCACCAGGCGCGGATCTCGTCGCCGTCCGCCTCGATCCCGTCGCGCAGACAGACGACGGCGCAGGCGACCTCGCCATAGCGCGCGTCGGGTACGCCGATCACCGCGACATCGCGGATCGCGCGATGCTCCTTCATATAGGTTTCGATCTCGAGCGGAGAGAGGTTCTCGCCGCCGCGGATGATCATCTCCTTCCTGCGCCCGACGATCGCGACGAAACCGTCGCCATCCATCCGCGCGAGATCGCCGGATGGGATCCAGCATTCGCCGTCATGCTCGTCGGCACCGCCCGGCCGGCTGCCATAGCCCATCATGCCGCCAGGCCCGCTATAATGGAGTTCTCCGACCTCGCCGATCGGCACCGAGCGGCCTTGTCCGTCGCGGATGGCGACGCTGACGCCGATCAGCGGCATGCCGCTGGTCTGCGTCTTCTTGTCCGCGCTGTCGGCCGGAACCGTCGTCGTGGTGACCCCGCAGGTCTCGGTCTGGCCATAGCAGTTGATGACGTCGGCGCCGAAAACATCCTGGCAGCGCCCCAGCAGATCGCGCGTCACCGGTGCGCCGCCGACGACGATCGTCTCCAGCGCATCGAGCGACCGGCCAGCGATCGAGGGATCGTCGAGCATCGCGATCAGCATCGTCGGCACGCCGATAAAGGCGGTGCAGCGCTCGCGCTCCAATATGTCGAGCGTGACAGCCGGCTTGAAGATATGGAGCGGCAATGTCGTCGCCCCGACGAGCATCGCGCCGGGGATGGAATTGCCTGACCCGCCGACATGGAACAGCGGAAATCCCGGGCAGACCCGGCTGTCCTCGCCCAAGCCCCATATCCGATAGGCGTTGCGGGCGGTGGTGGCGATCGCGTCGTGCGAAAGCCGGACGGCCTTGGGCACGCCCGTCGTGCCCGACGTATACTGGATCATGAAGAGCGAGTCGGGTGCGACATCGATGGCGACCGGCGTGTCGGGCGCGCCGGACAGCAGCGTGCTCCAGATGCTCGAGAAGCGGTGGGCATGGCGAAGGCCGGGCGCGTCGCGCCGTGCCGCCTCGACGATCCCGGCAGCCTCGACTCCTCCGATCAGGTCGGCGTGGAATATGCCGGCAGCGTCCGAATCCCGCAGCGCGAAGCTCAGCTCGTTCAGCTTGTACAATGGATTGAGCGCGACCAGCACCAGCCCCGCCTTGGCGATCGCATATTCCAGCAGCACCCATTCGGCATGGTTGGGGCCCCAGATCGCGATCCTCTCGCCGGGCGCATGGCCAAGCGCGATCAGCGCCGCTGCCAGGCGCGTCGCATCCCGATCAAGCGCCGCATAGGTCCAGGCGATATCCGTGATCGCCGGTTGATGGCGATAGACCACGGCTTCCTTGTCGCCCCAGCGCGATGCGGCGGCGGCAAGCGCGGCGCCCAGGGGCAGGCGCTGTCCCGGGGGCAGCGGTTCCGCAGGCGGCGCGATCCATTCGGACAAAAGGGGATTGGAAGTTGTCATGCGGTGCTTTTGAGTTGCTGCGTTGGCGACACGGCATCGCGGCGGCGTCCAGCCATCGGACTAGGCTCGCGAAAGGCTCAGCTAAAACTCGTTTTCGCCGACGGTTCACGCGCCGCGCCTCCGGATGCGAGTTCAATTTGAATGGCTTTGGACCTTACCCAAGCCGGGTATTCGCCCCGCAAGGGGCAGGGGACGCAGGATCATGGGAAGCACATGAACAGTTTCGCCGAGCCGGAGCATATCCACATGCTGCGGGAAACGCTGTCGCGTTTCATCGAAAGGGAAATGCCGCTCGAACTGGTACGGAAATGGGATCGGGAAAACCACTTCCCGCGCGACGTCCATGAAAAGCTGGCGGCGCTGGGGTTGATGGGCTTGACCGTCGCGGAGGACTATGGCGGCGGGGGCCGCGATATCCGCGCGACGATGATCGCCATCGAAATGCTCTGCGGCCGCAGCATGGCGGTGGGCGGCCCCTTCATCCAGTCGGCCTGCTATGCCGGCCTCAACATCGCGGAAGTCGGCAGCGAACGCCAGAAGCGGGAGATATTGCCAAGGGTGGTCGGCGAAGGGCTGATCTTCGCCTATGGCATCAGCGAGCCCGATGTGGGGGCGGACGTCGCGGCGGTGCGCAGCACGGGCACGATCGTCGGCGATCGGCTGGTGATCAACGGCGCGAAGCGCTTCTGCTCAGGCGCCAGCATCTCCGACTATATCTACACGCTGGTGCGCACGGGGCCGAAGGAGGAGCGTCACCGGAACCTTTCGCTCGTCCTGGTGCCGTCGCAGGCCCCGGGCCTCACGTTCGAGGCGCAGGACGCGCTCGGCCTGAAGGGCACGGGCACCTACGATGTCAGCTTCGCCGATGTCTCGGTGCCGATCGAAAATGTCGTGGGGGAAAAGGCCGGGTGGAACAATGCCTGGTCGATGCTGGTCGGGCCGGGGCTCGATATCGAGAAGATGGAAGTGGCGGCGATGGCGCTGGGCATCGCGGCGGCTGCCGTCGACGAGGCCTGGACCTATGCGCAGGAGCGCCAGCAGTTCGGCAAGCCGGTCTCGGCCTTCCAGTCGGTCCGCCACATGCTGGCTGAAGCGAAGACGAAGCTCCACGCCTGCCGCGTCCTCACCTATCATACGGCCGACGTGCTCGACGCTTCGGGCAAGGCGCCGGTGGAAACGTCGATGGCGAAACTGTTCGTCTGCCAAGCCGCGCAGGAGATCGTTCTCACCTGCCAGCAGGTCCTGGGCGCCTATGGCTATATCCGGGAATTCGACATGGAACGGCACGTTCGCGACATCCTTGTCATGCCGATCCTGGGTGGTTCGTCCGCGATCCAGAAGAACAATATCTGCAACATGCTGAAGCTGGCGAAATGATGCGCGGCGGGGCGCACGCGTCGGCGATATCGAACGGAGACATGGGATAATGCCGAAGATCACCTTTGTCGGGCATGACGGCGCCGAACATGTCGTCCAGGCCGAAGCCGGAATCTCGGTGATGAAGGCGGCGGTCAACAATATGGTGCCGGGCATCGATGCCGATTGCGGCGGCGCCTGCGCCTGCGCGACATGCCATGTCTATATCGATGCGGCATGGACGAAGCGGGCCGGCTCCGTCGACGAGATGGAGCAGGCGATGCTCGAATTCGTGTCCGAGCCGGAGGAGAATTCGCGGCTTTCCTGCCAGATCATCGTGACGGACGCGCTGGACGATCTGGTCGTCCGGCTGCCCAGCCGGCAGGGCTGACGCCGTGCCGGCGGCGGGGCAGGCGCGGAGGGGATCAGACTGGCGGGGCGCAGCCCTCGATCAGCGCGAGTTCGGTCGCCACGCCGCTGCTCTGGCGCAGCGCGATCATCCGGGAATATTCGGGGTCGCGATACCAGTTCTCCGCCGCCTGGCGGTCCGGGAACTCGATCAGCACCAGCGCATGGCCCAGCGGTTCGCTCCCCTCCAGCCTCTGGCCGTTGCCGCCCTTGACGAGGTAGCGGCCGCCATGACGTTCGACGAGGGGTTCGGTCACCGACCGGTATTCGCGGTACCAGTCCCAGTGATCGACGGTCAGTTTTCCGAAAATATAGGCCGGCATTGGACACCTTCGCTTTCTGGGCCAGCCTATCGAGGCGGGGGTTCAGGATGAACTCGTATATCGCCGCCGCCATCCGGCGCGCGGCTGTCGACAGCGGAAGAGGTTTGGCGATATGGCGCGTCTCGCGGAGAAAATTCAGAAAAGCGGGTCGCCGATGAAATCTCGTATCCCGAACGCTCCGGGTGCCGCGCCGAAGGGCGATGCGCGCATGGCGGAGGTGTCGGATATCGATCGCCGCAAGAGCCCCAAGCAGCAGCGCGCGGTGATCACCGCCGAAGCGCTGCTCCAGGCCGCCGAACAGATCATCGTCCGTGAAGGCTTCAAGAACGCGACGACCAACCGGATCGCCGAGGTCGCCGGCGTCAGCGTCGGATCGCTCTATCAATATTTTCCGAACAAGCAGGCCATCGTCCGGGCGCTGATCGAAGAGACGGTGTCACGGGCGGCGGCGCGCATCAGGGAAGATCTGCGCAACCTGATGGACGAACCGCTCGAACCGGCGCTGCGCCGGATCATGGCGCTGTTGCTGGAAATCTATCGGGAAAACCACTTCATCCTGTTCCGGATCCTCGATGATGTTCCAGAGCTTCGCCAATATACCAAGAGCCTGGCGGTCGAGACCTATACGCATTCCACCAACCTGGCGTTTCTCGAGCAGCATCATGCCGAGATCAGGGTTGCCGATCTGCGCACCGCATTGTTGCTGATCGAGCGGGCGACGATCCACAACATGGAATATTTCATCACGGACAACCCGACCAACCTCACCGAGCAACAGTTTCTTGACGAGATCACGCGGATGGCGGTCAATTATCTGACCAAGTGAGTTTGGAGATCAGCCGCCGGAAATCCTCTGCTGGATGGCGGCAAGCCGGTCGCGAACGAAAGGCGAGTGCAGCAGGTCGTGAAAGCTCCGCGCTTCCTCGGCGATCGCGGTCTCGACGAGCTGCCGGGTGCCGGCTTTCAGCAGGCGCTTCGTCTCCACCACGGCATCGTATGACAGCGCGGTGATGCCTGCCAGCCTGTTGGCGACATGGGCGGCGAGGTTTTCGTGCGCAACCGTCTCGTTGACGATGCCCAGCGCGATCGCTTCCTCCGCGGAACAGCCCCGATCCTTCAGCAGCAGCGCCATCGCCCTGCGCTGGCCGATCATCTGGGGAAGGTAGGCGCTGGATGCGAATTCGGGGATGAGTCCCATGTCGGCGAAGGGAAAGACCAGCCGGCAATCGGGCGCGGCATAGACAAAATCGCAGTGGAACAGCATCGTCGCGCCGATGCCGACGGCATCGCCGTTCAGCGCGGCGGCGACCGGCTTCGGGAAATCGGTCAGCTTTCTCATGAAGATATAGGACGGCTTCTCGTCATAGGCGAGGGCAAGACCCTGGGCGAAGCCGCTGACGTCATGGCCGGCGGTGAAGATCGATCCCGATCCGGCGAACAACAGGCAGCGTACCGCATCGTCGCGCTCGGCCTGCTCGATCAGGCCGATGATCCGTTCGTACATCGCATAGGTGATGGCGTTGCGCTTGGTCGGCCGGTTGAACCTGATGGTCATCACATGGTCGCTGATATCCGACAGGAGATCGGCCGATCCCGAAATATCCGCTTCGTCATCCCGCATCGCCGGCTCCCTTTCGCGTTCGGTATGAAGCTAGAGCGGCGAGGATCTTAGGTTGAACTCGCTTTCCGCAGTGTGGCGCTTTTCGGGCGTCCGTAACGCGAGTTTCTTCTGAACACCCTCTCTCAATAAGCTGCAGGAAAGCTGAGAAGACACAGAATATCCGTGGAGTGGCGCGCGTTGCTGGACTATGATCCTTTTTCGGATGCGGCGATGCGCGATCCGCACGCGGAGTATCGGAAACTTCGCAAGAAGACCGGGCCGTATTTCATCGAGAAATACAATGCCTGGGCGCTCGCCCATTTCGACGATATCTGGAAAGTCAGCGTCGAACACGAAGCGGACATGACCTTCACCGCCGGCCAGCCGCTCACCAATGTGCTGCTGAACGAACCCGTTCCCCATGCCTTTCCGAGCATGGATTTGAGCGAACACCGCAAATGGCGGCGGATCGTTCATGCCGATTACACGAAATCCAATGTCGAGGCGGACCGTCCGCGCATCGAGGCGCTGGCGCGGGAATTGCTGGCGCCGCTGGCCGAACGCGGCCGTTTCGATTTCTATACCGACTATGTGAACCGGCTGTTCGCGATCAACGCCGGCCATAATCTCGGTCTCGACCGTGACGAGTCCGTCGAATGGCGGCGGCTGATCGACGAGACCATGCATCGCGAGACCGGGCAGGTGGGAACCTCCTCGCCGCGCAACCAGGCGGCCGCGATGGCACTCTTTGGCCAGCTCCACGCCTATGTCGAAGGGCTGCGGCGCAATCCCGAACGCGCGGGCGGGCATATCCGGAAATATCTGGAGGCGGAGGTCGATGGCCGCCGGCTCGAGAACCAGGATATCGTGAGCCTGCTGGTGATCTTCCTGACGGTGGGATCGGGCACCACGCCCAATGTCTGCGCGGGCGCGGTCTATTATCTGGCGCAGCATCCCGATCAGCAGCGCGCGGTTCTGGACGATCGATCGCTGACGCCGCGCGCCTTCTTCGAAGCCGCGCGCTATGATCAGCCGACCAACATATTATGCCGCCGCGCGATCAGGGACATCCCGGTCGGCGGCGAAACCATCCGCGCCGGCCAGAATATCCTGATGGTCTATGCCTCCGCCAACCGCGATGAGGCCGAGTTCGAGCGCGCCGGCGAGTTCGACATCTTCCGATCCTATCCGCGCGACCTGACCTATGGGATCGGCGGGCACAAATGCCTGGGCATGCATCTCGCGACGATGGCGGGCACGATCGCGCTGGACGAATTCTTCAGCATATCCGGGCGTTACCGCGTCGACAGCGCTCGCTGCACGCGCGCCTATGGCGAGTTCCTGTCCGGCTTCGACCATGTGCCGGTGGAACTCGGTGCATAGAAATCAGGAGCAATCTATGTCGATACGAAGCCTTGGCTATGTCGGGTTCGGCGCACCCGATCCGTCGGTCTGGCTGGACTATGCCACCAACATCCTGGGGCTGATGCCGGCGCGTGCCTGCGCCGGGGAGGATTGGGGCATTCCGGCGATTCCGGGATCCGGCCCGAAGAGCGCCGGCAGCGGCGTGGCGGAGGATGGCAGCGTCTATCTGAAGATGGACGAGTGGCAATGGCGTATCGCCGTGCATCCGGACGAGCATGATCGCGGCGTCAAATATATCGGGCTCGAGGTCGAGGACCAGGCCGATCTGGAAGCCTATGTCCGTACCCTCAGCGATGCCGGCTTTCCGGCCGAACTCGGAACTGCGGAGCAGGCGCGTCGGCGGGCGGTGACCGGGATCGCCTATGTCCAGGATCCGTGCGGCAATGCGATCGAACTGTTCTTTGGTCCCACGATCGACCGCAAGTTCAAGTCGCCGCTGGGCATGGACTTCCTGGCTGGGCCGCTCGGGCTCGGGCACATCAACCTGATCACGTCGAGCAAGCTGGAGGCGGCGCAGGATTTCTATACCCGGATCCTGGGTTTCGACCTGATCGACTATATCCGTTTCGGCGGCGGCAATTCCGCCAATTTCTATGGCTGCAACGCCCGGCATCACTCGATCGGGCTGCTCAAGGTCGGCAATGTCGTCGGCATCCATCACATGATGCTGGAAGTGACCGAGGTCGACATGGTGCTCCAGTGCCTGGAGCGGGTGAACGATGCCGGCATCCATGTGACCTCCACGCTCGGCCGGCACGTCAACGACAATATGCTCTCCTTCTACATGCGTTCGCCCTTCGGTTTCGAAGTCGAGATCGGCTTCGGCGGGCGGATGATCGATGCGGACTGGAGCGCGAACGAGTTCGTCGAGGGCGATATCTGGGGCCATCGCGGCCTGGATCCGGAAACGATCGAGAAGAATCTCGCTTCGGCGCCAAGAGGATAGGGGCCGATCATGGCAGCGAAACTTGCGCAGCAGCATGTCGAGATCGGGCTGGTGTCGAACGGTATCGATACGCCGATCCGCTTCTATCGCGACCTGATGGGCTTCCAGCTGGCGGGCAGCATCGACATTCCGGGCATGGGGCGGGTCACGCGTTTCCAGGCCGGGGACAGCGTGATCCGCGTCCTCGTGCCCGCCGAGCCGGCGGCGGAGCCGGCAAGCCAGGGCGGTTTCCAGGGCATTGTCGGCATCCGTTACCTGGCGCTCCGCATCGCCAATCTCTCCGAGTTGGTCGATCGCATCGCCGCGGCGGGCTTCGCCGTCCCGGTGCCGGTCCGAAGCCTGCGGCAGGATGTGCGCGTCGCGCTGGTCGAGGATGGCGATGGCAACACGATCGAATTGATGGAGGAAGTCGCCGCATGAACTTCGCCTTTTCCGACGACGAGATGGGGTTCCTGAAGGATTTCCAGGATCATCTGGCGGGCGAGCGGCAACGCGCGGACGCCGCCGTGATCTTCGCGCCGCACCGCGAGACCGATTCCTGGCTGGTCGATGGCCCGGAACGGCGCGCCTTCATGAAGCGGCTTGCGGACGCCGGCTATATCGGCATGTCCTGGGCGCGCGACTATGGCGGCCGGGAAAAGCCGGGTGTCTATGACTATCTGCTCAACGAGGAGCTTTCGAGCCAGGGCGCGCCCATCATCGGCAAGGGCGTGGGCTGTATCGGGAAGACGATCATCGCGCATGGGTCGGACCGGCTGAAGCGGGAATTCCTGCCGCGCATCCTCACCGCCGACATCGAGTTCGCGCTCGGCTATTCGGAGCCCGGTGCGGGATCCGATCTCGCCTCGCTGAGGCTGCGCGCGGAGCGCAAGGGCGACGACTGGGTGCTGAACGGCCAGAAGATGTGGACGACCTCGGCCCATTTCGCCGACTGGTACTGGGTCGCGGCGCGAACCGATCCGGACGCACCCAAGCACAAGGGCATCAGTGTGTTCCTGGTGCCGATGGATCATCCGGGGCTGACGATCACCGAAGTGAAGACGATGGGCGATCATCGCACCAACCAGGTCTTCTTCGACAATGTCGACGTGCCGGGCGACTATCTGGTGGGGGATGAGAATGCGGGCTGGCGCTATGTGTGCGAGGCGCTCGATTACGAGCGTTTCGCGCTCTACACGGTCGGGCCGCTGCTGCTCAAATTCCAGTCGCTGGTCGAACTGCTGAAACTGGTGCGGCGGGGCGGGGCGCCGCTGGCGGCCGATCCGGTGATCCGCGCACGCGTCGCCGAACTGGCCTGCGAAACCGAGACCGCGATCATGCTGCAACGGCGCGTGATCGCGCGCGCGATCAAGGGCGACGTGCCGACGGTCGAGGCGGCGATGTACAAGCTCTACAGCACCCAGCTCGGCCGACGCATCGCCAATTACGGGCTCGATTGCCTGGGGCCGCTGGGCCTGTTGCGATCGGGTGCGCCCCATGCCCCCTTCGACGGACGCTGGGAGATGTCGGACCGCGCGACCGTGGTGGACACGATCGGCGGCGGATCGTCGGAGATCCAGAAGAACATCGTCGCCCGGCGTGGGCTCGGTCTGTCGGTCGGAGCATAATCATGGATCTCGATCTCACCGAAGAACAGGACATGCTGCGCGGCACGGTGCGGCGGATGTGCGAAACCCTGTTCGATCCGCAGACCGTCCGCCGACTGGAAGGCGAGGACGACAAGTTCGATCGCGCCTTCTGGGGCGAACTCGGCGCAAGCGGCATCTGCGCGCTGCGCATCGACGAGGATCATGGCGGCGCCGGCATGGGGGCGCTCGATCTGACGCTGGTGTGCGAGGAATTCGGCCGCTCGCTGGCATCCTCGCCCTTTCTGTCGAGCTGCGTGCTTTCCGCGTCGCTGCTGTCGAGGATCGGCTCGGAACCGGCAAGGCGGGAATGGCTGCCCGGCATCGCGCGTGGAGAGGTCATCGCGATCCCTGCCTGGCAGGAGAACGACCTGATCGGCGATGCGCCGGCAATGGCGATCGATCCCGTGCGCGGCGTCGTCAACGGCGAGAAGTCGCTGGTGCCCTTCGCCAGCGTCGCCGACATCTTCCTTGTCCATGGCACGGGACCGGACGGCGGCGCATGGGCGCTGGTGCCGGCGGATGCGCCGGGCGTCTCGATCGTGGCGCAACCCAACCACGCGTCGCAGCCATTGTTCGCGGTCCGCTTCGACGATGTCCGGATCGGCGATGCCGCCATGTTCGCGGCGACCGAAGCGCCGGATCCGGGCAGCGAAGCGTTCGGCGATGTTCTGATCGCGGTCGCGGCGGAGGCGGTCGGCGCGGCGGACCGGCTGCTGGCGCTGACCGTCGACTACGCCAATCAGCGCAATCAGTTCGGGCGGCCGATCGCGAATTTCCAGGCGGTCTCGCACCCGCTGGCGGACTGCGCGACCGAATTGGAGGGGATCAGATATCTCGTCTATCAGGCCGCCTGGGCCAGGGACGGCAACATGCCCTATCGCCATCTGGCGCAGATGGCCAAGCTCCAGGCGGCCTCGTTGTTGCGGCGGCTGGCGACGGTCAGCGTGCAGATCCATGGCGGCATCGGCTATTCGGTCGATGGCGAACCCCAGCTTTTCTACCGGCGCGCCAAGCATCATGAACTGATGTACGGCACGGCCGACGATCTGAAGGCGCGCATCTCCGATCACGTCTTCGCATGAGCGACGGCATGGCGACCGCTCTGGACGATCGGGTTCTGCGCCTGATCGGCGTGCCGCAATATGCGGCCGGCCCGGGCATCGCCGCAAATCCGGTGAATGTGCGGGCGATGTGTGCCGCGGTGGAGAATGGAAATCCGGTCCATTGGGACGATCAGGCGGCCTCCGGCCTGCTCGGCGAGGCCTATTGCCCGGCGACGATGCTGCCCACCTGGGGGCGGCCCGAATATTGGGAGCCGGGGCAGGGGGCGCCGCTCAAGGCCCTCCAGGCGCATTTCGATCTCAAGGATCTGCTCGGCTATCCGGCGTCGATCGTCGTTTCCTACGCGATCAGCTTCCATGCGCCGGTGCGGATCGGCGATCGCCTGCACACCAGGCAGGTGGTGCGGGAGGTCGGCGATCCCAAGCGGACCAGGCTCGGGCTCGGACGTTTCTGGACGATCGAGATGCAGTATCTCGACGATGACGGCGGCCTTGTCGGCGTCGAACGCTACGAATTTTTCGGCTTCGAGAAGGCACAGGCATGAACACGCTGCTGATCGGCGATCTCGCGCCCGGACAGGCCATTCCCGAACTCGCCTTCGATGCGACGGCGACGCGCATTATCGCCGGGGCGCTTGCCAGCCGCGATTATTCGCCGCTGCATCACGATCATGGCTATGTCGTCGGCACCGTCGGCCAGCGCGATATCTTCGCGAACACCCAGTTCCAGGCGTCGCTGTTCGAACGCTTCCTCAATGACTGGTCGGGGCCGCGCGGGCGGATCGCGCGCATGCGGTTCAGCATGACATCCTCGATCTTCGCGGGCGATCGCGTGACGATCGGCGGAGCCGTCGACACGGTGTTCGCGGACGGGCCGTGCGGCGCGGCGGTGGCGGTGACGCTTCGCATGACGGTTGCGGAGCGGGTGATGACCACGTGTGAGGCGCTTTATGCGCTGCCGGCCGCCCCCGGCGACAATCCGTGGGAAAGGCGGGCAGAGCGCTGGCTGCCGCCCGAGTGATCAGGACCAATCGCCATTTGCAGGCCGGTATGGGCCGAATGTCGATTGGTGCTAGGACGTGATGTGGAAACCGCCATCGATGCCGATATGCTGACCGGTGATATAGGCGGCGGCATCGGACAGGAAGAAGCAGGTGGCGGGCGCGATCTCCTCGGGCGTCGAGAACCGGCCGAGCGGAATGGTTTCCAGATAGCGGTCGCGGAAGCGCTCCTGGCGGATCGTCTCCGTCATCGCGGTCTCCACCAGCCCATAGCAGACGCTGTTGACGTTGATGTTGAAGCGCCCCCATTCGCGCGCGGCGCTCATCGTCAGGCCCATGACCCCCGATTTCGCGGCGCCGTAGTTGATCTGCCCGAACGTGCCGCGCCGCCCGGCGTCCGAAGAGACGTTCACGATCGATCCGGGGTTGGGATCGCCCTGCTTCGCCTTGCCCACCAGATGGCGGCCGACGGCCTGCAGGCACACAAAGGCGCCGGTCAGGTTCACGTCGATCACCGATTGCCATTGCGCGCGGTTCATGTCGGTGATCATCGCGGCGCGGACGATGCCGGCATTGTTGAGCAGGCCGTTGAGATCGCCGAACGCCGCGACGGTCTGCTGCACGACGTCCGCGACGAATTCCTCGTCGGTCACGTCGCCGGCGAAGCATCGCACCGATCCGGCATCATGGGCGGACAGCCCCTCTTCCAGCGCCGTGCGGTTGATATCGACCGCCGCGACGCGCGCACCCATGGCGACGGCATGATCGGTCAGCGCCTTGCCGATGCCCTGGGCGGCGCCGGTGACGATGATGACCTTGTTTTCGAGCGATGCGGGATGGTTCATGTCGAAGCTGTTCCGGTTTCGATGAGGGAGGAGCGGCGCGTGCGTCAGCTGTCCAGCCGTCCGAAGATCGAGATGCTGCACACATTGTTGTTCGGAAAACCGCCGAGATTATGAGTCAGCGCCCGGCGCGGCCGGACGAGCTGGCGATCGCCGGCGCGCCCGAGCAACTGGCCATAGGCCTCGTACGCCATGCGCAGCCCGGAGGCGCCGATCGGGTGGCCGAAGCATTTCAGCCCGCCATCGATATTGCTCGCTACCTCGCCATCGGCGTCGAATTTGCCGGCGAGCACGTCGCGATAGCCGGCGCCGGGCTGGGACAGCCCCAGATCCTCCATGGTGACGAGTTCGGTGATCGAGAAACAGTCGTGCACCTCGACCAGGTCGAGCTCGCGCACCGGATCGACGATACCGGCCTCGCGATAGGCCTTGCGGGCGGCGATCCGCGTCGTATGCGCATAGCTGCCGTCCCAGTCGTTGTGCGACATCTCCGATCCGTTGCTGAGCGACAATTGCATCGATTTGATGCTGACGAGTTCGCCCGTCCGCCCCAGGCGCTTCGCCATGTCCGGGGTGGTGACGATCGCGCAGGCCGAACCGTCGCTGACGCCGCAGCAATCGAACAGGCCCAGCGGATAGGCGATCATGGGCGCGTTCAGGATCGCATCCTTGGAGATCCGCTTGCGCAGATGCGCCTTGGGATTGCGCGATCCGTTCTCATGGCTTTTCCACGATATATGGGCCATCGCTTCCTTCAGCGTGTCCATCTTCAGGTCATGGCGCGCGGCATAGGCGCTGGCGAATTGCGCGAAGGATCCCGGCGCGGTGACGCCGGGCTGCCACAGGTCGTTGAACGTGCCACGGCTGCGTTCGGGCAGGCCGCCATAGCCGGTGTCCTTCAGCTTCTCGACGCCCAGCGCCATCGCGATGTCGACGGCGCCCGCCGCCACCGCATAGACCGCGCCGCGCAACGCCTCGGATCCCGTCGCGCACAGATTTTCGACCCGCGTCGCCGCGATGTTCGGCAGACGCAGCGCCTGCGACAGCGACAGCGCCGATTTGCCGAGATTCTGCTCGTCCATCGACAGGCCGAACCATGCCGCCTCGATCAGGTCGCGATCGATGCCGGCATCCGCCACGGCTTCCTGAAAGGATTCCGCGATCAGATCCTCGGCGCTGCAATCCCAGCGCTCGCCGAAGCGCGAGCAGCCCATGCCCAGGATGACGACCTTGTCCCGAATGCCTTCAGCCATTTATCGCGCCTTTGCCATGCCGACCGGGGCGGCTTTCCAGAAATAGCGGTGGAAGTGCCGCTTCGGATCCTTCTCCTTGATGCGGAACACGAAGCGGACAGGGGTGCCGACGCTCAGTTCGCCAGGCTCGCAATCGGTGAATTCCATCATGATCACGCCGCCATCGTCGAAGGCGACATTGCCGTAGATGAAGGGCGGATTGGCGGAGACGGCCAGCCAATCCTCGGTATAGGATTTGACGCGGCCGATCTTGTGGCTGAACGGTTCGTCGACCAGCGTGTCGAATTGCCGGCAGTCCGGATTGACGCAGCATCGCCCCTTCGGGAATTGCCGTGTCCCGCACGCCTCGCACCGGCCGCCGATGAAACTCGTCGCGGTCTTGCGATGGCGGTTGAAGGCGGAAAGCGCGGTGCGGTTGTCGCGTTCCGCGCGGATGCCCCAATCCACTTCGATCTGTTCGTTGAACGACAGGAAGCGCAGATAGTTCAGGTCTTCGACGCCGCTTTCCAATTGATCCCGGACGGTGTCGATATCGCGCCGATCGGCGATCGCGTCGGTCGTCTCGAACAGCAATGTCTGGCAACCCTGCGCGACATTGGCGAGCAGGATGGTCTCGCCCGGTGCCGCCTGTTCCAGCGCATGGCACAGCATGATCAGGGCATGGGCGGATCCGGTGTCGCCGCACGCCGCGTCGAGCGGATCGATCAGCCGGCCCTCTGCGAAGCCGCATTTGCCGGCGATCTGCCGGGCGGCGGCACGGCCGACGCCCGCGATCACGACATGATCGATGGCGTCGGCGTTGCGACCCGCCTTGCGCAGCAGCGTCTCGATCGCGGGCGGCGCGATCTTCATGTCGCCCTCGTCACGCACCCAGCGTTCCTCCAGCAGATAGTCGGTCGGCGCCTTCGCGTTCCGGTAGTGATCGACGAAATCCACCGCGGTCGAATGTGTCGCGACCAGCCGCGCGATCAGGTTTTCGGTGCCGGTGACGACCGCCGCCGCGGCGTGGCCGAGCGCGAGTTCCTGCGCCGATGCGATCCGCGCCATGCGCTTTTCCGATGCGACGGTCAGCGCCGGCCGGCCATTCTCCAACGCGCCGATCAGCGCGGTGACGCCGCATCCCAGGAAGCCCGTCACATCGGCGCAGCGCAGATCGGACGGCAGCGCCAGCGCCTCGGCCAGGATCACCGAATTCGCGCGATCGGCGAAGGGCGGCGTGGTGCTCGCGAACTGGACGATCTCGACAGAGGGCTCGGGCACGTCACCCAGGCAGCGCCGGCACGCTTCCACCGCCATGGTCAGGCTGTCCTCGTCATGCGCGCAGATGGTACGATGGCCCTTGCCCAGCGCGGCAAGCGCCGGATTCGCCCATTTGTTCGCATCCGCGATCGCCTTTCGGGCGAGGCGCAGTCGCGGCAGATAGGCCGCGATCGACGCGATACCGGTGTTGCCCAATCTTCCCTCCGTTACGATTCCGCCACCTCCGTCAGATGCCCGGCGGCGGCGATCTCGTGCCTAAGAAGGGGAGGCCTCAGGTAAAACTCGTTTAGCTGTTGATCGGCGAGCCATGCTCCTCGACGCTCACCATCGTGATCGAAGCGCGGTCGAACAATTGCGCCTCGTCTTCCGCGATCGCCGCGCCGACGCTTTTGTCGGCATGGATCTCCAGGAACTGGTGATAATGATCCTGCGTCCAGAACCAGACCTCGGTCAGCACGTCGAAATCCGGCTGCTCGCCGATGGGAAAGCTGCGCTGATATCGCGCGAACATCGGCACGCCGTCCTTCGCCAGGACACGAAGCGCCAGCGCGCAATGGCCATGTTCATAGCGATCGACAAAGGCCGCGCGCGACATGCCGCTTCGTTTCCGGATCGTGCCGAGCAGCTTGATCGCGGGCGGGCCGTGATGGCCGGCGGGGCGGGGCTGAAGCGTATCGGCGGGGGTGACGAACGCCTCGCATGTGGTGATGGTGGTTTCCCCTTGCGGGAAAAGCCGCGCTTCGCTCCTCCGGATCGCGCCGGCGGTCGCCTTGTCCGCGAGCACCGCGTTGCAGGCGTCGAGCGCCTGCGCATCCTCGAACCAGAGCTGGGTGACCACGTCGTAATCGGGCCGCCAGCCATCGTCGCCGGGATGCGCGTTGGATACCATCAGGCCGGGCACCACATAGCTTCTGCGATAGGCGGAAAGCGAGGGCAGCAGCGATGCGACCAGCGGCGCGTGCTCGCGCTCGTACAGGTCGATGAACGCCCTGGCCTCCAGTTCCGGCCTGGCTTTCAGAAACGCGATCTGCTTGATCATCATCCTCCCCTTGGGATCCTGCATCCGTGCGCGAATCTAACGCTCGCTATCACTCATCTTGAACTCGTGTTCGACCATCGAATGCATGGATTCGGCGCTCTGGCGTCGGCGCGTGGAAGACGAGCTTCTCCCGCGAAAATCGTGGTGTCGCGCCGGTTTTCGGCGCCTCGAACGAGCAATGTCCGGCGCCGCTGACGGCCCGGCGCGGCTGCCAATTGTTCCCGTAACTCAAAGATGTTAGGAGTTGCCCCCAGCCGGAGACCGGGCTTTCGCGTGCGTTAGAAGCGAGCGGAACGCGAGCTGAAATTCAGTGCCTCCCAATCTAGCTTTTCTTCATCAACCAGAACAGGAACCAGGGTGGACCGTGATGACGGCCGGCCTGGTGCGAGGGGAGAGAGGCATGAAGTCGGCGAAGAAGCATCTTTTGCGGTCCGTGGCGCTGGGGGCGGTGACATGCGTGTCCATGCCGGCATTCGCGCAGGTCGAAGAGATCGTGGTGACCGCGCAGAAGCGCGAGGAGTCGATCCGCGACGTTCCCATCTCGATCATCGCGGTGCAGGGCGACGAACTGCGTGACCGCCAGATTTCAGGCGTCGAGGATCTGGCGAAGGGGCTGCCCAACGTCTTCGTCTCGAAGGATACCGTCTCGAACAATATCTATGTCCGCGGCGTCGGTTCGGGATCGAATGCCGGCTTCGAACAGGCGGTCGCCACCTTCGTCGATGGCGTCTATCACGGGCGGTCGCGCTATTCGCAGTCGACGGTGGTCGATCTGGAGCGGATCGAGGTGCTGCGCGGCCCCCAGACCATCTATTTCGGCAACAACGCCATCGGCGGCGCCTTCAGCGTCACCACGACCAAGCCCAGTCTGGACGAATGGAAGGGCTATGCCCTGGCTTCGTACGAATTCGTCGCCAACGAACCGGTGGTGGAGGCGGCGGCAGGCGGGCCGATCATCCCCGGCACGCTGGCGGTGCGCGTCGCCGGCCGATATTCCGATCTGAACGGCTTCGTCAAAAATCTGGGCACCGGCAAGCGCGATCCCAAGGTGGAGGACAAGTTCGTCCGCTTCTCCGCGCTCTGGCAGATGGCGCCGGACTGGGCTGCCACGTTCAAGGCCGAATATGGCAAGCAGGATTCCAAGGCGCCCTTCGCCGCGCAACTCACCAATTGCCCGCCGCCCGCGCCTTTCAATCCGGCGACGACCTTCTCCTGCGCTTATGCCATCGCGACCGGGCAGGAGGCCGATTTCGATTTCCGGCGCGCCTCCGGTCCCGGCGAACGCGGTGAAATCGAGGCGTCGGAATATCTGCTCAAGATCGAGCGCGACAATAGCGACGGCCCCGGCATCGTCGCGCTCGGCTCCTTCTCCAAATATGATTTCCTGGTCGCGGCCGACACCGATGGCGTGCCCGCCAATTTCTTCAGCTATAATTCGCCCGAGGACCTGAAGCAGACGACGCTCGAACTGCGCGTCACCTCGCCCGCGCAATCGAAGCTGCAATATATCTTCGGCGGCTATTTCCTGGATTCGGAATCGAACGTCCATACGACGCTCAATTTCCCGTTCGCCAATGTCCTGCTGACGGGGCCGCTGGCGCCGCTCGCCCCCTATGCGCCGCTCGCCGGGGTGATCGATCTCAACCAGAAGGAAACCGCGCTCTCCGCCTTCGGCGCCGTGACCTATCCCTTCACCGATCAATTCTCGGTGACCCTGGGCATGCGCTACACCCATTCGAAGAAGCAGGGCATCCAGTCGGCGACCAACGCCACCGGCAACGATCCGCTCGGCCTGACGACGACGCGGCTGCCCACGGCGCTGCAGCCGGTCGCCTTCTTCCTGACGGGCTTTGCCGATCATACGACGAGGGCGACGGTGAAGGACGGCGCATTCCTGCCGTCCGCCACCCTGCAATACAAGGTGGATCGGGATCTGACCTTCTATGCGAAGTTCAGCGAAGGCTTCAAAGCCGGCGGGTTCGATGCGGTGGAGTTGACCGGTGTGCCCAATCGCCTGACCTTCTTCCCTGAAACCGTCAAGGCGTATGAAGTCGGCGTCAAATCGCTGCTGCTCGATCGCAAGCTGGCGGTGAACCTGTCGCTGTTCAGAAGCGACTACAAGGATCTGCAGCAGAGCGTGACGCAGATCACGCCGACATCAGCCTTTATCCAGGTCACCAATGTCGGCGGCCTGAAGACCCAGGGCGCGGAGGCCGAGCTGCGCTGGCAGCCCAGCCAGTATTTCGATTTCGGGGTGGATCTCGCCTATCTCGACGCCGCCTACAAGGAATATGCGGGCGCCGGCTGCACCGCCGCACAGGCCGCGATCGCCCAAGCCAGCGGCGCCTTGCCCTGCGTGCAGAACCTGACCGGCCGCGCGCCGCCGTTCGCGCCCAAATGGTCGGGCAATGTCCGGGCCGGCTATAACCAGCCGATCGGCAGCACGCTGCGGGTCCGCGCCGATGCGATCCTCGCCTTCTCCAGCTCCTACGACGTCGCGGCCGACAAGGATCCCGCGACCCGCCAGCGCGCCTGGCAGCAACTCGACCTGCGCCTGGGCATCGGCGAGATCGACGAGAAATGGGAAATCGCCTTTGTTGGCAAGAATGTTACGAACACGAAGGTCATGGGATCGGCCACCGACGTGGTCGCTTCGTCGGGATCCTATACGCGCGTGATCATGCGCGGGCGCCAACTGGGCGTGCAGGCGCGCTACAATTTCTGAGGCGGGGCGCGCCATGAATGTGGATGATCCCGACTGGAATTCCCGCGTAGGGGCGCCCGTCAACCTCGCCACGCCCGATGACGCGCGGTGGGACGATGCCGCCGATGTCGTGATCGTCGGCCTGGGGGGCGCGGGGATCTGCGCGGCGCTCGAAGCCCTGCATCGGGGGGCAAGCGTCATCGCCATCGACAGGTTCGATGGCGGTGGCGCCACGCGCATGTCCGGCGGCGTCTATTATGGCGGTGGCGGGACACGCTATCAGCAGGAAGCCAGCATCGAAGACACGGTGCAGGCCATGTACGACTATCTGAAGCTCGAAGTGGCCGACGCCGTTCGGGACGAAACCTTGCTCGATTTCTGCCGCACCAGCAGCGCGAACATCGAATGGCTGTCGGCGCATGGCGTCCGGTTCGGCAGCACCGTCTCTCCGGTGAAGACATCCTATCCCGGCAAGGGCTATTTCCTCTATTATTCGGGGAACGAGGCGCAGGCCGACTATGCCGATCATGCCCGGCCCGCGCCGCGCGGCCATCGTGCGGTGGGGGACGGGCTGACCGGGCACCGCCTGTTCGATCCGCTGCTGCGATCGGCGCTTGCCATGGGCCTGAAACTCTACAGCTACAGCGAAGCCCGGCGCTTCATCCTGTCCACCGATGGCGAGATCGCCGGGCTGGAAATCCAGCATGTCGACAAACGGTCTCGGGCGGCTTCGGCGTTGCGGAAGATCAGCAAGAATTTCGGCAAGGCATCGACATTGCTGTTCCCACAGATCGCGGAACGGCTCGTTCGAAACGCCAACGCGATATCGGATGCGGAAGGGCGGGCGACATCGATCGGCATTGGCAAGGCCGTGATCCTCTCGACCGGCGGTTATATCCATAACCGCAAGATGGTCGCCCATTACGCGCCCGGATATCTGGGCGCCATTCCGCTGGGCAGCATCGGCTGCGACGGATCGGGCATCCGGCTCGGCCAGTCGGTTGGCGCCAGGGTGGACGGGCTGGAGAATATTTCCGCGTGGCGGCAGTTCAATCCACCGGCCTCGCTTTCACGAGGGATCGTTGTCAGCGGTCGCGGCGAACGCTTCGTGTCCGAGGATTGCTATGGCGGCAAGATCGGCCACCATATCGCGGAGGATCATGGCGGCGTCGCCTATATCATCCTCGACAGCCGCTTGCGGCGCCAGGCGTTTCGCGAAGCGATGCCGGGCCGGCGGAAGCTGTTCCGCCTCCAGGGAGCGCCGGCCTTGATGGGGCTGCTGCTCAGCTCGACAAAGGCCGGATCGATCGAGGCGCTTGCCGGCAAATGCGGCATGGATCCCGCCACGTTGCGCGCGGAGGTCGATCATTACAATCGCGCATCGACCGGACTGGAGGCCCCCAGATTCCGCAAGCATGGCGATTTCACCGCGCAGATCGTCGAGCCGCCATTTTACGCGATCGATATCTCGATCCACAACAAGCGCTATCTCTGTCCCTCGATCTCGCTGGGCGGCCTCGTCGTCGACGAGGCCACGGGGCAGGCGCTGGATGAAGCTGGCAAGCCGATCCCGAAACTGTTCGCCGCGGGCAAGACCGCGAAGGGCATCTCGTCGCATCGCTATGTCAGCGGCATCTCGCTCGCCGACTGCGTCTATTCGGGCCGCATCGCCGGCCGGGCCGCCGCCGGGTGACGGCCGCCCGGTCGCTTGGATCAGGACGGCTTCGGCGCGCGCTTCTCGACGAAGGCGGCGATCATCTCCTCATGCTCGGGCGTGTGGTGCGCCAGCGCCTGATAGGCGGCCGACAGTTCCAGCAGCGGGCCAAGCTTCATGTCCTGCCCCTCGCGCAGCAGCCGCTTGGCCATGCGGGTGGAATGGCCCGGATTGGTGGCGATGCTCGCGGCGATCGCGCGCGCGCGGTCCATCAGCCTTTCCGGTGCGAGCGTTTCGGTGACGAGGCCGTATTCGAGCGCCTTCGCGGCATCGATCGTCTCGCCGGTCAGCGTCATCTGCGTCGCGCGCGGCATGCCGATCACGCGCGGCAGCAGCCAGGCCCCCCCATCGCCGGGGATCAGGCCGAGCTTCACGAAGCTTTCGGCGAACAATGCGGTGTCCGCCGCGATGCGGATATCGCACATACAGGCAAGGTCGAGCCCGGCGCCGATCGCCGGCCCGTTGATCGCCGCGATCACCGGCACTTCCAGTTCGTAAAGCGCCGCCGGGATCGTCTGGATGCCGGTGCGGTAATTGTTGCGGATCGTATAGGGCGAACCGCCGAACATCCCGATCTTCTCGCGCATATGCTTGACGTTTCCGCCCGCGCAAAAGGCCTTGCCGCTGCCGGTGAGGATGATGGCGCACACGCCCTGATCACGCGTCATCTCCGCGCAGAAGGCGGCGATTTCATCGCTATGCGCGGTTTCGGAAATCGCGTTGCGCTCCTCGGGGCGGTTGAGCGTGGCGATCACCACCGGGCCATCGCGTTCGACGAGAAGGAAGGGATTCATAGGCGGGCAGGCTCCGGAACGAAGAGGATCCAATCCCTAAATGCGTCGGTGCGCCTTGACCAATATTGATTTCCCGACACGCGATACGCGGTGACTATCGATGGACCTTCGCCAGTTGCGCTATTTCGCGACGCTCGCCGAAACGCTCAATTTCCACCGCGCGGCCGAACGGCTTCATATCTCGCAGCCGCCGCTGACCGTCGCCATCCGCCGGCTGGAGGAAGAACTGGGCGCGCGGCTGTTCGATCGCGAAAGCCGTGGCGTGCGCCTGACCGATGCGGGGCGCGCCGCCTTGCCCGCCGCGCGCGCGACACTGGAACAGGCGGCCTTGTTCCGCAGCATCGTCGAGCAGGGGCATCAAGGCGAGCGCGGGGCGATCTCGGTCGGCTTTGTCGGTTCGGCGATCAACGCCGCGCTGCCGCGCATCCTTCCCGCATTTCGGGCCCGTTATCCCGACGTGGATCTGCGGCTGGAGGAGATGACGAGCGTCTCGATCTGCGCGGCGCTCGCGGCGCGGCAACTCGATGTCGGGCTGGTGCGGCTGCCACTGTTGGATCCGGGCGATTTCGAGGTGGCGGTAATCGAGCGCGACCGGCTGGTCGTCGCGCTGCCCGCCACCCACCGGCTGGCGGGCGGCCAAGACCTGGCGCTTGCCGATCTGGCGGGCGAGCCGCTGGTGCTTCACGGCGCTGTCAGCGTGCTGCGCTCGGTGGTGCTGCTGGCCTGTCAGCAAGCGGGTTTCACGCCGCGGATCGCGCAGGAAGCGACGCAGGTGCAGACGATCCTCAGCCTTGTCCAGTCGGGACTGGGCATCGCGCTCGTGCCCTCGGCGATGGCGGGCACCGTGCCCGAAGGCGTGCGACTGATGCCGCTCACCGATCCGATCCATGTCGAAATGGGGGTCGCGGCGCGGCGCGATGCCGGGGGGCTGGCGCGCAACTTCGTCGCGACGGCCTGCGCGGCGGGCGATACATGATCGGTATCGGATCCGATCAAACAAATATTTGATCGCACCCGTCATTGCGCTGCATGTCGGCAGGCAGACGGACAAAGGGGAGGCGGAGCGCTGTTCGAGACATTGACCCTTGCGGCGCTGCCGGCAGAGGACGAGGCGATCCGCCCGGCCATTCGTGCGCTGATCGAGCGTGCGATCGCCGGCACCCCTGCCGATATCCGCGCGCGATCCTGGCTCGGCTTCGATGCGGCATTCAGCCGCGAACTCGGCGCCGCCGGTTTCCTGGGGCTGACCCTGCCCAAACGCTATGGCGGCGGCGAACGCGGCGCATTCGCGCGTTTCATCGTCGTCGAGGAACTGCTGTCGGCGGGCGCGCCGGTCGCCGCGCACTGGATCACCGAACGCCAGACCGCGCCGCTGATCCTGAACTTCGGCACCGAAGCGCAGCGCAGCCTGTATCTGCCGGGCATCTGCCGCGGCGAGCTGATCTTCTGCATCGGCATGAGCGAGCCGGGATCGGGATCGGACCTTGCGAGCGTGCGGACCCGGGCGGAGCGCACCCATGGCGGCTGGCGCATCCACGGCCAGAAGATCTGGACCACCAATGCCCAGCACAGCGATCACATGATCGCGCTGCTGCGTACATCGGGCAGCGTGGAGGACAGGCATGCCGGCCTGTCGCAGATGATCATCGATCTGAAGGCGCCGGGCGTCACCGTCCGCCCGATCGTCGATCTGACGGGCGGAGCGCATTTCTGCGAGGTCTTTTTCGAGGATGTCGAACTGCCCGCCGACGCGCTGATCGGGCGCGAGGGCGAGGGCTGGAAACAGGTGACCGCCGAACTGGCGTTCGAGCGCAGCGGCCCCGAACGCATCTATTCCAGCGTCGTGCTGCTCGACGCCTGGATACGGCACCTCCGGGCGACGGGGCGGGCCGATCGGGCGACGACGGCGCTGGTCGGCGATTTCACGGCCCGGCTGGGGGTGCTGCGCGCCATGTCGATCGCCTGCACCGCGCTGCTCGCGGCGGGCGAGAGCCCGGCGACGGAGGCGGCGCTGGTCAAGGACCTGGGCACGAGCTTCGAACAGCAATTGCCCATCGCGATCGGCGATGATCTCGCCGCGCATCCGGACGCGCCGATCGACGCCGAACTTTATCGGACGTTGCTGTACGTGACCCATATCGCGCCGAGCTTTTCGCTGCGCGGCGGTACGCGTGAGATCCTGCGCGGCATCATCGCGCGCGGCATGGGGCTGAGATAGGCATGAACGAGTTTCTCGAACCCTTTGAACGCATGATCGAGGCGATCGCGACGCCGGCGCTGGTTCGCGCGGTCGAACACGGGATGGGCGCCGGGTCGCTCTGGGATGTGGTCTCCGCCTCGGGCTTCCTCGATGCGCTGGTGCCGGAGGATCGGGGCGGGGCGGGGCTCTCCCCGGCGCAGGTCCATCCGCTCTGGCTGGCGCTCGGCCGCCATGCGGTGCCGTTGCCGGTCGGCGAGACGATGATTGCCCGTTATCTGCTGGCGATGGCGGGGGCCGATCTGCCCGAAGGGCCGATCGTTCTTGCCGAGGCGGGTACGGACGCCGAGAGCGTCATATCCGGCGGCCTGCTCGCGGCCCACGCGCTGGTCGAAGCCGATGGCGCGCTCCATTTGGTCGAGGCGGCGTCGATGACGTTGTCGCCGACGGGGGTGAACGCCAGCCTTGCCGCGCGTTCGCGATGGTCGCCTTCCACCGGTCTGGTTGTCGGTGCCGTGCCTGCCGGCGGCCTGCGCGCGCCTGGCGCTATCCTTCGCGCCACCCTGATCGCCGGAGCGGCCGCGCGGCTGACCGGGATGGCGACGGCCTATGCCAATGAACGTATCCAGTTCGGCAAGCCGATCGGGCGCCAGCAGGCGCTTCAGCAGACTCTGGCGGTGATGGCGGAGGATATGGTCGCCGCGCGCATTGCGTCGCAGCTCGGCTGCGCGGGGGGCTTGCCGCCTTCACCGGCGGCGGTCGCCACCGCCAAGTCGGTCGCGAGCGCCGCCGCCGCCCGGATCGCCGCCACCGCCCATGCCGTGTTCGGCGCGATCGGTATCAGCGAGGAGCATGATCTCCAGCTCTTCACGCGCCGCCTGCACGAATGGCGGCTGGCCGATGGTGCGGAGACCTTTTGGAATCGCCGGCTCGGCGCGCTGCGGCTGGCGGCGGACATGGGTTCGGTCGATTTTGTCCGAACCTGGCAGGATGCCGGTCAGGCTTCCTAGAGCGATTTCCAGTCAGATGGCCTCATCTGACGACTCGGAAATCGCGGTGAAACAAAAGCTTAGAGCGGTCGATCTGATTCGATCAGATCGGAAACCGCTCTAGAGCGGGTGATCCGCTAGAAGCGGGCCACACGCTCTAGGTTTTTGTTGTACCGCGATTTGCGAGCCGTTCGATGCTTTCATCGAAGTTCAAATCGGTCTGGTCCTGAGGTTCGGGCGGCTGGGTGATCTTCACCAGCCGCGCATTATATTTGAAGGTCTTGACCGCGATCGCGGTCTCGACATGGCGGACGCCGGGTAACACCCTGATGCGTTCGGATGCGATGTCGGCGAGCATTTCCAGTTCGTCGAACAGGCACAATGCCAGGATGTTGAACCGGCCGGTCGTCGCCATCACGCCGTCGATCTCCGCGATCAGCGAAAGCGCCCGCATCACGGCGCGGACCGTTCCGGTTTCGGCCTCGATATTGATGAAGGCCAGGCGCGACTTCCTCGCCATCGCCAGCCCGGTGATCGCGGTGAAGGCGATCAGCCTTTCACTCTGCAGCCTTTTGATGCGGCCCCGCACCGTGCCTTCGGTGACGCCGAGCTGGCCGGCGATGGCGCGGTTCGACACGCGTGCATCCTGCGAGAGCAGGTCGATCAGCCGCCGGTCGAGTTCGTCGAGTTTCGCTGTCGCCACGGTCAGGCCTCCGGCTCGATCGGGACGACGTCGAACTGATATTTGACGATGTCGACGATGGTGGACGGGGTGACGGTGCGGATGCCCGGGATGGCGCCGATCCTGTCGAGCAGGAATGGCCCGAGTTCGTCGACCTCGTGCAGCGCGACCAGCATGTCGATGTCGTAGCTGCCCGTCACCAGATGCGCCGCGAAGACCTCGGGCAACGCCGCGAGCGCGCGCGCCACATCCGACGCCGGCCGGCCCTCCACCTCGATGGTCACGCGCAACAGCAGGTCATAGCCATGCGCCGAAAAGTCGGATTCGGCGACGACGCGCAACTGGTTCGCGTCCTCCATCCGCCGGATACGCGTCGATACGGTGGTGGCGGTCAGCCCCAGCGCCTCCGCGATCTGCTGGTTGGTCGCACGGCCGTTGCTGCGCAGCTGTTCGACGATGGCATGATCGGTCGCGTCGAAACTGATGCTCAATTTGCCTGCCCTTCATCCGCGCGACGTCGCGATACCATATTCCCGGAGAGGTGAAAGCGCCTCAGATGTTTCTGAGAAAGGCGAGGGAATAGCTGTTGAACTCCTCCGCGCGTTCCAGTTGCACCCAATGGCCGGTGCGCGCGAAGCTGATCGCGCGGACATTCGGGCAGCGCTCCAGGAACAGTCGGCTATGCGCTTCCGGGCAAAATTCGTCGTTCAGGCCCCAGAGCACCAGCATCGGATGGCTGACTTCGCCCAGCCTTGGGCTGAGATCGGGCGTGCGCATCCGCGTCAGCACATCCTTGGGCTGGGTGCGCGAGACGGCGAAGCGTTCGGCGACGAGTGCGTCGGATATGCGCGATGCGAAATCGGGATGGACGAGGTTGGAAACCAGCCTTTTCTGTTCGGCCAGGTCGAAATCCGGGCCGCCGAAACCCGATCGCATCTTCGCTATGCCCGGCATCGCGGCATAGGCGTCGAAGGGGGCGATGCAGCCGGGCGCCATCAGGATCAGCCGCTCGACAAAGCCTGGATCGTCGAGTGCGATCTGGAGCGCGACGCCGCCGCCCAGCGAATTGCCGACCAGGGTCGCGCGCTCCACGCCATGGGCGGCCAGCGCCGCGCGCAGCGTGCCGGCGAACAGCGCCAGCGTGTAATCCACACCCTCGGGCTTGGACGATGCGCCATAGCCGATCATGTCGGGCAGGATGACGCGGTAGCCAGCCGACGCGAAGGCATCGGCATTGGCACGGAAATTGGAGATGCCGGAGGCTCCGGGGCCGCTGCCATGGATGAAGATGACGGCGGGGCCGGCGCCGGTCTCCCGGATATGGATATCGTGGCCGCCGGCGACGCGATGGGTCGTTTCGATCATTATGCAGTCTCCCGGCCGATCAGAGATAATTGAAGGCCGGCATGTCGCCCGCCATGGTGGCGAGCACGTCGGCGGTGCGATTGCCGGGGTCGTTGGCGACATGCGCGCGCGCGGCCTTCAGATCGAGCCAGGGCTGGACGATCGGGCTGGACATATAGACCGCGCGGCTGCCGAGCAGCTTGACGATATCCTCGACCAGGTCGGCCAGTCGCCGAACGACGGTCGCGGATCGATAGGCGAAGAGTGCGCGCCGTTCCATCGGGATCGCCTCGCCGCAAGCGGCCCGGTTCATCATTTCGTCGAAGCTCGCTTCGTGCGCCAGTTCCATCTCCTCCAGTTCGGCGACGGCGCGGGCAAGCGCGGCGTGGAGCAGCGGATCGGCCTTCGCCGCCTTGCCGGTATTGGTCGAGATCCGGCTGTTCATGATCTCGATGCCGGCATTGATCGCCGCGCGGGCGCTGCCCATCGCGGCGGTCGAGACCGCGCGCACGAATATCTGCGCCCAGGGCAGGCGATAGAGCGGGCTGTCATTCTCGATCTGCCCCGGATTCGTGCAGGTGAATCCGTCGATCGACCGATGCGTGCGATATTCGGGGACAAAGGCGTCCTCCACCACGATGTCGAAACTGCCGGTGCCCTGCAGGCCGAACACGTCCCATGTGCCCTTGATCACGCGATAGTCCGAACCCGGCAGCAGGAAGGTCCGCAGGTCGGGCGGGCCGTTCTCGGGAAAATGGAGCGAGCCGAGCAGCACCCATCCGCAATGTGAGGATCCGGAGGAAAAACCCCAGCGGCCCGACAGGCGGAAGCCGCCCTCGACCTTCTCGACCTTGCCGACCGGCTGATAGGTGGAGGAGACGAGCATGTCGGGATCGTCCGCCCACACCTCGCGCTGGGCTTTGTCGGCGAACAGCGCCAGCTGATAGGGATGGCAGCCGAGCACGCCATAGACCCAGCCCGTCGACATGCAGGCTTCGGCCAGGATTTTCTGAACCGCGTAGAAGACGTTGGGATGCATTTCATAACCGCCCCAGCGACGGGGCTGGAGGATGCGGAACAATCCCGCCTCGCGCATGTCCGCGATGGTCTCGGCCGGCACGTCTCCTTCGGCGACCGCATGGCGGGCACGTGCCCTGATCGCCGGCGCCATCGCGCGCGCTCTTTCGATCAGCTCTTCCGCGGAGGGCGGGGTGTGGAGATCCGGTTGCGTCGAAACTGCTGTGGCCATTTGCGCGATCCTCCCAAGACGGGTGTCGTCCGTCGAATGATTCGTAATTCAAGAAATCAATATTACGCATATTTTGATTTTGAAAGAGTGTGTTTTTGGATATGTGTTGTTCGTGGCTGCTGTGATTCCGCGTTTGTCGGATCAGGCGAGCCGGGTGGCGTATCCGCTCACCGTCGCGTCGGCATGCCGTCCCGGCGGGCAGGGAGGGGCGGGCGCCGCCCCAGGGTCGATCGGCAAGGAGAGCATGAGGATGGGGATCAAGGCGCTGGGATATGTCGTCATCGAAACGACCAGGGGCGATGCATGGGACGATTATCTGACCGGGATCGTCGGCGCGATGCGCGGCGCGGATGGCCCTGCGGGCGTTGCGCTTTATCGCGTCGACGATCGCCCATTCCGTTTCTGGATAGAGGCGGGATCGGCCGATCGGCTGGTGCTGGCGGGCTATGAAGTGGGCGATGCGGACGAACTCGCGGCGTTGCGCGGCAAGGTAACGGCCGCAGGCCGGCATGTCGTCGACGGCACGGTGGAGGAGGCGCGGGCGCGCGGTGTCTCCGCGTTTTTCCGCACGAGCGATCCGTCAGGCAATGGGCTCGAATTCTTCCACGGCGACCGGCGGGATACGGTGAAGTTCGTTTCGCCGGCCGGGGTCAGCGGCTTCGTCACCGGCGACATGGGCATGGGCCATGTGGTGTTCGCGGCGCCCGCCTTTGACGAGACCCATGAATTCTACGAGGGCATCGGATTCAGCGACACCGATGTCGCGCGTTTCCGTTTCAGCGATGATCCCGTCGATCCGGGCATGGGCTTCACGTTCATGCATGCCGATAACGGCCGGCATCATTCGGTGGCGCTCGGCGAGATCCCGCAGCCGCCCTCGGGCTGCGTCCATGTGATGCTGGAGATGAAGAGCCAGCTCGATGTCGGCCGCTGTCACGATCGCATGCGCCAGGCGAAGGTGCCGGAAAGCGCGACGCTCGGCTGCCATGTCAACGACAGGACCTTTGGCTTCTACATGCAGACCCCGGCGGGTTTCGACCTCGAGATCGGCTGCGATCCGCTGGTGATCGATCCGGCGACCTGGGTACCGACCGCGCATTGCAGGCCCAGCGAATGGGGGCATGTCTGGGCGTGGCAACGGGCCGGTGGAAGTTGAGCGAGCGGCCGATGGCGCGACGCCTTCACAGCCCGAAATCCGCAGCCGGTTTTCCTGGATTGCAGCCGGTGCGGTGGTGACCCCTACGGGACTCGAACCCGTGTTTTCGCCGTGAGAGGGCGACGTCCTAGACCGCTAGACGAAGGGGCCGCGGTGCGCGAGCGGCGTCCCTATGCCCGGCGGGTGATTCCGTCAAGAGGCGCTGGACATCGCACCGGATTGTTTATCGCCCGCCGATGAATGCGACGAGGCGTTGAGGATTCTATTAACCATGTCTTGCGAGCGACTTCTGGCAATGAAATGCTGCGGTAATGGCGCGAGTCCCGCTCTTTCGGTATCGTTGTTCGGCCCTCTGGCTCGCGCTTGTGGGGCTGTTCTGCGCCGCGTCTGTCACGCATGCGCAGTCGGCCCATGAGGAGGTGAGGCTTCATCGCGCGGTCGCCACATTACAGCCCGGCGAATTTCTATGGAGCGCGCCGGCTGAAAGCGACGCGCCGCTGACGATTGGTATCAGCATCGCGCTCCAGCGCATCTACGTCTATCGAGGAGATACGCTGATCGGTGTATCCGCAATCTCCACGGGAAAGCCGGGCAAGGAAACGCCGCTGGGCGATTTTCGTATCCTGCAAAAGGCCAAATGGCACCGCTCCAATCTCTACAGCAATGCTCCGATGCCCTTCATGCAGCGGCTCACCTGGGACGGAATCGCGCTTCATGCCGGCTGGAATCCTGGCTATCCGGCTTCTCACGGTTGCATCAGGCTGCCCTTCGCCTTCGCGCGGGCATTGTTCGACATGACCGCGCTCGGCAGCATGGTGTCCGTGACCGACTATCCGCTGCGGCCGCCTGTCTATCTGCGCTTCGCGGAGCTCGAATGGGCTGACATCGATGAGACCGTCACCGGTGGTCAGGTCATCGGTAACCGTGGCGGCGCGGTCGCCTCGCGGCGCCCGTGGCGAACAGGCACCGGAAGAGATCGCATCGCAGCGATCAGGCTGGAATATTCTGCGGCTGTTTTCGCTTATGAATGACTATGTTCAGCGCGCCTGAATGCGAACGACGGGCAGGATGCCGCGAATCCGCGAATAGACGATCTGGACACTCTGCATGTTGCGTCGCCGGCCGTTCAGATCCTTGGCCGCGGTGCAGGTTCCCGCCCGGATCACCTGCCGCACGCGGATGTCCTGCCGTCCGCCATTCGCGAAGCGCACGTCGAGGTCACGCATTTCGATCGAGCGATTGAGCGCGCAGACCCGGATCTGACGATGTCGATCATCGCCGCGCACGCGGATTACGTCGCGATCGCGGCCAGCGCCGACGGTGGTGTAGCCGATGGTTGTCCAATTGCCGCCCGGGCCATGGCCGGGGCCGGGAAGGGGCGGGCGCGGTGGGGGGCGGTGGTGCTGAGGCTGCTGCGCCGTGGCGATGCCGGTGCCGCCGAGAAACATGATCGTGGCAAGCAATGCGATTGGCTTCATATCCTGCTCCTCTGCATGCCACGAAAGGCACCGATCATATCGGTTCCGTTTCCTTGGCGGCCTGGTTCGAACGCACGGGCAATGATTTGGGTCCGCGCATATACGCGGACCACAAAGCACGGATCTGCTCAGGTTTTTTGTTGCGCCATGCCGCCGATGATCTTGTCCAGCGTCAGTGGATAGTCTCGGATGCGCACGCCGCAGGCATTGTAGATCGCGTTGGCGACCGCCGCGCCCGCGCCGCATATGCCGAGTTCGCCGACGCCCTTGGCCTTCATGGGAGAGGATTTGTCGTCGAGTTCGTCGATGAACAGCACGTCCTGTTCGGGAATATCGGCATGCACGGGCACATGATATTCCGCCATGTCGTGATTGACGAAATAACCGAAGCGAGTGTCGACCGTCAGCTCCTCCATCAGCGCTGCGCCGACGCCCATCGCCATGGCTCCGATCACCTGGTTGCGCGCCGATTTGGGGTTGAGGATGCGGCCCGCCGCGAAGGCGCCGCCCATGCGCCGCACCCGCGTCTCGCCTGTGAACATATCGACGCCGACCTCGCAGAAATGCGCGCCGAACGTGCCCTGCGCATAGCGTTCGGTCAGGTCGCCGAATTCGATCTTGTCCTCGGCGCTGGTGCCCTGCCGGCCAGCGGCGTCCTTGAGCGGGATCGTCCGGCTGGCCGATCGGATCGCCCGCCCTTCGAACACGGCGTCCTTGGCATTGAATCCGGCCTGTTGCGCCAGTTTGCCACGTAGCGCGGCGCAGGCGGCATAGACGCCGGCGGTGGCGCTGTTCGCGCCCCATTGTCCGCCTGATCCCGCCGATTCCGGATAATGGCTGTCGCCCAGCCGGACCGTGACGTCGGACAGTGGCACCCCGAGCATCTCGGCGGCGGTCTGTGCGATCACGGTATAGCTGCCGGTGCCGATATCGGTCATGTCGGTCTCGACCACGACGCGGCCCTGGCCATCGACGCTCACCCGCGCGCCCGACGCCTGCACCAGGTTGTTGCGAAAGGCCGATGCCATGCCCATCCCGATCAGCCAGCGGCCGTCTCGCACCTGGCCCGGCATTGTCTTGCGCCGCGACCAGCCGAAGCGATCGGCACCCTGACGCAGGCATTCGACGAACTTTCGGCTGGAAAAGGGGCGTTCCGGGCCCTTCTCTGGATCATATTGCACATCGTTGCGGATGCGCAGTTCGACGGGATCGACGCCACAGGCCTCGGCCAATTCGTCCATCGCGACTTCCAGCGCGAGCAGGCCGACGGCCTCACCGGGCGCGCGCATCGCATTGCCCTCGGGCAGGTCGAGCGTCGCCAGCCGATGCGCGGTCATCCGGTTGGCGCCGCGATAGAGCAACCGGGTCTGTTGCGCCGCGACTTCGGGGCCGCCGCCGGGCAGATCGCCGGACCAGACTTCATGGCCGATCGCGTCGATCACGCCGTCCTTGTTTGCTCCGATCCGGATGCGCTGGATGGTGGCGGGGCGATGCGTGGTGTTGTTGGGAATCTGTGGCCGCGCGAGCGCGACCTTCACCGGCCGGCCGACGGCGCGCGAGCCGAGCGCCGCCAGCACCGCATCGGCGCGCAGGAACAGCTTCGCCCCGAAGCCACCGCCGATATAGGGGGACATCACATGAATATCCTCGGCCTTCATTCCAAAGGTGAGGGCCAGTTCCCTGACCGCCCAGGCGATCATCTGGTTCGCTGTCCACAGCGTCAGTTTTCCACCCGTCCACGCCGCCGTCGTCGCATGCGGCTCCATCATCGCATGGCTGTGATCAGGTGTGGTATAGGTCTGGTCGATCCGGACCGCCGCCTTGGGAAAGGCAGCGGCAAAATCGCCTGCGGCGGTATCGGGATCGCTCTTGGGCGTAACCGCCTTGCCTTTTTCAGCCTTGAGGTCGAAGCGGCCATCCTCGCGGATATAATCGATCCTGACCAGCTTCGCGGCATCGCGCGCCTGTTCAAGTGTTTCGGCGACGACCACCGCGAGTGCCTGGTCATAATGCTCGATTTTCGGGCCGCCGAGCAGATGCGCGGTGTTCATACGGCCCTTGCCGAGCGGACCGGCATTTTTGTGGGTGATGACGGCGAGCACGCCGGGCGCGGTCTCTGCATCGCGCGCATCGATCGAACGGATGCTGCCCCTGGCGATCGCGGAGCCGACCATCCAGCCATAGGCGGCGTTGGGGGCGACATCATGGCGTTCATAGGCATAGGGGGCGCTGCCCGTTACCTTGGCGGGGCCATCGATGCGATCGTGCGGGACGCCTACGACGCGGCCGCGATCGATGGGATTGGCGGTTGCCGGCTGATCGAACTTCATGACCGTGCCTCCCGCTCTGCATAGAGCGCCGCCAGGGTTCGCCGCGTCAGATCAGTCTTGAAGCCATTGAGCGGCGTGGTTGCCGCGCCCGCGAGCACGATATCGGCAACGGCATCGGGGCCGTTTCGCGCGGCCGCATCCGCCGCATCGATCCGCCAGGGGTGCGGCGCTAGGCCGCCGAACGCGAAACGTGCACTGCCGTCCTTGCCGAACACCGCCGCCACCGACACCAGCGCGAACGCGTAGGAGGCACGGTCGCGCACCTTGCGATAGATATGCGTGCCGGCGATCGGGCGGGGCAGGGTGACGGCAGTGATCAATTCACCGGGGGCGAGGGCGGTTTCGATATGTGGCGTATCGCCGGGCAGGCGATGGAAACTGGCGATCGGGATGGCGCGGGTGCTGCCATCGGGCGCCACGGTTTCCACCGCCGCGTCGAGCAGGCGCATCGCGACCGCCATGTCTGACGGATGCGTCGCGATGCAGGCCTTACTCGCCCCCAGGATCGCCAGGTTGCGATTGAAGCCCTTGATCGCGGCGCAGCCGCTGCCGGGCCGGCGTTTGTTGCAGGGCTTGCTGGTGTCGTAGAAATAGGGGCAACGCGTGCGCTGAAGCAGGTTGCCGGCGGTTGTCGCCTTGTTGCGCAATTGCGCCGAGGCGCCCGCGAGCAAGGCGCGACTGAGCACCGGATAATCGCGGCGCACGTGCTTGTTCGCGGCGAGATCGGTGTTGCGGACCAGCGCACCGATGCGCAGCCCACCCTGATCAGTCTCCTCGATCCGATCGAGACCGAGCGGATTGACGTCGATCAGATGCGTCGGCGTTTCGATCTGCAGCTTCATCAGGTCGAGCAGGTTGGTGCCGCCCGCGATGAAGCGGGCGCCCTGGTGCGCGGCCGCCGCGCGCGCCGCGTCTGCCGGGGATGTCGCACGCTGATACGTGAACGGCCTCATGCCTTTTCTCCCGCGACGTCGCGGATAGCGGCGACGATGTTGGAATAGGCGGCGCAGCGGCAGATGTTGCCGCTCATCCGTTCACGCACCTCGGCGTCCGAGAAGGAGACTCGGCCGAGATCCTCCGTGACGTGGCTGGGGATCCCCGCCTCGATCTCGTCGAGCATCGCGACTGCCGAGCAGATCTGGCCCGGCGTGCAATAACCGCATTGATAGCCGTCGTGGACGACGAAGGCGCGCTGCATAGGGTGTAGTCGGTCCGGCGTGCCCAGTCCTTCGATCGTCGTCACCGCAGCGCCCTCGTGCATCACCGCCAGTGTCAGGCAACTGTTGATCCGCCGCCCATCGACGATGACTGTGCAGGCGCCGCATTGCCCATGATCGCAACCCTTCTTGGTGCCCGTCAGCCGCAGATGTTCGCGCAGCGCATCGAGCAGCGTGGTGCGCGGATCGAGATTGAGATGCATATCCTTGCCGTTGACCTTGAAGGTGACGGGCAGGAGTGAATTGCCGGCTGGCCGGCGCTTGTCGTTTTGCGCGGCGGGCACCGGGATAGCTGGAGCCGCGCAGGCAACCGCCCCGCCGCCAAGCACCGCGCGTCTCGAAAAACCGCCTTGATTGTCCGATGTCATGCTTCGCTGCCCTTTCGACGGGTTTGAAGACTAGACGCAGGACCGGTCGATTTGATCCGTCAGCGATATGAATCGTGCGCTGTTTCCCGATTATCGGCGGGAAACAGCGCTTGCCCTTTCAGCTGCGTCAACGCGTCAGTGCGTACCAGGCGACGTAGAACCACGAAAAGAAGCCGTGGATGATCGCCCAGATGATCGATTTGTGGGTGCTCCACGAGATCGCGATGGCCAGTGCCGAACCAAAGCTGATGCCGGTCTTGACGACGGTTTCGGTGTAGCGGTGGATCTGCGGCATGACGGTCCTTTCGGGGCATTGTAACGCGCCCGGATCGATCATAGCGAAGCGAATGGCATGGCTCCACCCCGCAAACCCATGAGGCTGCGGGGTGGCTAGATTGCCATCGTCAACGGCTCAGGCCGCGACCTTGCGGCGCTCCTTCAGTTCCTGATTGAGCATTTCGGCCAGCAGGAACGCCATTTCCAGCGACTGGCCGGCGTTGAGGCGCGGGTCGCAATGGGTATGGTAGCGATCGGCCAGGCTCTGCTCCGTCACGTCGACGGCGCCGCCGGTGCATTCGGTGACGTTCTGTCCGGTCATCTCGGCATGGATGCCGCCCGCGAAGCTGCCTTCGGCGCGATGCACCGCGAAGAAGCCGCGGACTTCGGCCAGGATGCGCTCGAACGGGCGCGTTTTGTAGCCATTGGCCGCCTTGATGACGTTGCCGTGCATCGGATCGCAGCTCCACACCACCGGATGGCCCTCGCGCATCACCGCGCGGACCAGCTTCGGCAGGCCGGCCTCGATCTTGTCATGGCCGTAACGCGTGATCAGCGTGATGCGGCCGGGCTCGCGCGCCGGATTGAGCGTGTCGAGCAGGCGGAGCAACGCGTCCGGCTCCAGGCTCGGGCCGCACTTCATGCCGATCGGATTGCCGATGCCGCGCAGGAACTCGACATGGGCGCTGCCCTCGAACCGGGTGCGGTCGCCGATCCACAGCATGTGCGCGCTGGTGTCGTACCAGTCGCCGGTCAGCGAATCCTGCCGGGTCAGCGCCTGCTCATATTGCAGCAGCAGCGCTTCGTGGCTGGTGTAGAACTGCGTGCCCGCCAGTTGGGGAACCGTTTCGGGGCTGATGCCGCACGCTTCCATGAAGTCGAGCGCTTCGCTGATCCGGTCCGCGACATCAGCGAACTTCTTCGCCCAGGGGCTGCGGCCCATGAAGTCATGCGTCCAGCGATGGACCTGATGGAGATTGGCATAGCCGCCCTGCGCGAAGGCGCGCAGCAGGTTGAGCGTCGCGGCCGACTGGCTGTAGGCGCGGATCATGCGCTGCGGATCGGGCACGCGGCCGGCGGGATCGAACGCGATGTCGTTGATGATGTCGCCGCGATAGCTGGGCAGCGAGACGCCGCCGATATCCTCCATGTCGGCGGAACGCGGTTTGGCGAACTGGCCGGCCATGCGCCCCACCTTCACCACCGGCAGCTTGCTGGCATAGGTGAGCACCACCGCCATCTGCAGGATCACGCGGAAGGTATCGCGGATATTGTTGGCCTGGAACTCGACAAAGCTCTCGGCGCAGTCGCCACCCTGGAGCAGGAACGCCTTGCCTTCGGCGACCTTGCCCAGCTCGGCGGTCAGGTTGCGCGCCTCACCCGCGAAAACGAGCGGGGGATAGCTTCCCAGTGCCTTTGTCGCGTCGGTCAGCGCCGTCGCGTCAGGATAGGTCGGTAGCTGGCGGGCTTCGTATTTCGTCCAGCTTTCTGGGGCCCATTTGGCGGCCATGATCGTCGAGTCCGAATGGTGGAAAGAGCGGCGTTCCCTTGCGGAAATATGGTGCGGAAAGCAATGGGTGAAAAGCTTGGGGGTGGGATAGCATAAGGCCAGGCGTTGAAGTTCCCATATCGCCGTTCGCTTGGAGCCGCGTCGAGCCCGTCGAGGCGCGATCGTCGAGAAGCTCGGAGGGGGGCTCTTCTCGATTGCGGTTCTCGACAAGCTCGAACCTGCGCTCGAACCGAACGGAGTAGGCTCAGTCTTGGGTCGGCACCCAGTTGCCGTGGAAGCCAGGCGGCACGCGGTGGGGCAGGCGGATGCTCGCGACCGGCGCACCCTCGAAATCCTGTGCGTCGAGGATGACGAGATCGGTGGTCTCATGGGGCAGATCGATCACCAGCCCGATCAGCCAGCCCTCGTCTTCGCCGCTGTCGGCATGGGCGGGCACGAAGACGAACTCGCCTGGGAAGCGGCCTTCGCCGAAATCATGGGTCTGGCGTGTGACAGCGTCCAGATCGTGCTTGAGCAGATGCGTGCCGCCGGAGAAATTGATCGCCGGATCCTCGGGTAGCGCCATCGTATAGGCGTAACGATAGCGCTGGCCGAGGCGACGTTCGTCGGGGCGCGGGAATTCCTGTGGGTGGGCGTCCACGACCCGGCGCTCGACGGTCCGCGTCGCGGGATCGATCGTCCAGCGCTCGAACGCGCTGCGCGGGGAATCGGGGCCGTGCACGCTCTCGGCGAACATCGTCTCATGCGCGACGACGTCGAGCACCACGCGGCCGTCAGGCAGGTCATAGGCATTGGCGGGATGGAAGACATAGCAGGGATCGACATCGCACCAGATCACGTCGTCGCTGCCGCCGTCGCGCGGTAGCAGTCCGACACGTGCCTGATGGTCGGGATTCCAGCGATAGGGGAAGGGGTGGCCGCCGATCAGCGCCTTCATCGAGAAGGTGACGGGCAGATCGAGGATGATCGCATAGCGCGCGGTGATCGCACAGTCGTGGATCGACGGGCCGTCGCGCACCGCGATCGGCTCCTCGCGGATGACCTTGCCGTCCGCGCCGACGACCACATGGCGCACGATATTCTGATCGGCGCCTTCGTAGCAGATGGCGTGCATCTCGCCGGTCAGCGGATCGAGATGCGGATGCGCGCTGAACGATCCGGCGAGCGTGCCGCCGAAATCGTCATAGGCCAGGCTGTCGAGCGTTTCGCCAAGCCGAACCGGATAGCTGCCGGCCTCGACGAGCGCCCAGGTGGAGCCCGCGAAACCGAGAATATTGGTGTTCACCGTATCGCCATGGCCGTGGCGGGGGCCCGGCGTGGCGGGTTCGCCCAGCGCTTCGGCGACGGGCGTCGAGCGGATCCAGCGATTGCGATACCAGCGGGCATGGCCGCCCTCGATGCGCAGGCCATGGACCATGCCGTCGCCGATGAACCAGTGATGCGAGGCCGGATCGGCCGCGATCGGATTGGGTCCGATCCGCAGATAGCGGCCGTCGAGCGCGGCCGGGATCGTGCCGGTGACGGACAGGTCCTCGATCGTCAGCTCCCCGGTCATCGGCGCGTGGATGCCGGTTAGATAGGGATTGGGCGTGTCGAGGGCCGGCATGCGCTTGCGGTTGTAACCGGCGAGTGCGGTGATGCCCTTGGTCACCATGGATCGGATCGCGGTTTCGACGGTGCTTGCCATGACAGACCTCCTCGTCCAATGTTGATGATGTTCACATAAAGGTTGATGATAACAGTGTCAACATCGAAGCGCCAAACCTATCACCATGGCGATCTGCGGGCCGCGTTGATCGAGGCAGGGCTGAAACTGGTCGAGGAACGCGGCGCCGACGATATCGGCCTGCGTGAGGTCGCGCGCGCGGTGGGGGTGAGCGCGACCGCGATTTATCGGCATTTTCCCGACAAGGGCGCGTTTCTGCATGCGCTGGCAGAGGCCGGTCTGGCGCGGCTGGCGGCCGCGCAGATCACGGCATCGGATGCGGCTGGCGGCGGCGCGGCGGGCTTCAATGCGACGGGCCGGGCCTATGTCCGCTTCGCGCTTGCCAATCCCGGCTTGTTCCGGCTGATCTTCTCGACCGCAAAGGGCGATCCGCTCGATTGGGATAATGCCCCCGACGACGCGATGCGGCTGCTGCGCGACAATGCGGTACAACTGGTCGCCAAGGAGCGCGGCGCGGAGGAGGCGAGGCTCTTCGCTCTACACTCCTGGGCGCTCGTTCACGGTTTGGCGGTGCTGATGCTCGACGGAATGGTGGCGGTGGATGAATCGCTGATCGATCGCGTGATCGATGTCCGCAAGGTGGGGTGTTGAGGTTATTTAATCCCGTTCGGGCTGAGCCTGTCGAAGCCCTGTACTTCCTCAACTCCGGCCAAAAAGAAGGCAAGGCTTCGACAGGCTCAGCCCGAACGGTGTGAATGGCTGAAACGGAGCGCTCAGCCCCCCGGTATTCCCAGTGCACGCGCGGCTTCATCGATCTGCACCTTCGCGCCCGGATTGGCCGCGACGGCTGATTGCCAGGCTGCGGATGCGCGAGCGGTTTCGCCCAGTGTCATCCGGCTGCGCATCAGCATGATCCAGCCATTGGGATTGGCGGGATTGGCCTTGAGCTTCGCTTCCAGTCCATCGACCATCGACTGGACCATCATCTCCTGCTGCCCCTTGGGGAGCGCCGAGGCGGCCTGCATCTGCTCGCGTGTCGGGCCGGGGATAGCGGCGGTCGCGACCGATGGAGATGCCGCCGGGACGGGCTTCACGGCGGCGATCCGCGCGGCGACGTCGATCTTCTCGCGCGCGGCAACCTCTTCGATCGTGCGGCGCAGATCGGCTTCCCAGGGCGCTCCGGCCGGCGTGTCCGCGAGCAACGCGAACCATGCGTCGAGCGCGCCCTTGTGATCGCCCGCGAAATCCTTGCCGACCGCCAGGAAATAACGTGCGCGAGCGTCCTTGGGGTCGAGTGCGATTGCCTTGGCGAAGGCATCGGCCGCGTCCTTGGGCAGTTCGCGCTTGTCAGTGGAGAGGGCCAGCGCCTCGCCCAGCGCCGACCAGAGCTCGGGCTTGTCCGGCGACAGTGCGGTCGCGCGGCGATAGGCGGTGGCCGCCTCCGGGAAACGGCTGGTTTCGAAAAAGGCCCAGCCGAGCAACTGCCAGCCTTGAACATCGTTCGGGTTGCTTTTCAGTCGCGCTTCAAGCTTGGCGATCGCCTGATCCGGCGTTTCGCTCGTCTGCGCCTGCTGTGCGGGCGCTGGAGCCGGGATATCGTCCCCGCGCATGATGGCGATGCCGATCGCGGCGAGCGTGATAGCGCCCGCCGCGCCCAGCGCCCATCGACCCATCTGCGTGCTATCCATCGTACCGCCCCCTTTTTGCGTTCGTCACTCTAGCCGTCCGCAACCGACATGATAGAGTGGATTATCGGGTTCGCGCCGTAAGGTCCGCGCAACGCGCCGAAAAGGCCGTCGCGGTCCACTACAGGGGGACAGTCGCGTGGCCGGGCGGTATCGTATCGCCATTGTCGGTTCGGGGCCTGCGGGCCTGAGCGCCGCCGCGCGTGCGGCGGCGCTGGGCATGAGCCATGTCCTGCTCGAAAAGACAGACCATCTCAGCGACACCATCTTCAAATATCAGAAGGGCAAGCATGTGATGGCGACGCCGAGCCAGCTCGTGCTGCGCTCGGACATGGCTTTTGAGGCGGGCAAACGCGAACGCATCCTGGACGTTTGGCGCGAACAGGCGACGGCCGGCGCGATCGAGGTCCGCTATAATGCGGAGGTGAAGGCGATCACTGGCACGGTGGGCGATTTCACGATCGTGACGACGAACGGCGAGACGATCCTTGCCGAGACTGTGGTGCTCGCCATAGGCACCCAGGGCAATCCCAATCTCGTGCGCTGCCCGGTTGGCGAAGGCGCGTCCGTTCAATATCAGCTCGACGATCCCGGCGAATATATCGACGAGCACATCGTCGTACTCGGCACCGGCGATGCCGGCATCGAGAATGCGCTGGGGCTCGCCGCCGATCCCGAACAGCGCAACAGCGTTACCATCGTCAACCGGTCCGCCGAATTCGCGACCGCCAAGGACGCGAACGTGAAGGCGTTGCTCGCGGCTGAGGCTGCTGGCCGCTTGCAGGTGAGGCGCGAAACCACCACCGCGGCCATCGAAAAGGGCATGATCCGTTTCGACACGCGCGACGGCGAAGTCTCGATGCGCTGCGACCGGGTCATCGCGCGCATGGGTTCCGCGCCGCCCCGCGCCTTTGTCGAGAACTGTGCTGCCCGGTTCGAGGAGGTGGACGGCAAGCGCGTGCGCGTGGCCGGAACCGGCGTCGAATTCAGCAGCCCCGACAGGATTTCCTATCCCGTGCTGTCGCCGACATTCGAAACGACCACACCCGGCATTTTCGTGATCGGGGCGCTCGCCGGCTATCCCCTGATCAAGCATTGCATGAACCAGGGCTATGACGTGGTCGAGTTCATCAATGGCAACACGACGCTGAAACCCGCCGACGAACCGATCCTGGAGAGCCGCTTCCGGGGCCTGCCGGGCGCGCGTGGCGTCGACGAATGGCTGGAATTCCTGCGCACGCGCATCACCATCCTCGAGGCGATGAGCCCGCTCCAGATGCGCGAGTTCATGCTCGACAGCGAAGTGCGCTTCTATCGGCGTGGCGAAGTGGTCTTCGAACGCAACGCGCCGGGATCGTCGCTGTTCGCGATCGCCGACGGGTCGGTGCTGGTTCAGGTGAATCCCGACGATCCATCGGTGACGGTGCCGATCGCCTGCGGTTCGATCTTCGGCGAGGTCGGGCTGATCTCCGGCCGCAGGCGTGGCGCCACGATCCGCGCGGCGGAGGATTCGATCCTGGTCGAGGTGTCGCGCCAGGCCGCGCTCAAGTTGCAAAGCCAGGTGCCGGCGGCGCGCGCGGCGATCACGCGCATCTCGATCGAGCGGCAATTGCTCCAGATGTTCGGATCGGGGTTGGCGAGCGAGGATCTGGGCGAGGTGCTCGACAGCGCGGAGATCATCGCGGTCAGCGCGGGCAAGCCCGTCATCACCGAGGGTGAGGAAGGCGAGGATATCTTCGTCATCCGCTCGGGATCGATGGTGGTGGAGAAGCAGGTCGGTGGCAAGCCGGTCTTCCTCTCCTATCTACCCGCCGGCTCCTATGTCGGGGAAATGTCGCTGATCGCGGGCGGCCGGCGCACCGCCACGGTCAAGGCCGCGATCAAGTCCGAAGTGATCAGGCTCAAGGGCGATGCGATCCGGGCGGTGATGGCGAAGAAGCCGGCCCTGCTCGAAAAGGTGCGCCGCGACATGGCGTCGCGCCAGGATCTCAATGCCTTCATCGAAGCCAAGAAGGACAGTTTCTCGGGGGTGGTCGATCTCTATTCGTCGGTCTCGAACTTCCTGGTCGAACAGGGGGTGGGCGAGGCGACTGACGTGCTGCTGATCGACGAGCATCTCTGCGTCGGTTGCGACAATTGCGAGAAGGCGTGCGCCGACAGCCATGACGGCCTGTCGCGCCTCGATCGCGAGGCGGGGCGCACCTATGCGCATCTCCACGTGCCGACGAGCTGCCGGCATTGCGAGCATCCGCACTGCATGGCCGATTGCCCGCCCAACGCCATTCACCGTGGGCCCGATGGCGAAGTGTTCATCGACGAGACCTGCATCGGCTGCGGAAACTGCCAGCGCAATTGCCCCTATGGCGTGATCCGCATGGACGCGGTGCCGCCGAGGAAGCCAGGCCTATTGAGCTGGCTGTTCTTCGGCCGGGGGCCGGGGCCGGGAGAGCCGGGCAAGGCCTGGTCCTATGCCAATGCCGAGCCGGGCGTCGAGCGGCCCAAAAAGGCGATCAAGTGCGACATGTGCTCGGGGATCGACGGCGGCCCCGCCTGCGTGCGCGCCTGCCCGACCGGCGCCGCGATCCGCGTCGCGCCCGAGGATTTCCTGAGCGTGTCTCGGCTGGAGCGCGACGACCGATGAGCGGGTGTGTGATCCCCGCAATAGCTGCCTGATGGCCACGCGCGCCGCATCGCGCCGGGTGAAGGGCGAAACCCTGCACGACGGCTTCCTGCGCCATCGCGGGTTCCGCTGGCTCAAGATCTGCACGATCTTCTCGCTGGTCGCGATCGTCGCTTATTGCCTGGTCGATGTCACGCCGCGTCACAATGGCGGAAGCTGGCTGGGTTATACGCTGGGCACGGTCGGCGCGCTCCAGATCCTGTGGCTGACCGCTTTGGGCCTGCGCAAGCGGGCGATGACGCGCGGGCGCTGGTCGCTGAAGGCCTGGACGTCGGCGCATGTCTATATCGGGCTCAGCCTGATCGTGATCGCGACGCTGCACACCGGGTTCCAGTTCGGGCTGAATGTCCATACCCTCGCCTATGTGCTGATGATGATCGTCATCGTCTCCGGCATGGTCGGCATCGGCTTCTATGCCACGCTGCCCGCTGCGCTCAGCAGCAATCGCGAGGAGATGACGCAACCGCAGATGATCGATGCATTGCGTTCGATCGATCGCCAGCTTCATGACGCAGCGCAGCCGCTCGATCATCATCTGGCGGCGCTGGTGCGCGGATCGCTGGAGCAGGATCCATTCGGTGGCGGGCTCGTGCGGCGGCTGTCGGGGCATTATCCCGGCTGCGCGACGCGCGCGGCACAAGCGGCGATCCGGCGGGAGACCGCCTATAAGCCCAGGGTGGGCGAGGATCCGATCGAGAAGGTCGATGCGCTACTGGTGCGCAAGGAAGCGATCCTCGGTCGCGTGCGGCGACATCTGAAACTGAAGGCCATGCTGGAGGTCTGGCTCTACGTCCATGTCCCTGTCACCTTTGCGCTGATCGCCGCGCTCTCCGCGCATATCGTCTCCGTGTTCTTCTACTGGTGAGGGGCGGGGCATGCGTTTCCTGATCCGCCAAATCTCGCGCACCGCCGATGGGCGGGAGATCGTGCGGCCCGTCACGCTGGAACAGCCGGTGATCACGGTCGGCCGGCTTGCCGACAACGATATCCATCTCGCCGACCTCGCGGTGACGCCGCGTCATGCCGAGATCGCGCGGCTCGGCACGCGCGGAATCGTGGTGCGCGCGCTCGATACGCTTGGCTTCGATGTCGATGGCCGCACCGTCATGTCGGTGGAAATCGATGCGGCGGAAGGCGCGGAACTGAAATTCGGGGCGCACCGGCTGACGATCGGGCTGGATGGCGATGCGGTGACGATCGCGGTCGAGCGGGTGCAGGCGCTGTCGGACGCGACGGGCGACAAGGACGAGCAGCGCGTCTTTTCGCTGCGCGGGCTACTGCCGGGCAAGCGGCTGAGTGCATGGGCCTTTGCCGGCCTGATCCTCGCCGCCTTCCTCGTCGCGCCGATCATGACCTGGGCAACCTATCGCGCCGCGCCGCAACGCCCCGCCGGTTTTCATGCCGACAGCATGTGGTCGAGCGGCGCGCTAAGCCAGGCGCATCAGGGGCTGAAGGACAATTGCCAGGCGTGCCACAAGGACGCGTTCGTCGCGGTGACCGACGAAGCGTGCCTGACCTGCCACAAGGATACGCATGACCATGCCGATCCCATGCGCCTGGCCGCGGCCAAGGCGCCGCCGGGGCCGGGCGCGCGCGTCGGGCTGATGTTCGCCGCCGCGTTCAACCGGCCGCAGGGGCGCTGCGTGGAATGCCATGGCGAACATGAAGGGGCGGGGCGGATGCAGCCGGCGGCGCAGCGTTTCTGCGCCGATTGCCATGGCGGAATGAAGGAGCGGCTCGGCGACACGCAATTGCTCGACGCCAGCGATTTCGGAACGGCGCATCCCGAGTTCCGCCCGGCGGTGATCGTGCGGCCCGGCGGCGACCGTCCGATGGTGCGGCGCATTTCCTTCACCGCGCATCCGCGCGAGGAGAATGGCCTGAAATTTCCGCACAAGCTGCATCTCTCCACCACCAACGGGGTGGCGCGGATGGCGCAGACCATGGCGGCCGAACAGGGCTTCGGTCAGAGCCTGGTCTGCAAGGATTGCCACACGCCCGATGCAACGGGCACGCGCTTCCAGCCGGTCGACATGGAGCGCGATTGCGCCATGTGCCACAGTCTCGCTTTCGATCAGATCGGCGGGACGATCCGGACATTGCGTCACGGTGATCCCGCGCAGGTTGTCGCCGATCTGCGCGCCTATTATCGCGGAACCGGCCCCGAACGGCCGCCAAGCCTGGGGGGCATGGCGCGGCGGCGACCGGGCGATTACGCGCAGGGCCGGACCTATTATGCCTATTTCGGTGCGATCGCGGCGCGCGGCGGACAGGCGGAACAGGCGGTGCGCGCGGTCTTCTCGCCCGGCGGTGCCTGTTTCGACTGTCACACGGTCGATCGACAGGGCAATGCTGCAAGCGCGGGCTTCCGCATTCAACCGGTCAGCCAGAATGCCCGTTATTTCCGCAAGGGCTGGTTCGATCATGACGCGCATCGCACCGAGACTTGCGAAAGCTGTCATGCCGCGCCGACCTCCAGTTCGGCCGGCGACCTGCTGATCCCGGATCTGGCCTCGTGCCGCACCTGCCATGTCGGTGAAGGAGGTGCCGCGTTGCAGCGCGTTGCCGAGCCAGTGGCGTCGGGCTGTGCGCTGTGTCACAGCTATCACGCCGATGACGGCGCACCATGGTCCACCCGGCAACGAGTCGCGCGGATCAAGGATGGAACGAATGCTGGAGCCGCGCGGGGAGGACGCCGTTGAGCGAGCAGGGGCGCAGTCCATGCTGATCGGTCAGATCACCGACGTCCATCTGGGATTCGAGCCGGACAATCCGGCCGAATTCAATCGCAAGCGTCTCGATCAGGTGATCGCCTATCTCGCGCGGCCGGGGCACGCTCCGGACATGCTGCTGGCGACGGGCGATCTCGTCGATCGCGGCGATGGCGATAGCTATCGCCGGTTGCGCAATGCGCTAAGCCTATGCCCGTTCCCGGTCTGGCCATGCGTCGGCAATCACGACATCCGCGCGAATTTCGTGCAGTATTTCCCCGAAATCCCCCTCACCGATGGCTTCGTGCAATATGAGGTGCCGGATACCGGCGATCTGCGCATCCTCGTGATCGACACGCTCGAGGAGGGCCGTCATGGTGGCTCATTCTGCGAGCGCCGCGCCGCCTGGCTTTCGGCGCGGCTGGCCGAGGCACCCGGCCGACCCACCATCATCGTCATGCACCATCCGCCACTGGAGATGGGCATAGACTGGATGGACGGCGGACCCAGCGAGCCCTGGGCCATGCTCTTCGCCGCGACGATCGCGCCGCACGCGCAGGTCCGCGCCCTCATCTGCGGGCACCTTCACCGATCGATCTCGGCAGCGTGGAACGGGGTCACGGTGACCGTCTGCTCCTCGACCGCTCCGCAACTGGCGCTAGACCTGTCCCCGATGGATCCGGAGAGACCGGACAATCGTCCGATGATCATCGCCGATCCGCCCGCTTATGCCCTGCATCGATGGAATGGCCGGGAACTCGTCAGCCATTTCGACACGTCGGGGGAGCACGTCATGCTCGCCAAGTTCGATCCGTCGATGCAGGCGCTGGTGCGCGAACTGATGGGTGAGCGCGGCTGAGGGCAGACCCGATCTCAAAGCACCGTCATTCCGGCTCTCGCCGGAATGACGGTTATGGACTGGCCAACTCAGCCCTTGGCGTGGCTCTTGCCTTCCGCCTCGGCGCGTTCCAGTTCGCCGGCTGCGTCGCCATCCAGCGCCTCTTCGGCGTCTTCAGCCGCGCGTTTCACCCGATCCTTGTCCTTCGCGAAAGCACTGGTCGCTTCGTCATAGTCGCGCGCGGCCTTGTAATTGCCTTCGCCATGTACCTTGTCGGTCATAGTGGCCTCCTTATTTGGCGTCGTGCGCGGTGTCTTCGACCGCATCTCCGGCCGATTTCAGATCCTTGCCGGCGCCTTCCACTGTGTTGCATGCGGCAAGCGCGAAGCTGCCGATCAGGGCGAAAGAGAGAATGAGCTTCTTCATGACGATCTCCATCCGGGCGGCTCCCCGGAGCGCCGTCCATGATCGAGAAACGCCGCAAGCGGCGTCAGGTATCCGCGATAGCGATCAATCGCCGGGATTGAGCGCCGGAATCCAGTCTTCGATCGTCACCGTATCGCGCACCTTGTAGGGAATGCCCCGGCGGTTGAGGAACAGGCGTTCCATCTCGGCCCGTGTGAAGGGACGCGAGCCGAGCCGCCCGAACACCGCGATCTGGCCGCCGGTCTCGTCGACGGCGCGATCGCGGTCGAGCCCCTTTGAAAGCGCGCGCGCGGGTGAGGGCGTGCGCGCCCAGGCGATCAATTCGGGTTTGGGGGCGGGCGAGAAGCCGTAGAAATTGGGCTGGCTGTCGGGTGAGGTGAGCTGGATTACCTTCAGTCCGTTCCGCCCGTCGGCGACATAGGCGAAGAGCGATGCGTTGGTGGTGCCGACGATCACGTCCTGCGCGTCGTTCATCGCCCCGCCGAAACTTTCCATGCGATAGACGCGGGGGCGGGTGGGGGTCTTCACATTCACGATCGCCAGCCCGTCGCGGCCCGCCGCAATATAGGCGTAGGTGCGTGCGAGATAGAGGCGGCGGGCATCGGCGAGCCGGATGGTGCCCGACGGGATCGCGACGGGGGCATCGAGCCGGGTGACGTCGAACAGCTTCACGCCCTCCGCATCGGTTACCCAGAGATAGCGGAACTGGATGGCGGAGGCGCGGGCGTCGCTCAGGGGGAGCGTCGCGGTGAGGCGCGGATTCAAGGGATCATTGAGGTTCACGACCACCAGCCCGGCATCGGTGGCGACATAGGCGATATGCCCCGCCAGCGTGATATGGCGTGCGCCCTTCAGTATATTGCCCGGATTCCAGGTGACGGCGCGCTTCAGGAAATTGTTGCGGAATTCGCCGTCCGCAAGCGTGGTGACGTCGACCAGGATCAACCCTTCCACGCTGTCCGTGACGACCGCGTAATTGTAGATGGGATGGAAGGGCTGCTCCTCGTTCATCGCGCGCATCTCGGCGGTGTTGCGCAGCGGATTGATCGGCTGGTTGGTGGCGAGCGCCATGCAGGTGGCGTTGGTCGATTTGACCTGTGTGTCCTGGCCCAGCGCGGAGAAGGGCGCAGTGACGATCCGTTCGGAGAAACCCTTGTTGCCGATCGAGGCGACGTCATAGACGCGCAAGCCCCCGCGCCCTTCCGCCACGAACATATATTCGCCGCGCAACTGCAGGCAGCCGACCGCGCCCGCCGTTCCCTGGGTGACGTTGCGGAATTCCTCCAGCGCTTGGGTTTCGCCCGACAGGCGCTTGTCGAAGGTCTTGCCGCGCGTCCAGTCCTTCAGTTCGCGGCCGTTTCGCTCGACATGCATCCGCCACCAGTCGGGATAGGCGTAGCGCTGCAGATAGGATCCGATGACGGCCTGGGGCTCCTCCCATTCGGTGACCCGCACCGCCTCGAAGCCGTTGTCGAGCCCCGTCCAGGCGTGAAGTCCGACGAAATTGACGAAATTGGTGCCGAGCAGCAGCAGTTGCGACATGATCGCGTTGTTGTCGTCATCCGCGCTCAGATGGCAGTCGCTGCACGTCTTCGTCTCTGTCTTGCGCACCGTGTGCGGGAAGTGCGGGGCGAACGCCTGGGACGAGAAGCCGGCCGAGGAGATCGGCGGTTGCTGGATATAGATGCGCTCGCGATTGATGTTGGTGGAGGACAGCACCAGCGCGGATGTCGAGCGCACGGGCGCGACGATATTGCCCTTGGTCGTCTGGTGGCGGCCGAGCTGGAACATCTCGTCGCGCGCGACCTGGGGATTATAGGTCGCGAAATTGCGCGTTTCCTTGCCTTCATATTTATGTTCGGTGGTCTTCCAGTTCGCCTCGATCGGCAGGTGGCAGCCGCCGCAGGAGGTGGTCCATGACAGATGGCAGGTGAAGCAGGCCATGGTGTCGTCGCCATGCGCGCGATCCGCCTTGGCGATGCCGGGGCCGAAGCCGAACCTGCCGTCGTCCGCGCCTGTGCGGCCCATCAGCTTGGCGCGCGCCGCCTTGGCGTTGAAGTGCGGATTGCCCCGGGTCACGGCATCCTTGACCAGCGACACCTGCCATTCCAGCTTTGGATCGACGATCGAGCGCTGGATGAGCACACGGTTCCCGGCGGCGTCCTGTTGCCATTCGAAACGGCGCCGGCCGTCGGCGTTGCGCAACAGCGCCAGATTGCTGCCCTGCGGCCGCGCGGCGGGGCCAGAGGTCAACAGCGTCGGGTAGGCGTCGGCGGTACCGTGGCAATCCTTGCAGCCGATCTCGATCGCATTGGCGACCTCGCCGTAGATCAGGCCATTGCCGTGGCTGTCCTGGCTGAAGTGGCAGTCGGCGCATTGCAGGCCCTTTTCGGCATGGATGTCCATCATATGGACGGCCTTGCCCTTCTGTTCGCCCGGCTGGACGAAATCGGGCGCATCCTTCTTCCGGAATTTCTCCGGATCGTCGGGCGCGACGATCTTTCCGTCCGCATCGAGCAGATTGCCCTCGCGGTCGCGCTTGTAGATGGCGCGGAAATTCCAGCCATGGCCGTGATAGTCGGCGAATTGCGTATCCTTCGCCTTGGGATTGACGTCGTCATAGACGCGGCGGAGGAATTCGATATCGGCCCAACGACCGCGCGCGGCGGCGGCTTCCGGGTTGCGTTCGTTGACCTCGCGGACCTCGGTGGCCGTCGGATATTTCTGCTTTTCCGGCCACATCAGCGGCGCGTCGGACTCATAGTCCCACATGGTGTAGCCGAGATAGGAGTTCAGGAAGATATTGGGCTGGTGCATGTGGCAGTTCATGCACTGCGCGGTCGGGATCGCGCGGGTGAAGACATGACCGATCGGGTGGCCTTTCTCCTTCTCACCTTTGGCATGCGTATCGCCCGGCTGCTTGACCGCACCATGCTTGGCCGCATGCTCCAGCTTGCCGGCGATCGTCGGGTCGACGGTCGCGCTCTGCCCGTCGCGGCCGAATTTGGCATAGGTCAGGCTGTGGCGCGGCTCGCGGTCGTTCGCATAGATCACATGGCAGCCCGCACAGCCCGAATGGCGATAGTCGCCGGGCTGGTCGTTGGTGCCCATGAACCACATGAAGGGATCGTTGAGCCGGGTCTTGTGGATGTTGAGCACGGGAATGGCGACGCGCAGGCCGGTGGCGGGGCCGCGGCTCGATTGCTTCAGATCCGGCCGGCCGGGTTCTTCCAGCCGCTGGATGATGCCCGCCGGGTTGGGCAGGCCGATCTCCGGGAATTGTGTCGCGATATTGCGGCCGCCGCGTTCGAAGACGCGGAAGATGTCGCCCGGCGGGATCACATGCCAGGTTGGCAGCGGATAAAGCGCGGCAAGCGCGCCGCGTGCCTTTTGTTCGGGGGTGACGCTGCCGTGCGGATCGCCGGGCGAGACGATCTTCGCGGGCTCGCCTGTGCGCGTATAGGCCTCGCCGAAGACATAGTTCTTATAGGGTACGATGCCGTTATTATAGGCGGCTCCGCCCCAAAGCATCGCGCCCGACGCCATCAGCGAGCGCTCCGCCGCCTCGATCACCTCGATATGGCAGGCGCCGCACGCCTCGCGCGCGACGCGATAGTCGGACGGATTGACGAAGCGGACGAACTCCGGCGCTTCGCGATTGAGCAATGTGTAGCTGCGTTTCGGGTTTGCCGAGGATGGCCAGTGCCAGCTTTCGGGATAGCGCGGCAGCACATGCGCCCGATCGCGCGCGGAGACATAGCGGGGATCATCGTGCTGAAGTGCGGAATCGCCCGCCACCTTCGAGTCTCCACCATGACAATCGACGCAGCCGAGCTGGACGGCGGGGCTGACATGCATGGTCGGCGCTTCGGACGCGGTATGGCAGGTGATGCAGCCCGCCGATTTGGCGGCTGCTTCGGCGGGCTCCTGCGTCTGCGGAGCGGGGGCGGTGAAGGCATAGGTACGCTTGACCGGCTTCTCGCCTTCCGCCGCGATCGAGACGACAGCGGGGATGAGGAGGAGGACTGCAAGCGCTGGCAGCTTCTGCGCCAATCCCCTCAACCCGCTCAGGCTGAGCCTGTCGAAGCCTTGTCTTTCTTTGGGACCGGAAGAAAAGGACAGCGCTTCGACAGGCTCAGCCCGAACGGATGTGATGGGCTTTGTGCCGAGGAGGGTGAGCAACCAGCCCATCAGAAGGCCAGGATCGCATTGGCGAGGATCGAATAGAAACGATCATCCCCGCGCCGGTTGGTGAACAGGTCGGCAAAGCCCTTGCCGGGATCGAAGACCGCGGCAGACAGCCTGAACACAATGTTCTGAGTCGCCTTGGGCCGCCAGATCGCCGCCGTCGACAGATCCCAGCCGATCGCCTTGGGGATGCTGCCTTCGTTGCGCAGCGCCTGGAGCGGGGCGGTGTTCTCGAACCAGAGATGGTTGGCATTGGCGGACAGGCGGAATGTCGGGGTCAGGTCGAAATCGGCGCCTGCGCCGAGCAGCATGGTGCCGGGATTGTTGAAATTGCTCTGCCCCTGTTCCTTGGACGAGCGAAGCGAATTGAGCACGCCATTGCGTCCGTTGATGCCGATGGCGCGTCCGCCCCCGGCAAAGGGGATCGACTGGCGGATCCAGTAGCTGGTGTCGGCGCCCGCGAAGATCGGATTCTCGAAGATCGCGTCGAAGCCGCCTTCGGTGTTGTCATAAGGATCGCCATCGCCGGTGGCGTAGAGGCCGGACAGGCGGAAACGCATCCAGTCATGGTCGTAGCTCGCCTCCGCTGCGGCGAAGCCCGCGCGGACCTTGGCGGGGCGGCTGGTGAAGAAGCTGTTCCGGTCTTCGCCCAGCGCGGCGTAGAGCGAGGCGGTCAGGTTGATGCGCCCAATCCGGCCGTCGCCCGAATAGCCGAGATAGACCACGTCATATTCGCGACCGCGCAGGTCGCCGAGCAACGCGGGGCGCACGGGAAAGCCATTGTCGTCGATCGCCAGCCGATTGGCCTCGCGGTTCCAGTTGTACGTGGCGGAGACCTGGCTGGTGAAACCGGCGAACGGAAAATCCTGTCGATAGAGATTGGCGAAGAAGACCAGGTCGTTGCGCGGCCGTTGGGTAACGTCGTTCAGGCCCGAATTGGTGTCCTTCTCCAGCCGCCAGAAGGCGGCGAGATTGAACTGGAAACGATTGTTGTCGCGATTGCCGAAGAAGCGGACGCCGAGCTGGTTGTCCTGGAACAGGAAGCCCCGGAAATCGGCCTGGAAAGGCTGGATGCCGACGCGGATCGATTCGAAGTCGTACCGATCGGAGGTGTTGCGCAGGTGATAGTCGACAAAGGCTTCCTGCACGCCCAGGAAATCGTCGGTGCGATGCGTCGGCTTCGAAGGCTGGACATGCAGGATCCGCCGTTCGGCGACATCGGCGTGATTGACCTGATAGGCAAGCGTCAGCCGATATTCGACATGCGGGGGCATGAACGCCGTCGATCCCTTGATCAGCGCTGCGCCGATGATGAAGGTCTGCGCCGCCACCAGGCTGTTCGATCGGCCGAACACGTCCAGGCTGCCGGGCCGATCGGTGGTCTGGACGCCGACGGGGATCGGGAAACTGCGCGGTTCGATTACCGTGTCCGAAACCGCATTCAGGACGAAGAACCAGTCATCCCCCTTGATCGGCAGCCATTTGTGCCGCGCCGGATCGATCGGCCGATCTCCCTTCAGCGTGTTCTGGTGATAGGGGTCGAACCAGCGTTCCTTGACGAGCCCGAGCGTTTCGATCAGCCGCCAGCGATCGGGCATCGGGAACTCGTCGGTCGGAAAGGCCTCGGGCGGCGGCGCGCGCACCGCGCCCGGATTCTCCTGTGTCACGCGGTCGGGCAGGGTGGGGCGTCGGCCGGGGCGCTTGCGACCGTCGATCAGCGCGTCATCGGCATCGATTTCCGGTTCGGCCTGGGGCGGTGCGGGCGGCTGCCGAACCTCCTGTGCGTCGGCCTCGGCGCCGATCAGCGCCAGCATCGGCATGATGGAGGCGGCGACGGCCGGCATCACAGCCCCTCGCACACATTCTGCTGCGCGGTGTCGAGGAACGGGGCGAAGGGGCAGCTCACATAGCGCAGCCGGACATTGGCGTTGCCGACATTGACCGTGATCATGTCCGCCCGCACCGCCTTTGGCGCATTGCCGATCGATCCCACCCGCAAACCGGCATTGTTGAGCCCGAGGAAGCTGATCATGTCGTCCTGGTCGATGCCGTCGCCGGAGATGCCTATCGCGCCCACCAATTGGCTGCCGCGATAGATCGGCACCGATCCGGGAAAGATCTGGATACCGTTCTGCAACCGGTTCTGGCCTGGGACCACATCGGGAAGGAAGGTGCAGCGGCGCGGCGTATCGGTCGGGATGGCGAGCACCAGGAACGCGACATGGGTCAACAGGTTCTGGAAGACGATCGCCGATTGCAGCCCGGTGGAGAAGGGGCTGAATTGTTCAATCGGACGGGAGAAGGGGCCGGGGCCGCGCCCGACCTCGCCGTCGGGAAAATAGGGGCGGGCGACATTGCCGTTCGCCCGGTCCGAAAAGGCGAATTTACCGGTCAGCGCCGTGGGATCGTTGAAGAAACCGCGCGCGCGGGGAACGACATCGCGCACGTCCGGGCTGGCATTGGCGGCAAGCTCGGCTGCGGCCGCGCCGTTCGAAAAGAACGCGGCGGTGCGCGCCTTCTGCAACGAAACGTCGATGCCGAAGATCGGCGCGTCGGGCGCGCGGACGATGCCGAGCGGCGTGCCGAAGCTGTCCACGACCGAAATCGAGACCTGCGCGCGGCTGTCGAGCGGGCGGCGGATCTGGCCGCGTGCGCGGCTCATGACGGTGAAGGCTTCTTCCATCACCGCCCGCACTTCGGCGGCGGTCAGCGGCTGGGCCACGGCGCTGCCGTCGGTGCCGGCACGGATTGGGTAGCGATTGGCTCCCGATCCATCGGTCAGCACGAAAGCGTCGGGATTGGTGAACTCGCTCGTTGTGGCCTTGCGGATTCCCGATGCCTCGGTTCCATAGGCGGTGCCGGCGACGACCGCGATCGTCGAATAGTCACGCACCGGCCCGATCTGGCCGACGCCGCCGATGAGTGAGGCGAAGCTGGGGGGGCTGGCCGGATTGCTCTTGAGGTCGGCGCGCACCGCGTCACTGAAGCGCAGTGTCGTGCCGTCCAGGGTGATGCGCGGCGCCTTGATCTCCTCGGGTGCCTCGAAACCCGTCGTCGCGGCGAGCGCGATCGCTTCGTCGTCCAGATTGGCGTCGAGATCGAGGATATTGGTGTCAAAATCATAGACGCCGTCGGCCATCACCCCGACGCCGCCGACAAGAACGCCGTTCTTGTAGAGCGGAAAGCCGCCGGCATCGGCGGCCAGCCCGAGTGGCGAGCGTTTAGGGCCGATCAGCGCGGCGGGGCCGCCCGACGCGATGAAGGTACGGGCCAGGTCCGAACAGGGGAGTTGGCTGAACTGCACGCCGAACAGCGGTCCGCTTTCGAGCCCCACGGCATTGGGGGCGGGCGGGAAATGCTGCTGGACGATCTGGCTGGCGGTGCGCGTCGAAAAGGCGTTGCCGCCGCTCGACAGATAGGCGCCGGTGATCGCCTTGGCGATGGCGCCGCCTTCCTGCGGAAACCGGATGCCGGCGACATCGATCTGTTCGTTGCTGGGCGTACGCGGCGTCACCGCATCGGCGAATGCGCCGGTCATGCGGAACACCGTCAGCACATTGCCGACCCGATCGACCACCGCGATCACGGCGGGCTTGCCGCGCGCCTGGGCTTCGCCGACTCCTTGCGCGACGATACGCTCCACTTCGGCAACCGTCAGGGCTTCCTGGGCCGGTACGGAATAGAGTGCGGTCGGTGTGGGGGTGGGGGTCGGAGTCGGAGTTGGCGTCGGCGTGCCGCCGCCACCGCCGCAGGACGACAGGATGAGGGCGGTGCCCGCGAGCAACGACGGCAGGAAATGGCGGCGCATCATCTGAGCGTCCGGATCGTTCGCACCGCACCGCCCAGCGCGCGGCGGAATTCGAGCGGACGATAGTCGTTGGGGTCGCGCACCGCCGCATAGGCGCGATTGATGTCGGCACGGATGCTGCCCGCCGCGCCGCCATTCACCTGGCCCGCATTGACCAGCGCGTTGAGCAATGTGTCCACCGCCATCACCGCCTGGACGCTCCCTTCATAATCGGTGAAGCGTGGGCTGATCGCTTCGCTCGCGATCGTCTCGATGATGGCGAAGGTCTGGTCACGGCCGAAACCGGCGGAGGAGAAGGCCGCAGCCAGCGCGGTCGCGCTGGCACGCAGTTTCGCCGCCGCCGCCACAGCCGTCCCGCGATCCTGAGCGAGACCGGCGTGGAAGGCCCGGCTGTCCGCATCGAAGCGACTGGACATGCCGGGAGCGGCGACGCGCACGGCGGCGGAGAGCATGATCATGCTTTCGTCGTTGAAGGCGGGCATGCCTTCGGGGATCGGGCGGCCGGGATTGCGCACGCCGGTGCGGATCGCATCGTCGCCGTCCTGGATGCGGCGATGGCAGGTGTGACAATCGAAGAAATAGAATTCGGGGAACACGCCCTCCTGGCCGAGACGGGGATTCGCGTAGAGGCTCAGCGCGCGTTCGAGCGCCATCGCCTGGCCGACCGCCCAGATGCGCACATTGTTGGTCCGTCCCTTGCGCAGCGCATAGTCCGCGTCCTCGTCATGATGCTGCTGCAAGGTCGAGAACAGGTCGAGCTCGAACGAGATGCGCGGATGGCCGGCGGCCATGATCCGATGATTGACGAACTGCCCCTGGTCCGCGCTGCCGAAATGGCAGTCGAGGCAGACCGAGGCGCGGGTGCGGGGATCGTCGAGCGCGGTCATGCCCAATGCGACATTGCGCCTGTGGCTGGCGCCGACCGCATAATGGGCCGAGATCCAGCCGGATGCGGCGCCATGGCAGCTTTCGCAGCCGACGCCGTCGGCCGCCTGGAAGCGCGGGCCGCGCGACGCGGCGGGAGCCGAATGGCAGCCGAGGCAGGTTCCCGATGCGGTCGCGTCGCCGATGCCGAGCCGGCCGGCGATGGCCCGGCTTCGTGCGTTCGAAAGGATGCTGAACGCGCGGCTATGCGCGCCGCCGGGCGTGGAGGGTTCCTGCCAGCGCATCAGTTCGTCCTGGCGGACGATCTTGCCGTCGGCTTCCTGCCGGCCATGGCAGGTCGAGCCGCTGCACGATGCCACGCCCAGGAACGTGCCGTTGCCGGGCGCCGCCGCCGTGGCGGGCGGCGTCGCCGGCCACAGGCCGAGTACGAGCGCGAATGCCGCCATCGCCGCAAGCAGCAACAGCGTGGCCAACGCCGCCGCCCGGTTTTCAGTGAACCCCCTGTCACCCATTCCGCAACGCACCTCCGCTGCCGGCGCGATGGCCGGAGTGCCCTCATCAGCGATGCGACCCCTTTTCCGAGTGTTTATGTGCGCTTGCCGGCGGCTAGGCAAGCTGATCCGAGGTGCGGCGCGGCGTCCACGCTCGATTTGCGGCATGTGTGCAACACCGGGTTCGGTGGGCGCGAACACAAAGAAAAGGGGCGGGGAAACCGAAGTTTCCCCGCCCCTCATCGAACTGCCCCGGCCGTCGCCGGGACATTCCGATATTTCTTACTTCTTCTCTTCGGTGCGGGCCTTCAGGGCCTCGCCCAGGATGTCGCCCAGCGACGCGCCCGAATCGGACGAGCCATACTGCGCAACCGCCTGCTTCTCTTCGGCGATCTGCATCGCCTTGACCGAGAAGGTGGGCTTCTTCGAACGATCGAAGCCGGTCACCATCGCGTCGAACTTCTGGCCGACCTGGTAACGCTCCGGACGCTGCTCGTCGCGGTCGCGGCCGAGATCGGTGCGCTTGATGAAGCCGGTCGCGCCGTCGTCGCCCGCCTGAACCTCGAGGCCGCCATCGCGGATCTCGAGAACGGTGACGGTGACGACCGCGTTCTTGTTGAGGTTCGAACCCGAGGTGGCCGAAGCGCCGCCGATGGCGGGCGCGCCCTTTTCGAGCTGCTTCATGCCCAGCGAGATGCGCTCCTTCTCGGCGTCGACGTCGAGCACGATCGCCTGAACGGCCTCACCCTTGCGGTGCAGGTTGAGCGCGTCCTCGCCCGAGATGCCCCATGCGATGTCGGACATGTGAACCATGCCATCCACATCGCCGTCCAGGCCGATGAACAGGCCGAACTCGGTGGCGTTCTTGACTTCGCCCTCGACGACCGAACCGATCGGGTGAGCAGCGGCGAACGCTTCCCACGGATTGGTGATCGCCTGCTTGAGGCCCAGCGAGATGCGGCGCTTGTCTTCGTCGACCTCGAGGATGATGACTTCGACTTCCTGGCTGGTCGAGACGATCTTGCCGGGGTGGACGTTCTTCTTGGTCCAGCTCATTTCGGAGACGTGGACAAGGCCTTCGATGCCCGGCTCCAGCTCGACGAACGCACCATATTCGGTGATGTTGGTCACGCGGCCCGACAGCTTGGCGCCAACCGGATACTTGGCCGATGCGCCATCCCACGGATCGCTCTCGAGCTGCTTCATGCCCAGCGAGATGCGCTGCGTCTCGCGGTTGATGCGGATGATCTGCACCTTCACCGTGTCGCCGATGTTGATCATCTCGGACGGGTGGTTGATGCGCTTGTAGCTCAGGTCGGTGACGTGGAGCAGGCCGTCGATGCCGCCCAGGTCGACGAACGCACCGTAATCGGTGATGTTCTTGACGACACCTTCGATCACTTGGCCTTCGGCCAGCGTCTGGATCAGGCCCGAACGCTGCTCGGCGCGGGTCTCTTCCAGGATGGCGCGGCGCGAGACGACGATGTTGCCGCGGCGGCGATCCATCTTGAGGATCTGGAAGGGCTGAGGGATGTCCATCAGCGGCGTGACGTCGCGGACGGGGCGGATATCGACCTGCGAGCCGGGCAGGAACGCCACGGCGCCGCCGAGATCGACGGTGAAGCCGCCCTTGACGCGACCGAAGATGACGCCTTCGACGCGCGCGGTTTCGGAGAATTCGGCTTCCAGCTTGTCCCAGGCGGCTTCGCGGCGTGCGCGGTCGCGCGACAGCATCGCTTCGCCATGGACGTTCTCGACGCGGTCGACATAGACCTCGACTTCGTCGCCGACCTTCAGATCAGCCTTCTGGCCCGGCGCCGCGAATTCGCGCAGCGGCACGCGGCCTTCGGACTTGAGGCCCACGTCGATGACCGCGAGATCGTTCTCGATCGCGGTGACGGTGCCCTTGACGACGCGGCCTTCGAAGCTTTCGCCTTCGCCGCCGAGCGATTCATTGAGGAGGGCCGCGAAATCGTCGCGGCTCGGAAATGCCGTAGAGGCCATATGTGCTTCCTGTCTTCCATTTTTCCGGCCAGCCGGTTGTATCCGGCGGTCTTGACCAGAACCGCCGCACAGGCCCCATGCCGGTGCGGCATCCTTCGAACGAACGGCACGTCGACGCCCTTGAGGGAAAAGCGAAAAGGGCGCGGGGGACGAGTTCGGCCTTGGCCGAACCAGTCTTCGCGCCGTCTTCTTATTCTCTCGTGATCAGCTCGCCAGGCGTCTGCCGATCCGGGCGTCCACGAGCGCGATCGCGCGCTGGACGGCGGCGTCTATAGAGAGATAGCTGGTATCGAGCAAGTCCGCGTCAGGGGCGGTCTGCATGGGGGCGATCTCGCGTCCGGCATCGCGCCGGTCTCGCGCGCGGATATCGGCCAGCACCGAATCGAGGCTCTTGTGGCTGCCGGCCTTCTGCATCTCTGCATGGCGGCGGCGCGCGCGTGTTTGCGGCGTTGCGGTGACGAACAATTTTGCGTCGGCCTCGGGCGCGATCACAGTGCCGATATCGCGGCCGTCGAGCACCGCGCCGCCGGCCTGACGCGCGAAATTGCGCTGGCGCTGAATCAGCGCGGCGCGGACGAGCGGATGGGCGGAAACGATCGAGGCGACACGCCCGGTCTCCTCCCCCTTGAGTACCGGCTCGTCGAGCAGCCGATCCTCGAACGAGCAGGCGGCAAGCGCGTCCTGTTCATTCTCCGGATCGCCATGCGCCGACATCAGCGTGTGCGCGACCGCGCGATAGAGCAGGCCGGTATCGAGATGCGGCAGGCGGTAATGTTTGGCGAGGGCACGGGCGATGGTGCCCTTGCCCGACGCGGCCGGGCCATCGACGGCGATGATCATGCGGCCTCCGCGCCGAGTGAGGTCATGAGCGCGGTGAATTGGGGGAAGCTGGTTGCGACGGGTGCCATGTCGTCGATAATGACGGGCTGGCGCGAAACAAGTCCAGCGACCGCGAAGCTCATTGCGATGCGATGATCCAGATTTGCGGCGATCGTCGCACCGCCAGCGAGCGGATCGCCGCCGGTGCCCTCGATCACCATGCCGTCCGGCAACTCCTCGACGCGCGCGCCGATGGCGGACAGTCCCTCGGCCATCACCGCGATCCGGTCCGATTCCTTGACGCGCAATTCGTCCAGCCCGCGCATGACGGTGCGGCCGGATGCCAGCGCGGCCGCGACGAACAGGATCGGGAATTCGTCGATCATCGACGGCGCCACCGCGGGCGGAACCTCGATCCCGCTCAGGGAAGAATGACGGACGTGCAGATCGGCGACGGGTTCGCCGCCGACGATGCGTTCGTGCAGCAACGCGATATCGGCGCCCATCTCGCGCAGCACGCCGATCAGCCCGGCGCGCGTCTCATTGATGCCGACATTCTCGATCACCACGTCGGATCCGGGCACCAGCAACGCCGCGACCAGCGGGAAGGCGGCGGAGGAGGGGTCTCCGGGCACGGTGATCGCCTGCGGCTTGAGCTCGGCTTCGCCGGCCAGCGAGATGATGCGGGCGCCGTCAGCACCTTCGGTCACGTCGAGCGTGGCGCCGAATCCGCGCAGCATGCGTTCGCTATGGTCGCGCGTCGGCACGGGCTCGATCACCCGGGTGATGCCCGGCGTGTTGAGCCCGGCCAGCAGGATCGCCGACTTCACCTGCGCCGAGGCGACAGGCAGGCGATATTCCAGCGGCACGGCGGGGCACAGGCCGCGCACCATCAGCGGCAGCCGCCCGCCGGGGCTGGACGTGAAGTCCGCGCCCATCAGGCCGAGCGGTTCGATCACGCGGCCCATCGGGCGCTTCGATAATGATGCGTCGCCGATGAAGGTGGCGGTGATCGGATGGCTGGCGACGAGCCCCATCAGCAGGCGAGTCGAGGTGCCGCTATTGCCCATGTCGAGCGCCTGTCCGGGCTGGAGCAGCCCGCCGACGCCGACGCCATGGATGCGCCACAGCCCGTCATCGCCGCGCACGATGTCCGCGCCCATCGCCCGCATCGCGGCGGCAGTGGCGAGCACGTCCTCGCCCTCCAGCAGGCCGCTGACGCGGCTTTCGCCGACGGCCAGCGCGGACAGCATCAGCGAGCGGTGCGAAATGGACTTGTCGCCGGGCACGCGGACGCGGCCACGAAGCGCGCCTGATGTGGAGAAGGACGAAGGCGAAGGCGCGGCGGCGTGCATGGTTTTTCCAGGGTGGGGGATAGGGAAATCGTCGCGGCTTTTGACAGCGGCGTCCCGCTATGGCAAGGCGCCCGACGATTGGCGGGCGGCCGGCTTCGGCGGGCCCGCTTCTTTCATTTTACTGGAGGTTAGAGGCGGCACATGGTGAAGCCTGAATGGGGCACGAAGCGGACTTGCCCGAAATGCGCGACGCGCTTCTACGATCTGACCAAGGACGACCCCGTCACCTGCATCGAATGCGGTAACGTCTGGGAGCCCGATCCTATCCTGAAGTCGAAGCAGCCTCTGCCTTACGACGCCCCCAAGAAGGAAATCGACACCAAGAAGGCCGTCGATGGCGATCTGGGCGATGACGATCTGGATCTGGACGTCGAAGAGGATAGCGATTCGCCCGATGACGAGGTCGATCTGGGTGGTGACGACGATCTCGGCGTGGTCACGTCGGATGACGACGACGACGGCAACAATTGATCGGACAGGCGATGTTCCGATGCATTTTGCCGATCCGGTCGGCGCCTGCATCGGAACGTCGAAAAAGGTAGAATAAGATAGTTGCAAAGCGCGCGAAGCCGACATAAAGGCAGCGCCTCACCGCCGCAGCCCCCCAGGGCACGGCGCGAAAAATGGACGGGGCCGTAGCTCAGCTGGGAGAGCGCTACAATGGCATTGTAGAGGTCAGGGGTTCGATCCCCCTCGGCTCCACCATTTTTCCATCGGCCCGATCTGGGGCGATTCATCCACGGAAAATCGATTGCCCCGAAAGGGAATGTGTCGCGGGCACTGCCTTCAGCGCGTTGCCATGCTATTGACTGCCGCGAGGACTGAGCGGTGTTGGAGCCCGCTCAATTCGAGGGGGAGTTCGCATGACAAAGCCGGTCAAGTTCGCGCATGTCGTGTACCAGACGCGCCGTTTCGACGAGATGATCCAATGGTATCAAACGGTGTTCGAGGCGGACATCGTCCACCGCAATCCCGCGCTCGCCTTCCTGACCTATGATGACGAGCATCATCGCTTCGCCTTCGCGAATCTCTCGCTGCTGAAGCCGGAGGCGGAGAATGTCGGCGAGCGGGGCGATATCGGCGTCAATCATGTCGCCTATACCTATGCGGACGCCGGCGACCTGATGAAGACCTATGCCCGGCTCAAGGCCGTCGGGATCCTGCCTTATTGGCCGGTCCATCACGGCATCACCCTGTCGCTCTATTATCGCGATCCCGATGGCAACAGGATGGAATTCCAGGTTGATTGCGGCACGGTCGAGGAAGCGAACGCGTTCATGTCCAGTGAGGCGTTCGACGCGAATCCGATCGGCATCGACTATGATCCGGATCAGTTGCTGGCGCGATATGAGAGCGGCGTGAGCGCGGACCTGCTGGTGCAGCGGCCCGAAGGGCCGATGTCCGATATTCCGCCGGAACATGGACTGACCTGAGCTTCGGTCGACGAGACATCAACGCGCCGACCCGATACGGGGTGAATAGCGTTCAAAACTTCCCTGATTTGGCGCCGTAGCGTGCCGGCACCGTCGTCACCGGGTAATGTCGGACTCGTCGTGCTGGCCAAGCAGCGAATCGAGCAGATCCTCGTCAGCGCTGGAGCAGACGCCGAGCACGATCGCCTCGTCGCAATCTTCGGCGGCGAGATAGGCATGGCCCATGCTCGAATCGAGATAGATGGATTCGCCTTCCTCAAGCACGACGGGATCGTAGAACTGGGTGTGAACGACCACCCGGCCCTTGAGGACATAGGTGAATTCCTCGCCAGGATGGCGGACGAGGCCGTCGAACTCGACCATCGATTTGGCGCGGACGCGGATGACGATCGGGATCATCCGCTTCTGGCGCAGTTCGGTGCAGAGATAGCGATAATCGTAATTGCTGGTGTTCACACGGATCGCGCGATCGAGCTTGCCGACGCTGCGGCGCGCGGTGAAGGCGGGTTGGGCGCCGGTTTCGACATCGCCCTCGGCAAAGAGTTCCGACATGCGGATCTTGAGGCGCCGGCTCAACTGCTGCAGCTTGTCGTAGCTGAGCGTCAGCCGTCCATTCTCGACCTTCGACAACGTCGAGAGCGGAATGCCGCTCTTGTCGCTCATTTCCTTCACCGTCCAGCCGTTGCGCTTGCGCAATCCGCGCAGAAGGTCGCCGAGCGTGGGTTCGTCCGATTTCATCTGTGTCGCCTCTTTGCCCCATCCAATCTCTATCAGGCGCGTTCGGTTTCGCAATTGGGTCTAAAGTTGAAACCGTCCTGAGCGGATATTGTTTGTCCAAAATAGGACGAATTCAACCTGGCCTCGGCCGCGATCAGGCCGTTTCGTCCAACTCCTGGCGACGAGCCTGCATGAACGCGTACCAGCGCGCACGAAGCTGCGCCGGACGTGTTGGATAGCGTTCGTCCAGAAACTCCAGCGTCGACACCCGGTCGGTCCTGAACATTCGGAAATCCTCGCGCAACTCACACCAGGCGACAAGCATGCGCGTGGTTTCGCGATAGCCGATCAGGAAGGGCCAGATCGTCCGCTGGCTCTCCTGGTCGTCGCGGTCGCGATAGGCGATGCCGAGCTTGCGGCCGGCATGGATCGATGCGCGGATCGCGGCCATGTCGATCGACTCCGCCACCCGGTCCCAGACCGGTGGGACGACAACGGCGGGCTCGAGTATGACCGGTCGCAATTGCTCGGGCACGGTCGCGGCGATCTTGGCGATCAGGTCGCGCGCCGCGCGCGCCAGCGCCGGATCGCCCCGCGCCACAACCCACTGCGCGCCGAGCACCGCCGCCTCGATCTCGTCGGAGGTCAGCATCAGCGGCGGCATGTCGAAGCCGCCGTCGAGCACATAGCCCAATCCCGCTTCTCCACGGATCGGCACGCGCTGGCCCATCAGTGTCGCGATGTCGCGATAGACGGTGCGCTTCGTGACCTCGAGTTCGGTGGCGATTGTTTCCGCGGTGATCGGCCGCGTCGTCCGGCGAAGGATCTGGATGATCTGGAACAGTCGGTCGGCACGCCTCATCTTTTCCTCTTATCTCACCGCTGCTGACATCATGCTGTCAGCAGTATGTCAGTAGTCAATCCCCATGGCCGCCGCATCCCGCCGCCGGCTGAACACGGAGAATCGCCATGCTGACATTGTTCCACGCTCCCTGGTCGCGCTCGGGCCGGCTGGTCTGGCTGCTCGAGGAACTGGGTGTCGATTATGAGATCCGCTATTGCGACATTCTCCGCCGCGACGGATCGGGCGCACGTGATCCGGGCAATCCGCACCCCGACGGCAAGGTTCCGGCGCTCAGACACGACGATGTGCTTGTCACCGAGTCGCTCGCCATCGCGCTTTATCTGACCGATCTGTTTCCCGAGGCCGGGCTCGGCGCGCCGATCGGCTCCGCGGAGCGTGGCGCCTATCTGACCTGGCTGGCATGGGTCGCGGGCGAGCTGGAGCCCGTGCTGTGGAGCGCCATCAGCGGCGAGATCGCAAGCGATGCGATGGCGAAAGCGCGCTATGACGCTGCGATCGCTCGATTGTTCGGTGCGCTGGAGCAGGGAGCCTATCTGATGGGCGATCGCTTTACGGCGGTGGATGTGATGGTCGGTAGCAGCCTGGGCTGGGCGCGGCAGCATGTGCCGGTGAGCGAGAAGCTCGATGCCTATCTGGCGCGCGTGGGCGAGCGGCCGGGGAACGGCCGGGCGACCGAGAAGGACGGAACGCCGCCGGCCATGGCTGCCGCCTGACTGGATTTGCTGCGCGATCGCCGGGCGTCACCATGCCTGCGGTCGCGCAGCCTCCGCGTCAGTTCTTCTTCTGTGGATAGATGGTTTCGCCGCGCCGGAGCATCTGCACAAACGTCTCGATCTTCTTGGCACGGCCCGTAGCGGTCTTCATATTGCGCGTTCGGAAGGCCAGCGCGAACCGGTTCTGTGCGTTCAGCCGGGCGAACATCTCCCTGGCGGCGGGATCGGCATCGATCGCCGCCTGCAGATCCTCCGGGATCGTCATCGCTTGGCCGCTTTCATAGGCGCGATCCCAGCGGCCATCGGCCTTCGCTGCCTCGACCTGCGCCAGGCCATGCTCGGTCATCCGGCCTTCTTCGATCAGCCGCGCGACATTGTCGACGTTGATCCTGCTCCAGATGCTGCGCGGCCGGCGCCGCGTATAGCGTTGCAGAAAGCTGGTGTCGTCGAGCCCTTTGCGCAGCCCGTCGATCCAGCCCCAGCACAAGGCCACGTCGATCGCCTGTTTCGGAGTGATCGTCGCCAGGCCGGAATCGGCCTTGTAGATCCGGATCCAGACCTCGTCGGCGGTGTCGTGATGCTTGCTCAGCCAGTCGTTGAAGCGTTGTTCGTCCGCGAATTCGAAAAGCTTTTCGGGGTCGACCTTGACTGGCGCCATAAGCGGCATTCTCCTTGAGGAGGATGCCGAATTGTTCGGGATTTCAGGGCGAAGTGCAATCGTTAAGATGCGCCCGGTGTCAGCACGGCGAACGATGCGCGCCCGCCGTGTCGCTTTGGCCACAGTCGATCGCCGCGACCTCAGCCGAGCAGCAAGTCCTCGAAAAAGGCGCCGAACGGGCGCTCGGGATGGCGGATCTGGATTTCGAGCACCCAAAGACCGGGCGAGGGGGAGAAGCCGCTGTCGATCAATGCGCCGTCATGCTTCACGGCATGCGGGAAATCCGACAGCCTGTGGCCGGACATGTCGAGATTGAGGCGCCAGCCGCGCCGCTCGGCTTCGGTCGATGCGAAGCGGTAGAGATCGGCGCCGCTCAACCCGTCGGCAAGCCAGCGTTCGCGCGACGTGTCGAAGATCGCGCGCACATCGATCGCCGCGCGCCGCATGTCAGGATCGTCGCCGATGACGAAGGTGTCGCCGCCATCGCCTTCATAACCCTGCCAGACCGGGCCGATATCGATGAAGAAGATGTCGTTCGCGCTCAGCACCGTCGCGGGCTCGGAGGCTTCGCTGAAGGTCTTCAGCGTGTTCCGCCCGAAGCGGAGCTTTATGCCGTGCCAGCCGCGCAGCAGCCCCATCGCCTTGAGGACAGCGCGCGCATGCGCCTGTGCATGCTCCTCCGCCATGCCCGGTGCGACGCCTTGCGCGATCGCATCGATCGCGGCGCGCGTCCGTTCGCGCGCATCGATCATTTTCCCAGGATCGAAATCGGGGCCGTTGCGCTCGTGAAGCGCGCGTAGATCGTCCATGCCCATACCGCCAATGCTCTATGACGCGCCGGATGAAGGCGCCAGCCCAGCGATCGAATGCGTCGGCCATCGATCCGCCCAGGGGGCCGCCGCTTCCAGTTCATAGGCAAGGGCGAGCAGCAGGTCTTCCTGTCCGCGCGCGGCGGCGAACATGCTGCCGATCGGCACGCCGTCCGCCGGTGTGAAAAGCGGCAGCGAGATCGCCGGATTGCCGCTGAGATTGTGCAGTGGCGTGTAGGACACGTAATCGAACATCCGTGGCATCAGCGCTTCGAATGCGCAGCTCGGCGCCAGATCACCGATGCGGACCGCCGGATGACGGAGCACGGGGGAGAGGATGACGTCGTGCTGCATGAAGAATTCGGCCATGGCCGCCGCCGCCGCGCCGACCTGACGGTACATCGCGTCGACGTCGTCGAGCGTGATTCCGGCGCTCCAGCGGGCGAGGTCGAGCGTCCAGGGTTCGAGCAGGCTTTCGGCTTCATCCGCGCCGATGCGCGCGATCGTGGTCGCGGCGACGTCGCGCGCCAGGAAACCCCAGATCGTCCTGAACGCGGCGGCAATCGCGGCGCCGTCGACCGGCATCGCGCGGACGACGATGGTGTGGCCAAGTGCGCCGCACAGCGCCGCCGCGCGTTCCAGCACATCGGCCACGTCAGGCGATGGCGCCGTGCCGTCGAGCGATTCAGCGATCACGGCGATGGTCAGTCGGCGCTTGTCGGGGCCGGTGACGCCTTGGGGCCGCCCGGCGCCGATGGCAGTCGCCCAGGCGACGTCGCGCACCGATCGGGAAAGCAGCGTATCGCAGGCGAGCAGGTCGTCGATGATATGCTGGTCGCGCGCGCGCAGGTTGCCGCCGCGTCCCGGTTTCATGCCGACCAGCCCGCAACAGCTTGCCGGAATGCGGATCGATCCGCCGCCATCGGCGGCATGGGCCAGCGGCACCATGCCCGATGCTACCGCCGCGGCCGCACCGCCCGATGATCCGCCCGGCGAACGGTCCAGCGCCCAGGGATTGCGCGTCGGGCCGTACAGGAGCGGTTCGGTGGTCGGCAACAGGCCGAATTCGGGCGCGCTGGTCTTGCCGAGCGCGACGATGCCCTGCGCGTCGAACGCCTTGCTGTAATCGAAGGCGATCGTGCCCGGCCCGGCATCGCGCCTCGAGCGCGAACCGGCGCGGCTCGGCATGCCTGGATAGTCCAGGCCCTCCTTGATCAACCAGGGAACGCCGGCCATCGGCCCTTCCGCCATGGCGGAGCGTTGGCGCGCGCGGTCATAGTCGCGAAAGGTGATCGCGTTGAGGATGGGATCGAGCTTTTCGATCCGCAGGATCGCGGCCTCTACGAGTTCGCGGGTGGAAACGTCACCCGACGCCGCGAGCGCGGCCTGCCCATGCGCATCGAATCGGCCGATCGAAAAGGCGTCCGCATCGCTGACGGAAACGGTGTGCGCATCCATGATTGTCTTCATCTCCATCGTTCGGATTCCTCGTCTGCGATAAACCGGCAGCCGCGTCGATCTTTACAATCGGGATCAATGGCTTCTCATATCGGTACATCCGCGATCAGTGCGGCCCGCCCCAGACGGTTTCGGGACAATGGACCATGCCCTCCGCATACCAGAGCGCCGGATCGCGGTCCGCCGCCAGAAAGGTGGGGCCGTCGAGATCGCGATAGTCGCAGCGTTGGCCGAGGATGAAGGCCGGGGCCTGCGACCAGGAGGTGCCCGTCATATTTCCCACCATCACGCCGAAACCGAGGGCGCGGGCACGCCGCTCCATCGCCAGCGCGTGCGTGAGGCCCCCGCATTTGTCGAGCTTGATGTTGACGATGTTGAACAGGCCGATCAGCCCCTCGAGATTCTCGATGTCCTGAACGCTTTCGTCCGCTGCGGTGGCGATCGATCCGTCGAGGCCGGCCATGTCTGCTTCGGCGCCGATCGCCAGCGGCTGCTCGATCAGCGCGACACACGCCGCGTCGAGTTCTGGCATCAGCGCATTGATGGTGTCGATCGAAAAGCCGCGATTGCCGTCGACGGCCAGCCACGCGTCGGGCCGTTCCGCGCGCACCGCGCGGATACGGGCGGCGTCCTCGCCATCGCCCGAAAGCTTGAGCTTGATCGCGGTCGCATGGGTCATCGCCTTCGCGCGCAGCGCCATGGCATTCGGCGTGTCGACGCCGATGGTGAAGACGGTGGGCAGCGGCCTTGCTTCCGAAAGGCCGGCCAGAGCCCAGACCGGGCGGCCGACCCGTCGCGCTTCCAGTTCCCACATGGCGCAGTCGAGCGCGTTGCGGGCGCCGCATGCGGGCAGCAGCGATTGAAGGTCATGCCGGTTCGCGCCCGCCTCGATCACCGCCCGCACTGATTCCGCCATGTCGCGCATCCGATCGGGGCCGTCGCCGCGATAATAGGCGCCGCATGCCTCGCCGCGCCCGACCGCTGCGCCGTCGCGCAGCCGGACGACGAGCAGTTCGGCATCGGTGAAGGTCATGCCAGAAATGCGGAACGGGGTGTGCATCGGCCAATTCTCGATGCCGATCTCCATGTCCATCGCTGCTTCTCCTGCCTGCGCGCTGCGGCGGGAGGGTTAGAGCGAAGATCGGATCGCGTGCTTTGCGGACATGACCTCCCGCTTCGCGCTTTGAAGCGTGGAATGGCCGGTCAGGCCGGCGCGTGGCGGCGGATATGCGTGGCCAGTTCGGCGATCGCCTGCCCGCTTTCGGGAAGGTAGCGACCGAACAGGTGCCAGACATGGATCATGTCCGGCCATTCTCGATAATCGGCTGCGCATCCGGCGGCGCACGCCTTTTCGACCAGACGCGCGGCATCGTCGCGCAGTCGCTCGCGTTCGCCCACCTGGATCAGCATCGGCGGCAAGCCATCGAGACCGGCGAAAAGCGGGGAAAGGCAGGGGTCTGTTGGCGGCCGACCCGCCGCATAGCTGACGATGGCGGCCCGCAGTGCGTCTTCGGTGACCATCGGGTCGATCGCGGCACGCTGGGTCATCGATCCTCCGCTCAACGTCATATCCGTCCATGGCGAGATCAGTGACAGGCTGGCGGGCATCGTTTCGTCCCGGTCCCTGATATCGAGCGCGAGTGCCAGCGCGAGCCCGCCGCCCGCGGAATCTCCGGCCAGGCTGACCCGGCGATCGGCCGCGACCAGATCTCGATAGACGGCGGTCACATCGTCGAGCGCGGCGGGGAAGGGGTGCTCCGGCGCCAACCGGTATAGCGGCAGCAGCACTTCGGCGCCGGTCGCCACGGCCAGCGAGGCGGCAAGGGCACCATGCGACGCCGCCGACCCCGCCATATAGGCGCCGCCATGCAGATAAAGCACGGCGTCGGCCGCCGTGCTGTTCGGGGGACGGAAATGCGCGACCGGTACGCCGCCGATAACGGCCTCGTGATGCACATGGTCGGGCGCGATCGATCCCGCGCCGAGTCCGTCGACCCATCGCCGGAGATCATCCAGCCCCGCATTCTCCCCCGGCATGTCGCGCTGCATGAAGGTGATCGCGGCATCGATATTCATATCTAAAATAGCTTTCTTGCAAAGTTAAATTTGGCTGTTTAAGTTCGACGCTTCCTGGTTCACATTTCACGCGGCCGTCAGGCGGCCAGCAAGGAGGGGAAGATGTTTCCGCAGGGCCACTTGCCACTGGAGACCCGGCCGGTACTCGCCACCCGCGATCCGGGCGAGGCGCGCGAACTGATCGGCCGGCAATTGAAAAGCCACGCGCTCCGCTTCACCGGCGGGCAGCGTCAGGTTGACAGCCGGATGAACCAGATCGCGCTGGGCGAGGTCTCGATCTTCTATCTGCGCTACGGCGCCGATGTGCTGATCGATCCGGGCCCGTTCGGAACCTTCTATATTGTCCACATCAATATCGGCGGCGCCTGCGACATCGCCTTCAAGGATCGCGCCCTGTCGGTGGGCGGCCACCGCGCCGCGATCTGCCTGCCCGATCGGCCGGCGCGTTTCCGCTGGCGCGAGGACAGCGAAGTGCTCGGCATCAAGATCGCCAAGGCGGCGCTGGAGAGCCATTATCAGGAACTGACCGGGCTGCCGCTCCAGCGCCAGATCGATTTCGACGCGGAACTCGATCTGTCCACGCCCGCCGGCCAGCGGCTGGTGTCGCTGCTGCGCTATATCGATGCCGACGCGCTTTCGCCGGCGGGGCTGTGCACCACTTCGGCCGGGATCGGCCAGCTTTCGCGGCTGGTGATGACGACCTTGCTGATCGGCCAGTCGGGCAGTCATCATGCGCTGGTCAACCCGCCGGTTTCGCCGGCGGCGCCCCATTATGTGCGGCGCGCCGAAGCCTATATGCACGCCAATCTGCAACGTCCTCTGACGCTCGACGAGATCGCGGCGCATGCTGGGGTCAGCGGGCGATCGCTCACCAACGGTTTCCGCGATTTCAGGGGCGCGAGCCCGATGGCCTATTTCAGCAATTTGCGGCTGGAGCGCGCCCGCCAGGATCTGGCGCAACGCGCACCGGGCGCGACCGTGACCTCGGTCGCCAATCACTGGGGCTTCCATCACCTGAGCAGCTTCGCCAGCCTCTACCGCCGCCGTTTCGGCGCGTCGCCGGCGGAGACGTTGCGGCGGGGGTAGGGGTCCTCCCTTTGTCATTCCCGAGTTCGCGGGAATGATAAGAAGATTTGGGTGGTCAGGAAGCGTCACAACAAGGTGGGGATGTCATAGCCATCCAGCCCGTTGATCAGCAGCGCACGCTTGATCGCGATCTTCCACCGACCATCCTCACGGCGCAGCACATGATCGACCAGCGCGACATGCTGCTGAACACCATGCCCCTTGCGATGTTCAAAGACGATCTGGTTGCTGAGGATGCGCCGTTCCAGGCCGTCCTGCCAGGCCTCGATATTCGATATGCAGCGGCGCAGCCGGCGATGCGGGATCTGGTTGTAGACGAAGCCGGTGCCGAAGCGCACGAGCCGATCCTCCAGCCGGCGTCGGTCGTCGAGCCACAGGCTGACCGATCCGCGCGGATCGGAAGCCTCGTCCTGCGGCAGCCAGTAGACCAGTTCCTCCGCGAACAGGCTGAGCCAGGCGCTGAAATCGCGCGTGTCGAGCAGCCGCGCCTCATGGTTCAGGAACGACTCCGCCTCGAAGCGTAGCGTGGCATCGTCCATGGGCGGACGGCCCGCCAGTTCTCCATGCATCCCCGCGAGTCTGTCGTAGAGCGCATCATCGAGATAGCGCGCGAATTGCGGGCCCTTTTCAAGCGACGACAAGCTTGGTCTCCCCGGACATGACATTGGCATAGTGCCGATAGAAATTGCGCATCGGCGCTTCGTCGGTGGGCGGTACGGTGCGCACGCCGGTCACCGGATCGAGCGTGTCGGCATCGGCGCGGTGGCTGCCGCGCCCGCACAGCACCCATTCGGCTTCCTCGGCGCGCATGCCTTCCCAGCAGCGCTCGAACATCTCCAGATCATCGGTCTCGCCCAGGACCGGGAAATCCTCGGCGACGCGCATGCGCAACTGGTTGACCTCGGGCTCGGCGCCTTTCAGCGTCGTCGCATACCAGGTGAGCTGGGTGCGATCATGCGCCAGCGGCTCGACCACCTGCACCTGATTGCCGATCAGCAGCAGATTGGGGAAGATGTTGAGATTGATCCCACCGCCTGGCACGCCCTCCAGCGCGGCGCGGGCGCCGTCCTCACCCAGCCGCGCGACCAGGCTCGTCACCTGCGCTTCCGATCCCGGTGTTGGGCGGACGCGATCCCATAAGGAATTGCCCATGCCCGGTCGCTGGTGCAGCAGGCCGTGGCCGTTGGGATAGGCCTTGCAATACATCGGCGAAGTGTCGGGATTGGTCGCGAAATGGCGTCCGCCCTTGTCGCCGCCGTTGCGGATCCGCGTCATGTCCATGATCGAACGGTGCGAAAAGGCTGGATGATAGCCGTCGGCGGCATTGTCGAAGACGAGCTTCCAGTTGCCGCCGAAGACACCGCGGAACGATCCGGCGCCCAGCACGATCTCGCCGCCCGGCGCGCGGCCGATGAACTCGTCGATCAGTTCGGTCGCGGTGCCGAGATGATCGGCGAGCGAAGGCATGTCGGGGTTGAGCGTACCGAAGACGAAGCCGCGATAGGCCTCGATACGCGGAATCCGGCGCAGGCCGTGCAGCGACTTGTCGAACGCATCGCCATAGCCTTCGTCGAACGGCACGCCGATCAGCCGCCCGTCATTGGCATAGGTCCAGCCATGATAGGGGCAGGTGAAGCGCGCGGCGGCGCCAGTATCCTCCTGGCAGATGGTGGCGGCGCGGTGCGCGCAGCGGTTGAACAGGCCATGGATGGTGCCGCCCTTGTCTCGCGTCATCACCACGGGGCGCAGGCCCAGGCGGACGCGTTTGAACGCGTTGGCTGCGGGCAGCTCGCTTTCGTGGCAGAGATAGGTCCACAGCCCTCCGAACAGCTTGGTCATCTCGTGCGGGAACAGCGCCGGATCGGTGTAGAGTGATTGATGGATACGATCGGGCTGGACGAGATGGCTCCAGTCGCGCTCGACGCGGGGGGCGAGCGTGATGCGCACCTCTTCGACCTTGCACGGCGCACTCATGCGAAGCCGGCCCCGTCATCGTCGGCGATCGGCACGCGCGCGGCGATCGCTTCGGACAGGCCGAGTCGTTCGACCAGGATCGACGGCGCGTCCGTGGGATCGACCGGCGTTGCGGAGAGATTGCCCAGTGGATCGACCGTGATCAGCGCGCCACGCCCGAAGGTGAGCACGCCATCGTCGCGATTCTTGCGGACATACAGCGAGTGATTGAAGATGCTGAAGGCCTTGGTCGCCTCGTTGCGATAGGCATAGAATGCGGGGCTCAGATCCTCCAGCCACATCACTGTCGACAGCGGGTTGCGCATATGACCGGGTCGCCACCAGACCACGCCATCGCCCTCGCACCAGATGCCGTGCGCCTGGCTTTTCTGCGCGGTGCGTTCGCCAGGGATCAGCGGCAGCGCGGCTTCGGCTCCCAAGCTGGGGTCGGCGCGATAGATACGCCCGTCGATGGTGACGTTGAGCCCGCCATGCGCGGGCAGCAGCGGATCGGGGACTTCGGGCATGGTGCCCGCCAGCCGTGAGACGCGGAAGCCGAGCAATGCGAGCAGGCCGTACATCGCCTCGGCGGATGGCCAGCAGCCGGCGGCCACGCCGTGCTCCAGCCAGGCTGAGAAGAATTCGTTCGGATCCTGCGACGGAAACGCGCCGGTCTGGCGCTCGACGATATAAATGCGCTTCAGCACATTGTCGTAGCCGATCTGCCGCGACCATTGCTTGACGATCGCGTCGAGCGTCTCGCGCGTCGGATCCGGGCGGGTCGAGAAGCCGAACCGATCGAGCACGCGTTCGAGAACGGCTTCGCGCAAATCTGTATGGTCGGACGGCCCGTCGAAATTGGGCGGGATCGTGCCCGGCCGATAGCTATTGATCGCGGCCAGAACGGGTTGCGCGATCTTTGGATGGCGCAACCCGTTCTGGATGTTTGTGGTCGCATCGTCTTCGCGGAAAACCGGTTCCCACTTTTCCGCACGATGCTCTGGCTCTGTCATGGCGCTGCTCCCTTGGGCAATGCCCGGGATTTAGCGCGATGGCTTTTGGCAGCGCTAACGGGTTCCGGCAGCCGCTGCCGCGATCCGGCATCCTTCGATCAGCCGCGCGGCGGCGGCGAACAGCCGCGCTTCGCCGCCCATCGGCCCGATCAACTGGATGCCCGTCGGCAATCCGGTCGAGGTCGCCAGCGGCACGGTGATCACCGGCAGCCCCAGCAGCGAGATCGGCTGGGTGTAGAGGCCAAGCGCGGCACGCAGGGGAATATTGGTTCCCGGCAGCATCGCCAGCGCGTCCTCGGCCGGGGGCGCCAGGCAGGGCACGGTCGGCGCGATCAGCATGTCGAAGCGTTCGAACAAGGCATCGAACTCGGCGGTGTACGCAGCGCCGACGGCACGCGCTTCGGCGATCCAGGCGTCGGGGATCAGCAGGGCGGCGGTCAGCCGGTCGCGGATCGCGGTATCGAACAGGTGGCGCCGCGTGCGCAGCCGTTCGGCATGCGTCCGCGCGGCTTCCGCCGCGACGATCGTATAGGCCGCCGCGCGGGCGCGCCTGCTGAGCGGGGCTTCGACGGGTTCTGCGTCGAACGCATGCGCGGCTTCGCCGATCGCTTCGGCGATCACCGGCTCCATATTGTCCGCGAAATGCCCGCCGAGCAGCCCGATCTTGCGCGGCGCCGCCGGATCACTGTCGGCGAACCGGCGCTGTTCGGCATCGTCCGGGTCGGGTGCGTCGAGCACGTCATAGACCTGGCGGGCGCGATCGAGCGTGTCGGCGAAGAAACCGACATGGTCCAGGCTGGGTGAAAGCGTCTGCACGCCCGATTTGCTGAAGCGTCCCAGGCTGGGCTTGACGCCGATGACGCCGCACAAGGCGGCGGGAACGCGGACCGAACCGCTGGTATCGGTGCCGAGCGCGAAGGGCACGATGCCTGCGGCCACGACCGCTGCCGATCCGCCCGACGATCCGCCGCACAACCGGGTCGGGTCATGCGGATTGAGCGCGGTGCCGTAAAGCTCGGTCCGCGAGACGAAGCCATAGGCAAGCGAATCCATGTTGGTGGTGCCAATCAGCGCCGCGCCGGTTTCGCGCAGCCGCGCGACCGCGAAGGAATCTCGCTCGGCCGGCGGATCGTCGGCCAGCGCCTTCGATGCGGCGACCGTCGTCAGCCCCTCGACCGCGAAGAGGTCCTTGGAGAACCAGGGCAGCCCGGCAAGCGGTCCGGTGCCGGACGTCTTGGCCTCGACCGGCGCGATCGGACGCGCGAGCCAGCCATTGGCAGCCGCCTCCGGCAGCCGGGCGATCGCGGCTTCGACGGCGGCATTGGTCATGGCCGGCGCTCCGCCGCGTCCTGTTCGCGCATCGCGTCGCGGAAGGTCAGGATCACCTGCCAGTCGCGCCAGACCGCTTCGGCGTCTTCGCAAGGCAGGGCGACGCCCTGTTCGGTCAGCCGGGCGCGCAGCGCCTCGGCCGTGTCGGGGATGGTCATGTCCATGCGTCGTTCGCGGTTCCCGGTCCGGTGATCGCCGTCCGATAGCGGAAGGCGGCCGGTCCGGGAACCGGCAGATGGGATCAATCGTCGAACAGGAAGCGCAGCGAGTGGCGTGCAAAGGCTTCCGGATATTCCATCATGGCCCAATGCCCGCAATGCGGCATGATGTAGCCCGCGCTGTTCTCGATCAGTTCGAGCAGGCGATAGGCGCTTTCCACCGGTACGACCGCATCGTCCTTGCCGTGGAAGACCAGCGTTTCATGCTTCAGCGCCGCGATGAATTCCTCCGGCCGGTGCAGGCCGCCCTGCGAACCGATCCAGCCCATGAATGCCGAATAGCCCTTGCGCGTCTCCGGATCGACCGACAGGCGATGGCGATATTCGACGAGATCGTCGCTGACCGTGAAAGCGGGGTTGGCGAGCGAACCGATGATCCGCCTGATGCCCTGTTCGGTGAAGTCATATTCGGTCAGCGCCTTGAGCGGGGTGATGATGCCGGTCTCGATCCCGGCGCTGCCCATCAGGATCACCTTGTTGACCAGTTCGGGCACGAGTTGCGCCGCGCCGATCGAGGTAAGGCCGCCGGTCGAATTGCCGACCAGGTTCACCGGGCCGGCGCCAAGGGCGACGATGAATTCGGCAAGCTGGCGGTCGCGATCGTCCTGCGAATAGGCGAAGCGCGCGGGATCGGGCACGTCGCTGCGGCCGAAGCCGACCAGATCGATCGCGATCGCGCGGCAGCGCTCCGCGAACAGCGGCATCGATATCCGCCAATTGCCCCAGCAGTCCGCGCCCGCGCCGCCGCCATGAATCAAGATGGTGGGCATGCCTTCGCCCATCTCGACATAATGGGTCATGATGCCGCCGGCATCGAGATAGCGGCTTTCGGGCCGGCTGCGCTCGATCGCGTTTCCGGCGGGCATCTCGACGATGCGGCCGGCGCGGTCGATCGTTGCAATGGTCTCCATCAAATCAACTCCTTCAGGCGTTCATGGGGCAGCAAGTGTCCCCAGATCTTGGTGGTGTCGTATTCGCGGACGGCCCATGCGCCTTCGTCCTCGACCAGCGTGCTGCCGTGGCCGATCTCGATGCCGAAGCCCGACGGGCCGACGAAATAGAAGGATATGGTCCGGCAATTGCTGTGGCGGCCCAATGTCATGATCAGCGGATCGCCGCGCGCGAGGACACGGTCGTATGCGGTGACGACATCCTCCAGCACCCGCATCTCGAACATGATGTGGTTGGTGTCGCCCGATGCCATGCCCAGGCACTCGTTGATCAGCGCCAGGCTGTGATGGCGGGGATTGCAGCGCATGAAGGTGGCATCGGCGCCGTCCCACACGATCTTGTCCGATGTGCGCAGGCCCAGCACGTCGCGGTAGAAGGCGACGGCTTCGGGATAATGCGCGCAGTGGCGCATGACATGGCCGATGCCGAGTTCGCCGGTGACGAAGCCGCCATGCGGCAGCGCCGGCGCGGTGCCCGGGATCGCGCCGTGATAAAGTTCGTTGGGATAGCCGTCCGGATCGCGGAAGCGCAGCAGCCCGGCGACGCCGCGCGCGGCGCATTCGGCGGGGCCGGCAGCCTCCGGCTCGGCGCCGGCCGCGTGCAGCCTTTCGGCCAGCGCATCGAAGCTGGCGGCATCGTCGACTTCCCAGCCCGCGAAAGGCGGGGTCTCGTCATCGCTCTCGATCAGCAGATAGCGATAGGGATGCGTATCGAGCCTGAGCGCCAGCGTTCGCGCGCCGCGCTCCGTGCGCTCGTCGATCTCCGCGCCCAATATGTCGGTCGCCAGCGTCCGCCACGCGTCGAGCCTGTTGGTTGCGATTCCGAGATAGCCTAGCCGCGCGACCTGCATGCGCCTTCTCCGACTGTGATGCCTGAATGCGGGCACATGGGGCACGCACCCCAGGGGCGCGCAACCGGAATCGCCCGCAATCGCCCGGCATGGCGGACTCTCTTTCGGGATTGCGTCAGCGGCTGCGCGATCGCGTTCGGTTTCAAGTTCCAAGAAAGGTTTATTGACTAGCTTTGTAACAGAGCTAAATAAGCAGGGAGACCGGTTGGAAAGGGTGATTCACATGGACGTCGTCAGAATTCTCAGCTTCATCGACGAAGCGCGTTTCGAGGCCGGGTGCCGAGCGGATGCGCCGCTGCGCAAGGTCGCCGTCGCTGCCGTCGTCCACAACCCGTTCGCCGGGCGCCCCTATCAGGACGACCTGTCCGATCTGATCGCGGCGAGCACTGCGGTGGGGGCGGAGATCGCCGCGACCGGCGTCTCGCTGATGGGCGGGCTGCCGATCGAAAGCTATGGCAAGGGCGCGATCGTCGGCGTCGCCGGCGAACAGGAACATGGCGTCGCCATGCTGACCACCGTTTATGGCGACGTGCTGCGCCAGGCGGTGGGCGGCGGCACCGCCTGGATATCCTCGGCCACCAAGGTCGGCGGCATGGGCAGTTCGATCGACATCCCGCTGGCCTATAAGGACGCGCTGTTCGTGCGGTCGCATTATGATGCGATGACGGTCACGCTGCATTCGGCGCCACGCCCCGACGAAATGGCGATCATCTGTTGCTTCGCCAGCCGCGGGCGGCTCAATCACCGCGTCGGCGGCATCTCGCGCGATCAGGCCGAGGGCCGGGACGGGCTGAGGTGAGCGCGGCGGCCACCCGCATCGTCGTCGTCAATATCGGCACGATCGTGACGGGCTGCTGGCGCGATCCTTTCGCGGCGGGCGACGTGATCCTGACCGAAGGGGATCGGATCGCACGGATCGGCACCGCCACGGCGGCGGAGGTCGAGGCGGCGGATCTGGTGATCGATGCGATGGGCGGCACCGTCTGCCCGGGCTTCATCGACAGCCAGGTCCACAACACCTTTGGCGACTATACGCCACGCCAGAAGTCCGTCGGTTTCCTCGAAAGCTATCTGCACGGCGGCACGACGACGAGTATTTCGGCGAGCGAGGTCCATGTACCCGGTCGGCCGAAGGATCCGGAGGGCGTGAAGGCGCTCGCGGTGGCCGCGTTCAAATGTTTCGAGAATTATCGTCCCGGCGGGATGCGCGTCCATGCCGGCTCGGTGATCCTGGAGCCGGACCTGACGCGCGAGGATTTTATCGAGTTGCGCGCCAAGGGTGTCTGGCTCGCCAAGGCCGGTTTCGGCGGTTTCGCGACGCCGTTCGATTATGCGCCGATGGTGGCCTGGGCGCGCGAGGCGGGCATGATCACCACCGTCCACACCGGCGGCGCGTCGATTCCCGGATCCTCGCCGATCCGCGCCGATCACCTGTTGGCGATGCGCCCGCACGTCTCCTTCCACGTCAATGGCGGGCCGGTGGCGCTGCCCGATGCCGAATATGAGCGGCTGACGCTGGAAAGCGACATCGCGCTGCAGGTCTGCACCGCCGGCAATCTGCGCACCGCCATCCTCTGCGCGCAGACGGTGAAGGCGCATGACGCGTTCGCGCGCTTCCTGATCGCGACCGACACGCCGACGGGCACCGGGGTGATGCCCCTGGGCATGATGTACACGATCATGAACCTGGCGGCGCTGACCGACATGCCGCCCGAATGGTTCATCGCCGCGGCCACAGGCAATGTCGCCGATGTCTACGGGCTCGATTGCGGGCATCTCAAGCCCGGCCGTGCGGCCGATCTGCTGATCCTCGATGCACCGCTGGGCGCGACCAGCAACACCGCGCTCGATGCGCTCGCCAATGGCGATCCCGCCGCGATCGGGGCGGTGATCTCCGCCGGCGTCGCCCGTTTCGTCGGGCGCAGCCGCAACACGCCCGCACCCACACGCATGCCGCGCGTCGCCGCATGCCGCATTCCCGCCGATTTCAGCGGTGCGGCGCATTGAAGAATGATATTTACTTTGTAACAAAGATATTCTACAAAGTTTAAAATCATTGGGGAGCGGAAGATGAGCGAGTCGATGGAGCAGGGGGGGGCGCTGCCCGATCAGCATTTCCTGCGCGCGATGTTCGGCCGCTTCGCCAGCGGCGTCACCGTGGTGACGTGCGGCGCGGGGGATGCGGTCCACGGCATGACCGCCAATTCCTTCACTTCGGTCTCGCTCGAGCCCGCGCTCGGCCTGGTCTCGCTGGCGCGCGGCTGCCGGATGCACGACCGGCTGGTCGCGGCGCGGCGGTTCGGCGTCAGCGTGCTGGCGGAGGGGCACCGCCATGTCTCCAATCATTTCGCCGGCCGGCCCGTCGACGGCTATCTGCCCGCTTTCGAGGAGCGCTGCGGCGTCGGGCTGCTGTCCGATGCGCTGGCATGGATGATCCTCGATACCGAGGCTGAGCATCAAGCGGGCACGCACACGCTGTTCGTCGCCCGGCTCGTCGCCTGCGGATACCGCGCCGATGCGCATCCGCTGATCTTCTTCGGCGGCGGATATGGCGCGCTTTCCGCGCCGGCATCGGCCTGACCGCCATCACACGCATCAGGATTCTTCAGGAGAGCATATGAACAGGGGCGTAAAGACCGGGGCGGACCATATCGCGAGCCTGAGGGACGGTCGCGCAGTCTATCTCGACGGCGAACGGGTGGAGGATGTCACCGTCCATCCCGCCTTTCGCAACATCGTGCGCTCGGCGGCGGCGCTTTACGATTATCAGGCCGATCCCGCCAATCTGGAGGCGATGACCTTTGTTTCGCCCAGTTCGGGCCGGCGGGTGGGGCGGTCGTGGCAATTGCCCGCCGATTATGAGGAAATGGTCGTTCGCCGCCACGCGCTGACGCGCTGGGCGGAGCTGCACGGCGGCTTTCTCGGCCGCTCGCCCGATCATGTCGCATCGGCGCTGGCGGGGCAATATGCAGGGCTTGCGCGGTTGCAGGCCTATGACGAGGGCGGTGCGCGCAATCTCGCCGACTATTTCGAATATGCACGCGATAACGACCTGTTCCTGACCTATGTCATCATCAATCCGCAGGTGAATCGCGGGCTTTCGACATCTGAGCAGGTGGCCGACGATGTGATCATGCGCGTCGTCGACGAGGATGGCGAAGGCATCACGGTGCGCGGCGCCAAGATGCTGGGGACGAGCACGATCGTCGCCAACGAGGTGTTCGTCGCCAATCTCCAGCCGCTGCGTCCCGGCGAGGAGGATTATGCGGTCTCCTTCGCGCTGCCGATGAATGCGAAGGGGCTCAAGATCGTCTCGCGCAAGTCGTTCGAGGCGAGCGCCGTCAGCCTGTTCGACAATCCGCTGGCCGCCCGTTTCGACGAGAATGACGCGGTGGTCTATTTCGACGATGTGAAGGTGCCGTGGGAGCGCGTCTTCGTGAACCGCAATGTCGCGATGGCGCGCGCCCAGTTCCACGAGACCGCCGGCCATGTCGCGCAGAACTACCAGGCGCAGATCCGCCTGATGGTGAAATTGCGCTTCCTGGCCGGGGTCGCGCGGCGCATCGCGGAGACGATCGGCACCATCCAGATGCCTCCTGTCCAGACCATGCTCGGCAAGCTGGCGTCCGACGCCGCGGTGGTCGAGGCGCTGGTGCAAGGCATGGAGGCATCGGGCGAGATGCACGGCACCGCCTATATGCCCAACCGGCACCTCGTCTATGCCGCGCAGGTCTTCACGCAGGAGCTTTATGCGGGCTTCGTGAACGCCGTGCGCGAACTGGCGGGCGGTTCGCTGATCATGCTGCCCTCGTCGGCGCGCGATTACGGCAATCCCGATATCGCGAACATCCACGATCTGCTCCAGCAATCGCCCGGCGGCACGCCGCGCGAACGGGTGAAGTTCCTGAAGCTCGCCTGGGATGCGCTGGGTTCCGAATTCGCGGGGCGGCATGGCCAGTATGAGATGTTCTATGCCGGCGCGCAGTTCGTGACGCGCGGTCACAGTTTCCGCACCTATGACTGGGCCGGGGCGGGGCGTCTCGTCGACGGACTGCTCGACGGCTACGATCTGGCGGGATCGCTCGTGGCGGAGCGGGCGTGAGCGATCGGCATGCGGGCGGCATGGCGGTGCGTCGCGCGGTGCTGGGCGATGCCTATGTCGATCGCATGCTCGCGGCGCCCGATACGCTTTTCGATCCGCTCCAGCACCTGATCACCGAATTCTGCTGGGGTACTGTCTGGACGAACGAGGCGATCGACCGGCGCACGCGGAGTCTCGTCAGCATCGCGATGTTGAGCGCCCTCAACCGGCCGCACGAAACCGCGCTGCATCTGCGCGGCGCATTGCGCAATGGCTGCACGCGGGAGGAGATCGCGGAAATCATACTGCAGGTCGCCGCTTATTGTGGCATTCCGGCGGCGATCGAGACTATGAAGCTTGCGCGAGAGGCGTTCGCGGACGACGAAGGAATGGGCGGTCGGGATGGTGGCTAAGCGGTCGGCGCGCAAGGGTGGGGCGGAGGAGTCTCTGCTGACGGTCACGCGTCCCGAACTGCTCGACGATGGCAGTGACGATCGCTTCCGTGCGCTCGTCCACGCCTCGCTCGCGTTCAGCTCCCGGCTCAACGCGATCCGCGACGGCTATGCGCGGCTGATCGGCGTCGCCGGGCCGCAATATACGATCCTGATCTCGATCGGGCATCTCCAGAAGAGCGGCGACGTCAATGTGAAGACGATCGCCGACCATCTGAGCCTCAGCGGCACCTTCGTCACCACGGAGGTCAACAAGCTGGTGGCCCAGGGGCTTGTGAAAAAGACGCGCGACAAGGTCGATGCGCGCAAGGTGAAACTCGAGATATCGGATGCCGGCCGCGACCGGCTGGCGCGGCTCACCAGCATCCAGCAGCAGGTGAACAACGTCCATTTCGGCAGCCTCAGCCGCGAACAGTTCGACGCGATCGGCACGATCATGCCCGAACTCGTCGCCAGCACCGATCAGGCACTGTCGCTGCTCCGCCATCTGACCATGGCCGAAGGCGAGATCTGACGCCGGTCGCCTGACGGCTTGCCGCCAGGCTCGATCCGGTCCGCTGCCTCTCACATTGTCATTCCCGCGAACGCGGGAATCCACATGATGTTGATCATAAAGCCCTACGACACTGGATTCCCGCGTTCGCGGGAATGACAGCCAGGGGTTGATCCTGCTTCCACGCAATTCATCCGAAACGCCGTTGCCCTCATCACGGCTCGCTCAAATTTATCTCTGTTGACTACCGTTGTAACAAAGCTATTCTACCTATGTTTTAAAGATAGGGAGGGGCGAATCATGAAAAGGGATATCGGCAAGACCGGCCGCACGACGCGGCGCATGGCCAGCCTGTCGCGGAGCGTGGCGCTTCCCATTCTGGCGCTGTCATTGGTCGTTGGCGCCGGTCAGGCGCGCGCCCAGTCGGCTGACGATGGCGACACGGTCGAAAGCGGCGTCGAGGAGATCGTGGTCACCGCGCGCAAGCGCGCCGAGAGCCTGCAGGATACGCCGATCTCGATCTCGGCCTTCACCGAACAGGGGCTGGAGGCGCGACAGGTCCAGCAGGTTTCGGGCATCGCGCAACTGACCCCCAACCTGATCTTCGACACGACATCGCCGATCGCGGGCAGCTCGGCGGCCGCCACCATGTTCATCCGCGGCGTCGGCCAGGCCAATTCGGTGCCGACCGTCGATCTCGGCGTCGGCCTCTATATCGACGGCGTCTATGTCGCGCGCTCGGTCGGCGGGCTGGTCGATCTGCTCGATGTCGAGCGGATCGAAGTGCTGCGCGGGCCGCAGGGCACCCTGTTCGGCCGCAACACGATCGGCGGCGCGATCAGCATCACCACCGCCAAGCCCGACGACCGGCTGCGCGGCGAGGCGTCGCTGCTCTACGGCACCGACAATCACGTCGTTACGCGCGGGATGATCAACGTGCCGCTGGCCGCCAACCTCTTCGTCAAGGGCACCGTCAGCTACGAGATGCAGGACGGTTATGTCCGCCGTCCCGACGGCCATCATACCGGCGACAAGAACCGCCTGTCGGGCCGCCTCGCGCTACGCTGGCAGCCTGCGGACGCGGTGACGGTCGATCTGGCATTCGACGGCACGCGCGAACGGACCAACGGCGCCGCCTATGTGCTGACTGACGCGGTACCCGGTGCGGCTTTCCCGAGCTTCTCCAACCTCGTCCTCAATGCCGGCACCTGCGCGGTGGGGGCGGATCCGCTCAACAAGCCACCCGCGCTTGCCGCCTGCTTCGGGCCGCACTGGATATCGCCGGGGCGCAACCGCGATTACAGCGACCTGCCGGCCTATTCCAATCTCGATCTCTGGGGCGTTTCAGGCGTCGTGACGATCGATCTCGGCGGCGTCGAACTCAAGTCGATCACCGCCTATCGCGATCTCAAGTCGCGCTTCAGCCTCGACCAGGATCACTCGCCCGTCGATGTCGCGAGCGTCGTCACCAGCTACACCCAATGGCAGTTCAGCCAGGAAATCCAGCTGCTCGGCAAATTATTCGACGATCGGCTGGATTGGGTCGTCGGCGGCTATTATTTCAAGGAAAAGGCGAACGACCAGCAGCGCGTCACCTTCCCGGTCGCCGATTTCAATTCGGGCGGCGACAACGACAATGACAGCCTGGCCGCCTTCGCGCAGGGCACATACGCGATTCTGCCCGCGCTCGATCTCACCCTGGGCATCCGCTACACGCGCGATACCAAGCGTTTCCTGCCGCGCCAGCCGATCCTGTCGACCGTGCTGCCGTTCCCGCCCGGAACCTTGATCCTGCCCAATGTCGAGGCGACGCGGCGGTTCGAGAAATGGACGCCGATGGCGAATCTCTCCTATCGTTTCAGCCCCGAATTGCTGGCTTATGTGACCTATTCGGAGGGCTTCAAATCGGGTGGTTTCACGCAGAGCGTGTTTCCGCCGATCTTTCCTGCGCCCGGCCAGAATCCGGCCGATGTGATCCCCTCGTTCGAGCCGGAGACGGTGAAGGTGATCGAAGGCGGCTTCAAATCCGATCTGTTCGATCGCCGGCTGCGCCTCAACGGCGCGCTGTTCCGCACATCCTACCAGAATGTGCAGATCACGGTGCAGAATGTCAGCGTCGCGCCGATCATCCTCAACGCGGCGGAAGCGCGGATCTGGGGCGCCGAGCTGGAGGCAGTCGCGGTGCCAGTCGATGGCCTGACGCTGGAAGGCGGGCTCGGCTGGCTCGATGCCAAATATATCGAAACCGCGCCGGGCGCGCAGGTGACGGTGACCGACAAGCTGATCAAGGCGCCGAAATGGTCGCTGAGCGGCGCGATCGCCTATAAATTCGAGGCGGGCGGCGATTGGACGGTCACGCCGCGCTTCGACTATGCCTATCGCGGCGGCGTGCACAACAATGCGATCAATTCGCCCCAGGCCTATCAGCCCGGTTTCAGCCTGTTCGATCTCGGCATTGCCATCGAAAATGCAGTGGCGGGCGTCACGATCATCGGCCGCGTCCAGAATATCGGCGACAAGCGCTATATCGACAGCGCCTTTTCCGACGACGCCAATCTCGGGCTTACCGAACTGGTGCTCAATCGCGGGCGGCAATTCTCGCTGAGCATCCGCAAGCGCTTCTGACAGCCGGGGTGGAGGAGAGCCCGATGGGGCGGGAATTGCTGAAGCCCCTGGGCTTCATCGATGGCCGATGGGTGACGGCGGACGACAGTGGGACAATCGCGGTCGACGATCCGGCGACGGGAGAAACCATCGCCCGGGTGCCGTGGATGGGGGCGGCGGAAGCGCGCCGGGCGATCGACGCCGCCCGCCGGGCCGGGCCGGGCTGGTCGGCGCGGACCGCCGCCGAACGCGCACGCATCCTGCGCCGCTGGCACGATCTGATGCTGGAAGAACAGGAGGCGCTGGCCACATTGCTGACCCGCGAGCAGGGCAAGCCGCTTCGCGAGGCGAGGGCGGAGATCCTTCACGCGGCGGCGTTTCTCGAATGGTTCGCCGAGGAAGCGAAGCGGCCCTATGGTGAGGTGATCCCAGCGCATGCGGCGGATCGGCGATTGCTGGTGCTCCGGCAGCCGATCGGCGTGGTCGGCGCGATCACGCCTTGGAATTTCCCTGCGGCCATGGTCACGCGCAAGGTCGCGCCCGCGCTGGCGGCGGGCTGCACGATCGTCCTCAAGCCCGCCGAGCAGACGCCGCTTTCGGCGCTGGGGCTTGCCGCGCTGGGCGAGGAAGCCGGGGTCCCGCCGGGCGTGTTCAACATCGTGGTCGGCGATGCGCCCGCGATCGGCGGCGAACTCACCGCCAGCCCGGTAGTGCGCAAGCTGAGCTTCACCGGCTCGACCGCGACGGGGCGGCTGCTGATGCGTCAATCGGCGGATACGGTGAAGAAGCTCTCGCTCGAACTGGGCGGCAATGCGCCGTTCCTGGTCTTCGAGGATGCCGATCTCGACGCGGCGGTGGAGGGCGCGATGCTGTCCAAGTTCCGCAATGCCGGGCAGACCTGCGTCTGCACCAACCGCTTCTACGTCCAGGCGGGCATCCATGAAGCGTTCGTCGATCGGTTCGCCGCGCGCATCCGCGCGCTGCGACTGGGCCATGGGCTGGACCCGCTGAGTGATATCGGGCCGCTGATCGATGCATCGGCACTGGCGAAGGTCGAGGGACATGTCGCCGACGCGCTCGGCAAGGGCGCGCACCTGGTGACTGGCGGGCGCCGTGGCGCCATCGCCAATGCCTATGAACCCAGCTTGCTGACCGGAGTGGCCGCCGACATGCGGGTGAGCGAGGAGGAGACCTTCGGTCCGCTCGCTGCGATCACCCGGTTCGAAACCGAGGAACAGGCGGTGGCGCTCGCCAATGACAGCGTCTTCGGCCTGGCCGGCTATCTCTACACAACCGATCTCGCGCGCGCTTGGCGCGTGGCGGAGGCGATGGAGACCGGCATGGTCGGCATCAACACCGGGCTGATCTCGACCGAGGTGGCGCCGTTCGGCGGCATCAAGCAATCGGGCCTGGGGCGGGAAGGGGGCCGTCAGGGGCTGGAGGAGTATCTGGAGCTCAAATATCTCTGCATGGCGGCATGATGCTTGCGGGGCGTCGCGCCGATCCTATCTTTCCGGCACCCCTTCCTACCGGAGATCGCCGATGTCAGACCTGTCGCAGTTCCCGATCACGACCCGCTGGCCGGCCAGCCATCCCGACCGGATCCAGCTTTATTCGCTCAACACGCCCAATGGCGTGAAGGTCTCGATCGCGCTCGAGGAACTGGAACTGCCCTATGAGGCGCATCTGGTCGATATCGGCGCCAACGAAAGCTGGACGCCCGAATTCCTGTCGCTCAATCCCAACGGCAAGATCCCGGCGATCATCGATCCGAACGGGCCGGGCGGAAAGCCGCTGGCGCTGTTCGAATCCGGCGCGATCCTGGTCTATCTCGCCGAAAAGACCGGGCGACTGATCCCGGCCGATCCGGCTTTGCGTTACGAGACGATCCAGTGGGTATTTTTCCAGAATGCCGCGATCGGCCCGATCTTCGGTCAGGTCGGCTTCTTCCATAAATTCGCAGGCCGTGCGATCGACGACAAACGCCCGCTCGAGCGTTATGTGAATGAGTCCAAGCGCTTACTCGGTGTCCTTGAAGATCGTCTCAGGGATCGGGCGTGGATCATGGGCGATGAGTATACGATCGCGGACGTCACGACACTGGGCTGGGTGCGCAACCTGATCGGCTTTTACGAAGCGGGCGAACTGGTCGATTATGCGGCGCTCAAGGCGGTCCCCGCCTGGCTCGAACGCGGCCTTGCCCGGCCGGCGGTCCAGCGCGGCTTGGAGATTCCGAAAAAGGGGTGAACTTTACAATCCTCCCCATCTGCGATGGGGAGGATTTTTCCTTATATCTCAACCGATATGCGCGCGACTCTTCATCAGCGGCTGAATGCGCGTACCGAAATTCTCGACCCCTTCGATAAAGTCGTCGAAGGTCAGCAGCACGCCGCCCGTATTGGGCACCGCCGCCATCTCGTCGAGCATGCGCGCGACGCTGGCATAGGAGCCGACCAGCGTTCCCATGTTGAGATTGACCGCAGACTCGCGGTCGGCGAGCTGGCGGACATTGGTGGTGGAGGATGTCTTGTCGGCGGCGCCCTGTTCGCCGAGCCAGGCGACGGCATCCTCGTCGACGCCTTCGCGATAGTGGATCCACTTCTCCATCGCGGCTTCATCGGTTTCGTCGGCGATGATCATGATCAGCACGAAGGTCTTGACGTCGCGTCCGGTCTTCGCGGTCGCGGCGGCAAGGCGATCATTGTTGAAGGCGAAGGCGGTCGGCGTGTTGACGCCCTTGCCCAGGCAAAAGGCATAGTCCGCCCATTGCGCCGAAAAGGCGAGGCCGTCGTCGGACGAACCGGCGCAGATGATCTTCATGTCGCCCGTCGGCACCGGCCGCACGAGGCAATCGTCCATCTGGTAATAATCGCCCTTGAAATCGCTCCGCCCGGTTTCCCAAAGTTCACGCAGGATCCGCGCATATTCGGATAACATCGTGTATCGATTGCGAAAATGCTCGTCGCCTGGCCACAGCCCCATCTGGTTATATTCGGGGCGCTGCCAGCCGGTGATCAGATTCAGCCCGAAGCGGCCGTTGCTGATCGAATCGATGGTGTTGCACATCCGCGCGGCGAAGGCGGGCGGGATGATCAGCGTCGGGCAGGTCGCATAGATCTTGATCTTCTCGGTGACGGCGGCGAGCCCCGCCATCAAGGTGAAGCTTTCCAGCCCATATTCCCAGAATTCGGTCTTGCCGCCGAAACCGCGCAGCTTGATCATCGACAGCAGGAAATCGAGCCCGTGCTTCTCCGCGCTGAGCGCGATCTTTTTGTTGAGATCGAAGCTCGGCATATATTGTGGAGAGTTTTCAGAGATCAGCCAGCCATTATTGTTGATCGGTACGAAGACGCCGATTTCCATTTCTCATCCCCCGAGGTTCAGGCTGCCGATATCGCCATGATCTGATTGAGGAAGCCTGACACGACATCGTTAAAGGCATCCGGTTCGGTCACATTGCAGGCATGGCCGCCGCGCGCCATCGCGGCGAAGGCGGCGCCTTTTACGCCGGCAGCCAGCCGCGCACCCGCGGGGAACGGCACCAGCATGTCGTCCTCGGCGGAGATCACCAGCAGCGGCACATGGATGGCGCCCAGCCGGTCGGCGATATCGAAGGCGGCGAGCGCAGCGATGCGGCGCTCCACTGTCTCGCGCCCCGGAAAGCTCGCGATATGGTGCGCGGCCTCTTCGTCGAGCCGGGCAAGATGCGCGCTGATCCAAGGGGCGGGATAAAGGAACAGCGGCTGTGCGCGAACATAGGCGGCGACGCCGCTGTCGCGGAGCAATGCCAGCCGGGTTTCGAAGCAGCGCAGGAAATGCGGGTTGGGGCTCGCCCAGCCATTGACGACGATCAGCCGGCCGATCCGTTCGGGCGCCTTCAGCGCCATCGCCAGCCCGGCGATCCCGCCCGCGGCATGACCGATCACATCGGCGCGCGCGATGCCCAGCCCGTCGAGCACCGCCGCCATATCGTCCGCCATCGCCTCCACCGACGCATCGGGCAAAAAACGGTCGCTCCGCCCTGTGCCGCGATGGTCGTAGAGGATCACGCGCCGCGTCTTCGCGAAGGCGTCGAGTTGCGGCGCCCAATAGGCGCCCGATCCGCCCAGCCCCGGTGACAGCAGCAGCGGCGGCGCATCGGACGGGCCATGCTGCTCGACATGAAGGCCGGCGATCGTCAGCGTGTCCGTCACGCCATCGGTCATTGGCCGATATGCGCCACGCTGGCGATCTCGACCAGGCAATCAGGTTTCACCAGCTCGCATTTGACACAATAGCGCGCCGGCTTGTCGCCTGGAAAATACTCGGCATAGACGGTGTTGAAGGCGGCATAATCGGCCAGATCCTTCAGGAAGATATGGTTCATCGCGATATCCGCCATGGTCGCGCCGGCGGCGTCCAATGTGGTCTTGATCGTTTCCAGCACATGCCGCGTCTGTGCTGCCGCGTCGCCGACATGGAGCACCGTGCCGCCCTCGCCCAATGCAAGCACGCCGGAGACATAGACGGTGTTTCCGGCCTTGGCCGCCGCCGAATAGGGCGCGATGGGCTTCGGGAATTGCGGCGGGTTGATCGGTTCGAACGGCATGCTCTACTCCCTGGGTGCTTGGCTGGGTGCTTGGCCGAACGCGCCGCAGAAATCGGCGACGGTCGAGATCCAGCCGAAGAATTTCTCGACATTGTAGATAGTGGCCTGGTGCATCGCCTCCGGCCCGAGATGATGCGTTGCATCCTCCAGCATCACGCCGAAATATTCGAGGTGGAAGCCGTCGCGCAGCGTGCTTTCGACGCAGACATTGGATGCGATTCCGACGAATATGATGTTGCGGATGCCGCGCGCGCGTAGCGTGGAATCGAGCTGCGAGTTGAAAAAGGCGGAATAGCGCGTCTTCTGCAGCGAGATGTCGCCTGGCTGCGGCTTGAGCGCATCGACGAGTTCATAGTCCCAGCCGCCGCGCGCAAGCAGCTTTCCGGCGAGTTCGGGGCGCGCGCGCATCGTCTTCAATGCGTTGGATTTGTGCCAGTTGGGCGAACCCGGCGTACCCGCCTCGGCATAATCGGGATCCCAGCCGTTCTGGAGGAAGATCACCTGCACCCCGGCATTCCGGGCCGTGTCGAGCACGGTTGCGATCTTGCCGATCACGCCGGCCGCGCCCGCAATGTCGAAGCCCGCCAGGTCGACATAGCCGCCGGGCGAGGCATAGGCATTCTGCATGTCGATGACGACGACCGCGGTTTCGGTGGGCGAAAGGCGCAGCGCCTCGGGGCGTGCTGGCAGGGTGAGCGCCGTGGCGTCCCCCGGCCTGGCCGTTTCGACAACCGTCACGCGTATCTCCCTGCTGCCCGGCGTGAAGTCTCCGTCGGCGCGCGGGCCGCGTCAATCCCCGAGCCGGGCAGTGATATCGTCGAGCAGACGTGAGGCGCCGATGCGCAACAGGGCGGGAGAGAGCCACGCCTCGCCGAGTATGAAACGGACGAGCGCGATCCAGTCGAGCGCCTGGGATGCGCTGGCGATGCCGCCTGCGGCCTTGAACCCGATCCGCTCGCCGGTCTCGCGATGCCAGTCGCGGATCACCTGCAGCATCGCCGCGCCCGCCGGCAGCATGGCGTTGACCGTTTCGAAGCCGGTCGAGGTCTTGATGAAGTCTGCGCCCGCCGCGATGCAGACATGGGCGGCGCGCGCGATCATCGTCGCGTCGGCGAGTTCGCCGGTCGCCAGGATCGCCTTCAGATGCGCCGGGCCACAGGCCGTGCGGAACGCCGCGACTTCTCCGTGGAGCGCTTGCCAGTCGCCGGACAATGCGTGACCGCGCCGGATGACAATATCGATTTCCGTGGCGCCGGCCGCGACCGCCGCCCCGATTTCGGCGATGCGTGTCGCCAGCGGCGACAGGCCATGCGGAAAACCCGCTGCGACTGATGCCACCGCGATACCGCTGCCGGAAAGCGCTTCGACGGCGGTGGGCACCATCACAGGATGGACGCAGACGGCGGCGACGCGTGTCGCGATGGCGCGTTCGCACAAGGCACGCACGCGCGGCTCGGTGTCGTCGCCGCGCAATGTGGTGAGATCGATGCAGGCGAGGGCGAGGCGCAACTCGGCATCGGTATCGGCCTCGCGAACGGGCCGGATCGCCGCGACCGCTGTTTCGACATCGGCCGGCGCTATCTGGATCGCTGCGACCGCGGCGGCGTCGAACGGCCGCGCCCTGCGGGTCACGGCGTGATCAGCATGCCCGCCAGCGCCGCGCTCATGAGGTTGGCGAGGCTGCCGGCGATCAGCGCCTTGACGCCAAGTCGCGCGATCACAGGGCGCTGATTGGGCGCCAGATTGCCCGTCACCGCCATCTGGATCGCGATCGAGCTGAAATTGGCGAAGCCGCAGAGCGCAAATGTGACGATGGCGACGGTCAAGGGCGAAAGCTGGGACTGAGTCGCGCCGAGATGGATGAACGAGACGAATTCGTTGAGCACGATCTTCTCGCCGAACAGCCCGCCGGCGGCCAGCGCTTCGTGCCACGGCACGTTGAGCAGGAACATGACGGGCGCGAAGATATAGCCGAGCAGCATCTGGAAGCTGAGCTCGGGATGGCCGAACAGCCCGCCCACGGCGCCCAATATGCCGTTGGCGAGCGCGACCAGCGCGACGAAGGCGAGCACCATCGCACCGACCGCGACCGCCAGCTTCACGCCGGTCTGCGCGCCCTGGGCCGCCGCCATGATGATATTGGCGGGGCGTTCCTCGTCATGGATCGAATCGACGAAGTCGATCGGCTCGATATCGGCGTCGGCCGGATTGTCGGGCATGATGATCTTGGCCATCAGGATGCCGCCGGGCGCAGACATGAAGCTGGCGGCGAGCAGATAGTCGATCTTGATCCCCATCGCCGCATAGGCCGCCAGGATCGTGCCCGCGACGCCCGCCATGCCTGACGCCATCACGGTGAAGAGCTGCGCGGGCGTGAGGCTCGCCAGATAAGGCCGGATGACGAGTGGCGATTCGCTCTGGCCGACGAAGATGTTTGCCGCCGCGCACAGCGATTCGACCTTCGAGATGCCGATCACCTTGCGGATGCCGCCGCCGATCCACTTCACGACGAATTGCATGACGTTCAGATAATAGAGGATCGAGATCAAAGCCGCGAAGAAGATGATCACCGGCAGCGCCGCGATCGCGAAGCTGTTGCCGCCCACGTCTGGCGAGGCGAGCGGGCCGAAGATGAAATTGGTGCCTTCCTTCGAATAGCCGAGCAGGTGCGAGACGCCGTTCGACAGGCCCGAGATCAGCGCACGGCCGGCGGGCACGTAGAGTACGAGCACCGCGATCGTCGCCTGAAGCGCGAACGCCGCGCCGACGACGCGCAGGCGGATATGGCGGCGGTTCGAGGACAGGGCGACGGCGATGGCGAGAATGACGGCAATGCCGGCAAGGCCGATCAGGAATCTGGTCATGCGGTGAAATTGTCCCCCAAGGCGGGCGTGTCGCCCTGCATCTTGCCCCTGTTCTTTGCCGATACGCGACGAAAGGCAAGCGCTTCGACCATGGACGCCTGGGCATGGGTCTGCGTCCCAAAGCGGTACGTCGCCCGATTAACCCTTTTTAGCGCTTTTCAAAGGTAAACACTTCGTTAACTTTTGGCGCATGGAACCTGCGATCGCCTTCGCCAATGATGCCGCCGGCCACTCGGTTCGCCGCGGTTTTCCGCCGCCGGCGATCATCCCGCCGTCGCGCCTCGGCGCCGATCTGCGGCTGTTCCTCATGACCTACATCGCCGGATTCGTCGTGATCTATGGGCTGATTGCCTAAGCGCGGTTCCGTTAGCGGGCGTTGATTCACGTTCGGTCTGAGCCGAGCTTCCCTCAGATCACCTCGCCCGCCGCACGTGCGCGCTCCGTCCGGCTGGCTTCGGCGGCTGGCAGCAGGCGATAGGCCGCGATCGCGGCACCCAGTCCGACCGGGACAGTGACGATCAATGAAAGCATACCCGTCGCGAGGTTGCCGGTCAGCGTCGAGACATAGCCCGCAAGATAGGGGCCGAGCCCAAGGCCAAGCAAGGTCGTGCCGATGAAGAAAGTCGCGGTCGCGGTGCCGCGCATGCGCGGCAGCACCAGATCCTGCGTGGTTGCCGCCGCCGCACCCAGCGCGGCGCTGGCAAGCGCCTGGGTGGGCAGCACGATCGCGTAGAAGATCGGAAGGCTTTCGGCGGTAAACCCCAGGATCATCAACGGTACGGGCGCGACCGCGCTGAAGATCACGACGGCCATTCGTCCGGCCGGATTGGTCCGGCGCAGCCGGTCAGCGATGCGTCCGCCAAGGACAACGCCCAGGAAACCACCGAGCGCGCCGGAGCCGCCGATCAGGAAGCCGGCCTGGTCGGCGGGGGCGCCGAGCACGCGCATCGCGTAGGGGGCTGCCCAGAAGCTCATCGCATAAGCGATGAATGCATTGAGACCATAGGCGATAACAGTCAGCACGAAGGCCGGCGTGCCGATGATCAGACGATAGGTCGGCAAGTCGCGGGCGCGAAGCGCCGTCGCCCAACTGAATACGGCATAGACGCCGAGCCCGATCGCTGTCCATTGCTGCCAACTGGCGGTCAGCACCGCCAGCCACCAGGCAATCGCGCCGATCAGGATCGCGGCGGCCAGATTGACCGCGTAGGCCCTGATCCCGCGCGAAGCCGCGTAAACCATCGTCAATGGCGGGACGATTGTCATCAATTCGATCAGAAAATCGCGGAAGGGGCGTTCGGCGGCGGGTGTCGCCGCGCCTTCGATCAGGCCGCGCACCGGCTCGCGCAGCGTCGAAACCCACAGTGCGACGAGCAGACCGGGCAGGCCCACCGCCAGAAAGGCCGCCTGCCAGCCGACGAGCCCCATCGGCCCGCCGTCGGGATAGGTCAGGTTCCAGTTCTTGACGATGAGGCCGCCGATGAACAGCGACAGGCCGCCGCCCAGATACAGGCCGGCTGAATAGATGGCGAGCGCGGTCGCGCGCTTTTCGCGTGGAAAGGAATCGGAGATCAGCGAATAGGCGGACGGGCTGGCCGTCGCTTCGCCGATGCCCACGCCGATCCGGGCGGCGGCGAGTTCGAGCCCGTTGCGGGCGAAGCCCGAAAGCGCGGTCATCGTCGACCATAATGCGAGCCCCGCGGTCATCAACCGGACGCGATGCCATTTGTCCGCGAGCCGCCCGAGCGGAATGCCGAACAGCGAGTAGAATACGCCGAACGCGGTGCCGTAAAGGAAACCGAGATCGGCGTCGGTGAGATTGAGGTCGCGCTTGATGTCTTCGGCCAGGATGCTCAGGATCTGGCGATCGATGAAGTTGAGCATGTAGACGAGAACGAGGACGCTGAGCATGTACCAGGCATAGCGTTCGCTCGGCGGCGAGGGCTGGTTGGCCTGCGCGTCCTGGATCCCCGTCACGGCCATCCCCCGATTGTTCTTGTCTTTGCAGAGGGCTAGCAGAGCCACATTGAAAGGGAAATCATTTGACCGTCCGCGTGCTGTTCGTCTGTCTCGGCAATATCTGCCGTTCGCCGCTGGCCGAGGCCGCCTTTCGCGCCGAGGTGGCGCGGACCGGGCTCGACGCCGAGGCTGATTCGGCGGGGACGGGGGATTGGCATGTCGGCCATCCGCCCGATCGGCGTGCGCAGGCCGCCGCCCGGCGAGGCGGTGTCGATATCTCCCACCTTCGCGCGCGTCAGGTCGATCCGGCCGACTTCGACCGTTTCGATCATGTGATCGCGCTTGACGGTCAGAATTTGCGCGATCTGGAGCGACTGCGCCCGCCGGGCGCGCGTGCCGTGCTCAGTCTGTTGCTCGATCATGTGCCGGGACGCGAGGGGCAGGCGGTGGCCGATCCCTATTATGGCGACGATGCCGGGTTCGATGTCACCTGGGCCGATGCGATGGCGGGCGCGAAGGGGCTGGCGGAGAAGGTCGTGCGGGGCGAGTAAATTCCCACCGTTCGGGCTGAGCCTGTCGAAGCCCTGCCTTTCTTCAACTTCAATGCAGAAAGAAAAGGACAAGGGCTTCGACAGGCTCAGCCCGAACGGGGAGTAGAAGGGCCTCCAGTTCACCCCAACGCATAACGCTCGACCAGATCGTAGCGCGCGCCCTCGCTGCCCAATGTCGATTCATACAGCCCGAAATGCGTGACCGCGAAGGGCGCGCTCGAAACACCGCCATATGCGGTTGCGAAGCCCGACAGGTCGCCGGCACCACGCGTGAAGCGCGCCAGTGTGATATGCGGCTGAAAGGCACGGCCCTCCGGGGGAAGCCCGGCGCGCACCACCGCCTGGTCGATCTTACGATGAAGTGCTGAAACCTCGTCATGCGGACGGACATCGGCCCATAACGTGTCGATCCGCCCTTTGCGATCGAAGGCGCCGATGCCCGAGATCGCGAGTTCGAACGGTGGATGGCGCACGCTGCCGAGTGCGGCGGCGATATCGGCCGCAATGTGGCGGTCGACCTCACCGATGAAGCGCAATGTCAAATGCAGTTGGTCGTCGTCCTGCCATCGTGCGCCGGCAATGCCACCCATGCCGCCAAGCAGTTGAGCGCGGATCGCAGCGGGTGGGCGAAGTGCCGCGAAGAGTCTGTGCACGGTCAATTGTTTCCAAATGTTGCTGGATTGGTTGGGTTGTCTGGTTTTCCTTGAATCGCGCCCCGATTGCCACGATATTCCTCCCATCCGGCAAATTGCCGGTCAAAGGAGATGTATTTCAATGGCTGACTGGTCTGATCCCCGGGCGACCGCCGCGCCTTTCCCCGCACAGGCGGGTGCGCGCGATGCCGCATATGATGCGGGTCTGCGGTCGTACATGCTTTCCGTTTACAACTATATGGCGTCGGGCGTCCTGCTGACGGGTATCGTTGCGCTGCTGTTTTCGCGCGGTGGTATCGAATCCCCGGCTGCGACAATCATAATGTCCGGCGGTCTGCTGGCATGGATCATCATGCTTGCGCCTCTGGGCTTCGTGATGGTGCTGAGCTTCGGCATCAATCGCCTCTCGACTGGTGCGGCACAGGCGCTGTTCTGGGCGTTCGCGGTTGTGATGGGCCTTTCGATGTCCACGATCTTCCTGCGCTTCACGGGTGAATCGATCGCGACGACCTTCTTCGCGACCACCGCCGCCTTCGCCGGTCTTAGCCTGTTCGGTTACACGACGAAGAAGGATCTGAGCGGCTTCGGCACCTTCCTGATCATGGGCGTCGTGGGTATCCTCGTCGCATCGCTGATCAACCTGTTCCTGAAGTCGAGCGTGATGTCGTTGGTGATCAGCGTCGTCGGCGTGCTGCTGTTCGCGGGCCTCACCGCCTATGACACGCAGCGCATCAAGAGCATGTATGCCTATGTCGCGGGCACGGACATGATGGGCAAGACCGTGATCATGGGCGCGCTGTCGCTCTATCTGGACTTCGTCAACATGTTTACCTTCCTGCTCAACCTGCTCGGCAGCCGCGACTGATCGCGGCGGCCACAGGCCAAGGAGAAGGGCCCGGCGGAGCGATCCGCCGGGCCCTTTCTTTTTCGGACTCTGGTGATCAACCCTGCTTGGGCATCAATGCGTCGTCCTTTTCGTTCCCGCGCCGATAGGCGGGACGGGCGAACAGCCGGCCGACATACGCCTCGAAAGCCGGGCGCTTGGGCAAGGTGCCGAACTGGAGGCCCCAGCCGAGCTGCGATCCGACATAGACGTCGGCCGCGCTGAAGCTGCTCCCGGCGACATATTCGCGATCCGATACCGCCCTCTCCAGCACATCGACCATCTGGTCGAAACTGCCATAGCCGACCATCCGGCCCTGTTCGGCGGTGGGTGCCATGCCCATCGCCTTGTTGGTCACCGCCTGCTCGACCGGGCCTGCGGCGTAGAACAGCCAGCGATAATAATCGGCGCGATCGTCGGTCGCCGGCGCCAACCCGGCATCGGGGAAAGCGTCGGCCAGATAGGCGCAGATCGCCGCGCATTCGGTGACGACCCTGTCGCCGTGCCGGATCGCCGGCACCTTGCCCATCGGATTGATCGACAGATAGGGCTGCTGCTTCATCGTGCTCGCATAGTCGAGCACCTGCGTCTCGTACGGCGCACCGGTCTCCTCCAGCATCCATCGAACGATCCGCCCACGCGACATCGGGTTGGTGTAGAATGTCAGGTCGGTCACATCGCTCTCCCTCGTGATTTCGTCGGTGGCGAAGATTAGCGAACAAGGTGTGACGGCGCGAGATCGGACAGGCCGGACGGTCATGTTTCCGGATTGTCACGCGATTGTCTCGTTTCCGTCACGGACGATACGCCGCGCCGTCATTCCCCGCCGCTAACGACGCCGCAGCGCCCCAGCGCTTTCGATTCATAGCCTTTACATTAGGGGGACATCCTAAATGTCGCATCTCACGGACGAAGCGCGCGCGCCTTATCGCGACGCTGACGGCACGATCACCGTTCCCGGCCAGTCGCTCGAAGAACTGGTTGCCGCCAATCCCGCCCGCCGCTCCATCCTCAAGAGCTTCGGCCTGATCTCCGCGCTCGGCCTCGCCGGTGGCCTTGCTGCCTGCTCGGACGACGATACCCCGACACCCACGCCAACCCCGACACCCACGCCGACCCCGACGCCCACGCCGACGCCGGTCAGCTACGCGGTCGATTTCACCGCGGTCGCCGCCAATCAGGACGACAAGGTCACCGTTCCGGCGGGCTATGTCGCGGAAGTGCTGTTCTCGGCGGGCGACGCTGTCGTCGCAGGCGCGACGGCATGGTCGCCGGGCACTTTCCTCACCTCTGCCGATGCCGAGAAGGTTGCCGGCGGCAATCACGACGGCATGCATCTTTTCGAGCACCCGACGCTGGGGGCCAATCAGGGCGGCCTGCTCGTGATCAATCACGAACTGCCCGACTATAACATCCTGTTCGCCAGCAAGTCCTACAATGCATCGACCGCGACGGCCGAGCAGAAGAAGATCGCGCTTTCTGCGGTCGGCGTTTCGGTGATCGAAGTCACCAAGGCCAGCGACGGCAAATGGTCGGTCAACAAGAGCTCGATCTACAACAAGCGCTACACCGGCAACAGCATCTACCGCGTCGGCGGCCCGGCCGCTGGAATTGTCGGCACCAGCGTCGTCGGCACGCTCAACAACTGCGCGAGCGGCGCAACCCCCTGGGGCACCTATCTCACCTGCGAGGAAACGACGGATAATTACCTCGATCCGACCCGTCCGGCCGTCGGCTATGGCTGGGTGGTCGAGATCGATCCGCGTAACGAACTGGCCGAACCGACCAAGCGCACCGCGATGGGCCGTTTCGATCACGAGAACGTCGCCTATCTGACCGATACGGGCAATCGCGTCGCCTTCTACATGGGTGACGACGGCACGCCGGGCTGCATCTACAAGTTCATCCCGAGCCGCGCCTATTCGCCGAGCAACCGCGCGGCCAACACCGATCTGCTCGACAGCGGCACGCTCTATGTCGCGCGCTTCAAGGCGGATGGCACCGGTGACTGGGTCGAACTGACCCAGGGCAAGAACGGCCTGGTCGTCGGCGCGGTCGATCCGGGCAACGTGTCGCAGGGGCCGCAGACCCCGGCGACCGTGAATTTCGCCACGCAGGCGGACGTGCTGATCAACACCAAGGTGGCCGCGCGCGTTGCCGGCGGCACCGTCATGGACCGTCCGGAGTGGATTACGGTCGCGCCCGACAAGTCGATCTTCTGCACGCTCACCAACAATTCGGGCCGCCGCGTCGTCGACGCCGCCAACCCGCGCGTCACCAACCTCCACGGCCACATCGTCAAGTGGAAGGAAAACGGGGATTCGCCGCTGGCGACCAGCTTCACCTGGAGCATTTTCCTGATGGCGGGCGATCCGTCGCTGGCGAGCGGCGGAGACAATCTGGTCGGCAACATCGTCGGCGACACGTTCTCCAGCCCGGACGGCATCCGCGTCGACTCGCAGGGGCGCCTTTGGGTGCAGACCGACCACTCGGTTCCCGGCAATTCGGGCGTCGCGGGCAAGACCATCGACGGCACCTTCGGCTATAATGCGATGTTCTACATCGATCAGACCAGCAAGCGCTCGCGCCGCTTCCTGGTCGGCCCGGCGGGCAACGAGATCACCGGCATCGCCTATTCGCCCGATCTCACCACCTTCTTCATCAACGTGCAGCATCCGACGGGCAACTGGCCGGAAGCGGGCAAGGAGCCGCGCTCCTCGACCGTCGTCATCCGCCGCACCGATGGCAAGCCGGTCGGCGCCTGACACCGCCGTGTCGGTTTAATAGGGGGCGGGGGCGGCGCGTATCGGCCGCCCCCGTATTCCCGTCGCGACCATTTGCGTAGATATCCCGGTGGAACGCATGACCGGGAGTGACTCGTGACAGCTTTGGATTCGGGCCAGCTCTGGGTGATGCGCATCCATGGCGCCATTTCGGCGATCATTCTGATCATATTGGCCCTTGCCGCCGAACTGGCCGTCGCGACGATGGCGGAAGGCCTGCCGCCATCCGGCCTGATCGCGAGCCTTGTCGTGCTCGCTCTCGTCTATCCCTGTCTGATCGCTCCCGGCCGCCGTTATCGTGCCTGGGGCTATCGCGTGGAGGATGATGAACTGCATCTTGCTCATGGTGTACTGACCACCGTCTCCACCGTCGTGCCCTTCGTCCGCGTGCAGCATATCGACGTGGCGCAGGGGCCGATCGAGCGTGTTTTCGGCGTCAGCCGGCTGATGCTGCATACGGCGGGAACGGCGCACAGCCTGGTGGTTCTTCCCGGGCTGGGCACCGAGACTGCCGAACGGCTGCGCGACGATATCCGCGCCCGCATCCGCGCGGACGCGGCGTGACCGAGCCCGTTATAGCCGACCGGCGACTGCATCCAGGCACGATGCTTCTGCGCCTGCTCAAGGCGTTGCCGCAGACATTGCTCGTCTTTCCCGCGATCCTGACCATGGCGTCGGATATCGGGTGGCGATATTTCCTGCCGCTCGCGGTCGCCAGCCTTGCGGTGTCGGGTCTGCTGCGTTGGATCACCTGGCGATGCTTCCGCTATGGCATCGGATCGGGCGAACTCGTCATTGAGCAGGGGCTGATCCAGCGTAGCCGCCGTACAATTCCCTTCGATCGAATCCAGGATGTCGATTTCGAGCAGGGGCCGTTACACCGCGTCTTCGGCTTGGTCCGGCTGCGTTTCGAGACCGGCGGGCAGGGCCGAGATGAAGGCGTTCTGGACAGTGTGGTGGTTGCCGAAGCCGAGCGAATCCGCGCTGCGGTGCGCGGCGCGCCATGTTCGGTGAATCCCGACGAGCCCGATATTTCTGCGGCCCCGCTCTTCTTCATGCCGGCCTCTCGCGTGATCCTCTCTGGATTGTTCAATTTCTCGCTGTTGTGGATCGCGGGCATCTTTGCGGCCCTGCAGGCATTTTCCGATTGGCTGCCCATCGACGTGCGCGACATCGGCGTGTGGATCGGCTTGGCCGAGCGCAATCTGGCGGGACGGGTGACGCCTGGTGCGATCGCCGGAGTGCTGCTGCTCGCGATCGCGCTGGGGCTTGCAAGTGGTGTCGTGAAAACACTGATGCGCGATTTCGGCTTTCGGTTGACGCGCGAACGGACCGGTTTCCGCTGCGAGCGCGGTCTCCTGACACGCCGCGACGTCTTGATTCCGTATGCGCGCATCCAGCTTGGCCTGCTCAGGTCTGGCCCGATCCGGCGCGGTGCCGGCTTTCAGGCATTGGCGTTCCAGACCTTGGGCGTGAGCGAGAGAGAGGAAGGCGGCGGGTTGCAGGATGCGGCCCCCTTTGCGCGCATGGACGAGATCGCGACGATCGTCACCGAGACCGGCGGACTGCGCTTGCCCGGCGATGTCGCGCTCACACGAGTGTCCCGCCGACATATGTGGAAAGCGATTTTGCCCGCCGCAGTCATCGCATCGGCCCTTGTCGCGGTTGCCACGGCATTCGATCACAGGCTGGTTGTCACCGGTCTGGCCGTGCCGGCGCTTCTCGCGCTCACGCTCGCCGAGCGCTGGAGCCACCGCTATGCGCTCGATCGAGACCTGCTGTTTATTCAGATGGGTTTTTGGCGGCGCGCGCTCTGGATCCTGCCGGTCGCCAATATCCAGACGCTGGCATCGCGGCAGAGCTGGCTGCAGCGCCGGCTGGGGCTCTCAACGCTGGTTTTCGATACGGCGGGCGCCCCAAGCGGCGGCGGAGCTGAGATTCGCGACCTGCGAAACGATCTGGCGAGCACCTTGCTTCTCGACGTGACGGAACGAAACCGTAACGGACGGGTTTCACGCGCATGAGTGGCGGGGATCCAAAGCAGTCGGTCATCGAGCCCGGCAGGAATTGCTGGCAGGTCGCGCGCGCGGATCGCGCGGCCGTGATCGTCGATGCCTGTGATTATTTTCATGTCGCGCGGCAAGCGATGGAAAAGGCCAGGCACCGTATCCTGTTGATCGGATGGGATTTTGACGCCCGCATCGAGCTTGAACGCGAAAAGGGCAAGGAGGGGCAGACACTGGGCGCCTTCCTGCTCGATATCGCGCGCCGCCGTCCGGAGATCGCGATCGATATCCTCAAATGGGATGTCGGCGCGCTCAAGCAACTTGGCCGGGGCGCTTCGCTGCTCATGCTCGGGCGGTGGGCGATGACCCGGCAGATCACGTTCAAGTTCGACAGCGCGCATCCGACGGGGTGCAGCCATCATCAGAAGATCGTCGTGATCGACGACAGTTTCGCGGTGTGCGGCGGTATCGATATGACCGGCGACCGCTGGGATACCAGCGCGCATAAGGACGACGATCCCTGCCGCCGCAGGCCGGCGGGCCAGCCCTATGGGCCATGGCACGATGTGACGATGGTGGTCGATGGCGCGGCGGCGAAGGCGCTCGCCCAATTGGGGCATGATCGCTGGCAGGTCGCGACCGGTGAGGATCTTCCTCCGATCCCGCAGGATAATGATCCCTGGCCGGATGATCTCGAGCCGCAGTTCCGTGATGTCGAGGTCGCCGTCGCACGGACACGCGCCACCTATCAGGAAGTGGCCGAAGTGCGGGAGATCGAGGCACTGTGGCTAGACCTCATCGCCGACGCCAAGCGCTTCCTTTATATTGAGAACCAGTATTTCACCTCTGGCAAGTTGGCGGCCGCCATAGCGCGGCGCATGCAGGAACCTCACCCACCCGAAATCGTGATGATCAATCCGATCCGCGCCGATGGCTGGCTGGAGCAGAAGGCGATGGATGGCGCGCGGGTTAAGCTTGTTCGCGCGATCGAGGCGATCGACAGCAGCAAGCGTTTCCGCATTTATACCCCGAAGACGACCGGCGGTGACGACATCTATGTCCACGCCAAGGTGATGATCGTGGACGATCGCGTATTGCGTATCGGGTCTTCGAACATGAACAATCGTTCGCTGGGTCTCGACAGCGAATGCGATCTCGCGCTCGATTGCCGGCTGCCGGGCAATGCCGACTGCACCGCGACGATCGCGGCATTGCGGACCCGACTGCTCGCCGAACATCTGGGTGTCGCCGAGACGGCGGTGACCGGGAAACTGGAGGAAACCGGCTCGCTCATCGAGACGATCGAGGCGCTGCGTGGGCGCGGCAAGACGCTGGCTCCCTTGATCCTGGAGGACCCGGACGCGGTGGAGGATTTCATCGCGGAAAACGAACTGCTCGACCCCGAGCGGCCGGAAGAAATGTTCGAAACACCCGCCAAGCGAGGCCTGTTCAGGCGCTGGCGGCGGCAAACCCTGAGATAGGAAGGGTCAGGGTTCGTCGGTCGCCATCGGGATCGGCTTCGCTTTCGGGCGCGGCGGCATCGCGACCGGAGTGTCCGGTTCCGGTGCGGGCTTGACCAGCGCGGTGCGTAGATCCTGGAGGCTGATACGTTCCTTGCCGGTGCGCGGCGTGCGCGTTTCCTGCGCGGCGATCGTCCGCGGCTTCATGCAGTCGCGCTTGTCGGCCCGATCGAACTCGTCACAGTTCCACAGCGCCTTTTCGAAGCCGGTCTTGCGGTTGCGCAGATAGCTGAACGACATGCCCGCCAGCGCGCCGGGATCGATCGGAAAACTGCGCGGGGTCTCCGCGATTTCCGCCCAGCCCATCACCTTGCAATGGTCGAGCGTGCCGCATGCCGCCAGCGCGAGGCTGGGGAAGCTGTCGGGAGAGGCATTGCGACCGAAGGGGACGATGAAGCTGTCGCCGTCGCGCACGATTGTCTTGTCGTATCGCGCCAGCAGCACCGGATTGGCGATCATCTCGACGGGAGGCGCGGCGCCGTCCGCCAACTGCACCGCGCCGCCGCGATGTGCTTCGGAGAGGCCGGCGAGCTTTCCGATCGCGGGTTCGCCGCCGGCATAATGGTTCCGGAACGCCGGCGGCGTGCCCCACCAGCCCGCCCAGCGGAAGAACAGATGCGTGCCGACCGCCGTCACCTTGTCGAGGCTCGCGCTCCAATAGGGGACCACCCAGTCGGTATGATAATGGGTGGCGTTGCCGACGGCGGTATAGACATGGCCGCCGAGCATCTGTTCCGCGACGGCGCGGGCGCGGGCCCAGGCGTCGGCGGAAGGGATGCGGCGCATCGCGCCATCGCATGTGAAAGTGAACTGGCAGCCGGTGCTGCGTTCCGATCCCTGGAACACCACGCCGCAGATCGTCTTGGGGAAGGCGGGATGGCGCAGCCGGTTGAGCACCACCTGGATCACCGCGCGCTGTCCATCGGCATCGCCGGAACCGGCTTCATAGAGGCCCACTGCAGCCAGGCAATCGGCCGAACGCGCATAGTCCGGAGAGGATGATGGCAGGAAGAATGGGCGTGCCGCCGGATTAGGCGCGGTGGAGAAGGGGACGGCGGCGTTGATCGCGACCGCATCCTGTGGCGCCACGGCCTTGAGTTCGAGCGGTTCCACCGCCGGCGGTGGCGTCGGCGGGCGCTGCTGGGCGATCGCCTGTGGTGGCAGGACCGGATCGGTTCGCGCCACCATCCATGCAGCCGCCAGCAGGCCCAGCGACATGACGAGCAGCATCGCCCGGCCGAGAATATCGGCCGGTGGCGCCACGGGCTTCGGGGCGTCAGCGATGGTTGTCTGCATCAATATGGGGTTTCGCCTTGCCTCAGCTCTCGGGCAGGAAATCCGGCACCGAGAGGTAACGCTCGCCGGTGTCGTAGTTGAAGCCCAGAACGCGGCTTCCGGCGGGAAGTTCCGCCAGCTTCTGTGCGATCGCGGCGAGGGTCGCACCGGAAGAGATACCGACCAGCATGCCTTCGTCACGCGCGGCGCGGCGCGCCATCTCCTTGGCATCGGCAGGATCGACCTGGATCACGCCGTCGATCGCCTGGGTATGGAGATTGGCTGGAATGAAGCCCGCGCCGATGCCCTGGATCGGGTGCGGACCCGGCTGACCACCCGAAATCACGGGTGAGAGCGTCGGTTCGACCGCATAGACCTTGAGGGCCGGCCAATGCCGCTTCAGTTCCTCGGCGCAGCCGGTGATATGGCCGCCGGTGCCGACGCCGGTGACCAGCACGTCGATCGGCGTATCGGCGAAATCGCGCAGGATCTCACGCGCGGTGGTGCGGACATGCACGTCGATATTGGCCGGATTCTCGAACTGCTGCGGCATCCACGCGCCCGGAGTTTGGTCGACCAGTTCCATCGCGCGTTCGATCGCGCCCTTCATGCCCTTTTCCTTGGGGGTCAGATCGAAGGTGGCGCCATAGGCGAGCATCAGGCGGCGGCGTTCAAGCGACATGCTCTCCGGCATGACCAGGATCAGCTTGTAGCCCTTGACCGCAGCGACCATAGCCAGGCCCACGCCGGTATTGCCCGATGTCGGTTCGACGATGGTGCCGCCGGGTGTCAGGTCTCCTGAGGCTTCCGCCGCCTCGATCATCGCCAGAGCGATCCGGTCCTTGATCGAACCGCCGGGATTCGCGCGCTCCGACTTGATCCACACCTCGGCGTCGCCGAACAGCCGGTTGGCACGGATGTGAGGGGTGTTTCCGATCGTGTCGAGTATCGATGCGGCCTTCATGTCGCAGTCTCCTTCAGGGGTATGTCTTCGAGAGTTTTAGGCGGGGCAAAGGTCCGCGCGGCGCGCAGTTCGGGAAACCAGCGCGCCCAGAGCCCTGCCACCAATATGGCACCGATTCCGCCCGCGACAACCGCCGCGACCGGCCCGATCAATGCGGCAAGGAATCCGGACTCGGCTTCGCCCAGCTCGTTGGAGCCGGACACGAACAATGTGGAAACCGCGCCAACGCGCCCGCGCATGTCGTCGGGCGTGTAGATCTGTATCAGCGATTGCCGCACATAGACGGACAGCATGTCCGCGGCACCGAGCAGGACGAGCATCGCCAGCGACAAGGTCATGTCGCGCGAGACCCCGAATCCGATCGTCGCCGCGCCGAATATGGCGACGCCGATCAGCAATTTCGTCCCCACATCCTGGCGCAGCGGACGCCAGGCGAACCACAAGGCGACGAAGACCGCGCCGAGTGCCGGCGCGGCGCGCAGATGGCCGAGCCCTTCGGCGCCGACATGCAGGATGTCGCGTGCATAGACGGGCAGCATCGCGGTCGCGCCACCGAGCAGCACGGCGAAGAGATCGAGCGAGATCGCGCCGAATACCAGGCGATTGCGGTGCACATAGCGCAACCCGTCGAGCATCTGCTGCCACGGGCGTGCATCACCTGTGATCATGCTGCGACGGATCGGGCGGATCGTCATCAGCGCGACGAGCGCCGTCGCGAACAGCCCGGCACACACCGCATAGGGCAGCGCGTGATGCCCGGCATAAAGATAGCCGCCGATGGCGGGGCCGAAGACCGAGCCCGATTGCCAGGCGAGCGAACTCATGGCGATCGCGGCGGGCAGCGAGGCGAGGGGAATGAGATTTGGCGCCAATGCCTGCAATGCCGGGCTGGCGAAGGCGCGGGCGACGCCAAGCAGTGCGGCGACCGCGAACAGCGCGGGCAGATCGATCGCATTCGTCCAGCTCAGCCAGCCGAGCATGATCGCGCAGCATGCCTCCAGTGCCACCGAGAGGCGCGCGATCCAGCGCCGGTCCACCTTGTCGGCGACCCAGCCTACCACCGGGGTCAGGATCAGCAGGGGCAGGAACTGGGCGACGCCGATCAGGCCGAGCTGGAGCGCGGCCTCCTTCGTGGTCATGCCCAACTGGCTGCGCGAAAGATCATAGACTTGCCAGCCGATGACGATCACCATCGCCATCTGCGCCAGCGTAGAGGTCAGCCGCGCCACGAAATAGGCGCGGAAATCGCGGAAAGCGAAGGGATGCGCGGGTTTCTCCACGCTTGCCTCCTAGAGCCTGATCGGTTCCGTTGGAAGCGCTTTGCGATTCCGGCGGGACCGTGAATCAGGCTCGAAGCCAATGGTCTGATCGGTTCCGTTGGAAGCGCTTTGCGATTCCGGCGGGAGCGTGAATCAGGCTCCGAGCGGCATCGGGGCGGGTGTCAGCCCAATGTGATCTCGGCTACCTTGTCCTTGTAGTCCTGCTTAGGATCGCCAAGGCCCAGCATCATCTTCGCGCCAGCGAACAGGCTGTTTTCATCGAGCCAGATCTGCGCACGCTCCGGATCGAGCCGGATCAGTTCGAGTTGGGGATCATCCTTGCCTTTGGGAAACCAGGCAGCCACCCAGCGATTCCTCAATCTGTCGATCATTCCCCGATCATCCTCGACGACGAGATCGCCGTGCAGGGTCGCGAACAGGTCATGACCCTTGGACGTGAAATGCGCGATCGCGCGATGGCCCAGCCGCATCTCGCGGACCAGCATGTTATCCTTGGTGGTGAAGAACCAGATCGGGCCGCGTCCGGCATCCGTTTCGGTCAGCCCGGTCATCGGCTGCGCGTGGCCATCGGCAATGCCATCCAATCCGAGCATCATCGTACGATCGGATTTCAAGGCCTTCCAGAAACGGGCTTCGAGTTCCTGCGGATTTGGCATGATACGCTCCATTCTCGAGGATGGAGCGCGAACGAGCCGTATGGTCGAGCGGTTCCGTTCAGGCGAAGAAGCTCGTCAACCAGTAGAACAGAGCGCCGATCGCGGCTGCCGCCGGCAGGGTGACCACCCAGGCGACGACGATGCTCGACGCGATGTTCCAGCGCACCGCCGACAGCCGCCGTGACGCGCCGACGCCGACGATCGCGCCGGTGATGGTGTGCGTCGTCGAAACCGGAATGCCGAAATGCGTGGCGGCGAACAAGGTGATCGCGCCGCCCGTTTCGGCGCAGAAACCCTGGGCCGGCGTCAATCGCGTGATCTTCGATCCCATGGTGTGGACGATCTTCCAGCCGCCGAACAGCGTGCCAAGTCCCATCGCTGCCTGGCACGAGATCACGACCCAGAAGGGCACGTGGAAATCACCCTGCAGCATGCCCTGAGAATAGAGAAGCACGGCGATGATCCCCATCGTCTTTTGCGCGTCATTGCCGCCATGGCCGAGCGAATAGAGCGATGCGGAGACGAGCTGCATCTTGCGGAACCAGCGATCGGCGGCAAGCGGCGTGAAGCGCGCGAACAGCCAGGAGATGATGAGCACGAGCAGCAGCGCCAGGATCAGGCCCACGGCCGGCGACATCACGATCGCCGCGCTGGTCTTGAACACGCCGCTCCATACGACCGCCGATAGCCCGGCCTTGGCGGTGCCGGCGCCCAGCAGGCCGCCGATCAAGGCGTGGCTGCTGCTCGACGGGATGCCGAGCGCCCAGGTGATGAGATTCCAGCTTATCGCGCCCATCAGTGCGCCGAAGATCACCTGCGCATCGATGATATTGGCTTCGACGATCCCCTTTCCGACTGTCTCCGCCACATGCAGCCCGAAGAACAGAAAGGCGATGAAGTTGAAGAAAGCGGCCCAGGCGACCGCATATTGCGGGCGCAGCACGCGCGTGGAGACGATCGTCGCGATCGAATTGGCGGCGTCGTGCAGTCCGTTGAGGAAATCGAATGCCAGTGCGACGCCGATCAGCGCGATCAGCAGGGGAAAGGCGATTTGTGCGGCGTCCATGGTGGGCGTGCGGCTCAGGCGTGATCGATCACGAGACCCTGGATCTCGTTCGCGACGTCTTCGAACCGGTCGGTGACCTTCTCCAGATGGCTGTAGAGTTCGCGCCCGACGATGAAGGCCATGGTGTCGCCCTTCTTGCCAGCCTTGAACAGCGCCTTGAGGCCGGCTTCGTGGATCTCGTCGGCATGACCCTCCAGCTTCACCAGACGCTCGGTCAGGTCGTGCAGGCGCGGCGCGTTGATGTTGAGCGAGCGCAGCAGCGGCATCGCCTCGGCGGTGATCCGCGCGGCTTCGACGATGATCGCGCTCATATCCTGCATCTGTGGCGGGAATTCGGTGACCTCGAAAAGCTGAACGGCCTTCGCGGTCTGGTTCATCTGGTCGATGGCATCGTCCATAACGCCGATCAGGTCGGTGATGGCGCTGCGATCGAACGGGGTCACGAACGTGCGCCGTACATCTTGCAGAACGTCGCGGATGATGTCGTCCGCTTCATGCTCGCGGTCAATGATCTCCTGGCAATGGATCGCCATGTCCGGGCCGCCCTTCAGCAGCCTGGCGAGCGCATCGGCGCCCGCGACGAGCGTCGCGGCATGATCCTCGAACTGTTCGAAGAAACGGCCCTGTTTGGGCATCAACGCCTGGAACCAGCGCAGCATGGGTATCCTTTCCGCTCCCTGTTCGCGGAGCCATAATATTGCGCGATAGAACGGCCCGGGGGCCGGTGGCGGCTCCCTGAAGGCCGCGATGATCGCCTTGAGATCGAGTTCGTCCACCGCCTCGGCTGCTTCGGTGACGGAGAACCAGCGCGTTTCGCGCTCGTCGCGCTCCGGCCAATGGCTCGATTGTTCGGTGACGGCGAGCGGAAATACCTCGACCGTGGCGGTCTTCGCGGAACCATCGCGCCGATTCTTGCGATAGCGATAACGACCGAGCGGCGCGGGGCAGGCGACGCCGGCGATCCCCGCTTCCTCGAATGCCTCCACCTCTGCGGCGCGGTGCGCGGCGAGCCCCTTGATCCGATTTCCCTTGGGAATCACCCAGCGCCGCGTGTCCCGCGATGTGATCAGCAGGATGCGCATCGCGCCGGTTTCGTCGGTCGAATAGGGAAGGGCGGCGATCTGCCGGATGGTCAGGCTCTTTTCATATCGTTGAGGCCCCGATTCGCATTTCGGGCCGGTCCGGCCCGAAACGATCAAGGTCTTCTGTCATAAGCCTGTAGCGTAAGTGTCACGCAATTGTCACAACGGAAAATGCGCTTGTCCCGGGCGCATCGTCGGCGACGCGAAGGACCGGTTCTTCCGGGTCAGGCCGCGGGCAGTTTCGCGCCCACCTGCAGCATCTGTCCGTCGGTCACGATCACGCGATCGCCCAGCTTCACCTGATCGAACAGCAGCTTGGCGAATTCGGTCGGCACGCCGATGCAGCCATGCGTGGCCGAACCCCATTTCACGTCGCTGCCATGGATCGCGACGCCGTCATTGGTGAGGCGCAGCATATAGGGCATCGGCGCGTTGTAGAGGTTGGAGATATGGTGCTTCTTCTTCTGGGTGATCGGGAAAGTGCCGAGCGGGCTGGGCTTGTCAGTGGCGCCGTAGAGGATCACGGCGACGCCGATCTCATAGCCGTCGCGAAAGACCGACAATGTCTGTGCGGTGAGGTCGACGGTGATCAGCATCGGCCCCTGCGGAACGCCCTTGTCGTTCCAGACATAGTCGCCATGCTTCAGTGGACCATCGATCTGGAGCGCCGATTTGATGACATAATGTTCGGGCTCGGCCGGTTTCGCGGGCGCGACCTGCGCGACCGGCTTGACCTGTGCCTTTGGAGTGGCTGGTGCCTTGGCGGCAGGCTCGGTCTTTGCCGGTGTGGCCTTGGCCGGAAGCATCCTGGTCGGCAATCCGCTGGCGGCGACGGCGCCGCCAAGCAGGCCGACTGCCAGAAAGGCCTTCACGCCCGCGCCGAATGCGCTCTTCACCGCCTTGCTCGTCACCGCCGATCTCCAGGAACCTGATTCATGCTTTGTTTACCCAAAGGGCTGGCGAGAAGAAGGGGCGGATTTTCGCTGTGCCGCGACGGGACGGAGCCGTCCCAAGATGTTAACTGGTAAACGGCGAGGGTTCTGACGACGATGCTGGTGAAAATGCAGAGGCGATACTGGCGATGAATTTCTTCAACCTGCTGCAATCGCTTGATGACCTGCTCTACGAAGTCATGTCGTGGCTGGTGTTCCATCCGGTCACGTAGTGGCGGACGCTCCGGCACCCCCGCGAGATGATGGACTATTCGGACAGCGAACTCGGCGATTCGGAGGATCGGCAATATACCGATACGCTCAGCCCACCCCTGTTTCTATTGCTGACCCTGATGCTTGGCCATGCGATCGAACTGGCCGTGGTTGGCGAAAGCAGCATCGTGAAGGACAATGCCGGCCTGATCGACAGCGACACCAATCTCGTGCTGCTGCGCGTCGTGATCTTCAGCCTGTTTCCCATGGTCATGGCGACGCGCCTCGTTCGCAAGCAGCGTATCGGGCTGGAACGGAGGACCTTGCGCGCGCCCTTTTACAGCCAATGCTATATCGCGGCGCCCTTTGCGCTCGGGATCGGGATCGGGGCGATTGTCTGCCAACTTCGGTGGCACTGGGCGCCGCTGCTCGGCCTGGCGATGATGGCGGCGGCGTTGCTCTGGTATGGCGGTCTTCAGATCGGCTGGTTCGCGCGAAATCTGAAGGTTTCGCGCTGGCTGGGATTGTGGAACGCATCGCTCGCGATGATCGAATGTGTTGTCGCGACCATCGTTGCCGCGATACTCTTCAGCTGATCTCTCCGTCGAAGCTCAGCCGATCGTCACGAAGCTGTCCATCACCCGCTTTCGGCCCGCCTGTTCGAAATCGATCTCCAGCTTGTTGCCTTCGATCTCCGCGACGGTGCCATAGCCGAATTTCTGGTGGAACACGCGCATGCCCAGGCTGATGTCGCTACGCCCCTTGTTGCCCAGGCTGACCGCGCTGGCGCGCGCCTCCGTCACGCGCTTTGGGGAGGCAGAAAAGCTGCCGGCGGTGGCCGCGCGCTGCCAGCCGGGGCCTCGCCCCGTGCCGCGCGCGATCGAGGCGAAGGGATCGGCTCGTTCCGACCAATTGGCGCGCCACAGGCTTTCGCCGCCAGACATGCTGTTCTGCTCGACGATATGCTCGCCAGGCAGCTCGCCGATGAAACGGCTGGGGATGCTGCTGGTCCATTGGCCGTAGATGCGGCGATTGGCGGCGTGCATGATCACCGCGCGGCGGCGCGCCCGTGTGATCGCGACATAGGCGAGCCGGCGTTCCTCCTCCAGGCTGGCGAGCCCGCCTTCGTCGAGCGCGCGCTGCGACGGGAAGACGCCTTCTTCCCAGCCGACCAGGAAGACGGTGTCGAATTCCAGCCCCTTGGCGGCGTGGATCGTCATCACCGTCACCTTGGGATCCTCGGCCGTGGCTTCATTGTCCATTACCAGGCTGACATGTTCGAGGAACGCGCCCAGCGTCTCATATTCCTCCATTGCGCGGACGAGTTCGTTGAGGTTCTCAAGCCGGCCCGACGCCTCGACCGAGCGTTCGGCCTGCCACATCGCGGTATAACCGCTTTCGTCGAGGATCTGGCGCGCCAGTTCGGGGTGGGGCAGCGTGTTCGCCATGTCGCGCCAGCGCGCGACGTCGCCGATGAAATTGCCGAGCGCGCGGCGCGCTTGGGGCGTGATCTCGTCAGTGTCGAGGATGCGTGCCGCGGCGAGCGTCAGCGGAATGCCTTCGGCGCGCGCGAGCATATGCAGCTTCATCACCGCCTTGTCGCCCAGGCCGCGCTTGGGCACGTTGACGATGCGTTCGAAGGCAAGATCGTCGGCTGGCTGGTGGACGATACGGAGATAGGCAAGCGCGTCGCGGATTTCCTGCCGTTCATAGAAGCGGAAGCCGCCGACTATGCGGTAATTGAGGCCGATCGCGATGAACCGGTCTTCGAACTCGCGCGTCTGGTGCTGCGCGCGGACGAGGATCGCGGTGTCGTCGAGCGATCCGCCTGAGCGCACATGTGCCTCGATCTCGTCGCCGACACGCCGGGCCTCCTCCGGTCCGTCCCATATGCCGATCACTTCCACCTTCTCACCGCTGCCGGCGTCGGTGAAGAGCGTCTTGCCCAGCCGCCCGGCATTGTTGGCGATCACGCCCGAAGCGGCGGCCAGGATATGCGAGGTCGATCGGTAATTCTGTTCCAGCCGGATGACCGCCGCGCCGGGAAAATCCTTTTCGAACTTCAGGATATTCTCCACCTGTGCGCCGCGCCACGAATAGATCGACTGATCGTCGTCGCCGACGCAGCAGATGTTCTTGCGGCTCTGGGCGAGCAGGCGCAGCCAGAGATACTGGCTGGAATTGGTGTCCTGATATTCGTCCACCATGATATATTTGAAGCGCTGCTGATATTGTTCCAGCACGTCGCGATGCCCTTTCAGGATCGTCAGCATGTGGAGCAGCAGATCGCCGAAATCGCAGGCGTTGAGCGCGCGCAGCCGGTCCTGATAGGCGCGGTACAGCTCCTGGCCCCGGCCGTTGGCGAACAATTCGCTGTCGCCTGCGTCGAGCATGTCGGGGGTGAGCCCCTTGTTCTTCCACCCGTCGATCAGCCCGGCGAGTTGGCGTGCGGGCCAGCGCTTCTCGTCCAGATCGGCGGCGGCGATAAGCTGCTTGAGCAGACGGAGCTGATCGTCGGTGTCGAGAATGGTGAAATTGGATTGCAGGCCCACCAGTTCGGCATGGCGGCGCAGCATCTTCGCGCCGATCGCGTGGAAGGTTCCGAGCCAGGGCATGCCCTCCACCACGTCGCCCACCAGCCGGCCGACACGCTCCTTCATCTCGCGCGCGGCCTTGTTGGTGAAGGTGACCGACAGGATCTCCGACGGCCAGGCCTTGCGCGTGTAGAGCAGGTGCGCCAGCCGCGCGGTCAGCGCCGCCGTCTTGCCGGTGCCGGCGCCGGCAAGGACGAGCACGGGACCCTCGGTGGTCAGCACGGCCTCGCGCTGCGGGCTGTTCAGTCCGCGCAGATAGGGCGGATCGTCGGGGGAGGGGGCGGGAACGGTCACCGGCGAACAGTTAGGGAACATGGCCGGCGGGGGCAAGCGCCCTGCGACGTGACCCGATGCAAAAACTATTGCTGGTCTTCCGCCACCCTCACCTGGTTTCGGCCGTATTTCTTGGCGAGATACAGCGCCTGGTCGGCCGCCTTGAGCGCGCTGCGCGGATCCTCGTGCTGCAGCACATCGGCGATTCCGGCAGAGAAAGTCACTGTCGGCAACCGCTTGCCCGTATCTCGATTGACAAGGCTACGCTGGGCGAGGCTCGCGCGTGTTTCGTCGACGATGTCGAAGGCCTGATCGCAGGTCATGTCGCGGAACAGCATCACAAATTCCTCGCCGCCATGGCGGGCGACATGGCAGGCCTCTCCCGAGATGTTCGAGAGGATGTCGGCGACCAGCTTCAGCACGCGATCACCGGTTTCATGACCATGCGTATCGTTGACCGCCTTGAAATGGTCGATGTCGCAAAAGGCGATGGTGAGCGGCTTGCCGTCCGCGCGCGAGGCGTTGGATTGCTCGGTCAGCCGCGCCTCGAAGGCCCGGCGATTGGGCAGGCCGGTCAGATGGTCGTGCTCGGCGGCGTGGCGCGCGCTCGCCAGGCTCTTTTCCAGCAATTGAACCTGCTTCTGCTGGTCGCGCAGGTCCTTTTCGATGTCGCGGGTTTCCTTGATCATCGATTCCGTCAGGCTCAGCAATTTCAGGAACACGCCCGAATTGCCACCGTCCTCGTTCAGGTCCTCGGCCGCGCCGGCAAGTGCCTTTCCATAGTCCTTGGCCGACATGTGCGAACGGTCGATGACTGTAGCGGCTTCGCCCAGATTTCCCTCGACGCGTTCGATCATCGCGCGAAGCGCGTCCGCCGTCAGTTCGGTGTTCTGCTCGGCAGCGACCAGCGCCTCCGCCCAACTGTCGGTGATCGTGCCGGCGGATTCGAGCCGGGCCGCGACAGCCGTCGCGATCCGGTGATTGTTGCCGGTCAGATAATCGCTCGCCAGGCTGAAATTGAGCGGCGTCAGGTCCAGGTCGTGCGCGAACAGGAAGTCGCCGATCTCGTCGAACAGCCTTCGGCGCTGCTCGCTGATGCGCGTGAACGATCCGTCCTGGGCGTGCTGCCCGTCCTCTGCGTTTTCACCGGAGGCGCCGACCCATCGGGCAATCCGCCTCGCTATGCTTTCATGTTCGCTCATACCGATATCGGTCCGGGCGCCGTCGCTTTCGGTCCCCACCGCGACGACCCGGACCGCTCCCCACTCAAGTCCGAACTCTCACCCCCTTAAAGGCGCTTTGCCCTTCCGCCGAGTCCTTAGTTGCGGAAATTCTCCATTTATCCAGCGACAAAGCGTTCGAATGCCGCCAGATTCAGCGACGCGGTCGATTGCGGCATCGTCAGGGGCGCCGATCAATGCGCGATCGTGCGGAAGAAGCGGACGATCTCCGGGCCCGGATTCTCGTACCGGCGGGTCGTGTCGTCGCAGCGATAGGCGTGGAAATCGCCTGCGGCGATCGTCAATGGGCCGTCGATGAAATGAATGATCAGTGCGCCTTCGGTCACGCATACCGTCTCGGTCCAGGCGGGGCCGTGGATGACTGGCAGATAGCTCTGGCCCGCACCGAGCGACCAGCGCCAGACCTCGACCTCGTTCGCGGCCGTGAAACTCGACAACAGCGTCCCCTGGCTTGCTGGATCGTCACCGGCCCAGGCCAACGCCTCGATCCGTTCAGGATTGGCGCCCGCCGGCCCCTGAACGAGATCGGAGAAGCGGACATCGAGCGCCTCTGCAAGCCGGTCGAGCGTCGCCAGGCTGACATTGGCGTCTCCGGCCTCGATCGCGGCGATCATCCGGCGGCTGACCGAAGACGCGGTCGCCAGCGCATCCTGGCTCATCGCGCGGGCACCGCGATATCGGCGCAGATTGCTCGCGACATGCGCGAGAAGGGGCGGGCGGGGTTGACTGTGCAATATATTGCTCATAGTGAGTTGTGCATTATGCTGCACAATTTGCGAAGGGACAAGTCATGGTCGGAAGCATGACCGGAACGGGCGGGCGTGGCCTCGCTTATCCGATCCTGTTGCTGCTCATCGCGATGGCGTCGATCCAGACCGGCGCCTCGATCGCCAAGCATATGTTTCCGCTGGTCGGAGCCCCGGGCGCGAGTGCGCTGCGGCTTGGCCTGGGCGCGGTGATCCTGATTGCGGCGATGCGTCCGTGGCGCAGCATGCCGCGTCCCGGCGAACGCCGTGCGTTGCTGCTCTATGGCACGGCGCTGGGCTGCATGAACCTGCTTTTCTACATGTCGTTGCGAACCGTGCCTATCGGCGTGGCGGTGGCGCTGGAGTTCGTCGGGCCGCTGGCGGTCGCGCTGTTCGGATCGCGCCGGCCCATCGATTTCCTCTGGGTGGCGCTTGCCGCTGCCGGCCTGTTGCTGCTGCTGCCCATCGGGACGGGGATCAGCGACGTCGATCCGGTGGGCGCTGCCTTCGCCCTGGCGGCCGGCGCCTTCTGGGCCGGCTATATCCTGTTCGGCAAGAAGGCGGGCGGCGATCTCGGCGCGGGCAGTGTCGCCTGGGGCACGATCATCGCGGCGCTGCTGGTGGTGCCCGTGGGCGTGGCCGATGCCGGTTCCGCATTGCTCAATCCCGCGGTGCTGCCAATGGCGCTGGGCGTCGCGGTCCTGTCGACGGCATTGCCTTATACGCTCGAGATGATGGCCTTGACGCGCATGCCCACCAATTTGTTCGGCACGTTGATGAGCATTGAGCCGGCAATCGGTGCGATGTCCGGCCTGATCCTGCTCGGCGAACAGCTTGCCCTGCTGCAATGGCTCGCGATCGGGGCGATCGTCGCCGCTTCAGTCGGTGCTTCGCTGACCGCACGGGGCGGGGAGCACCCGGTTCCGCCAGCGGATTGATTCCCGCTTTCGCTGTCGTGGAGGATGCGGCTATGGCCCCTTCGGGGAGAGGGCCATGACCACACACAGCGTATCCGCACCGTCCAATCGCCGCATCCTGTTTGCGAGCCTGGTCGGTACATCGGTCGAATTCTACGATTTCTACATCTATGCGACCGCGGCGGCGCTTGTGTTCGGCCAACTCTTCTTCCCGTCGAGCGATCCGGGCATGGAGATGCTGCTATCCTATGCCAGCCTGGGCACCGCGTTCATCGCGCGGCCCGTCGGCGCCTGGGTGTTCGGCCATTATGGCGACCGTATCGGCCGAAAATCGACGCTGGTCGCCTCGCTGATGCTGATGGGCGGATCGACGCTGCTGATCGCTTTCCTGCCGACCTATGCGACGGCGGGCATATGGGCGCCGATCATGCTCAACATCCTGCGTTTCGGCCAGGGCTTTGGACTGGGCGGAGAATGGGGCGGAGCGGCGCTGCTCGCAGTGGAGAATGCGCCGCCGGGCTGGCGTGGGCGCTATGGCATGGTGCCGCAACTGGGGGCGCCGGTGGGGTTCATCGCCGCCAACAGCCTGTTCCTTGCCCTGGGCGTGATGATGACGACCGATCAGTTCCTGGCCTGGGGATGGCGGCTTCCGTTCCTGCTCAGCATCGTGCTGGTCGGGCTGGGGCTGTGGGTGCGGCTGAAGATCACAGAGACACCTGCCTTCGCGGCGGTGCTGGAGGAAGGCCCGCCGCCCGCCGTACCCTTGGGTGAACTGCTGCGTGATCACTGGAAAGTGACGCTGGGCAGCACCTTCGGCGTGATCGCCTGTTTCGCCGTCTATTATCTCTCCACCGCCTTCGCGCTCGGCTATGCGACCAAGACGCTCGGCATCGACCGGCAGGTCTTCCTGTCGATGCAGATCGGGGCGATCCTGTTCATGGGGCTCGGCATCTGCCTGGCCGGCTGGTGGTCCGATCGGATCGGCGCGGGGCGCGTGCTGATCTACGGCACGGTCGCGGCGATCATCACCGGCTTGCTGCTCGCGCCGGCGCTCGAATCGGGATCGCTGGTCGTCATCTTCATCGGGCTCAGCGTCGCGCTCCTCGTCATGGGCTTCGTCTATGGCCCGCTCGGTGCCTGGTTGCCCGGCCTGTTCCCGGCGCGGGTGCGCTATACGGGCGTGTCGCTGGCCTTCAACGTGGCGGGCATCGTCGGCGGCGGGCTGACGCCGGTCGCAGCACAGGCCTTGTCAGAATATGGCGGGTTGCTCTGGGTCGGCCTGTATCTGGCGGGGGCTTCGACGATCAGCCTGGTTGCGCTGCTCGTGCTGCGCGCCCGCGACTGAGCGTCAGGCGGACAAACGCCAGGGTCATCGACGGAAATCGGCATAGCGCGATCTCGATGAAGATGAAGGCGTTGCTCCACAGGATCGTGAGCACCTGCAGGATGATCCAGTCGCCTGTGCTCATCCGACGATCGCTGTTCGTCATCGCGCTCCTCGCTCGAGCCAGCGATGCATCAATCCATCGTCAGCAGCGTCAGCTTCGCCTTGCCGTGGACGCGTTCGACCGCGATCGAGAAGCCGGGAATCCCGACGGTTTCGCGCACGCCGGTCTCCAGGCTGGCCCACGTGCCCGGCGCGATCGCGCCGCGCTCGGCAAGCCCCGCCAGCGCCTGTTGGCCCAGCCCGGTCTCATAGGGCGGATCGAGCATGACGAGATCGAAGGGGCCGGCAAGCGGCGCCAGCGCCGATTGCGCACGGATATCCGCACGATCTCCGGCTTTCAGCACATCGGCATTGGCGCGCAGCGTCGCCAGCGCCGCGCGATCCTGCTCGACGAAGGTGCAGCGCGCGGCGCCGCGCGACAGGGCTTCGAAGCCCAGTGCGCCGGTTCCCGCGAACAGATCGGCGACGCGCAGGTCTTCGAAACTGCCCAGCCGGCTCGCGAGCATCGAGAACAGCGCCTCGCGCGTGCGATCGCTGGTCGGCCGGGTTGCCTGTCCGGCAGGCGCGCGCAACACCCGTCCGCGCCAGTCGCCTGCGATTATCCGCATATCACTTCAGCGCCTTCCTGAACGCGACGAGTTCGTGCTGAGGCACTTCGTCGACCGCGCCGCTCGGCAGGTCGCCCAGCGTCAGCGTGCCATAGGAGGTCCGGATCAGGCGCGAAACCTGCAGGCCCAAATGCTCGAGTACGCGGCGAACCTCTCGGTTCTTGCCTTCGGTCAACCTCATCTCGACCCAGACATTGGCGCCGGTCCGCCGTTCGAGATTGGCGTCGATCGAGCCGTAGCGGACGCCCTCGATCTCGACGCCTTCGATCAGGTCCTCAAGCTGTGCCTGAGAGATCTGGCCATAGGCGCGGGCACGATAGCTGCGGACGACGCCGGTGCGCGGCAGTTCGAGCTGACGCTTGAGCTCGCCATCGGTGGTGAGCAGCAACAGCCCTTCGGTGTTGAGATCGAGACGGCCAACGGGAATGACGCGCGGCAAGCCCTCGGGCAGCTTGTCATAGATCGTCGGGCGGCCAGTGAAATCGCGTTCCGCGGTCAGCAGGCCCGAGGGCTTGTGATAACGGAACAAGCGCGTCGGGGCGGCCGCCTGAACCGGCGTGCCGTCCACCGTGATCCCGGTCAGGTTGGGCAGTATCGTCGCCGGGGTTTCCAGCGGGACGCCATTCAGGGCGATTCGGCCCTCGCCAATCATTCGCTCGATCTCGCGACGCGAGGCGACGCCCGCGCGGGCGAGCAGCTTGGCGATACGCTGGCCGGCTTTTGACGCTTCCTGGGAATCGCTGCGCGAACCGGCATTCAGGCCCGCGCTCGCGACGGGCTTGGGATATGGTTTCGGCCGGGCGACGGCATCTCGCCGTGGTTCGGATCTGCCAATGGGTTTCGCGCCGATATTGATACTGCGCCGTCGATGCGACGTTCCATGGGGTAGGGCATCGGCACCGGTGCTGCGCCGCGGATCCGGTTTGCCGCTGCGCTTCGTACCTGCGTCGGCGTCTCGCCGTGCATCGGTCCGGCCATGGGCCTTCGCACCTGCATCGGCGCCACGTCTCGCATCGGTCTTGCCATATGGCTTCGCGCCAGCTTCGGCATCACGCCCTGAACCGCTTTTTGCCTGGGGCTTGGCATTTCGCGCCACGCCGCGCTTCGCTTCACCCCGCGAATAGAGCTTCGAGCCGTCGTCGACATCGCGCTTCGGCCCCGGCTTGGTGCTGCGCCCGTCACCGGTCTTCGCGCCCGGCTGCGGGACTCCCTTGAAACCCGATCTGGATCCGGTTTTCGGGCCGCCCTTGCGGCTGTTCTTCGCATTGCGCGGCGGCGGGGGCACAGGCGGACTCCGGAACAAAATGAATCAATGCGCGCTCTTGCGCGAGCGGCTATGCGCTACGCGTGTCGCGAGAGGACAAGCGCATAGATGCTGTTTGGGCGCAAGCAAAGGCTGATCAATCGACTGCTCATCGTTGAGGATGAGCCGCTGGTGGCGTTCGACCTGGAACATGCGCTGACTCAGGCCGATTATCATGTGGTCGCGACGGTCGATCGCTATCGCGATGCGATGGCGGTGATCGAGGCGCAGCCGCTCGATCTGATCCTGAGCGATGTAAGGCTGACGGGCGAACGCGACGGCGTCGATCTGGCCCGCGCCGTGAAGCCGCGGGGTATCAGGCTGATGTTCGTGACCGCGAGCTGCCCCGTCGATGCTCCGGACCTGTCGATCGGTTGTCTTGCCAAGCCCTATGGGCATCGCGAACTGCTCGATGCGCTTTCGGTGATCGAGGCGAGGCTCGGCGGGAAGAAGCCAAGGCGGTTGCCGGCGGGGCTGAACCTCTACGCCGTGTAAGGGACTTTACTCCAGGCCTTCAACCCGTCGCTCCAGCGAAAGCTGGAGCCTATGCAATGCCTTCCGATTCTGTGTGGCCGATGGATCGCATGGGCCCCAGCTTTCGCTGGGGCGACGTCAGGAGAGGAAGGCGTCGGATCAACCCAGATGCGCGTCCACCGTATCGTGGAAGGTCCGGATGCCGGTTTCCAGCGTGCCCAGCGTCAGCCGATCGATCGCACCGGAAGTGAGCCCTTCCTGGCCCAGTGCTGCCGCACGGAAATCCTCGTTTGCGAAAACGCCTTCATCGAGCAAGGTCCAACTCCGCTCCCAATGCGCCAGCGCCTTGTCGGTCTCCGGTGGCTCGGGGATCAGCATGAAATCCTCCACCAGCACGCGGTCCACGCCGCGCGGCATGAGCACCATCAGGTTCACATAGTCGGGGCTGACGATGATGACGGTGGCGGGAAAGAGCTGATAGGCGAAGGTGATGCTGGCGCGCAGCGATTGCCAGTCGCCGAGGTCGAGTGCCGCGACCGCCGCCTCGCGGCCGACCGCGGAGCGCTGATGCGGCCCGATCGTGTCGCCGCTGGTCACGCCGTCCTGAAAGAAGGGACCGATCGTGTCCGCGTGCAGCCGCTGGACGTGATAGCTTTCCAGGAATGCGTCCATGATCAGCTTCCAGTTGGCGGGCACATCGTGCGTGCGCCTGCGGAACAAGTGCTGGCCGCCGAGCGCGAAGGCATCGAAATCGTGCGACAGCGTTTCGGCGCCTGCGAAGTCGGCCCCTTCGGCGAAGGAGAACCAGATCAGCCCGCCCGCCTCGAAGGTCGGGAGTTCGATCAGGCCGAAATCCTGCTTGTCGAGATCGGGGAAACTGTCTGGCCTGGGCATGCCGGCCAGCGAACCGTCGAGCTTATAGGTCCAGGCATGATAGGGGCAGACGAGCCGTGGCGCGCAGACGGTTTCGCCGCCCTCCACCAGCCGCGTGCCGCGATGGCGGCAGACATTGCGGAACACATGCGCCACGCCCTTGCCATCGCGCGCGATCAGCAAAGGCGTGCCGAAGCCGTCATGCGGCACCGCCATATTGGGGCGCGGCAGCAGCGCCGATGGTGCGATCACCTGGGGGAGCTTGCGGAACAGATGCTCCTGCTCTGCCTCGAAGCGGACGGGATCGGTATAGGCGGAGGCGGGCACGCTGGTGATGGCTTCGCCGGTGCGCGGGCAGCCATGCGCGATCGCGTCCGCCAGCGCGAGCTGGCCCGGTGTGGGGGTGAGCGCGTTCATGCCGCCGTTCCTCTCCGTTCGCGGTATTCCGGTCGTTCTGGGGCTAGGCATATCGCAGAATTTCTATAGTTTCCCGCGGAAATTGCAGGGGCGGGATATGGTTCATGGCTGACGCTACGGCATCGCGGGTTGCGAGCTTCCTCGAAACGATGCGGCCTTATCTGCGCCCGCGTCCGATTGCCGCGTTGCTGCTCGGCATATCGAGCGGATTTCCGCTCGCGCTGCTGTTGGGCACGATGACCTTTTGGTTGTCCAAGGTCGGTATCGACAAGAAGACGATCGGTTTCGCGATCGGCCTGACGACGCCCTATACGCTCAAGTTCCTCTGGGCGCCGCTGGTCGACCGGATCAAACTGCCGGTGCTGACGCCGCTGTTCGGCCAGCGGCGATCCTGGCTGTTCTTCATCCAGGCGTTGCTTTTCATCTCGGTCTGGATGCTCGGCGCGAGCGAACCGGAAAAACATCTCGGGATCTTCGCCTTCTGGGCGATCCTGACCGCCTTTCTTGGCGCGACGCAGGACATCGTCATCGATGCCTATCGGATCGAGATCCTGTCCGATGCCGAACTGCCCCATGGCACCGCGACGAACCAGCTCGGATATCGCATCGGCGCATTCATCGCGGGTGTCGGCACGATCGCATTGGCCTCGGCGGAGGGGCTCAATCTGGGATGGGCGATGGCCTATGGGCTGACGGGCCTGTGCATCGTCCCCGGCGTCATCGCGGCCTTCTGGGCGGGGCCGGGATTGCACGACAGCGCCATGAAGCAGGTCGCGAGCGGCACGCAGTGGCTCAAGGACACTGTCGTCTCGCCATTCGCCGATTTCCTGAAACGGCGCGGCGCCCTGCTGATCCTGCTGTTCGTGCTGCTCTACAAGGTGGGCGACGCGATGGGGCAGGGCATGCTCAACCCGATGATCGTCGAGCTCGGCTTTTCAGACACCGAGTTCATCGCGATCAACAAGGTGCTCGGTTTCTGGGGGCTGATCGTCGGCACCGCGCTCGCGGCACCGTTCATGGCGTGGCTCGGCATGGGACGGGCGCTGTTCATCTCAGGCCTGATGATGATGGTCAGCAACTTCTTCTTCGTGATCGTGGCGCTGGCCGGGCATTCGGTGACCTGGCTCGCGATCGCGATCTCGGTGGAGCAGATCACCAGCGGCATCGGCCTGACCGTGATGGTCACCTATTTCTCCGGCCTGTCGAGCGTGGCCTATACCGCGACGCAATTCGCGCTGTTGTCCGCGCTGGCGGGCGTGGGGCGGACATGGCTGTCCACGCCGTCGGGATATCTCGCGGAAACGCTGGGGTGGCCCGGTTTCTGGCTGTTCACCATCGTTGCGGCGATACCGGGCATGGTTCTGTTGTGGATATTGTGGCGCAAGGGGTTCGTCGTGGAAACCGTGCGGCAGCCGGGTACGGGAACCAGGGAGTCCGAGGCGGGTAGCTGATGCCCTGGCTGATCGCCTCCGCTCTGATCCAGATCGCCTGCGCGATCCATGTGATCCGCAACGGGCGTAACCAGACCTGGATCATGGTGATCATGTTCCTGCCGTTGGCTGGCGCCGCCGCCTATTTCATCCTCGAGATTCTGCCGGGACTGCGCGGCAATCGGCATGTCCGCACCGCGCATGCCAGGGCGGTGGCGCATTTCGATCCCGAGCGTGACCTGCGCGCCGCGCAGGAGGCGCTGTCGCTGGCGGATACGGTGGCCAACAGGATCGCGATGGCCGATGCGCTTGCCGGGCTGGACCGCCATGAAGAGGCGATATCCTATTATCGCGAGGCGTTGGCGCGCTCACCGGGCGGTGACGACAGGGTCAAGGCCAAGCTCGCCCGCGCGTTGATCGAGATCGGCGAGGCCGCCGAAGCGGAACGGCTGGTCGACGAGATCGCGCAGCCGTCCGGTATCGGCGAGCAGGACCGGCTGGCGATGCTGCGCGCACGCATTCTGGAGGCGCAGGGCAAGATCGCGCCGGCGATGGCAATCTATGCCGATCTGGTCTCGCGCTATCCGGGCGAGGAAGCGCGCTGCCGCTATGCGGCCCTGTTGCTCCAGGCCGGCGATCGTCGCCGCGCCCGTGGCGTGCTGGAGGAAGTGGAACAGCGCATGAAACGGCTCGACCGCACCCAGCGCGCGGCGGAGGCTGACATGTACGACTGGGCGATGGAACAGCTACGTTCGCTGCGTGCCGATGCGAGCGCATAGGGCACAAACACCGCGATGAGCCATCTTATCCTCCGCTACGAACCCGATCCGGACGATGAAGTCGGCCGGCTCTGGTTCGACGTCCGGACGGCGCTTTTCTCGGGGTCGTCATTTTTCTGGTCGAACCTCGGTGAGTTGCCAGACCTGATTGGTCAGATTGGCCGATATCCGCTCGACGGCACGGCGAGTTGCCGATGGCAATGGGGGATGGACGGAGGCGCTGGCCTCGTCGCGGCTCTCGACGTGATGCAGGCGAAGGCGAACGGGCGACTGGAAGCACGTGTGAATCTCGCGGACCTGAACGATATATCGCAGTGTCTCGCGATCAGTTTTGAGACCGAATATGTGCTTCTTGATGCGTTTCGAGGCGAGCTGGAAATAATGCATGACAGGAGATCGGGCAAAGCACTGCTTGCGGGAGCGGGGTGATCTAGATCGATCGGCATGAATCCATCGTTTCAGTTCCCGATTACGTTCGATCCGTCCATCTTCATTATTGCGAGCGAAGCGAAGCAATCCAATGCCGGAAGCATCCCTGGATTGCTTCAGAGCCGGCCTTGGCATCACCCTGAACTCGTTTCAGGGTCGATGTGAAAACGGGCGCGATGGTGCAGGATTCGACATGGCCGCTGAAACGAGTTGAGCGTGACGAAGAGGTGTCATTGGCTCAGCGAGACAAACATCATTACCGGAAAACCACGCTCTTCCCGTCATTGAGGAACACCCGCCGTTCCCCCAGCGCATTGACGGCGCGGGCCAGCACTTGCGCTTCGATATCGCGGCCGATGCGGATCATGTCGTCCACCGATGCGCGGTGATCGACGCGTTCCACCGCCTGCTCGACGATCGGACCTTCGTCGAGATCGGCGGTCACGAAATGGGCGGTCGCGCCGATCAGCTTCACGCCGCGCGCATGGGCGCGGTGATAGGGTTTCGCGCCCTTGAAACCGGGCAGGAAGCTGTGATGGATATTGATGCAGCGCCCGCTCAGCCGCGCCGAGAAATCCTGCGTCAGCACCTGCATATAGCGGGCTAGCACCAGTAGTTCGGCGCCGCTATCGATCATCAGCGCTTCGATCGCGCGCTCCTGCGCGTCGCGGTTGTCGGCGTTCACCGGTAGATGATGCCAGGGCAGGCCATGCCATTCGACGAGTCCGCGCAGATCGTCGTGATTGGAGACGACACCGACGATATCGACCGAAAGTCCGCCGGTCTGGCGACGATGCAGCAGGTCGTTCAGGCAATGCGATCCCTTCGAGACCGCTATCAGCGCGCGCGGGCGTTCGTCGGCGGCGGTCAGCGACCAGTCGAGTTCCAGGGACGTCGCCGTTTGGGCGAACTGGGTGCGCAGTTCCTCGGTATCGCCCGGGAAGTCGGGGCCGCCGGCGGTGAAGACGACGCGCATGAAGAAGCGCGCCGTCTCGACATCGGCATATTGCTGGCTATCGAGGATGAAGCCGCTGCGCGCGGCCAGGAACGCGCTGACCCCCGCGACAATGCCGACCCGGTCGTTGCAGGTCAGCGTCAGGATCCAGCTCGGCTCACTCATCAGGCGGCAAGCCCCGGCACGGCGACCGCACTGACATTATCAGCTTCGAAGCTGCCGATCGGATAGGCACAATAATCCGCGGCATAATAGGCGCTGGGGCGATGATTGCCCGATGCGCCGAGCCCGCCAAAGGGCATGTTGCCCGCCGCCCCGGTGGTCGGGCGATTGCGGTTGACGATGCCCGCGCGGCTTGCTTCCAGGAAACGGTCCCACAAGGCGGCGTCGGCGCTGATCAGGCCAGCGGAAAGGCCGAAGGCGGTGGCGTTGGCTGCTGCGATCGCGGCGTCGAAATCAGAGGCCCGGGTGACCTGGAGCACCGGTGCGAAGATTTCCGAGTCCGGCACGTCGATGCCCGTCACGTCGAGGATTGCCGGCGTCACGAAAGCGGCCGAGCGGCCGTCGATACCGCCGAAATCGCGGATCGTACGTGCGCCGCGCGCCTGCAGCCCGGCAAAGGCGGCACGTGAGCCAGCCGCCGCAGCATCGGAGACCAGCGGACCCATGAAGCCATCCTCGGAATCGTTCCAGGCGCCGATGCGCAGCCGACCGGCCATCGCATCGATGGCATCGACGATCGCGTCCCCCGTCGGCCCCTGCGGAACGATCAGCCGGCGGGCACACGAACAGCGCTGGCCAGTGGTGACGAAGGCGGACTGGACGATAATCGACGCGGCGGCTTCCGGTGAATCCCAGGCGATCAGCGGATTGTTGCCGCCCAGTTCGAGCGCCAGGATCAGGTGCGGGCGGTCGATCGTCGCGCGCTTGAGTGCGGCGCCGGCGCCGGCCGAACCGGTGAAGAGCAGACCGTCGATATCGGCGGCGACCAAGGCTTCGCCCGTCGCGCGTGCGCCCTGAACGAGATTGAGCACGCCGGCGGGAAGGCCCGCCTGCTCCCAGGTCTTGACCATGCGTTCGCCGGTGGCGGGGGTGATCTCGGACGGTTTGAACACGATCGTGTTGCCCGCCAGCAACGCCGGCACGATATGGCCGTTGGGCAGATGGCCGGGGAAATTATAAGGCCCGAGTACCGCCATCACACCATGTGCGCGATGGCGCAACACCGCGCGACCGAAATCGGTATCGGACGCGCGCTCGCCCGTCCGCTCGGCATTGGCGGCGATCGAGACGGCAACCTTGCCGATCATCGATCCGATCTCGGCGCGCGTTTCCCATAGCAGCTTGCCGGTCTCGCGTGAAATCAGTTCCGCGAAACCTTCGCGATCGGCCTCGAGTGCCGCGGCGAAGCGGCGCACCGCCGCGATGCGATCGTCGAGCGATGCCGCGCGCCATGCATGCAGCGCCGCGCGCGCCGCCGCGACCGCTTGTGCGATATCATCCGCCGTCGCGGCCGCGCCTTCCCACACGATCTCTCCCGTCGCGGGATCGATCGAGCGAAAGCTCTCACCGCTCGCCTGTTTCCATTGGCCGTTCACATGCATCGATATCACCCATTCACTCGAACGGCCTCACCTTCGCGGAGGCCTAGCGCGGTTGCGGTTTGCGGATCAACGGTCAGTATGCCGTCGCCGATCGCGGCGACGGCATGGGTCGCGCGGAAACTGGGGATGGTCGTATTTGAAAGCAACAGCGATGCGCCTTCGATGTCGTGCCCGATAGCCAGACGCAACGTCCGGCTACCGCGTACCGTCGCCAACGAGTCGCGCTGGCAGGTCATGGTCGGTCCGCCGTCGAAGATATCGACCAGGCCCGATCGCTCGAAACCCTCGCGTTCCAGCAATGCCAGCGCCGGTTCTCCGTCGCGATGGACGCGACCGATCGCCTCGGCGGCATTATGGTCGATCAACTCGACATAAATGGGATGGCGCGGCGCCAGGTCGAGAATGAATTGTCCGTCGCTGGCGGTCACCATATGGTCGGCCTGCTCGAACGGGATCCGGTAGAATTTGTGCGACACGCCTTCCCAGAAGGGGGAGCGGCCGTCCTCGTCGAACCAGCCGCGCAGCTCCGACATCACGGTGTGGGAGAAGCGCAGCGGATCCGCGCCGATCAGCATATAGCGCGATCGCGCGAGCAGGCTGCCGGCGCCGCCGCTGCGCCGGTCGGCGCGCACGAACAGCGACCCGACTTCGGTCCAGCCCGCGCATTCGTTGACGAGCACCAGCGCCTGATGATCGAAACGCGTCTTGGTCGCCAGCGAATGCTGCGCCAGCGTGACGATCCGGAACGAGAAATGGGGGCGGCCGACGCCCACCCCGGCGCGTACGCCCGCGACGCCGGCGACCACGCCGGTCTCGCCGTCTTCCAGCATCAGCGTATACCAGGCCTCGGCCGGTGCGATCGCGCCGGCGAAGCTCTGCTGCGAGAGCGAGAGCCGTTCGGACAGCACGGCCTCATCCTCGGGCAGGCTGGTGAAGCCGCGGCCCGAAAGGACCGCAAGCTCCATCAACGCATCCAGGTCTGCCGGTCCGGCGGGCCGCACAACCAGCATCAAGCGGCCTTTGCGAGCTGCGCGCGCGCGGCTTCGCAGGCGGCTTCGATCCGGGCCACGGCTTCGGCTGCTTCCTCATGGCTCAGGATCAGCGGCGGCAGCAGGCGGACGCAATTCTCGCCACCACCGGCGACGAGCACGCCATGATCACGCGCCAGCGCCATGAACTCGCGATTGTTGGGGATCATCTTCAGGCCGATCAGCAGACCCTTGCCGCGGACATCGACGATCAGGTCGGGATAGCGGGCGGCCAGATCGGTCAGCCGCGTCTTGAGATCGTCGGCGATCGCGCGGGCATGGGCCAGCGTGTCGTCCTTGGCGATCTCGTCGAATGCCGCGATCGCGACCGCCATCGCCAGTGGATTGCCGCCGAAGGTGGAGCCGTGCACGCCGACCGTCATGCCCTTCGCCGCCTCGCTGGTGGCAAGGCACGCGCCGACCGGGAATCCGCCGCCCAGCGCCTTGGCAATGCCCATGATGTCCGGCTCGGCGCCTTCGAACCACTGGTGCGCGAACAGCTTGCCGGTCCGGCCCATGCCGCTCTGCACTTCGTCATAGATCAGCAGCACGCCATGCGCGGTGCACAGGTCGCGAACGCGCTTCAGCCATTCGCCGGTCAGCGCGCGCGCACCGCCTTCGCCCTGGACTGGCTCGACGATCAGCGCCGCCGTGGTCGGCCGCGCGATCGCTTCGGCGATGCCGGCTTCGTCGTCGATGGTCAGCTGGACATAGCCGGGCAGGCGGGGGCCGAAACCCTCGACATAGGAAGGATTGCCCGCTGCGTTGATCGCGGCATAGGTCCGGCCGTGGAAGGATCCTGCGAAACCGATGATATCGATCCGCTCGGGCTGGCCATTGACGAAGTGATAGCGGCGCGCGGTCTTGAGCGCGCATTCGATCGCCTCGGATCCTGAATTGCCGAAGAAGACGACATCGGCGAAGCTGGCGTTGGTCAGTCGCTTGGCGAGCTCTTCCTGGCCCGGAATGCGGAAGATGTTGGAAACGTGCCAGAGCTTGCCGGCCTGTTCGGTCAGCGCGGCGATCAGCGCGGGATGGGCATGGCCCAGCGCGTCGGTCGCGATGCCGGCGACGCAATCGAGATAGGCGCGGCCCTCGACATCATGCAGCCAGGCGCCGTTGCCGTGCGACACCGCGAGCGGCGCCCGATTGTAAACTCCCATCAATGCATCGGTCATGTCGTTGCTCCCAAAGGTCCAAATTCCACGCGCCCCATCGGCACCGGGGCCATCAATCTCTGCACCGCGCCCGAAAGCCTGCGCGTCTCCTCCGGCACCAGCCGCTGATACCAGTGCGCATTGCCGGGGCCGATGCCATGCTCCGCGCTGAAGCTGCCGCCATACTCCTCGACGACCGCGACGAACACCGCCGCGCGCGCCGCTTCGCCGATTTCCGGGTCGAACGGTCCCGCTTCGGCTGGCCAGACCATGTTGAAGTGCAGTCCGCCGTCGCCGATATGCCCGAAATCCAGGATCTGAAGCTGCGGCGCGATTGACGAGAGCCGCTTCGCGAGATCCTGCCGAAAGCGCATAACATCCCCCCGGCGGAGCGCGATATCGCAGGCGACGACCTTGCCGGCGGCGCGCAGTCCCTCGGGAACCGCATGGCGGATCGCCCAGAGCGCATCGCCGCGATCGACGGCGGTGTCGCGGATCGCGCCGCGCTCGAACCAGGGCATCAGTGCCGCGCCGAGCTTGTCTTCCAGCCATTCCACATCGAACGCCGCGCCGGCCGAAAGCTCGACCAGCACCGCATAATCGGGGCGGACACCGCCAAAGGGATCGCGCAATCGTGGCACATGGTGCAGCGCGGCGTCGAGCGCAGGGCCGGAAATCCCCTCGAACGCGGTCAGCAGAGTGCCGAACGCGCCTTCGAGCGCGGTCAGCAGCTCGGTCGCGGTTTCCGCGCGGTGGAGCGCGATCATCGCCGTCACCGTCACGACCGGTTTCGGCGACAGCGCGAGCGTCGCGCGCGTCACGATGCCGAGCGAACCGGAACTGCCGACCAGAATCTGCTTCAGGTCGAGCCCGACATTATTCTTCCACAGCGCGGCTCCGAGCGTCATCAGACGCGGCTGGGCGTCGGCCGTCACCAGTTCGATGCCCAGCAGGTTGCGGCGCACATCGCCATAACGAAGAAAACGCGCGCCGCCCGTGTTCGCGGCGATCATCCCGCCCACCGAAGGGTCGGCGCCCAGGTCGATCGGGAAGAACAGGCCGTGCTCAGCCGCCGCCGCGTTGATCGCCGACAGGGGTACGCCGGCATCGACTTCGGCGGTGCGATTGAGCGGATCGATCACCGGAGGACGGGCAAGCCGTTCGAGCGAGAGCAGGACAGCGTCGCCATCCGGTCCGGCGATGCCCGCCGCGACGAGGCCCGTGCGCGCGCCTTGCGGCACCAGCCGCACTTTCGCTTCCGTCGTCCGGCGGACGATCTCCAGTATCTGCTCGGCGCTCGATGGGCGCACCACCGCGAGCGGAGCGCCGGTCGTGCCGCGTCCATCGCTGGCATAGCCCGCCAGATCGCCGGCCTCGGTCAGCAGATTGGCGGGGCCGACACCATCCGCCAGCGCGCGGAGCAGGGCGGCGTGATCGCTCACGCTGCCCGCGTCATCGCGAAGATGCCCGTCGCATTGCCGCTGTCGAACGCGAGGTCGAGCGTGCCCGTGGCGGGATTGGTTTCGCGCGTGATGAATTCATAGAAGGATCCAGGCACGATCCTGCGGACCGGCTTGCCGTCGTCGCCCTGGAACTCGCGTTCGACCGGATCGGCGCGGAACGCGGTCTGGCGGACGCGGCCGCTGCCCGACACCTCGACGCGATCCTTGATCGGCCACTCGGCATCCCGCAGCCGATCGGCCAGCGCGTCGACATCCGCGACCCGGTCGGTCGCATGGTTGAAGGCATTGCCTTCGGTCGCGATCCAGCCCGCCTCGGCGGAGCGGGCAAGCAGCGTTTCATAGTCGGAGACGCGGACAGTGCCGTGATGACGTTCGAATGCGGCGGCGATCCGGGGGAGCATGGCGAGCGCCTGCGCGAACGGCACGGAGCCGTGCCGGCTGAAATCATGGAGCAGGGCGGCTTCTTCCGCCCCCAGTGGATCGCGCGATCCGCCGAACACGCGCCGGGCCGCGGCGCCGAAGGCGTCGTCGAAGCGTTCTACATGCAGTTCGCTCACGAAATATTGCGGGATCGCCTCGGGCATGTCGCGATGGCAATAGGCGTGGCCGGTCATCTTGAGCGCGGGCAGAGGATAGACGCCCGCGACATGATAGCCGAGCGGCGCGAGGATACGCGCAAAGGCTTCATGGCCGGCGGGCAGTCCGCCGGTGGGGCCGACGGGGAAGCGAATCGTCCGCAGCGCGCCATGATCGAACAGGATGCGCTCGCCGCGCGCCATGCGCTCGGCGCCATAGGCGGCTCCGCTCGGGACGCGCGCCAGCAGCCCGTCGAACAATGTCACGCCCAGCGCCATCGCGAAGACCGCGCGCGAGACATTGGGGCCGGTTTCGGCGCGTAGGCGCGCATCGATCGCCAGCGCGTCGAGCGCCGTATTGCCTGCTGCTACACCCAGCACTCCGACAACGAGCCGTTCGATCGTGCTTTCATTCCCGCTGTGCATGATTACCTCCAACGCGATATGGTGATCCTCTGGTGTAAATGCTAAGTTGACGCAAACGCGAAGGGGTCATCTGCTGATGACAGATTGGAATGAAGGGGCGCGCAGACTGCTGCCGCCCATGGGCGCACTGAACAGCTTCGCGGCGGCGGCTCGGCTCGGCAGCTTCTCGCGCGCCGGTGAGGAAGTGGGGCTGACGCAGAGCGCGGTCAGCCGGCAGGTTGCGCTGCTCGAGGACTGGTTGCAGACGCCCCTGTTCACGCGCGCGGGCCGCCGGGTCAGCCTGAATGCGGAGGGGCGCGCTTATGCCGAGGAAGTGGGGCCGGCGCTCGATCGCATCCGACGGGCAACGGCGCGACTGTCCGGCGGCCGGCCGACCAACGAGCTCAGCATCGCGACGTTGCCCAGCTTCGGCATGCGCTGGCTCGCGCCGAGGCTGCCGCGGCTGACCGCGCGCCACCCCGAACTGGTCGTCAATTTCGCCGCGCGTTCCTTCCCCTTCGCATTTGCCGATGAACCGTTCGATGCCGCGATTCATTTCGGCCGGACTGACTGGCCCGATGCCGTGCATGATTTCCTGTTCCGCGAAGTCGCGATCCCGGTGTGCTCGCCCGACTGGCTGGCAGCCAATCCGATCCGTGAGCCCGCCGACTTTATCGGCAAGAGTCTGTTGTTCCAGACCTCACGCCGTACCGCATGGGATCGCTGGTTCCGCGCAGCCGGGGTTGAGGCCTTTGCGACCGGCGGGACGGTGTTCGAACATTTCCTGATGCTCGCCCAGGCGGCGGCGGCGGGCGCGGGCGCGGCGCTGATCCCCAGCTTTCTGATTGAACCCGAACTGTCGGCGGGCACTCTGGTCTGTCCGATCGAGATCCCGCTTTCGACCGACGAGGCTTATTATCTCGTCTATCCCGAGGCTGCTGCGGCGAATGCGCCGCTCGCACGGTTTAGGGCGTGGATCGACGAAGAGGCGCAGGGCGTCCCCGCCTGATCGTCAATCCCCGGGGCGTGGCGCCAGCCGGCGCAGCGTCAGTCGCGAGAGTTCAAGCGCGCGATCGCGCGGCATGCGCATGGGCGACAGACAGAAATCGATCCAGAGTCCGTCGGTGACCGCCGAAAGCAGCGCGGCGAGGTCGTCGGCCGGCACCGGCCCGGGTGGCAGGCGTCGCACCGCCTCAGCCAGCATCTCGCGCAGCCGGTAGTTGTAATCCTCGCTGACCGCCGCGAATTCCGCGTTGCTGCGTACCAGCGTCCAGAAGGCGATCCAGGCCCCCAATATGTCGGGATTGGCCCATTCATCCGAGAACAGCATGACCAGGAAGCGGTCGATCGTTTCCCAGGGGTCGTCGTGGGGCAACGCCATCTCCGCCTCGAAACGGACGATCACGCTGTCGCACAGCTCCTGATAGGTCTCGAGGAGCAGGTTTTCGGGATTCTTGAAATAATGGCGGAGCAGGCCGTGCGAGACGCCCGCCTGACGGCAGATCTCGCGGCCCGTGGTGCCGCGCGCACCCAGCCGGGCAAGACAACTGATGGTGACCGCAAGCAAATCCTGACGACGCACGGTCGGCGCCTGACGGCGCACGCGTCGCCGGGGTTTCGCTTCGGCTTCGGCGTTTGTTTCCACGGACTTGGTCATCGCCCGGTGCGTATCGCAGCCGGCCGGACGCATCGCAAGCGCTGAGACGCGATCAGCGGGCGACGGGCACGCCGAACAGGTCGTGCTCGTCGGCATCCTCGATCTCGACCGCAACGATATCGCCGGGTTTCAGGCCGTTGGCATCGCGTAGATGGACTTCGCCGTCGATCTCGGGCGCATCGGCCTTCGACCGGCCGGTGGCGCCGCCCTCTTCGTCGGCTGCGTCGATGATGACGTCGAGCGTGCGGCCGATCTTGGCTTCCAGCTTCTCCGCCGAAATGCGCGCGGTCAGTTCCATCAGCCGGGCGTAACGCTCTTCCTTCACCTCTTCGGGCACCGGATCGGGCAGATCGTTGGCGGCAGCACCTTCTACAGGTTCGAAGCGGAATGCGCCGACACGGTCGAGTCGCGCTTCTTCCAGCCAGTCCATCAGATAGCGGAAATCATCCTCGGTCTCGCCGGGGAAGCCGACGACGAAGGTCGAGCGGACCGCGATGTCCGGGCAGATGTCGCGCCACTTCTTGATGCGCTCGAGCACCTTCGCTTCGTTGGCCGGGCGTTTCATCGCGCGCAGTACATTGCGGCTGGCATGCTGGAACGGGATGTCGAGATAGGGAAGGATCAATCCCTCGGCCATCAGCGGGATGACCTGATCGACATGCGGATAGGGATAGACATAGTGGAGCCGCACCCAGGCGCCCAGGCTGCCCAGCTCGCGCGACAGGTCGGTCATGTGCGCGCGAACCTCGCGGCCATGCCATTCGCGCGGCTGATGGCGGATATCGACGCCGTAAGCCGAGGTGTCCTGGCTGATCACCAGCAATTCCCTGGTGCCGGCGGCGACCAGCTTCTCGGCTTCGCGCAGGATCGCATCGGGGCGCCGGCTGACCAGATCGCCGCGCAGCGACGGGATGATGCAGAAGGCGCAGCGGTGATTGCAGCCCTCGGAGATCTTCAGATAGCTGTAGTGGCGCGGCGTCAGCTTCAGGTCGCGCTCGGGCACCAGGTTGAGGAAGGCGGAGGGCGGCATCGGCGCCGCTTCGTGCACCGCGCCGACCACCTCCTCATATTGATGTGCGCCGGTGACCGCGAGCACGCCGGGAAAGCGCGCGCGGATCGCCTCGGCTTCCTTGCCCATGCAGCCGGTGACGATGACGCGGCCATTCTCCGCGATCGCTTCGCCGATCGCCTCCAGGCTTTCCTCCTTCGCCGAATCGAGGAAGCCGCAGGTGTTGACGAGCACGACGTCGGCACCGGCATAGTCGGGCGACATGCTGTAGCCGTCGGAGCGCAGCTTGGTCAGGATGCGTTCGCTGTCCACAAGATTCTTGGGACAGCCGAGCGAAACCATGCCGACCTTCGGCGGAGAGGGAAGTTGGAGTGCCATGGGAGCGCGCCACATAGTGGTTATGGGCGCAAATGTCATCAGGCAGCGAAATTCGTCGTCTGACCGGTTATTTTAGCCTGCCGTCCCCACGAACGATCGCGAGGATCGTGTCGCCCGCCTGCAGGGTCCGCGCGTCGGGGTGCCAGAAGGGGATCGGTTCGCCGCCACGATAGATGCGAACGCCGATGCCATCGCCGATCGCGGCAAGGGGCTTGCCGACCTCGTCCGCCGAGACCGGGCGTTCGGTCAGCTTCACGCTGCCGTCGGTGGCCGCGAGATCGGCCATGTAATCGGCGATATGTGGCCCATGGCATGATCCGGCGAGCAGGAGCCCGGCGAAGCTCACCGGATTGATCACGGTGGTGGCGCCGGCCTGACGCGCAAGGATTTCGTTGTCCTCGGCGCGGACCAGCACGCTGATCGGCACCGTATCGGCCAGGTGGCGGACGGTGAGGACGATCAGGATCGAGGTATCGTCGCGTCCCGCCGAGACGATGACGTTGCGGGCGCGGTCGATCTTGACCGCCTTCAGCGTTTCGTCGCGCGTCGCATCCGCCTCGATCACGGCGCAGCCGCAGGCGGCAGCGCGTTCGAGCGCGACGGGCGAAGTGTCGATCACCACGATCTCGCGCGCATCGGTGCCGCGCGCGAGCAGTTCCTGCACCGACTCGGATCCGCTGGTGCCGAAGCCGCAGACGACGATGTGATCGTGGAGGTTCTTCTGGATCAGCTTCATGCGCCATTTGTCCCAGGTTCGCTTGAACACGAAATTATACGCCGTGCCCAGGAAGACGAGCACGACGAACACGCGGATCGGCGTGACGATCAGCGCGTCGAACAGGCGTGCACGCTCCGAAACCGGTGCGATATCGCCATAACCGGTCGTCGTGATCGAGATCATCGTGAAATAGATCACGTCGATGAAGCTGACATGCCCATCGTAATTGTCGCGCAGGCCGGTCCGGTCGATCCAATGGACGCCCACCGCGATGCCGACCAGCGCGAGCACGAACAGCACGCGCCAGCCGATCGAAAGCCAGACCGGCGTACGCGAATTGCGCTGCAGCGTCTCGTAACGCAGGTCGAGACGGGATTTCCGGATCGGCATCAGGCCGGCGGCAGGTGCTTGAGCGGGTCGACCGGCTTGCTGTCCTGCCGGATCTCGAAATGGAGCTGGGGCTGGTCGGCGAAGCCCGACTGGCCGCTGCGCCCGATCACCTGGCCGCGCTTCACGGCTTGCCCGCGCGAGACCAGCAATTCCTGCGCATGGCCATAGGCCGTCGCCCAGCCGCTGCCGTGCCGGATCAGGATCAGCCCGCCATAGGCGTTCACGCCGTCACCGACATAGGCGACGACGCCGTCCGCCGCCGCCTTGATATCGGTGCCGCGCGGCAGTGCGATGTTGACGCCCTGATTGACCTGGCCTTTTCCACTCGGCCCGAAACGCGTAAGCAGCCTGCCGGTTGCCGGCCAGCCGAAGCCGCCATGGAAACTCGCCGGCGCCGCCACTGCGGCGCTTGGCGGCAAGGTGCGTGCCGCGGTGGCGGCGGGGCGGGCAGGCGGCTTGCCTTCGGGCAGGGCGGGTTCGCCGCCGCTCAGGATCGAGGCGATATCGAGCCGGAAGGCGGCCGCGCGCTGCTCCATCGTCTGGCGTGCGGGCGGCGCCGCTGCATCGGGGAGCGCCAGGCGCTGGCCGACGCGCAGCACGAACGGTTCCTGCAGGCCGTTGAGTGCAAGGATGTCCGACCAGCCGACGCCATAGGCGCGGGCGATGGCGATGCCGGTCTCGCCCTGGCCGACCCGGTGATAGCGCCCGGCGGGAATGCGCAGCATCTGGCCGGGAAAGATGGTGTAGGGCGCGGTCAGATTGTTGGCGCGCGCGATCGCTTCGGATCCTGCGCCGGTCTTGTCGCCCACGCCGCGCAGAGTGTCGCCGTCGAGCACGCGGTAGAGCGAACCTTCGATCTGTTTCGCACCGGTGGAAGCGGGTTTCGCCTCCCAGGCCGGCGGCGTTTCAGGCAGATTGGCGATCTCGGTTTCGAGCATCGGCACAGGTGGCGGCGGAGCGGGGGGCGTGTTGCCGGCGCGCGGAACGCAGCCCGCCGCGAGCAGCGCCGTCGTCGCTATGATGCCTCTGGTCCCCACCTTCGCGCCCATGCGGTTCAGACTAGCATGGATTTCAGCGGTTTGCATTCGCCGTGATGCTTGTTTGGCAAAGCGTGAAGGAGCGCCTTCCGATGGCACCGGCCCGCTCGTTCGAAGGGAGCCTCATCGATAAAGCGCTTCGACTGCGGCCATCGATTCGTCGTGCGTCAGATCCAGATGCAGCGGCGTCACCGTGATCCAGTCTTCGGCGATCGCTTCCAGATCTGTGGCATGGCCGGGCGTATGCTCGGTCGTGCCAAGGCCGAACCAGTAATAGGGATAGCCGCGCGGATCGGTGCCCTTGACGATGCGGGTGCGGCCATAATCGTGGAAGCCCTGACGCACCGCCTTCACGCCGCGCACGGCATCGGGCGTGGTCGCGGGGAAATTGACGTTGATCAGCGTGCGGAACGGCATCTGCATGCCGATCAGTGGACGCAGCACACGTTCTCCCCAGGCTTCCGCGACGGCGAAGGGCACGCTGTCGCCCATGCCTTCGCGCGCATAGACCTGGCTGAGCGCGATCGCCGGCACACCCGCGAGCGCGCCTTCCATCGCCGCCGAAACCGTGCCCGAATAGGTGACGTCCTCGCCCAGATTGGCGCCGCGATTGACGCCCGAAAGCACAAGGTCGGGCTTCTCGCCCTCGATCAGATGACCCAGCGCCATCAGCACGGAATCGGTGGGCGTACCGCTGACCGACCAGCGGCGCTCGCCATGGCGGCGGACGCGGACCGGACGGCTGAGCGTCAGCGAATGGCCGGCGCCCGACTGTTCCTCCGACGGCGCCACAACCCACACATCGTCCGAGAGAGAGCGCGCGATGCTCTCCATCACTTTCAGCCCCGGCGCGTGAATGCCGTCATCATTGGTGACGAGGATGCGCATCAGGCCGGCACCAGTGTGTCGATGCCGCCCATATAGGGGATCAGCGCCTTGGGCACGCGGACCGAGCCGTCGGCTTCCTGGTAGTTTTCGAGCACGGCGACCAGCGTGCGGCCGACCGCCAACCCCGATCCGTTGAGCGTGTGGAGGAAGCGGGTGCCCTTCGCATCGCCGGCGGCGCGGAAGCGCGCGGCCATGCGGCGCGCCTGGAAATCGCCGCAGTTGGAGATGCTGCTGATCTCGCGATAGCTGTTCTGTCCGGGCAGCCAGACTTCGAGGTCGAAGGTCTTGCGCGCGGCGAAGCCCATATCGCCGGTACACAGCAGCATCTTGCGATAGGGCAGAGACAGCGCCTGCAGGATCGCTTCCGCCGCGCCGGTCATGCGGAGATGTTCGTCTTCGGACTGTTCGGGCGTGGCGATGGTCACCAGTTCGACCTTTTCGAACTGGTGCTGGCGGATCATGCCGCGCGTGTCGCGTCCCGCCGCGCCCGCCTCGGAACGGAAGCAGGGGGTGAGCGCGGTCAGGCGGATCGGCAGCGCGGCTTCGTCCAGTATCTGTTCGCGGACGAGGTTGGTCAGGCTGACTTCCGCGGTCGGGATCAGCCAGCGGCCGTCGGTCGTCTGGAACAGGTCGTCGTGGAATTTGGGAAGCTGGCCGGTGCCGAATGCCGCGTCGTCGCGCACCAGCAGCGGCGGCGCGGTTTCCGCATAGCCGGCGTCGGACTGGCGATCGAGCATGAACTGGCCGAGCGCACGGTGAAGCCGGGCGATGCCGCCGCGCAGCACCGCGAAGCGCGAACCGGAGATGCGCGCGGCGGCCTCGAAATCCAGGCCGAGCGCCGGCGCGAAATCGGCATGCTCCTGCGGTTTGAAATCGAAGATGCGCGGCGTGCCCCAACGCGAGACCTCGACATTCTCGGTCTCGTCGGCGCCATCGGGGACGTCGCCGGCGGGCAGGTTGGGAAGGGCGGCCAGCGCGTCGTGCAGTGCGTCGTTCAACTCGCGCTCGCGCGCTTCGAGCGTGGGCAGCTTTTCCTTGAGCGTCGCGACTTCCGCCATCAGCGCCGCGGCTTCCTCGTCGCGCTTTTGCGCCTTGGCCGCGCCGATGGCTTTCGATGCCTCGTTGCGCCGGGCCTGTGCGGTCTGGGCTTCGGTGACGACGGCACGGCGTTCCTCGTCGAGCGCGATCAGCGCCGCCGAAGCGGCGGCTGCGCCCCGGCGGGCAAGCGCGGTATCGAAGGCGGCGGCGTCCTCGCGGATCAGGCGTATGTCGTGCATGCGGCGGCTATGGCCGCGCCGTTCCTGCCATGCAAGCCGCAACCGTGCCGGATGCCGCGCGTTACCCCAGAGGACATGATGAAAGGAGTGCGTCGATGCGGATCGCGAACAAGAGTCTTGTGGTGGTGGCCGATGGACGGAAGATGCTGTTCTTCCGCAACGAGGGTGACGGCCTGCATCCAAACCTGACGGTCGACATCGTCCGCGAACAGGAAAACCCCGCCGATCGCGATCAGAAGTCCGATGCGCCGGGGCTGTCCTTTTCAAGCGGTGGCTTCAGCCGTCACAGCTATTCGGAAGTCGATTTCCACCAGCAGGAAGAAGATCGCTTCGCCAGCGAGGCTGCGGCGCTATTGCGCAAGCGCGCCTTGGCCAATGATTTCGAGTCGCTGATCATCGTCGCGCCACCTCGTACGTTGGGCGAGATGCGTAAACATTATCACAAGGAGGTGGAGAGCCGCCTGGTCGGCGAAATCGCCAAGGATCTGACCGGGCATCCGGTGGACGCGATCGAGAAGATCATCGTCGCCGCCTGAAGCCGCGAAAAAAAGGGGCGGCGCGTCCGGGGTTGAGGACGCGCCGCCCATGCGTTGGGCTCTACAAATTCCTTCAGGCCGTGCGCTTGGCCAGTCGCTTGCGTGCGACGAGCGCCGCTGCCGCCGCACCGAACAGCAGCACGACGGGCGGTGCCGGGACCGGCGTGCCGCTCGATCCGGAGCTGCCCGAGCTGCCATGGCTGCTTGATCCGTGGCTGCTGGAGCCGTGCCAGCCGCTTGACCCGCCGAAGCTGCTCGACGAGCTGGAGCTGCTTGAAGACGAACTGGAGCTGCTCGAGCTCGACGAGCTCGATCCACCCGTCGAGGTGCTGGTGCTGGAACCGCCGGTCGATGTGCTGCTGCTGGATCCGCCGCTGCCGCCCGAGGAACTGCTCGTGCTGCTGCTGCCCGAGCTGGTGCTGGACGAGCTTGAGCTGCTGCCGGAGGATCCGCTGCTGCCGGACGAACCGGAGCTGCCGGACGAGCCGGAGCTGCCGCTGGAACCATGATGGCCGCTCGAGCCATGGTGTCCGCTCGATCCGTGCGGCGGCTTGGGTGGCTTGCCGCCCGTCGATCCGCCGGAACTGCTGGACGAGCTGGAGCTGCTCGACGAAGACGAGCTTGAGCTGCTGCTGGACGAGCTCGACCCGCCTGTGGACGTGCTCGTGCTCGAACCGCCGCTCGATGTGGAGGTGCTCGATCCGCCGGAACCGCCGCTCGAGGTGGACGTGGACCCGCCGCTCGACGTTGACGAGATGACGATATTGCCGCCCGAACTGCCGCCGCCGAAGAAGCCGCCGCCAAAGAAACCGCCACCGCCAAAGCCGCCACTGCCGCCGACCATCACGGGGCCGCCACCGCCGCCGCCGCCTTCGAAGGGGACACCTGCATAGGGAATGGGGGGCATCGGCGCTTGTGCGACCGTTACAACCGTGGGCATCGCGCAGGCAGTCTGCGTCGTGGTGGTTACCACGCGCTTGATCCGCTTGACGGGGCGCTTCGCGTAACGAACGCGCTTCACCGGCCGCTTCACCGCCTTCGCGCTTTTCGCGCTGGTTACATGAGCGGGGCGGGGCGCATCGGCGATGTGCATCGCGCCGCCACCGACGATTGCGCCGCCGCAGGTGCAAGCGCAGAGTTTCGCCAAGGCCATCCGAACAGACATCGCAAATCTCTTTCCTCTGTGGCCGTTGCGGCTGCCCGGATGATGTTCCGGAACCGCGCCCCCGACCTGACACACACCTAAAAAGGCTCAATCGCCCGCCCAATAACAAGTTTATTAACCATGTTTTTCGCGTGCCGACCCGGTTGTTTGATGTGGGGGCGGCAAACGAATTGGTTAATGTCTCATTACAGGTCGTTTTAACGGCCGATGGTTAAGCCTTCGCCGCGCAGAGACGGTTAACGCGGCAGTGACCGCGCTTTCGAGTCGGACCGAATCGAAAGACATATGTCGGTTCATCATCCCTCAATCGGCGCATCGCTAAGGGCATGTGAGCACAAGCTTTCCGTGCATTGCCGCCGAATGCGCATCTTCATCGATTCGTTGGCTTGTGCGGCATTTTGGGCGTGGCTATAGCCGCGCCGGAGTGAGCGTCTGGCACGGGCGTCAATGGGCGCGGGGCCAGCAGGTATCGTAACTGGAGACGGGCATGGCGACGGCGTTGACGACCAGCGAGGGAGACCGAGATCCCTTGTCGAAACCGCCGGTGCTGGACACCGACTATCGGCCATCTCCCGACGAAGAGTTCATGAACGAGCGCCAGCTTGCTTATTTCAAGGCGAAGCTCAACGCGTGGAAGGAGAATATCCTTCGCGAGTCGCGCGACACGCTCAACCAGCTCCAGAATGATTCGCTGCGCGAACCCGACGTCACCGATCGCGCGTCGAGCGAGACCGACTGGTCGATCGAACTGCGCACCCGCGATCGCCAGCGCAAGTTGATCTCGAAGATCGATGCGGCGCTGCGCCGCATCGCCGAGGGCGAATATGGCTATTGCGAAGTGACGGGTGAACCGATCTCGCTGGCGCGTCTCGAAGCCCGCCCGATCGCGACGATGACGGTCGAGGCGCAGGAGCGTCACGAGCGCCAGGAGAAGATTTCGCGCGACGAGTGAATGCGCGCTAACCATCCGGCTTAAAACTTTAAACACCCTTTTTGGCCTATTCGGGCGCTCATGGTTCCGCGCACGTCCGGAACCGCGATCATCCGGAGGGCCGGCAGGTGGAACAGCCGATCAAGATCCAGGCAGCGGACAAGTCGCAGAACCGCGAGGCGGCGCGCGACAGCCTTTTTCTGACCGCGATGGTCAGACGGGTCTCGGACCAATCCGAGCGCACGGTGCGCGTGCGCAACCTTTCCGCCGGCGGCATGATGGCCGATTGCACGGAAGTTTTCGCACGCGACGAGGCTATCTTGATCACGCTGCGTGGTATCGGGGAGGTGAGAGGCCGGGTGGCCTGGCGATCGATCGACAAGATCGGCATCACCTTCGATAATCAGATTGACCCGAAGCGCGCGCGCAAGCCGGTCGGCACGGCGGAATCGAATGTGCCACAGCACATCAGGGTATCGCAGGTGCGGCGCCCCGGCCTGAAGATCGACTGAAGGACGCGGTGATCTCCGCGCCCTTCAGCATGGGCGCGTCAATGTGACGAAAGCGCGTCCTTGATCTTCAATTTCTCTTTCTTGAGCTGCGCTATCACGGTGGGGTCTGGACTGGGGCGGCGGTTTTCTTCGGCGATACGATTTTCAAGACCGGCATGCTTGGTCTCGAGTGCCGAGAAATGTGCCTGTTCCATCCTTCTGTCTCCTTCTGGTGGTCAACGCGGAATGGATTGAAGCACCAAATTCCCTTCGTGTCTCCATCCAATCTCGGTGAACGCGATGGTTGCAATTGGCATTGCGACGATTCGATGACGCTTCACGCTTGAGCCGAACGACGGCTCGCCCTATCGCTGAGGCGCTCAAATCGGGGCTGGGAAATCGGGGGCTGGCCATGGAACCGGAAGAGATCAGGGCAAGGCTAGAGATGCTGCGGATCGAGCATCGCGACCTCGATAGCGCGATCGCCTCGCTCGCTGAGACGGCGGCGCCCGATCAACTCCAACTGGCCCGGCTGAAGAAGCGCAAGCTGCGCTTGAAGGACGAGATTGCTCTGTTCGAGGATCAGTTGATTCCCGACATCATCGCCTGATCCCCGCGCCATCCTGATTCATTCCGGGACAGCTTCGCGAAGCGCGACGATTCGAGTGACGATCCGGCGATTTATCGTTTCGCGAACGCGCCGATTGTGTCAGTCTTCGAACATGGACTGGGGGAACAACCAATCGCGCCTGACGCCGCGTCTGATCGACGCGCTTTACACCGAGGCGATGTTGCTCGCCGACGAGGCGCGCGCTTATTTCGACGAGAATGGCCGCGACGATCGCGAGACGCTCGACCCCATGCTCCGGGTCGGTTTTTCATGCGAGTCGCTGAAGGTGACGACGCGTCTGATGCACGTCATCGCCTGGCTGCTGACCCAGCGCGCGATCGACACCGGCGAATTGAGCCCGATCCAGGGGCGCCATCCCTCGCGCCGCGTCGGCCATGCGGCGGCGAGCGATGACGAACTTGTCGCGCGTCTGCCCGACGACGCGCGCGGATTGATCGAAGCGAGCGTCGATCTTTATGAGCGGGTGAAGCGGATCGATCGCGGGCTCACCGCGAGCGAAATTCCATCGAGCCCCGCGCATAGCCTGATGCGTCGGCTGGAGGCCGCGTTCTAATCGGGAACGGATTCGATCGAAATCGATTCCGGGCGACTGAGCTCTATCCCCGGTAAGCGGCGTCGAGCGATGCCTTCGCAGCCCGATATTCGGCTTCGAGCCGATCGACACGATCGGCAACCGACTCGACCGCGCTGACCGCGCCGATGCCCTGGCCCGATCCCCAGATGTCGCGCCATGCCTTCTTCGCCTGATTGCCGCCCGATCCGAAATCCATCGTCTTCAGGTCGCCCTTGGGCAGATTGTCGGGATCGAGGCCCGACGCGGCGACCGATGAGCGCAGGTAATTGCCATGCACGCCCGTGAAAAGATCGGAATAGACGATATCGGCGGCGGCGCCGTCGACGATCCCCTGTTTATAGTCGTCAGCCGCATTGGCTTCGCGCGTGGCGATGAAGGCGGAGCCGATATAGGCGAAGTCCGCGCCCATCGCCTGCGCCGCAAGGATCGAGCGACCATGCGCGATCGAGCCCGACAGCGCGACCGGTCCGTCGAACCAGGCGCGGATTTCCTGCATGAGCGCGAAGGGGGAGGTGACACCGGCATGCCCGCCCGCACCGGCTGCGACAGGTATCAGCCCGTCCGCGCCCTTTTCGATCGCCTTGCGCGCGAACCGGTCGTTGATCACGTCATGCAGCGTGATCCCGCCCCAACCATGTACGGCGGCGTTCAGGTCCTCGCGCGCACCCAATGAGGTGATGGTGATCGGCACCTGCCATTTGGCGCAGGTCGCGAGGTCGCTTTCCAGGCGATCGTTGGATTTGTGGACGATCTGGTTGACCGCATAGGGAGCGGCCGGGCGATCGGGATTGTCGCGGTTCCAGGTTGCAAGTTCTTCAGTGATGCGATGCAGCCATTCGTCGAGCTGAGACTGGGGTCGCGCATTGAGCGCGGGAAAGGAGCCAACGATGCCCGCCTTGCACTGCGCTATCACCAGTTCAGGGCCGGAAACGATGAAGAGCGGCGAGCCGATGACGGGAAGCCGCAGACGATCGAAGAGCGGGGAGGGCAGGGTCATGCCCGATTTCTTACCGAAACGATCGGGCCTGTCCAGCAAGGCTCCACTGACGTTACGGCATGGCTGGCTCGGGTGGGGCGCTTCCGACCGACTCGGCGGCACGCTTGAGCGCGAGCGCGTCGAAGATCATCGCGCCGGCCATGAAAACCGCGCCGGTGCAAGCCAGGCAGAGCAGCCAGCCGCCATAGCCGGGATATTCGACGAGATAGGCCTTGCCGCGTTGCATCGCGCCTGTCGCGAGCGCGTAGATGATCAGGCAGGCCTCGAACCGGGTCTTGATGACGAAGAGGCGCTTGATCCGTCTGAACATGACTCCTGCTAAGCAAGGGGCGTGCCGCTCGCGAATTTCCGCCGATCTTCGACATGTCGAAAGGGTAAATTGTAAGTTAAGCCGACACCGGGCGATCGGTTCGCACGCGCCCGCGACGAACCATCACCATCTGGGTACGTGGCTGACATTGTCTCCGACGTTGACGCCCAGTCGCTCCGCTGCACGCGCATCGATGGTGATGCCGCCGTCGCGCTCGTCGATCTGCGCATAGCAGGCGGTGAAGTCGGCGAGTCTGCCCGTCGCAACCAGCGCCTTGGTCTCCCCCTCGGCGATGGCGACGATCCGATCATCGCGCGCATCGGCCAGGCTGCGGATACGATCGGTCTCCGCCGTCATGGTGGGGCCGCCGTCGAAGATGTCGATATAATTCTCGAAGCGGAAGCCTTCATTCTCGAGCATCCGCATCGCCGCACGGCCGCTGGGGTGTGGCGCGCCGATCACCGCGCGCGCATTTTCCGGAAGCATCGCGGTGTAGATCGGATGCTTGGGCATCAGATCGGCGATGAACTGGTTGCCGTGGATCGCATTGAATGCGTCGGCTTCCTGGAAGTTCATGCCGAAGAACTTGCCGGCGAGCCCGTCCCAGAACGGGGATCCGCCGGCTTCGTCGATCACGCCGCGTAGTTCGGCGAGCGTCCGGTCGGCGAAACGTGCGCGATGGGCGCGGATGAACAGATAGCGGCTGCGTGCGATCAGCAGGCCGAGCCCGCCAGCGCGTTCGCCGGGGTGAAGGAACAGTCCGCCGACCTCGCTGCACCCTTCCAGATCGGTGGAGAGCGAGAGCATGTCCGCGCGGAAGGTGCGATCGAGTTCCTGGCTATGCTGGGTGAGCGTTCCGATCCGATAGGAATAGAAGGGCCATTTTCGTCCCACCTGGCTGAAGAGCTGGCAGGTGCCACGCACTTCGCCGGTCTCGGCATTTTCGAGGACCATCACGAATAGGTCGTCGCCAAGGGCATCATCGTCGCGGGCGAGCGCGTCTTCGGAGCGCTTCAGCTTGGCCGCGAGCGAGGCCCGATCGGCGGGCAGGTTGGTGAATCCGCCACCGGTGAGCTTCGCCATTTCGTAAAGCGCCTGGAGATCCTTCCCCCGCGCCGCGCGCATCCTGAAACTCAAACGGCCCCCCTTTCGGCAATCCGCATTATGGTGAGCGCGGAGAGCGCCGCACGCTCAGGCAGCGAGTCGGTGATCAGGAATTCGTCGGAGGAATGGATGGCGCCGCCGCGCGCGCCCATCGTATCGACCACGGGCACGCCGCAGGCCGCGATATTGTTGCCGTCGCACACCCCGCCGGTCGCTTTCCATGTCACGCCGATACCGAGATCGGCACCGGCCTGCCTGACCAGCCCGAACAGGCGCTCGGCGGCCGGATCGAGCGGCTTGGGCGGTCGATTGAAACCGCCATGGACATGGACATGGACGTCATGCTCGGCCGTGATGGCGGTGGTCAGCGTATCGACCAGCGCGCGGGCACGCGCTTCGTCGGCGGGGGAGGCTGGACGGAAATTGACGCGGAGCACCGCATGGTCGGGCACGACATTGTTGGGGCCGCCGCCATCGATTTTGGCAGGATTGACCTTCAAGCCCGGCCCGTGCGCGGCCTTGAGCCGGACGGCGAGATCGGCGGCGGCGACAAGCGCGTTGCGCCCGTCTTCCGGGTTGCGGCCGGCATGCGCGCTGCGGCCGGTGATGATGATCGAGAAATTGCCGCTGCCCGCGCGCGCGCCGGCCAAAGTGCCGTCGGGCAGGGCGGGCTCGTAGGTGAGGGCCGCGACCTTGTTCCGAGCGAGCCGCGCGATGAGCGCAGCCGAGGAACCGGAACCGATCTCCTCGTCCGAGTTGATTAGCACGTCATAACCGAAAAGGCTGGCGGCGGACGATGCCTCGACGGCGCGGAGGGCGGCGAGCATGACGGCGATGCCGCCCTTCATGTCGGCGACGCCGGGGCCGTTGAGGATCCCGGGTTCGAGCCAGCGCAGCGACTGGAATGTGTGGTCGACGGGAAAGACGGTATCCATATGCCCCGTAAAGAGCAGGCGTACGGGCGCATCGGGGCGGACGCTCAGATGCAGATGCCGGCCATGCTCGGGCTCGCTGACACTGCCGTCGGCAGCGACCGTCTCGACCATATCGGGCGCGATCAGCGCGATGTCGCCAGGCAGCGCCGAGAAGGCGTCGGCAAGCAGGCCCGCCGTCATCTCCAGCCCCGCCAGATTGCGCGATCCGCTGTTCACCGTCGCCCAGCGCTCGACCTGGTCGAGCATGGGGGCGGCCCTGGCGGTTTCGACGATGGCGGATTCGGCTGGAGACAGGCGGGTCATCCTGCGCTTCTAGTGTCTGAATGGCCGGGGTGGAAGCGTCGCGCACTGGAGGTAGCCGGTCTTGCGGCGCACACTGACGCCCGGAACGCACGAAGCATTCAACTCGATCGTCCTTGAGGGCGCGTATTCTTATGCCGGCATGGCATCCTTCTCCGATATCCTTTCGAAGAAGGATGTCGAAGCGATCCACGCCTATCGACCATCAAGGGCATAAGGCGTGCCGATGGCCGGGTGGCGACGCGTAACTACATCGCGGTCATCAGCACCGTGAATTGTTCCGCCACCGTGGTGAAGAAAGTTGTTCGCCATTTCGACGATCCGGCGATCATGGGCGGTTATCCCAATGTCGACGGGTGCGTGCCGCTGACCCATAGTCTCGGCTGCTGCATTGATCACCACCGCCGGCAATGCGGTGACGACGCCGGCCGCAATCGGTGCCGTCGCAGGGGCCGCCACCACTTCAGGCCTGATGAGCGAGGAAATGGCGGGCACCTATCAGGCGATCGTGCCCGTCGCGACGCTGCAGATCTCGGTGGCGGTCATTGTCACGGCGCTTCCGGTGCCGCTCGCGGTTGCATCCATAGACAGATGGCAGCGCCGGAGAGGCATTGACGGGACTCGGGAAGAGTCGATTGCAGGGCCGCGCCCGCTGGCGGCTTCAGCTACGATCTCGCTCACCGTAGCGGAGCCAGGCGCCGTCGATGAGGTGGCTCGGCATTTGACGCGGTGAAAATCGAACTATCCTGAAAATCGGTTTCGAAATCCGACACCTTTGGTCACAAAAACGCAAAACTGAGGAAACCAATGCGGCGCTCGCGCATTATGCGGCGAAAGGATCAACTAAACATAGATCAAGATGACTGTCAGAGCCCTCATTGTCGAAGACGAAATCCTGGTGGCGCTGGACCTTGAAAGCGCCCTGATGGAAATTGGAATCGACGTCGTCGGAATAGCCGCCGATCGCGCTTCTGCGCTGCGCATGGCCGAGGATGTCGACTTCGCGCTGGTCGACGTCAATCTGCGCGACGGGCAGACCGGGCCGTCGATCGGCCGTGCGCTGGCGATGGAACATGGCGTCAAGGTGATCTTCGTGACCGCCAACCCATCGCAACTGGGCGAAGGTATCGAGGGAACGATGGGCGTGATGTGCAAGCCCTTCTCCGATGAATCGATCTCCGCCACCGTCGCGTTCCTGACCGCGAACGACGCCAAGGACGATGTTGCGCCCCCGCGCGAATTGAAGCTGTTCCAGCTCAATTGAGGCGCGGCGCGCCATCGTTCGTTTCTGAGGCAGTAAATGGTCGCGTAAAAAGCCCGGCCCCGGGGTAGTATCCCGGGGCCGGGAGTTTATCTGCGGCTCGCGCTTTCAGGCATCGACCCGGGTCACGACCCCTGCGCCGACGGTCTTGCCGCCTTCACGGATCGCGAAGCGCACGCCCGGCTCGATCCCAACCGGCTTGTTCAGCGTGAAGCCGATCTCTGCCTGATCGCCCGGCGACACCGAAGCGTCGCCATCGATATCGACCACGCCGGTCACATCGGTCACGCCGAAGAAGAATTGCGGGCGGTATCCGCTCGCAAACGGCGTGTGGCGGCCGCCTTCCTCGCCGGTCAGGACGAAGATCTGCGCCCGGCCGGTCGTGCGGGCCCGGATCGCGCCGGGAGCGCTCAGCACCTGGCCGCGATCGACGTCGTCGCGCTTCAGGCCGCGCAACAGCAGCCCGACATTCATGCCAGCCCGTGCCTCCGGGATATCCTTCCGGAACGCCTGGGTGCCGGTCACGATCACCTCCGCGCCGCCAATGTCGAGGCCGACGATCTCCACGCTGTCCCCGATCCGGAGCGTGCCGCGCTCGACCCGGCCGGACACCACGGTGCCCCTGCCGGGAATGGTGTGCACGCCCTCGATCGGCATCAGGAACGGGCCGTCATAGTCCCGGATCGGATCCGGGATATGCGCATCCAGTGCCCGCACCAGTTCGACGATCGCGGCCGCGTCCGACCCATCGGCTTCACCGCGCTCCACGGCTTCGGTCGCGCGCAGCGCGCTGCCGAAGATGAACGGCGTCCTCATAGCCCTGCGAGGCCAGCAACTCGCTGGTCTCGAGCTGGATCAGCGCCATCATGTCGGCACGGTCGCCTGCGGCGATCATGTCCATCTTGTTCACGAACACGACGATGTGGCGGACATTCACCTGCCGCGCGAGCAGGATGTGCTCGATCGTCTGCTTCGCCGCGCCCTTGGTGGCGTCGACCAGCAGGATCGCGCCATCCATCTGCGAGGCGCCGGTGATCATGTTCTTCACGTAATCGGCATGTCCGGGGCAGTCGATGTGCGCATAGTGCCGGTTCTCCGACTCATATTCGACATGGCTGGTGTTGATGGTGATGCCGCGGGCCTTTTCTTCGGGCGCCTTGTCGATCTGGTCGAACGACAGGGCATTGCCGCCCAGCCGCGCCGCCTGAACCCGCGTGATCGCGGAGGTCAGTGTGGTCTTGCCGTGATCGACATGGCCGATCGTGCCGACATTCACATGGATCTTGTTCGTCATCGTCTTCACTCACTTTAGGACGCCGTTCGAACCCGGCTGGCCGGACCGGGCCGAACGGCCATTGGCATTGGCGCGCCAATTCGATGTTGGGGTGCCCGGATGGCATTCCCGGAAAGCAAAAGGCCCGCCGGGCGGAACCCGGCGAGCCTTTTGAGAACTCGGTGCCCGGATGTCCTTCAGCGGACCCGGGCGGAAACGGCCCGGAAAATCAGGTTGCGAAATGCCATGCGGCTTCGGCGCGCGACGCCAGATCGCACGCGTTCAAGCCAGCACTGATCGTCAGCAAAAGCGTCATCGCTCCGCTCCTTGGCAAGATCGGCGCAAGCAGAGCCCGCGCGCAATAAAAAACCCCGGAGGGCGATGGCCATCCAGAGTCTTGCAACGCAAGGGGAGGCCAGCGCCTCCTGTAAACAAGAGACGGGTCAGATCAGGATCATATCTAGCGTTTCGACGCCGGCTGCTGCCGTCGTGTCGATCGCTTCCATGTTCAATTCTACATCCGTCACGAGTCTTTCCTTCGAATATTGCAGTGGCCGATATCACTGGCCGGTAATGATTGCAAGATAAGCGCTTCAGCTACCTGTGCAAGGACTCCAGAGGGATGCTGATCCGCGCGTCCAGCCCATGCGGCTGCCAGCGTTTGTCGATCTCGCCCTTGAGCTGCGTCACCACGCTGAGCTGGACGAGCCGGGAGCCGAAACCGTTGAGCTGGGGCGGCTGGGTCACGGGCGGGCCGCCATTTTCCTGCCAGTGGATCGTACAATGCGTGTCGTCGGCGGAGATCTCGACCCGGATGCTGCCCTCGCTTGTCGAAAGGCCGCCATATTTTGCGGCATTGGTCGCCAGTTCGTGGAAGAGTAGGGCAAGCGGCGTCGCCGCGCGATCGTCGATATCGGTGTCGTCACCGGCGATGACGACGCGGCCTTCGGATCCGCCATAAGGCGCGAAGAGCTGGCCCAGCATGCCGCGCAGGCTGGCCTGGCCGAGATCCGAGCGCGAGGCGTCGCTGTGCGGCCGCACGAAATCATGCGCGCGGCCCAGCGCCATCACGCGGTTGCGCAGATCCTCCGCGATCGGCTTGATCTCCGGCCTGCTGCGCGCGGATAGCGCGATCAGCCCGGCAATGACCGCGAAGATGTTCTTGATCCGGTGGCTTAGTTCGTGGGCGACGAGCTCACGCTCTTCCAGCGTTCTTTTATGGTCGTGGATATCGGTACAGGTGCCGAACCAGCGCGTGATCCGGCCGCTCGGGTCGCGCATCGGCAGTGCGCGCCCCAGCGTCCAGCGATATTCGCCGCTATGGTGGCGCAGCCGATATTCGATCTCATAAGGTTCGCCCGTCGCCAGCGAATGGCGCCAGCGTTCCCATGCGCGTCCCTGGTCGTCCGGATGGAACATGCCGTTCCAGGCCTCGCCGTCTGTTGATCCCTCGGGCATGCCGGTGAAATTGTACCAGCGCCTGTTGTAATAATCGTGATAGCCGTCGGGCAGGGTGGACCATACCATCTGGGGCATCGTGTCTGCGAGGATGCGGAATTTCTCGACATTCTCCGCGAGGATCGCGTCGTAGCGCTCCATGGCATGCAGATGCCGCCGCGCTTCCAGCAGGTTCATCACCTGCGCGGCGAGGACGGTGAGGCCCTGCGTTTGAAGCGGCGTGAGACCGTCGCGCGGGGCGGAGTCGATCACGCACAGCGAACCGAGCGGGATACCTTCGGGCGATGTCAGCGGGGCGCCGGCATAGAAGCGGATATGCGGGGCGCCAGTGACGAGGGGATTCCGCGCGAAGCGTGGATCCAGCGTCGCATCGGGGATCACCATGATATCGGGACCGAGCATGGCATGCTTGCAGAACGACACTTCTCGCGATGTCTGTTCGGCATCGAGGCCCGTCCGGGCCTTGAACCATTGCCGATCCCGTTCGACCAGGCTGATCAGTGAGATGGGGGTTCCGCACAAGGCGCCCGCGAACTGGACGATATCGTCGAAGGCAGACTCGGGCTGGGTATCCAGAACTCCATATTCGGCGAAGAGCGCATCGCGTCGGGCTTCGTTGAGGTCGGCGATGATACCGTCTTTCGAAAATTGCGAAGTGGGTTGATCGGATGACATAACCGCCGGCCGATCACAACGGTTCCTAAAGGGGCGGAATGTGCGGCTTAGGTCGGACGGAGGTGCGGTGCGAATTCCCGCAGGACCGCTTCGTAGAGCGTTCGCTTGAACGGCACGATCATTGCGGGAAGATCGGCGGGATCAGCCCATTTCCAGGCGCGGAATTCGGGATGCTCGGTTTCGATCCTGACGTCGCCGTCCTCACCCAGAAAACGCATCAGGAACCAGGTCTGGCGCTGTCCACGGTAGCGACCCTTCCATACCTTGCCGATCAAATCCGCCGGGAGATCGTAGAACAGATCTTCCGAGGAGCGCGCGAGCACTTCGATCAGGTGCGGTGCGACGCCGGTTTCTTCGCCGACCTCGCGGATCGCGGCTGCCTCTGCTTCCTCTCCCTCATCGATCCCGCCTTGAGGCATCTGCCAGGCCTCCAGCGCATTATCGATCCTCTGACCCACGAACACCTTGCCCGTGCGATTGACAAGCATGACCCCTGCGCAGGAGCGATAGGGCAGGGATGCCGGGTCGATGGTCTTCATGGTTTCGGCCATCAATATTCTCTCGCTGGAACGTTCAGGGTTGAAGAGGTCATGAATCCGGGCGTCACCCCGCCGCCTGCGCCATCACGCGCTGGGCCTCGGCCTCGACGACAATGTCCTTCAGCACTGCGAGTGCGCCGGCTATATCTCCCTTGGTCGAGGGGATCGCCTTCGTCAGGTTGACGAAGCCATGGATGTTGCCAAGTGCCTCGCGGAACGAGACCGCGACGCCGGCGGCAGCGAGCGCGCCGGCATAGGCGCGGCCCTGGTCGCGCAGCGGGTCGAGGCTGGCGGTGAGCACCAATGTCGCCGGCATGCCGGCCTGACTGTGGAGCAAGGGGTCGGTGCGGGCATGACCGGCCGTGGCGGCATAGGCGCCGGTAAACCATGCCATACTGTCCTTGGTCAGCAGAAAACCTTCGCCGAACTGGCCGAACGATTCGTATTTCGCGACCTGATCGACGACGGGATAGATCGGGAATTGCGCGAGCACGGGAATGGCGGCCGGCACATCGCGCAACGCCATCGTTGTCACGATGGTCAGGTTGCCGCCCGCGCTGTCGCCCGCCAGGACGAGCCCGGTCGCGACGCGACCCAGTTGGCCGGGATTGCCCGCCACCCAGCGCGCCGCCGCCTCGCAATCGTCGGGGGCGGCTGGCCATGGGTTCTCGGGTGCCAGCCGATAATCGACCGCGATCACCGGCATGTCGAGCAGGCGCGCAGCCTCGGCGCAAAAGGGTTCGTGGGTGTGAAGGTCTCCTATGACGAAGCCGCCACCATGGAAGTAGAGTAGCATCGGTCCCGGCGCGCGACTGTCCCTCGCGTCGTAGAGGCGCGCGGGGATGGTCCCGCCAGGGCCCGGAATTTCGAGATCACGGATCAATGCGAGTTCGCCGACGGCGACGTCGGTAAGGTCGCGCATCGCGCGGGTCATCTCGCGTGCCGCTTCAGGCGGCAGTTCGTGCGTCTTGGGGCCGGGGAAATTGTTGAGCATGTCTAGGAATGCACGCGTATCCGGGCGGACAAAGGGGGTGTCGGTGGCATCGGACAAAGCGGCTCTCCTTTTTCGCGCAGCTTGCTGTAGTTAGGCACTGTGCTCCATGTCGTCCATCACCCCGATTATGTGACGCCGGCGACGCCGGGCGGGCAATTCCCCTGGGACAAATATGGGCTGGTGATGGATGCGCTCGCCGAAAGCGGCGTCGCTTATCGGGTTCATCGCCCGGAACCGATGCCGCTGGCGCGGATCGCCGACGTCCATGATCCCGACTATGTGGCGGAAGTGGCCGAACTGCGCGTGCCGGCCGCCAAGGCGCGGCGGATCGGCTTTCCGGTGACCGAACGGGTGGCGCGGCGCGCGCGGACGACGCCGGGGGGAACCTGGGCCGCGGCGCGGCTGGCGCTCGTCCATGGCTATGCCGCGAATGCGGCGGGCGGCAGCCATCACGCGTTGTACGATACCGGCGCGGGCTATTGCGTTTTCAACGATCTGGCGGTCGCCGCGAACCGGCTGGTGGCCGATGGCGATGCGCGACGGATCATGATCGTCGATTGCGACGTCCATCAGGGTGACGGCACGGCGTCACTCCTGGCCAAGAACCCTGAATTCATGACATTTTCCATTCATGCCGAAAAGAATTTCCCGGTGCGCAAGGCGAGATCCACGCTCGACATCGCCTTGCCCGACGGCACCGGCGACGCCGCCTATCTCGATGCCCTGTCGCACCATCTGCCACCTTTGGTCGCGGATTTCGCGCCCGATATCATTCTCTATCAGGCGGGCGTCGATCCGCATGCGGAGGACCGGCTGGGGCGACTGGCGCTGAGCGATGCCGGGCTGGCGGCGCGCGACCGCTTCGTGGCCGAACTGGCGCGGAAGCGGGGCATTCCGCTCGCCAGCGCGCTGGGCGGCGGCTATGGCGCGGACCGGATGGCGATCGCGCGCCGTCATGCGCAAACGATGATCGTCATGTCGGCGATGCTCTCCCGAACGTGATCGGATCGTCGCGGAGTCCCTGTCGCGAAGTCCTGATTGCCGGCCCCGCCATTATTTCTACTTTGCGACAATGCTTCGAGCGGCCTAGACTGCCGATCGAAGCTCAAGAAAAACAAGCAGGACGTTCGCAGATATGGCATCCGCCGCACATGAGGTGACCCCGCGTGAGGCCGCCTCTCATCCAGTACCCGAAGCTGTCGTGGTACGTTTCGCAGGCGATAGTGGAGACGGGATGCAGCTGACCGGTGGTCAGTTCACGCTTTCCACCGCGCTCGCCGGGAACGACCTGGCGACTTTTCCCGATTTTCCTGCCGAGATCCGCGCGCCGCAGGGCACGCTGTTCGGCGTTTCGGCGTTCCAGATCAACTTCGGATCGACCGAGGTCGAGACCGCGGGCGATGCGCCAGACGTGCTGATCGCGATGAACCCGGCAGCGCTCAAGACCAATGTCGGGCAATTGAAGGACGGCGGGCTGATCATCGCCGATGAGGGCGAGTTCGGCGCGCGCAACCTTGCCAAGGCCAATTACGAGGTCAATCCGCTCGAGGACGAGAGCCTTGCCCGCTGGCAGGTGATGAAGCTCAATATCTCGCAACTGACACTGGAAGCCGTGAAGCCGTTCGGGCTCGGCAACAAGGAAGCGCTGCGCTGCAAGAATATGTGGACGCTGGGGCTGGCGCTGTGGATGTTCGGCCGCGATCGCAAGCCGATCGTCGACTGGCTCAATTCCAAGTTCGCCAAGGCGCCGACGCTGGCGGAGGCGAACATCGCCGCGCTCAATGCTGGCCATGCCTATGGCGAGACCGCCGAGCTTTCCGGCCCGATGCAGCAGCATTTCATCGCGCCAGCCCCTGCCGCACCGGGGCTGTACCGTACGGTGACGGGCGCGGAATCTATTTCGCTCGGGCTGGTCGCCGGCGCGCAGCTTGCCGGGCTGCCGATGTTCTTCGGCGGCTATCCGATCACGCCGGCCTCCGCGATCCTGCACCACCTGTCGCGGCTGAAGGAATATGACGTCACCACCTTCCAGGCGGAGGACGAGATCGCCGCGATCGCGAGCGCGATTGGCGCGTCCTATGCCGGTTCGTTGGGGGTCACATCTTCGTCGGGGCCGGGAATCGCGCTCAAGACCGAGGCGATCGGCTTGGCGATCATGACCGAGCTGCCGCTGGTCATCGTCAATTCGCAGCGTGGCGGCCCCTCGACGGGCCTGCCGACAAAGACCGAGCAGTCGGATCTCTATCAGGCGGTCTATGGCCGTAACGGCGATGCGCCGATGCCGGTGATCGCGGCACGCAGCCCCGCCGACGCGTTCGATTGCGCGATCGAGGCGGTGCGGCTGTCGACCCAGTTCATGACGCCGGTGATGCTGCTGACCGACGGCTATATCGCCAATGCCGCCGAGCCATGGAAAGTGCCCGACATGAGCGGTTACGAACCGTTCCCCGTCGCCTTCCAGGACGAGGCGCCCGACGGCAAGCTGCTGCCCTATAGCCGCGACGAGAAGCTCAAGCGCCCCTGGATCAAGCCCGGCACGCCCGGCATGATGCATCGGATCGGCGGCATCGAGAAGCAGATCGACACCGGCCATATCAATTACGAGGCCGCCAACCATCAGGCGATGACCGATATCCGCCAGAACAAGGTTCTGGGGATTGCCGATCATATTCCGGATCAGGATGTGACGCTGGGCGAAGCGGGTGGCAAGCTGGCGATCGTCGGCTGGGGATCGACCTTCGGCCCCATTCACCAGGCCGTTCGCCGCATGCGCGCGCGCGGGCATGACGTGCATCATATCCATATTCGACACATCTGGCCGTTGCCGAAAAATCTTGGTGATCTTCTAAAGAGTTATGAGAAGATCCTGGTGCCGGAAATGAACACGGGGCAGCTCAAGACGGTGCTGCGCGACCAGTATCTGGTCGATGCACGGCCGCTCAATAAGGTCTCCGGCCAACCCTTCCGCATCGCCGAGATCGAAGCGGCCATCGAAAGCGCGCTCGGCTGAGCCGGGCGACAGAGGATCTACCATGAACGAGATGACCAAGCTCACCATCAAGGATTTCGAGACCGACCAGGAAGTGCGCTGGTGCCCGGGCTGCGGCGACTATGCGATCCTGAAGGCGGTGCAGCGGACGATGCCCGAACTGGGTGTGAGGCCGGAGAACACCGTGTTCATCTCCGGCATCGGCTGCTCCAGCCGCTTCCCCTATTATATGGAAACCTACGGCTTTCACACGATCCACGGCCGCGCGCCAGCGATCGCGACCGGCGTGAAGCTGGCCAACCCCGAACTCGACGTGTGGATCATCACGGGCGACGGCGATGCGCTGTCGATCGGCGGCAATCATACGATGCACCTGCTGCGCCGCAATCTCGATTGCCAGATCCTGCTTTTCAACAACGAGATCTATGGCCTTACAAAAGGCCAATATTCTCCCACCAGCCGCGTCGGCACGCGTAGCCCATCGACGCCGTTCGGATCGGTCGACCGGCCGGCGAGCCCGTGCAGCTTCGCGATCGGATCGGGCGCGCGTTTCGTGGCGCGCGGCATCGATACGCACAAGAACCTGCCCCAGGTGCTGAAGGCGGCGCATGCCCACAAGGGCGCGAGCTTTGTCGAGATCTTCCAGAACTGCATCGTCTATAATGACGATGTCTTCGCGGGCTTCACCGACAAGGCGAATGCGCCGGCGAACCAGATCTGGCTGACGCAGGGCGAGCCGATGCTGTTCGCGGGCAGTGCCAAGGGGCTGACGCTCGACCGCGAGGCGCTGCGCCTGCGCGTCGTCGATGTGGTCGATGGCGACTGGCAGGCCGCCGGCGTCATCGTCCATGACCAGACCAACAAGGGGCTGGCGCAGATGCTCGTCGAAATGACGATCGAGCATGGCTTCCCGGTGGCGCTGGGCGTGATCTATGATCATCCCCGACCGACCTTCGAGCGGGCGGTCGTCGCTCAGAATGCCGAAGCCGCCAAGGGCAAGGTCGCAGACCTGCAGAAGCTGGTCAGCAAGGGCCAGACTTGGCAGGTCGAGAAGGAACCGCACGTCATCTGACGCGATATCCGGGTATCGGCCGGCTTTTCCGGACCGATCGCGCGACAGGTGGGGCATATGACGAGCATCGTCTGGTTCAGGCAAGATCTACGTTTATCGGATCAGGCGGCGCTATGCGCCGCCGTGGCGGAAGGGCCGGTCATCCCGGTCTATGTGCTCGACGATGACGGGCCGGGCGACTGGCGGATCGGCGGCGCGCAGCGCTGGTGGCTCCATCAAAGCCTCGGAAAGCTCGATACCGCGCTGCGTGGCCTGGGGTCGCGGCTGATCCTGCGGCGCGGCAGGGCAGTGGCGGAAGTTGCCAGGCTGGCGCGCGAAAGCGGCGTCGAACGGGTGCACGCCATCCGGCATTACGAACCCTGGTGGATGGCGGCGGAAGCCCAGTTGGCCGACCGACTCGCACTCTGCGTGCATGACGGCAATCAGCTCGCGCCACCGGACAGCATTTCGACGGGTTCGGGCGGGCGCTATAAGATTTTCTCGGCTTTTTGGGGGGCATTGAGGGTTCATATGCCCCCGCCAGCTCCACTGGCTGCGCCTGGGGCGATTGCCGCACCTGATGCTTGGCCGACAAGCGAGGAACTGGCCGATTGGGCACTGCGCCCCACATCGCCCGATTGGGCGGGGGGCTTCGCCGATTGGGCGCCGGGCGAGGATGGTGCACAGGCGGCGCTCGCGGATTTCGTCGCGGAGGCGGAGGATTATGCGCAGCGTCGCGATTTGCCGGCGGTCGAGGGCACGTCACGCCTGTCGCCGCATCTTCATTTCGGGGAAATCTCGCCGGCGACAATCTGGCATCGCCTGGGGCGCCATGCCGAATTCCTGCGCGAACTGGCCTGGCGCGATTTCGCGACCGGTACGATCATGGCGTCGCCCGACTATGCGATGCGCAATGGCCGGCCCGCCTTCGATCGTCTGGCCTGGCGGACGGGCGGGGCGGCCGATGACGATTTCCGGGCCTGGACAAGAGGTGAGACGGGTTATCCCATCGTCGATGCCGGTATGCGGCAGCTCTGGAAAACCGGCTGGATGCACAATCGCGTGCGGATGATCACGGCATCCTTCCTGGTGAAGCATCTGTTGATCGACTGGCGCCGGGGCGAACGCTGGTTCTGGGATACGCTGATCGACGCCGATCTCGGCAACAACGCGGTCAATTGGCAATGGGTCGCCGGCACCGGCACCGATTCCAACATGTTCGGACGGATCATGGCGCCGCTCGTCCAATCGGCGAAGTTCGACGCAGGGGACTATATCCGCGAATGGGTGCCGCAATTGCGGCATCTGGACGATGACGTGATCCATGATCCCGAGTCGGCCGGAGTAACGCTTGAAGACTATCCCGCGAAGATCGTCGAGCACCGTGAGGGGCGTGAGCGTGCTCTGGCCGCAGCCGCGAAAATGCGCGGCTGACACTCTCGCGCGGCGCATCGGCGCGCTCGGCGATTGAATTGCCGCTCCATCGGCTTCATGCTGCGACGAATGGATGGGGCGCCGGAACGGAATGGCGGTAATGCCGGGGGGACGGCCGCGAACCGATTGGTCGCGCCGCTCTATCACCGCATCCTCGATCGGATCGACCAGGGGCTGGAGGCCGGTGCGATCGAAGCGTCGCTGCCAGACGGCACATGCAGGATATTGGGCGGACGACAGCCGGGGCCGACCGCGATCGTTTCCCTGACGAGCTGGCGCGCGCTGCTGCGACTGGTGCGTTCGGGCTCCGTCGGCTGGTACGAAGCCTGGCGTCGCGGCGAGTGGAACAGCCCCGATCCGGTGCCGTTGTTCGATCTGTTCATGCGCAATCGCGTGCCGCTGGGTGAAGTGGGCCGTGCGCGTGGCCTTTCCCGTCTGGCCAAACGGATCGGTCATATGCTGCGACGAAACCATCGCCGAGGCGCGCGCCGCAATATCGAGTTTCACTATGATCTCGGTAATGATTTCTATCGTTTATGGCTCGATCCTACGATGACATATTCGAGCGCGATCTTCGCCGAGCCGATTGATGCCGATGAACCGCTCGAAAGCGCCCAGACCCGCAAGATCGAGGCTATGCTGGCGCGCCTTGACTTGAAGCCGGGCGAAACATTGTTCGAGATCGGATCGGGCTGGGGCGGGCTCGCCGAAGTCGCGGCGCGCGACCATGCCCTGGATGTGACGAGCATCACCCTGTCACCCAGTCAGAAGCACTTTGCCGAGATAAGGATCGCCGATGCCGGGCTGGCAGGACAGGCGCGTTTCGAACTGGTCGACTATCGCGATGCGTTGGGCCGCTATGACGGCGTGGCGAGTGTCGAGATGGTGGAGGCGGTTGGGCGCGAATATTGGGACGATTATCTCGCGGCGATCCACCGTCTGCTCAAGCCGGGCGGCCGGGCCGCGATTCAGTATATCGCGATCGCCGACGAGATTTTCGATGCCTATGCGAACGGCGTCGATTTCATCCAGCGCTATGTTTTTCCAGGCGGACTGCTGCTGTCCGAACGGATTTTCCGTGCGATCGCCGAGCGGACAGGTTTTGAATGGCGCGACCGCAGCGGCTTCGGCCTTCATTATGCAGAGACGCTGCGCCGCTGGCGCGAGGGTTTCGATGCCGCCGTGAGTGCGGGTCGATTGTCTGACAATTTTGATAATGAATTCATTGGATTGTGGAGATATTATCTCATGTATTGCGAAGGTGGGTTCCGCGGGGGCGGGATCGACGTCGCACAAGTCACGCTGGTCAAGGCGCGATAAAGGAAGAGGGGGAAGGCATGAGGATGGGCTTTGGGGCGGCGCTGTTGCTGGCGCTGCTTGGCGGCGACGCGTCGCGCGCGGAAGCGCCGGTGAAGGTGACGGCCGCGAATGCCGATCGGTTGCGGCAAGCGGGCGCCGAGATACTGTTCTGGAATCAGGCCGAGCGGGATGCGCGTTTCCCGCATATGGAGACGCAGTTTCCCGGCGACGTCGCCGGGCATTCGCGCAAGCCCTATCCCCTGCCCGATGGCAAGCCACTCGACCTGGGGCCTGGCGATCCAGCCGGCGCCTATATGGCGGCGAACAATGTCGCGGGGCTGATCGTGGTTCAGGACGGCAAGGTGCGGCTGGAACGTTATACGCGAGGGCATTCTCGCGACGGCCGTTATACCAGCTTCTCGGTCGCCAAGTCGCTGACCTCCACGCTGGTTGGTGCGGCGGTGCAGGATGGCTTTATCAAGTCGATCGATGATCCGGTGACGCGCTATATCCCCGAACTGGCGGGAAGTGGCTATGACGGCGTCACGGTACGCCAGATATTGACGATGACCTCCGGTGTGCGGTGGAACGAGGACTATACCGATCCCAATTCGGACGTAGCATCAATGTACAAGGTGCCGCCCGGGCCGGGCGAGGATGCGACCATCGCCTATCTGCGCACATTGCCGCGCGAAGCGGCGCCAGGCAGCAAATGGGTTTACAAGACCGGTGAGACCAATCTGATCGGCGTGCTCGTCAGCAAGGCGACGGGCAAGACGCTCGCCCGATATGCCGAGGAGAAGATCTGGCGTCCGTTCGGCATGGAGCGCGATCTGTTCTGGATGGTCGATGCCGGTGGTCAGGATATCGGCGGCTGCTGCATTTCGGTTTCGCTGCGCGACTATGCGCGGATCGGCGCATTCGTGCTGGCAGATGGCATCGCAGGTGGAAAGCGCGTTGTCCCGAAAGGCTGGTTCGCCGCGGCGACGCATGCCCAGGCGTCAACCGGCCGCCCCGGTTTCGGCTATGGCTATCAATGGTGGACCAACCCGAATGGCAGTTTCCAGGCGCAGGGCATTTTCGGCCAGCTCATCTATGTCGATCCGGCACGCAAGCTGGTGATCGCGATGTCGAGCGCCTGGCCGAAAGCGACCGATCTGGCGCTGGGCTCCGCACGGATGACGTTCGTGCAGTCGATCGTCGCCGCGACTGCGCGTTGAGCGTTCAGTACCGATGGCGCGACAGGATCAGGTCGAGCACCGCCTGATTGAGCAGGTTGGCGAAGGCGCAGCCGATATTCGCGCCCTGCGCCCAGACCACCTCGGCCTGCTGGCTGCCCAACCCCGGCAATGTCAGCCAGCATAATGTACCCGGCCGCAACCCATTGAAGGTTTCGCAGGCGAAGCCCGAGATCGAGAGATTGGTGACGGTGACCGAAAAGGCGCTTGCCCCTGAAGGGCGCAGCATCGATGGGATGCAGACCCTGACGCGCGGCGCGCAACGATCTTCCTGCGCGGCGAAGGCATATGGGCCGGCAGCGTCGGATTGTGAAATCATCGCAAGACCCCCCTTGCTTAACGTGCCGGGGAGAATCGCACGCAAGTCCTTTGATCGGATTGAGGAAGTCAGTTAATTCTTTCCCACAGTCCGGTCTCGAAATCCTCATCGGCCAGCGCCGCGATCCGCTCGGCGACGACCTTGGGCGACTTGATTGTCGAAGGATCCTCGCCGGGAAACGCCAGCGCGCGCATCGCTGTAGCGGTGGCGCCGGGATCGACGATCGCGACGCGGATCGGCGACAGGTTCTTCACTTCCTCGCCATAGGCGCCGACCAGCGTTTCGAGCGCCGACTTGGACGCGCCATAGGCGCCCCAGAAAGCGCGCGGGGTACGGCCGACGCTGGAGGTGACCGCGATCACGCGGCCCGCAGTGCTGCGCTTCAGCAGCGGATCGAAATTGGCGAGCAAGGCCTGCGATGCCAGCAGATTGAGCGTCAGCAGCTTGTTGAATTCCTTGGCGTCGATCGTCGTCACCGGGCCGAGCGACCCCAGCATGGCCGCGTTGATCATCAGCATGTCGAGCGCATCCCAGCGGCTGGAGATCGCGCTGGCGAGCCGGGCGATGCTGTCGCCGTCGGTCAGATCGAGCGGCGCGATCGTGGCGCTGCCGCCGGCCGCATGAATGCGTTCCTCAACGGCTTCCAGCGCATCGGCGGTGCGGGCGGTGAGCACCACATGCGCGCCGCGCGCGGCCAGGGCCTCGGCGGTCGCGGCGCCGATGCCGCGGCTGGCGCCCGTGATCAGGGCGAGCTTTCCGGAGAGGTCCGTTGTTGGTCCAGTCATCACAAGTCCGTTCATGTCGAGCGAAGTCGAGACACGCCGGCACGCGTCCCTCGACTTCGCTCGGGACCAACGGGCCTTGATGTCGGGGTTAATTGACCCGTTCGGCGAGCAGCGAGAACTGGTCTTCCGGGGCGAGATCGTCCTGGTCGGTCAGCGTCGTCGGATAGTCGCCGGTGAAGCAGGCGTCGCAATATTGCGGCCCGATATCGGCGCGCTGCGTCTCGCCCAATGCGCGATACAGGCCGTCGATCGAAACGAAGGCCAGGCTGTCGGCATGGATGAAATCGGTCATCCCCGGAATGTCGAGCTTGGCGGCGAGCAGCTTGGCGCGTTCGGGTGTGTCGACGCCGTAGAAGCAGCTATGCCGGGTTGGCGGGCTGGCGATGCGCATATGCACCTCCTTGGCGCCGGCATCGCGCATCATCTGGACGATCTTGAGGCTGGTGGTGCCGCGCACGATCGAATCGTCGATCAGCACGATGCGCTTGCCGTCGATCAGCGCCCGATTGGCATTATGCTTCAGCTTGACGCCCAGGTGGCGCACCTTGTCGCCCGGCTGGATGAAGGTGCGCCCGACATAGTGGGAGCGGATGATGCCGAGTTCGAAGGGGATGCCCGATTCCTGCGCATAGCCGATCGCGGCGGGAACGCCCGAATCCGGCACCGGAATCACCAGATCGGCGTCGACCGGCGCCTCGATCGCGAGCTGCGCGCCGATCGCCTTGCGCACCGAATAGACCGACGAACCATCGACGATCGAATCGGGGCGCGAGAAATAGACGTGCTCGAAGATGCAGGGGCGGGCGGCGCGCTTGCCGAATGGATGGACCGATTCGATCTCGCCCTCGCGCACCAGCACCAACTCGCCCGGCTCGATGCTGCGGATATAGTCCGCGCCGACCACGTCGAGCGCGACGGTTTCGGAGGCGAAGATGAACGAATTGCCCAGCTTGCCCATGACGAGCGGACGGATGCCCAGCGGATCGCGGCAGGCGATCATGCCTTCGGGCGTCATGCAGATGAGCGAATAGGCGCCTTCCAGATGGCGGAGCGCATCGATGAACTTGTCGAGCAGCGTCCGGTAGGTGGACGTGGCGACCAGATGGATGATCACCTCGGTGTCCGAAGTGGACTGGAAGATCGAGCCACGGCGCACCAGATCGCGCTTCAGCTTCATCGCGTTGGAAATGTTGCCGTTATGCGCCACCGCGAAACCACCTGAGGCGAGATCGGCATAAAGCGGCTGTACGTTGCGGAGCGCCGTCTCACCCGTGGTCGAATAGCGGACATGTCCGCAGGCATTGTGGCCCGGCAGGCTACGGATGACGTCGTCGCGGTCGAAATTGCCCGCGACATGGCCCATCGCGCGGTGCGTATGGAAGTGATCGCCGTCGAAGCTGGTGATGCCGGCGGCTTCCTGCCCGCGATGCTGCAATGCATGCAGGCCGAGAGCGACCATCGCCGAGGCGGTTTCAGCTCCGGCGATGCCGAAAATGCCGCATTCCTCGCGGAGCTTGTCCCCGTCGTCCAGGGATTCAAATGGGTGTGTGGTGAGCATCGATTCGTCTGCACGGTGAAGGGGTCGAGCGGCATATAGGACCGCAAAGCCGATTTGTCGCCCTTTGCCCGCAATTTTGCGCGGAGCCGATCGCCGACCCGTGCGTTGGTCGGCTGGAGACGCTGGATATGGTGAAGAAACAAGAGGCGCTGACTGAGAGCGAAATGCTCATGGAAGCGCTGATTTCGCAGGGTTGCTCGGTCGAGGCGGCGGAGCGCATCGTGCGCGCCGGAGAGGTTCGCCGCACGCGGCGCATGTCGTGGGGTGTCGACAAGGGTGATATTCCGACCACGCGGCATTGAACCACGGGTCGCGCGATCGGCGCTTTGAATTTGAGCGCGCGCCGGACTAGATCAGGCATATGACCAGTGAACGCGAGAGCGGCGCGACGCTCGATCCGAAATATGACGTCAACGGGCTGGTGACCGGGGTGGTCACCGCGCGTGACGGTGCATTGCTGATGGTCGCGCATATGAATGAAGAGGCGCTGGCGCTGACCCAGTCGACCGGCGAGGCCCATTTTTGGTCGCGCAGCCGTGGTCGGCTTTGGAAAAAGGGCGAAACCTCGGGTCATGTGCTCCGCGTCGTCGAAATGCGCGTGGATTGCGATCAGGATGCGATCTGGATCGTCGCCGATCCTGCCGGTCCCGCCTGCCACACCGGCGAGCCGAGCTGTTTCTATCGCCGGATCGTCGATGGGCGGCTGGAGAGGGTGGATTGAGAACGGCCCTGGCGCTCTGCCTGTTGCTCATGGGCTGCTCGGCCCAGAAACCGGCCGACAACGCAGCCGTTGGCGCCACCAGCGATCTGGAGACCGCCGCGATCGCCGCGGGCGCGATCCCCGATCCCAGGACGGCGCCGATAGAGGGACTCTACGAACGTAGTGGTGACGGCGGCCCCGATCGCGTCTGCCTGTTGCGCGATGGTGGTGAAGCCTATCGCATCGGCATCGACGTCATGTTCGGCGACGAGACGGAGTGTATGGCGCGGGGGAGTGCCGTTCGCAAAGGCGAACAGGTGGTGATCACGCTGGCGGGCAAGGGGGAATGCCGGATCGAGGCGCGTTTCGACGGACGGGAGATCGCCCTGCCCGGATCGGTGCCTGATGGGTGTGCCGCCTATTGCACGAAACGTGGATCACTTGCCGGATTCGCTCTCGGTCAATCGAGCGCTTTGCGCGCCGATGCCGCGTCGGTGGTGGCGCGCGATGGCCGTTTGCTGTGCGAGGCGCCGGCTTGACGTTAACGTGAACGTAAAATAATGTGTGGTGCATGGCTTATGCTTCGACTCATGCAACGCTCGAAACGCCGGACATTCGCGACCGGCATGTCTATAGCATTTCCGACCTGTCCGAGGAATTCGGCGTCACCGCGCGTGCGCTGCGCTTCTACGAGGACGAGGGGCTGATCGCGCCGATGCGGCGCGGCACCACGCGCATCTATACCAAGCGTGATCGGGCGCGCCTCGCCTGGATCCTTCGCGCCAAGCGGGTGGGGTTCAGCCTGTCGGAAATCCGGGAGATGATCGATCTCTACGATCTTGGCGACGGGCGGCATGTTCAGCGTCGCGTGACGGTGGAGAAGTGCAACGACCGGATCGCGCTGCTCAAGCGTCAGCGTATCGATATCGACGCACAGATCGACGAGCTGACGCGCTTCGTTGGAATGGTCGAGAAAGCGGACGCACAAAGCGAAACAAAGGCCTGAGCCGGGCTGAAACCATTTTTGGAGAGTTTGAATGCCGATCTATTCCGCGCCGGTGCGCGACACGCGTTTCGTTCTGGATTCGGTGATCGGGCTCGATCGCCACACCAATCTGCCCGGCTTCGAGAATGCCGGCGCCGACATGGTGGAGGCGGTGTTGAGCGAGGGTGCGAAGTTCGTCGAGGACGTGCTGTTTCCGCTCAACCAGTCGGGCGACGCGGAAGGCTGCACGCGCCATGCCGACGGTTCGGTGACGACTCCTGCGGGTTTCAAGCAGGCCTATGACCAGTTCGTCGCCGGCGGCTGGACGACGCTGTCCGCCCCCGAAGAGTTTGGCGGGCAGGCGCTGCCGCACGTGATTTCGACCGCGTTCGAGGAATATCTGATCAGCGCCAACATGGCGTTCGCCATGTATAACGGCCTCACCATGGGCGCCGTCTCCGCCATCCTGGTCAAGGGATCTCCCGAGCAGAAGGCGAAATACGTTCCCAAGATGGTCGCCGGCGAGTGGGGCGGTACGATGAACCTGACGGAGCCGCAATGCGGCACCGATCTGGGGCTGATCCGGACGCGCGCGGAGCCGCAGGCAGATGGCAGCTATGCGATCACGGGCACCAAGATCTTCATCTCTTCGGGCGAGCACGACCTGACCGAGAACATCATCCATCTGGTGCTCGCCAAGACCCCAGGCGCGCCGGAGAGCAGCAAGGGCATCAGCCTGTTCATCGTGCCCAAGTTCCTGGTCAACGACGATGGATCGCTCGGTGAACGCAACGCGGTGAGCTGCGGATCGATCGAGCACAAGATGGGCATCCACGCCAATTCGACCTGCGTGATGAACTATGACGGCGCGACCGGCTGGCTGATCGGCGAGGAGAACAAGGGGCTTGCCGCCATGTTCATCATGATGAACGCGGCGCGGCTCGGCGTCGGCCTGCAAGGGCTCTCGCAGGGCGAGGTCGCATATCAGAATGCCGTGCAATATGCGCATGACCGTCGCCAGGGGCGCGCGCTGACCGGCCCGGTCGAACCCGGCGAAAAAGCGGACACACTGTTCGTCCACCCCGATGTCCGCCGCATGCTCATGGAAGGCAAGGCGCTGACCGAAGGGCTGCGTGCGCTGTGCCTGTGGGGGGCGCTCCAGGTCGATCTGGCGCACAAGGCCGCGACCGAGGAAGAACGCCAGGCGGCGGATGACCTGATCTCACTGCTGACCCCGGTGATCAAGGGCTATGGCACCGATAAGGGCTATGACATCGCGACCACCAGCCAGCAGGTCTATGGCGGGCACGGCTACATCGTCGAATGGGGGATGGAGCAATATGTCCGCGATGCGCGGATCGCGATGATCTACGAAGGCACCAACGGCGTGCAGGCGATGGATCTGGTCGGCCGCAAGCTTGCGCAGAATGGCGGCCGTGCGATCCAGCTTTTCTTCAAGATCGTCGGTGAGGAAGCGGCGGCGGCCAAGGGCAACGCCAAGCTCGCCGATCTGGCGGGGGGGCTCGAGAAGGCGCTGGGCCAGTTGCAGGCGGCAACGATGTGGCTGATGCAAAACGGACTGGCCAATCCCAACAATGCCGGTGCTGCCGCCGTTCCCTATCTCCACCTGATGGGGATCGTCGCGGTGGGCCTGATGTGGCTGCGCATGGCAACGGCGGCCGATGCCGCGCTTGAGGCGGGCAGCGGCGACGCCGGCTTCATGGAAGCCAAGCTGGTCACCGCGCGCTTCTTCGCCGAACGGATCATGCCCGATGCGGGCGCGCTGCGCCGCAAGATCGAGGGCGGTGCGGAAAGCCTGATGGCGCTACCGGTTGAAGCCTTCGCGCGGGGGTGATTTGCCTACCGGGCTCCGTTGGGGCTGAGCCTGTCGAAGTCCTGTCCTTTTCTTGCGCTTTGGCGTTGAAGGAGGACAAGGCTTCGACAGGCTCAGCCCCAACGGGAATCTGGGTTTTTGATCAATTGCCCGTCTGTGCCGGCTTGTCGGTGCGATATCGGTCGAACCAGGACAGGATCGCGGACGCCTTGGCGGCCGCTTGCGACGGGCGCGCGGCGATGCCGCCATGGCTGGCCTCGGGCACCTTCACCAGCGCGGTCGGCACGCCGCGAAGCTGGAGCGCCGCATAATATTGTTCGGATTCGCTGACGGGGGTGCGATAATCCTGGCTGCCGACGACGACGAGCGTCGGCGTCTTGACGTTGCCGACCAGTGACAGCGGCGAACGCTTCCAATAGCCCTGCGGATCTTCCCAGGGCAGTTTGCCGAACCAGTATTTCGCGAAATAGGGCGTGTTGTCGGCGGTGAGCACGAAGCTGGCCCAGTCGATCACCGGCTTTTGCGTCGCTGCCGCCTTGAACCGGTCGGTCTTGCCGACGATCCAGGCGGTGAGCACGCCGCCGCCCGATCCGCCCGTCACGAACAGATTGTCGGGATCCGCCACGCCCGAAGCGATCGCGGCATCGACTGCCGCGATCAGGTCACCATAATCGTCGGCGGGATAGCTCTTGTCGATCAGCCGCGCGAATTCCTCCCCATAGGAGGTGGAGCCGCGCGGATTGGTATAGAGCACGGCATAGCCCGCGGCCGCATAGAGCTGGACGTCGGTCGAGAAGGCCGGGCCATAGGCGCTGTGCGGGCCGCCATGGATTTCCAGGATCAGCGGCACGCGCTTGCCCGCGACATGGCCGGGGGGCAATGCAAGCCACGCCGGCACGGTGCGGCCATCGGGCGCGGTGACCGCCAGTTCGCGCACCTCCGCCAGTGTCTTCGCACCCAGGAAATCGTCGTTCAGCCGGGTCAGCCGCCGCGTATTGCCGCCGCTTGCGACCGAAACGTCGGACGGGCGAAGCGCGGTGCCGCTGGTGAAGGCGACCGCGCCGCCCTTCGACACGCTGAATTCGCCGCCGCTATAGGGGCGGTCGAGCCCGGAACCCGCCAGGCCCGTGGCGACGGGCGTGACCGCGCCGTCGAGCGTGATGCGGGCGACGCGGTTGGATCCACGATCGTCGTAGAGCGCGTAGAGCGAGCGGCCGTCCGCGGCCCAGGCAATCCTGTCGATGCTGCGATCGAGCGAGGCGGTAAGCGATCGTACGCCGCTGCCGTCGCGGTTCATCACATAGAGCTGGGTGTCGCGGTAGCTATAGCCCTTGTCGTCGAAACCCAGATAGGCGACGCGGCTGCCATCGGGCGAGACGGCGGGATCGGTATCGGGGCCGTCGCGGCTGGTGAGCGCGCGGATCGTACCGGTCGCGATGTCGAGCGCCTGGATTTCGCTGTTGATCGGATTGCGCTGCCAGTCGCCCGTGCGCACCGCGCTGAACAACAGGGTCTTGCCGTCCGGCGTCCATGCGAGCGGACCATTGTCATGCCAGGCGCCGAAGCTGAGCTGGCGCGGCGCGCCGCCTTCGGCCGAAACCATGAAGATATGATCGAAGCCGGGTTTCACATAACCGCCGCCGTCCTGGCGATAGACGACCTTGTCGATCACTTCGAGCGGCGGCGCCCAATTGGCGCCTTCGGGTTTCACGGGCGCCTTGCCCAGTTTCATGCCGTCATCGGGCACCGTCATTACATAGGCGATGCGGCTGCCGTCGGGCGACCAGGAGATGGCGTTCGGGCTGTCGGGCAGGCCGGTCACGCGCGCCGACGCGCCGGTTTCCATCCAGCGCACGAACAATTGCGCGCCGCCGCCTTCACCCGTCGAAACATAGGCCAGACGCTTGCCGTCGGGCGACCAGCGCGGCTGGCTGTGCGCACCGGGGCCGGCGATCAGCGGCGCCTGGGCGCCGGTGCGCACGTCGATCAGCCATATCGAGGGCCGGGCTCGATCGGTCATCACGTCGTTCGATCGGCGGACATAGGCGATACGGGTTCCGTCCGGACTGATCTGCGGATCGCTCGCGGCCTCCAGGCCGAACAGGTCGCCGCCCTGGAGCGTCCGGGCGGGACCATCGGCAGGCGCGGCGAATGCCGGAACGGCGGCGGCGGAAAGGAGAAGCGAAAGGCAGAGCGCGCGGCGGATCATCGATGGACTCCGGCAGGAACGAGGATGCCGGCACAATGCGACTTTCCGGCACGGAAGCAAGAGGGAGAGGTGGCCGAAATGGATCGGATACCGATGCGAAAGCGCTTGTCAGCATCGCCGCAAAACCCATAGTCTGGAAGGGCTGCGCGTGTCCGTTTCGGGGGTCTAGGGCGATGATGTTGCTTTCGTTCCGCTGGCTGGTTCTTCCGGCGTCTATTCTGGCCTTGTCCGCATGCGGGCGCGGCGAAAAGGCGCCCGACGCGAATGCGCAGGCTGCACGGCAGGTGGAATCGCGCACCCAATTGATCGGCCTGCCCAATGGCGCGACGATCACGGTCGAACAGGGATCGGTGGGGCAGCAACTCGCGGTCTATCTGGCATCGACCGATCCGGCGCCGCGCAGTTTTCAGATCGGCGGCGACCAGTTCGCGGATTGGTCCGCCACCGCCCGGCCTGAAGTGCGTGCCATGGTGCCGGGACTCGTCGAATTGCTCAAATCCTACCCCGCTGTCCGCCTGCGCCTGGTCGGCCATACAGACAATGTCGGCGAGCCAGCGGCGAACTTGAAGCTCTCCGAGGATCGCGCGAGGATGGCGAGGCAGCATCTGGTCGATGCCGGCATTTCAGAGGGCCGGATCGAGGTGGAGGGGAAGGGGCTGACCCAGCCGATCGCCGATAATGCCACCGTCGAGGGGCGTGCGCGCAATCGCCGGGTCGAGCTGATCGTGATCGCGAAATAGATCCTATTCCGTCTTTGCGAGCGTAGCGAAGCAATGACGACGTGTTGGAATTTGGCCGGTCAGCGCGCAGGCCTGCTTCACGGGAAGGGCAGTACGGACTCCGTCGCGACACCTCCACGCCTTGGCACACGCCAGATCTGGCCGTAACGGGTATGCGGGATCTCGCGTGGCCCGATCGCACCCATGCGGCGGATCAGATCGGGCACCGTGTTGCTGTGGCCGACGATCAGCACCACGCCTCGCGTACGCTTGACGCGGTCGAGCAGCCGGTCCGGATCGGCGGCGTCATAGGTTTCAAGCGGGACGCCCAGGCGGCGGGCAAGCGGCCCTGCCGTTTCCATCGCGCGGCGCGTCGTGCTGGCGAACACCGCGCGCGGACGATCGCGGAACCAGGTGGCCAGGCGATCGGCCTGGCGCTTGCCGGCGGGCGACAGGCCGGGGTCGTCGCCGGCCCCGGCACCGCTCTGTTGCTCCAGATGGCGCATGATATAGACATCATCGGCCGACTGCGCCGCCGCGCCGGCGGGTAACATCGCCAGCGCGGCGAGCAGCAGCAATGATGCCGTGCGCCGCCGCATTGTTACGCCTTGGCTTCCGACTTCGTTTTGCCGCCCTTTTTGGGCTTTTTCGGCGCCGCTGGCGTCACCTCGAAGGCGAGCGCGTCGTCCTTCAGGTGCACGCTGACCTCGCCCCCATGGACGAGCTTGCCGAACAGCAGTTCCTCCGCGAGCGGCTGCTTGATCTTCTCCTGGATCAACCTGCCCATCGGGCGAGCGCCATAGAGCTTGTCGTAACCGCGCGCGGTGAGCCATTTCTTGGCGTCGTCGTCGAGCGTGATGTGGACGTTGCGATCGGCCAGTTGCAGTTCGAGCTGCAGGATGAATTTCTCGACCACGCGGCTCACGACCTCGGTCGGCAGGTAGCCGAAGGGCACGATCGCATCGAGACGGTTGCGGAACTCGGGCGTGAACATCCGCTTTACCGCTTCCTCGCTCGCATCCTCGCGACTAACATTGCCGAAGCCGATGCCCTCGCTCGCCATGTCGGACGCGCCGGCATTGGTCGTCATGATCAGCACGATGTTACGGAAATCGACGGTCTTGCCGTGGTGATCGGTCAGCTTGCCGTTGTCCATCACCTGCAACAGGATGTTGAACAGGTCTGGGTGCGCCTTCTCGATCTCGTCGAGCAGGAGCACGCTGTGCGGCTGCTGGTCGACCGCGTCGGTCAGCAGTCCGCCCTGATCATAGCCGACATAGCCCGGGGGAGCGCCGATCAGCCGCGAGACGCTGTGCCGTTCCATATACTCCGACATGTCGAAGCGCTGGAGCGGAATGCCCATGATGCTGGCAAGCTGGCGCGCGACCTCCGTCTTGCCGACGCCCGTGGGGCCGGAGAAGAGGTAGTTGCCGATCGGCTTGTCGGGATCGCGCAGGCCGGCACGGCTGAGCTTGATCGCCGACGCCAGCGTTTCGATCGCCAGATTCTGCCCGAACACGACGCGCTTCAGGTCGGTCTCTAGATTCGCGAGCGTCGCCTTGTCGTCGGTCGAGACCGATTTGGGGGGGATGCGCGCCATCGTCGCGACCACCGCCTCGATCTCTTTGGGCGTGATCGTCTTCTTGCGCTTGCTCGGCGGTACCAGCATCTGCATGGCGCCGACTTCGTCGATCACGTCGATCGCCTTGTCGGGCAGCTTGCGGTCGTTGATGTAGCGTGCCGACAGATCCACCGCCGCCTTGATCGCGTCGGGCGTGTATTTGACGTTGTGGTGCTCCTCGAACGCCGAGCGCAGGCCGGCCAGGATCTTCACCGTATCCTCGATCGTCGGTTCGTTGACGTCGATCTTCTGGAACCGGCGCAGCAGCGCGCGGTCCTTCTCGAAGTGATTGCGGAATTCCTTGTAGGTGGTCGATCCGATGCAACGGATCGTGCCGCCCGACAAGGCCGGCTTGAGCAGGTTCGATGCATCCATCGCGCCGCCGGATGTGGCACCGGCACCGATCACCGTGTGGATCTCGTCGATGAAGAGGATGGCGTGAGGAAGCTTCTCGAGCTCGTTCACCACCTGCTTCAGCCGTTCCTCGAAATCGCCGCGATAGCGCGTGCCGGCGAGCAGTGCGCCCATGTCGAGCGAATAGATGACGGCAGGGCGCAGCACGTCGGGCACGTCGCCTTCGACGATCTTGCGCGCCAGGCCTTCGGCGATCGCGGTCTTGCCCACGCCGGGATCACCCACATAAAGCGGGTTGTTCTTGGAGCGCCGGCACAGGATCTGCACGGTGCGGTCTACCTCGGCCGAACGCCCGATCAGCGGATCGACCTTGCCGTTCTTGGCCTTTTCATTGAGGTCGACGCAGAACTGCTTGAGCGCGCTTTCGCCCTTCTGTTTGCCGTCCGCCTTGGTGGCCTTTTCCTCCTCGGCGCCCTTCACTTCGCGTGGCTCGGGCGCGGCGTTGCCCTTGCCGACGCCGTGGCTGATGAAGCTGACCGCGTCGAGCCGGCTCATATCCTGCTGCTGGAGGAAATAGACGGCATAGCTTTCGCGCTCGGAAAAGAGCGCGACGAGGACGTTCGCGCCGGTCACTTCGTCGCGGCCCGAGGACTGGACATGCAGGATGGCGCGCTGGACGACGCGCTGGAAACCGCTGGTGGGGGAGGGGTCGGTCTCACCCTCGACCTTCAACGCCTCGAGCTCATTGTCGAGATAGGTGGCGACGGCATCGCGCAGTTCACCCAGGTCGACGCCGCAGGCGCTCATCACCTGCCCGGCATGCTCGTCGTCGATCAACGCGAGCAGGAGATGCTCCAGCGTGGCATATTCGTGACGCCGGTTTGACGCGGCCTCGAGCGCCTTGTGAAGCGTCTTCTCAAGCGCGCTGGCGAAGGATGGCATGATATTTCACTCCGATGCGGGGCGAGGGACGCCGCCCCGGTAATACCCTATGTCGGGATTGCGGCCGCCTTCATCAAGAATGGCCGCGACACTCATCGCTTGAACAGCGATTCGGCATTGGCGCGATGGACGGATGCGCTGGACCGCTTCGCTTCGACCCGTGCGATTTCCCGTTTCAGGGCTTCGACGCGCAGGTCCAGTTCCTCGACCGACAATGGATCGAGGTCCTCTTTGGCGAGCAGGGTCAGCGGATCGCCCGGCCGCTTCGAAAAAACTTCGTCGAGGTCCATGCGGCAAGCGTTGACCGAAACCGTCCGACTGTCAATAAAGCGCGCGCTTTTCATGGTAAAAGACGCCGTAAGCGAGGGGGACCAGGATGACCGCGCTGCCCGAGATGATGACCGCGATCGATCCGGCCGGACCCGGCGGACCGGAGGTGCTCCAGCCCGTATCACGTCCCGTGCCGAGACCGGGCATCGGCGAAGTGCTCGTCAAGGTGGAAGCAGCCGGCGTCAATCGGCCCGATATCGTTCAGCGCCTTGGCAATTATCCGCCGCCCAAGGGCGCGCCGAGCATTCCCGGTCTCGAGATCGCCGGCCGCGTGGTCGCCGTGGGCGACGCGACCGGTGCCGACATGATCGGCCAGCCGGTCTGCGCGCTTGTCGCGGGCGGCGGCTATGCCGAATATGCGCTGGCGCCGGTTGGGCAATGCCTGCCGGTGCCGCCCGCGATCACGATGATCGAGGCGGCGGCGATTCCGGAAACGCTGTTCACCGTCTGGACCAATTTGTTCGAACGCGCCTATGCGGTCGAGGGAGACAGGGTGCTGGTTCATGGCGGCACCAGCGGGATCGGCACCATGGCGATCGCGCTCGGCAAGCTGTTCGGTCTCACCATGATCGTGACCTGCGGTTCGGACGAGAAGTGTGAAGCCGCGCGCGCGCTCGGCGCCGATGTCGCGATCAACTACAAGACCGAGGACTTCGTCACGCGGGTGCGTGAGGTGACCGATGGCCGCGGCTGCAATGCTGTGCTCGATATGGTCGGCGGGGACTATCTGCCGCGCAACCTGCAATGTCTTGCTGATGACGGCCGCCATGTCTCGATCGCGACGCTGGGCGGCGGGACGGCGCAGGTGCCGATCATGCAGGTGATGCTCAAGCGACTGACCTTGAGCGGCTCGACCCTGCGCGCCCGTTCGGTCGAATTCAAATCGCTGGTCGCGGACGAATTGTCGCGAAGCGTTTGGCCGCATGTCGCAGAGGGGCGGTTGAAGCCGGTGATCGACATGACCTTTCCGCTTGCGGAGGCGGCGAAGGCACACGAAAGAATGGAAGCCGGCGATCATGTAGGAAAGATCGTGTTGTTGACCGGGGGGTAAATATGCGTTTTGGGGGGATGCTGCTGGCGATCGCGACCGCGCTGATGGTCGCGGGGCCGGCGGAGGCGCGACGTTCGGCGATGTCGAACACGCCGGAAATCGCGCTGGTCGCGGATCTGCCAAATGATTCGCGTTTCGAGGCCTATGGCGCCAACGGCGAGACGGTGACGCTCGACCTAGGCTGGTCCTATCGTGAATTCAGTGCGTTATGGATGCCGTTCGCCGCCTGGAGAGAGGAGGGGTTCGTTTTCTATTCGCGCGGAACGGACGGCCAGACCCATCTGGCACCGGCGACAGGCCGCGAGCTGGCCGCGATCAAGCAACTCACCGGCATCGACTATGAGGCCGATTACGCCTTTCCCTATTGGCAATATTATTGGGGCTGGAGCCCGCTGGCGCTCGTGATCGGACTGATCCTGTGGCGGCGGCGGCAGGAGCAGAAGCGAAAGGATGCCGAAGGGATCATGTGATGGACGAAAAGCTGATCCTCCATGAATATGCCCAGTCGGGCAATTGCTACAAGATCCGGCTGACAGCCGCGCATCTGCGGCGGCGGATAGAGCGCGTCGAATACGACATCATGAAGGGCGAGACGCGGACACCTGAATTTCTGACCAACATCAATTCGGTCGGCCGCATTCCCGTGCTGCAGGTGGGGCAACGTTTCCTGCCTGAAAGCAATGCCGCCTGCTTCTATCTGGCTGACGGATCGGCGCTCGTTCCCGAGGATCGTTTCGCGCGTGCCGACATGTTGCGCTGGATGTTCTTCGAACAATATCATCACGAACCCAATATCGCCACGGTGCGCTTCTGGGTCATGTTCGTCGGCGGCGACGCGCTGAGCGAGGTTCAGCGTGCCCAGCTTCCGGCCAAGCGGCTGGCGGGCGAAGCGGCATTGCAGCAGATGGACGATCATCTGGCGCTCAGGAACTGGTTCGTGGGCGAGGCGCCGACGCTCGCCGATATCTGCCTCTACGCCTATAGCCATGTCGCGGAAGAGGGTGGGTTCGACCTCTCGCTCTATCCGCATGTCCGTGCCTGGCTCGATCGGATGGCGGATCTTCCCGGCCATATTGTCATGGAAGCGTAATCGCTCCGGCGTTCAAACTGTAACCAAAAATCGCGATTGCTCCCGGGCAAGGTCAACGTCCGGGGGAAGAATTCATGGACGCGGTCACCCGCCTTGCCGTTGATGGCGAAATATTCGACTTTCATCGTTCCGAGCCGACGATCCCGGAACCTTGCCAGAGCCGGACCCGTCGTCGTTTCCGCACGATCTGGATTTCGGACATCCATCTGGGAACGCGCGGCTGCAATGCCGATATGCTCATCGACTTTCTCGACAGCACCGACAGCGAGACGCTGTTTCTGGTCGGCGACATCATCGACGGCTGGCGGCTGAAGAAGCGCTTCTACTGGCCGGCGGCGCACAACGACATCGTCTGGCGCATCCTGAAGCGCGCCAAGCGGGGTACGCGGATCATCTATGTGCCCGGCAATCATGACGAAATGCTCCGCCCCTATGCGGGACTGAACTTCGGCGGCGTCGAGGTTCGCCGCGACGCGATCCATGAAACCGCCGATGGCCGCCGTCTTCTGGTGCTGCATGGCGATGAGTTCGACACGATCATGCTGGCGCATCGCTGGCTCGCCCATATCGGCGACTTTGCCTATGAGCTGATGATGAAGCTCAACTATGTCGTGAACCGGGTGCGCACGGCGCTCGGGCTTCCCTATTGGTCGCTTTCGAAAATGGCGAAGCACAAGGTGAAGAATGCGGTCGAATTCATCTCGAAGTTCGAGGAGATCGTGGCGCATGAGGCGGGGCAACGGGGCGTCGATGGGGTCGTCTGCGGCCATATCCACACCGCCGAGATCCGCGATATCTCAGGGGTTGCCTATTATAACGACGGTGATTGGGTGGAGGGCTGCACTGCGCTGGTCGAGCATTTCGACGGTCGCATGGAGGTGCTCCATTGGGCCGACGAGATCGCGGCGCGTAACAGTCGAGATGTCGTGCGGATCGCGGCATGAGGATCGCGATCGTCACCGATGCCTGGGAGCCCCAGGTCAACGGCGTCGTCCGGACACTGAAGGCGGTGCGCGAGGAACTGGAGGGGCAGGGGCATATCATCCGCGTGATCTCGCCCGATCTCTTTTATTCGCTGCCTTGCCCAACCTATCCGGAGATCCGGCTCGCCATGGCGCGCACCATGACGGTGGGCTCGATGATCGCCGATTTTGCACCCGACGCGATCCATCTGGCGACCGAGGGGCCGCTGTGCGTCGCGGCGCGGCGTTGGTGCCTTAGGCGCGCCATTCCCTTCACCACAGCCTATCACACCCAGTTTCCCGATTATGCGGCCAAGCGGACGGGCATGCCCGCCGGATGGTTCTGGCGTTACATCCAGTGGTTCCATGCACCGTCGAGCGCGGTTCTGGTTTCGACCGCCTCGGTCCGCGCGACACTCCGCGCGCACGGGATCGATCGTCTACGCCATTGGGGACGGGGTGTCGATCTGGCGTGCTTTCGCCCGGATGCTGCACCGCTCGACGCGCTGGCAGGCTTGCCCTGTCCGATCCAGCTCTATGTCGGGCGGGTCGCGGTCGAGAAGAATATCGAGGCGTTCCTCGCCAGCGATGTTCAGGGCACCAAGGTGGTGGTGGGCGACGGCCCGGCGCGTGCTGCACTGGAGGCCGCCTATCCCGACGCGATATTCCTTGGCGCGCAATCCGGTGAGGCTCTTGCAGGGGCCTATGCCGGGGCGGACGTGTTCGTCTTTCCTAGCCGTACGGACACGTTCGGGCTGGTGATGATCGAGGCGCTGGCCTGCGGAACGCCAGTTGCGGCCTATCCGGTCACCGGGCCGATCGATGTGATCGACGAAACCATCGGGGCGATGGACGAGGATCTGGATGACGCGATCCGGCGCGCGCTGACGCGCGATCGCGCAGACTGCGCCGCTTATGGCGGACGCTTTAGCTGGGCAGCGAGCGCGGCCGAGTTTCGCGATGCGCTCGTTCCGATCGCTGAAGAGGGATTCGCTGTCGCGGCCTGATTGGCGGCACCATATTCTTGCCCGCTTCCGGCGTTACAGGACGAGGGCATGGACGCCGCGCACTCGATTATCGCCTTCACCGCTGCGGCGGCTCTGCTGACGGTGACGCCGGGCATCGACACGGTGATGGTGCTGCGGAGCGTGGCGGGCGGCGATGCGCGTCAGGGCGTTTATGCCGCGATCGGGATCGGTTTTGGGTGTCTGGCATGGGGCGCCGCGGCGGCGCTGGGGCTTGGCGTGGTGCTTGCCGCGTCCGAACTGGCCTTCACGATGCTCAAGCTCGCGGGCGCCGCCTATCTGGCCTGGCTGGGCGTAAGGCTGATCCTGTGGCCGCGCGATCGCCTGTCGGTCGAGGGGGCGGCGGATATCGACGCGCGTCAGGCGTTGCGGCGTGGTTTCCTGACCAATCTGCTCAATCCCAAGGTCGGCATCTTCTACATCACCTTCCTGCCGCAATTTGTGCCCGTAGGCGCCGATATGGTCGCATTCTCGTTCCTGCTCGCCTGCATTCATGTTCTGCTTGGATGGCTCTGGTTTGGCATCCTGATCGCCGCTGCGGTTCCGTTCGGGCGGTTCCTGGCTCGAGGGGGCGTGGTGCGTGCGCTCGATCGCATGACCGGCGGGCTTTTCATCGCTTTCGGGCTCAGGCTGGCATTCGCGCGACAGCCCTGATTTCGGGCGTTGCGCGCCGCTTGGCGATGAAACTTGCCCTTGCCGGGTTTCGGCACTAGATCGATTATATGTTTCCGGCCGCTCCGTATGGGGCGGCCCTTATTTTATCTGGAGAATTTCGCCGTGGTTCAGCCGCTTATGCCCCACGCGACCGCGTCCTGGCTGGTCGACAATACGTCCCTCAGCTTCGAGCAGATCGCCGAATTCTGCGGGCTCCATATCCTTGAGGTGCAGGCGATCGCCGACGACACCGCCGCGACCAAGCTGACCGGCCGCGATCCGGTTCGCGCGCATGAGCTCACGATGGAAGAGATCGAGAAGGGCCAGCTGGATTCCAACTACACGCTCAAGATGCAGAAGGGCCCCGAGCAGGTCCGCCGTACCAAGGGGCCGCGCTACACGCCGGTTTCCAAGCGTCAGGACAAGCCCGACGGAATCGCCTGGATCATCCGCAACCATCCCGAAATCTCGGATGGCGCGATCGGCAAGCTGATCGGTACGACGCGCACGACGATCCAGGCGATCCGCGAGCGTTCGCACTGGAACATCGCGAATATCATTCCCAAGGACCCCGTCACGCTGGGCCTGTGTTCACAGCGCGAGCTCGACGCGCTCGTGGCGCGTGCCGCGAAGAAGGCTGGGATCGAGGCGCCGACCGATAACCGCATTGACGGTGATCGCGCCGCGCTGATCGAAGAGCTTCGTGCCGAGCGCGAAGCGGCCGCGCGCGACGCGGAAGCCGCGCTGAATGCCGAGGAGGCGCCCGCCGCGCCCGTCGAGCTGACGCGTGACTCGCTCTTCAAGCGGTAACAGTTCGCCCGATGCGTCGCTGACGCAGGACGAAAGCTTCGTCGGAACCAGTTTCCGGGGGCTGACCTATCCGCTCGGGCGTTTCGCGCCCGAGCCCGGGACGCTCCATGAACTTGCCAGGGGTGTGCGCTGGGCGCGCATCCGTTTTCCGGGCTCGCTCGGCCATATCAATAGCTGGGTGCTCGACGACGGCGTCGGCGTCGCGATCTGCGACACCGGTGTGGATATCCCGATCTGCCGCGAGGACTGGGACGCGATCTTTGCCGGCGCGTTGGGCGGAACGGCAGTCACGCGCGTGATCGGCACCCATTTTCACCCCGATCACATCGGCCTGGCCGGCTGGCTCTCGGCGCGCGATGGCGCGCGGGTCTGGATGACGCGCGGCGAATGGCTGACGGCACAGCTTGCCTGTGCAGACGCGCGCGACACCGTACCTGAAGACGTGATCGCGATGCGCCGCGCGGCGGGCTGGAATGACGAGCAGATCGACATTTCTCGCGAGGAAGGCTGGGGGCGGATGCGGCAGATGGTTTCGCCGCTGCCGATCGGATTTCATCGCGTCCAGGATGGCGACGTGATCGCGATCGGCGATGCCGAATGGCGCGTCGTCACCGGATGCGGCCATAGTCCGGAACATGCCTGTCTGGTGAACGATGCGCAGGGCCTGATGATCTCGGGCGATCAGGTGCTGCCGCGGATCAGTTCGAACGTCTCGCTGGGGGCGAGCGAGCCTGAAGCCGATCCGTTGGGCGACTGGCTGGCCTCGATCGACAAGCTGCTTGGCCTGCCCGACGATCTGCTGGTGCTGCCCGCTCATGGCGAGCCCTTTCACGGCCTGCACACGCGGTTGAGCGCATTGCGCCGCGAACATGAGGAGCGTCTGGACGAGCTGGCCGATTTCCTTGAGACGCCGCGCCGGGCCGTGGATTGCTTCACCAAGCTGTTCCGTCGCGTGATCGACCAGAGCGTGCTCGGCCTCGCCACCGGGGAGGCGCTGTCGCATCTGCGCCATCTGGAGGTGACGGGGCGCGCGGTGCGCGAGGTGCGGGATGGCGTTTGGTGGTTTCAGGCTGCTTGACGCCTAGGGTTCGCCGCTTACACTTCTGTCAATGAGCGCTGATAGCCCGATCTGGACCACCCATTATGATCACCCCGGCACTTGGGATCGCAGCTTCGCGCCGCTGTCCCTGCCGGCCATGCTGGAGGCGAGCGCGGTGCGCTGGCCCGATGCGCCGCTGATCGACTTCATGGGGCGCCGCTACAGCTATGCCGAGACGCTGGATGGCGCGAACCGGGTGGCATGCGGGCTGGCGAAGCTTGGCATCGTGCCGGGCGATCGTGTGGGGCTGTTCCTGCCCAATGTGCCGCACTATCTGGCCGCCTATTACGGCGCGTTGAAGCTTGGCGCTACGGTCGTCAATTTCTCGCCGCTCTATACTGCGGATGAACTCGCGCATCAGGTCGAGGATTCGGGCATCCGGCTGCTGTTCACCCTGTCCGCCACCGCCTTGTTGCCGACCGCGCTCAAGGTGATGGAGCGATCGGGGCTAGAACGGATCGTCGTGGGATCGGTGGCGGGGGCGCTGCCGGCAGGCAAGTCGCTGCTATATCGCATGTTCCGCCGCAGCGACGTGGCGGCGCGTCCCTCGGATCCGCGCATCACAAGCTTTTCGGCGCTTATCGCCAATGATGGCGTCTGCGAGACGCCGTCGATCGATCCGGTGCGCGATGTCGCGCTGATCCAATATACCGGCGGAACCACCGGTACGCCCAAGGGCGCGATGCTGACGCACCAGAATCTGACGGCGAATGCGCGCCAGGTGGATGCGATCGACCCCTGGCACGATCATGAGGACCGCATCGTCGGCGTGCTGCCCTTCTTCCATGTCTTCGCCAATACCTGCGTGCTCAACCGCACGGTCCAGCGCGGCGGGATGATCGCGATGCTTCCGCGTTTCGACGCGGCGCAGACCCTGGCGCTGATCGAACGGATCAAGGCGACCGCGTTGCCCGGCGTGCCGACCATGTATCAGGCGCTGCTCGATCATCCGCATGTCGAGCGGACCGATTTCTCGTCGCTTCGCGTCTGCATCTCGGGCGGCGCGCCGCTGCCCGAATCGCTCAAGGAACGATTCGAGGCGCGGACGGGCGCTCGCGTCGTGGAGGGCTATGGCCTCACCGAAAGCGCGGGCGTGGTCTCGACCAATCCCTATGACGGGGCCGGCAAGCCCGGCACGATCGGCCAGCCGATTCCGGGCACCTATGTGAAGCTGGTCGACAAGGAGGATCCGAGAAAGCCCCCGGCGGCGGGCGAACCGGGCGAGATCGTCTTTGCCGGGCCGCAGGTGATGAAGGGATATTGGCTGCGGCCCGACGCCGATGCCGAGGTGTTCGTGGATGGCTATCTTCGCACCGGCGATGTCGGGGAAATTGACGCGGACGGCTATATCCGCATCGTCGACCGTTTGAAGGATATGATCGCGGTCGGCGGATTCAAGGTGTTTCCGAGCCAGGTGGAGGACGTGCTTTATCGTTACCCAGGCGTAAAAGAGGCGCTTGTGATCGGAATCCCGGACGAATATCACGGTGAGGTACCGAAGGCGTTTGTGGTGCTCGACGGTACGGTGGGGATAAGCGGAGAAGACTTGAAGGCCTGGCTGAATCCGCAGCTCGGCAAGCATGAGCGCGTGGCCGCGGTCGAGGTGCGGGTGAGCCTGCCCAAGACGCTGGTTGGCAAGCTCAGCCGCAAGGAGCTGGTGGAGGAGGAGCGGGCGAAGCGATCGGGTGGAGCATGACCGTTTACGCCGTTGCGTTGATCACCATCGAAGACCGTGTCACTTACAAGCGCTATCAAAGAAACTTCGGCGCCGTTTTTGAGAAGTTTCAGGGAAAAGTTCTGGCGATGCGGGACAAGCCCCGCGTCGTCGAGGGCGAATGGGTGGGCGACAAGGTCGTCATCATGGCCTTTCCCAGCGAAAAGGCCTTCGAGGAATGGCGCCTTTCCCCCGAATATCTGGAGATCGTGGGCGATCGATTTTCATCGACCGCAGGCCCGGTATTGCTGGTCGACGGCCATCCCTGGTCCTGATCTGGCCACGCGCCGGGCAGCGCTTGAGCAGGTTCCGTTGCCTATCGTAGCGGCTTTGCTTGACCCCGCCCGGCCCTCTCAGCCATAGCGGCGGCATGGGCGAAACGAGCACCGAGGACCTTGCTGGCCTCTCTTTCGAAGATGCGCTGAAACGGCTGGAGACCATCGTCTCGCGGCTCGAAAGTGGCGAGGCGTCGCTCGACGAATCGATCACCCTCTATGCAGAGGGGGATCGATTGCGCGCGCAATGCGAGAAGCGGCTGTCCGACGCGCAGGCCCGGATCGAGAAGATCAGCTTGGGGGGCGACGGCCGGCCGGCTGGAACCGCGCCCTTCGATGCTGGCTGATTCGCCGATGGCTGCCGCCAAGCTCAGCCTGAAGCCGGCGATGGAGCGTGTGGCGGCCGATATCGATCGCCAGTTCGACTTGCTGCTGCGCGTGCCTGACGATCCGCGCAAGCCGCTCTACGAGGCTATGCGTCATGCCGCGATCGGCGGGGGCAAGCGCGTTCGTCCGTTTCTGACGGTGGCGACCGCGGGACTGTTCAATGTCGACCGCCAGCGCGCAATCCGAGCGGCGACCGCGATCGAATGCATCCATGTCTATTCGCTGGTGCATGACGATCTGCCCGCGATGGACGATGATGACATGCGCCGGGGCAAGCCGACGGTCCACAAGGCGTTCGACGAGGCGACGGCGATCCTGGCCGGGGATTCGCTCCATGCGCTTGCCTTCGAGATACTGGGCGATGATGCGACGAGTCCGGATCCGTTCGTCCGTTCCGAACTGATGCTCGAACTGGCGCGCGCCAGCGGGCCAACCGGCATGGCCGGCGGCCAGATGATGGATCTTGCCGCCGAACATGGCGATTTTGACCTGCCGACGGTGACGCGCCTGCAGCAGATGAAGACCGGGGCGCTGATCGGCATCGCGGTGGAGGCCGGGGCGATCCTGGGCAGGGTCTCGCCCGAGGGACGAACGGGGCTGCGCGGCTATGCGCGCGACCTGGGCCTAGCCTTCCAGATCGCCGACGATCTGCTCGACGTCGAGGGCGACGAGGCGGTGGCCGGCAAGGCTCTCAACAAGGATGCGGCGGCCGGCAAAGCGACTTTCCTGTCGTTGCTGGGCGTCGATCGGGCGCGCGAACAGGCGGCAGCGCTGGTGACGCAGGCGGTCGCGCATCTGCGCAGCTATGGCGCGGAGGCCGATCTGCTTCGTGCGCTGGCGCATTATGTGGTTGAAAGGGATCGCTGATGGCAGACCGTGTTGGAGTCTATCCGGGAACGTTTGATCCCATCACGCTGGGCCATATGGACATCATCCGGCGCGGGGCGAAGCTGGTCGACCGGCTGGTGATCGGCGTCACCACCAACCCATCGAAATCGCCGATGTTCTCGGTCGAGGAGCGCATGGCGATGGTCCAGCGAGAAGTGGCGGGGATCGGTGGTGCGGTGACCGTGGTCTCCTTCGATTCGCTGCTCATGGATTTCGCCGAGCGCGAGGGGGCGTCGATGATCGTGCGGGGGCTGCGCGCCGTGGCCGATTTCGAGTATGAATATCAGATGGCGGGCATGAACCAGCAGTTGAACGATCGCATCGAGACAGTCTTCCTGATGGCCGATGTCTCGCTGCAGCCGATTGCTTCGCGGCTGGTGAAGGAGATCGCGATCTATGGCGGCAATATTTCGCGTTTCGTGACGTCGTCGGTCGAGAGCGAAGTGCGTGCACGTGTGGAGCAGATCGGGCGCAAGGGCAGCTGACGCGTTCAGCCGCCGCTCAGCCACGCGCTTTCATGGACCGGAACTGATTTTGGGATCGAGGTAGACATGCGTTCGAAGCTTTTTCTGATTGCGCTCGCCGGGTGCGCGGTGATCGCCCCGGCGATGGCGCAGCAGCCTCCCGAAGCGCCGCCGGCCGCCGAGAGCGCGTCGCCAGCGGCCGAAGCTCCGCCCGCGGCACCCGCTGAAGCGGCTCCGAAGGCGCCGCCCGCACCGCCGGCGCCTCCACCGGTCAACCTGACCGTGCCAAAGCCTGCGCCCGCACCCGAGACTGATCAGGAGAACATCCTGTATCTCGATCTGTCGACCGGCGGGCGCGTGACGATCCAGCTCCGCCCCGATATCGCACCGGCGCATGTCGAGCGGATCAAGACTTTGGTCAATCGCGGCTTCTACAACGGCATCGTCTTTCACCGCGTGATCGACGGCTTCATGGCGCAAACCGGCGATCCGACGGGAACCGGCATGGGCGGTTCCGATCTGCCGGACATCAAATCTGAATTCAGCCTCTATCCGCACCTGCGCGGCACGGTGTCGGCGGCGCGGGCGGAGAGTCCGGACAGCGCAAACAGCCAGTTCTTCATCATGTTCATGCCGCGCGGGGCGCTCGATCGCAAATATACCGCCTTGGGGCGTGTGATCGCGGGCATGGAATATGTCGATGCGATCGAGCGTGGCGAACCGCCCGAAAACCCCAGCAAGATCGTGCGTGCGTCGATGGCGTCGCAGGGCGTGCCCGCACCGGCGCCCGTCGCCGCAGCGCCTGCCGCCCAAGAGGCGCAGACCCCGCCCAAATAATGCGCGTCGACCTGTTCGATTTCGTGCTGCCGGCGGAGCGCATCGCGCTGCGCCCGGCGGAACCGCGTGACAGCGCGCGCATGCTGGTGGTGAGTGACCAGGGCATGGCCGATGCGCGGGTGAGCGGCCTGCCTGGCCTGCTCCGCGCCGGCGACATGCTGGTGTTCAACGACACGCGCGTGATACCCGCCCAGCTCGAGGGCATGCGCGGCGAAGCACGGATCGGCGCGACTTTGCATAAGCGCGAAGGGCCGCGCCGCTGGCGCGCCTTCATCCGCAATGCCAAGCGGCTTCGCGAAGGTGATGCGATCGATTTCGGTGCCGGCGTGTCCGCGACAGCATCGGTACGCGCGACCGATGGCAGTTTCGCGCTCGACTTCGCGGGTGACGAGCCGGTCGAGCTGCTGCTGGAGCGGGCTGGGCGGATGCCCTTGCCGCCCTACATCGCCGCGCGCCGCGCCGCCGATGCGCGCGATGCCGAGGATTATCAGACGATGTTCGCGCGCGAGGCCGGGGCCGTCGCAGCGCCCACCGCAGCGCTTCATTTCACGCCCGGCCTGATCGACTCGCTGGCGGCGGCGGGGATCGCGACGGCGACGCTGACGCTGCATGTCGGTGCCGGAACCTTCCTGCCGGTGAAGGTGGACGACACCGGCGATCATGCGATGCATGCCGAATGGGGGCGGATCGATGCGGCGACCGCCGATCGGTTGAACGCGGTACGCGCGGCCGGCGGCCGGCTGATCGCGGTCGGCACGACCTCGCTGCGTCTGATCGAAAGCGCGGCTGGCGAGGACGGGATCATCCGGCCCTTCGAAGGCGACACCGCGATCTTCATCACACCCGGTTATCGCTTCCGGGGAATCGATGGTCTGATGACCAATTTCCATCTGCCGCGCTCGACCTTGTTCATGCTCGTTTCCGCGCTGATGGGGCTCGATCGGATGCAGGCGGCCTATGCGCATGCGATCGAGACCGGCTATCGCTTCTATTCCTATGGTGACGCCAGCCTGTTGCTGCCGTGAAAGGATTGCCGATGCGCGCGCTTGTCCTCCTCGTCCCACTGATGGCGTTGGCGACCATGGCGGGCGCGAAGAAAGAGCCAGAGCCGACACAGCCGACACGCCCCACATTGTCGGCAACGCCAGTCGCGGTGATGATCGCGGGCTTCGACAGCGATGGTGACACACGCGTGACACGTGCTGAATTCGAAGCGGGGGTGGAGCGCTCCTTCAAATCGGGCGATCGCAATGGCGACGGGCTGATTTCGCTGCTCGAACTCGGGCCCTGGTCCGAAGCATGGCTAGGCAACGCTTATGCGCTGCCAGGGCAGTATGATCTGGATAGCGACGGCGACGACAAGATCTCGCCAGCGGAGTTCCGTGCCGAATTCGCCAGGCGCTTCGATGCCATGGACAAGGACAGGGACGGCGTTCTTGTCCGATCTGAGCTGATCGTGCTGACGATGCCACGCCTGGATCCGCGCGATCGGAAGGGCAAGTCCCAGGCGCCAACACCCCAGCCGCCTCGGCAATAGCGCTAGCTGCGCGCGAGGACGGTCATGTCGAGTGGTGTGCGCAGGCTGAAGCCCAGGGTTTCGTAAAGCGCGATGGCCGTCACATTGTCGGCATAGGTGTGGAGAAATGGTCGTTCTCCGCGCGCCAGTATCCGTGCCGAGACGATCCGCATTAGTGCGCCCGCATAGCCCTTTCCGCGATGATCCGGATGGGTGCAGACGCCGCTGACCTCGGTGAATTCGTTGATCCGCATCCGTTCGCCGGCCATTGCGACCAGGCGTCCATCAATACGCACGCCGATGAACGCGCCGAGCCTGTGGGTGCGTTCGAAGAACGGCCCCGGCTTTGTGAGCAGGGCAAGCGCCAGCATCTCCTCCGCATCGGACTCGTCGAGTGGCGCGAAATCTATCGGGTGAGCGGGCGGCGCGACGATATCGGCCACCATCTGGTGCAGCAGGGCGGTGCGGCGGATGACGGTGCCGGGCGGCGGCGCGACATTCTTCTCACCGACCAGCCAGAGTTCCCCTCCGGGCGGGATCAGCGCGGCCAGCGCCTCCGCGTTTTCAGGTGTCGCATCGGCCGGAGCGCCGAACGGCCCGTAAAGGGGATTCAGGCGGCGCGCGCGATCGTCGCCCTCCGCGACATGCGCCCAGCCGGTGGTGAGCGAGGACCAGATGGGGCGATCGAGCGGATGTGCTTCCGCGATGGATTGATGACGACTCATTAGTTGACAATGGCAACTATTTTGCCACAGTCAATCCCATGACTGAAAGCCATCAGGATACGATAACGGCGCTCAGGGCGTTCAATCGGTTCCACACCCAAACCTTCGGGGTGCTCGACGCATCCTTCATGGGCAGCGGCCTGTCGCTCGTCGAGGCGCGAGTCGTTTATGAAGTCGCACGCAAGGCGCCCGTGCTGGCTTCCGACATCAGGGCGGCGCTGGGCATCGACGCGGGCTATCTCAGCCGGATCGTCGCGCGGTTCGAAACGCGCGGACTGATCGTGCGGGGGCGGGGGGATGACGCCCGGCAGCGACCGATCACCTTGACCGATGCCGGCCAGGCCCTGTTCCGGTCGATCGACAGCGATGTCTATCGGCAGGTCTCGGACAGCATCGCACATCTCGACGCGGCCGGACGCACGGCATTGTCGCAGGCGCTCAATACCGTCGTCGACCTTCTCGGGGGCGATCTTGAGACGGTGTGATCAGGTACTCTTCGGCTTTGCGAACGCGGCGACCGCTTGCTTGAAATAGTCGGACTGGTTGACCACCGGGACCAGATCGAGTTCGCGTTGCAGCACCTGTTCCAGGGATTGTGCACCCTCGGCATAGACCGATTTGGTCAGCGCGACGCTGAGCGGCGCGAGCGCGGCGAAACCCCTGGCGACCGCGCGCGCTGATTCGAGCGCAAAACCGGGCGCACAGAGTTCGTCGGCAAGCCCCTGATCGACGGCGGCGGTGCCGCTGACTTCGGTGGGTATCATCAGCATCCGTCGCGCCGCGATCGGGCTGATCCGTTGCTGCAGGCTCCACATGATGCCGAGGTCGCCGATCAGGCCGATCTTTCCGAAGGCGGTGATCAGCCGCGCGTTCCCGGCAACGACCAGATGATCGCAGGCAAGCGCGATCGAAAGTCCGCCACCGGCCGCTATCCCCTCGACCGCCGCGATCACCGGCTTGGGGCCGGCCGCGATCGCGCGGACAAGGCCGTGGACTTCCTTCATATTCTCGCGCGTCGCATTGGCGGACGGCGGCGGCATATCGGGGTCGATGCGCGACAGATCGGCGCCCGAGCAGAAGTGCGCGCCTTCGCCCGCCAGGATGATCGCGCGGCAGCCATCGTCCCTGGCGAGGGTAACGAGATGGGCGGTGAGGCTGCGCCGCATATCCGGCGTGAAGGCGTTGTGACGCGCCGGATTGGACAGGGTCAGGATCGCGATCGCATCGTCGCGATCGAGCGCGACGCCGGGTTCTATGCTCGTCATCGGCTCAGCCCGCCTTCAGCACGCGCAGCGCATTCTCGCGCAGGAATTTGGGCCAGACCTCGTCGCGCAGCGGCACGGCTGGGAGCTCGGCGAAGCTGCGCTCCAGCGACAGGCCGGACGGGTAGTAGCCCGCATAGATCACCTTGTCGGCGCCCCGCGTATTGGCATAGTCGATGATCGCCTTGGGGAAATATCTGGGGGCGAAGGCGCTGGTCGAATAATAAAGGTTGGGCCATTTCAGCAGCAGCTTGACCGCCAGGTCCACCCAGGGTTCGGCGCCATGGCGCATCACGAAGACGAGATCGGGGAAGAACCAGCAGACTTCGTCGATCAGTTCGACGTGCTGGGGCGCGAAGGGCATGCGCGGACCGGGCACGCCGGCATTGACGAAGATCGGCAGGCTGAGTTCGACGCATTTGGCGTAGAGCGGATAGGCGCGCTTGTCGTTGATCGGCACGCCGCATCCGCAGGGAAAGAAGCTGGCGGCGGCGACGCCATGCGTCTCGTACATCTTGGTCAGCCGGGCGAGTTCGGGCATGCCGCCGGCGGGATCGATCATGACATGGCCCAGGAACCGGTCGCGATGCCTGGTGATCGCTTCGATCGTGACGGCGTCGCCGACGCCGATCAGCGCCTTGTCGATGCCGAAACGATCCATTTCGCGCAGCGTGTCGCCGATCGCGTCGGGCCCGCGTTCGACCTGCGGCGGATCCTTGAACAGGAAGCCGGCAGGATGGACGAAGCGCTGGTTGCGGCTGTCCTCGTCGCGCAGGCGGTCGCCGAACTGGCTGGACCAGTCGCGATTGGCATAGGGCAGGTCGAGCATGGTATCGATCACGCCGATATTGGTGGGCATCGCCATCAGTTTATCCCCGGAAAAAGCAGGATCGCATTGTCGCGATAAAAGGCGCGCTCGAAATTGGCGCCGAGCTGGTCGGTCCATTTGCGGAACTTGCCGACGGGATCGCGGCTGCCCTCGATATGCGGATAGTCGCTGTTGAAGGTGTAGACTTCGGACAATCCATAGCGATCGATGATGCGCACGAGATCCTCGTGCCAGAAGGGCGTCACGCGAACGTTGCGGCGGACATAATCGCTGGGCTTGAGCGGATAGGTGATGCCGACCTTCGCCATCAGATCGGCATGCTGGTCCATCCTTTCGCAGAGCGGCCCCAGCCAGGCGGCGCCGCATTCGATGATCCCGAAACGCAGCGCGGGATGGCGTTCGAACACGCCGCCCATCACCATGGTGAGCAGGAACACCTCGGGTGCGACGTGGCAGACCAGGATATAATAGGGGCCGATCGCCTCTTCCCCGCCCGCGCGCCCGTCGAAGCTGATGCGCAGCGCATCGGCGTCGGCGAAGGCGCGGGGCGGCAGCATCGGATCGGGTTCGGCGCTGGACACCACGCCGCCCGATGCGATGTGGAGAAAGGCCGGCACGTCTGCTTCGGCAAGCGCCGCCCAGAAGGGATCCCAGATGCGGTGCGCGGGCGAGACGCCGGCGGGCGGCGTCGCGCATGACAGCAGCACGCCGCGCGCGCCGCCGGCGATGACGCGGCGGAGCTCCGCCAGCGCGGCTTCCGGATCGGACAGGTTGATCTGGCAGACGGCGCGGGCGCGGCCTTGCGTCCGTCGTGTCCAGTCCAGCGCATAATCATTGTAGCGGCGGCAGGCGTCGATCGACGGTTTGCCCGCCATGCGCAGTTCGCGCAGCGCGGTGTTCGGAAAGAGCAGCGCCGCCTCGATCCCGGTCGCGTCCATCGCGGCCAGCCGGTCGTCGGGATCGCAGGCGCCCAATGCGCTGATCCCCTTGGTGCCCCAGACATCGTCGCGATTGCCCGCGCGCGCCGTCAGATCGGCCTTCGAGCCGTGAAATTCCTCGAGGAAATCGAGCACGAAATCGCCGTCGACCTCGCCCAGCACCTCGCGCATCACATCCGGCGCCATGTAGAGATGGGAATCGCAGTCGAGCAGCCGCCCCTCCAGCTTGCTCCGCGTTTTTGTAATCCGGGCCGTCATTCAGGGCCTCTCCCGATCGTTATCCGGCGCCCACCCTGATCCAGCACCGCGCGAGCGCAAAAACGGTTCTTTTGAGGATGATCCTCAGCAAAATTTGATGGCGGAAGCGACGAACGCCCCATAGCCTTGATGCGGTCACAAGATCGGCCGCGTGCTCAACCGGGTGCGTCAAGGCCGACGGAGCGGGAGAAGACGCATTCGTATCACGCTGAGGCAACTCGCTGTTTTCGAGGCAATCGCGCGTTGCGGCAGCATCGCCAAGGCGGCCGACGAGATCGCCCTGAGCCAGTCGGCGGCAAGCATGGCGCTGCGCGACCTGGAGGCGCATCTGGGCGTCGACCTGTTCGCGCGCGAGGGCAAAAGGCTGTTGCTGTCCGATTATGGCCGCCAGGTTCAGGCGCGCGCCTCGTCGCTGCTGCGCCAGGCCGAAGAACTCGAGAAACTGACCGCCGGTGACGAACTGGTCGGCCGGCTGCGGCTGGGTGCCACGCCTGCACTCGCGCATTCGGCGCTGTCGGAGGCCTGCGGGCGCTTTACCCGGGTGCATCCGGGCGTGGTGATCGACCTCAGCGTCGCCGCGTCGATCGACGTGATCGCCAAGGTCCACCGCATGTCGCTCGACATGGGTTTCATCGGATCGCCGACCAATCGCAGCGATCTGGAGACGCGCGACTGGATCGACGACCGGCTCGCCATATTCTGCGCACCCGATCATCCCTGCGCGCGCCGGATCGGCGCCTGCCTGACCAAGTTGCTCGCCGAGGACTGGGCGCTGGAAAAGGCGATGTCGAGCGAACGCATCTCGCTGACCATGGAGGCGCTGAAGCATCTGAGTTCGATCCGCATCGTCTTCGAATCCGACAGCATCGATGCCGTGAAGGCCGCGGTGCGCGCCGGCGGCATGATCGGTTGTCTCTCGCGTCGCACGCTGACGGGCGAATTCGCGCGCGGCGAACTGATCGATCTTGAGGTTCCCGATCTCGACGTTCCCCGGCGCGCGACGATCATCTGGAAGAAGGACAGTTACCAGGGACAGCTCCAGAGCGCGTTCCTCGATTTCGTCGGAGCCATAGAGGGATGAGTGGCCAGCCATCGCCGCGCCCGCTAGCCGGATTCCGGATCGTCGATCTCAGCCGCGTGCTCGCCGGCCCCTGGGCGACGCAGTTGCTCGCCGATCTCGGTGCCGAGGTGATCAAGATCGAGCGGCCGGCGCGCGGTGACGACAGCCGCAGCTTCGGCCCGCCATTTCTGCCGGCCGAGGACGGCGAATGGACCGGCGCGTCGGCGATGTTCCTGGCCGCCAATCGCGGCAAGCGTTCGCTGACGCTCGATCTCGGGCGTGAGGAAGGGCGGGCGCTGCTGCGGGACCTTGTCGCGACCGCCGACGTGCTCGTCGAGAATTTCAAGGTCGGCACGCTTGCGCGAATGGGGCTGGACGGGCAGGCGCTGCGCGCGATCAATCCCGGACTGATCGTCTGTTCGATCACAGGCTATGGCCAGACCGGCCCCTATGCCGGGCGCGGCGGCTATGATCCCGTGATCCAGGGATTGTGCGGGCTGATGAGCGTCACCGGCAATCCGCCGGAGATGCCGGGCGGTGGGCCGATGAAGACTGGGCCGAGCCTGGTGGACATCATCACCGGGCTTTATGCCGTCATCGCGATCCAGGCCGCGCTGATCGAACGCGGCAAGGACGGGCCGGGCGTCGACCTGGATTTGTCTCTGATGGACTGCGGCGTTGCCGTGATGGCGCAGCAGGCGATGCATTATGCGCTGACCGGCGTTCCGCCCCGGCCGATCGGTACCGGCGCCAATGGCGGCGTGCCTGGCGGCGGCTATGTCTGCGCCGACGGCCATATCATGATCGCCCCGGGCAATGACGCGGGTTATGCACGGATGTGCGGTGCGATCGGACGGAGCGATCTTGCGACCGATCCGCGTTTCCGCACCAATCGCGACCGGCTGGCGCACCGTGCACTGTTGCTCGGCATATTGGAGCCGATCTTCGCGAGCTGGACGGTCGCCGATCTCTATGCGGCGCTATTGGCCGCGGACGTCCCCTCCGGCCCGGTCAACGATCTCGCCCAAGTGGAAGCGGATCCGCAGGTGGTGGCGCGCGGGCTGTTCGCCGGGATGGCTGGTCAGGACGGGCAGGTCGTGCCGCAGGTGGCAAGTCCGTTGGTCTATGGCGGTTCACGAGCGATGGCGGATATGCCGCCGCCACGGCTGGGGCAGGACAATGATGAGCTGCTTGCGGAGCTTGGCCGCGATACCGAGGCCCGCGAGGCATTGCGGGCTGCGAATATCGTCTGAGGTTCAAACTTCTTCACGTCATTCGCTCTTTCGCGGGAATGACGTGCGAGGGGTTTGTTTCTAAGTGATGATCATCCGCTTCGATCCGCAGTGAAGGGATAGAGCGTGATCGTCTCGTCGAGCACTGTCAGCCTGACCTTCACGCGCATTTCCACCGCGATCTCCTCGGGCGGAACGTCGACGATCTGGGTCAGCATCAAAGGGCCTTCGTCCAGCTCGACAACTGCGATCACATAGGGCGCGGCGAAAGCCGGGGTGGGTGGGCGATGAACCGTCGTGAAGCTGTAGACCTTGCCGCGTCCGCTCACCACCCTCCAGGCATATTTGGCCGAGTGGCAATTGGTGCACAGGATCTGCGGCGTCCACCGCCATGCGCTGCAATCGTCGCATTGCTGCAACCGCAGTTCTTCGGCGCGCGTGCCTTCCCAGAAGGGCGCGGAGAGCGGTGTCGGCCGTGGGATGGGGAAAGCGGCGTCCATCATCAGTCCTTCGCAAGGATCGCAAAGCCGTGGCGGCCGTCGGTCATCGGCGCACAGCCGATGGCGAGCTTGGGATCGCGCACCTTGCGGCACAGATTGCGGTCATATGTGTGGATGCCTTCGCGCCAGCCCGGGCAGAGATCGGGCGTATCGCCGCGGAACTGGCGGACGATCTCGATCGGCTTGAAATTATACGGGACGCCATTGTGGCTATAGGCGAGGTTGCCGCCGTCGAGCGAACCCGGATGTACACTGTCGAGCTGCATCGCGCGGGGCACGTAATCGCCGCCCTCGCCCGGTGCGCAGAAGCCCAGGGTCTCGAACTGGATGATCGGGCCGTGCGCGAAATGATCGTAGCACATGACGATATCGACATCGTCATGCGCCACACCCGCACGCGCGAAGCCGTCGATCATGCGCGGGCGGCTCTCCATCATGCCCAGCGACGGTGCCTCGAAATAACTGTTGGATCGCGTCTCGAACGCGCCACCCAGCACCCAGACCGGGGCATGACGGCAATCGCGCGCCCGTTCGGCGGACGTGACGACGATGCACGATGCGCCGTCATTGACGAGCGAGCACATCGGCTGGGTGAAGGGATCGGCGATCATCCGTGCCGAGAGGATCGCGTCCGCGTCGAGCGCCGGCCGGCCGAAGGCGACCGCTTCGGGGTTGAGCCGGCCGTGCCGGTGGGCGGTGGCGGCAACCGCTGCAAGCTGTTCGGGCGTCGTGCCGAATTCATGCATATGGCGCCGCGCAATGAGTGCGAACTGCGCGGGCGTCATCGACCCCGTCCATTCAGTGAACTCGTAGGTCGGCCGCGTATAGGTCGCCATTTCGGCGCCTGCGGATTGCGATCCGCCGGCCGGGATCACCACCACTTCGGCCAGGCCCGCGCGGATCGCCGCACCGGCAAGCAGCACCGCCTGCGCGCCCGATGTTTCGGCGACCAATGTCATCGGCTGGCCGAACTGGCGCGCGACATTGGCGTCGCTCATGCCCTGGCCGTTGCCGGCGGGGAAGGTGAAGCCGACATAACCATCGACGTCGCGCATCGAGAGGCCGGCATCGTCGAGCGCGAGCCCGATCGATTCCATCAGCAGGGAAATCGCCGAACGGCCCGATCCGCGGCTTTGCGCGGTGACGCCGATCCCGACGATCGCGATGTCCCGCGCGCCGTTCATCCGGCGACCACCAATGCATCGACCGCGACGGCGCGGTCGGGCAGGGCGACGACGGGGTTCAGGTCGAGTTCCGCGAGTTTCGGGCCTGCCGCCAGCCCCAGCCCTGCGACCGCGAGCGCCAGCGCGACAAGCGCGTCGAGATCGGCCGCGGGCCGTCCGCGCGCGCCGGCGAGCAGCGGCGCGATCCTGAGGCTGGCGATCATCTCGCGGATGTCCCGATCGTCCACCGGCAATGGCCGGACGGCGACGTCGCGCAGGATTTCCGCATGGATGCCGCCCGCGCCGATCGTGATCGCGGGGCCGAGATGCGGGTCGCAAGTCAGTCCGACCAGCATCTCGACGCCGCCGATGATCTGTTCCTGAACCAGCACGCCCTCGATCCGGCCATCGGGCCTGGCGGCCGTCGCGCGGGCAATGATCGTTTCGAACGCTTCACGCGCCGCGTCGGCGGAATCGATGCCGAGCATGACGAGACCGAGATCGGAGCGATGTGGAAAATCCGGCGACGAGATTTTGAGCACGTGCGGAAAAGGCATCTCGGCATGTGCACTGGCGGCTGCCGAAGCGGAGGTTGCAAGGCTCTGCCGGGTCAGCGGTACGCCTGCGCTGCGCAACAGGGCCGAGGCCCTGTCATCCTCGACCACGCCCGGTCGCGCGAGCGCGTCCAGTGGAATCGAGGGTGCGACGGGCGACCGATCGCGGAAATGCCGGCGTGCATCGCGATAGGCGTCGAACGCCCTGATCGCCCGGAATGCCTTGTCGAGCGACCGGAAGATCGGCACGCCCGAGGCGACGAGATCGGCATAGCCTGCGCCGTCGGTGACCACCGAACTCCAGACAGCAATGACGGGCTTGCAGCCGCCGTCCTCCACCCAGCCGCGGACATCGGCCGCCATATTGTCGGAGAGCATGCCGAACGCCGCATTGAAACCCACGATGATCACATCGATCGCGGGATCTGCCGCGATGGCGTCGAACACCGCACGCCGGTCCGCGGGCGTCGCGTTCATCGTGAATTGGCCGCCATTGTCGATCGGATTGGTCATGGCGACATAGCCCGGCAGCAATTGTGCAAGCCGGTCCTGCGTTGCCGGCGCCAGTGCCGGCACATCGACATCGTAGCGTCCGGCGATCTCCGCCATCAGCGTCGCCGTACCGCCGGAGACCGAATAGAGCGCGGTGCGCGATCCCGTTTCCGGCGGCAGCTTCGCGAAGAGATTGGCGGTTTCGAGCAACTCGTCGAGATCGCGCACGCGCGTCACGCCATGCTGGTCGAACAGGCCCTGGACGATCGCATCATTGCCCGAAAGATGTCCGGTATGCGACGCCGCCATGCGCGCGCCGCGTTCGCTTTCGCCGATCTTGAGCATGATCACCGGCTTGTCGGCGCGATTGGCTTCGGAAAGCGCGGCGCGCAGGCGCGGCAGCGATTTGAACCCCTCGACATAACCGGCGATCACGCGCGCCGGATCGTGATGCGTGAAATGACCGATCACGTCGGCGATCTCGAGATCGACTTCGTTGCCGACGGTGATCCAGCGGCTGAACGCCGCGCCCATCGCGATGCCCTCTACGATCGGCCGCCCCATCGCGCCGCTCTGCGTCACCAGCCCGATCAGGCCGCCGCGATGCCCGTCGGGTACGGTGAATTGCTCGAACATATTGTCGGCTGTGTTGGGGCCGATGACGCGCACGCCGGTCCCGGCGATGGCGGTGGCCAACTGTCTTTCCTGTTCCAAGCCGTCGGTGCCGGTTTCGGAAAAACCCGAGCTGAAGATGACGATGCGGCGAATGCCATGCGCGGCGCAGTCGCGCACGACCTGGACGACATTGGTGGGGCCGACGCGCAGCAGCGCGACGCCGAACTCGTCGGGAACGCCCCCGATCGCGCGATACACGGGTACGCCCGCGACCTCGCCGCCTTTGGGATTGACGAAGCACAGCTTCACATCCGCGCCATAGCGCGCGATCAGCCGGGCGACGCCTGCGTCATTGTCGGTACGGCCGATAATCGCGATGCCGCGTCCCGGTGCGAAGAAATCGCACAGGTCGTTCGCGCCGCGCGTCACCGACGCACGATGGTTTTCATATGTCATGTGGTGGGCTCTATTGTCCTGCTGCGTGTCGCCATCATGCACGCCGCAACGGCGAGCAGCCCGGCGAGCGAGGCGAGGGCGAACAGGCTGGTGGACGCCGGTTCGTGCGGAAAGGCGAGGTGGAGCGCGCTCGGCCCAAGGAATGGGCCCGCATAATAGACGCCCTTGACCAGCCCGGTATTGCGTGCGCGATCGGCGTCGCTGCTCAATGATGCGACGAGCGAGAAGATCGTCGGGCCGACCAGCCCGCCGCCCAGCCCGATTAGCACCATGCCCGATGCCACGCCCTGGATGGTGGTGGCGAACCCGACAACGGTCAGGCCGGTCGCCCAGAAGCCGAAGGCGAGCAGGAACAGGACCGCGTTGGGCGCGAAACGCCGCAGTTCGCCGAAGGCGAGGCTGCTGGCGACCGAGAAGCCGACGGTGATCGAGAACATCGCGCCCGCGACCGCGGAACTGTGCACGCCGATCTCGACGAGGCGAAAGGGTTCGAAGACAGGGATGCTGAAGGTGATCGATCCCGCCAGGATCGCCACGAGCGCGATGCCGAGCACCGGACGGATCGATGAGGATGCGCGCTCACCATGTGGCGGGTCCTTCTGGATGGTCGCAAGATCGGGGCTGATCAGTGTCAGGATCAGGAAGGGGAGGGCGACCAGATGAACGAGGAATGCCATGCGCCATCCACCAAGATCGCCGAGCAGGCCGGAGGTCGGCACCAGCATGGCGAGCAGTGCTGCGCCCAATCCGTGGATCGCGCCGATGCGCCGTTCGCGCGCGCGACCTTCGTACAATGTGCCGATCAACGAAATGGCGAGCGCCACGATCACGGCGGCGGCCGCGCCCACGAACAGGCGCGTCGCGACGATGCCCTGAAGCGTCGGCATCATCATGCCGATGACGCCTGCGAAGAGGAACAGCGCATAGCAGCCGGCCAGCAGCCTGCGCGCACCCAGCCGCCGCATCAGCGCACCGCTGAGCGGCGACGCGACGATCATCGCGATTCCGACCACCATGACGGTCGCCTTGGTCATGAACGCCGCGTCGGTGGTGCCGCCGAACGCCTGCTGGATCTTGGGCAGCACCGGCGAGAGCGCGCTCATCGCCAGCGGTGCGAACATGCCCGAACCGAGCAGCAATGCCTCGGTCGACCAATGGGTGCGCCGGTCACTCATCCTCACCTCATCCCGTTATCGCGATCTCGACGATGTCGCCGCATCCGGATCGCTTCGTTCAAACGCCGCGCGGGCTCCAGTCGTGCGGCTTCAGTCCGGAAACAGGATGGCCGCGTTGTCGACATAAAATGCCCGCTCGAAACTCGGATCCAGCCGGTCGGTCCATTTGCGGAACTTCCCGATCGGATCCTTGCTGCCTTCGATATGCGGATAGTCGCTGGAAAAGACATAGGTTTCGGCAAGGCCGTAGCGCTGCACCATCGCCTCCAGATTCTCCGCCCACATCGGCGTCACCCGTACGTTGCGGCGGACATATTCGCTGGGCTTGAGCGGATAGGTGATGCCCACTTTCGCCATCAGATCGGCATGCTGGTCCATGCGTTCGCAAAGGGGACCGAGCCAGCCGGCGCCGACCTCGATGATACCGAGCGCGAGGTGGGGGAAACGTTCGAAGACGCCGCCCATCACCATTGTGAGCAGGAACACTTCCGCCGCCATATGCGCGACGAGCACGAAATAGGGGCCGATCGCCTCCTCGCCGCCCGCCCGGCCGTCGAAATTCATCCGCAGCGATTTGGCATAGGCGAATTCGCGCGGCGGCAGCATCGGATCGTCGGGGCCGCCGCCATTGACGACGCCGCCTGCCGCGATGTGGATCAGCGCGGGCACGTTTGCATCCTGGAGCATCGCCCAGAAGGGATCCCAGATCTCGTTGGCGGGCGAAACCCCGCCTGGCGGCGCGGCGCAGGGCAGCAGCACGCCCTTGGCGCCCAGCTTCAGCACGCGCGCCAGTTCGGCGATCGCCCATTCGGGGTCGCCCATGTTGATCTGGCAGACGACGCGCGCCCGTCCGCCGGCCTGGCGGGTCCAGGCGATCGCGAAATCATTGTAGCGGCGGCATGCCTCGCGCGCGGCGGCGGAGTTCACGCGCAGTTCGATCAGCGCGGTGTTGGGGAAGACGAGCTGTGCGGCGATGCCGGTGCGGTCCATCGCCTCCAGCCGGTCTCCGGCTTCGGTCGCGCCGAGCGCGCTGATGCCCTTGACTGCCCAGACATTATCGCGATTGCGTGCCCGGCCGGCGACGTCGTCGGGGGAGCCGGAGAAGCGCTTGAGGAAATCCATGACGAAGCCAGCGCCGACATCGCGGACGATGTCCTCCATCACATCGGGCTCCATGTAGAGATGGGCATCGCAATCGAGCAGCGCGCCTTCCAGGCTGCTGCGGGTGAGGGTGACGGGGGCGTTCATCGGGGTCCTTCCATCGACGCGCCGGGTGCCGGCGCTGCAGTGCAGACCCCGTTCATGCATGATCCGGCGTCAGGAGCATCGACGGTTTTTCCGCAGTAGCTCGTCAGAAGTTCCAATTTTCTGTGCGATGGGGTGCTGGCTAGTCTCCAGCCACATGACGTGCACGAGCATCCGGGACACAGGGTGCGGGAGCGCGGCTGACATGCACGAAACGGTCGATTCCCGATCGTGACGCATGGGGGAGGGATGACGATGTCGAAAACGGCTCTGCTCGTATCGGTTGGCCTGTCGGTGCTCGTGCCGACGCAGGTTCTTGCGCAGTCGACCGAGGCGACGGTGGACGCGGCAGCGGCGCCGGAAGACCAGGCGATGAACGATGGCGAGATCGTCGTCACCGCGCAGCGCCGTTCGGAATCGCTGCAGAATGTGCCGATCTCGATCACCGCGCTGACCGCCGACCAGCTTGCGTCCGCTGGTGTCGCGTCCACCCAGGATCTGACGCTCGCCACGCCCGGCCTGCTCTGGGCGAAATCGAGCAACAATTCGCAGCCCACCATCCGTGGCATCGGCAGTCGCAACGCCAGTGCGGGCGATGAACCCAATGTCGCGACCTTCATCGACGGCGTCTACCAGCCCGAACAGGCGACGACGGCGCAGGAACTCTCCAATGTCGAGCGGATCGAGGTGCTGAAGGGGCCGCAGGGCACCTTGTTCGGCCGCAACGCCACGGGCGGTGCGATCAACATCGTCACCAAGAAGCCGAGCTTCGAGACCACCGGCGATGCGAGCCTGACCTATGGGCGCTATGATTTCATGAAGGCGACGGCTTATCTGAGCGGTCCCATCGTCACCGACAAGCTGGCCGCCAGCTTTGCGGCGACCGGCCTGCGCGACGACGGCTATATCCACAATATCTATCTCGATACCGAGCAGGGCGTGCGCAAGGCGGCGATCATCCGTGCGAAGCTGTTGTTCGTGCCGAGCGACACCGTCGAGATCCAGCTCAACGGCCTCTATAATTACAGCTGGGACAACGTCACCTATTCGGGCCAGCCGCTGAACGGCAATTCGCAGGCGCGGCGGGCAACGGCGGCGCAGAATCCGCTGAACCTGCCGATCGACGTCCGGGTGCCTGGCAAGCCCTATACGACCTCCGAGGCGACGGTGCCGTTCTTCCGGCTCAACCAGTATCTGGTCGACGGCCATGTCTCGATCGATCTGGGCGGCGCGGTGCTCGCCGGGCTCGCATCCTGGTCGGAAACGCACGGCTTCTCGCATTCGGTGACCGACATCTCGCCGCTCAGCCTGTCGATCAACGATTTCCGGCAGCGTGGGCGCGCCTATAATCAGGAAATCACGCTCACCAGCGACACCGACGGCCGGCTTTCTTGGCTGATCGGCGCGACCGGCTTCCAAAGCCGCACGCTGTACGACCCGCTGACCAGCATTTCGCCGACCACCACGACGCGGCTGGTTTATGGCCAGAAATCCAAGGCGATCGCCGGCTTCGCCGAGGCGACCTATGAAGCGATCGACGATCTCTTCCTGACGGCGGGCATCCGCTATAGCTGGGATCAGAAGCAGTCCTACAACCGGCCGCTCGCAACCAATGTCGTGACGCAAGGCAAGGAAAGCTGGAAGGACTGGTCGCCGCGCGCGGTGATCCGCTACGAATTCGGCCGGGGTTCGAACGTCTATGCGTCGTACACCCAGGGCTACAAGGCCGGCACCTTCAACGCGACCACGGTCAACGGCACGCTGATCCCCGCCAATCCGGAGCGGATCGAAGCGTTCGAAGTGGGTGTGAAGACCCAGCCGGCGCCTGGCATCACCGTCAACGCCGCCGCTTTCCACTATAACTACACCGATCTGCAGGTGAGCCTGGTCACCACCGTCAACAACCAGATCGCGACGCTGCTCCAGAATGCGCCCAAGGCGGAGGTCGACGGCTTCGAGATGGATGTCAGTGCGCGCGTGGCCGAGGGGCTGCGCTTCAATGCCGGTGTGTCGCTGCTGAAGCCGAAGATCGTCGATTTCGTCAACGCGTCGGTCAACGTGCCCGTCCTCGTCAGCGGGCTGCCGGGGGGCAATTCCACGGTCGGGCCGGTCGATGTTTCGGGCAACGATCTGATCCGTGCACCGCGCTGGACGCTCAATTTCGGCGTCAACTACGATACGTCGCTGGCGGGCGGCGTGCTGACCGTCAACGCATCCGCCTTTTTCAGCGGTCGCTATTTCGTCGAACTCACCAATCGCGTGAAGCAGCCGGCCTATGAAGTGGTCAATGCGTCGGTGGCGTGGCGCTCGCCTGATACGCATTGGCGCCTGTCGGTGTTCGGCCAGAATCTCACCAACCAGAAATATTATGCTGGTGCGATCATCACCAATTTCGCCGATAACGTCTCCTATCAGAAGCCGCGCTGGTTCGGTGTTTCGGCAGGCTATTCCTTCTGACCGGAGAGCTGAATTGGACGATCGTGATTTCGGCGACGGCGCCGCGCTGATCTTCGGGGCGACAGGCGGGATCGGCAGCGCTGTCGCCGCCACCTTCGCTCGCGCCGGAAGCGATGTCGCGATCGGCTATCGGTCCAACCAGGCACGCGCCGACGATCTGCACGATGCGATCTCGGCGATGGGCCGCAGGGCCAGCCTGCATCGCTGCGACGTGACCGAAGTGTCGGATGCGGCCGCGGCCGTGGCCGACGCGGTCGCGGCACATGGGCGGATCCATACGATGGTGTGGGCCGCCGGGCCGCTGGTCGACCAGGCCTATCTGGCCGATGTCACGGTCGACCAATGGCGTCGCGCGGTCGATATCGAAACCCACGGCTTCTTCAATGCCGCTCGCGCCGCGATCGCGCATATGCGTGGAACGGGTGGTGGTTCGATCGTCCATCTGGGATCGGCGGGCGATCTGCGCTGGCCACCTAAGGACGGGCTTTCGGTGGTGCCCAAGGCCGCGAACGAGGCACTGGTGAAGGGCATCGCGCGCGAGGAGGGGCGATACGGCATCCGCGCCAACAGCGTGCTGATCGGCGTGATCGAAGCAGGCATGTTTCTCGAACTCTCGAAACAGGGCGCTTTCGACGAGGTCTGGGCGAAGGACGCGCTGCGCAACCTCGCGATCAAGCGCTGGGGGCAGCCTGGGGAGGTCGGCCATGCGGCGGTCTTCCTGGCGTCGGAGCGGGCGGCGTACGTCACCGGACAGCAGATCGCGGTGTCCGGGGGATACGGGATTTGAAGGCGTTTCCCTGTCATTCCCGCGTGTGCAGGAATGACAGGGGAGGACATCAGGCCGGGTAGAAACGGCTGATCGTATCGACGACGCAGGCCGGCTTCTCGACACCCTCGATCTCGACGGTCACGCGAACCACCGCCTGGATGCCGCCCTTGGCTGCCTCGGCCCTGACCAGTTCGCCGACCCCGCGAATGCGGCTGCCGACGCGGACGGGGTTGAGGAAACGCAGCGCGTCCGTCCCGATATTGATACCCATAGAGACGCCGCGCACCTCGATCAGTTCGGGCAAGAAGCGGTTGACCAGGCTCATCGTCAGATAGCCATGCGCGATCGTCGCGCCGAACGGGCCGTCCTTCGCGCGTTCGGGATCGACATGGATCCACTGATGATCGTCGGTGGCCCGTGCGAACTGGTCGATGCGCTCCTGTTCGATCGTCACCCATTCGGTTGGGCCGAAACGCTCGCCCACCGCGCCGGGCAGATCGGTAGGTGTGTCGAAGATGCGCGCGCTCATGCCTGCTGGCTCGAGACTGAGACGATTTCGCCGGTCATGTAGGAGGAAAGATCGCTGGCGAGGAACAGCATGACATTCGCCACCTCCCAGGGCTCGGCATAGCGGCCGAACGCCTCTTTCTCGGTCAGTTCCTCGAGCAGGCCGGGGGGCGTGACCTTGGACAGCGAGGCATGCATGGCGAGGCTCGGCGACACCGCGTTGATGCGCACGCCCTGTTCGGCGGCTTCGAGCGCCGAGCAGCGGGTGAAGGCCATCACACCGGCCTTGGCCGCGGCATAATGCGCCTGCAGCTTCTGCGCGCGCCAGCCGAGCACCGACGCATTGTTGACGATCACCCCCGCCTGGCGCGCATACATGTGGGGCAGGATCGCGCGCGTCATCCGGAACACGCTGGTCAGCGTGACGTCGAGCACCTTGTGCCATTGATCGTCGGTCATCTCGACCACCGGCGCGGCGCCGCCGAGCCCGGCATTGTTGATCAGGATATCGACATGGCCCATGCCCGTGATCGCGGCGGCGACCAGCGCCTGCACCTGCGCTTCGTCGGTGACGTCGCAGACCAATGTGCCGGGGCGGGCGAAGCCCAGTGCCGCGATCCGGTTGGCGGTTTCACCCAGCCGGCGTTCGTGCATGTCGGACAGGAACAGGATCGCGCCTTCCTCCGCCGCGCGCTGCGCCACCGCACCACCGATGCCGCTTCCGGCGGCGGCGGTGATCAACATGGTCTTGCCCTTCAGCAGGCCGGTCGGCTTCGGATATTGGGGGGCGGGTCTTGCCACGATCGGCTCCTTCACTTGAGGTCGCCGCGCGGCTCGCGCGGCAGGCCGAGCGCGCGCTCAGCGATGATGTTGCGCTGGATCTCGTTCGTGCCGCCATAGATGGTGTCGGCGCGCGAATAGAGAAACAAATTGGGCAGCATCGGAAAGGCATAATCATGCCCCGCGGCGATCTCGCCGGACAGGCCGAGCACATCCATCGCCAGTTCGCCCAGGTCGCGCCGCCAGGTCGCCCATTGGATCTTGTAGGTGAGCGCGGAGGCGCCGAGCGTTCCGCCTTCGGCATCGCTCAACATGCGCAGCGCGCCATAGCGCATCAGCTTCAGCCCGATCTCGGCCCGGGCGATGCGCTGGCGGATCAGCGGGTTGCGGGCCTCGCCATTGGCGCGTGCGGCGGCGATCACCGCGTCCAGCTCGTTGCGGAAACCCATTTGCTGCGCAAGCGTCGAGACGCCGCGCTCGAAACCAAGGAGCGCCATCGCCACCGCCCAGCCATTGCCGGGCTCGCCCAGGATATTGGCGGCCGGGGTGCGTGCCTCGTCGAAGAATGTCTCGTTGAACTCGGCCTCGCCGGTGATCTGGTGGATCGGGCGGACGGTAACGCCCGGCTGATCGACGGGCACGAGCAGGAAGGACAGGCCCCTCGGCCCTTTCGATCCCTCTTCTGTCCGCGCGATCACGAAGATCCAGTCGGAGAATTGCGCGAGGCTGGTCCAGACCTTCTGGCCCTCGATCACCCAGTCGTCGCCGTCCCGCCACGCCTTGGTGCGGACATTAGCAAGATCGGATCCGGCATTGGGTTCCGAATAGCCCTGGCACCAGATCTCCTCGCCGCGCGCGATCGCGGGCAGGAAACGGGCCTTTTGCGCCTCGGTGCCGAAAGCGAGGATCGTCGGCCCGGCAAGCTCGATGCCGATATGGTTGAGCCGGGGCGGGGCGCCGGCGCGCGCATATTCCTCGGCGAAAATCACCTGTTGCGCCAGGGTCGCGTTGCGGCCGCCATAGGCGCCCGGCCAGCCGACACAGCTCCAGCCGGCTTCACCCAGCCGTTTTTCCCAGTCACGTCGACGCTCGGGCGCGTCGGTCAGGCTGGTAAGACCATGGACGTCGGCAAAGGAGCCTTCCAGTTCGGTCTTGAGCCACGCGGCGGCTTCCGCGCGGAACGCCTCTTCTTCGGGGGAGAAACCGAGCTTCATGCCGCTTCGTCCAGTCCGGCGAGTTGCGCGATCTGCTCGCGGTGCCAGTCGGGCGTCCCCAGCAGGCTGGCATCGCTGCGCGCGCGCTTGAAATAGAGATGCGCGTCATGCTCCCAGGTGAAGCCGATGCCGCCATGGAGCTGGATCATCTCGCCCGCGCAGTGGCGGTAGGTGTCGCAGGCAAAGGCCTTGGCGGCATGGACGGCGAAGGTCGCTTCGTCCGATCCTTCGTCGATCGCGCAGGCCGCCCAATAGACCGCCGAGCGCGCCTGCTCGACCATCACCATCATGTCGGCGAGCCGATGCTTGACCGCCTGGAAGCTGCCGATCGCGCGCCCGAACTGAATACGCTCGCCCACATAGGCGACGGTCCGGTCGAGACAGGCCTGTGCGCCGCCCAGCGCGTCGGCGGCGATGGCGAGCCAGCCCATGGTCAGTGCCGCCGCAACAGCGGCGTGCGGATCGGCGAGCGGTTCTAGCACGGCATGGCCGGTTTCGATCCGCGCATAGGGCCTGGTCTGGTCCATCGACGTGAGCGGCGTCACCGTCAGCCCCGGCGCATCCCGGCGGACGATAGCGGCGCGGTCGCCCGTGGCGATGACGAACAGGTCGGCGGCCGCGCCATGCGGTGCGATCAGGTTGCCGTCATCGGCGATCGCGACGCTGGCAACGAGTTCGCCGGCGGCGAGCCGGGGCAGCCAGCCTTTCTGTTCCTCGGTGCCGCCTGCCAGGATCGCGGGTGCGGCGAGGCCGAGGCTTGCCAGCAGGGGCAGGGCGGCGACCTGCGCGCCCGCCTGCTCGGCCAGGATCGCGAACTCGACCATGCCGAGCCCGGCGCCGCCGCGCTCCTCGGGCAGCGCGACCCCGGCCAGTCCCAGTTCGCCGGTAAAGCCCTGCCACAGGGCGCGATCGACACCGTCGGCCGCCATTGCCGCACGCGTGCGGTCGCTCGTCGCGTTCTCGACGAAGAACGCCTTCGCCGTTTCGGCGATCATCGCCTGTTCGTCGGTGAAGGCGAAATGCATCTCAGCTGCCCCACACCTTGCGCGGCGCGGCGCGTGCGGCGAGCAGCCCGTCGACCGCGGTGCCCACATCGGCCGGCGCCCATCTGGCCTGCTGCTCGACGGTGGGGCCGAGGTTCCAGCCATCCTCGATCGTGATGCGGCCGCCCTCGAGTTCGAAGACGCAGCCGGTGACGTGGCGCGACCGTTCCGATCCGAGCCAGACGACGGTTGGCGCGATATTGGCGGGATCCTGAACGTCGAACCCGCTTTCGACGGCGGCCATCTTGTCGGCAAAGGCCTGTTCGGTCATCCGCGTGCGCGCGGCGGGCGCTAGCGCGTTGGCGGTGATGCCATAGCGGCCGAGTTCGGCGGCCTGGACGAGCGTCAGCGCCGCGATGCCGCCCTTGGCGGTCGAATAGGCCGCCTGGGCGATCGAGCCCTGCAGGCCGGCGCCGCTGGTGGTGTTGATGATGCGCGCATCGACGGCATTGCCCGCCTTTTGCTGCGCGCGCCAATAATCGACCGCGTGGCGGCTGACGCAGAAATGGCCGCGCAGATGAACGTGCATCGTCGCGTCCCATTCCTCGGGCGTGGCGGAGACGAACATGCGGTCGCGCACGATGCCGGCATTGTTGACGACGACATGCAGGTCGCCGAACGCCGCCACCGCGGCATCGACGATACGCTTCGCCGCCTCCCAATCGGTAATGTCCTCGTAATTGGCGACGGCATTGCCGCCTGCCGCCACGATCTCCGCGACGACGCCGTCGGCGGCGGAGGTGTCGCGGCCTTCGCCCGACAGGCTGGTGCCGATATCGTTGACGACGACATTCGCGCCTTCGGCCGCGAAGGCAAGCGCATAGGCGCGGCCGAGACCGCGTGCCGCGCCGGTGATGATGACGGTGCGTCCGTCGCAGATACCCATCGGTCCTAGAGCCTTTCGATGATGGTGACGTTGGCCTGGCCGCCGCCTTCGCACATGGTCTGCAGGCCATAACGGCCGCCGGTACGTTCGAGCGCGCCGAGCAATGTGGTCATCAGCCGCGCGCCGGTGGCGCCGATCGGATGGCCGAGCGCGATCGCGCCACCCTGCACATTGACCTTCTCATGCGGCACGCCGAGTTCCTGCATCCAGGCCATAGGGATCGACGCGAAGGCCTCGTTGCATTCGAACAGGTCGATATCGTCGACGGACATGCCGGCTTTCTGCAGCGCATATCGGGTCGCCGGGATCGGGCCGGTCAGCATCCAGACGGGGTTGTCGGCCCGCACCGAGATATGGTGGATGCGCGCGCGCGGCTTCAGGCCATGCGCCTTCACCGCGGCTTCGCTGGCGATGAGCAGCGCGGCCGCGCCGTCGCAATTCTGGCTGGCGATGCCGGCGGTGATCGCGCCGCCCTCGCGCACCGTCCTGAGCGCGGCGAGCCCTTCCAGGGTCGTGCCGGGGCGGACGGTCTCGTCGGCGTCGAGCCCGTCGAGCGGCGCGATCTCCGCCTTGAACCAGCCATTGTCGATCGCGCGCTGCGCACGGGCGTGGGATTCCACCGCGAACGCTTCCATCGCATCGCGCGCGATGCCCCATTTCTCGGCGATCATCTCGGCCGAGCGGATCTGGTTGACCTCTTCATCGCCATAGCGCGCCAGCCAGCCGGGCGAGCCGAGAAAGGGGCTGTCGAAGCCATAGGGCTGGCCAGCATACATCGCCGCCGAGATCGGGATCGCGTTCATCGCCTGGCTGCCGCCCGCGACGACCAGGTCCTGGGTGCCGCTCATCACCCCCTGCGCCGCGAAATGGACGGCCTGTTGCGAGGATCCGCATTGCCGGTCGATCGTCACGCCGGGGACATGCTCGGGCAGCCCGGCCACCAGCCACGCGGTGCGGCCGATATCGCCCGCCTGCGGCCCGATCGTGTCGCAGCAGCCCCAGATCACGTCGTCGACCAGAGCGGCGTCGATGCCGGTGCGGGCGATGAGCGCCTTGATCGGATGCGCGCCCAGATCGGCGGGATGCACCTGCGCCAGGCTGCCTTTCTTGCGCCCGATCGGGGTGCGGACGGCGTCGATGATATAGGCTTCAGCCATTCATTGTTCCTCAGGTAAAACTGTGGCCGGGGCCGATCGGAAGTGTGCCGCCGATCACGGCGGCGTCGATCCGGCCCAGATGGAAGGCGCGATCACCCCACGCGGATGCGAGCGCCCAGGCGCGCTTCATCCAAAAATGCAGGTCGACCTCATAGGTGTAGCCCATCGCGCCATGGATCTGGATCGCGGTCTCGGCGGTCGCCCAGGCGGCGTCGGACGCGGCGAGCTTGGCATGGCTGACATGGACCGCGGCATGGGCCGCGCCTTCGCCGAGCGCGACCGCCGCGCGCTGCACCACGGGCCGCGCGAAGGCGATCTTCACCGCCGCGCTCGCCAGATGATGCTTCACTGCCTGGAAGCTGCCGATGGGCTGGCCGAACTGGCTGCGCGTCTTGGCATAGTCGGTCGCTTGGCCGAGCATCGCATCCGCAATGCCGATCTGCTGAGCGGCGGCGATCAGCGCGGCGTGATCGAGCAGCGCATCCGCCGAGCCGATCGCGACACCATCGACCGATGCCGGCACGAACAGGCGGCGCAGCGGATCGACGCTGTCGAGCGGCTGTGCCGCGCCGGTGCGTTCGGCGAGCAGCAGGACGTCGCCATCCGCTGACAGGACATGGCTCGCAGCGTCGAGATCGGCGGTCCAGGGATTGAGCGGATGCTGGAGCGCCAGCTTCGCGCAGCCGGCGGCGATGCGTTCGAGCAGTGCGTCCTGTCCACCGGCCGCCGCGAGCAGCGGTGCGGCGACAAGCGCGGTATCGGCAACGGGTTCGGCGACGCCGGCGCGGCCGAACTCGATCGCGATGCCGACGCCGTCGAGCAACGACAGGCCGAGCCCGCCCTGCGCTTCCGGAACCAGCAGGCCCGGCAGCCCCATCTCGACCAGCCCCTGCCAGACCGCATCGGAACGGCGGCTGTCATCGGCATCGAGGCTGCGCAACACTTCAGCACCGTGCATGCCCGCCAGATAGTCGCGGACGCCTTGCGTCAGCGTCGCCTGATCGTCCGAAATCCTGAAATCCATGGCCGTTACCTCGGCAGGCCGAGCAGGCGCTCGGCGATGATGTTGCGCTGGATTTCGTTCGATCCGGCATAGATCGGGCCGGAGAGCGAGAAGATATAGCCTTCGAGCCAGCTATTGAGCCCGCCATCGTCCAGGTGGCGCAACTCGGCGGCGGCACCGAGCAATTGCATCGCGGTGCGGTGCATCGCCCGGTCCAGTTCGGACCAGAAGATCTTGTTGAGGCTGGCTTCGGCGCCGATATGGCCGCCCACTATGATCTGCGAGGCGACGGCATAGGTGTTGTAGGCATAGGCCTGCGCATCCATCCATGCCTGCATCACCTGCTCGCGTGCGGCGGGCGATGCCTTGGCCTCATGCTTGCGGAACAGCGCCACCAGCCGTGCCGCCGCCGCCTGGAAGCGGGCGGGGGAGCGCAGCATCAGCCCGCGTTCGAAGCCGGCGGTCGCCATCGCGACGTTCCAGCCTTCGCCTTCGCCGGCGATGCGGTTCGCGACGGGCACGCGCACCTCGTCGAAGAACAGCTCGGCGAAACCGGGATCGCCATGAAGCTGGCGGATCGGACGGCGGGTGACGCCGGGCGCGTTGAGATCGAACAGGATGAAGCTCAGCCCCTTGTGGCGCTTCGAGTCCGGATCGGTGCGGAACAGGCCGAAACCCCAGTCGGCGAAGCTCGCGCGGCTCGACCAGGTCTTTTGCCCCGTGATCACATAATGATCGCCGTCCCGGATGGCCTTGCTGGTGATCGCCGCCATGTCCGATCCGGCATTGGGTTCGGACCAGGCCTGCGCCCAGATCACCTCGCCCCTGGCCATGGGCGTCAGGAAGCGGGCCTTCTGTTCATCCGTGCCGAACTCCATGATGGTGGGGCCGAGCAGGAAGATGCCGTTCTGGTTGGCGCGCAGCGGCGCGCCGGCACGATAATATTCCTCTTCGAAGATCAGCCACTGGATCAGGTCGAGCCCGCGCCCGCCATAGGCCTCCGGCCAGGTGACCATGCCCCAATTGCCGGAGGCGAGCTTGCGCTCCCATTCGACGTGCTGGCGATAGCCTTGCTCGCACTCCAGTGTGAGGAGCGGTTCGCGGGGAACGTTCGCCTCCATCCACGCGCGGACTTCCGCGCGGAAGGCCTGTTGTTCGGGTGTATAGGCGAGATCCATCAGAATTTCGCCGCCGTGCCGCTCTCGACAAAGGCGTCGCGCGCCTTCTGGCTGTCCTCGTGCATGTACATCTCGAGCGTGAAGCCCTGCTCGAAGCGATAGCCATGATCGACGTCGCGTGGTTCGAGGCCGTTGAGCGCTTCCTTGGCGAGGACCAGCGCCTTGCGCGACTTGCCCGCGATGATCGCGGCGAAGGCGCGCGCTTCGTCCACCAGCGCCTCACGCGGGACGATCTTCTCGACGGCGCCCAGGCGATAGGCTTCCTCGGCCGGGATATTGCCACCGGTGAAGAAGGCGGCGCGCACCTTGTGCAGCGGCAGCATGCGCGACAGGTGCGAAGCGCCGCCCATCGCGCCGCGATCGACCTCCGGCAGCGAGAAATAGGCATCGTCGGCGGCGATGATCGTGTCGCTCGCGCCACAGATGCCGATGCCGCCGCCGATCACGAATTTATGGACGGCGGTGACGACGGGCACCTCGCAGTCGCGCACCGCCTTGAACGTCAGGAAATTGCCGCGATTGAGCAGGGTGATACGCTCGGGATGCGCCTGCATCTCCTTGATGTCGACGCCGCCGCAAAAGCCGCGTCCCTCGGCGCGGATCAGCACGACATTGACGTTCGGGTTGCTGCCCGCCTCGCGGATGATCGCCGGCAAGCTGTTCCAGGTTGCGCTGTCGAACGCGTTGACCGGCGGCTGATCGAAGACGATCTCCGCGATACGGTCTTTGATCTGGGTATGGATCGGCATGGTTCAGGCCACCGTTTGCGAGGGAGGGGAAAGGGCGGCGAGGCGTGCGCGCGCCTCTGCCTCGATGCTCGCGACGAGGTCCGCGCAGCTTGGCAGGTCGCCGAGCCGCCCGGCGACGAGCCCGGTTGCCATCAGCCCGTGATCGGGATCGCCCTCGACCACGGCCTTCTGGATCAGCATCGGCGCGGATGCCGCCATCATCGCCTGGGGCAAAGTGAGCCCGCCATGGCTGGTCATGCCCTTGGCCGCCCTGAACAGATCGCCGAACGATGCGCCGGTCTGGCGTTTCATCTGCAGTCCGCTTTCGATCGCGCGCCGCCAGATGCCGATCCCGGTCGAGCGTTCGATCCGGTTGAGCAGTGCGTTACGGATCATGCGCTGGGGCAGGCCGTCGACCTTGGTCGAGACGAGGATGTCGTCGGTGCCGGCGGCAGTGTAGCGTGCCTTGGTAGCCTCGGGGATCGGGCTTTCGCGCGTCATCAGGAAGCGCGTGCCCATCGCGATGCCGACCGCGCCATAGGCAAGGGCTGCGGCAAGCCCGCGCCCGTCGCCGAAGCCGCCCGCCGCGATCACCGGTATCTTCACGCTGTCGAGCACCTGCGGCAGCAGCACGGTCGATGCGACCGAGCCGGTATGGCCGCCGCCTTCGCCGCCTTGGACCGTCACCATGTCGACGCCCAGTTGCACCATCTTCTGCGCATGCTTGACCGCACCGACGGTGGGCACGCAGAGGATACCGGCATCCTTGAAGCGGCCGATCATCCTGGCATCGGGACCGCGCCCGAAGCTGACAGCGCGGATCTGGTCGCGATGCTTCAGGATGATCTCGACGATCTCCGCCGCGCCCGGCTGGAACATGTGAAAATTGACGCCGAAGGGCCGGCTGGTGCCTTGCTTGACCGCGAGGATCGCGGTTTCGAGTTCGGCCGGCTGCATCACCGCGCCGGCCAGGAAACCGACGGCGCCGGCCTCGCTCGACGCGATGACGAGCGAGGGCGTCGCGATCCAGCCCATCGCGGTCTGGATCACCGGTACGCGGCAGCCGAGCCGTTCAGTCAGGACGGTGTTGAGCGGATCGGCCATCAGCCGGCGTCTCCGTCCTTCGCGGCGGCATCCTTCTTGTTGGCTTCGGCCATCGACTTGCCGGTGAGCCCGGCCAGGCTGTTGCCGGTGGTCAGATCATTCTGGGCGTGCGCGAAATGGTGCATGTGGAAAACGGCATCCATCGCCGTGCGCTTGCCGCGCAGATCCTCGACATGGTTCACCGCCTGCTTGGTGAGCGACAGGCCGAGGCGCGGCATCTCGGCGAGCTTCTCCGCCACCCTGCGCGTCTCCGCCTCCAATTCGGCGCGCGCGACGATGCGGTTGACCATGCCCAGTTCATAGGCGCGGGCAGCGGGCATGCGCTCGCCGAGCAGCAGGAATTCCTTGGCGACGCGCGGCGGCAGTTCGAAGGCATGGGCGAAATATTCGACGCCGGGAATCCCCATGCGGACGACGGGATCCTGGAAGAAGGCGTCGTCCGACGCGATCGTCAGATCGCAGATCCAGGCCAGCATCAGCCCGCCGGCAATGCACGCGCCCTGCACCATGGCGACGGTCGGCTTGGGCACGTCGCGCCAGCGCCGGCACATGCCCAGATAGACTTCCTGTTCGCGCGTGTAGAGGAATTCGGCGCCGGGCTTGTTGGTGTGATCGGGCCAGAGCAATTTGCGGTCGAACGTCCTGGTGACGTCGCGGCCCGGCGTGCCGATGTCGTGGCCGGCCGAGAAATGCTTGCCCGCGCCCGCCAGTACGATCGCCTTTACCTCGTCGTCATCGACGGCGCGGCGGAACGCGTCGTCGAGCGCATAGGTCATCTGGCTGTTCTGCGCGTTGTTGAAGCTCGGCCGGTTCATCGTGATCCAAGCCACGGCATTCTCGACGCGGTAGAGAACGGGTTCGTCGGTTTCGTAGACGATATCGGCCATGGTCAGTGCCTCCGGCCTGCGGGATTGTCCTTGAGCACGTTCGCGCGGAGATTGTGCGGATCGAAACGCGCGATGATCGCGAGCTGTTCGGCGCTGGGCGCCGGCGTCGTTGCGATCTCGGCGGCAGCCTCGAGCGCGAAGCCGGTCGCCGCCTGCACCTGATCGAAGCTGATGCCGGGGTGGAGTGAGATCACGCGGATCGCATTGTCGGCGCCGCCGAAATCCATGATGCAGAGATCGGTGACGATCAGCCGCAGATCGACGAAATCGAACCGGGCGCCGGGCACGCGCCGGGCCGGATTATAGCCGACGCTCGACACCATATCGACCTCGCCCTCGACGAAGACGCGCTTCGAATGCTGGGGCACGAACATCGAATTGATGTGACAGATCGAATTGCCCGGAAAGCCGCGTGCGCCGAGCATCTGCACCTTGGGCCGGTCATAGCTCCCGCCGAGATACGATATGTTCGTCTGCCCGAACCGGTCGATCTGGCTGGGCGTGACCATGGCGTGGCGCTTGCCGGGCCAGACCGCCGCATCGAAAAAGCGCGAGAAGGGCAGGTAGCCGGCGGGCTTGCGGTCGTCATAGCCGCGCGGCCCGATCGGCACCGGATCCTCGACCAGCCAGGCCTCGCCATCGGTCATCATCAGTTCGGGCGTATGCGTCACTTTGGCGAGCGAGGCGGCCAGGCGCGGCGCCGGGCCGATGCCGGTCGCGACGAGTTCGCCATTGCCGCGCCAGGCCTCGGAGGCGGCGACGATCAACTGTTCGCAGAGCGTGAATTCGGGTGAGATGGGCATGACCGTCATCCCCTCAGAAAATGGGCAGGGGAAGGGCGGAGACGGCGGCGCTGCCGCCGACGCGGTCGAGATAACCGGCCTCGTCGGCGCCGATCGTGCCGGCGGCGAACGAGTCCCAGCCGCCATCCTCGCGCGCACTGTCGGCATAGGCCTTCAGATGCTTCATGTCCCAGCCGTAGAGCGGCGGCATCGAGGTCGGATGCGCGCCCAGCGGCGCTTCGATCACGCCGTGGACGAAGCAGCGCTCGACGATGTTGGAGCGGGCGTCTTCCGGATAGCTGTGATCCATGCGGTCGACCACTTCCTCCGCCGAAACGAAGGTCTTCCCCGCCGCGCGCGCGAACCATTCGTCATAATAAGTGTCCGGGCCAAGCGCCTGGATATTGCCGAGCCGGTCGGCGCGATGGACGTGGAGCAGCGCGGCGTCGAGCCTGAGCGCGGGCATCGCCAGCAGCACTTCGCCATCGTCATAGGGTGATTGCACCGTCCGGAAGCCGCCATGCGTCATCACATCGGTGCCGAGCCCGACATGGGTGGGCAGGAAGGGCAGGCGGAACGCCGCAGCCTTCAGCCCCCATTGCAGCATGCCTTCGTCCAGCTCGAGCACATCGAGCGCGCCGGCCTCGCGGCTCTTGCGGAAATAGGGTTCGAGCGGGATCGCGTCCATCGAGACGAAGCCGAAGATCAGCTTCTTCACCTTGCCCGCCGCGCACAGCATGCCGACGTCCGGCCCGCCATAGGCGACGATCGTCAGGTCGGTCAGGTCCGATCGCAGGATGGCGCGGACAAGCGCCATCGGCTTGCGGCGCGGGCCCCAGCCCGCGATCCCGATCGTCATCCCGCTTTTCAGCGATGCGACGAACTGCTCGATGGTCAATTGCTTGTTCAACCCGCTCTCCCGTCCTGCAGACAGGTGTTGCATGGCGGGCGGGCGGAACCTCCGCTACCACCATATGGAGAGAGACATTCGCGGCGGCCGGTAGAATGGATGTGGTGAAGGATCTGGAGGTGGCCATGGCGGAAAATGAGCGGCGCGTGGCGCTGGTGACGGGCGGCGCGCGCGGTATCGGCCGCGCGATCGCGGAGCGGTTGCTGGCGGATGGCATGACCGTCGTGATCTGCGGCCGCAACGCCCCCGACGATCTGCCGAACCACGGCGATGCCGTTGCGGCATTCGAGACGTGCGATGTGCGTTCGGCCGAGGATGTCGATGCGATGATCGACCGGATCGTCGCGCGGCACGGGCGGCTCGATCTCGCGGTCAACAATGCGGGCGGATCGCCCGAGGCGCCGGCAGCGACCGCATCGCCGCGCTTTTCCGAACGCGTGCTGGCGCTCAACCTGCTCGGCCCGCTCCATGTCGCGCAGGCGGCGAACCGGATCATGCAGGCGCAGGCAAAGGGCGGCGCCATCGTCAATATCGCGAGCGTGTCCGGCACGCGGCCATCGCCTGGCACGGCCATCTATGGCGCGGCCAAGGCTGGATTGCTCAACCTGACGGAAACGCTGGCGATGGAGTGGGGGCCGCTGGTCCGCGTCAATGCCGTGATCGTCGGCCTGGTCGCGACCGAGGCTGCGATCGAACATTATGGCGGCGAGGATGGCATGAAGCGCATCGACGCCATGCTGCCGGCGGGCCGGATGGCGCGCGGCGAGGATGTCGCCAATGCCGTTGCCTTCCTCGCGTCACCCGATTCCGCTTATGTCAGCGGCGCGCGGCTTGCGGTTCATGGGGGCGGCGAACGGCCGATCTTCCTGGGCCTGGCCCGGGGCGAGTGATCTCGGGCGTCGTCATGCCCTCCCCGAATAGGGGTTGCGATGCATGGGGGCGTCGATCACGCCCGATCGCGGAACAGCAGAACGGACGGCCCCGATCGTGACAGATGGCAAGCGGACGATTCCGCACATGGTTTTCGCATCCGCCCGGCGCTTCGCCGATATCGAGGCGATCCGTGGAGAGGATGGCAGCTCGTTGCTCTATCGCGACCTGGAAGCGCGCGCGCGTCAGGCCGCCGCCGCCTTTATCGCGGCTGGAATCGTCGCAGGCGATCGTGTGGCGATCTGGGCGCCCAATTCGGTCGAATGGATCATCGCCGCGCTTGGCGTGCAATCCGCGGGCGCGGCGATCGTGCCGCTCAACACCCGGCTGAAGGGGCGCGAAGCCGGTTATATCCTGCGCACCAGCGGCGCGCGGATGCTGCTGACCGTTTCCGAGTTCCTGGGCGCCGATTATCCCGAGATGCTCGACGGCGAGGATCTGCCGGATCTGGAGCGAACGATATTGCTGGCGGGCGACAGGGGCGGAGTGAACTGGAGCGATTTCCTCGCCGAAGCTGCGTCGGTCGCACCATCTGAGATCGATGCGCGGCTTGCTGCGATCGAAGAGGATCACGTGTGCGACATCCTGTTCACCTCCGGCACGACCGGCCATCCAAAGGGGGCGGTGACGACGCATGGCCAGAATATCTGGGTCTATCTGCGCTATTCGGAAACCTATGGCCTGTGTGCCGGCGATCGTTTCCTGATCATCAATCCCTTCTTCCATAGCTTCGGCTACAAGGCGGGCTGGCTGGCGGCATTCCTGACCGGATGCACGGTGTTGCCGCACGCGGTGTTCGACGCAAAGGCGGCATTGCGGCGGATCGAGCGCGAAAAGGTGACCGTGCTCCCCGGACCGCCGACGCTTTACCAGAGCATGCTGGCGGCGGATTATCGCAGCTACGACCTGTCCTCGCTTCGGCTCTCGATCACCGGCGCAGCGTCGGTGCCGGTTTCGCTGATCGAGGCGATGTGGACCGATCTCGGCATCGATATCGTGCTGACGGCCTATGGCCTCACCGAAACCTGCGGCGTCGTCACCATGTGCCGCAAGGAGGATGGGGTCGAGACGATCGCCAATACGGCGGGCCGCCCGCTTGACGGCGTCGAACTTCGCATCGTCGATGGCGATGGCGCGGAATTGCCGGCGGGGCAGGCGGGCGAATTGCTTGTGCGCGGACCCAATGTGATGTTGGGTTATTTCAACAATCCGGAGGCGACCGCCGCCGCGATCGATGGTGATGGCTGGCTAAGGACCGGCGATGTCGCGGTGCTCGATGCGGCCGGCAATGTGAAGATCACCGATCGCGCCAAGGACATCTTCATCGTCGGCGGCTTCAATGCCTATCCCGCTGAGATCGAGGGCCTGCTCGCTGCCAATCCGGCGGTGATGCACTCCGCTGTGATCGGCGTTCCCGACGAACGGCTGGGTGAGGTGCCGAAGGCTTATGTGGTGCTTCGCCCGGGCGCGAGCGCGTCACCGGATGAGATCATCGCCTGGTGCCGGGAGAACATGGCGAACTACAAGGTGCCGCGTCAGGTGGAAATCCTGGACGCCTTGCCGATGAATGCGTCGGGCAAGGTGCAGAAATTCCTGCTTCGCAATTAAAAATGATGGGGGCGGGGCCGGGAACCCCACCGCCATCGATGGCTGCAACCTTCTGATCAGAAGCCGAAGGACAAGGCGAATTTGACCGAGGGCGGCGCACCATAGGCAATGAAGTTGCCGCCGGTGGACGCGAAATAGCGTTCGCCGGTGATGTTCTGGGCATTCACCCGGGCAACCATGTCGGTGCCATGGAAGGTGAAGCTGTACGATGCGCCGAGATCGTAAAGCGTATAACCCGGCAGGAAGAGCGAGTTCTGCGGGTTGATCGCGCGCTTGCCGGTGTAATAGGCGCCGCCGTTGATCGCCAGGCCGGGGATCACGTCGTCGAGGCGATATTCGCCCGAGATCGACCATTGGGTCTTGGCGGTGTTCTCGATCAGCTTGCCGACCAGAGTAGCATCCGCCGTCAGCCCCTGCTTGGCACGCAGGAACAGCGCCGAGGCGTAGATCGAGAAATCTTCGGTCACTTCGCCGGTCAGGCTGAGTTCGGTGCCGCGATATTTCGCGCGGCCGTCCTTCACGAAGAAATTGGCGGCGTTGGTGTAGGTGAGCTGGCGCGTGATATCGAAATAGGCGGCGGTGAACAGCAGGCCCTTTTTCGGTTCGATCTTGATGCCGCCTTCATATTGCTTGGAATCGCTGGCCGGCAGGATTTCTCCCGCATTGTTCGCGGTTTGCGGCGCGCCCGGCGTCGATTCCAGGCCCTCGATATAGGTGCCGTAGACGCTGACCCATTTGACCGGCTTGACGACGAGGCCGCCGGAAAGCGCGAGCGGCTTGTCTTCGAAGGTCGTGCGCGTGCCCGCGTTCGCGGTCTCGGCGGTTTCCTTGTAGATCGACTTGCGCGCGCCGACGAGGACGCTGATCAGGTCGCCATTCGGACCGCCGAACTTCGCGCGATCGAAGATATAGAAGCCGGTATCGTGGATCGCGGTGTCGCGCGTCGGGTCGTAGGCTGATGTGCCCGAGAAGGTGAGCGGGCGTAGTGCCACCGGGTTATAGGCGTTCTGGACGCAATTGGCCGCCAGGCCAAGCGCGACGCAATTGGTTGCGTTGGTAATCGTGAGCGCCGGCGCCGAATATTGGCGACGATAGTTCTTCGACGCGCCGAGCAGCAATTCGTGGACGATCGGGCCGGTGGCGAAGGTGCCGGCGATCTCCGCGCGCATATTGCGATTGCGATAGAGCTGGCCGTCGGCAGCCGTCAGATTGAGCGTGCCGTTGCCTGTCACCGAATTGAAATTGTTGAGACGGCTGAAGCGGCGATCCCGGTCGAGATAGGAGATGCCGCCCTCGACGATCGCGTTCCAGGCGGGAGAGATGTCCCAGGAGATGCGGCCGAGGATATTGGTTGCCTTGGCGACGTTGTAGAAGCCCTGGCCGCCCGCATTGTTACTTGCCGATGGCAGCTTCGGGACGATCGTGAGCAGGCTGGCGACGGCGGTGGGGCCGGAGAGTACCGTCGGTTCGGTCACCTTCTTGTAGATACGCTCGACGTCGAGGTTGATCTGGATGTCGTCGGTCGGGTCGAGCTGGAAGGCGCCCGAGATGAAGGTGCGGCTGCCCTGGGTGCGGTCGATGCCCGAATCCACGCCGCCGCCGGCGACGTTGATGCGCGCACCGAAGATGCCGACGGTCGCGCTGGCATCGAGATGCGCGATCATCTGGCCGTGATCGTTGCCCGACAGATTGACGTAGAGCATCGGGTCCTGGGTCGGCCGCTTGGTCGTCAGGTTGATGATGCCCGAAGGTGTTGTGAAGCCGTAATAGAGCGCGGAGGCGCCCTTCAGGGCTTCGACGCGTAGCTTGTTCTCAAGCGGAAGGTCGATCAGGTTGACGATCGGCAGCGATCCGTTGAGGCGGTAATTGCCGCGATTCTCAACGGGAATGCCGCGGATCGAAAGATTGTTGTAGACGGTCGGGCTGGTCTGCGAACTGGTGACGCCCGGCGTGTTGCGCAGCGCGTCGAGCAGGCCCTGCGCCTGTTGCGATTTCAGAAGCTGCTCGCTGATGACGCTGACGGTGAGCGGCGTATCGATCTGGAGCGCACCACGGAAGCTGCCGGCCTGCACATAGTCCGCGCCATAGCTGTCCTTGCGGTCGGCGGTGACGACGATATCCTCGAGTACCGGTTCCGAGCGATCGTTCGGCGCATCCTGTGCGAAGGCAGGTGCGACCGCGATCAGCGCGGCGGTGCTGGCCGAAAGCTGGATCAGTTTCTTGAAGTTCGCGTGTTTCATCATCTACCCCCCTTATTCTTGATTTCGCCGCCCCGTTTTTGCCCGCGGGCGTGCGCTGGTTTCCGTGAAGGATCACCAAGCCTCGATCATTCGATAGACCGTCTTTCTGTCACGAGCCTGTCACGCTTTTCGTGGACGACCGCGCGTCAGGGCCGGATTTCGTCGGCGACGATCGGCTGCTTTTCGACGCGGATATTGGTCTTGTTGTCCGAAAAGCTTTTCCATTCGGGTGAGGTGGCGGTCAGGCGCGCGCGGACGGTCTGCGTCACCTTGTCCCGCCGGGCTAGGCCGGCATCGCCGCGATAGGCGAGCAGAAGCAGCGAGGACCAGCTTCGACCCGCGGCATAGCGCGGCAGATACATACCGTAGCTCGACAGCGCGCCTTCACTCAGCCAGCCATCGACCTGCGGCAGCAGATAACCGTCGACATAGCGAAGATATTCGTCGGTGGAGACGAGATAGTCATAGGGAATGACGAGATAGACCGCAGCCGGATCTCCTGCCTTCACCGCAGCCCCGCGCCCGCGCACCATCGATCCTGGCGCGGTTTCCGCCGATGCGACGAGACGCAGCATATCCGAAGGCAGGCCGCCCGGCGTCTGTTCTTCGATCGTCCGCCAACGCGCGAGTTCGGCGGGGCCCTTGAAATCGAGGATCACCATCATGTCCCAGGCGGCGGAATCGATATAGCGATTGGCGAGCACGCGATAGGACAGCAGGTCACCCCCGGTGCGCAGTATTTCGAGACGGGGAAGCAATGTCGCCCGCGCTGCAGCCCGGAAACCGGCGCGGGCGGCCGGTGCGACCTTGTAGGTCAGGACCAGCCCCTTTGGGCCGTCCGCGCGCCAGTCGGCAACGCGAACGCTGTCCTGCGCCGATACCGCCGGCACGAACATGGCGCCGGTCGTGACCGAAGCGGCGACCAGCATGGCGCGAAGCGTGGTTTTCATCGATGACTCCCTGTTGCGGCGTCGAGCGTCGGCGTTGCCGCCAGCATCTCGCGCGTGAATTCATGGGCCGGGTGATCGAAGATCGCGTCGCGCGCGCCCTGTTCGACGATGCGGCCGGCATGCATCACCAGCACGCGATCGGCGATCTGTTCGACCACGCCGAGATCGTGCGAGATGAACAGACACGCAAAGCCGTGACGCTGTTGCAGCGAGGCGAACAGCCGAAGCACCTGTGCCTGGATGGTGGCATCGAGCGCGGAGACCGGTTCGTCGGCGACGACGAAGCGGGGATGGGTGACCACCGCACGGCCGATGGCGACGCGCTGGCGCTGGCCGCCTGACATCTGATGGGGATAACGGTCTGCCAGTTCGGTCAGGCCGGTTTCGGCGAGGATCTCGTCGATACGGGCGTGGCGTGCCTCGGCCGACAGTTCCGGATGATGGCGCAGCGGCTGGCCGACGATGTCGCGTACGCGCATGCGCGGGTCGAGTGATGAATAAGGATCCTGAAACACCAGTTGCGTCGCGCGCCTGAGCGCCGCCTGAGCGTTCCTGTCGCGGGTGAAGGGATCGATGCCGTCGAAGCGGATGGTGCCCCCCGAAATCCCCGTCAAGCCCAGCGCCGCGCGGCCGAGCGTGCTCTTGCCCGATCCGCTGCCGCCGACCACCGCCACGGTCTCGCCCGGTGCTACGGTCAGGCTGACGCCATCGACAGCGCGAAAGCTCTCGCGCCGGCCGCGCCGGCGGAAAGAGACAACCAGATCGTCGATGGCGAGCATCGTGCCGCTTGGAAGCGGCCGTGCCGGTGCGCGGCGGGGCAGCGACGAAACAAGCCGCCGCGTATAGGGATGCTCTGGCGCATTCAGGATTTGCCGGGCGCTGCCTTGCTCGACTGTTCTGCCTTTTTCCAGCACGATGGCGCGCGTCGCATAGCGTGCGACCAGGCCAAGATTGTGCGTGATCAGGATAACGGCAGTGCCGCATTCGGCGGCGAGTTCCGCCATCACATCCATCACCTCGCGCTGGCTGAGCGTGTCGAGCGCAGTGGTCGGCTCGTCGGCGATCAACAGCCGGGGTTTGAGCAGCATCACCGAGGCGAGCATGATCCGCTGGCGCATACCGCCGGAGAATTCGTGCGGATAGGATGCCATGCAGGCTTCCGGATCGGCGATGCGGACGCGGCGCAGCATCGCGATGCACGCCGCGCGGCGCTCGATCGCGGTCATCGGTCGGTGCAGGCGCAACGCTTCCTCGATCTGCTTTCCCACTGTCATCGACGGATTGAGCGAGGTCATCGGCTCCTGGAAGACCATGCCGATCTCGCCGCCGCGGATGCTCCGCATCTCGCCGGGCGGCAGATCGACGATCGAACGCCCCTTGAACGCGATGTTGCCGGCGATACGCGCCACTTCGGCCGGCAGCAGGCCCAGGATCGCGCGGGTCGCCATCGTCTTGCCGCTGCCGGACTCGCCGACGATCGCGACACATTCACCGGTATTCACGCGCATCGAGAAATCGTCGAGCAGCACGCGGTTGCCGGCCGCCACTTTTAGGTCGTCGATGCAGAGCAGGGGAGCGGTCATGGCCGGCCCCGCCGGTCGAAACGATCGCGCAGCGCGTCGCTCAGCAAATTGGTGCCGAGCAAGGTCGCGGCGATGCACAGGCCGGGCACGATCGCCAGCCAGCCGGCGGTGTTGAGATAGGGACGGGCGGAGGAGAGCATGTTGCCCCAGCTCGGCGCGGGCGCGGGGATGCCGACACCGAGAAAGCTTAGCGCGCTTTCGGACAGCAGCACCCAGCCGAACATGCTGGTGGCGAGCACCGCGACCTGGGGCAGGGTGTTGGGGGCGACGTGGCGGAGCATCGCATAGCCGGCGCTGTTGCCCATCACTTTTGACGCTTCGAGATATTCGCGCGTGCGGATGGAGAGCACGCTGGCGCGTACGACACGCACGACCGAAGGCATATAGGCGATGGTCAGCGCGATGATGATGCTGGTCGCCCCTTCGCCCAATATCGCGATCAAGGTCAATGCGAGCAGGATGCCGGGGAGCGCCATCAGCGCGTCGTTCACCGTCATCAGCACGGCCTCGACGGGGCCGCGCAGGAAACCCGCGAGCGTGCCGATCGCCATGCCGAGCGTCGTCGCACAGGCGACGGTGATCAGCGCGATCGGCACGCTGATCCGGGCGCCGGCCATGGCGCGGCTCAATATGTCGCGGCCGAACTGGTCGGTGCCGAGCCAATGCGCTGCCGACGGGCTCGCGAAGCGCGCATCCAGATCGATCGATAGCGGATTGAACGGCGTCCAGACACAAGCGAGGAGCACGGTTAGCACCAGCCCCGCGATGAGGAATGCGCCGATCCGTTCGGACCAGGACGAGCCGAAGATCTTCATTCGCCCGGCGCCACGCGCGGATCGAGCAGGGGATAAAGCAGGTCGGTGACCAGGTTGACGATCACATAGACGAGGGCCGTGAAGAGCAGGCAGCCCTGCACCACCGGATAGTCGCGCGACAGTACGCCATCGACCATCAATCGGCCGAGGCCGGGCAGGGTGAACAATGTCTCGACCACCGCTGCGCCGCCGAGCAGGTGGCCGAGCGTCAGCCCGACCAGGGTCATGGTGGGGGCGAAGGCGTTGGGAAGGACGTGGCGAACAAGCACGCGGCGCTCGGACAGGCCCTTGGCGCGAGCATGGGTGACATAGTCGAACCGCAGCACGTCGAGCGCGCTGGCGCGCATCATCCTGATCAGCACGCCGCTTTCGACGGTGGCCAGTGTCACCACCGGCAGCACGAGATAGGGCAATCCAGCGGCGAGACCGTCACTGAGCGGGACGTAGCCGACGACCGGCAACCAGCCGAGCTTCACCCCGAAGATCAGGATCAGCATCAATCCCAGCCAGAAGCTGGGGATCGCCATGGTCAGCGTCGCCGTGGTGACGATGGCATTGTCGGTTGCGCTGCCGCGGCGCGCTGCCGCGGTCAGGCCGAACAGGATGGCGACCAAAGTCGCCAGCCCCACTGCCGTCACCACGATCGAGGCCGTCACCATGAAGCGATCGAGCACCAGCGCGCGCACCGGCTCTCCGGTGATGATCGACGATCCGAGATCGCCCTGCGCGACCTGGCCGAGCCAGTGAAGGAACTGCGCCCAGAGCGGCCGGTCGAGCCCCATGCGCTCGCGCAGGGCCGCGATCGCGTCCGGGTCGGCGGCATCGCCCAGCATCACCTGTGCGGGATCGCCGGGAATCAGGCGGACCAAAGTGAAGACCAGGATCGCGACGATCAGCAGGGTCGGCACCGTCAGCAACAGCCGGCGGCCGAGATAGAGAGTGGTAGCGCGGCTCATTTGATCGCCACCCCCCACAGCCGAATCTGCGCGGCTGCCCATCCTCTGTACCCGACGACATTGGCGCGGACCGCGGCAATATGCCCCTGGTTGAACAGGATCACCGCCGGCACCTGATGCATGAAGCGCGTATGGAGCCGGTCGAGCACGGCCTGGCGGGCCGCACGATCGCCAGTCGCGCGCGATTGCAGGAGGAGTGCCTGCGCGCCGGCATCACCCCACACTTTGCGCGGGTCGGCTGCCTTGTCGCCGATGAAGGATTCATAGCTCAGCGAGGGATCGAGCCGCGCCGAATAGGCGAACATCATCGCTTGATATCTGCCGCTATAATAGCGATCGAGCTGCGCCGCCCAGTCGAGCGTCTCGATCCGGATATCGATCCCGGCTTCGAGCGCCATGGCCTGGACGAGAATCGCGGCGTCGAACAATTCGGGATAACGGCGATTGGTGACGAGGCGGATCGGTTCGCCGCGATAGCCGGCCGCCGCGGCCAGCCGCCTGGCGGCCGCGAGGTTCGGGCGCGGCATCGCCGCCTGGATGGGGCCATGATAGGCGCTCGACGCCGGGACGATCGACCGGTTGGCGCGCGACGTACCTTCGCTGATCGTATTGACCAGCGCGGGCACGTCCAAAGTCATCGCGATCGCCTGGCGCAGCCGGACATCGGCCATGCGTCCATCGGCGGTCTGGAACAGCAGGGCGAAGATATCCATCGCCGGCGCGACCGACAGGCGGATATCGCGTCGCGCCTTGAGCTGCAGCGCGTCGAGCGGCTGGACATTGTCGAGCACATCGAGGTCGCCGCGCAGCAATGCCGCCTGGGCGGAGACGATGTCGGGAATGACCAGGAACCGCACGCGATCGACGAGCGCATGTTTGCCGCCGCCATTGCCGTTGCGCGGGCCCGGCAGCGGACGATAGCGCGCGAACCGGGTCAGCTCGACATATTGGTTTCGTTTCCAGCCGGCGAAGCGGAATGGGCCGGTGCCGATCGGCACGCGCCATGTGCCGTCGGCGCCGACCGAATTGCGATGGAGGATCGCGGTCGCGCCGCAATCAACGCGTGCCAGTGTCTGGAGGAATGTGGGGGAGGCGCGATCGAGCGCGATGCGCACGGTCAGCGGGTCGACTGCGCGGACATCGACGATCTTCGCGAAACCGCCGCCGGTGAATTCGCGCAGGCAGCGCCAATGCGTCCTAGGATCGAGATAGCGCCGGAACGACCAAAGCACATCGGCGCTCGTCATCGGCGCATTGTTGTGGAATCGGATGCCGGGACGCAGATGGAAGGTATAGCTGCGCCCGTCAGGCGATACGTCCCAGCGCTGCGCCAGCATCGGGCCGATACTGGCATCCTCGCGATAGGCGACGAGCCCCTCGACCATGTGCATCAGCACCGCGTCGGTATTTTCGTCGCGGGTCACGCCGGGATTGGTGGACGCGATGTCCGAATTGAGGCGCGCGCGCAACAGGCTCGGTTTTGCAACCGGTGCGACCGCGCTGGCCGTAAGCGGCAGCACGGCAAGCAATCCAAGGCAGAATGCTTTAGCCATATCGGGCGGCGCTACCGTCCATCTCCAGCGTGTAGCTGGTGAAGTTGGGATCGATCGCCGGCAGCACCGCGATCTCCATCAATCCCATCGCCGGCTGCATCACCAAAGTGATAACGGTGGCGGAGAGGTTGCTCATCGCAGAGGGGCGGGGCGGGCGGCAGATCGACCAGGGCGATGCCCAGTCGTCGAGCAAGGCGGCCTTGATGTCGTCGACGGTCAGCGTGCCGATCTTCGGCGCGACCAGCGCACGCAGTCGGCGGTCGCGATACAGGCTGTCTGGCATGGACAGCAGGCCGCGCTCCTGCAGCTTCGCCAATGCGACGGCGCTCTGCCAGTGATTGGCATGGACCAGCACGCCATCGCGCGGCTCGACCTGGAAGCTTTCGTCGGGCGCGCATTCGAAGTTGTAGATCAGCCCGTCGCGATGCGTCAGCACCATATTGTTCGAGCCCGATTTCGGCGTGGTGTAGGCCGAACGCAATGCCAGCGCGAAGTGCGCCTGTTCCAGCGCGTGGCGGCGCAGTAGCGCGAGCGGTACGCCGATATTCCGATAATCGCGCTCGCTCTCGAGATAATTGGCGGTCACGCCGATCCCAACCGAATTGAAGCCGAACCGCCCGAGCGCACCGGCCTCCGCGAACATCAATATGTCGGGCCGGTCGTCATTGCGGATGCGCAGGACGATGGACGCATCGGCGCTTTCCATCTTCCAGTCCCAGTTATGGGCATGGATCAGCCGGCCATCGGCTGTCGCCTCGGGGGCGGCGACGAGCGCGGTGCAGCCATCGGGTTCGACATCGGCCAGCAGCCGGTCGCGCAAGTCGCTATTGAGCGCGAGCTTGAGGATTTCGGTACGCGCATTGAGCATGACGATCTGATGAAAGGGCACGTCCGCGCCGGCGGCGATACCGTGCATCTCCTCGACATAGCTGGGTTCGAATGCCTCGATCTTCGGAAGATAGGCGGCGACCACCTGCTGTAATTCAGCATCGTCGAGCTTCAGGTCGCGAACCTGGGCGGCATAGTGCGAAATGCCGGCATGGATCTCCGGCTGCGCCTGGGCGCCATATTGCCGGCCGCGCTCATAGGGCGCGCCTGCAATCTCGATCAGCCGGCATTGTCGAGTCATCGACCGATTCCCTATATTCTTTCCATGACGCTATCATTGTCCTTTTCAATCGAAAAGAACAAAGTTCAAGGATCAGCTCGATAGACGACCCGGCCGCCGACAAGTGTCATCAGCACGCGGGTGTCTGGAATGCGCTCCGGCGGGATTTTGCGGATATCCTGCGACAGCACGACCAGATCGGCGAGCTTGCCTGGAGAGACCGTTCCGCGTTCGCCGTTCTCGCGCGCGGCCCAGGCCGGATTGGCGGTGTAGGCGGCGATCGCCTGGTCGATGGTCAGGGCCTCGCGCGTGTACCAGCCAGCCGTCTTGTCGCCGATATGGCGGCGGGTGACGGCGTAGAAGATATTTTCGAGCGGATTGTTGGGCGAAACCGAAATGCCGTCGAAGCTGCCGGGCCAGTCCGATCCGATGTCGATCGTCATGCCCGCCGCTGCGGCACTTGCCCAGGGAAAGGCGCCGGCTGCGCGCGCCGGGCCCAGGGCGTCGTCGATGGAGCCGAGCTGTTCGATCAGCTGCGATGGCGTAATGTCCGCGATCAGCCGCATCGCGCCGGCGCGCGCGATCTGGGTGGCGCTTGGATACCACATATGGATCAAACGAAATCGCCGGTCGCGTGGCGGGTTGACGGCGATCGCGGCGGCGTAGTCGTCGAGCACGATGGCATGGCCGGCATCGCCCATCACGTGGATTGCGATGTCGAAGCCCGCCGCATCGGCGCCGATCACGTCGGCGCGGAGTCTGGAGGGATCGTCGACGCGGTAGCTTAGTCCGCCGCGCCAGTTCGGCGCGTTGGCGAACGGTGCCGACATATAGGATGCATCCATGAACGCCTTGAGCGTGCCGAAGCGGATTCGCCCTTCGCGGGTGCCGGGCCGGATGCCGAGCTGCGCATAATTGCGCCAGCCGGCGAGCGGCAGCAATGCATCGACACGGACGTCCAGATCGCCCGATTTCTGAAGATCGCGGAAGAGATCGAGATTGGTGTAGCTGCGCTCGACATCGACCGATGGCGTGCGTTCCTGCGACAGCGCGTCGATCCGCGCGACGTCGTGGATGCCGGTGATCCCTTGCGCGTTGAGCGTTCGGATCAGCGCACGCGCGGCAATCAGCGCGCGGGCGCGCGTGGGCGACGGCAATGTCGCCGCCATGCGGGTGGCGGCGGATCCCCTGAGCTCGCCGGTCAGCGCGCCCGATCGGTCGTGCACATATTCGCCGTTCAGCGGATTGGGTGTGTTCCGCTCGATCCGTGCGAGGCGCAGCGCGAGCGAATTGACGAAAGCCCGCCCGTCATGGCCGCGGATCAGCACTGGGTGGTCGGGGGTGGCGGCGTCGAGTGCGGCGAGCGAGGGCGTGAAGGGGGTGAATGCCGTATCGCGCCGTTTTGCCGCGGCGCCCGCTGCAAAGGCTTGAAGGTCGAATGCGGTGATCCAGAACCCCTTGGGGATGTGCGCGGCTGCGGCGCGCAGCCGTTCTGCCAATGCTGCATCGGTGCCGATATCGACGACGCGCGCGGTGAAGAAGGCGTCCACGGCATTGCCGAAATGGGTGTGCGCGTCGGTGAATCCAGGGAGCAGTATCGCGCCGCGCAGGTCGATGACGCGGGTATTGGCGCCATGATGCCGCTCGATATCGTCTTCGGCGCCCACTGCGACGATGTGCTCGCCGGCGATCGCCACCGCCTTCGCCGTCGGTCGCGCGGGATCGACCGTCCATATCGCGGCATTGCGCAGGATGAGGTCGGCGGGCGTCGGGCCGGTATTGGCGGCGAGCAGCAGCCCGGCCGTCGCGCCCAGCATTGTCCGGACCATGCGACGCATATTTTTCCTCCCCAGCTTGCCATGGCGCGGCAATCGCGATAGCAATGTACTTATTGGATTAAAAATACAACTGTCATCTGCAAGTGGAATCGATGATGCACGCGACCGCGACCCTGCCCAATTCGCTCGAATCCTTCTGGATGCCGTTCACGGCGCAGCGCGCTTTCCGAAAGGCGAAGCGCATGTTCGTGGGGGCATCCGGCGTCCATTACGTGACGGACGATGGCCGGCAGGTGCTCGATGGGATCGCCGGGCTCTGGTGCGTCAATGCCGGCCACAGCCAGCCGCATATCGTTCAGGCGATCCAGCGCCAGGCCGCTGGCCTCGATTTCGTCTCGTCCTTCACGATGAGCCATCCAGCGGCGTTCGAGCTGGCCAGCCGGCTGACGGCGGCCGCCCCCGAGGGCATCGATCATGTGTTCTTCACCAATTCCGGATCGGAATCGGTCGATACCGCGCTCAAGATCGCGCGCGGCTATCATCGTGCGCGCGGCGAACCCGATCGCACGCGGTTGATCGGCCGGCACAAAAGCTATCACGGCGTCAATTTCGGCGGATTGTCGGTGGGCGGCATCGCCCGGCACAAACGCGAATTCGGGCCGCTGCTGCCCGATATCGACCATCTCTCGCTGCCCTATGATCCTGCGGTTTCCGCCTTTTCTCGCGGCCAGCCGGCGGAGGGCGTGCATTATGCCGAGGAGCTGGCGCAACTCATCACGCTCCACGATCCCGCGACGATCGCGGCGGTGATCGTTGAGCCGATCACCGGCTCGGGCGGGGTCTATCCGCCACCGATCGGCTATCTGGAACGGCTGCGCGCGCTATGCACCCAGCATGGCATATTGCTGATCTTCGACGAGGTGATCACCGGTTTCGGCCGCACCGGGCCGATGTTCGGGGCGGATCGGCTAGCCGTTACGCCCGATCTGATCACCTGCGCCAAGGGCATGACCAACGGTGCGGTGCCGATGGGCGGCGTGCTGGTCAGCGGCGCGGTCTATGACGCGTTCATGACCAAGCCGGCAGAACAGATCGAGCTTTCGCACGGCTATACCTATTCCGCGCATCCGCTCGCTTGCGCGGCGGCATTGGCCGCGCTCGACGTCTATCAGGATGGGCTGCTCGATCAGGGCGCCGCGATCATGCCGGTCTGGGAGGATGCGATCCATTCGCTGCGCGATGCGCCGAACGTCGTGGACATCCGCACCTTCGGCCTGCTCGCGGGGATCGATATCGCGCCGCGCGACGGCGCGCCGGGCGCGCGCGGTGCCGCCGTCAACCAGGCCTGTTTCGACGCGGGCGTGCTCGTTCGCACCGCGGGCGAGACGATGATGCTGTCGCCGCCGCTGATCATCACGCGGGAGCAGATCGGGGTGCTCGTCGACACGATCCGTACCGCGCTCGGTACGGTCGATTGAGCATGGCCGACGACTATCCCGCGCTGCACCTGTTCGTCGCCGGCGAATGGATCGGCGCGGATGCGCGCGAAACCGCGCCCGTGCTCGATCCCGCGACCGGCGAAACGCTGGGCGCGCTTCCGATGGCGACCAGCGCCGATCTGGATCGCGCGGCGGACACCGCCGCGCAGGCATTTCGCTCGTGGCGCGATACACCGGTGATGGAACGCTACGCGATCCTGCGTCGTGCGGCGGAACTGATGCGCGAACGGATCGAGGAGAACGCCCATATCCTGACGCGCGAGCAGGGCAAGCCGATCGCCCAGTCACGCGTCGAGCTTTCGGCGTCCGCCGATTATTTCGACTGGTATGCGGAGGAGGCGCGTCGCGCCTATGGCCGCGTCATTCCGACGCGCCCCGGCATGACGATGCTGGCCGCGCTGCGCGAACCCGTGGGTGCGGTCGCCGCGTTCGCGCCGTGGAATTTCCCGGCCAGCCAGGTCGCGCGCAAGCTGGCACCGGCGCTGGCGGCAGGCTGCCCCTGCGTGGTCAAGCCTTCCGAAGATACCCCCGGCACCGCGCTTGCGCTTGCGCGCGCGCTCGACGATGCCGGATTGCCAAAGGGTGTGCTCAGTATCGTGTTCGGCGTGCCCGCCGATATTTCCGCGCGGCTGATTGCCCATCCGGAGATCCGCAAGCTCTCCTTCACTGGATCGACCGTGGTGGGCCGGCTGATCGCGCGCCAGGCGGGCGAACAGTTGAAGCGCGTCACGCTCGAACTGGGGGGCCATGCGCCCGTCATCATCTGCGACGATGCCGATATCGAGCGCGTGGCGAAGGCGAGCGTGCTCGCCAAGTTCCGCAATGCCGGCCAGGTCTGCACATCGCCGACTCGTTTCCTCGTCCAGGACGGTGTCCACGATCGGTTCGTCGAACGCTTCGCGCAGGCGATGGCGGTGATGCGGATCGGCAACGGGTTAGATGCCGCGAACGATATGGGGCCGCTGGTGAATGCCCGCCGCGAACAGGCGGTGGGCGCGCTGATCGACGATGCGGTGGCGCAGGGGGCACGGCTGGTCGCCGGTGGCGAACGTCTGTTCAATGCCGGGCATTTCCGCGCGCCTGCGCTGGTGGCGGATGTGCCGCTGACGGCGCAGGCCATGCATGACGAGCCGTTCGGGCCGGTCGCGTTCACCCGACGCTTTACCACGATCGAGGATGCGATCGGTGAAGCCAATCGGCTCCCCTACGGCCTCGCCGCCTATGCCTTCACCCAGAATCGTGACCGCGCGGCGCAGATCCGTCATCAGGTCGAAAGCGGGATGATCGGCCTCAATAGCTTCAGCATCACCTGGCCCGAAACGCCGTTCGGCGGGATCAAGGATAGCGGCTATGGCAGCGAAGGCGGCAGCGAGGGACTGGACGCCTATCTGGTCACCAAATTCGTGAGCGAGGCTTGAATGACGCTGCATGTGGTCAAGGACGATGCCCGTGGGGAGCCCGGCAAGCTTTCGCGCAAGGTCGTTACGCAGATCCTGGAGCATATCCGCGATCACGCGCTGCACGATGGCGGCCATCTGACCGAATCCGGGCTGGCCGAGGCGCTCAACGTTTCGCGCACGCCGGTGCGATCGGCCCTGGAACAATTGACCGAACTCAAGGTGGTTGCGCCCGCCGGGCCGCGCCGCGGCCATCACGTCATCGCATCGGCAGAACGCATCCGCGCGCTCACCCAGGCACCGATCTCGTCCGACGAGGAAGAGGAGCTCTATGTCGCGATCGCGCAGGATTTCCTGAACCACCGGCTCGAGGAGAATTTCTCGGAAGCCGATATGCTGCGGCACTATCCCGTCGGCCGCAGCACTTTGTTGCGCGTGCTCCAGCGCATGGCGAGCGACCGGGTGATCGAGCGCAACCCGGGCTATGGCTGGCGGTTCGCGCCGCTGCTGCGTTCGGTCGAGAGCCATGACGAAAGCTATCGCTTCCGCCTGGTGGTCGAGCCGGCCGCGCTGGAGCAGCCGGGATACGAACTCGATCGGCGCTGGGCCGCGCGATCCCGCCGCGATCACGAGCAGACATTGGCGACCCCGCCGGGGCAATTGTCGATGGTGCGCTTCTTCGCGATGAACGCGGACTTCCACGAGACGCTGGCTTTGTGTTCGGGCAACGCATTCTTCCATCAGGCGGTGCAGCAGCAGAACCAGATCCGCCGCTTCCAGAACTATAGCTGGACCTATGGCAATGATCGCATCGCCGCCTGCTGCCATGAGCATATCGAGATCCTGGATGCGCTCGAAGCCGGCGACCAGGCCTGGGCTGCGACGTTGATGCGCCGCCATCTCGAACTCGCCAGCCGATTGAAACCGTCACCCGATGCCAGCGAAAGGAGCCAGTCCGCATGAGGCGCATGACCCGTCCCACTCTGGCCGCTTTGGCGATCCTGGCCTGCACGATGCCCGCAATGGCGCAGAAACCGGCCAAGGGCGCCGAACCCGCGGAAGGGATGCTCACCCGCTATATCAATCTCGATGCCAAGGATGCGGAGACCAAGCTGGAGATCATCCAGCACGAGGTGTTCGAGGCGCAGCAACAGAATATCCGCATCGAATTCATGCTGAAGCATGGTCGCACGACCAATCTCGACTTCGTCCAATATCCCTCGGGCAACGAACTCATTCCCGGCTATGTCTTCACGCCTGCGAACGGCGTTCCCGCCGGCGAGCGCCGCCCGGCGGTGGTTCTCGTCCATGGCGGTTTCCACGAGCGGTTCAATGTCGAATGGTTTCCGCTGATCACCAGCCTGGTCAAGCGCGGCTATGTCGTGATCTTTCCCGAATATCGTGGCAGCCGTGGTTATGGCTCCAACCATTTCCGCAACGATTATGGCGTGACCGATACGGCGGACGTGCTGGCGGCGGCGGACTATGTGGCGCGCAAGCCCTTTGTCGATCCGGCCCGGCTCGCGATCGTCGGCGAAAGCCGTGGCGGCATGGTCACCTTGCTCGCGATCCAGCAGCAGCCGACCAAATTCAAGGCGGCGGTCGATGTCGTCGGGCTGACCGATTTCGTCGCTTACATGGCCTATAAGCCCGATTATCGCCGGCAGGAGGTCGCGCGCGAGAATCCAAGCTTCGGCGGCAAGCTGCCCAACGAGAATCTTGCCGCCTATATGGCGGTCTCGCCGATCAACCATGTCGACAAGATCCAGACGCCCTTGCTGGTGATGGCGAGCACGGGCGATACGATCGCGCCGATCACGCTCCATACCGGGCGCCTGCTTGATGCGCTCAAGGCGCGCAACAAGGTGCATGAAGCCAAGATCTACGAGAATGCGCCGGGTGGCCATGTCTTCATGCATGGCGACCAGCCCGAGCGGGACGACGCCTATGCCCGGATCTTCGCCTGGCTGGACAAATATGTGAAATAGCCACTTATCAGGTCATTCCGGCGAAAGCCGGAATCTTCTGTGATATAGAGTTCGAGATTCCGGATCAGCGCCGCTCCATCGCACGCCATACCGAACTGGCGATCGCATGGTCCTGGATGGCTACGCCGGTGAGGTCGGCGACGACGATCTCGTCTTCGGCGAAGCTGACCGGAGCGTCGAGCAGATCACCCAGGGTGAGCAGCGACGCCGGATCGACCAGCCCGGCGCGCACCGCCCAGCCGGTCTCGCCATGATCAACGCATTGTTCGATCGCATCGACCACGACGCGTGCCCGGCCGAGGATGCGGGCATCGAGTTCCTGCTTGCCCGGCGTGTCCGCGCCGACAGCGACGATCCGCGTCCCGGGCCGGACCAGTGCGTCGTCGATGATCGGCGCGCGCGCGGGCGTGGTGGTGACGATCAGGTCGGCGTGAGTGCAAAGCGACTCCAGATCGGCCGCGCGTCCGCCAAGGTCGGCGGCGAGCGCTTCGGCCGCCTGGGGATTGCGCGCATGGACGAGGATGTCGGGCAGGCCGAGCCGCCGCGCGATCATCTCGCCCTGGAGGCGTGCCTGGATGCCGGCACCAACGATACCCAAAGTCGACGAACCCGGACGCGCGATCAGCCGTGCCGCGATCGTGCCGGTCATGGCGGTGCGCTGGTCGGTCAGCCGCCCCTGGTCGTAGAGCAGGCAGAGCATCTCGCCCGTCCGCGCGCTCATCAGCGCCATGAAGCCGTTGCTCGATTCGAGCCCGAGGCGGGGATTGGCGTAGAATCCCGTCGCGACCTTGACGACGAAGGCGTCGTCGCCCGCGATATGCGCGCTCTTGACATGGCAATCGCCGGGCGCCTGGGGAAATTCGAGATGGCCGACCGGTGTGATCATCGCCTCGCCGCGCGCGAGACGGCGGAAGCCGTCCTCGATCGCGGCGATCGCGTCATCCTCGTCGAGCGCGGCCATGATCTCGGGAAGTGCCGCAACCCTCATGCCGCGTGGTCCCGCAAGCGGGCCAGTTCGTTGTAGAGCGTCGCTCGGCTAACCCCGAGCATGCGGGCGACATAGGCGGCGGCGTGCTTGCGCTCCAACCCGCCGGAATCACGGATCGCGGCGATCAATGCGCGGCGCTGCTCGCGATCGAGCCGGGCGATGGTCAGGCCATGCTGCGCCGTCCAGGCAGCGACGAAGCGGTTGATCCGTTCGTGCCAATCCTCATGGAATGCCGTGTCGATCGACGTGCCGACATCTTCGCCGCCGAGCATCGTGCCGAGCAGGCGGCGGAGCGCATCGAACTCGGTGACGTCCGCATTGATGCAAAGCATCGCGCGGGGCGTACCGGCGGCGTCGCGCTGCACCACCGAGATCGAACGCAGGCGGCGGCCGTCGAAATTCACCTTGTCATAGGGGCCGATCACCACGGCATCGGGCGCGAAGCGGATTTCGCCGAGATCGGACGGGTCGCCGATCGTCCTTGGCGAAAAGGGATTGGCGACGTGCGTGACCGCATCCGATCGCAGATCATGGACGACCGCTTCGACGAAGGGGCGAAACAGCGCGGCGATGGCGTCGGCGGTTCCGATCGCATTCGCCAGCACCGGGCAGTCAGGAGATATTGGCATATTCTGTATTGTCCAAATTAGACTGATATGTCTAGTAGGCGGACTGTTGCGAGGCAAGGGAGTATGTCGATGACCGATTTGCTGGACCGGATCCGCGAGGCGCATGCGGCGATCCGTCCCCAGGTGCCGGTGACGCCGCTGGAGCGGAGCCATGCCTTGTCCGCCGAATTCGGCGCCGATGTCTGGCTGAAATGCGAGCACCATCAGCCGACCGGATCGTTCAAGCTGCGCGGCGCGACCAACAAGCTGCGGCTGCTGGCCGAAGCCGGCGACACGCGCGGTATCGTCACCGCATCGACGGGTAATCATGGCCAGGCGGCGGCGCGGGCGGGGCGGTTGGCGGGTATTCCCGTGCGTGTCCATGTCGCGGCTTCGACGGTGCCGTCGAAGCTCGATGCGATACGGGCCCTGGGTGCCGAACTGGTACTGGTCGACGGGCCGCCGATCCTGGCCGAAACCGGTGCACGCGAGGCGGCCGCTGCCGAAGGGCTGACCTATGTCTCCCCCTATAACGATCTCGATATCGTCGCGGGGCAGGGCACGCTGGGCATGGAGCTGTTCGACCAGGCGCCCGACCTCGACGCGGTGTTCATCGCCGTCGGCGGCGGCGGGCTGATCGGCGGCACCGGCACGGCATTGAAGGCGCTGCGGCCCGACCTCCGTATCGTCGGCTGCTGGCCCGAAAATTCGCCCTGTATGCTGCGTGCGATCGAGGCGGGCGGGATTGTCGATGTCGAGGAAGGGCCGACGCTTTCGGACGGAACGGCGGGTGCGATCGAGGCCGGTTCGGTCACCTATCCGATCTGCAAGGCGGTGATCGACGACATGGTGACGGTGGGCGAGGCTGCGATCGCCGATGCGATGGCACGGATCGCGCGCACCGAACGCTGGATCGTCGAAGGTGCGGCCGGAGTGGCGCTTGCGGGCTTCATCGCAGCGGCCGAACGCTATCGCGGCGCGAAGGTCGCGATCGTTCTGTGCGGCCGCAATATCGGGCTCGAGACGTTCCTGTCGGCCATCGCCGGGCGCTGATGTTCAGCGCTTGAGATATCGCCCAAGGAAATCGAATACCGCCGCCTGCGCATCGCGCGCCGCGTCGCTGTCCGCCTGGGCGAAGAGATGGCCGCCCGGCGCCATGTCGTAGATTTTGGACTCGAAGACCTTGCCGCGTGCCTTGAGCGCATCAATCAGTCGCCCGGCGTGGAGCTGGACGGGCGCGGTCCTGTCGCCCGTCGTCGACTGCACGAGCAAGGGCGTTTCGATCAGGTCGACATGGTTGATCGGCGAGACGTCGATATAGGGAACCAGATCCTCGGATGGACCCTTGCCGCCGAAACGCGGTTGCTTGGCGATATCGTCGCCGCGAAAGGCAGGCTTATAGGCCATGTACGCGACCATGTCGGCCAGTCCGACATTGTGCACGGCGGCGGCGAACAGCTTGGGAAATCGCTCGATCGCGAGCAGCGTGATCATGCCGCCCTTGCTGCGGCCATAGATGCCCAGCCGCGCCGGATCGACCTCCGGATGGGTCTTGAGCAGATGCTCGCCCGCTGCGACGACATCATCGACTTCCTTGCCGCCGAAATCGACCGCGTCGTAATGCGCCTTTCCATAGCCGCGGCTGCCGCGATATTCGGGGAAGATCACCACATATCCACGCTCGACGGCGTTGGCGATCAGCACGAACATATTGTTGTCCAGATTGCCATGATAGCCGCCATGGACGATCACGAGGCCGGGCTTGCTGCGGGCTGGCGCGCCGGTTTCAGGCTGGTTCCGCGCAGTGAAAATATAGGCGGGCGTGATGTCTCCGTCGCGATTGGGGTAGAGTAGTTGCTGCATCCTGACGCGATCGCCATAGCTCTGATTAAACTGCACGGCGTAGAGTTGCTGCTGGATCGCATATTGATCGTGGCGCATCGCTTCCAGCCGGGTCTGCAGATCCTGCGCCTCGGTGTCGATCGAGGCGTCCAGACGTCCTTCTCTGGGTTTGGCGGGTGCGGCCTGGACGCCTGCGCAGCAAAGCTGTGTGGCCACCAACAATGCCGGCGCGGCAAACGACCTGATCTTCATCTCACTCTCCCCCTCGGCATGGTCCGCCGGGGGGAGGCTAGACGGGACTAGCTGTCACCAGCCTTGCACGCGCATCTTCAGTCGCCGAACGCGCGCTGCACGGTCAGGCCGAAATAAGGACCGCTGTTGAGCCGCCGCAATTCGAGATATTTAAGCGGTGAGGTGTCGCGCAGGCCGGTATAGATCGTCCGCGTACGCACCACCGGGCTGCCGGTGACATTCTTGGCGAAGGCGCGGAGCGTCCATTTGTCGTCGGGCTTGTATTCGACGAACAGGTCGACGCGGTCGGAGACGCGATCGACCTCGATCTCGTTGATCTTGTAGCTGGTTTCCTTGCCCGCCAGGACATAGTTGATGCCCCAGCGCAGGCGCAGTGCGGTCAGGTCGTGGGTCAGGCTGACCTTGGCGTCGATCGGCTTGTCTTCGGAAATGCCGCGTCGTTCGCCCGTGACGGGATCGGTGACGCGACTGCGGGTATAGACGCCGTTGGCCTGCACGGTGAAGCCCTTGAGGCCCCATTGATCGAGCGGCATGTTCAGATCGATCTGGAGCTGGTCGCGCTTGCCGTCGCCGATATTGCCGACCGCGTCGAACACGCTGGCTCCGTCGAAAACCGGCACGCGGTCGACGACGTCGCTGATCTCCTCGTGACGGGCTTTCAGTACCACCGATCCGTTGCCGATATGATGTTCCCAAGCGAGCTCGCTCCGCCACAGGCTGTCGGGCTCCAGATCCTTGTTGCCGGCGGTGACGTTCCCGCCCGTGAGCGAGGCGGAGCTGACGAAATCGCCGAAATCGAGCTGGCCGACCACGCGCTCGACCAGCGCGCGCACCTCGTCGCGCTTGGACGGCGTCCAGCGCACCAGCATGCGCGGCTTCAGGAAGGACAGCGACTTGCTGAGCGTGCTGTCTCCGCTCTGCGTCAGCCGGGACATCTCGAACCGCGTGCCCGCCTCGACGGTCAGGCTGGGAGCTGCGCGCCACGTCGTGATGATGAAGGCTTCGGCGCGCTTTTCCTCGACACGGACGTTCGCGGCGGGGAGGGGGATATCCACCCCGTCCTCTTCCAGCACATTGCGGCTGTCGAGCGTGTTGAGCGCGCCTTCGACGCCGCCTTCGAAGGAAAGGCTGCCCGCCTGATGGCGGATCACGGTGCGGACGATGGTTTCGGTCGCGTCGGAATTCTCGCGCGTCACGTCGCTGCCTCCGGGGGAGAAGGATTTGTCGGTGCCGTCGACCCCGGTGGTCCGGCGCAGCGCCAGGAATTCGAGCTGGGTGCGCGCGCCGAGTGCGCGGTCGTAATGCAGGCCGAGCTCGGTGGCCTCTGTGTTCACCCGCTCGGTGCCCGATGCGTCGAAGCGGCTGGGCAAGGTGACCGCGTCGCTGATGTTCGCGAACATCTTCTTCATCTTGTAGAGACCGTTCAGGCGCACCGTGCCGCCGGCCAGCCCCTGCTGATAGCTCGCGGCCGCCTCGCGGATATTGTTGCCTTCCGGCTGGCCATAGGTGGCGAGGCGGACGGGCGCGCCGTCCGCCGCATAGCGGTTGCGGATGCCGAAGCCATGCTCGTCGTCGATCTCGCGATAGATCGCACCCGACAGGTCGATGATGCGGTCGCCGTTCACATAGCGCAGTTCGCCCGCAACGCGTGGCGCGTCATAGCCATGCCGGTAATTGGCATATTCGGCCTCGACGCGGCCGTTGAGCGACGCCGAGCGATTGCGCACGACATTGGCGAGGATTGCATGGCCCTGCATGTCGAAACCCGATCCGCTGCGGATCAGTTCGATCCGGACGATGCTGCGCGCCGGGATGCGCTTCAATATGGTCTCGAGCGTATCCTGCTTGCTGGCTGGCCGCTGGCCATCGATCAGGACGTTGCCGCCGGCGCCGGAATAGCCGCGAAGCTCGGCATTGCCTTCGGCAAGACGAAATCCAGGGAGGAGGTTGACCATGTCGAGCGCCGAGGCTGGTTGCGAACGCGCGAAATAATCGGCGTCGAAGGCGGTGACGCCCGCCTGTTCCGCGGTTTGCGCGAGCGCCGATCCCGTGGAGATCGCGGCCACAGCCATGAAGGCCATGGTTCCGATAGCGGCGCGCGATGTGGACGACATGTCGATACTCCCTGTTCGATGCTCGTCGCCCTTTGCCTGATGCTTGCTGACGCACGCCCGGCACGCGCCGTCAGCGGCGCGTCAGCAAATTCGTGCTAGCAGGGCGATATGAAGACCCATGCCCTTCTGCGCTGCATCGGAATCGCGTCCGTCCTTATGGCGGGTGGCGGCTTGCTTGCGGCCCCGTCGCTGGCGGGCAAGACGACTGATCGACCACGGATAGAAGGCAAGAAGGAGGAGCAGGCGATCATCCGCGCCGCGATGAAGCGTCGCGAACTGATGCCGCTGCCCAAGGCGATCGCGATCGCGCGAAAGCTGGTGCCCGGCGACGTCATCAAGGTCGACCTCGAGCTTGAAAAATGGGGGATAAAATATGAGGTCAAGATATTGGCCCCGAGCGGTCGCGTGCGCGAGGTCGAGCTGAACGCCCGCACCGGCGCGCTGATCAAGATCGAGGACGACTGATGCGCCTTCTGCTCGTCGAGGATGATCCCGATGTCGGCGCCGATCTGGTCGACGCGCTGAGTGCGGCCGGCTTCCTCGTCGATCATGCCGTCGAAGGCGAGGACGCCTGGTTCAAGGGCGACGTTGAGGATTATGCGGTCGCGGTGCTCGATCTCGGCTTGCCACGGCTCGACGGGCTCACGGTGCTCAAGCGCTGGCGCGCCGCCGGTCGGAGCTTCCCCGTCATCATCCTCACGGCACGCAGCGACTGGACCGAGAAGGTCGAGGGGATCGAGGCGGGCGCCGACGATTATCTCGCCAAGCCATTCGCCACCGGCGAACTGATCGCGCGCGTGCGCGGACTGATCCGGCGGACCGCCGGCCATCTGTCGCCTGTGCTCAATGTCGGTGGGCTCGCGCTCGATACCAGCCGCATGATGGCGACGGTCAACGGCCGCCCGGTGCGCCTGTCGCCGCTCGAATTCCGCTTCCTGGACATATTGGCGCATCGGCCGGGCCAGCCGGTCTCCGCCGGCGAGATCGCCGAAGCGCTGTATGGCGTGGAGGATGCGGGCGACGCCAACGCGGTCGAGGCACTGGTTGCGCGCCTGAGGCGCAAGGTGGGCGCGGAGTTGATCGAGACGCGGCGTGGGTTTGGTTACATGCTGCAAGAGTTCGGGCCTTGAAGTTGGCCTCGCTGCGCCTGCGCCTTTTGCTGGGCGCGGCGATCGGCCTGTTCGCCGCACTGACACTCGCCTGGCTCGGCATGACTTGGCTGTTCCAGCGCCATGTCGAGCGGCGCGAAACCCAGGCATTGATCCGGTCCGCCGAAATGCTGGTCGCCGATCTCAGGATCGGATCGGACGGAGTGCCTGTGGCCGACTCCCCCCCACAGGATAGCCGTTTCGAGAGCCTGGCGAGCGGACTCTACTGGCAGCTTGCCACCCCGACGGGTGCGCAGCGGTCTTTCTCGCTTTGGGATCAATCGCTGCCCAAGCCATCACGGCCCTCTGCGACGAACTGGACCACCGATCACGAAATGGGGCCGTTCCGAGAGGGGCTGCTGATCGTCAGCCGGATGATCCGGCCCGATCGAACCGGGCCTCCGGTCCTGGTGCAGGTCGCGCAGGACAATCGCGAGATCGAAATCGCCTATTCCGAATTCGGACGCGAAATGGCCGGATCGTTGGCCTTGCTCTGGCTGGCGCTGTCGGTCGCGGCCTATGCGCAGGTCGGGCTCGGCCTGCGCCCGCTCGCGCGTATCCAGGAGGAGATCGACCGGTTGCGCCGTAGTCCGGCGGCCCGCCTTTCAGACGATTATCCGCGCGAGGTGAGCCCGTTGACGCGCGGCATCAACGCGCTGGCGGGCACGCGCGAGGCCGACCTGGTGCGCGCGCGGAAGCGCGCGGCGGATCTGGCGCATAGCCTGAAGACTCCGCTCGCGGTGCTGGTGGCGCAAAGCCGGCGTGCGCGTGCAGCCGGGGCCGAAGAGGCGGCCGATGGCCTCGATCGCGCGATCGCGGCGGTTGGCGCCGCGCTGGAGGCCGAGCTTGCCCGCTCGCGCGCTTCCGCCGCGCGCGGTGCGGCGGAAATCGCCGATTCCTGTCCGGCAACAGTGACCGACGGCGTGATCAGCGTCATTGAGCGCACCGAACATGGCGAGCGCATCGTGTTCGATAGCGACTTTCCCGAAGGGCTGCGCGCGCCGGTCGCCGCCGAGGATCTTGCCGAACTGCTCGGCGCGCTGATCGAGAATGCCGCGCGCCATGCCCGGCGGGTGGTGAAGGTTTCCGGGAGCGCCGACGCAGATGGCGTGACGCTGTCGGTGGAGGATGACGGCCCCGGCATCGCGGAAGATCATGCCGCCGCCGCGCTCGTGCGGGGCGGGCGGCTGGACGAGGCGGGGCCGGGGCATGGCCTGGGCCTTTCGATCGTCCGCGATCTGGTTGAGGCGACGCAGGGACGTATCGCGCTCGGTCGGTCGCCGATGGGCGGGCTGCTGGTCGCGCTCGTCTGGCCGAGCGGGCTGCGCTGACAGGCGGGTGACAGGCTCGATGGCGATGATGTTCCCAACGGAGCGGTTTCGATGCGTGGGGAATCTCCTGACGGCACGGGAATTGCCGCGAGGACGGAAAAATTGGGAGGCGGTCCGGTTCGGTATGGGCTGGATCGTCTCTAGGAGCAGGAGGAACGATGCGCGGGTTTGTCTTGGCGATGGCGGTGACTGCCACGGCGGCATCCGCCGCGCCTGTCGGGCGCGATATCACGACCAAAATCGCAGCGGCGACGGTGCGGGACGATCGTTTCCCCGACACGCCGGCGCGTTTCCCGGATGGGATCGTCGCGCTGCCCAATGTCGAATATGCCAATCTCGTCGGCTATCGCCCGCTGACGCTCGATCTCTACCGTCACGCCGCACGCGGTAATGACAGGCGTCGTCCACTGGTGATCTGGGTGCATGGCGGCGGCTGGAGCCGCGGTGATGCACGGACCTCCGCCGCCTTTGCCGATTGGCCGGGCGTTTTGGGTTCGCTCGCGGCGCGAGGTTATGTCGTCGCCTCGGTCAATTACCGGTTGAGCGGCGAAGCGCGTTATCCCGCCGCGATCAAGGATGTTCGCGCGGCGGTTCGTCATCTGCGCGCCAATGCGGGTGCCTATGGCATCGATCCGGTCCGCGTGATTCTTTGGGGCGGATCGGCCGGGGCCTATCTGGCGACGATGGCGGGGCTGGCCTGCGGCGATCCCGCCTTCGCACCCGAGCCGTCGACCGGACGCACCGAGCGTGGCGACGTGACGAAGGCGTCGGGCGAGGCCGACTGCGTTCAGGGCATCGTCGCATGGTACGGTCCGTTCGACCTGTCGGAGTATCGATCGGCCAATGTGGCGGCGTTGCTCGGATGCGAAGGGGAGTGCGCCGTGTCCGCCAGGGCGGCCAGCCCGATCGCGCATATTCCCAAAGGCGCGCCGCCGATGCTGCTGGTCCATGGTACGGGCGACACCACGATCGCGGCCGCGCAGTCGATGAAGATGGCGGAACGGCTGCGCGCCACGGGCAATCGTGTCGAAACGCTGTTCATTCCCGGTGCCGATCATGGCTGGATGCGCGGCACTCCGGAAGGGACGCGCGATGCGCATCTGGTCGCGCTCCGTAAGAGCTTCGCCTTCATGGACACGATCGCGCAAGTGACTGGCCCGGATGCAACAGCGCGATGAAGGGATTCACGTCTAGAACGGTCAGACTGGCCGTCATCGCGAACGAACGAATGAAGAGGGGGATAATCGTGCACCGAACGTCCAGGATCATGCGCGGATTGACAGCGATCGCTGGACTGGCGGCCGCCGTGCCGGCGTTCGCGACCGATGACGAGGCGCGCTTCCGCGATCTCTATCGTGAACTCATCGAAACCAACACGACGCTCTCTGAAGGAAGCTGCACCGCTGCCTCGGAAAAGATGCAGGCCCGGTTGATCGCGGCCGGCGTGCCGCGTGCCGATACGGAGGTGGTCGTCTCGCCTGACTTTCCGAAACAGGGCAACCTGATCGCACGCTTGCCCGGTAGCGATGCGAAAGCGCCCGCGATCCTGCTGGTCGCGCATATCGACGTGGTCGAGGCGAAACGATCCGACTGGAAACGCGATCCGTTCAAGCTGGTCGAGGGGAATGGCTATTTCTACGCGCGCGGCGCGATCGACGACAAGGCGATGGCGTCGGCCTTTGTCGACGCGCTCGTCCGATACCGTGAAGAAGGATTCAAGCCCCGACGTACGATCAAGCTTGCGCTGACGTGCGGAGAGGAGACAGATTCGGTCTTCAACGGCGTGCAATATCTGCTCAAGACCCGGCCGGATGCGCTCAAGGCCGGCTTCGCCGTCAACGAGGGCGGCAAGGGCTTTCTGGATGCTGCAGGGAAGCCCGTGCTGTTCGGCGTGCAGGCGGGCGAGAAAATCTATCAGGATTACAAGCTGGTGGCGACGAGCCCGGGCGGGCACAGCTCGCGTCCGGGCAAGGACAATGCGATCACCCGGCTCTCCAATGTGCTCGGCCGTATCGGTGCATTCGCCTTCCCCGTCGCGCCGGGCGAGGTCGCCCGCAACTTCTTCGCGCAATCCGCCGCGCTTTACGAAGGGCAGCAGCGCGCAGACATGCAGGCGATCGGGGCGGGCACGGCTGATGCCGCCGCCTATGCACGCATTTCCGACGCCTCGCCGGTCTGGAACGCGACGCTCAGGACCACTTGCGTTTCGACGATGGTCAACGCCGGTCATGCCCCCAACGCATTGGCCCAACATGCCCAGGCGAATGTCAATTGCCGGATCCTGCCGGGCCAGTCGGTTGAAGACATTCGCAGGGTGCTGGCTCAGGCGGGCGCGGACCCTTCGGTCGAGATCGCATTGGATGGAGAACCCGGGCCTGTTTCGCCCGCGCCGCCGTTGACGCGTGAGATCATGGCCCCTGTCGAGGCGATCGTGAAGGATATCTGGCCGGGCGTGCCCGTGATTCCCAGCATCTCCACGGGGGCGACCGATGGCCGTTTCCTGCTCGCCGCCGGCATTCCCACCTATGGCATATCGGCGGTGTTCGTCGATCCGGATGGCAATGGCGTGCACGGCCTGGATGAGCGTGTTCGCGTCAAGTCGTTGCTCGATGCGCGGGCCTTCCTGTACCGCCTCGTAAAAAGCTATGCGAATGGAAAGGGTGGACGCTGATGTGGGCGGTTAGGCCGATAGAGACGCGGGATCTCGACGCGCTGGTCGATCTTGCGGAAAGCCTGGGGCCGGGCATGACGACCTTGCCCGCCGATCGCGAAAGCCTGGCGGCGAAAGTCGAGGGATCAGTCGCGAGTTTCAGGGGATCGGTGGAGCGTGCCGAGGCGCACTTCCTGCTCGTGCTGGAGGATCCGGCGAGCGGCGCGTTGCTCGGCACTGCCGCGCTCTATCCGCATGTCGGCGCGCCTTATGGCTTCTTCTCGTATAAGCGGCTGAAGCTGGTTCAGCGCTCGCAGGCGCTCGGAATCGACAGCACGGTGGAGATGCTGTCGCTTGCCAATGATTACACCGGCACGACCGAAGTGGGCACGCTTGCGGTGCGCCCCGAACTCAAGGGGACGGGGGCGGGGCGCTTGCTCGCGCGCAGTCGCTATATGCTGGCGGCCGCCTTTCCCGACCTGTTCTCGCCGCTGCTGATGGCGGAAATGCGTGGCTGGCAGGATGCCGAAGGGCATAGTCCTTTCTGGGACGCGGTGGGCGCGCGCTTCCTCAGCATGGATTTCGCGACCGCCGATCGCATCAGTGCGCTGCGCGGATCCGATTTCATAGCGGACCTGATGCCCAAGCACCCGATCTACATCAACCTGCTGCCCGAAAGCGCGCGCGAGGTGATCGGTAAACCGCATCAGGACAGCGCACCTGCGATGGCGATGCTCAAGCGCGAGGGTTTCCGTTTCGAGGGCTATGTCGATGTGTTCGATGCAGGGCCGCAAGTCCATTGTGATCGCGAATCGATCGCCACCGTCCGGCTTAGCCGAGAGGGGCCGCTGACGGCACTTTCTCCCGCGGCCGAACCCGATGCGCCGGATTATCTGGTGTGCAACACCATACTTGACCGTTTTCGGGTGGTCATGGCTCCGGGTAGGGTTTCCGATGGCGAAATCGCGCTTTCCGAGGATGCGGCGCGCGCGCTCGACGTCATGGTCGAAGACAATGTCCGCTGGTCGCCTGGGTCGCTGGCGGGAGCGATCTGACATGTGGAAGGACGGATACTGATGCTTCGCGGATTTGGGTTGCAGCATTGCCTGTGCGCCGCGGGGCTCGCGCTGAGCGCCGAGGTGGTGAAGGCCAAGGAAGGCGAGGAGAAGCCCGTCACGGTGAGGGGCAGCTATGTCACCGACATATTCGGGCTGGTCGATGGCGGCGAGGATCGTGGCGTCGACTGGATGGGGCGTGCCGATCTGATTGCCGAGTTCGACGGCGGCAAGGCGGGTCTCGACGGCGTAACCGGGTTCGCCGATCTCATGTTCACCCAGGGACCGGAATTTTCCGGCCGGCATGTCGGCGATGGCCAGGTTGTCAGCAATGTCGAGGCGCGGCGCGGCCTGCGCCTGCTCGAAGCCTGGTTGTCAGTGCCGGTGGGTAATGGTGGCACGTCGGTGAAGGGCGGCCTGATCGACCTGAACACTGAGTTCGATGTTCAGGATGTCGGCGCCTTCTTCATCAACAGCTCGCACGGCGTGGGACCGGAATTCTCGCAATCGGGTGTCAATGGCCCGTCGATCTTCCCCGCCACGTCGATCGGCTTCATGATCAAGTCGGAACGGCCCGGCCGGACATTGCGGCTCGGCGTGTTCGACGCGATTGCCGGATCGCATGTCGACCCACGTGATGTGGTGATCCGCTTTCCCGGCCAGCGTGGCGCGCTGATCGTCGCCGAGGCAGACGTGAAGCTCGGAGAGAGCGCCAATGCCCAACTCGGGCTGTGGACCTATACCTCGCGTTTCGACACGCTGAGCGGAACCCCGGAGAGGCTGCGCGCCAGTCGCGGCGCTTATGCGCTGATCGAGGGCTCCGTCACTGACAAGCTAGATGCGTGGATCCGTGTCGGTATCGCGGATGGCCGCGTCAATCCGATCGATCGTTATGTGGGGGGCGGTGTGACCTGGGGACGCGATGGATCGCGTGTCGGCCTGGCTGTTGCCCATGCCCGGCTTGGCGACGATGCCTATGGCACGGCGGTGCTGGACCGCGCTGAAACCGCGATCGAACTGAGTTATGATCGCGAGATCAGCCCCAGTTTCTCGATCCAGCCCGACGTGCAATATGTGATCAACCCAGGCTGGGAGCCGCTGCGGCGCGACGCGCTGGTCCTCGGCTTGCGCCTGAAATTTGCGTTTCCGGGCGACTGATCGATGATCGGCCGCCCGGTTCGGCATGGATTCACCGGGGTGCGTAAGTGAGCACGGTGAATCGATCGGGGTGGTAATAGGGAACGGGCGTTCCACCTTTGTCGCTGGCGATCAGACTGTGGTCGGCCGTGACGATGAACAGCCGACCATCGCGTTCGTCGATCTGCATGATCTTCGCGTTCGGCCGCGTCATCACATTGCCAAGCAGGCGGTAACCGTCCGCGCCACTCTGTTCGATCACCGAGAGGTTGGCGTCGACTCCGTTCGAGGTGAGAATGCGGTGGCGGCGCTCGTCGACGGCCAGCCCGTCGATCCCACGGCCGATCGGCACGGTCGCGACGATCCGGCCGGTGTCTGCGTCGATCGCCAGCAATACCGGTTTGTCACCACGGCATCCAACAAGCAGCCGGTTGCCATGTGCCTGGTATTCGACGGCTGTGGGCTGGATGCAGTCGCCGACGGTCCAGCGCGCCTTTTCTTCCAGCGTCTTGGCGTCGAGCTTCAGGATGACGTTGTCGTAGCGCGCCGGAGCGAACAGGTTGCCACGTCCGTCGCTCGCCGGGTCGTCCATCTTGGTGAAGGGAAAGCTCTTTGTACCCAGCAGACGCCCGCTCGCGGGATCGATCCGGTACCAGGTTGACGTCTGCGGTCGCTGGCCCGTCACCACGATTATCTGGCCGGTCGCGGGATCGTACATCGCACCGTTCAGTCCGCCGTCCTGCGCCAGCTTTATCCGGTCGATCGCCTTGAGCGTTTTCAGATCGAAGCTGAGCAGGCTGCCGTCGGTCATCGCGACATAGCCTCGATTATGCGCGGGCAACAGCAGCGGGCCGTTGGCGCCGACCGAGTTCTCGATGACGGCGATCTGGCGATGGCTGTCGACGTCATAGACGACCAGCCCGTCCTTGCGGCGCGCCATGAACAGACGCGAGCCACCTGGATCGAGCTTGCTGTAATCCCAATCTGTATCGGTGCTTGGCAGCGTCGTTTCGTGGTCTAGGCTGTAAAGCGGGCCGTTGGCGACGGCAGGGGCGGCCAGCAGGGCCGCCGCTCCGGCGCAGATCTGAAGAAGCAGTTTCAAAGAGGCATCCCCAACCAATGCGGCCGCGACGGCTTATCCGCCGCTTGCGCGGCAAGCTTTAGCCAGGGCGGCTGACATCATGCTGTCGCGGCAAGGCTCAGTCTTGGCCGGGGAACAGGATCTGGACACGCAATCCCTTGCGGCGTTGGGGATCTTCCAGCGTCACCTGGGCGCCGATCGCGTCGCTCAGCGATTTCACGATCGCGAGCCCCAAGCCGCTACCCGCGCGAGACTGGTCGCGATCGAGCCTGCGGAAGCGGGTGAACACCGTTTCCCGATCGGAGGCTGCGATACCGGGGCCATCGTCCTCGATGCTGACGAGAACGGCGTCGGCGGTGCGACGCACTTCGATCAGCACTTCGCCACCGGGCTCATTGTAATGAACGGCATTGTCGACAAGGTTTGCGATCAGTTCGGTCGCGAGGCCCTCGGAAGTTCGCACGAAAAGCTCCTCGGCATCGCATTCGAAGATCAACTCCACATCATCCTTCAGTGCCTGCGGCGCCTGTTCGGCCGCGACGCGCCGCGTCAGCGCGATGATATCGACGGACTCCGCCGCGATGCCGCGCGCGGGATGCATGCTGTCGGCCCTCGCGAGCGCCAGAAGCTGGACGAGAAGGCGCTGCAGCCGGTCGGTCGCCGCCTCGATATCGACCAGCGATGCCTTGCCCTGTTCGCTGTCGGTTCCCGCGCTGCGCAACACCGCGATATGCGCACGCAGGATCGAGAGCGGCGTCCGCATCTGGTGCGATGCGTCGGCAGTGAAACGCCGCATGCCCTCGACCGCCAGATCGAGCCGCGCGAGCAGGCTGTTGAAGGCGCTGACCAGCGTGCCAAGTTCGTTGGGCACGTACGCCATGGGCAAAGGTGCGAAGTCGTCGGGCCGGCGCGTCTCCATATGCGCGCGCATGGGCTCCAGCGGATGCAGCCCCAGGCGCACCGCCTGGGGCAGGATGAGCATGACCAGCCCGAGCAGCATGATTTCGAGCACGACCAATCCCGTCATCATCCGTTCACGCAGTTGCCGGCGCGCCTCTAGCGTTTCCGCCACTTCGATGACGATCGGTTCGGAAAAGCTGGGCAGGCTGCGCTTGATCGCGGAGATGCGGACCCGCATGCCGCGATAATCGGCATAGCCGAAGCTGGCGTCGCCTTCGTCGGGCTTGATCGCCGCGATCGACGGCAGGTCGCCATAGCCGGTGATCAGCCGCTGGCCGAGGCGGACGCTGTAATAGACATTGTCGCGGGAATCATTCTCCAGCATGCCGAGCGAGAAGGGCGGCAGGTCGACCGAAGGTTGACCGTCCTCGATGGATAGGGTCTCCGCGATTGAACGCACCGATGCTGCCAGCAGTCGATCGTTCACGCGTTCGACGATATCGTCGATCAGCAGCGATCCGCCGACGCCGAGCGCGACCGCGAGCCCCGCCATCGGCACGACCAGCGCGAACAACAGTCGCCGGGTCAGGGACGTGCGCCGCGCGGACGCCAACGGTCAGTCGGCTTCCATCATGTAGCCCAGGCCACGCAACGTCCGGATCGCCGGGCCGTGGGGCGTGAGCTTCTTGCGCAATCGCGCGATGTACACCTCGATCGCATTGGGCGCGACGGGCTCGTCATAGCTGAAGACCTCTGACGCCAGCCGGTCCTTGGTCACGACCTGGCCGAGCCGGGCGACGAGACGTTCCAGCACCACCCATTCGCGCCGGCGCAGTTCGATCGCCTCTCCGTCGATCGATGCGACGCAACGGGTACGGTCGATCTCCAGCCGGCCGATCCGGATCACCGGCGAAGGGTCGCCGGGCGGACGGCGGAGCAGGGCGCGTAGTCTCGCGGCCAGTTCGAGGGGCTCGAACGGCTTGAGCAGATAGTCGTCGGCGCCGAGATCCAGGCCCTTGACGCGATCGGCGACCGTATCGCGCGCTGTGAGGAACAGGATCGGGGTCTTGCAGCCTTCGCGCCGCAACTGACGCAGCACCTCGAAGCCGGACATGTCGGGCAGGCCGACGTCGAGAGTGATGATCGCATAGGGCTCGTCACGTGCCATCATCAGCGCCGACGCCCCGTCGTAGGCGGGGTCGATCGAATAGCCTTCCGCGCCCAGTGCCGCCACCAGCCCGCGCGACAGCGCCTTGTCGTCCTCTACCAGCAAAACCCTCGCCAAGATCCCGTCCCCTTGATCGGCGTCGAACCATTTCTGTCCTGTATCCCTCGTGCGCGAAGCGCTTTCGCCCCCGTCGATCAGTCCCTAATATAGCATCTGGAACCGCCTTTTGGGAAAGAAGCGCGTGCAATCGGAACACAGACACGGATGATCGGCAAGCCGCTTCGTTTTCTGCTGCTGCTCGGGGCCGCAATCGTCTCCGTGCCCGCCTATGAAGCGCCCTATGCCCGCGTCGAGGAAAGGGCGCGGGAGGATGGGCGGCTCACCATTTACTCGACGGCCGACACGCAGGAAGTCGCGCCGTTGCTGGCGGCGTTCAGCCGCGAATATCCGTTCCTGAAGGTCGACTATGTCGATATCACCGCCGGCGAACTCTACGAGCGCTTCATGCGCGAAAGCAATGCGGGCACACCGCGTGCCGACCTGCTTTGGAGCGCGGGCATGGATCTGCAGATCAAGCTGGTGAACGACGGCTATGCCCAGCCCTATGTCTCGCGGGAAAAGGCGGCGTTGCCCGATTGGGCGGTGTGGAAGAATGAAGCCTATGGCGTGACGGCCGAGCCGATCGTCTTCACCTATAACAAGGCGCTGATGCCTGCGGCCGCGGTGCCGCGCAGCCATGCCGATTTCGCGGCGCTGTTGGCCAATGCGCCCGACCATTATCGCGGTCGGATCGCCTGTTACGATCCGGAGCTTTCGGGAACTGGCTTCCTCTATTTGACCTGGGATCTGCATACCAATCGCGACTTGTGGAAATTCGTAGAGACGCTGGGTCGCGCGCGTCCCACCGAACATGCCACCAGCCGCGAAATGCTCGATCGCGTGTCCGACGGACGCAGCCTGATGACCTATAATATCATCGGATCCTATGCGCTGGAGCGTCAGTCGCGCGATCCTGCCGTCGGCGTGGTGATGCCGGAGGATTATACGCTGGTGATGTCGCGCATCGCTGTGATTCCGCGCAGTGCTCCACACCCTGACGCGGCGAAGCTGTTCCTGGATTTCATGCTGTCGCGCCAGGGACAGTCGTTGCTCGCCGATCGATACATGACGCCGGTGCGTCCGGACGTTCCAACGCCTGCGGGCACGCGTGCCGACAGCAAGGCGGCGCGCGCGATCAGGGTCGGTCCGATGCTGCTGGTCTATCTCGACCAGCTCAAGCGCCGCCGCTTCCTGCAGGAATGGAACAACAGCATGGCGCAGGCCGGTACGCTGTCCACCGGGGTCGGCAAGGCCAAGTGAGGCGAATGCCGGGCTGAGGGCGCCGGCGACCGCGATTGCCGGACGGTGTCCGTTCACGCCGCCAGCGGAAAGATGCCGAGCAGCAAGCAGGCCGCCATGAACACCGCGCATGAACCGAGCGCCCATTTCAGCGTGAAGCGCTGATGCTCGCCGAACTCGATGCCCGCGATGCCGACGAGCAGATAGGTGGAGGGCACCAGCGGGCTCAGCAAATGGATCTGCTGGCCGACGAGCGACGCCTGCGCCATGTCCATCGGCGACAGACCGTAGCGCGCGCCGGTTTCTGCCAGGATCGGCAGCATGCCGAAATAAAAGGCGTCGTTGGAAATCAGGAAGGTGAAGGGCAGGCTGAGGATCGCGGCGATCGGCGCCATATAGGGGCCGAGTGACGGTGGCAGGCAATCGATGATCGTCGCTGCCATCGCATCGATCATTTTCGTGCCTGACAGGATGCCGGTGAAGATGCCTGCGGCGAACACCAGGCTCGCCACCGCCAGCGCATTGCCGGCATGTGCGTTGATCCGATCCTTCTGCTGCTGCAACGTCGGATAGTTGATCATGATCGCGACCGCGAATCCCAGCATGAACAGGATGCCGAGCGGCAACACTCCGGCGACCAGGCAGACCATCAGGATGGCGGTGAGCAGGAAATTGACCCACATCAGATGAGGGCGCCGGGCGCTCGGATCGCCGACGTCGTGCGCCACCACCTCTTCGCCGGTCGCATTCTCGTCGACGGTATCGGCGGGGAGCTGGGCCAGTCGGCGGCGTTCGCGAATGCCGAAGCGATAGGCGACGAAGAAGACCCAGAGTGCGGTGACCAGCATTGCCGGGATCAGCCCGACGAACACGTCGCGCGGATCGAGGCGCAGCGCGGTGGCGGCGCGTGCGGTGGGGCCGCCCCAGGGCAGAACGTTCATTACCGCGCCAGACATGATGATGAGGCAGGCCATCATCCGTACGTCCATCTTCATGTGCCGGTAGAGCGGCAGCAGCGCGGACGCGGTGATCATATAGGTGGTGGTGCCATCGCCATCGAGCGAGACGAGCAATGCCAGCACCGCTGTACCGATGGTGATGCGCAGCGGATCGCCATGCACGATGCGGACGATGGTCTTGATGAGCGGATCGAACAGACCCACATCGATCATCAGCCCGAAATAGAGAATGCCGAAGATCAGCATGACGCCGGTCGGCGCGAGTTCACGCACGCCCGCGAGCATCATATCACCCAGGCCCTGGGTGAATCCGGCCGCGATCGCGAAGAGCGTCGGCACCAGGATGAGCGCGACGACCGCCGATAGCCGCTTGGTCATGATCAGCGTCATGAACGTCGCGACCATGGTGAAGGCCAATATTGCCAGCATCTCTCTCTTTTTCCCCCGAGGGCGGCTGGCGCGTGCGACGACCGCCCCGCCTTGTCTTTGAGGCTTAGGGCGGCTCGCCTGTCATCAGCCTGTCAAGAAAGATAGGTCAGCTATCATCGGCTGGCGGCAGCGATTTCTTCGCGAGCCATGCGCCAGCGATATGATCATGCGCGAAGCGTGCGGCGGCTTCGTTATCGCCGCGCTCGATCATATCGAGCAATGCCAGATGGTCGCGGCATTGCTGCCCGACACGACCGCGATCGACGATCGCGCGATATTCGATCAGCCGGCGCATGCGGGTCACCCGCCGAATCGCATCGAGGAAGAAGCTGTTGCCCGACCAGGCGACGATCAGTTCGTGGAAATGCGAATTGATCTGGAACAGGCGGTCGCGGGGCAAAGTCATCATCTGCCCGTCGAGCAGATCGTATTGCTGCTGGCGCGCGGCCTGCAGGGCGTCGGGATCGGGCAGGTATCCGGGCTGGCGCAAGGCTTCGGCTTCGATCGATGCGCGGAAGCGATAGATTGCCTCGTAATCGCCGGTGCTGGAGATGATAGGCTGAAATTCCCAGCCATGGCCGGGGAGGCGCGCGACCCAGCCTTCTTCGGCGATCTGGCCCAATAGTACCTGCAACCTGATCCGCGTCGCGCCGTAAAGCCGGATCAGTTCGTTCTCACTCACCCGCGCCGGTAGCCGGCCGGAGAGCCAGTCCTCCGCGATGGAGAAATAGAGCTGGTCTTCCTGTGCTTCGTCGCCGGGTTGGGCAGGGGGAGCGGAAAGCACGGCTGCGTCTTCTGCGACGAAGAAACCGCGATTGGGATGGAATGTGACGGTGCCGGCTGTGGCGAGTTGCTTGAGCGCAGCGGTCACTGGTGCACGTGACACCTTGAAGAGGTCCGCCAGTTCCTGGGCGACGAGATGATGCCCCCCCGCAAGGCCGGTCTCGCGGATATGCCCGGTGATCTGGCGCGCGATCCGCGTGGATAGGCTTTCCTTCATTCGGTGTCCTGCGCGGTTATCATGGATACGCCATGGCATATCCGGGGCGATCTTCCAAAATTGCTCACTTGTAATGCAAAATGCAATATGTCAGTGAGCCCGTGATCACGAAGGGATAGTCTCATGCAACTGCTCATTCTGCCGGGCGATGGAATCGGTCCCGAAATCTCGCAAGCGACGTTGATGGTGCTCCGTACGATCAATGCGTCGCTCGGCCTCGGGCTGGAGTTTGAGGTGCGCGATATCGGCCTGAGCAGTCTCGCGGACCAGGGGACGACGCTGCCCAAGGCGGTGCTGGAGCGCATTCGCGAGGTGGCGGGCGTCATCTTGGGGCCGGTTTCGCATTATGATTATCCCGCGCGTGCGGAAGGCGGAATCAATCCGTCGGCGGAATTGCGTACCGTGTTCGAACTGTACGCGAACATCCGGCCGTGCCGTTCGCGGCCCGATCTTTCGATCCTGCGCAAGCCGATGGATCTGGTGATCGTCCGCGAAAATACCGAAGGCTTCTATGCCGACCGTAACATGTATGCCGGGCCGGGTGAATTCATGCCCGATGCCGATACGGCCCTGGCGATCCGCAAGATCACGGCGCGCGGCTCGAACCGCGTCGCGCGCGCCGCCTTTGCATTGGCGCGAGAGCGGCGGCGGTCGGTGCATGCAGTGCACAAGGCCAATGTGCTCAAGCTCACCGACGGCCTGTTCCTGCGCGAGGTGCGCAAGGTGGCGGAAGAATTTCCCGATGTGACGCTGAACGAGACGATCGTCGACGCCGCCGCGGCGCTGCTGATCCGCACGCCGGATATGTTCGACGTGATCGTCACCACCAACATGTTCGGCGACATATTGTCCGACGAGGCCTCCGAACTGACCGGCAGCCTCGGGCTGGGCGGATCGATCAATGCGGGCGATGATGTCTGCGTCGCGCAGGCGCAGCACGGATCTGCGCCGGACATTGCGGGAGAGGGGATCGCGAATCCAACATCGCTGATCCTGTCAGCGGTGATGCTGCTTGACTGGCTGGCGCGCCGCCACGAACGGGCCGATCTGGCCGATGCGGCACGTCGGATCGAGACGGCGGTCGAAGCTGCGCTGGCCGATCCGGCAAGCCGGACGCGCGATATCGGCGGCACGCTCGGTACGCGGGATTTCACCCATGCGGTTTGCGCGGTGCTCTGACGATGTTCGTTTCGATCGATCCCGCGACGGGCATGGAACTGGCCCGTTTTTCCCGGCACGAGTCCCTCGATGTGGAACGGGCGCTCGATCGTGCCGCCTCGGCGCAGGCGGATTGGCGCTTCGTCGCGATTGCCGAACGGGTCAAGTTGCTGGAAGCGATGGCGGCGGTGCTGCGCGCGCGCAAGCCGGCACTGGCACGGTTGATCACGCTCGAAATGGGAAAGCCGGCTGCCGAGGCGGAAGCCGAGGTCGAGAAATGCGCGATCAATTGCGATTTCTACGCGCGTTCGGCGCCGGTGATGCTCGCCGACCAGTCGGTGACTGACATGGGCCGGGTGGTGTTCGAGCCGCTCGGCACGATCCTGGCGATCATGCCCTGGAACTACCCATTTTGGCAGGTCTTTCGTTTCCTGGCGCCGGCGCTTGCCTCTGGCAATGCCGCGATCCTGAAGCATGCCGCCAATGTGCCGCAATGCGCGCTCGCCATCGCCGATGTGATGGCGGACGCGGGCTGCCCTGAAGGCCTATTCCATGCGCTGCTGATCGATCCGGCTCAGGTGGAGACGTTGATAGCGGACGATCGCATCGCGGCGGTCACGCTGACCGGATCGACCCAGGTGGGCGCGATTGTCGCCGCGCAGGCGGGGCGCTCTATCAAGAAGCTGGTGCTCGAACTCGGCGGATCCGATCCCTTCCTCGTGCTTGCCGATGCCGATCTCGAACGCGCCGCGCAGGCGGCGGTCAGGGCGCGTTTCATCAATGCCGGGCAGAGCTGTGTCAACGCCAAGCGTTTCATCCTGGTCGACGCGATCGCCGACGCATTCGTCGAGCGCTTCGTCGTGGCGTGCCGCGAGATCGAGATCGGGCCGATGGCGCGCGCAAATCTGCGTGACGCGTTGCACGATCAGGTCGAGCGGACGATCGCGGCGGGGGGCATGCTGCGGCTGGGCGGTATTCCCGATCCCGGCCCCGGCTTTCATTATCCGCCAACGGTGATCGATCATGTGACCCCGGACATGGCGGCCGGTCGCGAGGAGACCTTCGGTCCGCTCGCGGCGATCATGCGCGTGCCTGATGAGGATGCGGCGATCCGGCTGGCGAACGCCACGGAATTCGGTCTGGGCGCTTCGTTGTGGACTCGCGATGCAGAGCGGGCGGAGGCGCTGGTGCGTCGGATCGATGCAGGCGCGGTGTTCGTCAATGCGATCGTCGCCTCCGATCCGCGACTGCCTTTCGGTGGCATCCGCAAGTCCGGCTATGGCCGGGAGCTGGGCGAGGCGGGCCTGCGCGAATTCACCAACATGAAAACCGTGTGGAGCGAACTACCATGATCGCATTGCCTGCCATTCTCCATCCCGCCGCGTTGCCGGTGAAGGATCGCGGCGGCGGCATCCGCACCACCCCGTTGGTGACCGCCGGCGTGGGATCGACGCAGATGCTCAACGGCATCACCATGCTCGATCCGGGCGTGGCGGTGCCGCTGCACGTCCACAATTGCGAGGAAAGCGTGCTGTTGCTGTCGGGCGACGCGGTGGCGACGATCGACGGGATCGAGCACCGGCTGTCGCCTGGCGATACGAGCTGGATCCCGGCGGGGGTGCCGCATTTCTTCCGCAACGTCTCCGCATCGGACCCTATGTCGATCTTCTGGACCTATGCCTCCATCGACGCGACGCGCACCATCGTGGCGACTGGCGTCACCACCCGGATCGATGAGGAGCACCGGCCGGGCTGAGCCACGAATTTCATTATCGCGAGCGCGGAATGATGGGAGCTTAGAGATCCAGCACCAGCTTCGCCGTGCGTGCACGCGAGCAGCATGGCGTGAAGACTTTGCCACTTTCGCGTTCCGCCTGCGTCAGGAAACGATCATGATGTTCTGGCTCGCCCGACAGTATCGGGGTCGCGCAGCTACCGCACAGGCCCTGGTTGCATGAGGTAACGATCCGGACGCCGTTTTCCGCGAGCACATCGACGGCGGTGCGATCGGGCGGCACGTGCAATGTCCGTCCGCTGCGCGCCAGTTCGATATCGAAGGGGCGGGCATCGGGGTCGGGGGCGTGGGTCGCGTCGAACAGCTCGACATGCAGCCGATCCTCCGCCCAGCCGAGCATGCGGGCATTCGCCATCACATCGTCGATCAGCCGCGCCGGGCCGCAGACATAGAGCTGCGCATCCGGACCCGCGGCGTCCAGTGCCGCGCGACTGTCAAAGCGCGGTTGCCCGGCGAAATGGGCGCGCAGCCGGTCGGCCCAGGGCGCCTGTTCGATCTGCTTCAGTAAGGCGGCGTGCGTCCGGCTGCGCGCGGCGTAGTGAAGCGTGAAGCGCCGGCCTGTCGCATGCAGGTGCGCGGCCATGGCAAGCAAGGGCGTGATCCCGATACCGCCCGCGACGAGCAGCGTTTCCGCCATGTCCCCGACCAGCGGGAAGCTGTTGCGCGGCATGCCGACGCTGAGCGTCGTTCCTTGTTCCAGCGCATGGATTGCGGCGGAACCGCCGCGCGATGCCGGTTCGCGCAGCACGGCAATGCAATAGCGCGTCCGGTCCGCCGGGTCGTTCCAAAGGCTGTATTGGCGCATCAGCCCTTCGCCGAGCATGACATCGATATGCGCGCCGGCGGTGAAGGACGGAAGCGGCCCGCCATCGACAGCGTGCAATTCGATCGCGCGTACCATGTCGGTTTCGTCCCAGACCCGGGCAATGCGGACCTGGATGGTCTCGCGCAACGGCAGGGCGGGGAGGGTGGCCGCCTGAAGCCGCCGCCGCGCCACCCACATCCAGAAGCCGGTCAGCCCGAAACCGGCCAGCGCCAGCGCTTCGAACAGGAACAGCCAGCGCCCCGGCGTGCCGAGGAATTCGCCGCTATGGATGGGCAGCATCCAGTCGATAAAGCCGTTGCCCGCCGGATTGGCGGCGGCTTCATAGGTGCCGAGCGGCTTCGCGGTGTAGCCGTCGAGCCAGATCTGGTTGCTGGCACGCGGGCGCGGATAGTCGTCCGCCTCCAGGAAGACGTTGACGACGCGACCGGTTCCGCCCGGAAAGCGGACATTGCGCACCTTCGCACCGTCATAATGGCCAATCGCGGCCGCGACGACGCGATCGAGCGGCAGCAGCGCAGCGTCGCTGCGTTCCTTCACCTTGACCGACGGCTTGGAAATGGTGGGCACCACCAGGTTGATCACCGGCTGGAGCGGGGCTTTCCAGACCATCACGATCCCGGTGAAGGCGGAGACCGCGAGCAGCAGCGCAAAGATGATACCGACGACGCGGTGCAGGTCGCGTGCGCCGCGATAGCCGCCGCCCCTGAAAGTGACAGAGAAGCCCTGACGGATGCGGCCACGGCCGGGCCACCACAAGAAGGGCCCTGTCAGCGCCATGAACAGCAGCGCGATCCCGCCGATGCCGACCAACATCGCGCCGGTATCGCCGGCGAGCAGTTCGTGATGCAGTTCGAACAGCCATTCGATCGGCCAGTCGCCCAACTCGCCGTCGCGCGTGATGACTCCACGATAGGGATCGACCGCGACCATCCGGCGATGCGAACCGTCCTTGGGCTCGATCCGGAACAGGAATGCTTCGTCCGCCGTCGTCGGATATTCGATCCGCGCCACCGGCGCATCGCTGTGCGCTTCGCGCACCATGTCGAGCATCTGCTGGACCGGCATCGCCGGGCCGCCGGGCACAACGGTCAGCGCGTCGGCGTGGATCGTCCGGTTCAACTCCTCGCGGAAGACGATCGCGACGCCGGTGAGCGCCTGGACGATCAGCAGCAGGCCGAATGCCAGGCCGATCCAGCGATGGATGGAAAGCAGGGCGGGGCGGATATCGGTCATCGGATCAGCGACCGGCGAGATCGTCCGCGATCACATTTTCCGTTTCGCTACGGATCTGCGTCTTGATCGCGTTGAGCGCGGCCCAGGCCGGTTCCTTGCGCAGTGGCTCGCGCACCTTGGCGATGGTGGGCTCACGGCGGCCGAAGGAATCGAGGTCCTTATATTCATAGATGAACAGCGCATCCCAGCGATCGCCCACGGGATAGCGGTTCATGAAGATGCGGTAGCGCGATAATATGCCTTCGCGCATCCAGCCCTTTACCTGTGGGATCACATAGCCGTCGACATATTTGCGATACTCGTCGGCGGCGCGATATTCATAGGGAATGACATAGAAGACGCGGCTGCCGCCGGGGGCGGAGGCCGTGCCTTCTTCCCAGTCGAGATCGGCCGACGCGGTCAGCAGCGGCTGGGCGAGCGCCAGGCCCTGTGCGTCGAGGCCGCCGGGATTGGAACGCTCCAGCGTCTTCCAGCGCGCGACATCGGCATAGGAATTGAAGCGGATCACCGCCATCGCATCCCAGGTCGAGGCGTCAGTGTACCAGTTGAACAGCAATTCGTAGCTCTTGATCGCGCCTTCGCGCTTGAGCGCTTCGAAGCGCGCGGCACCCGCCCCTTTGAGGTAATCGCGAAAGGCGGGGCGGTTCGCCGGCGTGCTGCGATAGGTGATGAGCAGGCTGGTCGGGCCGGTATCCTCGCTGGCGCGCGCCGGCATGGCCGCGATCAGCAGGGCGAGCAGGGCAAGGGCGAACAGCCACGGGCGCGTGGTGCCCGGTCGGCTGGAGCGGACAATCGTCATGATGATCCCCGAAAATCAGGCGCGCGTGACGCGCACGGTGGGCAGGAAGAGATCTGCGGAATTGATGTTGACCTTGCGATCGAAGGTCATCGCATTGCCTGCAAAACGGCAGGTGACGGTGTCTCGAAACGCGGTTTCGGCGAATTGCCAGGTCATTTCGAACGTGTCGGGCGCAGTCCATTGCCCGCCTGCCACGACGACCATCGAATCCGGCTGATATTGGTGATGCAACTTGTTGCCGGTCATGCTTGTCCGCCCCTCGACCCAGCGCCCGAGGCCGACATTGACCTGATGCTCGCCGCGTGCGTCGGTCAGCTTGAAGATGCAATGATCGCCGTCGAAGCTGAGGCTCATCGCCGTGATGCCCTCGGCATTGGGCGCGGCTGTGAAGGTTTTGCCTGAAATCTCGGCCGCGATCGGCGAGGATGGGGCGCCGAGCACGGGCAGCAGCGAGAGATTGTCGGTCCGGCCCTTGAGCGCGGCATAGCCATTGTCGTTGTCGGCGCGATCGAGTTCGCCGAACGCGGTTGGGAAATGCTTCCAGATGAGCGGCTTCAGCTTTTTGCTGCCGTCGATCGCGGCGGTGATCGCGAGCACTGCGTCATGCTCGGGGAAGACGATCGCCATCTGCGTGAACAGGCCAAGCGCGTAATAGGCTTTGCCGGGCCCGATCCACCATTGATAGCCGTAGCGATCGTCGGGATCGTCCTGGTTCCCGGCCTGGAGCGTGCTTGCGGCCTCCACCCATTCGGGCGAAAGGATCTGCTGGCCGTTCCACTGCCCCTTCTGCGCGTAGAGCATCGCGAGCTTCAGCGAATCCGCCGTTTTCCAGGTCAGGCCGTTGCCGCCGGGATTGATCCCGCCGGGGCCGACGTCCCAGGTGAGGCCGGTGATGCCCAGTGGCTTGAAGAAGCGCGGTTCCATATAGTCGCGCAGCGTCTGCCCCGTCACCTTGGTGACGATCGCGGAGAGCATGAAGCTCGCGGCGCTGGTATAGACGAATTTGGTGCCCGGCTTGTAGACCACCGGCACCTTCAGGAATTCGGCGACCCAGCTTGTCTTGATCTGGCGCCAGACCGAACCCGAAATCTCCTTTTCATGGCCGGTCTGCATGGTCAGCAGGTCGCGTACGCGCATCGCGGCCAGATTGTCGCTCACCTGTGGCGGCAATTCGTCCGGGAAGAACGAGATCACCTTGTCGTCGAGCTTGAAGCGCCCTTCCTTGAGCGCGAGGGCCACGCCTGAGACCGCGACGCTCTTGGTCAGCGAATGCATCATATGCGGCCGATCAGCGCGATAGGGTGACCACCATCCTTCGGCGATCACATTGCCGTGGCGGGCGAGCATGAAACTGTGCAGTTCGAGCCCGGCCGCCTTCACATCATCCAGAAAGCCGATGATCGCCTGCGGATCGACACCTTCGATCTCCGGCCGGACGCGCGGCAGTCCGTCGATCGCCGAAACCATGCTCGCTTGCCGAGACCGGCAGCCACCAAGGCCTGGCAGGATGAGCATCGTCGCGCCGCCGCCGAGCAGCAGCCCGCTAAAGCCGCGGCGAGAGAATGTCTGGGATTGCGAACTTCTCATTCCAGCAATGCCTCCCCCGGCCGCGATCCGATCCGGCCTTTCGCGAATGGTTAGGAGGGCTTGCTGTCGCCAAGCTGTCACATCACGATTTCAGCCGTCGCGCCCTCAAGGATTTTCGGAATGATGCCACCGCTCCGCAGAACCGCAACCTCCAGTGCGGTCTCGACTTCCGCCATGACCGTGAAGCTTTCGTCAGTGCCGTTCCGGCGGTGAAGCGTGACGGCGATCACCGCGCGCGGCGCCATCGATGTCGCATCGAGCTCGATCGTGTCGCCCGGGGCAAGCTGAAGCATGGTAGGATGCCGGTCAGCAGGCAGGCGAAGCGGCACGATCCCCATATTGATCAGATTCGAGCGATGGATGCGTTCGAAGCTGGATGCGAGCACCGCGCGGACGCCGAGCAGCGCTGCGCCCTTGGCAGCCCAATCGCGCGACGAGCCCATGCCATAGCGTTCACCGGCGACGATCACGACACTGGCACCGTCCCGCCGGTAACGCTCGGCGGCGTCGCTGAGTGGCAGTGTCTCGGCGCTGGGGGCGTGGACCGTCGCGCCGGGTGGGATCGCGTCGCCCAGCAGGTTGCGCACCGTCCGGTTGGTGAAAAGGCCTCTGAGCATCACTTCCCAATTGCCCCTGCGTGAGGAGAAGACGTTCAGATCCGCCGGATCTTCGCCATGCGCGACCAGCCAATGCGCGGCGGCGCTGCCGGTGGGGATGGCGCCTGCCGGAGAGATATGATCGGTGGTGATGTCGTCGCCCAGCACGATCAGCGGATGCGCGAGATAGCGTTCCAGGTTACGCCGCCCCTCGGCCGTGGCGAAGGGTGGACGCCGCAGATAGGTCGATGTCGGATCCCAGGGATAGAGTGCGCTTTCCGGCGCGTCGATCGCGGCCCATGCCGGATTGCGTGCTGCGGCGGCATAGGCCGTATCATAGTCCGCGACATCGGCCGCATCGCGCAGGGCGTGCGCGATCTCCGCCTCCGACGGCCAGAGATCGGCGAGATGCACGGCCCTGCCGCCACGATCGACGCCGATCGGATCGGTCATGATGTCCCGCTTCACGTCACCGGCGATCGCAAAGGCGATGACGAGCGGCGGAGATGCCAGGAATCCGCGCTCGATCGCGGGATGGATCCGGCCCGGGAAATTGCGGTTGCCTGAGATCACGGCTACGGGGTGCGCCTCCCGGTCGATCGCGGCCTGGGCCGGCGGAGTGAGCGCACCCGAATTACCGATACAGACCGCGCAGCCATAGCCGGCGATCGCGAACCCGAGGGCTTCGAGATCGCCGAGTAGGCCGGCGCGTTCCAGATAGCGCCCGGCGGCGGGCGAACCCGGCGCCAGCACGGTCTTGACCCAGTGCGGCACTGTGAGCCCAAGGGCGCGGGCCTTGCGCGCGAGCAGCCCCGCCGCGATCAACAGCGCGGGATCGGAAGTATTGGTACAACTCGTGATCGCGGCGATCGCGACGGCGCCGTCCGGCAACTCGCGGGCCGCGCTTGCGTTGTCGGGCAGCGAACCCGGCACTTCGGCCGGCATCACCAGATCCTGCGGACGGTGGGGCCCGGCCAGGCCTGTGGCGACTTCGGCAAGATCGATTTCGATGGTCTCGTCATAGATTGGCCGGGCCTGCGGATCGAACCAGAGCGCGTTGGCTTGCGCATAGTCCCGCACCATCGCGACATGGGCAGGGGATCGGCCGGTCGCGGCCAGATAGTCGAGCGTCGCCTGGTCGATTGGGAAATAGCCGGTGGCGCCGCCGAATTCCGGCGCCATGTTGGCGACCACGGCGCGTGTTCCCGCCGAGAGCGTGGCAACGCCGGAGCCGAAGAATTCGACGAAGCGATTGTCCAGCCGGCGGCCACGCAGCACATGGGTGACGTGCAGCGCCAGATCGGTCGCCAGTACGCCGGTGCGCAGATGCCCGGACAGGCAGACGCCGACGACGCGCGGCACGCGCATCATCACCGGCATGCCCATCATCACGGCTTCGGCCTCCAGCCCGCCGACGCCCCAGCCGAGCACGCCGATGCCGTTCACCATCGGCGTATGGCTGTCGGTGCCGATCAGCGTGTCCGGAATGCGCTCGGCATAACCGTCTCGATCGATCTCGCTCACGACCGTGGCCAGCCGCTCGAGGTTGATCGTATGCATGATGCCCGTGCCTGGCGGGTGCACGGTGACGTTGCCCAGCGCGCGCGTCGCCCATTTCATGAAACGATAGCGTTCCTCGTTGCGCGCCATTTCCTGCGCCAGATTACGGGCCAGCGCATCGGGCACGCCGAACTGATCCATCGCGATCGAATGATCGGTCGAGACGTCGACGGGAAGCACCGGGCTCAGCCGGCGTGGGTCGCCGCCGCGCTCCGCCAGCGCGCTGCGCGCCGCCGCGATGTCGACAAGCGCCGGACCGCACGTGGTGTCGTGCATCATGATGCGACGGGGGTAGAAGGCGATTTCGGCATCGCTGCCGCCGTTCGCGATCCAGTCCGGCAGGATCGACTCAGCCGCTGCCGGATCGGTGCGGACGATGTTTTCGACGAGGATACGGTGGATCCAGGGCAGGTGAGGCAATCGTTTGCTGATGGCGTCGAAACGCCAATGTGTCGAATGTGCGCTTTGCATGGTGGCCCAATGGTATTTTGTATTATGGAATTTCATAATGCAATAATGCGAAGTTGGCTAGGCTGGCCACCATGTTTTGCCGTAAGAGGATTGGGATGACGGGTCGCCGCAATCCCTATTGTCCTGTGAAATCGCAAAGACCGGACGGAATACCGTGCCACCTGACCCGTCATGAGCGCGGTGCGTTGCCGCGCCATCGTCATGCCACGGGCTATGTCTCCATCGTCGTGGCGGGCGGATATATCGAAGCGGGGGATGGCGGGCGCTGGCGGGCAGGGCCGGGCACCGTCATCGTCCATGGTGCGCATGAGGCGCATCGCGATGCGTTCGACGCCCCCGAAACCGTCGTTCTGAACCTCCCAATGCCGCGCATGCTATTTGGCCAGCGCGCCGGGTTGATCGACGATGTCGATACCATCGTGAAGCTGTCGGCGCGCGATCCGGTCGCGGCGCTCGCCTTCGTGACGGCGCAGATCAGGCCCGGCGCGCATCGTCTCGCGGACTGGCCGGATCTTCTGGCCGATGCGATCGACGACGATTCAGGGCTTTCGATCAGGCTTTGGGCCGACATGATGGGACTTTCCCCCGCGTCGGTCAGCCGCGGTTTTTCCCGTGCCTTCGGCGTCAGCCCCAAACGCTTTCGGCTGGAGGCGCGGACCCGCCATGCGATGCGTGTGATCGCCGAGACGCTGGGGCCGCTGGCACAGATCGCGGTGGAGAGCGGTTTTGCCGATCAGGCGCATATGACGCGCGCACTTCGCGGTATCGCGGGAACCACGCCGGCGGAACTCAGGGCAAAGTCCGTTCAATCGGCTGCCTGACGGCCGGGCTAATGGTGTCGGCATGAACCGACGCCATTTCATCGCCAGCGCCATGACGCTGCTCGCTCTGCCCGCGATTCCCGCATTCGCGGTATCGCCAACCCCGAAGCGCACGCGCTGGAACGTGATCGAATCCGAAGGATATGATGCGATCGCCTTTCTCGGAGCGTTGTCTGGAGAAGAGCTTTACCTGCAATTCTACGCGGACGATGTCGGCGCTTTCGCGCCGGGCCTTCCGGCGGATATCCGGGCTGACATTCCGCGCCTGGCCGATGAGGCCCAGAAGCAGTCCTTCGGGCTGCTCTGGCCGACGCTCGCTAATATCCTCAGCGGTGCTGGCATCACCTCGCTCCAGTCGGTGATCGACGCCCTGTCCGACCTTGATGGCCGCGTTGCGCCGGCGTTCCGCAGGAATCCAAACCTGGAGGTGGAGGCTTTCACTTGGCTCAAGGGGCATGGGGCGAGGTTGATCGCTGTTTTCCAGGCGATGCAGCGCGCGGATTTCGCGGCCTTCCGGCGCAAGAAACTCGGCGTCGCGTTTGCCGGGCGGATCGCGGAAGTGTCCTCCGCGCTGGCCGGCTACGACGTCGTCAAATGGCAGGAGAAGCTGACCGGACGCAGCTTCGATCCGACGATCAATGTCGTGCTTCTTGCTTTTTCCAAGCCGCATGGCGCGAAGATGCTCGACCAGACATTCCTCCAGGCCGCCGATTACGACACCGCGACGACGGTGAGGATCGCGGCACATGAAATGTTGCATCCGCCGTTTCCGATGGACGGCGACGCGGCGAAGGCGGTGCTGGCCGTGCTTGCGAAGGATCCGCTGATCCCGCGTATCGTTCGCGAACATGATCCGAAATGGGGATATACGACGCTGGACGGCATGCTGAACGAGGATGTCTGCGAGGCGGTCGACCAGTTGATCAGCGAAGCGCTTGGCGTCGCGCGCAATCCGGCGGACCGCTGGCGCAAGGCCGACGACGGCATCCATGTCCTTGCCGGCGGACTGTACGGGTTGTTGCGCGAGGATCGCTGGGTCGAGACCGGCGGCAACCTGGAGCAATGGATCGCAAGCGCTGCGCGCTCCGGCCGGCTAGCGCCCGCCGTGCTGCATGCCGCGGCGTCGCGCGTGCTCGAACGTCCAGTCGATCGGCTGTGGCCATTGCCGCCCGATCGGGTGGAGCGCTGACGCGGTTCAGGCGCTGCCGCGCAGCATCCGTTCCAGCCAGTCGCTCATCCGGCAATCGATGACGAGATGAACGCGATCCTCGGTACCGCGATTGGCAACGCGGTGCGGGTCGGAGAGCCGCAGATACCAGACGGTGCCGGGCAACATTGTGACGGGCGTGCCGTTGAGCATGAATTCGACGCCGGGATTGGTGGTGATCGGTATGTGGATGCGCGCTTTCCCCCAGTCGGCGGCCAGATCATGGTCGTCATGTTCCTTGATCACCGAGCCTGGCGTCAGCCGCATCAGCCGCGCCGCGTTCAAGGGGCAGTCGAAGGAGGCCAGCACTTCCGTCAGATAGGGGGAGGCGGCGAGATTGGGACCGTCGACGAATTCGGTCGCAGTCGGATCGGAATAGATCATCCTCACCGGATGAGTTTCGCCTTTTGCGAAGCGCAGCGGCAGCACGCTCCAGTCACCCTCGTAATTCTGCGGTACATAATGCCGGGTCCACAAATCGCGCTCCAGTCGTTCAAGATCCTGGCGCAGCCGAACCGGATCGAATGACAGGGGCAGACGCAAACGATCAGCATAGCTGTGATCGGATTGTTGCGACATGATGAGCATGATAGTCGAATATCCCTGACCGGGATCGACGCCCCGATATTCGGCCAGACTATCGGCTGGCGGGGCGCTTGGAAAGACGGCGCTCACCATCCATGTCAACCAGTATTGAATCCCTCGACGTCGCTGCTGCGCTTGATCATTTTCGTGATTTTGCGATGAATGATGCCGAACTGCTACGACGCCTGGCACCGATCTGCGAAGATGGCCCCTTTGCTGACGTCGTCGCTGAGGTTGCCATGGGGCAGGGCATTCCACTTTCGGCTGCCGATGTTCGTAGCGCGCTGTTTTCCGGGCCCATCGATCTGGCACGGTTCGATGCGACACCGCCGCGCTGGAGTGGCTGGCCCGATCCGCAATGGTTGCCGTCGGCGGTGATCGCGGGCGGTGCCGAACTCGTCGTGGAATGGGTGCATTTTGCCGGCCGGCGCCTGACCGAATCCTTCTTCATGGATTCGCTGCAGCGCGCTCGCCCGCGGCCGATCAACCGGTTGATGCGTTATCGGACATTGTTGTCGAGCTTTGCCCAAGGCATGCCGTCGGAAGGGTTGCCGGTTCCAAACGGTTTCATATTCCATCAGTCTCGCTGCGGCTCGACGCTGGTCGCGCAGATGCTGGCGGCGATGGACGACACGATCGTCGCTTCGGAGCCGCCGCCGCTCGATGACCTGATCCAATGGGCTCGTTTACGCGCAGATGTGCCGATCGAGCTTCGCGCTGAGGTGTTGCGGGCGATGGCCGGCGCGCTTGGTCGGGATCGGATCGGTGGCTCGCGGCACTATGTCGTCAAGCTCGACTGCTGGCACACGCTGCAACTGCCGCTGCTGCGACACGCCTTTCCTGACACGCCATGGATTTTTCTCTACCGGGATCCGGTCGAGATCCTGGTGTCGCATATGCGCATGCGGGGCGTGCAGACTGTCGCCGGAGCGTTCATCGACGATTTCGGGATCGCCGATGGCCAGGCTATGCCCGTCGAGGACTATGCGGCGCGCGTGCTGGCGAAGATCGCGGAAGCGGCGATCGAGCACCAAGCGCTCGGCGGTGGAATGCTGATCAATTACGACGCTTTGCCGGGGGCGGTGGAAGCGCAGATACTCTCTCATTTTGGGATCGATCCGGACGGCGACGCACGCGCGTCGTTGCGGGCGGCCGGCGGGAGGGATGCCAAGGCGCCGGTTCAGGCGTTCAGCAGCGACATCGAAAGCAAACACAAAGCGGCGACGCCGGAGGTCCGCGCCGCGGCGGAGGCGTATCTTGCTGAGCCCTATCGTCGACTTGAAGAGGCGCGGCTGTCGGCGGGCGTGGCTGTGGCTTGATCGACCTGATGAGTTGCAAGCCGCGACGCGGTCCGAAACCGGAATGCGGGCGTCAGGCCGCTCCGTAGATATTTGATATCATGAGGAAAAGGATGGTGGACGCACTAGGGCTCGAACCTAGGACCCGCTGATTAAGAGTCAGCTGCTCTACCAACTGAGCTATGCGTCCGTACCGGCCTTGGTGGCAGGTGCTTGTGAGCACCGCCGGTTGGGAGGCAGCCCGTTAGCACCGGTTTTTCAGGGATGCAAATGGGAAGTTGCGACTTTTTTCGTTCTTCCTCTCAGACCCCGGAATATCGGCCTTTGCCGGGTCTTTTTTGTGCCCGGCAAATGCGGGGTCACCCGAATCGGCTCCGCGTCCGGTTGCCTCGTTCGATTCCCATCAGGATGCCGACGCAGATCATCACCGTCATCATCGCCGATCCGCCGAAGCTGAACAGGGGCAGGGGGATGCCGACGACGGGGGCGAGGCCCATCACCATCATCAGGTTGATCGCGACATAGAAGAAGATCGTCGTCGCGAGGCCCGCCGAGACGAGCCGGGCGAACTTGCCCTCGACGCGCTGCGACAGCGTCACGCCCCAGCGTACCAGGAAGATGAAGGCGGCGATCAGCAATAGCCCGCCGAGCAGGCCCCATTCTTCCGCCATGGTGGCGAAGACGAAATCGGTATGGCCTTCTGGCAGATAGTCGAGGTGGCTCTGACTACCGTTGAGGAAGCCCTTGCCGAATATTCCGCCTGAACCGATCGCGATCTTCGACTGGCTGATATGGTAGCCGGCGCCCAGCGGATCGCTTTCCGGATCGAGGAAGATCAGCACGCGATTGCGCTGATAATCGTGGAGAAGGAAGAAGAAGGCGATCGGCGCGATCACCGCCAGTGCCGCCGCACCGCCGACGAACAGACGCAAGGGCAGCCCGGCCAGGAACATGATGGTGAGCCCGCCCGCGACGATCATCAGCGCGGTGCCGAGATCGGGCTGGAGCATCACCAGGAATGCGGGCACGCCGATCGCAACCGCGGGCGGCCAGATGGCGCGCCATCGGCGGATATCGCCGACGGGCAGCAGATCGTAGAAGCGCGCCAGCGCCAGCACGATCGCCAGCTTCATCATTTCCGATGGCTGGATGCGGATGATACCGAGATCGAGCCATCGCTGGCTGCCGCCGCCGACAAAGCCGAGCAGTTCGACCAGGATCAACAGAACCAATATGCCGATATAGAGCGGGAAGGCGGCCGCTTTCCACAATCGCTCTGGAATGCGCGACAGGACGATCGCCATGCCGACAAAGACCATGAAGCGCAGCCCCTGCGAAAAGGCCCATGGTTTCAGATGACCGCCGGCCGCCGAATAAAGCACGACCAACCCGAAAATGGCGATGAAGCCGACCAGCATGAGCAACCGCCAGGGCAATTGGGCAAGCGGTGCCGGAACGAAGGAAGGGCCGCTCATTCTGCTTCCTCGATCACATTGTGCGCGGCATTGTCGGCTGGCGGTGATGCGGGCGCGGTGGGTGGCGTCGTCGCGTTTGTGGCGTTGGCTGCATTAGCTGCGGTTGCTGCCGCGGCTTCCGCCTGTGCGGCTGCTGTCGTCGGATCGGCGGCGGCGGCGCGTGCGGCGCGATAAGCCTGGGCCTCCGCCGTCATGCGCGTGCTGATGTCACCGCCCCAGCCGGCTTCCAGTCCGGTCAGCTTCTCCATCGCCTTGGCCGGATCGAAGAGATACAGCATGCAATCGCTCGCGATCGGCGCGGCCGCGCCTGATCCCGACATGCCGTGTTCGATCACCACCGCGACAGCGTAGCGCGGATTGTCGACCGGCGCGAAGCCGATGAACAGACCGTGGTCGCGGAATTTCCAAGGAATGCCGTAGCCGCTGCGTGCGCCGCCCTTGAAGTTGCGGACCTGTGCGGTGCCGGTCTTGCCGCCGAGCCTGATCCCGTCGAGCTGGAGCCGGCTGCGGCCGGCGGTACCGTTGCCGTTCACCACTTCGTCCATGCCCGATCGCACGGCTGCGACATGCTCTGGGAGAAAGGGAAGGGGGGGGGGCGCCGCCGCGTCCCCGCGCCTGGCGATCAATCGTGGTTCCAGCGCACGCCCGGATGCGACGCGCGAAGCCATTACGGCAAGCTGCAAAGGCGTGACCTGAAGATAACCCTGACCGATCGAGGTGTTGAGCGTGTCCGACTGGCTCCATTGCTGCTTATGGCGGCGCTGCTTCCATTCGGCATCGGGCACGGTGCCGTACTTCTGCGAGGGCATCGGCAGCGGGAATTCCTTGCCCAGCCCCATGATGCCCGCGACCTCGGCGATCTTCTCGATGCCGATGCGGCGGCCCATCGTATAGAAATAGGTATTGCAGCTTTTCGCGATGGCGCGGTGCAGGTTCATCGGGCCATGGCGACCGAGGCAGGCGAAACGCCGATTGCCAAGCTGGTAACCGCCATTGCAGTAGACGACTTCCTCGGGATTGACCCCGGCGCCCTGCAGCGCAAGCGCGGTGATCGGTTTGAAGGTGGAGCCCGGTGGATAAAGTCCCTGCATCGCCTTGTTCAGCAGAGGCAGGTGATCATTATCCGACAGCATCGCCCATTCACTCTGGCTGATGCCGTCGGAAAAGCTGTTGGGATCGTAGCTGGGTATCGAGGTGAGGGCGAGGATGTCGCCATTGGTGCAATCGATCACCACAGCCGAACCCGATTGGACGCCGATGCGGCGCGCGGCGAAGGCCTGGAGCCCGGCGTCGATTGTCAGCTTGATGGTCTGGCCGGCGATGTCCGACCGTGTCGCGAGTTCGCGCACCAGCTTGCCGCGCGCGGTGACCTCGGTGCGCCGGGCACCCGGCTTGCCACGCATTTCGGCATCGAGCACCTTTTCGATACCGGCCTTGCCTACCTTGAAACCGGGCGTGATCAGCAGCGTATCGCGCGTCTTCTCGTAATCGGCGGCTGATGCCGCTCCGACATAGCCGACAAGATGGCCGACCGCGGCACCGTCGGGATAGAAGCGGGAAAAGCCGCGCGCCGGCGCCGCGCCCGCCAGCTCCGGCATGCGCACGCTGATCGCGGCATATTGTTCGTAGGTGAGCCCGCCCGAAACCTGGACCGGCTGATATCCCGCCGCATCCTTCAACTCTGTCAGGATACGTTCGCGCTCGTCCTGATCGAGGCCGAGAAGATCGCCGAGCGTGCCGACGACGCGTGCTTCGTCGGTGACACGGTCGGGAATGAGATCCACGCGAAAGTCGGTGCGGTTGATCGCGATCGGCTTGCCATAGCGATCGACGATCCAGCCGCGGCGCGGCGGGATCAGCGTCAGGTTGACGCGGTTGCTTTCGGACAGCAGCGAATAGCGTTCGTTTTCGGCAATCGACAGCCAGGCCATTCGTCCTGCCAGAACCAGGCCGACGCCGGCCTGCGCCGCGCCAAGGAACATGGCGCGACGTGTGAAACTCAGCGATTGCTGCGCTTCCGACAGGATACGGGGCGGTTTTCTGTTGGGCACGCGGCGGTCAGGACAAGCGCCAGCGATCCAGCAGCGCGCAGAAGCGAGCGACGATCGGATAGGCTAGTACGGAAAACAATATCTGCGGCACGATGACTGCGAACTCGGTATGCCCGCCTGTTAGATTGGCGGTAAGGAGCCCCCCGGCCAGACAGACTATAATCGCCACGGCGGCGATGAGCCAGTCTTGCCAATAATCACGGAACATCGTGCGCCGGTCGAGTTGATCGATACCGAGCAGCACCAGTGTCCAGAGCAGCACCGCGCTGCCGATCGGCTGGCCGCTCAGCAGATCGTCCACCAGTCCCAACGGAATGCCGACCCAGATCGGCCAGAGCTCCGGGCGGATCAGCCGCCAGGACAGCAGCATGAGCAAGCCGAAAGGTGGCAGGATCGGTGCGGCGGCGACGATCGGCAGCAGCGTTACCGCCGATCCCAGCACGGTGGAGATCGCGGGTAAGACCTGGCCGCGCAGCCGCGCGACACGCTCCTCGCGGTCGGAGCGGATCGCCTGCCTCATCGTATCGCGCTCATTCGGCTGGCGTTTCGGCGGCTGGCGGTGCGGCTGCCAGTGGCTGATAGATGGGCTGGACGAGCGCGAAATCGAGCTTGGCGGGGTCGGCCAGCGGCCGCGCTGTCGCGGTATCTCCCGCCGCACGGATCGCAATGCCGACAGGGATTTGCGGAGGATAGACGCCGCCCGTGCCCGAGGTGACGAAGATGTCTCCGGCCTTGAAGACATTGGCGCCAGCGTTGAGGCTGCGGATCTCGAGACGCCCGTCGCCGGTGCCGCTGGCGATGGCGGGCAGTCCGTCTGAAATGCGGATGACCGGAACGACGGTGCCGGCATCGGTGATCAGCAGCACACGGGCACTTGCCAGGCCCACTTCCACGACGGTTCCGACCAAGCCAACGGCGCCGCGTACCGGCTGGCCATGGCGCACCCCGCTTGTGCTGCCGGCGCTCAGAATCGCGAAACGCCGCGTGCTCGATGCAGACGAACTGACGAGCCGCGCGGCAGTCACCGTCGGATTGGTCTCGGATATAGCGAGCAGGCGCTTCAGGCGCCGGTTCTCATATTCGGCGGAGCGGGCCGCGATCAGTTTCGCGCGCGCGCCTTCAAGTTCGTGGCGCATCGCCGCATTCTTGTTGGCCGCGTCGAAATAGTCCGAGACGGCGGTACCTGCCGATCCCGCGCCGCGCACGACCGCACGGATCGCGCCGGATATCGGGCTGGTCAGATCGGTGATCGCCGCGCGCACCGCATTGCTGCCGCTCGGATCGACCCACGCGGTTATGATCAGCAGCAGTCCGACGAGCGCGCCGGTGACCGCGACGACATAGCTTGCGAACAGGCCGTATTGCGCCTTCCGGGAGAATCCGGGGCGCCGCTTGTTTTGCGGGGGCATGGCCGCTTCGCCGGTCAGGCGGTTTGCAGCACGCCGCGGAACATCGGATCCTCCAGCGCGCGGCCGGTGCCGAGCGCGACGCAGGTCAGCGGATCGTCCGCCACGGTGACGGGCAGGCCGGTCTCGTCGCGCAGAACTTCATCGAGCCCCTGGAGCAGCGCGCCGCCGCCGGTGAGAACGATTCCCTGGTCGACGATATCGGCCGCGAGCTCCGGCGCGGTGTTCTCGAGCGCGATGCGCACGCCTTCGACGATGGTGCCGACAGGTTCGGACAGCGCTTCGGCGATCTGACCCTGGTTGATCGTGATTTCCTTGGGCACGCCGTTCACAAGGTCGCGGCCCTTGATGTGCAGCGTCTTGCCGACGCCATCGAGCGGGGTCTTGGCGACACCCACTTCCTGCTTGATCCGCTCGGCGGTGGCTTCGCCGATCAGCAGGTTATGATTGCGGCGGACGTACGAGACGATGGCCTCGTCCATCTTGTCGCCGCCGACTCGTACCGAGGTGGTATAGGCCAGGCCGCGCAGCGAAAGCACCGCGACCTCAGTGGTGCCGCCGCCGATATCGACGACCATCGACCCGATCGGTTCGGTCACCGGCATGTCGGCGCCGATCGCGGCGGCCATCGGTTCCTCGATCAGGAAGACCTGGCTGGCGCCCGCGTTCGACGCTGCGTCGCGGATCGCGCGTCGCTCGACCGAGGTGGAGCCGCTGGGCACGCAGATCACGATCTCCGGAAAGCGCCAGGCGCGCGCCTTGCCGCCATGTACCTTGTGGATGAAGTGCTTGATCATCTGTTCGGCGACGTCGATGTCGGCGATGACGCCGTCGCGCAAAGGACGGATCGCCTCGATGCTGCCTGGGGTCTTGCCCATCATCATCTTCGCGTCGTCACCGACGGCCTTCACCTTCTTGACGCCATTGATCGTCTCGATGGCGACCACCGAAGGCTCGTTGAGCACGATGCCGCGACCGCGCAGATAGACGACGGTGTTGGCGGTCCCCAGGTCGATCGCCATGTCATGCGACATCATCTTGAAGAAGCGCGACAGAAACATTCTCACCGTCCAGACATTGCTTGGAGCCGGCCGTTTCCGGCTCCGCTGATATGGCTTCCACGCAGGCGCCCGAGAAGCTCTTTCGGCACCGAATTTCTTTGAACGCCGGGTCGCGGAAAGCGGTCGATTGGGCTAGACCCGCCTCCATGTCAATACGCCGTCTTCCGGAGCATCTGGTCAATCGAATCGCGGCCGGCGAGGTGGTGGAACGCCCCGCCAGCGCGCTGAAAGAGCTGGTCGAGAACGCCATCGACGCGGGAGCGACGCGAATCAGCGTCCGGATCGAGGGCGGCGGCATCGATCTGATCGATGTAACCGACGACGGATGCGGCATGGAACGCGACGAAATGGCGCTCGCATTGGAGCGTCACGCCACGTCCAAGCTGCCCGATGACGTCATAGAGGCGGTTTCGACGCTCGGTTTTCGTGGAGAGGCGCTGCCGTCGATCGCCAGCGTCTCGCGATTCACCATTGAAAGCCGGGTGCGTGGTGCCGATGGCTGGTCGCGCATCGTCGACAATGGCCGGGTGGACGGGGAGGGGCCGGCCGCCCTTCCGCCGGGCACGCGGATCCGCGTCGAAAGGTTGTTCGAGAAGGTGCCGGCGCGGCGAAAGTTCATGCGCTCGACACGCGCGGAATATGCCGCCTGCGTCGACGTTGTGCGCCGTCTCGCCATGGCGCGGCCCGATATCGCCTTCACGCTCGAGCATGAAGGGCGCCGCGCGATCGCGGTGCAGGGCGGAGAAGATGGGCCGGCGCGCGTCGCGGCGCTGACCGATCGCGCGCTCGTCGACAACAGCGTCGCGATCGATTTCGTCCGCGAAGGCGTTCGTCTTGGCGGTGTCGCCGGCCTGCCGACCTTCAACCGCGGCGTCGCGGATCATCAATATCTGTTCGTCAACGGCCGCCCGGTAAAGGATCGGCTGCTCGCGGGTGCGGTGCGCGGCGCCTATGCCGATGTGCTCGCGCGCGATCGCCATCCCGTCGTCGCGCTGTTCCTGGACGTGCCGGTCGATGCGGTCGATGTGAATGTCCATCCCGCGAAGACCGAGGTCCGCTTTCGCGATCCGGCCCTGGTGCGCGGCATGATCGTCAGCGGCCTGCGCCGCGCGCTCGACGAGGCCGGTCACCGCAGTGCCCAGCGCCCCGCCGAAGCCGCGCTGAGCATGTGGCAGACCGAAAATATCCCTGCCACGCCAGAGAGGGCGGGATGGACCATGCCGCCCTCGACCGCAGCCACCACACCGGCCTTCGATTTTCCCCCTGCACCTCGCGCGGACTCGCGGCTCTGGGATCGGCGCGCGTCCTTCATCGCTCCACCGATGGCGCGGGCCGAACCGGCCTATACGCCACCGCCAGAAACGGTGAGCCATCCACTCGGGGTCGCGCGTGGGCAAGTCGCCAAGACCTATATCGTCGCGGAGGCGGAGGACGGGCTCGTCATTGTCGATCAGCATGCCGCACACGAACGGCTGGTGCTCGAACGGATGCGGCGCGCGGTGGCGGATGGCGGCGTTGCGCGGCAGGCGCTGCTGCTGCCTGAAGTCGTCGAACTCGACGAGAATGCCTGTGACCGGCTGGAGGCGCGCGCATCCGAGCTCGCCGAATTCGGGCTGGAACTCGAGCGCTTCGGCCCTGCCGCGATGCTGGTCCGCGCGACCCCGGCGATGCTCGGCGCGGGTGACGTCACCGGGCTCGTCACCGACCTGGCCGACGAACTCGCAGCTTATGACGAAGCACTGTCGCTCAAGGAGCGGCTCGATCATGTCGCGGCGACCATGGCGTGCCACGGTTCGGTTCGTGCGGGCCGTGTGCTTTCGGTCGCGGAAATGAACGCACTGCTGCGCGAGATGGAAGTGACGCCGCATTCTGGCCAGTGCAATCATGGCCGCCCGACCTGGGTGAAGCTGGCGCATGGCGATATCGAGAAGCTGTTCGGAAGGAAATGAGATGAAGTCTTTTCGACTGTCCTTGCTCGCGCTGATCGTCCTGTCCGCGCCCGTCGCGGCGCAGGAGGGATGTGAGCCGGTGCCGGCGGAATGGGCAGGTTGGTCGGCGAGCATGGCGATGACCGGCGATCTCGAACCTGGCGCGCGCAGCGAGATGGTGCTGGCGCCGGCCGGGAGCCTGAAACTTGCCACGACGCCGGGCAAGGAAGCGGTGACGGGCCTGTACGTCGGCGTCGCCTGGTTCAATGTCGCCACCGCCGGCAAGGTTCGGATCGCGCTCGATCAGGGGGCGTGGATCGATCTGGTGAAGGACGGTGCAGCGGTGTCGTCGACCGGCCATGGTCACGGCCCCAAATGCTCGGGCATTCGCAAGATCGTGGATTTCGAGCTGACGCCGGGGCGGTACGGCATCCAGATCGTCAACGCGCCAAAAGACCGGATCGGCGTCATGGCGCTTCTGCCGTAACGAACGGCGCGCGTTACCGCGCATTAATTTCAGATCGGAAGCGGGGTTCTCCCTTTTGGCGACTGTCAAAGGGGTTTTTGCGTGTCTCGTTGTGGCCGCAGGTCCGTAGAATGGGGTTTGTTAAGGTAGAAATTATTCATAGTGGCAATAATGTTATAAAATGATCTTCCATGCGTCATTTGTCCGGGGTAGCATGGGCCTGAGCCGAAACGGCCGATCGCGCCGAAGCTGGTGTCAGGGAGAGTGGAATGTCGATCAGATCTCGTGCCGTGCGGCCGGCCAACCGTCGTGCGACCGCAACTGCAATGGCGGCAATGTTGGGATGCTCGCTGGCGCTGCCGGCAGTGGCCCAAGACACCGGACTCAGCGCCGAACAGACCGCAAAAATCGATGCGTTGTTCGCTGAGTATGCGAAGCCGGATTCTGCCGGGTGCGCGGCGGGCGTGATGCGTGACGGGCGCATGCTTTATGCGAAGGGTTATGGCATGGCCGATATCGAGCGCGGCGTGCCGAACTCGCCGGCCAGCGTGTTCGACATCGGATCGACCTCCAAACAGTTCGCGGCCGCCTCGATCCTGCTGCTCCAGGCGGACGGCAAGCTGAAGCTGACCGATGACGTCCGCAAATATGTGCCGGAAGTGCCCGATTTCGGGAAGACGATCACGATCGATCATCTGATCCACCACACCAGCGGCCTGCGCGACTATATCGGGCTGCTGATGCTCGCCGGTTTCTCGCTCGAGGACGTAACTGGTGATGCCCAGGTGCTTTCGCTGCTTTCGAAGCAGCGCGCTCTCAATTTCCCGACCGGATCGCGCTACGAATATTCCAACACCGGCTATTTCCTGCTCTCGGTGATCGTGCAGCGCATCAGCGGCAAGAACCTGGCGGCATTCGCGCGCGAGCGCATCTTCGCGCCGCTGGGGATGAGCCACACGCTGATCCGGGACAATCATGCGATGCTGATCCCCAATCGCGCCCTGGGTTATGCACCGGACGGCAAGGGCGGCTTCGTCAATCACCTCTCCAACTGGGAGCAGCTCGGCGACGGCGCGGTGCAGGTCTCGGTGAACGACATGCTGCACTGGGAAGGCAATTTCCTCGATCCCAAGGTCGGTGGTGCCGTGATGATCGAAGCGCTGCAGACGCCGGGTGCGCTCGATGACGGCAAGCCGATCAGCTATGCGCGGGGTCTCAGCGGCGGCATCTATCGTGGTCAGCCACATATCGGTCATGGCGGCGCATGGCAGGGTTATCGCGCGATGTTCGAACGCTTTCCCCAGCAGAAAACCGCGATGGCGGTATTCTGCAATTCGGACTCAGCTTCTCCGGGCACGCTTTCGCGCGCTATCGCCGATATCGTGCTGGCCGACGTGCTGACGACCGAGAGCAAGCCGGGCAAGACTGGAGCGGGCAAGGATGCCGCCGCAAAGCCCGTCGATGCTGCCCCCTATGTCGGCAGCTATTTCGATGCCACGACCGATACAGTCTACAGGATCGCGGAGAAGGACGGCGGCGTCGTGCTCGACATGTCGGGCCGGGCGCTGCCGCTTGTCGCAGATGGTCCGGCCCGGTTTTCCGTGAAGGGTTATCCTGCGACGGTGTCGTTCGCCGTGGCCGGAAAACGGGCGACCGGTTTCGGCTTCAGCATCGGCGGCGAGCCCGAACAGAAGGCGGCTCGCTTCGAACCGCTCACGCTCGCGCCTGATGTGTTGAGTGCCTATGCGGGCAACTATTACAGTCCGGAACTGGATGCGACGCTGACGCTGACTGTCGAGGACGGTAAACTGGCTTTCCGCAGCATCCGTTTTGCCTATGCCGAACTGGCCGGGCCGCTCAGCCCGGCGATGGCCGACAGCTTCGATGGCCCGCTCGGCTTCCTCGCCTTCAAGCGTGACGCGGCAGGCCGGATCAGCGGCTTCGGGCTCAGCTCGTCGCGGATGAAGGCGATCTCATTCGAACGGCGATAGGCCGCTTCTCCGCGGTGCCGCTCCAGCGAAAGCTGGGCCCATGCCATCTATCAACCGCAACGACGTTGAAGATACCGCATGGGCTCCAGCTTTCGCTGGAGCGACCGGTTTGTGATCTCAACCCAGCCCGTTCGCAGCTCCCAGAACCGCGCGGACGCTGGCGGTGGCCACATCCTCGTCGATGCCCACGCCCCAGACGGTGCGGCCGTCGGGTGTCCGGCATTCGACATAGGCCGCTGCCTGAACGGTCGCGCCCGTACCGATCGCGTGCTCGCTATAGTCCGCGATGTCGAACTCGACACCGCATTGGTCGCGCAGCGCCGCCACGACGCTGGAGATCAGGCCGTTGCCGCGCCCACTGACCGACCGGCTTTCGCCGTCGATGCCGATATGCCCGGCGAAGATGCGGTCGCCATTGGGTGCTCGGGTCTCGTCATAGGCCTCCAGGGTGAAGCGGTGCGGCCCTTCGAGGCGATAGGCGCTGCGGAACGAGTCCCAGATATCGGCGGCATTGAGCTCGCGGCTGGTCTCGTCCGCCATCGCCTGGACATGGCGGCTGAAATCGGCCTGGAGCCGCTTGGGCAGCTTCAATCCCTTGTCCTGTTCGAGCACCCAGGCGACGCCGCCCTTGCCCGATTGCGAATTGACCCGGATCACCGCTTCGTAGCTGCGGCCGAGATCGGCGGGGTCGATCGGCAGATAGGGGACTTCCCAATACTCGTCGTTGCGCGCGTCCTGCGCCGCGAAACCCTTCTTGATCGCGTCCTGATGGCTTCCGGAAAAGGCGGTGAAGACAAGGTCGCCGGCATAGGGGTGGCGTGGATGGACGGGGATCGCGTTGCAATATTCGACGGTCTTGATGACCTCGTCGATATCCGAGAAGTCGAGGCCCGGATCGATGCCCTGCGTGTACATGTTGAGCGCGACGGTGACGAGATCGACATTGCCGGTGCGTTCGCCATTGCCGAACAGGCAGCCTTCGACGCGGTCGGCGCCGGCCATCAGCCCGAGCTCGGTCGCGGCGACGCCGGTGCCGCGATCGTTATGGGTGTGCAGGCTCACCACAACGCTGTCGCGATTGGGGATGGCGCGGCAGAAATACTCGATCTGGTCGGCGTAGATATTGGGCGTCGCGCACTCGACGGTGGCGGGCAGGTTGAAGATGATCGGCTTTTCGGGCGTGGGCTTGAGGATATCCATCACCGCCGCGCAGACCTCGACGCTGAAATCGATCTCCGCCGTCGAGAAGGTTTCGGGGCTGTATTCGAAGATCCAGTCGGTATCGGGCTGCTTGGCGGCCTCGTCGCGCAGGATCTTGGCGCCGGTGATCGCGATCTCGCGCACTTCGTCGCGGGTCATGCCGAACACGATCTTGCGCCATGCGGGCGAGACGGCGTTGTAGAGATGGACGATCGCCTGGCGCGCGCCCTTCAGGCTCTGGAAGCTGGTTTCGATGAGGTCACGGCGCGACTGGGTGAGTACCTGGATGACGACGTCGTCGGGAATATGGCCGCCCTGGACGAGGCCGGAGATGAAGTCGAATTCGGTGGCGCCGGCCGAAGGGAAGCCGACCTCGATCTCCTTCACACCCACCTTGAGCAGCAGGTCGAAGAAGCGGGTCTTCTTCTCGCCGTCCATCGGATCGATCAGTGCCTGGTTGCCGTCGCGCATATCTGTCGACAGCCAGCGCGGCGCCTGGGTGATCGTTTTCGACGGCCATTGGCGGTTGGACAGGTCGATCTGGGGGAAGGGGCGGTATTTGGTCGAGGGATCGCGCAACATGGCTAAGCTTTCTTCTTTCATCCGCGCGTTTGCGCGGGTGGACTGTCGGGTTCCGGTGATCTGCCCTTAGGCGGTCGCGGCAGCCCGCAGGCCGCACGGAAACGTCGCGCCTAAGGGCGCGTAAGTCGAAGAAGAAGCAGGGCGCGATGCGCTGACATGACCGGCTGAATGACGCGGAACCGGTCGCGTGTCCAGCGAAAACCCGTCCAGAGTCATCCGGACGGGTCTTTCGGCGTCATTTTTCGAAGGCCGCCGCGATGTCGATCTTCACCGCGTCGGTGACGAGCGGGATGCCGTAGCTGATGCCGAAATCGCTGCGCTTGATCGTGGTTTCGGCCTTGAAACCGACCGTCAGCTTCTTGACGAACGGATTGATGCCCGCGCCGATGAATTCGGCATCGAGCACTACAGGCTTCGTTACGCCGCGGATGGTGAGATTGCCTTCGATCTTGGCCTCGTCGCCGTCATCGTCCAGAATCACGCGCGTCGATTTGAAGCTGGCGGTCGGGAATTTCTCTGCATCGAAGAAATCGGCCTTTTGTAGATGCGCATCGAGTTGCGCGTTTCCGCTCGCGACACCTGCGAACGGCGCGGCGGGCTTGATCGGAATGGTGACCTCGACCGAGGAGGCGGCCAGATTGGCGGGATCGATCTTCAGCGTGCCGCTGACCCCGGTGATCAGGCCATGATACGGGCTGAAGCCGAAATGATTGACTTCCCAGGCGATCAGGCTGTGGCCGGGATCCGCCGCATAGGTGCCGGCGGCGACCTTGCTCCGATCCTTGCTGCCCGGCGGGCTGGACGGCATCTGGGCGATCACGGGGACGGCGACTGCGGCGATGACGGTAAGGCCGGTCGCGATCATGATCTTGCGCATCGGAATAGGGACTCCGTTTATTGGCTGTTCGACACGGACAATCTGCGAAAACCGAGCGAAGTTCCATCGGAAAGCGTGAAACGATCCGTTTCCGCCGGCGCTGACGTGTCGCTCTGTTGTCGCTGCTCGACTCGCTGCTCGACTCGCTGCGCGAAATCTGAGCCCGGCGGCAGTTATTTCTCCTCAAATTTTGCGCGCCTTTGCGTCGACGAGGAGAGGCGCCGCGCCAAACGAATTGAATAATAAGATTTTTTACAAGACTCAAAATTTGAGTTGACGTGAATGTTTGAGTTTGTGACTTTGGCGCCCAGAAGATCAAGAATCATCGACAAAGGGGGGTTAAATGAAGCCATTGATCCGGGTCATGAGCCGTTCCGCCGTGACCGCCATGCTTTGCGGCGCTTCGCACATCGCCATCGCTCAGGAGCAGCCCTCCGACGACGGAGAGATCATCGTCACTGCGCGGCTGCGGTCGGAATCGCTCCAGGATGTGCCGGCGTCGATCTCTGTCTTCGGCGCTAAGGAAATCGAGAACGCCAAGATTGATCGCCCCGCCGATTTCGTCGCGCTGACGCCCAATGTGACCTTCAATACAGCGCAGGATGCCGGAACGACCTATCTGGTCGTGCGCGGTGTGACGCAGGTGCCCAATGGCGAGACGCCCGTCGCGGTATCCGTCGACGGCGTGCTGCAGACTAGCGCGTTCCAGTTCAATCAGGAACTTTTCGATATCCAGCAGATCGAGGTGCTCAAGGGGCCGCAGGGTGCGCTTTACGGGCGCAACGCCATTGCCGGCGCGATCAACATCACCACCAAGCCGGTCACCAACGACTATGAAGGTCGCGTGGCATTCGGTTACGGCAACGGCAATGCGACGCGCGCCGAGGCATCGGTTTCCGGGCCGATCGTCAAGGACAAGCTGCTGTTCCGCGCCGCCGTCTCGCACCGTCAGGCCGATGGCTGGATCACCAACACTTTCATCGACAAGAAGGTCGACGATTTCCGCAATTTCACCGGCGACCTGAAACTGCTGTTCAAGCCCAGCGATGTGCTGAGTTTCGATCTGCGCGGCCATTACGGTCGCACGACGGGCGGAGCCGCCTATTTCGTGCGGTCGAGCAACGCTAATCTGGACGGCGCCGTGATCTCCGATGCGCATGGCGTCGCCAACACGGTGATCGCGCCGACCAGCAACAATCTCGGCTATAACCGCCGCACCTTGAAGAACGTCTCGCTGAAAGCGGAATATGACACGGGCATTGGCATGCTCTCGTCGATCACGTCCTATGACGAGATCGCGATGCTGACGACGTTCGACGGCTATGATTATTCGGACAATCAGAACTGCTTCGAACTGACCGCGCCATTGTCGACGCCCTATCGCTGCGCCGTGCCGCGGATCACATTCGGCGGGCTGGGTGGTGGCACGCCATTCTTCGTCGCGCCGTTCAACACGACGTTCCAAACCTATGGCCAGAAGAATTTTAGCCAGGAAATCCGCTTCACCAGTCCGTCGGACAAGCCGTTCCGCTATATCGTCGGGGCCTATTTCCTGAAGCGCAAGCGCAGCCTGATCACCGCGACGCAGGAGGACAAGGGTTTTGGCATCATTCCGCAACTCGATTTCAATCCGGCGACGCCGAACCAGACCCGTGCTTATTTCGAGGAACGAAACGACGACAAAGCCTATGCGGTTTTCGCGCAGGCGAATTACGACGTCACCGATACGATCGAACTGTCGGCGGCGATGCGCTACGATACCGATCACCGCAAACAGACCGATCCGCGCCCGGACATCTACCGGCTCGACGGGCTAGGCCGTCCGATCACCGATCCGCGCACCCGATCGCAGAAGTTCGATTCCTGGCAGCCGAAACTCACCGTCAATTATCGGCCGATGCGGACTTTGTCCTTCTATATGAGCTACGCGAAGGGCTTTCGTTCGGGCGGCTTCAATGCTGCGGGAACCGAGTTTGATCCGTATAGCGGCAGCCGCATCGCCGATCCCATCTTTCGCAAGGAAATCTCGGAGAATTACGAGGCCGGCTTCAAGGCGCAGCCGTTCGGCCGGGCATTATCGATCAGCGGCGCGGTCTTCCGCACCGAAGCCGACGATCTGCAGGTCTTCAACTTCAACGGCGCGGTCAACGCGCAGATCGTCAACAATATCGACAAGGCGCGGATCACCGGCGCCGAACTCGAGTTCCGGGCCTTGTTGCCCGCCGGCTTCGAACTGATCGGCGGCGTCGGCTATCTCGACTCAGAGATATTGCGCTACGATGCGAGCCCGATCACCGAGGGCAATCAATTGCCCAACATCACCAAGTTCAAGAGCAACGTATCTCTGCAATATTCGGCCGATCTCGGCGGCGGGCTGGATCTGCTGGTTCGCGGCGACTGGGAACATCGCGGCAAGACTTATTTCCATGAAGGCGGCACAGCGATCGGCGTGCCGGTGCGGGATGCGCTCGATCTGTTCAACGGCCAGATCCGCCTCAACCTCGACGGCGGCTGGAGCGCGTCGCTCTGGGGCAAGAATCTGTCGAACAAGAGGTATTACGACAAGGTGGTGGTGCCCGACTATAATTTTCAGGCGCGCCCACGCAGCTTCGGCATCGATGTCATCAAGACGTTCTGATCACATGCCGTATTCGGAGCAGGAACAGTTGAAAGGCCGTAAGACGATGGTGAAAGCAAGCGCGTTGGCGCCGACAAGCGATCCGATGATGTCGTTCGGAGAGCTGTTGAGGAACCGCCGCAAGAAGCTGCGCCTCACGCTCAACGAGGTGGCTCTGCAGTCGGGCCTGTCGGTATCGTTTATATCGCTGGCCGAACGTGGCAAGGCGACACCGTCGATCGTATCGCTGTCGCGGATCGCCCAGGCGCTGGACGTCAACATCAGCTATTTCCTGGCGCCGCCGCAGACCAACAACATCATGCACCGGGCGGTGGAGCCGGAATATTATCCGCTCGATTCCCCGGTGACGTACATCCGGCTCAGCGCCGGGCACGCCAATCAGAAGATGGACAGTTTCATCTTCATCATTCCGCCGGGGCCGATCTTTCCACGCGTACACCGCGACGGCGAATCCTTCTATTATGTGCTCGAGGGCGAACTGCATTTCGAGGTGGGAGACGACAGCTTCGATCTCGGTCCGGGCGACAATCTGCATTTCGACGCGCGTCACAGCTACACGATGCAGAATCGCGGCGAACAGCCGGTGAAGGTCCTTTGGGTCGGCACCCCAGTACTATTCCCACTCAGCGAGGATGCGGAGCCTTCGGCGTGAAGGTGTTTCCCGCGATCCTGGAAAAGGATGGCGATGCGGATGTAGCCGATCATGGCGCGGCGCGCTGTCGCACGATCATATCGAGCTTTGCGGCCGGGCTTCGCATCCCAGAGACCGGTTTCAGCACCCACGACGTGACCGAGATCTCGCTGATCCTGTCGGGCGCGTTCGATCTCGAAAGCGGTGGTGAAAGCGCGCGACTGAGTGCGGGCGATCTCGTCATTGTCCCGCCTGGCGAGGCGCATTTCTTCCACGTCCGTGCCGACACACGGATCTTCACTTTGACCATCGGCGACGCCTGACCAGCGCGCTCGCAAGTTCGGGAGTTTTAGCATGCGCGTGGCCACCGACGTTGGAGGCACCTTCACCGATCTCGTCTGTTACGACGTCGATACGTCGAGCGGGCGCGTGGTGGGGCTCCGGACCGCCAAGACCGACACGACCTATCCCCAGTTCGACCAGGGTGTGATGAATGCGATCGCCAAGGCGGGGCTGGATCCGGCAGGTTTCGATTTCTTCGCGCACGGCACCACGGTGGTGATCAATGCGCTGCTGTCGCGCAAGGGAGCGAAGACCGCGCTGATCACCACCAAGGGGTTTCGCGACGTGCTCGAAATCGCGCGCGGCAACCGCCCCGACCTGTTCAACCTGGCGTTCCAGAAACCGGAGCCGTTCGTGCCCCGCTATTTGCGCCGCGAAGTCGATGAGCGCAGCACCTATCAGGGCGAGGTGACGGTGCGGCTCGATCCCGCCGGGCTCGATCCGATCCTGGAGGGTTTCCGCAGGGAAGGGGTGGAGGCCATCGCGCTCTGCTTCCTCCATGCCTATGTCTCCCCCGAAAACGAGATCATCGCGCGCGATTACATCCGGGCCAATTGGCCCGAGGTTTCGGTGATCGCCTCGCATGAGATCTCGCGCGAATGGCGCGAATATGAACGGACGTCGACGGCGGTGCTGACTGCCTATGTCCATCCCGCCGCCAAGCGCTATCTGGAAACGCTCGAGCATAGCCTGGCGGATACCGGCTATCCCCATCCGCCCTATATCATGCAGTCGAACGGCGGCATCGATACCGTCCAGGGCGCGGTGCGCAATCCGATCGCCATGGTGGAATCGGGGCCCGCCAGCGGCGTTCTCGGCGCGGCGGCGCTCGGCCGGCTGCTCAGTGAAAACAGGATCATCGCGCTCGATATCGGCGGCACCACCGCCAAATGCTCGCTCATCGAGAATGCGCAGACACGGATCACCACCGAATATCGGATTGAGTGGACCCGCACCAATCCCGGCTATCCGATCCGCACCCCGGTGATCGAGATCGTCGAGATCGGCAATGGCGGCGGATCCATCGCCGGCATCGACAAGGGCGGACGGCTTTATGTGGGGCCGGAGAGCGCCGGTGCTTCGCCCGGGCCGGCGGCCTACGGGCGCGGCGGCACGCGCCCGACCACGACTGATGCCAATCTGGTCACCGGCCGGATCAATCCCGCCAATTTCCTGGGCGGAGAGATCGAGCCCGATATGGCGAATGTGAAACAGGCCTTCGCGCCGCTTGTCGAGGCGCTGGGCGGCGATATCTCCGACGTGGCGCGCGGCATCATCCGGATCGCCAACGCCAATATGGTCAATGCGCTCAAACTGGTCTCGCTCAACAAAGGCTATGATCCGCGCGAATTCACATTGGTCGCCTATGGCGGCGGCGGCGCGATGCATGCCGTGATGCTGGCCGAGGAACTCCAGATCCCCAAGGTGATCATTCCCACCAACTCGTCGGTCTTCTCGGCCTGGGGCATGCTGATGACCGATATGCGGCGCGATTTCGTGCAAACCCAGGTCGTGTCGCTGGCCGTCCAGAACAGCGCGCGGATCGAGGCGCTGTTCGTCGAGATGGCCGGCGTGGCCAGGGCGAGCTTCGCGGCGGAGGCGAGTGCGGGCAAGCTGCCGCTGCGGCTGCAGCGCTTCGCGGACATGCGCTATCTCGGCCAGGAGCATACGGTGAAGGTGGAACTGCCCGATATCGCGTTCGACGAGGCGACGGTGGCGGAGGCGGCGGAACGGTTCCACGCCACCCATGCTCGGGAATATACCTTCCGCCTTGAACTGCCCGTCGAGATCGTCAATTTCCATTTGGTCGCCCTGGGTGACGTGCCCAAGCACCAACCCGAGAAGCTGGCCGTCACCGGCAAGGCGCCTGATACGGCGATTGTCGGCCGGCGCACCGTCGATTTCGACGAGCATGGCGTGCACGACGCCGACATCTACGATCGCGAACGGCTCGAGCCGGGCATGGTGTTCACCGGCCCGTGCATCGTCGAGGAGGCTGCCGCGACCTTGGTGGTCACGCCCGGCCGTCGCGTCATCGTCGACGATTACGGCAACCTCCATGTCCATCTGAACGGATGAAGGGTCATTTCATGAAAACCGATCCCTATACGCTCGAGATCATCAAGAGCGCGCTGGTCGCTATCGGCGACGAGATGTTCCTCACCATGGCGCGGACCAGCATGAGCCCGATCATCTACGAGGCGCTCGATTTCTCCGTCGGCATCACCGATGCGAAGGGCGAACTGATCGCGCAGGGGCAGGGGACCACCGTCCTGCTCGCGATGATCGACAGTTTCGTCCGCGATATCCTCGAAAAATTCGGCGAAGGCCGGATCTGCGAAGGCGATGTCTTCATCGGCAACGACCCCTATCGCGGCGGCGGCACCCATCTGTCCGATTTCGGCATCGCTACGCCGATCTTCCATGACGACGTTCTGGTCGCATTTGCGGTGAACAAGGCGCACTGGCTGGACGTCGGCGGCGCAGTGCCGGGCAGCTTTTCGACCAATGCGACCGAGATTTTCCAGGAAGGCATCCAGATGCCGATCTGCAAGATCGTCGAGGGCGGCGAACTGCGCCAGGACATTCTCGATATCATCATGGCCAATATCCGCCTGCCGCAGGAAAGCGCGGGCGACATGTGGGCGGGCGTCGCTGCGAACGGCGTCGCCGAGCGCCGCGTGCGCGAACTGTTCGACAAATACGGGCACGACGCCGTGCTCGCCGCGAAGGAGGAACTGCTCGACTATGGTGAGACGATGGCGAAGCACGAGCTTGCCGGCCTGATGAAGGGGGAGTTCTTCGCCGAGGATCTGATCGATGACGACGGCCTCAGCGACACCCCGCTCAAGGTGATGGTGAAGGTGACGATCACCGACGACAAGTTCGTCGCCGATTTCACGGGCAGCGCGCCGCAGACCCTGGGTCCGATCAACAATTCGCGTACCGGCCTGACCTCCGCCGTCCGCCTGATCTTCAAGGCGATCACCAATCCCCAGATTCCGGCGAACAGCGGATCCTTCCGCCCGGTCGAGATCATCTGCCCCGACCGGACGGTCTTCACTGCCGAGCGGCCGGCACCGGTATCGACCTATTGGGAAACGCTGATGTACGGCGTCGACCTGATCTGGCGCGCACTGGCGCCGCATGTGACCGAGCGGCTGGGGGCAGGGCATATGCTGTCGGTCTGCTCGGTGGTGTTCGCCGGCACGCATGCTGATACCGGCAAGAGCACGATCCTGGTGCAGCCGCTGGTCGGCGGCTGGGGCGGCAGCGAGGAGAAGGACGGCGAGTCCGGCCAGTTCGCGGCGGCCGATGGCGAAACCTATAATGTGCCGATCGAGATCACCGAGGCCCGCTACGGCGTGCAGGTCGATCAATATGCCTTCCACAACGAGGATGGCGGCCATGGCGAATTCCGCGGCGGCAAGGGCGTCGTGCTCGACTATCGCATGCGGACCGACGATTTCGTGGCGACGGGCAGCTTCGGACGCTTCAAATTTCCGCCCTGGGGCATGGCCGGCGGGCTCGACGGATCGCCCAACCATCTCGACATCATCCGCGCCGACGGGACGCGCGAGGTCCATGGCAAGGTGACCGGCACCAGGCTCGCCAAGGGCGATGTAGTGCGCATGGTGACGGCGACCGGCGGAGGCTGGGGTGATCCGAAGAAGCGCTCCAAAGCCGCACTGGCGGAAGATCTGCGCAACGGTTTCCTGACCCAGGAGCAGATCGATCTCCATTATGGCGGCCTGACCGGCTGAACGGAGCACGCGTGACTCTCATCCTCAACAACTGCGCCGTTTTCGACGGTGTGGACGATGGCCTGCTGCCCGGCCGCAGCCTGGTGATCCGTGACGGACGGATCGCCGAGATCCATGATCGGGCGCAGCACGCCGAGGCGGCGACCGTGATCGATCTGGACGGCAGGACGATCATGCCCGGGCTGATCGACGCGCATTTCCATGCCTATGCCGCAGAGGTGAATATCGGCGCGCTCGATCGCATGCGGCCGGGGGTGCGGGCGCTCTATGCACGGCGTGCGCTCGAAGAGGCGCTGCAACGCGGCTTCACCTCGGTTCGCGATGCGGCGGGGGGCGATATCGCGCTGGCCATCGGCATCGAGCGCGGGCTGATCCAGGGACCGCGCTTCTTCTATTCCGGTCTGGCTCTCAGCCAGACGGGCGGGCATGGCGATATGCGCGGGTCGGGCATCGAATGCGGCTGTGCCTATTGCGGGTCGCTGACCGTGCTCGCCGACGGCGTCGACGAAGTGCGCAAGGCGGCCCGCGAACAGCTTCGTCTGGGTGCGACGCAGGTGAAGCTGTTTCTGTCGGGCGGTGTGGCGTCGCCCTCCGATCCCTATTGGATGGCGCAATATTGCGACGAGGAGATCGCGGCCGCGGTTCACGAGGCGCGCACGCGGCGCAGCTATGTGATGGCGCATGCCCATACTTCGGACGCGGCGATGCGTTGCATCCGATCCGGCGTAAGATCGATCGAGCATGCGACATTGATCGATGGCGAGACCGCGGGTGCCATCGCCACCGCCGACGATGTCTATGTCGTGCCGACGCTGATCACCCTTCGCGCACTGGTCGAGGACGGCGCGGCGCTCGGCCTCTCCCCGGTTAGTCTCGCCAAGACGATCGAGGTCGAGCGGCATGCGCTGCGGTCGCTCGACCTATTATACGGTTGCAAGGCTCGGATCGGTTTCGGCACCGATCTGCTCGGGCCATTGATGATACGGCAATCGGCGGAGTTCCGGCTGCGGCGGGAAGTGATGCCCGCTATCGACATTCTCCGTTCGGCGACATCGGTCAACGCCGCACTGATCAACATGACGGACGACCTCGGCGCCGTCCGTCCCGGCTTCTTGGCCGATCTCATCGTGATCGATGGCGATCCGCTGGCTGACATTGAGTTGCTGGCGCGTCCCGAAGCGCTGATGATGGTGATGAAGGGCGGCGTCGTGCACAAGAATACCCTGCCGGCATGAACTGGCATCCGGCCGATGATCCCCGTGTTCGCATCGTCACGGCGCTGGGCGAAATGGTGCTGGGCATCGATCTGCACCGGGCACCGGCGACGGCGGGCTATTTTCTCGACGATGTCGTCGCCGGCCGTTTCGACGGCACCAGCTTCTATCGGATCGCGACCGGCGCCAATCGCGACGAGGATCAATCAGTGACGATCGAGGTGATCCAGGGCGGCGATCGGCAACCCGCGATCGCGCCCGCGCCCAGCCTACGCCATGAATCGACGGCGGTTACGGGGCTGCGGCATCGGCGAGGGACCATCTCGCTTGCCCGCTTCGAGCCCGGCGCGGTCTATCACAGCTTCTTCCTCTGCGGGCGCGACGAACCTTCGCTCGACTTTGGTGGCGGCCGCCAACCCGACGGACAGGGATTTCCTGCATTCGGCGGCGTCATCAGCGGCTTCGACGTGCTCGACCGGCTTTTCGATGCCGCCGAGATGCGCGAACGGCTTTCGCGCGAAATCCTGATCGAACGGATCGAATTGCTGGAGGGATTCCAAGGCAATTGGGCTGGCCTGCCCGCTCGGAAATCCGGGAAAGCAAAGGGATCATGAGCGCGATCCCGCATATCGATGCCGCATCTGTCGATCGGCTGCTGGACTATCCGGCCTTGATCGAGGCCTTGCGTACCGCCTTCATCGATCCGCCGATCACCGCTGAGCGCATCTCTATCGGCTATAGTGCGCAGGGCGACAGGCATTTGCTCGTGATGCCCGCGGTCAATCCGGAGGGACTGATCGGGATAAAACTGGTCAGCGTTCATGCCGCGCTTGCCGAACGGCCGGGCGGGGCGGTGCGGGCGCTCTATGTCGCGATCGATGCGGCCACCGGCGAACCGCGGGCCTTGATCGACGGAGCGGCGCTGACCCATCGTCGCACGGCTGCCGCGTCGGTGCTGGCCGCCCGAACGTTCGCCCGACCCGATGCTGCGCGGCTTTTGATCGTGGGCACCGGTCAGATCGCCCATGCCCTGTGCCGCTGCTACCAGGAAATGCTGCGCCCGGCGGATATCATGGTATGTGGGCGGCGCGACGAGGCCGTCGACGCCATGGTTGCCCGGTTCGGTGCGGAAGGGATCCGGATGACGGCAGCGCGCGATCTTGGCGCCGCGGTGCGCACCGCAGACATCGTCAGTGTTGCGACATTGTCAGAAGAGCCGTTGATCCGCGGCGCCGATGTCCGTCCGGGCACGCATATCGATCTGGTCGGCGGGTTCACGCCGGCGATGCGCGAAGCCGACGACATGCTGATGGCGCGCGCGCGTGTCGCGATCGACGGTCCCGGTGCACTGGAGACGGCGGGAGATCTCACTCGGCCGATCGCAGCAGGGATATTGCGTGCCGACGATGTCGTCCTGCTGGCCGATGTGCTCGCCGGTCGCGCGGAGGGGCGCGGGGCACCCGACGATATCACCCTGTTCAAATCGGTCGGTGTCGCACTCGAGGATCTTGCCGCCGCTGAATTGCTGCTTGCGCGATGGCCACGCCCATGACCGGCGCCGATCAGGATCGCCGATCGCACGGGTTGTGGGCGGAGAGCGCCCCTGCCGCGCCGTCGACATCGCCGCCGCCCGAGGGGGATGTGCGGGCGGATATCGTGATCGTGGGAGCAGGTTATACCGGGCTGTCGGCGGCGCTCCATCTCGCCGAAGCCGGCGTGCGCGTGTTGGTCCTGGAAGGGCGTTGCATCGGTTTCGGTGGATCGGGCCGTAATGTGGGTCTGGTCAATGCGGGACTGTGGCTCCCGCCCGACGATGTCGAGCGTGTGCTTGGCGGCGATGCGGGCGCGGCGCTCGTCCACGCGCTGGGGGAGGGGCCTGCCCTTGTCTACGATCTGATCGCTCGCCATGGCATCGCCTGCGAAGCGGTGCGTTCGGGCACCTTGCACTGTGCCGTCGGTAACGGCGGCCTGAACGATCTCGAGCGGCGCCACGATCAATGGGCGCGGCGCGGCGCACCAGTACGGTTGCTTGATCACGCGGCCGCGACGGCCGCGATCGGCAGCCATGCCTATCGCGGCGCGTTGCTCGACGAACGCGCAGGCACCATCCAGCCGCTTGCCTATGCGCGCGGCCTTGCTCGCGCTGCGCTCGCCGCCGGCGCGACGATCCACGAGGATAGCCCGGTTTTGGCTTGCATCGCTGACGGGCAGGGATTGCGGGTGACGACATCGTCCGCATCGGTACGGGCCGAACAGGTCATCTGGGCGGGCAATGCCTATACGGCCGGGCCCTTGCCGGCGCTCAGGACCGAGCTTGCGCATCTGCCCTATTTCAACCTCGCGACCGCTCCGCTTCCCGAGGCGCTGTTGGCGAGCATCCTGCCTGGACGGCAAGGGGCGTGGGATACCCGCCAGATCCTGAGTTCGTTCAGGCTCGATCGGGCAGGGCGGCTGATCTTCGGTAGCGTGGGGGCGCTGCGCGGCGCTGCGCGGATGGCGCATCTGCGCTGGGCGCGGCGGTCGCTCGCGCGGATCTTTCCACAACTCGGCGACGTCGGCTTCGAAAGCGAATGGTTCGGAATGATCGGGATGACCACCGATGCGGTGCCACGCCTTCACCGGCCGGCGCCGGAGATATTGAGCATTTCCGGATATAATGGACGCGGTATCGCGCCGGGTACGGTGTTTGGGCGGGCGCTTGCCAGGTACCTGGCGCATGGCGAGCCCGTTCCCATGGCGCAACGCCCGATCGAACGAATGCCGGCGCGCCGGTTCCGCGAACATCTTTACGAGCATGGCGCCGGCCTGGCGCATGTTTTCGGCGAACGCATTTCCGGAAGGACGCAGCAATGATGACCAGCATGCCCGATTTGCAGAACGATGTCCGGGATTTGCTCGCAGCGCTCGGCGTGAACGCCCCGAAAGGTGCGGTCAGCGTGCGATCTCCGATCTCCGGCGAGGAGATTGCGGCGATCGGCACCACTGATCCCGCCGATGTGGATGGCATCGTCGATGCCGCGCATGCCGCCTTTCTCCAATGGCGCACGGTCCCGGCGCCCCGCCGCGGCGAACTCGTCCGCCTGCTCGGCGACGAACTGCGCGCGCATAAACGTACGCTCGGCTGGTTGGTATCGATCGAAGTGGGCAAGAGCGTTTCCGAAGGGCTCGGCGAAGTCCAGGAGATGATCGACATCTGCGATTTCGCGGTTGGCCTTTCGCGCCAACTCTATGGCCTCACCATTGCCAGCGAGCGCAAGGATCATCGCATGATGGAGACATGGCATCCGCTCGGTGTTGCCGGCGTCATCTCCGCCTTCAACTTTCCCGTTGCGGTATGGGCGTGGAACGCCGCGCTGGCGCTGGTGTGCGGCAATGCCGTTATCTGGAAGCCGTCCGAAAAGGCGCCGCTCACCGCATTGGCGGTGCAGGCCTTGCTCGATCGCGTGTCGACACGCCACGCCGACGTGCCTGATGGGCTGACGGCACTGATCGTCGGTGGCCGTGAGCTCGGCGAGGCGCTGGTCGAACATCCGCGCGTACCGCTCGTTTCGGCGACCGGTTCGACCGCGATGGGCCGGATCGTAGGTCAGCGGCTGGCCCGCCGTTTCGCGCGCGCCATCCTGGAACTCGGGGGTAATAATGCCGCGATCGTGGCGCCGAGCGCGGATCTGGACCTCGCGCTTCGGGGCGTGGCGTTCGCGGCGATGGGAACGGCGGGGCAGCGCTGCACGACGTTGCGCCGATTGTTCGTGCACCAGACGATCTATGCCGATTTTATCGAGCGGCTGAAATCCGCCTATGCCTCGGTCAGTGTCGGCAACCCGCTGATCGAGACCAATCTCGTCGGTCCGCTGATCGATAAAGCCGCAGGAACGGCGATGGTCGCCGCGCTAGAGGCTGCGCAAGCGAGCGGCGCCACGATAACGGGCGGCGACATGGTCGATGTGCCTGGCGCGCCCAATGCCGTCTATGTCCGCCCCGCGCTGGTCGAGATGGCCACTCACGAAGGCCCGGTGCTGGAGGAGACGTTCGCACCCATCCTTTATGTCGTGCGCTACGAGCGGATCGAGGATGCCGTCGCGCTCAACAACGCCGTCGGCCAGGGCTTGTCGTCGTCGATCTTTACGACTGATCTGCGCGAGGCTGAGTTGTTCGTGTCAGCGAGCGGTTCCGATTGCGGTATCGCGAATGTGAATATCGGCACCTCCGGTGCGGAGATCGGTGGCGCTTTCGGTGGCGAGAAGGAAACGGGCGGCGGACGGGAATCCGGCAGCGACGCGTGGAAATCCTATATGCGGCGCGCCACCAACACGATCAACTATGGCAATGCCCTGCCGCTCGCCCAGGGGGTGACGTTCGACTGTTGATCGACGTCGGTCGAGCGATCTGCGCCGGGGCGGTCACATATCAAGTGTTTTCCCGATGAGGTCATAGACCAGTGCCAGATCGTCGGCGTCGGTGCAGTAGGGCGGCATGACGTAGATGGTGTTGCCGAGCGGACGAAGCAGTGCGCCGCCTTCGCGGAAGCGCGCGGCAAGGCGCGGTGCAAGGTCCGACAGATAGCCGCCATCCGGAACCTGGACGTCCATCGCGGCGATCGTGCCCAGTCGGCGTTGTCCGGTGAGGCGCGGGTGACCGGACAAGCGGGCGATATGATCGGCCTGCCTCACGCACAGCGCGTCGATCCGCGCCTGCACCGGTTCCTCGCGCCAGATGGCGAGATTGGCGTTTGCCGCCGCGCAGGCGATCGGGTTCGCGGTGTAGGAACTCGAATGATAGAAGGTCTTGCCGCGATCCTCCGACCAATGCGCGGCGAAGATCGGCTCCGCGCAGAGCGTGACCGCAAGTGGTAGCGATCCGCCGGTCAGCCCTTTCGACAGGCACATGATGTCGGGGGCGACATCCGCCTGCTGGCACGCGAACATCGTGCCAGTGCGGCCCCAGCCGGTCATGACTTCGTCGGCGATGAACAGCACGCCGTGCGCCGCGCAGATCGCGCGCATTTGCGCCAGTATATGCGGTGGATAGATCAGCATTCCGCCGGCACCCAGGATCAGCGGCTCGACGATGAAGGCGGCGGGATGGTCGCTGCAGGCGGCTTCGAGTGCGTCGAGCGTGGCCTGTTCGTTGCCGGCGGCGGGGAAGGGGATCGTGCCGACGTCGAACAGCAGCGGTTCATAGGCCCGATTGAACACGCCGCGCGCGCCGATCGACATCGCGCCGATCGTATCGCCATGATAGCTGTGCTCCATCACCAGGATGCGGTGGCGCGGTTCGCCGATATTGGCCCAGTATCCGAGCGCCATCTTGAGCGCGACTTCGACGCTGGTCGATCCGCTATCCGAAAAGAAGACGCGCGTCAGGGGCTCGGGCGTGATAGCCACCAGTTCGCGCGCCAGCGTTTCGGCGGGTTCGTGCGTCCAGCCGGCGAAGATGAGCTGATCGAGCTGCTCGGTCTGCGCGCGCGCGGCCGCCATGATCCGCGGATGGCAATGGCCATGCGTCACCACCCACCAGGATGAGATCGCGTCGATCCAGCGCGTGCCGTCTTCGGCGAAGATCGCCGCACCCTCAGCGCGTGCGATCCGCGGGATCGGCTCACCCAGGCCATGCTGCGTGAAGGGGTGCCAGACGGGAGAGCCTGTCATCGAAAATCGCCCATGTCGAAATTGGCGGCAAAGGCTGCGGCAAGCGTTTGGGGCGTCAGCGGATCGATCCGGGGTAGGCGGCCCAGACGGCGAATGCCCGAGAGCGCGGGAATGATCGCCTCGTTGTCGGGCATGGGATCGCCGATGAATGCGATCCCGTGGATCGGCACGCCGCGGCTGCGCAGCGCCTCGATCGTCAGCAGGCTGTGATTGATCGTGCCGAGGCTGGTGCGTGCGCAGACGATCACCGGCAGCGCCCAGCGCGCGAAGATATCGGCGAACACGATGTTCCGGGTGACTGGCACAAGTACACCGCCGGCACCCTCGATCACGAGCGGGGCGGCGATTTTCGGCGGGGTCAGCATCTCGACATCGATCGTCACGTCGTCGAGTTCGGCGGAGAGGTGAGGTGAGGCGGGCGTGTTGAGGCGATAGGCTTCGCGAAGGACCAATCCTCGCCGTCCCGGGGAGGGGGACCGTCCGAAGGGCGGTGGAGGGGATTGCGGTGTCGGATGGGGATCTGGGGTCGAATTTCGAGCAACCGCTGCTGACGCGGCGGCCCCTCCACCAGCCTGCGGCTGGTCCCCCTCCCCGGGACGGGGAAGATTGGTCAGTCGTGCGATGGTGTCGCTGTCCGTCTCTTCGTCGAGTCCTGCCTGGATCGGTTTCCAGTAAGTCGCGCCGAGCGCCTGGACGAGCGCAGCCGCGAACACCGTCTTGCCGATGCCGGTGTCGGTGCCGGTGATGACGAATTGCGCGCTCATGCCGGTATCGGCGCCATCGCGTCGGCAAGAATGCCGGCCATCGCGTCGATGTCCGCTTCGGTCACATTGAGCGTCAGCGACAGGCGCAGCCTTGCGGTGCCTTCGGGCACGGTGGGCGGACGGATGCCGCGAATGTCAAAGCCGCGTTCCTGAAGCATCGCGGCGATCGCCATCGTCCGGTCGTCCTCACCGATCACGACGGGCACGATCTGCGATCCCGTGGCCGGGATGCCGAGCGGGGCGAGGAGATTCGCGGCATGATCGACCAGCCGGGCGAGCCGCGTCCGCCGTTCGGGATCGGCGGCGGCGATGCCGATCGCATGGCGGACGCAATGTGCGACGAGCGGCGAGGGCGCCGTCGAGAAGATGAAGGGGCGGCCGCGATTGATCAGGAAATTGATCACGGTGCGCGAGGCGCAGATGAGGGCACCCTCGCAGCCCAGCGCCTTGCCGCAGGTGTGGAGCGTGATGAGCTGCTCGCCGAGTTCGAGATCGTCGGCCAGGCCACGCCCATCGGCGCCGAATACGCCAGTCGCGTGTGCCTCGTCGACGACCAGTATGGCATCATGTGCCCTGGCGATGGCGGCGAGGTCGGCAAGAGGGGCACGGTCGCCGTCCATGCTGTAGAGGCTTTCCACTGCGATCCAGGCGCGTCCGGTGCCGCCCGACGCGCGCCAGGCCGAGATCGCATCCTCGAACGCGGAGGCGTCATTGTGCGTGGCGGCGACGCGCTCGGCGCGGCCGATGCGCATTCCGTCGTGCGCGCTGGCATGAATCAACGCGTCGTGGACGATCAGGTCGCCGCGCTGCGGCAGGGTCGCGAACAGCCCGGCATTGGCCGCGAAACCCGTCGAGAGGAACAAAGCCGCTTCGCTGCGATAATGGCGCGCTGCCTCGACTTCGAGCGCTTCATGCGCTTCATGATTGCCGCGCAGCAGGCGCGATCCGCCTGAACCCATCGGCAGGCCCAGCGCGATCCCGTCCGCCAGCGCGGTGCGCAGCGCGTCCGAATTCGCGAGGCCCAGATAGTCGTTGGACGAGAAGTCGAGCCCGTCGCGGGGGCGAAGCGCGCGGAGACGATCCGCTGCTTTCAGTGCGTCGAGTTGCGCCTGATGTGTGGCAAATATCGAAATGATCGCGCTCCCGTTCGTCGTCACGCGGCCGTCATTGCGAGCGGCGGCGCGGCGAAGCAATCCAGAAGTGCGATGTGACTGGAATCACTGTGTTTCGCTCGCGCCGATGTCGCAGGCATGAAAACGGCGGCGGATGATGGGCACCCGCCGCCGTGATCGCTTTTATGAGGTGCGCGCCTCCGGCCTTGCCGGGACGCGCCGGTTCCTCAGTTCTTTTCCTTGTCGACCAGCTTGTTGGCGCCGATCCAGGGCATCATCGCGCGCAGTTCCGCACCGACCTGCTCGATCGGATGCGCCGCGGCCTGCTTGCGCGCCGCCTTCAGCTCGGGCTGGCCGGCACGGTTGTCGAGCACGAAATTCTTGACGAAGCGGCCGCCCTGGATGTCCGCCAGGACGCGCTTCATCTCGGCCTTGGTCTCGTCGGTGATGATGCGCGGGCCGGTGGTGATGTCGCCATATTCGGCGGTGTTCGAGATCGAGTAACGCATGTTGGCGATACCGCCTTCATACATCAGATCGACGATCAGCTTCACTTCGTGGAGACACTCGAAATAGGCCATTTCGGGCGCGTAGCCCGCTTCGACCAGCGTTTCGAAGCCCGCCTGGATCAGGTGGGTCAGGCCACCGCAGAGCACCGCCTGCTCGCCGAACAGGTCGGTTTCGCATTCCTCGCGGAAATTGGTCTCGATGATGCCCGAACGGCCGCCGCCGACACCCGAGGCATAGGCGAGCGCGATGTCATGGGCGTTGCCGCTCTTGTCCTGCGCGACCGCGATCAGGCAGGGCACGCCGCCGCCACGGACATATTCGGACCGCACGGTGTGGCCGGGGCCCTTGGGCGCGATCATGATCACGTCCAGATCCTCGCGCGGCTCGATCAGGTTGAAATGGACGTTGAGGCCGTGCGCGAAGGCGAGTGCCGCGCCCTGGCGCATATTGGCATGGAGATCGTCGGCATAGATCGCGGCCTGATGCTCGTCGGGCGCGAGGACCATGACGATATCGGCCCAGGCGGCTGCTTCCGCGTTCGACATCACCTTGAAGCCGGCGCCTTCGGCCTTCTTGGCGGTCGCCGAACCGGGACGGAGAGCGATCGCGACCTCCTGAACGCCCGAATCACGCAGATTCTGCGCATGGGCGTGGCCCTGGCTGCCATAGCCGACAATGGCGATCTTCTTGGTGGCGATCAGCTTCGGATCGGCGTCGCGATCGTAATAAACGCGCATTCTTCTTCCCCTAGTCAGGCGTCCCTCGGCTGCGCTCGGGACGAACGGTGTTGAGATTTCGGATTTCGCCCGCCGGACGAAATCGGGTTTATGAACTCAGGCCGCCTCTTTCCCTCTGGAAATGGCGACGATGCCGGTACGGGCGACTTCGACCAGACCAACTTCGCCCATCAACTCGACGAACTTGTCGATCTTGTCGCTCGTGCCGGTCACCTCGAAGACGAAGCTGCTGATCGTCGCATCGACGACGCGGGCGCGATAGACCTCGGCCAGGCGCAACGCCTCGATCCGGTGATCGCCGGTGCCGGCCACTTTCACCAGCGCCAGTTCGCGTTCGACATGCGGACCGAGCACGGTGAGATCGACCACCTTGTGCACGGGCACCAGCCGTTCGAGCTGTGCGATGATCTGGTCCATCACCGGTGCCGAAGCGGAGGTGACGATGGTGATGCGGCTGATCAGGTCGTCGTCGCTGATATCGGTCACCGTCAGGCTCTCGATATTGTAGCCACGCGCGGTGAACAGGCCGGCGATGCGTGCGAGCACGCCCGCTTCATTGTCCACGATCACGGCCAGCGTGTGCCGCTCTTTCTTTTCTTCCTTGATATGCATCAGACCAGCGCCTTCGCCTCGTCGTCCATTTCGCCCGAAACATCGTCGGACTGGAGGATCATTTCGGTATGCGATGCGCCCGAAGGGATCATCGGGAAGCAGTTGGCCAGTTTCGCGACACGGCAATCGACCAGCACGGGGCCGGGCGTGTCGAGCATCTGGCGAATGCCCGGCTCAAGTTCCTGCTGACCCTCGATGCGGATGCCCGTCCAGCCATAGGCTTCGGCGAGCTTCACGAAATCGGGGAGCGCATCCGAATAGCTTTCCGAATAGCGGCTGGAATAGGTGAGCTGCTGCCACTGGCGCACCATGCCCATATATTCGTTGTTCAGGATGAACAGCTTTACCGGCAGGCGATATTGCGTCGCCGTGCCCAGTTCCTGGATGTTCATCTGGATCGAGGCTTCGCCAGCGATGTCGATCACCAGCGCGTTGGGATTGCCGAGCTGCGCGCCGATCGCGGCAGGCAGGCCATAGCCCATCGTCCCGAGCCCACCCGAGGTCAGCCATTTGTTGGGATGCTCGAAATGGAAATGCTGGGCGGCCCACATCTGGTGCTGGCCGACTTCGGTGGTGATGATCGGATTGACGTGCCTGGTTGCTTCCCACAGGCTGCGGATCGCCTGCTGGGGCATGATTTCCTTGGCCGAGGCCGGAAATTCGAGGCACTTCTTCGCGCGCCATTCGGCGATCCGCGACCACCAGGCCGACAGATCGTTCTTGCGGTGCTGACGCGCCTTCCAGACGCGGATCATGTCTTCCATCGCGCGGCCGACATCGGCGATGATCGGCAGGTCGACGGCGACGGTCTTGTTGACCGACGACCGGTCGATATCGATGTGGATCTTCTTCGCATGCGGCGCGAAGGCGTCGAGCCGGCCGGTCACGCGATCGTCGAAACGGCTGCCGAGCGCGATGATCAGGTCAGCCTGGTTCATCGCGAAATTGGCTTCATAGGTGCCGTGCATGCCCAGCATGCCCAGCCACTGGTCGGACGATGCCGGGAAGGCGCCCAGGCCCATCAGCGTCGAGGTGACGGGCGCGCCCGTGATCTTCGCCAGTTCGCGTAGCAGTTGCGATGCCGCCGGGCCGGAATTGATGACGCCGCCGCCGGTGTACAAGATCGGCCGCTCGGCCGCCGCCAACATTTCCACCGCCGCTTCGATCAGCGACTGCTCGGCCTTCAGTGCGGGGCGATAGGTCTTGTGCTGGATCGCCGCCGGCTTGCGATATTTCGCGGTGGCGACCTGCACGTCCTTGGGTATGTCGATCACCACCGGGCCCGGACGGCCCGAGGTCGCGATATGGAAGGCCTCGTGCACCACTTCGCCCAGCCGCTCCGGCGACTTCACCAGATAATTATGCTTGGTGCAGTGGCGGGTGATGCCGATGGTGTCGGCTTCCTGGAAGGCGTCGCTGCCAATCAGATGGGTCGCCACCTGGCCGGTGATGACGACCATCGGGATCGAATCCATCAGCGCATCGGTGATGCCGGTGACGGCGTTGGTCGCGCCGGGGCCGGACGTGACGAGCACGACGCCGGGTTTGCCGGTCGAACGGGCATAACCCTCAGCCGCATGCGTTGCCGCCTGCTCGTGGCGGACCAGGATGTGCTTGATCCGCTTCTGCTTGAAAATGGCGTCGTAGATCGGAAGGACGGCACCACCCGGATAGCCGAATACGACCTCGACACCCAGATCGCTGAGTGCCTCGACCAATATATCCGCGCCGGACTTTTCCGCAGTCATCCTTCTTCTCCGTTTGACGCACCTCGTTGCGCCGCAGCGCAGCGAAGGCAAGGCGGGCTGGCTAGAGGCAAGAAATTAATCTGTCAACGCATAGTTGCGTAATTTAATTGCTATTTGATCGATCATTTTGTTGTCTGGTTGCGCGTCGAATCGGGCCCAATCGGCCGGCGACTGGCGCGAAAACCAAGTATACTGGCGTTTTCCATATTGTCGCGTGGCGATGCGCCCACGTTCAGCCATCATCGCTCGATCGCTGGCACCGCGCAGCCAGGCGGCGATCTCCGGCACGCCGATCGCGCGCATCACCGGCAGCGCGGGATCGAGCCCGCGCGCCAGCAGCGCTTCGACTTCCTCGATGGCGCCGTGTTCGATCATCGTGTCGAACCGGCGATCGATCCGGTCGAACAGCCAGTCGCGTGGCGGCAGCAGCACGACCGGCAGCAATCGGACCCGCTCACCGATCCCGCCGCTTAGCGACGCCTGCCAGTGCGCGAGCGGTCTGCCCGTTGAACGGACGGTTTCCAGCGCGCGGGCGACGCGGCTGCTGTCGGCCGGAGAGAGGCGCGCCGCGGCATCGGGATCCTCGATCGTCAGCGCCGCATGGGCTTCGGCCACTGGCAGTGCGCGCACCTGGGCGCGGATATCGGGGGCGATATCCGGCACCGGAGCGATGCCGTCGAGCAGGGTCCGCAAATAGAGTCCGGTTCCGCCGGTGACGATCGGCAAGAGACCCGCCGCATGAGCACGGTCGATCTCGATGCGTGCATCCTCCGCCCACCGCGCGGCCGAACAGGCCTCCGCTCCATCGATATGGCCGAACAGCCGATGGGATATGCCCTCCATATCGGCTGCGTCAGGACGTGCGCTCAGGACGCGCAGGTCGCGATAGACCTGCATCGAATCCGCGTTGATCACCACCGAAGGTTGCAAATGGCCCAGGCGGACCGCCAATGCCGACTTGCCGCTTGCGGTCGGTCCTGCAATGAGCGCGACCGGTTTTGGGCGCGGGAGCCGAGTCTTGTTCATCCTCACATTGATAGCCGACGGTCTTTCCGCAGGCGACACCAGCGATGCCGCCGATCGACTCCGTGCGGCAGGCTGTGCACCCGGCGAGGGGCGCTGGATCGACGAAGGCGTCGCGTTCGACCTGAACTTCGCCGGCGATCCGGTGTCGGCACGGCGCGCGGTTGAGGGACAGATCGCTCGCGCCGACGCGATCGTCCAGCGCGAAGTCGCCCGCGAAAAGGCGCTGATCGTTTCCGACATGGATTCAACGATGATCACCGTCGAATGCATCGACGAACTCGCTGATTATGCGGGGCTGCGCGCCGAGATTTCGGCCGTGACCGAACGGGCGATGCAGGGGGAGCTCGATTTTGAGGCTGCGCTCGATGCGCGGGTCGCGTTGCTCAAGGGCATGGACGTCGCGATCCTGGAAACCTGTTATCGCGAGCGCGTCCGCATCATGCCGGGCGCCGAGGCTCTGGTGCGGACGATGAGGGCACGCGGCGCTACTGCGGTGCTGGTTTCTGGCGGTTTCACCCATTTCGCCGATCCGGTGGCGGCGGCGATCGGCTTCGATCGCGCAATCTCGAACCGCCTGGGCATGGCGGACGGCAAGCTCGACGGCACGGTCGGTCGCCCGATCGTCGGTGCGGAAGCGAAGCGTGAAGCCCTGCTGGCAGCCATGGCCGAACATGGCGTTCCGCTTGAAAGGACGCTCGCGGTGGGCGATGGCGCGAACGACATCCCGATGATCGAGGCGGCCGGACTCGGCATCGCCTATCACGCAAAGGAGAAGGCCGCCGCCGCCGCCGATGCGCGGGTTATGCACGGTGACCTGACCGCGCTGCTTTATGCGCAGGGCATCGCGCGGCGCGATTGGGTCAACTGATAGGGGCTGAAACCCGATATCCCGAGCCTTCGGCGAACGCCGGAACGGCGGGAAACTCCGGGCTCAGGCCTTGACCGCCAGGCAAGCCTGGCCGTTGCGTTTGACTGCGGCGCACTGGCTTTCCGCCTGCGCCTTGGTCGGGAACGGGCCCGCCTGCAGCTTGGTGATCGCGCCGGCCTTCACCATGAATGGCTGAAGCCCGCCAAGACCCGAGACGCTGCGTTCGAGCGAACTCCATAGTGCCTTGGCACGACCGGCTTCGCTGAACGCGCCAAGCTGGATGCGCCACGGACCGCTGCGGGCGGGTGCTGCGGCGGTGATCGCGGGCTTTGGCGCAGGGGGCTGGGCGGCAGCAACCGGTGTCCGTACTGGCGGCGAAGCGGCCGTGCGTGTTGCGGGGACTGGCTGGCCCGGCGGCGGATAGCTGGTGCCGGGCCCCTTCATCGCCGGCTGCGACGGCGGCAATTCCGCCGCCGCGATCGCGGTGCTTTGCGGCCTGGCCGATTTCAGCTCGAGATCGCGGGCGAGGGCGGTGCCCTTCTGCCGCTGGTCGAGCGGAATATATTGATCCATCTGCGCAAGCGTGGTCGATGCCTGGGACAGGCCGGCGGACGATGCCCGCGTCATCAGCGCATAGGCGCGAATCCAGTCTTTCTCGATCAGGTCGCCATTGAACAGCGCGGTGCCCAGTACATATTGCGCGCGGGGTTCTCCCCGATCCGCCGATTTCTGGATCCAGGGCAATGCCGCCTGGCGGTTGCCGTTCTGAAACACGATCAGTCCATAATTGTCCGCAGCCTGGATATGCCCCTGCGCCGCCGCTTTCTGGTACCAGCTCTCCGCCTGTTTCAGGTCGATCGGTACGCCGCGACCAAGCTTATAGGCCTGTGCAAGATTGAACTGTGCATCGGGATCGCCGGCGATCGCGGCGGGGCGCCATTCCTTTATGGCGGCGGCATAATCGCCGCGTTGCCAGGCATCGACGCCCGCCTTGACGTCGGCCAGCGCTGGCGCCGCCATGCTCGCCAGCACCACGCCCAATCCCATCATCCCCACCAACCGCATCGCTCGAATCCCCGAAAATCGTGACGGTGGATCATTGTAAGCACAATTTCCTAAGCGGTTATTAGCAGAAAATTCAGCATGTCCTGATGCCGGAAACGCTAGGGAACGGCTTTCGCGTCGTTAACCAGATTTTAGCCCGCTTCATGCGATTGCCCCATCCGGGAATTCGAGCCGAGGGGAATCTATGCGCGTTCTGGCACTTGCATCGCAGAAGGGAGGATCCGGCAAGACCACCTTGTCCGGTCACCTCGCCGTGCAGGCGCAACGCGCCGGTGCCGGCCCGGTGGTGCTGATCGATATCGATCCGCAGGGCTCGCTTGCCGACTGGTGGAACGAGCGCGAGGAAGAATATCCCGCCTTCGCCCAGACCACCGTCGCGCGGCTCGCGTCGGATCTTGAGGTTCTGCGGCAGCAGGGGTTCCGCCTGGCGGTGATCGATACGCCGCCCGCCATCACAATGGCTATCCAGAGCGTCATCGCCGTAGCCGAACTGATTGTCGTGCCCACACGCCCGAGTCCGCATGACTTGCGCGCCGTCGGCGCCACCGTTGATCTGTGCGAACGCGCCGGGAAGCCGCTGATCTTCGTGGTCAATGGCGCGACGCCGAAGGCCAAGATCACCTACGAGGCGGCTGTCGCGCTGTCGCAGCATGGAACCGTCGCGCCGGTGACGCTGCACCACCGCACCGATTTCGCGGCGTCGATGATCGACGGCCGCACCGTGATGGAAGTCGATCCCAAGAGTCGATCCGCGAATGAGGTTGTTGAGCTCTGGACCTATGTGTCCGACAGACTTGAGAAGAATTTCCGCCGCACCGTGTTCAGCGCGCCGTCGCTCGGCCAGCCTTATAACGCTCCCCGTCCCGCAGGTGGTTTCGGCCGCCGCGTCGTCGGCCAGTAAGGGGGGTATCATGGGCGAACCAAAGCCGCTCGCATCGCTGTCCTCCAGCCTTCTGGCCCGCAAGGGGCAGGCCAAGCCTGCCATGCGCCCCCAGGGCTTCGGCAGCTTCGGCAATCCGTTCAACGGGCATGACGATCTTGGCTGGAACGATATGGGGCACGATGTGCGTCATCCCGTTCCGATCCATCAGGATGTTCATCCCGAACCCGTTCACGAACTGCCGCCCGTGATGCTTCAGCGCGAGGAACTGGCCGAGGAACTGAACCTGGTTCCGCAGGACTTCCACGCGCCCGAGATCCTGGCGCCCATCGGCAAGGCGACCGCGCAGCCCGATTTCGGTTTCGAGGAAGCCGAGCCGGCCTATGACGAACCTGCCTATGAGGAAGCTGCGATCGAGCCCGCCCCGGCGGAGCCGGAGGTGCCGGCGATCGCCCCAGTCGCACGCAAGGTGCCGATCGTGGCGATCAAGCGCGCGCATAAGGCGGCGAAAGGCCGAAAGGGCAAGGCCGCCTTCACGCTGCGGCTCGATCCCGAGCGCCACCTGAAACTGCGCTTGGCATGCGCGATCGGTCGCGAATCAGCGCAGTCGATCGTCACCGAGGCGCTCGATCGCTATCTCGCCAGCCTGCCGGACATCGACGAACTCGCCCGCAAGGTTCCGGGCACGACCCGCTAAGGCAAATAGGGGTTACTGAGATGAACAAGATTCTCGTCCTCAAGCTGGCCGGTTCGGCTGCGGTACTGGGCACCACGCTGGTCGGCTGTAATCCGGCGGCGAAGCAATCGGCGATCGCATCTGCGTCCGATGCCGGCGGCTCAGCCAGAACGGCCTCGTCCGCCGCAGCCAAGGCGGAAAAGGCGCTGAAGGCGAATGATGCCGCGACCGCGATCGCATCCGCCGAAGCGGCTGTCGCAGCGCAACCGCGCCAGGCGTCCTATCGCATGCTGCTCGGCCAGGCCTATCTGGCCGGCGGCCGTTTCATCTCGGCGGAGACGGCGTTTCTGGATACGCTGCGGCTCGATCCCGGCAATGACCGCGCCGGGCTTAGCCTTGCGCTGGCGCAGGTCGCGCTCGGTCGCCCTGATATCGCCCGTGACACGCTGGACAAGACGGCGATCAACGTACCCGTCGCCGATCGTGGCCTGGCGCTTGCGCTCGCCGGCGATATCCACGGTGCGGTGGATCTGCTGGAGCCTGCGGCACGGGCGGAAGGCGCATCGGGCAAGACCCGTCAGAATCTGGCTCTCACCTATGCGCTTGCCGGCGACTGGACGCGCGCACGCGCCATCGCCGCGCAGGATGTCCCCGCCGATGAGGTTGACCGCCGGCTATCGAGTTGGGCCAGCTTCGCCCAGCCCCGCAATAGCTGGGATCAGGTCGCGACGCTGCTGGGCGTGAAGGCCGTGCTCGATCGCGGCCAGCCTGAACGGCTGGCGCTTGCGCCCGATGCGGTGCCTGAACGTCAGGCGCTTGCCGCCGCGACGCCAGAGCAGATGTTCGCGCCCACCGCGACGGAGAGCGGCGATGTGGCGTCGGTGTCGGAACCCGCGCCGGTGCAGGTGGCGGAAGTCCCGCAGGCGCCGACGCTTCGACAGGTCGTGTTCGCGCCGCGTCAGGAAATCGTGCAGGCCATTCCGGCCGGGCTTATTCGCGCGAACAACGGGCCTCTTCGGCAGGCGATGGCGACGCGCGCGGTTCCGGGTGGGCGCTTCGTCGTCCAACTCGGTGCTTTTTCGACCCCTGCCAAGGCCGAAGCGGCCTGGAAAAAGGCGGTCGGTCGCTATGCGGCGTTGGGCGGTTATGCGCCGGACGGCGAAACCATCCGTTCGGGATCGGCGACGCTTCATCGCGTCGCGGCCGGCGGCTTCGCCTCCCGCAGCGCGGCCAACGCGATCTGCGCGCAATTGCGGACGAACGGCGGAGCCTGCTTCGTGCGCGAGGACGGCAATCAGCCCCAGGCACAATGGGCGATGCGGGCCGCCGGCGGGATGCGCATCGCGGCCCGCTGACCGGCCCGAACAGTTTCAAAGTCCGTTCCCGGACGTGAGAGGGCGGTCAGCCGATAGGCTGGCCGCCCTTGATCATCATGGCGACCCGGCCCTGAACGGGCATACCGTCGAACGGTGTGTTGCCGGCGCGCGCGGTCATGCGGGCGGTGTCGACCTTCCAGGGCCGGTCGGGCTCGATCAGGATGAGGTCGGCGGGCGCGCCGGCAGCGATGATGCCGGTTTCCAGCCCCAGGATACGTGCCGGATTGGCCGCCAGCATCTCAAACAGGCGGGGCAGGGCGATGTGGCCGTCGCGAACCAGGCCAAGGCCGAGCGCCAGCAGCGTCTCCGCGCCCGCCATGCCCGGTGCCGCATCGGCGAAGGGCAGCCGCTTATCCTCCGGCCCGCGCGGATCGTGACCTGAGCACAATATGTCGATCGTGCCGTCGGTCAGTGCGGCGAGTGCCGCCTGACGATCGCTTTCCGCGCGGAGCGGCGGCGAAAGGCGAGCGAAGGTCCGGAAATCGGAGACGGCATTGTCGGACAGATAAAGATGCGCCGGCGTGATGCCGCAGGTGACGGGCAAGCCCCTGGCCTTGGCAGCGCGAACCAGCGCGAAGCCCGCCGCCGTCGTCACTTGTCGGAAATGGATCGCCGCGCGGGTCTGCTCTACCAGCGCCAGATCGCGTGCGATCGCCATCGCCTCTGCCGCCGCAGGCGCGCTGGCGAGCCCAAGACGTGTCGCTGTTTCCCCTGCGGTCGCGACGGCATTGCCGGTCAGGCCGCCATCTTCCGCATGGGCGATCACCGTCAGGCCGAGCGGCGCCGCATAGGCGAGGACCCGATGCATCACGCCTGAATCGGCGATCCAGTCACGCCCCGTGGCAACGGCAAGCGCACCGCTGTCGCGCATGGTCGCGAATTCCGCGAGATCGAGCCCGGCCAGACCGCGTGTCGCTGCGGCGATCGGATGGACCCATAGATCGGGTTTGCCGCTGTCCGCCGCCCGCTGAATCAGACCGGGATCGTCGAGCGGGCGTGACTGATCAGGCATCAGCGCGGCGCGAACGATGCCGCCCGCGCGGAACGCCGGCTTGTCGATCGCGAACACGCCCAGATCGACGATGCCGGGAGCGATCAGCGCGCCCTTCGCGTCGATCACCGCCGCATCGGAGGGGATATCAATTGCGCCCACGGCCTCGATCGTGTCGCCGCGCATCAGCACGGCCTGGTTGTCCGCCCCGTTGACGACGGCGCGCAGGCTGTTGGCCATCTTGCTTTCCCTGGTCGCGGCGCTGGTCATGCCCAACCCTCCACGCCGCGCCGACGGCGCGTCAGCACGTCGAGGCAGGCCATGCGCACCGCCACGCCCATTTCGACCTGTTCGGTGATCGCGGAACGGACGGGATCGTCGGCGACGTTGCTGTCGATTTCGATACCCCGGTTCATCGGGCCGGGGTGCATCACCAGTGCGTCAGGGGCCGCGCGTTCCAGCCGCTCGGACGTCAGCCCGTAAAGCGCATGATATTCGCGCGGCGATGGGATGAAGCCACCGGCCATGCGCTCGTTCTGCAGGCGCAGCATCATCACGACATCCGCGCCCTCGATGCCGGCATCGAAATCGGTGAAGGGCGTGACGCCCATGCGCTCGATCGCGGGCGGCATCAGCGTGGGCGGCGCGATCACGCGAACTTCGGCGGCGAGCGCGGTCAGCGCCAGGATATTGGACCGGGCGACGCGGCTGTGCAGCAGGTCTCCACAGATCGCGACGCGCAGATTTGCGATCCGGCCCTTGCGGCGGCGGATGGTCAGCGCGTCGAGCAGCGCCTGGGTGGGATGCTCGTGCCAGCCGTCGCCGGCGTTGAGTACGGGGCAGTCGACCTTGTCGGCGATCAACTGGACCGCGCCCGAGCTGGAATGGCGGATGACGATGATGTCGGCGCGCATCGCGTTGAGCGTCATCGCCGTATCGATCAGCGTTTCGCCCTTCTTCACGCTCGACTGGGCGGCGTGCATGTTGACGACGTCCGCGCCCAGCCTTTTGCCCGCTATTTCGAAGCTCAGCAGCGTCCGCGTGGAGTTCTCGAAAAAGGCGTTGATCAGCGTCAGGCCCGCCAGCCGGTCGTCATGTTTCGACGCACGCCGGTTGAGATCGACCCATTGTTCGGCCTCGTCGAGCAGGAAAGCGATCTCGTGCGGCTGGAGGCCCGAAATACCGGTGAGATGCCTGTGCGGAAATTGCGCCGCACCGGTCAGGCCGGTGGGCGGAAAGGGTATGGAGATCGACATTAAAGGCCGCGATTAGGCGGATTACGGGGGGAGTTCAAGGCGCTCCGGCATAAGCGTTGAGAAGTGCCGCGAGAATGCCCGCCTGCATCAGTGCGATCAGGTGCAGCTTGATGGAAAAGCTCGCCTTTTTTGTCTTGTGGCGGAACCGCGCGCGGCCGGCATATGCGCCGATCGTCCCGCCTATCGCCGCCGTGAGCAGCAAAGTCGATTCGGGGATGCGCCGCCGGGCGGCCCGGGCGCGGGCCTTGTCCACGCCGAACTGGGCGAATGCGAGCAGGTTGATCAACACCAGGGCTGCGATCGCCAGGATCAGAAGCATATCGGATCGATCGGGCTTTGCGGGCGCATGGGTCCGCGCTTAAGAGCGCATTTGTGTCCGTAGGGCCAATTGTTCAAGCGCCGTGGGCAGGCGTGAATCGGTTCATTATCGTTCGGGGTTCGCATGGCTCGATATTTCTTCAATCTCTACGAATGCGGCGCGCTGACACCCGATGTCGAGGGCGAGGAATTCGACGATCTCGATGCTGTACGCGAAACCGCGATTCGGCTGGCGCGTGGAATCATGGCCGGGGAGATCACGGCGGGGCGCCTTTGCCTGCTCTGCCGGATCGAGGTGGCCGATGAAGCCGGCGCGGTGGTGATGGAGGTTCCGTTCAGGGATACGGTGGTCGTCACCGGGCTCTGAGCATATTCAGATCAGCGATCCGCCACCGCTTGCCAGTCCGTCGATCGCGCCTTGCAGGATATGGGCGGCGGCCAGCGTGTCGACGCGTTCGGCGCGCTTCGCCCGGCTGAGGTCCGCCTCGATCATCGCGCGCTCCACCGCCTGGGTGGACCAGCGTTCATCCCACAGCAGGATGGGCAGGCCGAGATCGTCGATATTACGCGCGAAGGCGCGCGTCGACTGGCTGCGCGGGCTTTCGCTGCCGTCCAGGTTGAGCGGCAGGCCGAGCACGATGCCGGTCACATGCTGGTCCGCGATCAGCCTGGCGAGCGCGGCCTTGTCGGCCGAGAATTTGGTTCGACGGATCGTGCCCGACGGGCTGGCGAAGCTCCATCCCGCATCGCACAGGGCGGTGCCGATGGTCTTGGTGCCCAGGTCCAGCCCGATCAGCCGGCCACCATCGGGCAGGGCGTCGTGGAAGGTGCGCGAATCGGCGGTGATCATGGGGCGTTGTACGCCGCCAGCCGCCGCGCCGCATCGGCCCGGACGTTCGCCCAGAACAGGCTGAAGTCGTAGACATGGTAGTTGTTGCCCGGCAGCACGTAAGGCCCCATCGCAGGTGGATCGCCGATCAGCAGGAAGCCGCGCGCGTCGCAGCGCGCGGGCACCGCGCCCGGCGTGAGCGTCGCGGTCTTGAGATCGGCCGAGGGCACGAGCGTGCCGAGATTGGCGCTCATCGGCGCCATGCCGCCTTGCATGCCGGTCAGCGGATTCGTGCAGACCATCGGTGTGCCCGCACGTGGTTTGCCGTCGAAGCCGGTCGAGCCGTCATAGGTTTCCAGCACCGAATCGAATTCCGCGGGTTCGGCGAAACTCTGCCAACTCAGCAGGCAGCCCGTCTGCTCGGGCGCGGCGCATTCGGGCAGGCCAATGGCTGGCAGATCGGTGATGCGCGAGACCGGCCAGCCCACGACATAGGCCGCGACGATCCGCGCCGCGAGCGGCTTGCCCGCTATCCGCTCGCGCAGCAGCCGGGTCAGATGCAGCGCACCCTGGCTGTGACCGGCGAGGATGATGGGCTGGCCGGCCGGAATCGCGGATACGAAATGGTCGAACGCCGCGAGAACGTCACCATAGGCCAGCGCAAGCGCCTTTTCGGCCTCGGCCTGGCCGGTGAGGAACGCGCCGAACGTCGCCTGGCGATAACGCGGCGCCCAGATCGCGCCCGCTTCGTTGAAGGCGCTGGCCTGTCCGCGCAGGAACAGGGCGGCGCGGTCATTGGCCTCCGCATCGTCGAGCGGGGCGTTCCATGCGGCGCGGTTCAGATAGGATGTCGGGTGAACGAAGAAGACGGCGGCTCGCGGTGCGGGCGAGGGCGCAAAGCCCGTTGGCGCCCATAAGGCAGGATTGCCTTGCGTGATATCCGGCCGGGCCAGCCAAAGTTTCGGATCGGCATAGGCGCCGGCATTGGCGGCGGGCAGTGCCCTGAACTCCGCGCTCGGCACCATCGCGGTGCGCATCATCTGCACGCCGAACAGGCGATAGGCGAAAGTGGCTGCGATCGCGAGCACGATCAGGGTCGCAAAGACATAGAGGAATTTCCGGGCCAAACGGGGATCTCCATTGTGCAGTGCAACATAGATTGCGCCGCCGGGCAATGCGATTTCCCATAATGCCGGGTGCGAAGGATGCAATCGCGGCGGGCTGCACCGATCCCTCACCGAAAATCCATGACGCGTTCCGCGTCTGCCGGGTTAGGTTCAGGGGAGACGGGAGGGTTCGCGATGACCGAGGCGATCGAACGGAATGACGACTGGGCATGGCGGCCCTGGCTGCTGGCCGGGTTGGGCGCGATCTCCGGGCTGCTCGTCCACTTGATACTGGGCGAGGATCGAAGCGGGGCTACATCCGTCTGGCAGATGTCGGCCGCGATGTTCGTCGGCTGCTTTGGCGTGTTGCTGGGCTACACGCTCGAGCGCACACGCTGGCAATGGTCGCTTGCCTTCTCGGTGACAGCCGCTGCGATCCTCGCCGCGATATGCTGGTGGAACGGCGCACCTGACGACTGGAGTGCCGCGGAGAGTTGGCGGATGGTCTGCGCCTTCCTTTCGGTTGCGATCGCAGCCCCCTTGTTCCAGACCGCGCGAGATCGCGGCGAATGGCGCTTTCCCTATGTCGACGTCCACGGCCATGCCTGGACCAATGTGGTCATGTGGTGCGCTTCGGTGGCGTTTGTCGGCGTGGTCTTCCTTTTGACGCTGCTGCTGTCGGAATTGTTCTCGTTGATCGGTATCCGCCTGATCAAACAGGCTCTCGACGAGCAATGGTTCGTTCTTCTGCTCATCGGCACCGGGTTCGGCGCGGCGACCGGCGTGTTCCGCAAGCGCGACGGGATCACCCGCATGTTGCTGAAGGTCGTGGTGGCCTTGCTCGGCGTGTTGGCGCCGGTGCTGGGTGCCGCTTTGCTGCTGTTTCTGGCCAGCCTGCCGTTCACGGGCCTTTCGGCTCTGTGGGATGCCACGAAGGCGACGACGCCGATCCTGCTATCCTGCGTGATTGGAGCGCTGGTTCTCGCCAACGTCGTGATCGGTGACAGCGAGGACGACGAGAATCGTTACCCGCCGTTGCGCTGGGGTGCGATGGCGCTAGCGGTGACGATGCTGCCGCTCGCGGTGATCGCGGCGGTCTCGACGGGCGCGCGCATCCAGCAATATGGCTTCACGCCCGATCGGCTCTGGGCGTTGACCTTCGTGATCGTCGCTTGCGCTTTCGGCCTTGCCTATCTGGTCGCGCTGGTGCGTGGGCGGATGGATTGGGCCAGGCATGTGCGGCCCGCCAATCTCAGGCTTGCCTTCGGCCTGTGCGGGCTGGCGTTGTTCCTGGCGCTGCCGATCCTGAGCTTCAACGCGATTTCGGCCCGCGATCAGGTCTCCCGGCTACAGAGCGGGCGGATCGCGCCGGACAAGTTCGATTGGGCGGCGCTGCGTTTCGACTTCGGTGAGCCTGGCAAGGCGTCGGTCGCGCAACTCGTCAGGAACCATGACACGGCAATCCGGGTAGCGGCGGTTCAGGCATTGAAGGCGGAGAATCGCTGGGCGCTTTCGCGAGACCAGGAAAGCAGGGGGAGGACCGAGCGTGTGGCTCGTGAACTGCGCATCATTCCGGCAAAAGTAGCGCTGCCGAACGGTCTTCTCGAATCCTTCAGTCGTTTCGATCGCTATGCGGATCAGGCCGACAAACGGGCTTATGCCTTGTTCTACAAACCCGGCGACACCATCGCGATTCTCGTATCCTACACCTGCGAGGGGTGCATTCCCGATGTCGATATCCGCCGCCTTTCCGCGAATGGCAATTGGGAGCAACCGTCCTCGGGTTATGATCACGGCAAGTCGGGTGACGAACTGAAGGCCCAAAGCCGGTTGGACGGAGAAGCGATCGCACGCGGCGCGATCGAAATCCGCAGCGTCGCGCGACGGCAGGTCTTCGTGAACGGAAATCCGGTCGGCGAAGTCTTCGAATAGCCTCTTCGCTTGATGCGGTGCGGCGTGGATGCTAGCCGCGCTTCGGATCGTCAGCCGATCCGAACATCAGGAACGCCATGTCAGTCGATATCCCAACCGTGAAGAAGATCGCGAGCCTCGCGCGCATCGCGATGACCGATCAGGAAGCCGAGGCGCTTGCGCCCGAGCTCAACAACATCCTAGGCTGGATCGAACAGCTCGGAGAGGTCGACACCGCGAATGTCGAGCCGATGACCGCCGTCATCCCCAATCATCTGCGCCTGCGCGAGGATATCGTGACCGACGGCAATGTCCGCGATCGCGTGCTCGCGAATGCGCCCCAGGCCGAACATGGCTTTTTCGCGGTTCCGAAGGTGATCGAATAATGGCCGAACTGACCGATCTTGGCATTGCCGCCATCCGCGACGGCGTGCGCGACGGCGAATTTTCCGCGCGGGAAGTGGCGCAGGCGTTCATCGACCGCGTCGCCGGGGCGAAGGCGCTCAACGCCTTTCTCGTCGAAACCCCCGATCATGCGCTGAAGGCGGCGGACGCCGCCGATGCGGCGCGTGCGTCGGGCGATCTCAAGCCGATGTCCGGCGTGCCGATCGGCATGAAGGACCTGTTCTGCACCGAAGGTGTGCCGACCACGGCGGCCAGCGGGATCCTGGCGGGCTTCACCCCCACTTATGAATCGACGGTCTCCGCCAATCTCTGGGCGGCGGGCGCGGGCATGCTCGGCAAGCTCAATCTCGATCAGTTCGCGATGGGATCGTCGAACGAGACCAGCGCGTTCGGCAATGTCATCTCGCCCTGGCGGCGCAATGACGGCGGCAACGCGGCGCTTGCACCCGGCGGCTCGTCGGGCGGCAGTTCCTCGGCGATCTCGGCGCGGCTCTGCCCGGCGGCGACGGGCACCGACACCGGCGGATCGATCCGCCAGCCTGCGGCGTTCGTCGGCATTTCTGGCATCAAGCCAACCTATGGCCGCTGCTCGCGCTGGGGTGTCGTCGCATTCGCCAGCTCGCTCGATCAGGCGGGTGCGATGGCGCATGACGTCAAGGATTGCGCGATCATGCTGGGCGCAATGGCTGGTTTCGATCCCAAGGATTCAACGTCGCTCGACCTGGCGGTGCCCGATTGGGCCGGCAGCCTGTCGGGCAGCCTGAAGGGCAAGACCGTCGGCATTCCGAAGGAATATCGCGTCGACGGCATGCCTGCCGAGATCGAGATGCTGTGGGAACAGGGCATCGCCTGGCTCAAGGATGCCGGCGCTGAAGTGGTCGAGGTGTCGCTGCCGCATACGAAATATGCGCTGCCCGCCTATTACATCATCGCGCCGGCGGAAGCGTCGTCCAACCTCGCCCGCTATGACGGCGTGCGTTATGGCTTGCGCGATCTGCCCGATGGTGCCGGCCTTCAGGATATGTACGCCGCAACCAGGGCTGCCGGTTTCGGTCCAGAGGTGAAGCGTCGGATCATGATCGGCACCTATGTGCTTTCGGCCGGTTTCTACGATGCCTACTATAATCAGGCGCAGAAGGTCCGTGCCTTGATCGCCCGCGATTTCGAGGCGGCTTGGGAACGTTGCGACCTGCTGCTGACCCCGACCGCGCCTTCGGCCGCGTTCGCGCTGGGCGAGAAGCAGGCGGATCCGCTGGCGATGTATCTCAACGATGTGTTCACGGTGCCGGCGTCGCTGGCGGGGTTGCCCGCCATGTCGGTGCCCGGTGGGCTCGACGCGCAGGGATTGCCGCTTGGCCTGCAGATCATCGGCAAGCCGCTCGATGAGCAGAGCGTGCTCGATGCGGGGCTTGCGATCGAGCAGCGCGCGGGCTTCTCCGCGCGGCCGGAGCAATGGTGGTAAGGTGAATTTCCTCTTCGACATCGTCTGGGACTTTGTCGGCGAGGTGGTGATCGAAGGTATCTGGCGTGGATCGCGGCGTATCTGGCGGGAAATGACGGGCAAGGAGCCCATCCCCGAACAGCCACTGCGCAAGCGAACGGGAAGACGGCGAAGACATGACTGAGAGCACATATCGAATCCAGGGCGCGACGGGCGAGTGGGAGGTCGTTATCGGCCTGGAGGTTCACGCCCAGGTCACCAGCCAGGCCAAGCTCTTCTCGGGCGCGGCGACCGCGTTCGGGGCGGAACCCAATACGCAGGTGTCGTTCATCGACGCCGCGATGCCCGGCATGCTGCCTGTGCCCAACAAGGAATGCATTCGCCAGGCGGTGCGCACCGGCATGGCGATCGACGCGCAGATCAACAAATGGTCCCGTTTCGACCGCAAGAATTATTTCTACGCCGATCTGCCACAGGGTTATCAGATTTCGCAGCTCTATCATCCGCTGGTCGGGGAGGGCGCGATCGAGGTCACGCTGGACGAGAAAGATCCCGACAGTGCGGTCAAGACGATCGGCATCGAACGTATTCATGTCGAGCAGGATGCCGGGAAGCTGATGCACGACCAGCATCCGACGCGCTCCTATGTCGACCTCAATCGTTCGGGTGTCGCGCTGATGGAGATCGTCTCGCGGCCGGACATGCGTTCACCGGCCGAGGCTGGCGCCTATGTCAAGAAGCTGCGTTCGATCCTGCGCTATGTCGGCTCTTGCGACGGCAACATGGAGGAAGGCTCGATGCGCGCCGATGTCAACGTCTCCGTCCGCAAGCCGGGCGAGCCGTTCGGCACGCGCACCGAGACCAAGAATGTCAACTCGGTCCGCTTCGTGATGGCTGTGGTCGAGATCGAAGCCAGGCGCCAGGTCGATGTGATCGAGGATGGCGGCAAGGTCGTGCAGGAAACGCGGCTTTACGATCCCGATCGGAACGAGACGCGCTCGATGCGCTCCAAGGAAGATGCGCACGACTATCGCTATTTCCCCGATCCGGACCTGTTGCCGCTGGAACTCGACGATGCGTTTCTCGAGGAATGCCGGGCCAGCCTGCCTGAGTTGCCCGATGCGAAGCGCAAGCGCTACGAGGGCGAACTGGGCCTGACCGCCTATGCCGCCGCCGTGCTGACCGCGGAAGCTGAAACGGCGCGCTGGTACGAAGCGCTGCTCGACGCATGCGGTGACGCCAATATGGCGAAGGCCGCGTCGAACTGGCTGATTTCCGATCTGTTCGGCGCGCTCAACCGCCTGGGCAAGGATGTCGAGGACAGCCCGGTTTCACCGAAGCAGGGCGCCGAACTGCTCAAGCTGGTGGCCGACGGCACGCTTTCGGGCAGCCTCGCCAAGCAGGTTTTCGAGATCATGCTCGAAACCGGCGACGATCCCGCGAAGATCGTCGAGGAGAAGGGGCTGAAGCAGACCAGCGACACCGGCGCGATCGAGGAAGTGATCGCCAAGGTTCTCGCCGACAACGCCGACAAGGTCGAACAGTATAAGGGCGGCAAGGAAGCGTTGTTCGGTTTCTTCGTCGGCCAGACGATGAAGGCGATGGCGGGCAAGGCCAATCCGCAGGTGGTGAATGAACTTCTGCGGAAGGCGCTTGCCTGATTCCGTACTGATCGATTAAATGGCTCCTGATCCACGGCATTGCTTCGCAGTGGATCGGGGGGGCGTAAATGGGGTCGCGCTTATTCGCCGCTTTTGCGGCGGTCTTTCTTTTATTTCCCGTTGCCGCTTCGGCTCAGGAGCGCTCCGCGCTCAAGGACGGGTTTGCTTTTCCAAAGGACCAGCAGGTCACTATCGCGGTGTTCAGGCCGGACGTGCATGTCGGCTCGCTGACGGCAGGCGGCGTGGACGAACCCAATGCCGACTGGACTGCCGAGGCGCGCAAGCTGATCGGTGATGCCCTCCAGCGCAACGGCAACATGGCCGAGGCGAAATTCGCCTTTCCCGAAGAACCGGCTGGCGACGATGGCGCCTATCTGGCGGAATATCGTTCGCTTTTCCGTGCGGTCGCTGATGCGATCATGATTCACAAGCTGTTTCCCGGAAATCGGTTGCCGACCAAGAAGGAGGCGTTCGACTGGACACTTGGTGCCGGCGCCCAACGGCTGCGCGAGCTTGGCGGCAGCGACTATGCCCTGTTCCTGTTCACCCATGATGCTTACGGCACCTCCGGGCGCAAGACCGCACAGATCCTGGGCGCGATGCTTGGGGCTTATGTGCCCGCCGGCATCCATATCGGCTATGCCGGGCTGGTCGATCTGAGGACCGGTGACGTCGTCTGGTTCAACGCCGATCCACAGATGGGTGGTGATGTGCGGACGGTCGAAGGCGCTGACAAGCGGGTCGGCCAGCTTCTCGCGGGGCTGCCGGGAACCGCGGCTCCAGCGGTGGCGGCCGGAAAATGATCGGCGTCGCCAGGCTGCTGGCGGCATCCGCGATGGCGATGATGCTGCCGAGTGCGGCACAGTCGCAGATCCAGACGGTCGCACCGGATTATCAACCCAAGGATCAGGATGAGCGCGGCCTGTGGATGCAGGCCGAGGAATATGAGCGTCGGCTGGTCAATTCCAACTTCGTGATCCGCGATCCGGCGCTCAACGCCTATGTGCGCGACGTCTTCTGCCGCACGGTGGGAGAGGCGCAATGCAAGCCCATCCGCATCTATGTGATGCGCACACCTTATTTCAACGCGAACATGGCGCCGAACGGTGTGATGCAGGTCTGGTCGGGGCTGTTCCTGCGCGTTCGGGATGAAGCGCAGCTCGCGGCCGTGCTGGGGCATGAATATGTCCATTATGCCAACCAGCATTCCCTGAAGATGTTTCGGGAGGTCAAATCCAAGACCGGCGCGATGGCCTTTCTTGGATTCGTTCCATTCGGCTTCATCGCCCAGATTGGCGTAGCCGGGTCGCTTTTCAGCTATAGCCGCGACATGGAGAGCGAGGCCGATGCCGGATCGGTGGTGTTGCTCGGCGGTGCCGGTTACGCGCCTGTTTCAGCGTCGAAGATCTGGGAACAATTGCGGCTGGAGATGGATGCGACCGCGCTCGCGCGCGGCACGAAGAGTCGCAAGGACAAGAATGGCGGCATGTTCGGAACCCATCCGCCATCGGCCGAGCGGATGACGGCACTGGCCGCGCTCGCCGCCGCTCAGCCGGTATCCGGGGAAGCGAAGACCAATCGCGATGCATATCGCGCGGCCCTTGGTGGCTGGTGGGCAAGCTTTGTCGACGATCAGGTCAAGCTCAATGATTTTGGCGGGACGGAATTGCTGCTTGCCGAACTGGCCCGTGATGGCTGGACGCCCGAACTGCGTTTCGCCAGGGGGGAATTATACCGGGCGCGCGGTACGCCGGCGGATCTCGTCAAGGCAGCCGAATTTTATCGTGAGGCGGTTGCCGATCCCGCGGCGCCGGTTGAGGCGTGGCGTGGACTGGGGCTCGCGTTGCTGCGTGCCGGGGCGCATGACGAGGGCCGCGCCAGCCTCAGGGAATATCTGTCTAGAAAGCCTGATGCGCCCGATCATGCGATGATCGCGGCCATGGCGAAGGGAGGAAATTGATGCGTGGGAAGCTTGTGGCGGCGGTGGTCGCGACGATGCTGGTGGCGAGCCCGGCGCTGGCGGGGTTCAAGCTGATGCCTTCCGGCAAGCCGGTGCAGATTCGCAAGACGACCCTGATGGTTACGCCGCCGCGCGACTGGAATCGCCTGGGAAGCCGCATCGGGCGTAATGCCGAATCCTGGACGCTCGACGGACTGTCGCTCAACGATGTGACCTTTTATGGCGGCGTCCTGAACGACGAAACATTGTTTCGGGAGGTCAACAAGAAGGAAAAGCCGCTGCCGCGTTTTTCCTCGACCATGTTGATGCCGGACGTCGCGGGGTTGTTCGAGGGAAGCTATCGGGTGGCCAACGGCACTTCGATCTTCTCGATCGATTCGATGGAGCCCGGCACCTTCGCCGGGCAGGACGGATTCCGTTTCACCTATAGTTTCACGCTGCAGTCGGACGAAGTGCGGCGCAAGGGTGAAGCCTATGGCGCGATCGTCGATGGCAAGCTGTACATGGCGACCTTCGAAGCGCCGGTGATCCACTATTATGACCGCGATATCGAAAGTTTTCGATCGCTGATCGCCACGGCACGGATCACCCCGGCGGCAAAACCGCGCTGATCAAGCCGCCGGATTTGCGCCGGGGGCGCCCGGTTCCTCCGGCGGCACGGCATCGGGCGCATCGGTATCGCCCTGGTCAGGCGTGATTTCGTCGGGCGCCTCGGCAGGCGAGCCGGGATCTTCCCGGGGTACTGAATCGGGGTGATCGACATCGCCTTGTCCCGGCACGATCTCGTCCGGATTTCGCACGGGTTCCTCGGGCGGCGGACTGTCGGGATGCGGGTCGGGGGGATGTGTCGCCATCAATTGTCTCCTTGCCCACCTCAACGCGTGAAACCGCAAGATGCTTCCCGCGATCGCAGAAAATCGTGATAACGGGGCGTGTAGAAGATTCGGGAGAGATGGATGCTCGGCGGAATGCAGGATTTCGAGCTGCGCGTGCCCCGGCTGATCGATCATGCCGCACGCGAACACGGCACGCGCGAGATTGTCAGCTACTGGGCGGACGGCACCACCACGCGCAGCAACTGGGCCGGGATCGCGCATGATGCGCGGCGGCTGGCGCAGGCGCTGGAAAAGCTCGGCGTGAAGCGTGGCGACCGGGTCGGTACCCTCGCGATGAATCATGGCCGGCATCTGGCCGCCTGGTACGGCGTGATCGGCATGGGCGGAGTGATCCACACCGTCAATCCGCGTCTGTTCGACGAACAACTCGTCTATATCTGCAACCATGCGGAGGATCGTGTCCTCCTTTACGACAAGGCCTTCCAGCCGATCGTCGACCGGTTGAAGCCGCAATGGACGAGCATCAAACATTATGTCTGCTTCGATTCGGATGGCGCCGACGGCTTCGAGGCGCTGATCGAGGAAGAGGATGGCGACTATGCCTGGGTCGAAGGGCCGGAGCGCGAGCCATGCATGCTCTGCTATACCAGCGGCACGACGGGCAATCCCAAGGGTGTGCTCTACGAACATCGCTCGACGATGATCCATGCGCTGGCGGAAGTCTCTCCGTCGGTTTTCGACCTGGATCCGCGTTCCGTCGCCTTGCCGATCGTGCCGATGTTCCATGCCGCAGCCTGGGGGCTGCCCTTCGCGGGCGCGCTGGCGGGTATCAAGTTCGTCTTTTCGGCGGTCAATGATGCGGCGGTGCTCTGCCGGCTGATGAACGAGGAGAAGGTAACGCATTCGGCCGGCGTGCCGACCGTGTGGCTGGCGATGTTCCAGCATATCGACAGCACCGGGCATAAGCCGGAACATCTCCAGCTCGTCACGATCGGTGGATCGGCTGCGCCCCGCGCAATGGTTGATCGACTGATGAGGATGGGTATTCGCGTCGGCCATGCCTGGGGCATGACCGAAACCTCGCCTATCGGCACCATGGGCGCTCCGCCACACGATTGGGAAGATCTGAGCTTCGAACAGCAGCTCGACCAGGTCTGCAAGCAGGGCAGGGTGCCCTTCGGCGTCGAATTGCGCGTGGTCGATGACGAAGGCGCCGTCCAGCCGCGCGATGGCGCCAGTTCCGGACGGCTGCAGGTGCGCGGCCCCTGGATCATCAAGCGCTATTTCCAGGACGAAGGCGGCGATTGCGTCGATGCCGACGGCTGGTTCGATACCGGCGACGTCGCGGTCATCCATCCTTGTGGCACGATGCAGATCACCGATCGTTCGAAGGACGTCATCAAGTCCGGCGGCGAGTGGATCAGTTCGGTCGAGCTGGAAAATGCGGCGGTCGGCTGTCCTGGCGTGCAGGAGGCGGCGGCGATCGGCATCTATCATCCGAAATGGGATGAGCGTCCGCTGTTGCTGATCGTACGCAAGCCTGACAGCCATGTGACGGCCGAGGAGATTCTCGGATATCTGTCCAGCCATGTCGCGAAATGGTGGCTTCCCGACGAAATCCTGTTCGTCGACAGCCTACCGCATACGGCGACCGGCAAGCTGCTCAAGACTGCGCTGAGAGAGCAGTATCGCGACTATAAGCTCGCGGCAGCTTAACCCCTTCAGCGTCATTCCCGCGAAAGCGGGAATGACGCATCGTGGCTAAAACAGACGCATCTGCGCGCCTTCGGGGGGCCTGAACAGGTCGGTCCTGAGATTAAGCCATTGCCGCTCGTTGAGGCCGGTCTTGCGGCACGCGATCCTGAAGCGAGTCCGCAACAGGTCCGCCCAGGCGCCTTGCGGTCGCATGCGTGTGTGGAAGTTGGGATCATTGTCGCGTCCGCCGCGTATCTCGCGGATGATCGCCATCACCTTGCCAGCACGATCGGGAAAATGCTCGTCGAGCCAGGCACGGAACAGCGGTGCGACCTCGAAAGGCAGCCGGACAAGGATGTAGGAGGCATGCGCGGCGCCCGCATCCGCCGCCGCCTCCAGTATATGTTCCATTTCATGATCGGTGATTGCCGGGATCACCGGTGCGATCGAGACGATGGTCGGGATGCCGGCTTCGCTGAGCGCCTTGATCGCGGCGAGCCGTCTGGCCGGTCGTGGTGCTCGTGGTTCTACCGTCATCGCCACTTTCGGATCGAGCGAGGTGACCGATACCATCACCGAGACCAGACCGTCTTTCGCCATGCTGGAAAGCAGATCGATGTCGCGCGTCACCCGATCCGATTTGGTCGTTATCATCAGCGGGTGGCGTGTTTCGGCCAGCACCTCGATGCATTGCCGTGTGATCCGCCAGTCGCTTTCTATCGGCTGATAGGGGTCGGTATTCGTGCCCATCGCGATCGGGGCCACCGCGTAACGAGGCTTTGAGAGTTCCGCGCGCAGCAGCGTCGCCGCATCTGGTTTGGCGAACAGTTTCGTTTCGAAGTCCAGCCCGGGCGACAGATCGTGATAGGCATGGGTCGGGCGAGCGAAGCAATAGATGCATCCATGCTCGCACCCGCGATATGCGTTGATCGACCGGTCGAAGCCGATGTCCGGCGATTGATTGCGCGCTATGATCGTCTTCGGTTTTTCGACCATCACTGTCGTGCGGGTTTTGGGCGCTTCTCCATCGATGGTATCACGCGCATCGAGCCAGTCGCCATCGACCTGCGTCGATGGCAAGTTGAAGCGCGCACTCTCGTGATTGAGCGTCGCGCCGCGAGCGGGGCGAACCTTGGCATCCATTGGTTCAGGATGCGCCGTCAATGGGAACATATCAAGAACAAATGTCCTTGATGACTCGCCTTCGTCAGCGTTCGGTCAGTCTCGGCATCAGTTCGACGAAGTTGCAGGGGCGGTGCCGGCTGTCGAGCTGGCTGGCCAATATGCCATCCCACCCATCCTTCACCGCGCCGGTCGAACCGGGAAGCGCGAAGATATAGGTGCCGCGTACCACCGTGGCGGCGGCGCGGGACTGGATCGTAGAGGTGCCGATCGACTGATAGCTCAGCCAGCGGAACAGTTCGCCGAAACCCGGAATCGCCTTGCCGCCGAGCCGGTCGAGCGCTTCCGGCGTAACGTCGCGTCCGGTGACCCCGGTTCCGCCGGTGGTGATGATGCAATCGACCTGCTCGTCCTCCACCCAGGCATGCAGCCTGGCGACGATCAGATCGATCTCATCGCGGATGATCGCGCGCTCGGCCAGGATATGGCCGGCCGCTTCCAGTCGCCCGACCAGCGTGTCGCCGGACCGGTCGTCGGAGACGGTGCGGCTATCGGAAATGGTGAGGACGGCGATCCTGACGGGCAGGAATGGCGCGCTCTCGTCAATCGGCACTGGGCGCCCTCGAACCCGCATCCATCCGGACAGCGGTCGCGCCCGGAAGCCCCGGGAAGCGGGGCCACAATCCCTGCGCCAATGCCGTCATGCTGGCAGCGCGTTCGCCCGCATTGCGCTCGTACATCCAATAGTTGCGCAGAACGATCGTCACATAGCCGCGCGTTTCCCAATAGGGGATGGATTCGATGTAGAGCAGCGGATCACCGCGATCGATGTTGCGCGCATTCCAGTCGCGCACCGGCGCCGGCCCGGCATTATAGGCGGCGATCACCTTGGGCAGCAGCCCTTCGGTGCCAGAAAAATCGCGCAACGCCTCCAGATGGGCCTGCCCATATTCCATGTTGGTCGATGGACTGGTGAGCGATTCGCGCGACCAGTTCGTGCCCTTGCGGCGCGAAATATCCTGCGCCGCAGCGGGCATGATCTGCATCAGGCCATAGGCGCCGGCAGGGCTGATCGCGTCGCGCCGGAAATTCGATTCCTGCAGTGCATGGGCAAACAGCAGCGATCGATCGACGCGCCAGCCGCCATCAGGCGTCCAGTCGGGCGCGGGATAGCGCGCGCGCGGACCGGGATTGGCGCCGGCGGGGCCGTTATGCGCGAGCCAGAGCTGGGTTTCGGGCAGGTTCAGCCGTTCCGCCAGCGTGACCAGTGCGGCGTGATCGTCACGTCCACCGATGCGCGCCTGATGGCGCAGCGCTTCGTCGGCGAGCTTGAATTCGCCAATCTCGGAAAGCGCCACGGCAGTGGCGATATTGGTCTTGCGCGACAGGCGTCCCCAATCGGCGGTTATGAGATCGGGGCCCGACTGGTCACGCCGCTTGATGCCCAGCGTTTCGGAGGCGAGCAGACCGTAAAAAGTCTCGTCCATCCGCGCGGCATTGCGCAGGCGGCCCTGCACCTTTTGGGGCTCGCCCAGCGCCACATCGGCGCGCGATGCCCAGTAAAGACCGGCCGCGCGCATCTCGCTGTCCTCGCCGCGTGCGGCGACTGATTCGAATGCGGCGCGCGCCGCCTGGAAATCCTTGTCGCGCCAGGCGGCGAGCCCGGCGACCCAATCGGCATGCACCGCCCATTCGCCGGTGCCGGTCTGCGCCTTGGCGGCGAGCGCGCGCGCCGCGCGATCGTTGCCCGTCAGATAATAGGACCAGGCAACGCGCTGCTGCCATTCGGTGAGCGCCGCAGGGCTCAGTGTCGCCGCTGCGGTGTCGATCAGCGCTTCGCAGGCGGCTGGGTCGTCATTCTTGATGAGCGGCAGGATCTTCTGGCCGAGCGCCGCCGCCGCCGCGTCATCCTTGATCGTCGAGGCGCGTTGGCGGAGGGGGCGGCTGCCGAGCCAGATCAGGCGTTGCGCTGTCGGGATGGCGGGCAGTTCGGTCGCGCCCCGCGTCGTCGCGAGGCGTGCGAGCTGTGCCGATTGCGGCATATCCGGGGCCTGGTTGAGCAGCATCACCAGCGGGTCGAGTTCGACCTTGGGCGAGCCTTTGGCCAGATAGAGTTCGGCGCGCGCGACCGTGTGGAGTGGGCCGGGCTTCATGGCGTCGAGCCTGGTCGCGGCATCGACCCATTTCTGGCCGCGAATGGCTGTGAATATCGCGCGATAGCCCTCGCGCTCCTCGGGGCTCAACTGGGTGGGGAGCGCAGCGCGCGCGGATTTCGCGGGCGTGCGCTGCAGCGTCTCGCTGGCGGCCATCGCGGGCGCGATGGGCGCAAGCAGCAGCACGGCGCCAAGCAGAAACTTCGACTTCAATTCTCGATACCCCCGATGAGGAGCCTAAGATCCTTCCACACGTCCGCCTTGCGGGCGGGATTCTGGATCAGGAAACGCGGCGCGAAGCTTGCGATCGTCTCCACATTGACGCCTTCGTGGTTAATAATACGTAACTTTCCGCGCATCTCGACCAGTTCGGTCCCGAGAATTGCACGGCTCGCCGCCTGACCCATCACAAGCAGCCTTTTGGGCGCGGCAAGTGAGATGTGTCGGCGCGCTATATCGGCGATCGCCGGCAATGAGGACGGTGCGATCCGCCCGCCCGCCGGGCGCGCCAGGCACAAAGAGGCGAGATAGACCGATCCGCGATCACGGCCGATCGCGGCGAGCATGCGATCGAGCAGCCGTCCGGTCTCGTCCGACAACAGACGTCCGGCGGCGGCATCGGCCGGTTCGGGCATCTCGATCATGATCATCAGGTTCGATGCCGGATCGCCTTCCGCCAGCAGGCGCCGGCCGGGCAACGAACCGTCAGGCAGCGAGGGAGCGGCTTCAGCCCAGGCCCGGAATTCCGCGATCGTCGCCGGCATGGCGGCTTTCTCTGGCCGGAGCAGGGCGGGTGCATGCATCGGCGCGCCGGCCGGCGGCTCCGCCAGCCAGTTGCGCGGCGCATCAGCTATGGGGGTGTCGAACCCCGCCTCGCGCCACCAGTCGAGCGCGCTCAGCGCACCCGCTATGTCTAGAATATCATCCCCCGCCATCATTCGTTCCTTAGAGTCCAAGGTTGACGAGGCGGTCAATCTTCATGCACCGCAGTTCTGGCAAGGCGTGTCACGCTTGCGATGACAGGAATCGCGCGGGGCGCCTGGAGGGACGGGAATGAGCGAACGTGAATCGATGCCTTATGACGTGGTGATCGTCGGCGGGGGGCCTGCTGGTCTGGCCGCGGCGATCCGTCTGAAGCAGCGCGCGGCGGAAACCGGCACCGAGATTTCGGTCTGCGTGCTCGAAAAGGGTTCGGAAATCGGTGCGCATATCCTGTCGGGGGCTGTCGTCGATCCCAAGGCGCTCGACGAATTGCTGCCCGACTGGAAATCGAGCTGCGCGCTGGCGCAGACTCCGGTCACCGAGAATCATCACTGGGTGCTGACGGCCAACGGAAAGTACGAATTTCCGCACATCCTGATGCCACCCTTCATGAATAACAAGGGCACCTATACCGGCTCGCTCGGCAATCTCTGCCGTTGGCTGGCCGAGCAGGCCGAAGGCCTGGGCGTAGAGATTTTTCCGGGCTTCGCCGCCGCTGAAATCCTGTTCAACGAGGACGGATCGGTGAAGGGCGTGGCGACCGGCGACATGGGCGTCGCGCGAGACGGCACGCGCAAGCCCGATTACCAGCCGGGGCTGGAGCTTCACGCCAAATACACCTTCTTCGCCGAGGGCGCGCGAGGGCACCTGACCAAGGAGCTCAAGCGGATCTTCGATCTGGAAGCGAACTGCCAGCCACAAGTCTATGGAATTGGGTTGAAAGAACTGTGGGATATCGATCCGGCCAAGCACGAGGCGGGCCGCGTGATCCACACCCAGGGCTGGCCGCTTGGCGATGCCTGGGGTGGCGGTTTCCTCTATCATCAGGCGAACGGGCAGGTCGCGCTCGGCTTCGTCGTCGCGCTGTCCTACAAGAATCCGCACCTTTCGCCTTTCCACGAATTTCAGCGCTGGAAGACGCATCCGGCGATCCGCGCAATCCTGGAAGGGGGCAAGCGCGTGTCCTACGGCGCGCGCGCGATCAACGAAGGCGGCTGGCAATCGGTGCCCAAGCTGACCTTCCCTGGCGGCGCGCTGATCGGTTGTTCGGCCGGCTTCGTGAACGTGCCCCGGATCAAGGGCAGCCATACCGCGATGAAATCCGGCATGCTCGCGGCTGAAGCTGCCTTCGATGCGATCGTGGCGGAGCGAACCAGTGACGAACTGAGCGCCTATCCGGATGCGCTCAACCAGAGCTGGATCGCCAAGGAACTCAAGATGGTCCGCAATGTCGAGCCGGCGGTCGCCAAGTTCGGCGGTACGGCTGGCACGTTGATTGCGGGCGCCGATATGTGGATGCGCCAACTGGGCATCGGTCTGCCGTTCACCTTGGGCCATACGCCGGACAATGAGAAATTGTGGCGTGCGGACCAGTGCGAGAAGATCGACTATCCCAAGCCCGATGGCGTCATCAGCTTCGACCGGCTCTCCTCGGTGTTCCTGTCGAACACCAATCATGAGGAGGATCAGCCGATCCATCTGACGCTGAAGGATGCGGACGTCCCGATCTCCTACAATCTGCCGCTTTATGACGAACCGGCGCAGCGTTACTGCCCGGCCGGCGTCTATGAGGTGGTCGGGCAGGATGATGGCAATCCGCGTTTCCAGATCAACGCGCAGAACTGCGTCCACTGCAAGACCTGCGACATCAAGGACCCCACGCAGAACATCAACTGGGTGGTGCCCGAAGGCGGCGGGGGCCCCAATTATCCGAACATGTAGCCGCCTTGTCGCAGCGCTGCTGCTGAGCTTGTGCGCGGTCGCTCCGGCGGCGGCGACGCTCGGTGATGCGGCGGCGATCGGCAACTATGTGCGGGCGCGCCTCGCCGATTCGGCGGGCGTGCCCGAACAGGCCATCACCGGCTATGCCGCGTTGCTGGCGCAGCAGCCCGACGATTCAGCCATTGCGCTGCGCGCCTGGCGCGGCGCGATGGCGGCCGGCGACATGGCGCTGGCCGTGCGCGCGGCCAGGCTGCTCGACGCGCGTGGCGTACTGCCCGCCGAGGGGCGGATCCTGTTCGCCGCCGAAGCCATGGCGATGCGCGACTGGGCAAAGGCACGCCTGGCCATCGATCGCATCGAGGAAGAGCAGGCTTTTGAATTTCTGGCGCCAATCATGCGCGCCTGGGTCGATCTGGGCGCAGGCGACGGGCCGTCGGCTGCACGACTGCAAGGGCGCCTGCCCGGGCTGACGGCCGCTTATGGCAACGAGCAGCGTGCGCTGCTGCTGCTGGTCGACGGCAAGGCCGACGAAGGTGTCGAGATATTGCGTGCGATGGGCGGCAACGGATCCAGCATCGCACGCGATGCCGTCCGCATCGCGGCCGCCGCCCGCCTGACCGGTCTTGGCGAGCGCGCGGCCGCGCTGTCGCTGCTGAACGAAAATGATGTCGACCTGGCGGCGGCGCGTGCGCTCGTCTCCCGCCGCCGCTTGCCGGGCGCTGTGACGACGGCGCCAGCCGGGGTGTCGCTGCTGTTGGTGCGGCTGGCCGAGGATATCCAGCGCCAGCAACCGACGCCGATCGCGCTTTCGCTGACCCGGATCGCCGGAATGCTCGATCCGCGCAGTGATGCCGCGCATCTCCTCGCCGCGTCGATCCTGGCGGCGGACGGGCGGAGCGCGAGCGCGATTGGCGCGCTCGATCTGGTCGATCCGAAAGGGCCCTGGGTTTCGCGGGTCGGTGACGCGCGCGCGCAATTGCTGGTCCAGCGTGGCGAAGCCGATGCGGCGCTGGTCTTCGCCACCCGCGCGACGAGAGCCAAGACGGCGACGGTACAGGACTGGATCAGGCTCGGCGGTGTGCAGAGCGCGATGGCGCATCATGGCGAGGCGGCTCACGCCTATGCGCGCGCGATCGACCTGAGCCAGGCGGCCGGCGTCGATCCGGGCTGGACGCTCTGGCTGCTCAAGGGCGGGGCCTATGAGCAGGCGGGCGATTGGGCCAATGCGCTGCCTGCGCTAAGAAAGGCAGCCGCCCTGGCGCCGGATCAGGCGGCCGTGCTCAATTATCTGGGTTATGCCCAACTGGAACGCCGCGAAAATCTGGAGGAGGCCGAACGCCTGATCCGCAGGGCGAGCGAATTGCGCCCCAAGGACAGCGCGATCACCGATTCGCTCGGTTGGGCCTATTATATTCGCGGCAATCTGCCCAAGGCGATCGAGACGCTGGAGCGCGCCGTCGCGGGGCAGCCCGACGAGCCGACGATCAACGAGCATCTGGGCGACGCCTATTGGGCCGCGGGGCGGCGGATTGATGCCCGCTATGCCTGGCGAGCCGCGCTGCTCGGCGCGGAAGGGCAGGTTGCCGAGCGGCTGCGCGACAAGATCGATATCGGCCCGCAATCCAAACCCTGACCCATTGCTGCATTCGAGACGCGCGTGACCCTTCATGAAATCGCCTGGGCCAAGATCAACCTTGCGCTGCATGTCCGTGCACGCCGTGCAGATGGCTATCACGAGATCGAGAGCCTGTTCGCGTTCGCCGATGCGGGCGACTTGCTTTCGGCCGCAGGCGACAACCTGCTGTCGCTAACGATCACCGGCCCCTTTGCGGATGGGTTGTCGGACGGTGCGGACAATCTCGTGATCCGCGCCGCCCAGGCGCTGCGCGATGCTGCGGCTCCTGGACGTGGTGCCCGGATCGCGCTCGACAAGCGATTGCCTGTCGCTGCGGGGATCGGTGGCGGTTCGGCGGATGCCGCGGCCGCGCTTCGGCTGCTGGCGCGGTTGTGGCAGGTCGACGATGAACCGCTGCTCATGCGGATCGCCATGTCGCTCGGCGCCGATGTTCCGGCCTGTGTCCAGAGCCGGACCTTGCGGGGAGAGGGGCGTGGCGACCGGCTTGACCCGATCGATGACGCCACCCTTGCCGGCATGCCGGTTCTGCTGGTCAATCCGCGCATCCCGCTTGCCACCGGCCCGGTCTTCAAGGGTTGGGACGGTGAAGATCGCGGCCCGCTCGCACATGACGCGCCGCTTGGCGCCGCTGTGGCGGGCCGCAATGATCTGGAGGCGCCGGCCGCCGCGCTGGTGCCCGAGATTGGCGGTATCGTTTCCGCTCTGGCGGCGATGCCCGGCGCGCGCCTTGCGCGCATGTCGGGATCGGGGGCCACTTGTTTCGCGTTATTCGACGACGCCGAAACGCGCGACCGCGCCGCTGCTGCTGTCGCCGATCGCTGGCCGGGCTACTGGCAACTCGCCTCCGTGCTGCGATAGCGTGACATTCGCCGCGCGGGGCGGCAGAGATGGTGCATGTTCGATCTCGCACAGGACGGGCGCATCGCCCGCATCAGCCTCAACCGCTCGGGCGCACGTAACGCCATTCGGATCGCCGACTGGGCGGATCTAGCGGATATCGCCGAACGTGCCGTGGCGGAGGGCGCGCGGACCGTGATCATACGTTCCGCCGTCACCGGCATTTTTTCGGCGGGCGCGGATCTGGTCGAACTGGAGGCGTTGCCAGGCGATGCGGTCGGGCAGCGACGCATGCGCACCGCGATGTGTGGCGCGCTCGATCGGCTGGCGCGGCTTCCCGTCGCCACCATCGCGGCGATCGATGGCGGCTGTTTCGGCGCGGGTGTTGCGCTCGTCATGGCGTGCGATCTTCGGATCGGCGGCCATATGGCGCAGTTCGCGATTCCGCCGGCACGGCTGGGCATCGGATATCCGCAGGAGGATATTGCGCGGCTGGTCGCGCTGGTCGGGCCCGGCCAGGCCGCCCGACTGATGCTGACGGGGGAACGTATCGGTGCCGATGAGGCGCATCGTATCGGATTGATCGAGGCAGTCGCGCACAGCGCGCATGGCGCGGTGAACAATCTGGCGGCGCTTTGCTCTGAATCCTCGCCCGCCAGCGTCGTGATGCTCAAGCGTGCCATCGCCGCCGCGGCCGCCGGCGAGCGATCGGGCGCCGTGTTCGACGAGGCGTTCGAGCGCGCCTTTGACGGCGCTGATTTCGCCGAGGGGATACTCGCGATGCGCGAGCGACGGGCACCGGATTTCGGCGCATGAATCCCAAATTCATTGCCGGGGATGCGAACTCCGGCCTGTTCATCATCGTCGACCATGCTTCCAACCACGTGCCCGACGATATCGCGCTCGGCATCGATGCGGCGCTGTTGACCCAGCATATGGCGATCGACATCGGCACCGAGGCGCTTTGCGGCCTGCTTGCGGCGGAACTCTCCGCCTCGGCGCTGCTCGCGACGGTTTCACGCCTCGTCATCGACCTCAATCGCGAGGAGGATGCTCCAGGCCTGATCCCTCATGCGAGTGACGGCCACGCTATTCCCGGCAATGCGGGTATCTCCACCGAAGCGCGTTCGGGGCGGATCGAACGCTTCTGGCGACCCTATCACGCGGCGATCGACCGGATGATCGCTGAACTGAAACCGCGCCTGCTGGTGTCGCTCCACAGCTTCACGCCGCGCCTGACCAGCGATCCCGATCAGCAGCGGCCTTGGGAGATCGGCGTTCTCTACAATCAGGACGAACGCGCGGCGCGCGCGGCGATACCACTCCTGGAGGCGGCCGGTATCGCGACGGGCGATAATTTCCCCTATTCGGGCAAGATCCTGAACGCGACGATGAACCGCCATGGTGAGGGCAGGGGGCTGCCCTATCTGGGGCTGGAAGTGCGGCAGGATCTGATATCCGACGCCGACGGAGTTGCGCGCTGGGGCCGTAAATTGGCGCCGATCATCGCCCTGACGCGCGACAGGCTTGGATAGGCCATCAAACTTTCCACGCTCTTCCCACAATTGCGGCTCGGCCTATAAGGGAGCGGTGAACCTATTGGAGCGAGCGCAGAAACCCATGTCCAGGCGGATATTCGATCGGGCGGCCAGCTTGGCTGTGCTGGCGGTGATGGCGGCTGTCCTTGCCGGATGTGACGGCAATCGGACCACCGATCAGTCCGCGCTTGCGAAGGTTGAGGCGCAAGCCCGTTCGGAAGCGGCGGATGACGGCAAGATCGATTGCGCACCGGCGGGAGAAACCGCTTTCCAGCGCGCCTGCGAGATCGAACGCAGCCGTGACCGCGAAAACAATGTGACCTTGACGATCCGCCATCCCGACGGCGGATTTCGTCGTTTGCTCGTCACCGGCGACGGCCGTGGCGTCATTGCCGCGGATGGCGCGGAGCAAGCCGTTGTGACCACGATTTCGCCACGCGAGATCGAAGTGGCGCTGGGCGGAAACCGCTATCGCCTGCCTGCCACCGTCAAGCCGGGCGCCGCTACGGCCGGCCAATGACCCGACAACGACCCATCCTGACCGCGGCGATGATGCGCGCAGCGGAAGAACGCGTCATGCGTGCAGGAATCTCTGTCGACGAATTGATGGATCGCGCGGGCCGCGCGATCGCGGAGGCCGCCTGGCGCTTCGGTGGTGGCCGCCCGGTGCTGATCGTCTGCGGACCGGGTAACAATGGCGGCGACGGTTATGTCGCCGCGCGCCATCTGGCCGCACGCGGTGTGCGGGTGCGGGTCGCGGCGCTGGCCGATCCGCGCAGCGATGCGGCACATCGCGCGCGGACCGCATGGGACGGTCCGGTCGAACAACTCGCCGAGGCTGAGGCCGCGCCCGTCCTGATCGATGCTTTGTTCGGTACCGGGGTGACGCGACCGCTCGACGTGGCGGCGAGCGATCCGCTGGCGCGCTTGGTGGAGGCCGCGCATTTCAGCCTTGCCGCCGACCTGCCGAGCGGCCTCCAGACCGATACGGGTGCGCTGCTGGCGCCGGTGCCGCGCTTTTCCGCGACGCTCGCGCTTGGCGCGCTCAAGCCCGCGCACAGGCTCCAGCCCGCCGCCGAACGCTGTGGAGCGGTGCTGCTCGCCGATATCGGTGTGCCTGTATCGACGCATTGGCACGAGAGCGCCCGCCCGCTGCTCCCCGCGCCCGGACCTCGAGATCATAAATACACGCGCGGCATGGTGATGGTGATCGGTGGCGGCATGCCGGGCGCGGCCCGGCTTTCCGCCATGGCCGCATTTCGCGCGGGCGCCGGCATGGTCCGGCTCTATGGTGCGCAAGGTGGCGCCGATGCGCTGATCTGCCGTACGATCGAGGATGTCCCCGCCGGCCTTGCCGATGCGCGTGTCAACGCCGTGCTCATCGGCCCCGGCATGCCGCCCGATGCGTGCGGACGCGCTCTGCTCGAACCGGCGTTGGCGGCGGGGCATCCGCTCGTGCTCGATGCCGGCGCGCTGCGGCTGATCGGGGAGATCGGGGTCGAGCGGCTGGCGGACCTGCCCGCCATGGCGATCCTGACCCCGCATGACGGCGAGTTCGAGGGATTGTTCGGCGATGCGCCCATGCCTGGCGGTAGCAAGGTCGATCGGGCATTGGCGGCGGCCGAGCGCTGCGGCGCGGTGATCGTGCACAAGGGGGCGGATACGGTGATCGCTGCGCCCGACGGGCAGGTCGCTATCGCCCCACCCAATTCGGCCTGGCTGTCGACCGGCGGGACGGGCGATGTGCTTGCGGGCATCATCGCCGCGATGCGCGCGCGGGGGCTGGATGCTTTCGCCGCCGCCAGCGCCGGTGTCTGGTTGCACGCCGAAGCCGCACGCCGGGCAGGACCAGCCTTCATCGCCGACGATCTGACGATACATCTTCCAGGAGCGCTCGCTCAATGTCTGTAACTGCCGAGGTCTCCGAAATCGTGCGTGTCGCCGGGCGCGGTGACGGCGTGACCGCCGACGGGCGCTTCGTGCCGCTGGCGGCGCCGGGTGACGCCGTGACGCCGGATGGCGCTATCCTGCCGGGAAAGCACCATAATCCGCCGCAATGCTCGCACTATCCCGAATGCGGCGGCTGCCAGCTCCAGCATCTTGACGACGAGAGCTATGCCGATTTTGTGCGCGACCGGATCACGATCGGGCTGGCGGCGCAGGAACTGGCCATACCCGAAATCATGCCGGTTCATCTCTCGCCGCCACAGTCGCGCCGCCGCGCCAGCCTGAAGGCGGAGCGCCGGGGGCGGCGCGTGCTGATAGGCTTCAACGCCGGGGCCAGCCATCGCATCGTCGACATGGCCGATTGCGCGATCCTCGATCCGGCATTGTTCGCGTTGATCGCTCCGTTGCGGCGCTTGCTGGGGACGATGCTGCGCGAGAAGCGCGTCGCCAATATCAGGATGACGCTGGCGGATCAGGGTATCGATCTGCTGATCGACGGTATCGAGGCGGATGGGCTCGCTGCGTCGGAGGCACTCACCGATTTCGCGATCACGCACGGCCTCGCGCGGCTTTCGATCGATGATGGCTATGGCCCGCAGACGCGCTGCGAACCCGATCCGGTCACCGTCACGCTCGGCGGCGTCGCCGTGCCGTTGCCGCATGATAATTTCCTCCAGGCAACTTCGGATGGAGAGGCTGCGCTGGTCGCGGCGGTCAAGGAAGCGGTCGGCGATGTGTCGACCGCAGCCGATCTGTTCTCAGGTCTGGGCACGTTCGCGCTCGCATTGGCCGGGCCGCGCAAAATCTATGCGGCGGAGGCTGCGCGCGATGTTGCGGGCGCGCTCAAGGCGGCAGCCGGCCGCGCGCAGCGGCCTGTTTTCGTGGAGCATCGCGACCTGTATCGCCGCCCGCTCACCACAGCGGAACTCGATCGGTTCGGCGCGATCGTCCTCGATCCACCGCGATCGGGGGCGGAGGAGCAGGTGAAGGCGCTCGCCGCCGCGAAGGTGCCGCGCATCGCCTATGTCTCATGCAATCCCGCGACTTTCGCGCGCGATGCCCGGATACTGGTCGCCGGCGGTTACCGGCTGGTGCGGATCACGCCGGTCGGCCAGTTCCGCTGGTCGACCCATGTCGAACTGGCCGCCGCGTTCGAACAGTGAGGCGGCGCCTGGTCGTCAAAAGACGATCAGCGCTGCGTGGATCGCCAGCATCGTCAGCGCGATCGTCGAGAGCACGAAGACGATAAAGCGGATCATGATCCGGTTGACGGTGACCTGAACCAGGCTGTGGAGCACGCGCAGGCCGACATAGGCCCAGGCGATCTGCGCGTTCAGGCCATCACCTGCGCCGAGCAGCGCCAGTGTCAGCGCGGTTGCGTAGAAGATCGTCGGCTGTTCCATCAGGTGATTGTAGTTGTCCGCCTTCCAGCGAACTTCGGGCGGGAGCACCGCCGTCAGCGTGCCAGGCGGCACGGTCGGGTCGAGCCTGACGTTCAGCCGTTGCATGGCAGGGATGCGGGTGGCGTACATCCAGAACCACATCACAAGCGTCCACAGCACCAGCGCCACCACGGGCGCAAGGATTTCGCCTTTCATAAGAAAACACCCCCTCCTTCGTTGTGAAGGAGAGGGTGCTTCAGTCCATTTCAGTCGTCAAACGAAACTCAGTTCCGCTTCAGCGTCACCACCGAATTGCGGCGCGGTTCCTCGACATGTGTGTAGACGCTCGCCATCGGTTCGTCCTCGGCGATTACCGTGCCGACGTCGCCGAAACCGTTGAATGCGGTCCGCATTGCGCAGCCATAGGCGCCCAGCATGCCGATCTCGATATAGTCGCCTGCACGCGTATCGGCGGGCAGCATGAACGGTCCGGTCATGTGATCGAGATCGTCGCAGGTCGGCCCGTAGAAGCTGAACGCCATGTCGCGCGTGTCGCTTTCGTCCTCGCGGATCAGCTTTACCGGAAAGCGCCAGCCGACATGCGCCGCATCGAACAATGCGCCATAAGCGCCGTCGTTGATGTAAAGCTCGTCACCGCGGCGCCGCTCGACGCGGACCAGCAGGCTCGCATATTCCGCGCACAGCGCGCGGCCCGGCTCGCACCACAGTTCGGCCGAATAGCTGATCGGCAAATCCTCGAACGCGGCGTGGATCGCGGCGAAATACGCCTCCAGCGCAGGCGGCTCCATCCCCGGATAGACCGAGGGGAAACCGCCGCCGACATCGACGAGATCGACCGTGACCGCAGCCTGCACGATGGCGGCGCGAACCTGTTCCATCGCTTCGGTATAGGCGCGCGGCGTCATCGCCTGGCTGCCGACATGGAAGCAGATGCCCAGCGTGTCGGCCGCCTGACGGGTCGCCATCAGCAGATCCGACACCTCGTGTGGTGCAGCGCCGAATTTGGAGGCCAGGCTGAGCTTCGAATGATCCGACGATACCCGCAGCCGCACCGCCAGCGTCAGGTCGCTCGCATGCCGCGTCGCGCGCATGATCTTCTCCAGTTCCTCGATCGAATCGAGCGAGAAGGTCTTCACGCCATGGGTGAAATAGGCCTCGCGGATCGCTTCCTCGGCCTTCACCGGGTGCATGAAGCACAATTCGGCGTCCGGCAGCGTCTTCGCGACCATGCGCACCTCGGTGATCGAGGCGACGTCATAATGCGTGATTCCGCTGGCCCACAGGATCTGCAGCAGATCGGGTGAGGGGTTCGCCTTGACCGCATAGAGTGACCGCCCCGGAAACTTCTCAACGAAGAAGCGGGCGGCACGCTCGGCGGCGTGCGGACGAATGAGCGTGACCGGCTGAACCGGACGAAGGGCGGTCGCTAGCCCCAGCGCGCTATGATGCTTGTGCAACTCAAGGGACCTCCAGTGGGTAGTTCACGAAGAGCTGCCTTGCGGTGGAAGTCCCATGGGGCAGCGAGGAAGCGCGATATATGTGGGGGGGAGGGGGGTGTAAAGACCGTTTGCGCGATTATTGCGCGCACCCGCTGGAAATGGCGTATTTTCAGGGTGAAACGGGAAATGGGCGGGACGGAATCGTCCCGCCGTTACGACAGGCGATCGCGGAAATTCTCGTAGGAGAAGCGCTTCACGAGCCTGAGTGAGTCGTTTTCGCTGTTCCAAAGGGCGATCGCGGGCAGCGGAACGCCGTTGAAACTGTTGGTCTTGACCATCGAATAATGCGCCTGGTCGAGAAAGGCGATGCGGTCTCCCACCTGAGGCGGGGTGGCGAATCGATAGTCGCCGATGATGTCGCCCGCCAGACAGGATGGCCCGCCCAGGCGGACGGCAACGCCGTCCTCCGCCTCGCCGAGCAGCGCCGGGCGATAGGGGGCTTCGATCACGTCGGGCATATGGCAGGTGGCCGAGATGTCGGTGATGCCGATCGGCACCCCATTCTCGAACGTGTCCAGAATCTCGCCGACCAGGATGCCGGCGTCGAGCGCGGTCGCTTCGCCGGGCTCCAGAAAGATGTCGAGGCCGATTGATGCGCGTACGCTGCAGATGAACGCGACCAGGTCGTCGCGCTGATAGTCCGCGCGCGTAATATGATGGCCGCCACCAAAATTTAGCCATTTCAATGTATTGAAATATGGCTTTAGCTTGGCTTCGAGTGATTGCCAGGTCCGGCGCAGCGGCTCGAAATCCTGTTCGCACAGGCTGTGGAAATGCAGTCCGTCGATGCCCTCGAGATGCTCGGCGCGCAGTTGCGATACGGGGAAACCCAGTCGCGATCCCGGCTGGCACGGATCATATTTTGGGACTTCGCCTTCGCTATGTTCGGGGTTGATACGCAATCCCACGTCGAAAACGTCGCCGGCCGCACGCGCAGCCTCGATCTGCGGCAGGAAGCGTCGGTGCTGGGCGGGGCTGTTGAAGATGACGTGATCGGACAGGCGCAGGATCTCCGGCATGTCCTCCGCCTTGTAGCCCGCGCAATAGGTCGCGACTTCGCCGTGATATTTCTCGCGCCCCAGCAGCGCTTCCCACAGGCCTGACGCGCAGACGCCGTCGAGATATTCGCCGACCACGTCGCCCAGCGACCACATCGAGAAGGCCTTGAGCGCGAGCAGCACCTTAGCGCCCGAACGGTCGCGCACATCCTTGAGCACCGCGAGATTGCGCCGCACTGCCGCCTCGTCAACGACGAAACAGGGGCTGGGCACGCGGCTCAGGTCGAAATGCGCAAAGGCTCCTGGATCGCCGGCTCTGGTTTCCATTTTTACGGTCCCTCGAAACCCGATCGACCTGAGCTTGTCGAAGGGCAGCGCTTCGAAAGGCTCAAGGCGAACGGGTCTACAAAGCTGAGTTCAGAACTGAAGAGGTCCATCCAACTCCTTGACCTGCCAGGGCAGGCCATGGTCGTTCAGCATGTCCATGAACGGATCGGGATCGAACTGTTCCATGTTGAACACGCCATCCCCGCGCCACTTGCCGGTCAGCATCATCGCGGCGCCGATCATCGCGGGAACGCCGGTGGTGTAGCTTACCGCCTGGTTGCCGGTTTCCTCATACGCGTCCTCATGGTCGCAGATATTGTAGACATAGACCGTCTTCGCCGCGCCATCCTTCTCGCCCGTCGCGATGTCTCCGATATTGGTCTTGCCGTGCGTCGTCGGGCCCAGGCTCGACGGTTCGGGCAGCACCGCCTTCAGGAACTGTAGCGGGATGATCTCGCGGCCTTCGTAGATCACCGGGTCGATCCGGGTCATGCCGACATTCTGCAGCACTTCCAGGTGCTTGAGGTACGCATCTCCGAACGTCATCCAGAAACGGATGCGCTTGATCTCGGGATAGTGCTTCGCCAGCGATTCCAGTTCCTCATGATACATGAGGTACATGTTCTTCTCGCCGACGGCCTCGAAGTCGAACACCTGCTTGTGGCTGAGCGCCGGCCCCTCGACCCATTTGCCGTTCGCCCAGTGACGCGACGGCGCGGTGACTTCGCGGATGTTGATCTCCGGATTGAAGTTGGTGGCGAAATGCTGGCCATGGTCGCCGCCGTTGCAGTCGAGGATGTCGAGCGTGTCGATCCGGTCGAGCAGGTGCTTCTTGATATAGCTTGCGAATACCGAGGTGACGCCCGGATCGAAGCCCGAACCGAGCAATGCCATCAGTCCGGCTTCCTTGAAGCGGTCATGATAGGCCCATTGCCAGCCATATTCGAACTTGGCTTCGTCGCGCGGTTCGTAATTGGCGGTGTCGAGATAATCGACGCCGGCCTTCAGGCACGCGTCCATGATCGAGAGGTCCTGATAGGGAAGCGCCAGATGCACGACCAGCTTGGGCTGAACGCGCTCGATCAGCGCGGCGGTCGCCTCGACATCGTCGGCATCGACTTCGGCGGTGTCGATGACGACGCCGGTGCGCGCCTTCACCGATTCGGCGATCGCGTCGCATTTCGCCTTGCGGCGGCTCGCCAGCGTGATGTGAGAGAAGATGCCGGGGTTCATCGCCATCTTGTGCACCGCGACCGACCCGACGCCGCCTGCGCCGATCACCAGAACCTTGCTCACGCCCATCTCCATTTGCCGGGGGAAAGTGCGGCTATATAGGGATGCTTCGTGACAGGGCAAAGTACGACATGACGATGCGCTGGAACGATCGAGTCGAAGCGAACCCCTGGAGCCCCCCTGATGCGCAAGCCCAACCGAGACGGCGTTCTCGCCGCCGCCGCGAAGATCGCTGAAATCCTTCCCGCAACGCCGCTGCTGTCCTTCGAGCGCGACGGCAAGACGATCTGGTGCAAGGCCGAATCGCTCCAGCCCATGGGTGCATTCAAGCTGCGGGGGGCATGGCACCGGCTGACCGATCTGGATGCCCAGCAACGTGCGGACGGCGTCGTCGCCTTTTCGTCGGGCAACCACGCGCAGGGCGTTGCCTGGTCGGCAAAGCGGCTCGGCATGCCGTCGACGATCGTCATGCCGTCGGATGCGCCGCGCAAGAAGCTGGAGAATACCCGTGCGCTTGGCGCCGAGATCATCCTGTATGATCGCATGACCGAGGATCGCGCGGCGATCGGCGCGGCATTGGCTGCCGAGCGTGGCGCCACGCTCGTCCCCAGTTTCGACGACGCCTGGGTGATCGAAGGGCAGGGGAGCGCGGGCATCGAGGCGACGGCGCAGATGGAGGAATGGGCTGGGGGCGCGCCCGATCGCATCGTCATCCCCTGCGGCGGTGGCGGTCTTTCGGCCGGCATCGCGCTCGCCTGCCCCGATGCCGAGATCGTCATCGCCGAGCCGGAGGGCTGGGACGATATGCGCCAGTCGCTTGAGGGTGGAGAGATCGTGCCCGTCGGCTCCAATCCGCCGCCCACGGCGTGCGACGCGCTTCAGACCACGCTTGTCTCGCCGCTGACCTTCGAAGTGCTCAGCGGACGCGGCGCGACGGGTGTCGCCGTCAGCGAGGCTGAGGTCGCCGAAGCGATGCGTTTCGCGTTCGACAAATTGCGGCTGGTGGTGGAGCCCGGCGGCGCCGCGGCATTGGCGGCGGTCCTCGCCGGCAAGGTCGATGCCAGCGAACGGACGCTGGTCATCATTTCCGGCGGCAATGTCGATGACGCCAGGTTCGCGGCGGTGCTTTCGGCGTGAGCGGCGTTTTCGGTTCGGTCGCATCCTTCGCGGTTGCGGCCGGTCCTGCGATCCTGATGATCGCCGCCTTTGCTCTGGCGATCGGCGGCTTCAAGCTGATTCGCAGGGGCAACCGGCAAAAGGGGGTGTTGATGATCGTCTGCGCCGTCGTGTTCGTCGCAAATGTCGTGATCCTGACGGCATGACCAGGAACCGCATTTTCGACTTCACCGATGCGCTGGTCCGCACGCCGGCGCCTAGCGTCGTCAACGGGCTGCGCGCCGTTGAGCAGGGCGATCCCGATCATCGTATCGTGCTTGCCGAGCATGCGGCTTATGTCGATGCGCTTCGCGCTGCGGACGTCGCGGTCGAAGTCCTGCCGCCGCTCGACGATTATCCCGATTCGATCTTCGTCGAGGATCCGGCCTTTGTCGTGCCCGAGGGGGCGATCCTGCTGCGGCCGGGCACGCCGAGCCGGCTTGGCGAGAGCGCCGAATTGGCGGCCGTGCTCGAGCGGCGATTCGCGACGGTGAAGACGCTCGATCGCGGCTATGCAGATGGCGGCGACATCCTGATCCTGCCGGATGAGATCCTGGTCGGATTGTCCGCGCGTACTGATCGTGAAGGCGCAGAGCGCTTCGCTGAACTGATGGCCGGGTTGGGCCGCACGGTTCGGGTCGTCGCGCCGCCGGCGGGCACGCTACATCTGAAGACCGCGTCGTCGCTGATCGATGAGATGGCGGTGATCACGACACCCGCGCTGGCCGATGCCGGCCTGTTCGGCGATCTCGATGTCATCGTGACGCCGGAAGGCGAGGAAGCGGCGGCGAACCTGCTTCGCGTCAACGATGTGGTGCTGGTCGGCGCAGGTTATCCCACGACGGCCGCGCTTGTCGCGGCGCGTGGCTTGAGCGTCGTTCCGCTCGCGGTTTCGGAGATCGCGAAGATCGATGCCGGCCTGTCGTGCATGTCGCTGCGCTGGCGGGCGAGTTAGAGCCTCGATCGCTTCAGGCCGTGCCGGCCCGAAGCGATCGAGGTCTGGCCGGTCACTTGATCGGCGAGTTCGGATCCAGCCGCATGTCGAGATAATTGTCGACGGCGCGCATCATCTCGTCGAGTTCATGCTCGAAGAAGTGATTTGCGCGCGGAATCTCGTCGTGATGGATGGTGATGTGCTTCTGCGTGCGCAACTTGTCGACCAGCTTCTGCACGGCGCCGGGCGTGACCACCTCGTCGCCGGTTCCCTGCACGATGATGCCGGAGGCCGGGCAGGGCGCCAGGAAGGTGAAGTCGTACATGTTCGCCGGCGGCGCGATCGAGATGAAACCGCGCACTTCGGGGCGGCGCATCAGCAACTGCATGCCGATCCAGGCACCGAAGCTGAAGCCGGCGATCCAGGTGGTCTGCGCTTCAGGATGAAAGCTCTGCACCCAGTCCAGCGCGGCAGCCGCGTCGGAAAGTTCGCCGACGCCATTGTCGAACGTGCCCTGGCTCTTGCCGACGCCACGGAAGTTGAACCGCAGCGTGGCGAAACCACGGCGTTGGAAGGTTTTGTAGAGCGACTGGGTGATCCGGTCGTTCATCGTGCCGCCGCCCTGTGGGTGCGGGTGCAGGATCATCGCGACGGGTGCGCGGGGGCGGGGCGGCGGGCTGAACCGCCCTTCGAGGCGGCCTTCGGGGCCGGGAATGATGACTTCGGGCATGGCACCTTCGTGCTGAAAAGATGGATTGGTGCGTGGCTCCATGCGGGATGGGGCTGTGCGCCGTCGCGCCAGCCTATATAGATGCGCCTCACGGTTTCGCAATCGTCGGGGAGCTTTAGCGGGTGAGCGGCCGCCTTTATCTGGATCACGCGGCGACGACGCCCATGCTCGCGGCTGCACGCGCCGCGATGAACGACGCTATCGAACGCTGGGCGAACCCGTCTTCGCCCCATGCGGAGGGCCGTGCCGCGCGCGCAGCGCTGGAGGATGCGCGTGCGCGCGTCGCCGCGGCGCTCGGCTGGACCGGCGAATTGATCTTCACCAGCGGCGCGACCGAGGCGATCCGCATCGGGCTCACGCGGGCCAAGGCGGATGCGGTGCTGGTCGGCGGAACCGAGCATGACGCCGTCCATCGCGCCGCGCCGAAGGCGTTTTTTCTGCCGGTGCAGGGTGACGGCACGGTCGCGGATCATGCGCTGACCGGCAGGCTGGGCGCGCTGGGCGCGGAGCGGCCGCTTGTCGCCATCCAGTCCGCCAACAATGAAAGCGGCGTGTTGCAGCCACTCGATTCGCTGATCCCGATCGTGCGCGGCAAGGGCGGGCTGATCTTCGCCGATTGCGCGCAGTCGGCGGGCAAGCTGCCCTTGCCGGATGCGGACCTGATTTCGATTTCGGCGCACAAGCTGGGCGGCCCGCCGGGAATCGGTGCGCTGCTGGTCCGCGATCTCGGCGATCTGACACCCGAGGGTGGGCAGGAAAAGGGCTATCGTGGCGGCACGGAGAATGTGCCCGGTGCGATCGCCTTCGCCGCCGCGCTTGAGGCGTCGCGCGCCTGGCTCAAGCGTGCGGAGGATCTGCGCGCGCATCTCGATGGCGCGATCGAGGGGGCGGGCGGCCAGGTCGTCGCCCGGCGCAGTGCGCGGATCCCGACCATCGCGTCCTATCGCATGCCCGGCATGGCGGCGTCGGCACAGCTTATCCAGTTCGATATGGCGGGAATCGCGGTGTCGGCAGGCAGCGCCTGTTCATCCGGTACCTTGAAGCCCAGCCATGTGCTGGCGGCGATGGGCTGGGACGAGCGCGATGTTGCCGAGGTGATCCGTGTCAGCTTCGGGTCCGATACGACGCGCTCCGACGTTTATCGATTCGTCGATCAATGGAAGAGGCTGGCAGGCGAGGCCAAGGCGCGCGCGGCATGACCGGCGCCATCTATCTCGATTATCAGGCGACGACTCCGATCGCGCCCGAGGCGCTGGCGGCCATGACGCCCTGGCTGGAGCCTGGCTTCGCCAATCCACACTCCCCCCATGTGCCCGGCAGGGCTGCACGCGCGGCGGTGGAATTGGCGCGTGACCGGGTCACTGCGGCGCTCGGTCTGGATGGGGGGGGGCTGATCTTCACATCGGGCGCGACCGAGGCCGCCAATATGGCGATCCAGGGCCTGATGATCGCGGCGCCTGCCAGACGGCGGAAGATCGTCACCATCGCAACCGAACATACTTGTGTCCGCGATACCGCGCTGTGGCTGGGCAGCCACGGCTTCGAATGCGTGTTGCTCCCTGTCCATGGCGACGGGCTGGTCGATCTCGATGCGGCAGCGGCGGAGATCGACGACAAGACGGCACTCGTCGCCGCGATGCTGGTCAACAACGAAATCGGCGTGATCCAGCCGATCTCGGCGCTTTCGGCGCTGGCACGTGCAGCCGGCGCGGCCTTTTTCTGCGATGCTGTCCAGGGATTCGGCCGTGTGGACTTGCCGGCAGGCGCCTGCGACATGGTCGCGGTCTCTGCGCACAAGCTGTATGGGCCCAAGGGCGTGGGTGCGCTGTGGCTGGCGGATGGCATCGAGGTCGAGCCGATCGTCCATGGCGGCGCACAGGAAGGTGGGCTGCGGTCCGGAACATTGTCCCCGGCGTTGTGCGCGGGTTTCGGCGCGGCCGCGGCACTGATGGTCGAGCGCCGGACGGCAGATGCGGCCCATGTCGCGACGTTGGCGGAAGCGGCCAGGAGTGGTTTTGGAGATTGGGAAATCAACGGATCGATTTCAGATCGTTATGCTGGAAACCTAAATCTTCGTCGTAATGGTGTCGATGCGGCGAGATTGATCTCGGAGGTACGCAGCGTCGCATTTTCCGCCGGATCGGCCTGCGCCAGCGGTTCCGGGCGCCCCAGCCATGTGCTCTCCGCGCTGGGGCTCACCGACGCGGAAGCGCGCGCAAGTATCCGGCTGGGTTTCGGCCGCTATACGAGCATCGCCGATATCGAGCGTGCGGCGGCGCTGATCGGCGAGGCGGCCGACCGCCAGCGGGCGCTGGCCGCGTGACCCGCGTTCGCTTCGTTAGTCCCGATGGCGAGACCGTCAGCGAGGTCGTCGGCGCCGCCGGCGAGAATCTGCTGACGCTCGGACAGAATGACGGCCAACCGCTCGAAGGGACGTGTGAGGGGCAGATGGCTTGCTCGACATGCCATGTCATCGTCGATGCCGGAGATTTCGCGAAGCTGCCGCGCGCGTCCGAGATGGAGGAGGATATGCTCGATCTCGCGGCCGGCGCGACACGCCATAGCCGGCTCGCCTGCCAGATCTGGCTGACCGATGATCTCGAAAGTCTGACCGTTCGAATCCCCGGTGAAGTGCGCAATATGCAGGGGCGTTGATTTAACCGACGCTTTCCCCCATATGCGCGGCGGGAGTCGGGCGGACGGTGCTCTCGCCAACCCGGTCAGGTCCGGAAGGAAGCAGCCGTAACGAATTCGCCCCGGGTCGTTCCGGCTCCCACCTTCTCCTTCGACAAGCCGGGCCGCAGTCCCTAGATTGCCCCGCGATGTCCGAATCTCCACAACCCTATCGCGTCCTTGCACGCAAATACCGGCCGCAGACATTTGCCGAACTGATCGGCCAGGATGCGATGGTCACGACGCTCGGCAACGCGATCAAGCGTGATCGGCTGGCGCACGCCTTCCTGCTGACCGGCGTCCGCGGTGTCGGCAAGACCTCCACCGCGCGGCTGATCGCCAAGGCGCTCAACTGTATCGGTCCGGACGGGCAGGGCGGCCCGACAATCACGCCGTGCGGCGTATGCGAACCCTGCGTGGCGATCGCCGAAGGCCGGCATATCGACGTGGTGGAAATGGACGCGGCCAGCCATACCGGCGTGGACGATGTGCGTGAGATCATCGAGGCGGTGCGCTATGCGGCGGTTTCGGCGCGCTACAAGGTCTATATCGTCGACGAAGTCCATATGCTGTCGAAGAACGCGTTCAACGCGCTGTTGAAGACACTGGAGGAGCCGCCGCCGCATGTGAAGTTCCTGTTCGCCACCACAGAGGTGAACAAGGTGCCCGTGACCGTGCTGTCGCGCTGTCAGCGTTTCGATCTGCGCAGGATTTCCGCCGAAACGCTGGCCGCCCATTTCGACCGTGTCGCGCGCGCCGAGGGCGTGACAGCGGAACCCGAGGCGCTCGCGCTCGTCGCGCGCGCGGCCGAAGGATCGGCGCGCGACGGCCTCTCGATCCTCGATCAGGCGATCGCTCATGCCGATATGGAAGGCAGTCATGGCGTCACTGCAGCCCAAGTCCGTGATATGCTTGGACTGTCCGATCGTGGAGCGATTCGTCGCCTGTTCGGGTATCTCCTGTCGGGCGATGCGCCCGCGACGCTGACGGCGCTCAGGGAACAGCATGATCTGGGTGTCGATCCCGTGGGGGTGCTGCGCGCCCTGCTCGAGACCGTTCATGGGGTGACGCTGGCGAAGGTCGGCGGCGGAGACGATCCTGCGCTCTCGATCGAGGAGCGTGAGGCGCTGGCCGATTGGGCGAGCCGACTCGGCTTCGCCGCGCTCCATCGGCTCTGGCAGCTTCTGCTGAAAGGGCATGACGAGACGGTGCGCGCGGCGCTGCCGATCGAATCGGCGGAAATGGCGCTTCTGCGCGTGATCCATGCCGCGCAGCTTCCCGATCCTGGCGAATTGATGAAGCGGCTTGCCAATGGCGAGGCAGTGGCGGCACCGGCCGCCATGCCGGCCCATGATCCCGCGCCGCAGGCGCCGGCGCAGCGTCTGCCCGCGGATTTCCCCGCGATGATCTCGCTCCTGGCGAATAACGGCAAGGCGCATATCGCGCAGCAACTGCACGATTATATCGGGCTGATCCGCTATGCGCCGCCGGAGCTGGCCATTCGCCCGGCAAAGCCGATGGCGAGCGAGTTCAACCGTGACCTGGCGGCGGCGCTCAAGACGATCACGGGAGAGATCTGGGAGGTCTCCTCGCCCGATGGCCCGGCGGAGCCGACCTTGCTCGAACAGGAGCGGATGGAGGAAAACCGCGCGCGCGACGCCATATTGGCGACGCCGCTCGTCAAGGCCGCGTTCGATGCTTTTCCGGAGGCCGAACTGGTCGAATGGAAACGGGCTGGCTAAATAGCCGGCTTACGGGTGAACCGGTCCCGGATGCGCGAGCATCCGCCCGACCGGGTATGACTGGAGTAAAGACATGAAATCCCTCGACGAAATCCTGAACATGGCGAAGAATGTCCAGGACGAGCTGCAAAAGGCGCAGGCCAATCTCGATACGATCGAGGTGGAAGGTGTGTCGGGCGGCGGCATGGTCAAGGTGCGGGCGACCGCCAAGGGCCGGATCATCGCCGTGGATATCGATGAAAGCCTGCTGGCGCCGTCGGAAAAGCAGATGCTGGAGGATCTGGTCGCCGCCGCTTTCAACGACGCGCGCGCCAAGGCGGATGCCGCATCGAGCGCGGAAATGGGCAAGATGACGAGCGGCCTGCCGCTGCCGCCGGGCTTCAAGCTGCCGTTCTGATCGACGTGTTCACGTAACGCAGTCGGAACGTCCTCAAGCCTCGCGGCGTTTGTTCGCCTGAGGCTTTGAGGAGGTTGTGATGTCCGAAGAGAGAATCACCGAGCGCACCGATGCGGCGGGCAATGTCACCGAACGCATCATCGAGCGCGGCACGCCGGGCACGACCGTGGTCGAGCGCCGCGGCGGCGGCGGCGTGATCATCGGGATCATCGTGGTCGCGATGATCGCCGTGGTTGCCTTTTTCATGCTCGACATGAACAAGGGTGAGACCCGCAAGGACGATGCCGTCGCCGAAGCGGCGGGCAAGGTGGGCGACAGTGCCAAGAAGATCGGCGACGCGGCCGAAAAGGCGGCGGACAAGCTGACCGGCGACGAAAAGAAATAATCCCGATCGCGGCTACTTAAGGCAGCTGTCCAGCCCGTCGCGGCGCACGACACCGATCCAGCGCGCCAGCCGGTTGCCGTGCCGGCGCGTAAAGCCTGAAGGGTCGATCGCCTCGCGCTTCTTGGGCAACGGCAGCACCGCTGCGATCCGCGCGGCTTCCTCGGGGGTCAGCTTGCTGGCGTCGTGCCGGAAGTAGCGCATCGCGCCGGCATTGGCGCCATAGGTGCCGATGCCGGTTTCCGCGACGTTCAGATAGACTTCCATGATCCGTTTCTTGCCCCAGATCGCTTCGATCAAGACGGTGAACCATGCTTCCAGGCCCTTGCGGAAATAGCCACCGCCCTGCCACAGGAACGCGTTCTTGGCGGTCTGCTGGCTGATGGTCGAGCCGCCCCGGATGCGCCCGCCCTTGGCGTTGCGCTTCATGGCATCCTCGATGGCGTCCCGGTCGAAGCCGCTATGCGCGCAGAATTTGCCATCTTCCCCGGCGATTGCCGCGCGCGCCATGTTCGGATCCATTTCGGACAGGCTCATCCAGTCCTTGGAGAGGCCGCGCCCGGCGACGACATCACCGATCATCGTTGCGGTGATCGGCGGCGGCACGAATTTGTAGACCAGTACCCATAGTACCGAACCTGCAACGAAGAAGACTATGGCCCGCCCGATCCACCAGCCGATTCTATAGGGAAGGGGGCGCGTCTTCGGCGATCGGGCTTTCATGGAGATTTGTTAGCAAGCGGGGCGGGGATGGTGAAGAGGTTCGCGCATCGGTCGACACCCGGCCTCAGTCGGTCACCGCCTCGATCACCGCCGCGCGCAATTCCGGGATTCCCAGCCCGGTTTCGCTCGATGTCGCGATGATTTCCGGATGCGCGGCGGGGCGCTTGCGGGCTTCCTCGGTGGTGCGCGACATCGTGTCGGCCAGTTCGGTCGGCTTGATCTTGTCGGCCTTGGTCAACACCAAACGGTAGCTCACGGCGGCATCGTCGAGCATCTTCATGACGTCGCGGTCGACATCCTTGATGCCGTGGCGCGAATCGATCAGCACCAGCGTCCGCTTGAGCACCGCGCGGCCGCGCAGGAAATCGTTGATCAGGAAGCGCCACTGTTTGACGACGTCCTTGGGTGCCTTGGCGAAGCCGTAACCGGGCATATCGACCAGACGGAAGATCAGCGGATCGCCGATATCGAAGAAATTGAGTTCCTGGGTGCGACCTGGCGTGTTCGACGTGCGTGCAAGCGCATTGCGCCCCGTCAGCGCGTTGAGCAGCGACGATTTGCCGACGTTCGAACGTCCGGCAAAGGCGATCTCGGGCGCGTCCATGTTCGGCAGGAACTTGAGCGCGGGCGCTGATTTCAGGAAGGCGATGGGGCCGGCGAAGATCTTTCGCGCGGCCTCGATCGCTTCCGGATCGATCTCATTCATGACGGGCGCGAACTCACTTCGCCTCGATCTGTTTCAGCGAGGGATGGCGGCTGTAGAGCCATTTCTGCTGAGCGATCGAGAGGATGTTGTTGGTCAGCCAGTAGAGCTGGAGGCCGGCGGCGAACGGCGCCATCACGAACATCAGCACCCAGGGCATGATCGAGAACATCTGCTGCTGCACCGGATCGGTCGCCTGCGGGTTCAGCTTGAATTGCAGCCACATCGAAACGCCGAGCAGGATCGGCAGCACGCCCAGCGCGATGATATGCGGCGGGGTGAAATCGAGCAGACCGAACAGGTTGACCGGGGTCAGCGGATCGGGCGCCGACAAATCCTTGATCCACAGCACGAAGGGCTGGTGACGCATTTCGATGGTGAGCAGAAGCACCTTGTAGAGCGCGTAGAAGATCGGAATCTGCAGCAGGATCGGCAGGCAGCCGGCCAGCGGATTCACCTTTTCCTGCTTGTACAGGTTCAGCATTTCCGCCTGCAGCTTCTGCTTGTCGTCCTTCCAGCGTTCCTGCAGCGCCTTCATCTTGGGCTGAACGGCGCGCATGCCGGCCATCGACTTGAACTGCTTCTGCGCGATCGGGAACATCAGGCCGCGGATGATCACTGTCAGGCCGATGATCGCGACACCGAAATTGCCGAACAGCTTGAACAGGAAGTCGAGCAGCTTGAAAATCGGCTTTTCGAACACTTCGAACCAGCCCCAGTCGATCGCCTTGCCGAAATTGGGGATGCCGAGCGTGTCCTCATAGCGATCGAGGTGATTCACCTCCTTGGCGCCGGAGAAGAGCCTGGCGGTGGTACGCACCGCCTTGCCGGGCTGGACGACGGTGGCGGGCAGCGTGAAATCGGCCTGGTAATGGCGATCGGCGCCGACGCGGAAATAGGCCTGGAGCGTCGCCGCTTGATCGGGAATCAGCGCGGTCAGCCAATATTTGTCGGTGAAACCCATCCAGCCGCCGGTCGAACTGCGCGCAACGCCGGCATTGCCCGCCTCGTCGACGGTCGAGAAATTGATGTCGTAATCGACCAGCTTGTTGAACACGCCGATCGGGCCGGTGTGGATCGTCCAGCTATCGGGATCCTTGGAGACGCCGTCGCGGCTGATGAAACCATAGGGCTGGACGGCGATCGCGCCGCCGGCGGTGTTGGCGACCGACTGTTCGACGGTGAACATATAGTCCGGATCGACGCGATAGGTGATCTGGAAGCGCTGGCCCTGGCCATTGTCCCATGAAAGCGTGACGGGCGTGGCAGGGGTCAGCGCCGAAGCGCTCGGCGTCCAGACCGTGTCGCCGGTCGGAAGCGCGATGTTCTGGCCGGTCCAGCCGAATCCGGCATATTGGCTGTCCTTCGCGCCGCCGGGCGAGAGCAGGCGGATCGGCGGCGAATCCTTGGCGATCGTTTCGTTGAAGCGCGTCAGCGTCAAATCGTCGACGCGCGCGCCCTTCAGGTTGATCGAACCCTTGAGCGCGGGCGTGTCAATGCGGACGCGTGGCGACTCCGCCAGCACAAGGGCGCGTTCGCGCAACGCCTTGGGCGCGTTGGAGGCGGGGCTGGCCGTCGGATTGGCGACGGGCACCTGCTTGCCGTCGACGGTCTTGGTCGCCGGCGGATTCGCGGTCGGGAAGAAATGGCTCGAAAGCGCGCTCCAGCCGAGCAGTACCGCCAGCGACAGCACGATCGCGAGGATCATGTTGCGGTTATCGGTCAAGTGTCTTCCCCCAAGGTCATGGAAACAGCCGGATCAAGGAACCGGATCGTGGCCGGAGCCGCCCCAGGGATGGCAACGGGCGAGCCGTCTGGCGGAAAGCCAGCCTCCCTTGAGCGCTCCATAGCGCCCCAGTGCGGTGATTGCATAGGCCGAACAGGATGGCGAGTAGCGGCAACTGGGCGGCAGGATGCGCGAAGGGCCGATCTGCCACAGTCTGGCGACGCCGATCAGAAGCTTCGCGATCATCGCGCGGCACGGTCCAGCGCCTTGCCCAGTTCCTGGCGCAGCGCGGAAAAATCGCGCTCCACGCCGCCGGCGCGGCCGATCAGCACATGATCGGCGCCGGCGATGCCGCGCTCAGGCAGCATTTCGCGTGCGAGCGCACGAAAACGGCGCTTTATCCGGTTCCGGACGACAGCGCCGCCGATCTTCTTGGTAACGGTGAAACCGATCCGCATCGCCGGATCACCGTCTTGCCGATCTTTCACCAGCAGGACGAAGCCCGGCATTGCCACGCGCTTACCCGAATTCGCCGCGAGAAAGTCCGCGCGGCGACCCAATATGCCGAAGCTGGGTGGATTCAGGCCGACAGCGACTTGCGGCCGCGTGCGCGGCGCGCGCGGATCACATTGCGCCCGCCCGGGGTCGCCATCCGCGACCGGAAGCCGTGCCGGCGCGCGCGCACGAGATTGCTCGGCTGAAAGGTGCGCTTCATCGCTCATGTCCTCATTCGTCAAAACGGAAAAGGGCCGCCTCTGCGAGCGGCCGCTGTTGCGGGGCCGATAGGCAAAAGCGTCTCTCAAGTCAATCACTCTCGCTCGACGTGTCCCGCGCGATCGCCTCGCGCCGCTTCGCGCTCTCACGCCTCAGGCTCCAGTCGGACCAGCTTCCCCATTTGGGATGCCGTTGTTTGAAGCGAACATAGCGGCGCTTCGCCCAGCGTGAATTCTTGAGCACCAGTCCAGCGCCGATCGCGAAGGTGACGACGCCGCCGGGGCCGGGAATAGGTCCGACCAGAGGTGTGACGGCGATGAACAGCCAGCCGATGCCGAGCATCGTCCAGCGCATCGGTTCGCTGGCCATGAACAGCCTGATCCGGTGTCTCAACGTCATGGCAAGCGATGTGGGGGCGCTGTTCTAGGGGTGCAAGACACCTGCACGATATTTCGTCTCGACTCACGAGCATTAGGCCGTAGAAGAAACGGAACAAAAGGGGGGTGTTCGTGGTCTCGATCGTTTCGACCGTGGCCTATCTGGGGCTGGAGGCGCGCAGCGTCGAGACGCAGGTTCAGGTGGCGGCGGGCGTGCCGGCCTTCATCGTCGTCGGGCTGCCCGACAAGGCGGTCGCCGAAAGCCGCGAACGTGTGCGCGCTGCCATCGCCGCGATCGGCCTAGCGTTGCCGCCCAAGCGCATCACCGTCAATCTATCGCCCGCCGATCTCCCCAAGGAAGGATCGCACTACGATCTGCCCATCGCGCTGGCGCTGCTCGGCGCGATGGGCGTGATCGATGCCGAGACGCTGTCATCTTATCTGGTGGTCGGCGAACTGGGGCTCGATGGCCGCGTTGCGAATTCCTCGGGCGTTCTGCTCGCCGCGCTTCACGCGGCCGAGCGCGGCCTGGGACTGGTCTGCCCCGCCGCGCAGGGGCCGGAGGCGGCCTGGGCGGGAGAGGTGGAAGTGATCGCCGCGCCCGATCTTCTGTCGCTGCTCAATCATTTCAAGGGGAGCCGCGCGTTGCCGCCGCCCGAGCCTGGCGTGGTCTCAGATGCACGTTCGGGGCCGGATCTGCGTCAGGTGAAGGGGCAGGAAACGGCGAAACGTGCGCTCGAGATCGCGGCGGCGGGCGGACATAATCTGTTGATGATCGGCCCGCCGGGTGCGGGCAAGTCGCTGATGGCTGCGTGCTTGCCGGGAATCCTGCCCGATCTGACGCCGGTGGAGGCGCTGGAGGTCTCGATGGTTGCGTCGGTCGCCGGCGAACTCACCGATGGCCGGCTGGTACGCGCGCGTCCCTTTCGCAGTCCGCATCACAGCGCCTCGATGGCCGCGCTTACCGGTGGTGGACTGAAGGTGCGGCCGGGCGAGGTCAGCCTCGCGCATCTCGGCGTGCTGTTTCTCGATGAATTGCCCGAATTCCAGCGCGCGGTGCTCGATTCGCTGCGTCAGCCGCTGGAAACGGGCACGGTGACGGTGGCGCGCGCCAATGCGCATGTCACTTTCCCCGCCCGCGTCCAGCTCGTCGCCGCGATGAATCCCTGCCGCTGCGGCCATCTCGGCGATCCGGCGCTGGCCTGCGCGCGTGCGCCGCGTTGCGCCGCCGATTATCAGGCAAAGGTTTCGGGGCCGATGCTCGATAGGAATGAGCACGCTTTCAAGTCGGAGCCTGCTCATGAACCTTTTCACCGCACCGCAAGTCATCATCAACGAGGACACCCACCCGGTCATCGCGCAGACGCTGGCATTCCTCGCCGTGGGTGGTGGTCGCGACGAGATCGGCATGGGCGACTGGCTCGCCGAGAACCGGATGCGCATCAACATTTCGCCCATGCGCTACCAATCGACGGGCGAGATGGCGTTCTACGACGACACCCTTCCGAACAACTGGCTGCTCTCGACCGTGACTGTCGAGTTCGCGAGCATCGAGCACGCTAACCTTTTCATCGCGCGGTGGTCGTAAGGGTTTGTCCATGCAGGTGATTCGCTACATCCGCTGGTCGAGCCTCGAACAGGGCAACAGCGACCGTTCGTCCGAGGATCGGCAGCGCGGCGAGACTGACGCCTATGCCAAGCGCATGGGTTGGATGATCGACGAAACGCTGATCGATCGCGGCCGGTCGGCTTTCTCCGGCGAGAACCTGACCAAGGGCGAGTTGGGCAAGTTTGCCAAGCGGCTCGATGCCGGGGCGTTTGACCCTCGCGAGACGATCCTGCTCATCGAAGAACTCGACCGTCTCTCGCGCCGCCCTCCGGGTGAGATGGTGACGTGGATCATGCCGCTTCTGCGCAAGGGCCTGACGATCCATGTCGCCAAGACCTCGCAGGTGCTGACCGGCGATGCGATGGATCGCGACTTCGGTGCGTTCGTGAACCTCATGTCCGGGGCGTTCTCCGCCCACGATTTCTCGCGCAAGCAGCGGGATCGTGGCGAGGCGTCGTGGGAAAAGCGGCGCAAGGCAGCGAAGGGCGGGGAAGTCCTGTCTCGCCATCGTGCCCGAAAGTGGCTCGAATGGAATGCCGCGACCAAGGAGTATGACCCGATCCCCGATCGCGTGGCGGTGATCCGCGAAATGTTCGACCTCCGCATCGCGGGGTGGGGGAAGTCGGGTATCGCCAAGCTGTTCAACGAGCGGGCAGCGGGAGGCGACGAGCGCTATCGCGTGTGGACCTCGACCAAGCGCGCCCCGACGCAGTGGACCCCCTCGGCGATCGCCCGCATCGTTCAGGACGAAGCGGTGATTGGTTATCTGCAATACAGCCGCTTCCCGCGTGGCGCGACCAAGCGCGTGCCGATCGGCTCCCCGGTGAAGGTCTACCCGGCCGTTATCGACGAGGACGTGTTCAACCGGGCGAACCAGCGGCGGCACACCGAACAGTTGCGCTATCAGGGTCGCGGTCGCGCAGTCAGCAACCTCATCGGCCGGATCAGCCGGTGCGGGGCGTGTGGTGGTGCGATCTCGGCGCTCGGGTCGAGCCGCATGCGCGTGAACAAGGACGGCTCCACGAGCCAACACTACTTCCTCTACTGCTCCGCCAACAAAATGAGCCACGGCAAGGATTGCGACAACGCGCGCGGTTGGCCCTACCGTCCGATCGAGCAGGCGATCATTGACAAGCTGCTGACGCTCGCGATCGACGACCAGCACTTCTCCAACGAAGGCGAGAGCCTCAAGCTCGAAGGCGAAGTGTTCCGCCTTCAGCGCAAGCTCACGAACCTCAACACCGAGGGTAAGCGCGTCCTCAAGCTGGTGCGCGCTGACGACGAACTCGCGGCGGAGGAATACGACTCGATCCGTGCCGATATCGTTGCCACCAAGGCGGAGCTTGCAGAGGCGCAGCAGGCACTGGCGGACGCACAGGGCAAGGTGTCCCCGCAGGAGCATATCATTCGCGTCAGCGAGGTCCGCAGCCGCATGGAGAGCGATGATCCGCAAGAGCGATACGAGGCGCGGATGCTGGTCAAGACGGCGCTCGCCAGCCTCGTGAAGGAGATCAAGTTCGCCGCCCGCACCGGGAATGTCGCGGTGCTGCTCGGGGACAACGAGCGAATGTTCGTCATCAACGATGGCAAGGTGATCGAGGATTGGGACTTCCGCGAGAAGTTTCCCGAGGCGTTCGACGAGCATGGCCGCATCGGCAAGGTTCGCGTCTACGAAGGTGGCACGCTCGCTGTCGATGAGCATGGCAATCACTCGATCAGCGAACCGGGCAAGCTGGTGGACGACGAAACGCTCAACAGCGATCAGGCCGAAGCCATGGCGGGCTATCGCCGCAGGAGGGCACTATGAGCGTTCCCGTCAGGCGTAAGAGGCCGATTTCCCTCGAAGGAGCGTTGCAGAAGCTGCGAAGCGCGCAGGACCGCATTGCGGACTTGGAGCGGCAGCTTGAAGCCGAAAAGGCGGAAGCGCGCTCGTGGCAGAGAGTGATCTGGCGGCGGGAGCAAGGCGTCGAAGATACGACGGACGCGATCGATGCTGATCCGCTTTTCCGCATCCGCTTCCCAGACCACAAGTCAGTCTGACCAAGTTGACCAGTCTGACCAGATGAAATAATGGGGCGGCATGGACGACGTTGCCGCCCTCAAAGCCCGGATTGCAGAGCTTGAAGCCGAGGTCGCGCGCCTGCGCGGTCAGGGGTCGAGAGTTCGCACCCGCATGACGGAGGCCGTCGCCATGATGATCAAGACGCTGGATAGCGCGCCCGAGAAGGGGATGGAGGTCAAGGAGTTTGCCGATATCGGCAGCACCAAGGACAAGTCGCGTGCCTATTACCTCGTGAGCAGGATGGTGGAGGACGGGCTGCTGCGCCGTGTCGGACACCTTGAGCCCGTCCGCTACGCGCTCGTCGATAACCCTACGCCGGAAGTTGAAGCCTACTACGCCAAGGCTCGCGCCGTTTGACGCCCGGTGGCCGGTGGCGCAGCCGCATGGCTGCATATCGTCGCGGTCGCGGATCGCTGTTCTACCAGCCCGAGTTCAAGCACGACCTCCTGTGGGAGTTCTGGTCGTGGAACCGGAACCCTTACATCGTCTGCGACCTGAACGGGGGCCTCGATGTAAAGCTCATGGACGGAGCGTTCGACGCAGAGGGCCAGATCGACCCTTGCGAGATCGTGCTGATCTCGGGCTCCGTGATCTATCACGATCGGCTTCCTCCCTGTCCCACGCGCGAGACCCTGATCCGAGACGTGTTCGAGCCCCTCGACCGCTTCGTGCGTGAGCAGTCGCTGGAATGTCCGATCGTTGAAGTGGTGGAGGGCCAGCCGATGACCGCCGACCAGTTCATGCTCTGGCTGGACAACCAATGAGCCCTCGTGAGCGCCGCATGGAGAAGGCGCTGCTCGCCGACCAGTTCACCATGCGCAAGGTTCGCGACGCGATGCGCATCTACGCCACGGGTGATCTCGACGCCTTCGAGACATTCTTGCGTGCCCCGAGGGTCGAGCACCTGATCAAGCACGATCGCCGGGTGCGCGCAAACAAGTGGCTTCGACCGGAATCGTATGTTAACTACGATAAAGTTTGACCAAACTGACCAATCTGACTAGACAGACTTCATCAGCCACGATGAAGGAGAAAGTCTTATGCGCGCCAATCTTCGCGACGGTCGGGGCACTCTCATCGGCTACACCGAGCAGTCGGGTAATGACGTGAAGCTGCGCAACGCGCGCGGTGAACTGCTCGGCGTCTATCATGCGTTCGAGAACAAGACTCGCGATGCCAAGGGTAAGCTGGTTGGCAACGGCAAGCTGCTTATGACCCTGCTCTGATGCGCGAGTATGTGCGCAATCAGCGCGGCGAACCCATCGCCTACTTCACCCGGAACGGTCGCCACATCGTCTATCTCTGGACGATGGGCGGCAAGCGTCTCGGACAATATGACAGCGACAGCAACGTGACGCAGGACGCTAACGGCCGGTGGATCGGCCAAGGCAATCTCCTGCTCACGCTTCTTACGCGGTGATCTGCGCCCCGGTGTGATCGAGAATGAAATCGTCCTCGCTGTCCGTCAGAGCCAGCCCGTCCCACAGCGCCACCACGTCGATCGCCTCAATGGCCTCCACGGTCGAGCGCGAGAACACGAACTCGCGAAGGCTCTGTGATCGCGAGTGGGTATCTGCGATGTGCAGGCCCACCGCCTTTACCAGCGCGAAGAACTCGTCCCGGTTGTGCCGCACGACGGTGTTGTTCTCCATCGTCCAGCCCGTGGACCAATAGGCGTTGCCAAGATCGGCGAACGCCTTGGTGGACGTGATGCGTGACTGACTGGCGAGATCGGTCTGAACCCGGCCCATCGGGGTCATACAGCCCGCATACTCGACCACATCGCGCCGCGCCTTGATCTCTGCCCACTTATCCTCGGCGGCGTTCTGCAACACGGCGTCTGCTAGGCGGAAGGTGTAGGGGTCGCCCTCTTTCACCCGCCACGTCACGCCCTCGGTTTGAAACGTCTCGCTACCGACGACGAACTCTGAACCGGCAGTGGTAATCCACAGTTCGCGGGTGCCGTCGATTACCTGCTTGTCGGTCAGAGTGCCGGAAAGGTCGTGGGGACCGAACACGAGCAGTTCGGTCCCGACTTCCAAAAACCATGCGGTGTCAAAATCTAGCATACCCTATTTACCGGATATTGCCGTAGATGTTGACGCGCGGGGTGCCGCCGCCGATCAGCGCCTGATCGTAGACGCTGCCGTCAGCAGTCTTGATCTCGATATACTGCTCGGTGCTCGGCGTGCCGATATCCAGCATCAGCTTGAAACCGTTGCGACGAATGGCGAAACCCTCGCGACCACCAGCACCAGCGGCATAAGCGGCCGAGTCACCGGGCTGCGCCGGGTAACCCGTATTTGAGTCCTGCCCGTGTCCGCCAGAACCACCGACGCCCTGACCATCGTTGAGAACAGACGGTCCATAGTGCTGGTTCTCGTTCGGAGCGCCGACAAGCTGCCAAACATTCCAACCACGCAGGTAAAATCCTCCCGGTGGCGGGCGGTTATCCGGGATACTGTCGAAACGCTTGTCGCGAGTGAATGCGCCACCAGCCAAACCACGAAGCGGAATCTGGCCCGTGTTGTAAGCGGTCGCACCTTCAGTGCCCATCTCGCCGTTGGCGCGCTGGCCGTTAGGCTGAACGCCGTCACCGCCAGAGCCCCCTCGACCATTGGGCGCACCACCGCCACCACCGCCACCGCCGATGTAGTAGTTGCCGCTGGCTGCGAACACACGACGGGGATCATCAGATTCCATCCAGCCCGGTGCGTCGGTCGGCCCCGGAGAACCCGTTTGGGGGTTCCAGTAGCCGGTCAGGTCGCGGACGTTCTGGCCCTCCTTGATGAAGCCAGCGCCGCCGCCACCGCCGCCGCCCATGCCAGCATAGATGCGACCAATGCCCGATTTCGTGCCGGTCAGGTAGAGATCATGCCGCATGACAATGCAGTCGCCGCCCGCACCGCCATCCTGACCCGCACCATAGGAGCCGCCCTTACCGCCGCCGCCGCCGCCGCCGTAGACTACGCCGTTGATTTCGAGGGTGAGCTTGGTGCTCCAGTTGGTCGGCCACACGCCGGTATCGATCGCGATGCCTCCGGGCTGACCTTCCTCGCCGCGCATGCCGTAGCGCACATTCTGCGCAGCAGGGTTTACCCGGAAACGCAGGTCGGCGTCCTGCTGACCCGTGTAGCCAAGGGCGTCAGCCAGCGAGCGCAGGTTCACCATGCCCTCGCCACCCGGGATGGTGATGACTGTGTTGAGGCTCGGCGGCGGGGTCGCATTGTTGCCAGTGCCACCCGGAGCCGAGAGCACATCCCAGAACGAGTTGGCATTCGCCGTGCCGCTCGGCCGGTTCTCGTTAACCGCCGTGTGGTTGACGGTCGCCATGTATTGCCCGCCGTTATAGAAAACGACATCGTAGACCTTGTAGACTTGACCCACGGCCCAGCCGCCACGGTTTACCTGCGGGTTCATGGCAACAGGGCTCGACCATCCAGTGATCATCGAACCGTCGAACGCCTTGGTAGCGCGGATAACGTAGAGCGTATTCGCCCCGCCCGGAGGCGCATCAGACCAACCGACAGGCTGCGGACCACCGAAGCCAGCGGTGTCTTTGATTTTCGGGGGCGTGTCCGGGTAGATCAGATCGCGACGGAACTTGAGGTCGGTGTAGGAACCGCTCGTGCCGTCCGAACCATCGACGCCATCCACGCCTTCCATCTTCACCGGGACAGACCATGCGGCCGGATCAGCGACGCCAGTGCTGTTCAGCGTGACGCCGGTCGAGTCCTGCGTTGCGACGGAAGTCCAGACAGGGTTGCCGTCGCTGACAGGCGGGCCATCAAACCACCCAGCGGGGACACCGTTGCCCGAAGGCTTGGTCGGCTGCGCGGCGGAGCGGATGAACACATACTGCGAACGGTTGCCGTTCTTGCCCGCCTTCGACTTCGAAATCGTGTAGATGCGGGTGACCTCGGCGTAGGCCGATCCCGCGCCGGAGATCGACGCACGGAAGGTCACCGTGCCGCTATCGGCGGTCAGGTTCGAAATGGTGTAGACGCCGGTTGCCGCGATCGACGCCGTGACGTTCGAAGTGCTGACCGTGGCAAAGGTGATCATGCCGGTGGCGGTAAGCTCCTGCGAGCCCTGATAGACGCGGAAGGTGCCGCCTGCGCCGTTGTAGTTCGACACCACGCCAGCGCTATCGGCCGCGACCGTATGGGCTTCGTTCGACAGGTAGCCGATGAGACCGGGCGTCTGTAGCGAGCCGAAGGCGATATCGCGGATGATCGCGCCGTTGCTGTTCAGCGACAAACGCATGCGCCACGTCAGCGCAGGCGCTTCGATCATGCGCTCGGTATAGACCACCGTGCCGTTGCGCAGGAACTTCGCCACGCCATCCTGAAGCACGACTTCCAGACGATCGGTCGCCAGCAGGTTGTTGAAGCGGGCCTTCTCCGCGTTGCGGACGATGCACGCCACCGCACCATCGCCGATACCCTCCATGCGATAGCTGATGTTCTGGTAGGTGATGTTGGCAAGGTCAGGGCGATGGAAGCCGATGGTCCACTGGCTCGACACCACCGGGATCGAGAACCCGATGCGCAGCGATCCGGTAAACGCCTCCTTGGTGTAGACGGTCGCCGTATCCCAGCCAGTGCCCGAGAAGCGGATAGCCGAGTTGACGCCGACATTCGTGGTGCTCTGCGTGTCAGTCTGGAGGACGAACGACGTGGTGCCGCTGGTGATGCGGTAGATCGAGATCGAGTCCGAGAGCGTCTGTCCGCCGTCGGTCGTGCTGACTTCGACGATCACACCTTCGGTGCCACCGCGCGCGGTGTCGAACTGCGCAGCCGTCATGGTGGCCGCACCGCCGACGATCGCCATCGGGTTCGCCACAGAGACGCCTGCCATGTTGCGAACGGTCCACGTCAATGCCGTGTTCGTGTTCTGGCGCTGCACCGTGAAGTGAATGTCCTGTGAGGCCGGGTTCGGGGTCAGCGCGCCGTTCTGGTAGGTGACGCCCTGACGATCGGTCGTAAGCATCAGCCACTTGGCGTTCACGCCATCGTCGCCGTCCGCGCCATCCTCACCTGCGAAGCGCATCGCAGGCCCCCACGTCGCGCCGCCATCGCTGGAAACGCGCATGAAAACATCGACGCCGGGAACGACGGTATCGTGCCAGTTGGTCGAGCCATCGACACTGAACTGAAACTTGGCATGCGGTGCTGGAGCGCCGGGGGCACCGGGCTGGCCGTCCTTGCCATCCTGACCGCGAACGCCGTCCATGACCATGATCACGGAGATGGTGTCGGAGATCGTCTGGCCTCCATCGGTGATCGTGCCCTTGACGATCACGCCCTTGGTGCCCTGACGCGCCGCCTCGAACTGCTCGCCGGTCATGGTGACGCTATCGCCGGAAGTCCCGGACAGAGCCGACGCAGAGACCGGGCCACCGGTCATGGTCGTTGCCGACCAGTTCACCGTCGCGGTCGTGTTCTGCTTGTAGGCGCGGAACGTGATTAGCTGGGGGTCATCGTCAAGCGAGCCGTCGCCAAGATAGGAGATCGTCTGCCGGTCGGACGTGATGAACAGGAGCCGCGCGTTCTTGCCGCCCTTCGACTTGGAGATCGAGAACTCCTTGGTGATCTCGAAATCCTGATACTGCGCCGAAAACACGGCCTTGCCGCCGTCAGCCGACATGCCGAGCACAACATATGCGCCGTTGGTGCCGATCGACACGTCAACGCCGACTTCGCTCTCGACCTGAAACTGGCACTGGCTGGTGATATCGGCAGAGCCGTTGAACACGCGCATCTGACCGCCCGCCTCGGCGAGGTTGCCGACCAGTGTGCCATCGTCGTTCGCGGCGATCGTGTGTGCCTCATTCGTGAGATAGGCGGTCAACGGGCTCGTGCCGTCCTTACCGTCCTTCACCCGGATCAGGCTCACGCTGTCCGAGATCGTGGTGGCGTCGGTGACGCTGGCTGTGATGATCACGCCGTTCGACGATCCACGCGCCAGACCAAACTGCGCAAGGTCCATCGTCGCGGTATCGCCGCTGACGGTCAGGTAGCTCGACACAGGCGCCTTGTTGACGCCGCCTGCATCCTTGACCGTCCAGACGGTGGCGCTCGCGGTGCCAGTCTTACGAGCCGTGAAGGTCGCGATCTGCGAAACCGGGGATGGAAGTCCAGCACCGTCGAAGGTGAAGGTCTGGTGGTTCACGGAAAGTTGGATCAGTCGGCCGTCCTTGACCTTCGCGATAGTGAAGGTGCGCTCGGTAACGAAGCCCTGATACTCGGCACGCAGGATGGCCTTGCCGGTGTCGGCGGAGAGCGCAGACACGACATAGTTGCCCTGTGCATCGATGCTGATCGACAGACCGGCGGTAGCGGAGAACACGGAGAAAGTGGCCTGCCCGGTCACGTCGTCGAGGCCGTGCTGGACCATGAAGCGGCCACCAGCCGCCGCCAAATCGCCAGACGATACATCGCCATTCGCGTTGGAGGCGATGAGGTGCGCTTCGTTGGTCAGGTAGCCGGTGATCGACGCAGAGCCGCCACCAGCGAACACCGCGACAAACTCGTTCGGCGGCGGATTGTCCGCGCTGGCGGTGTGATCCGCGATGACGATGTATGTGTCGTTGCCGAACTGGAACAGGTCGTTGACCTTGTAGGCATAGCCAACCTGCCACGGACCCGTGTTGGTGATGAGCGTCGGCTTGCCGCCGATGTTCTCCCAATCGATCACAAGCTCGCCAGCCGTAACCGGCCCGAGGATCAGGCGATCGGAGACGGCGTTTTTGACTGTGCGGTAGCTGATCGCGACTTCGTAGGCGGTCCCCGAGGTAACCGAGGCAATCTCGATGTGCTGGGTGCTCTTGGGATATTCGCCCGCCGCGAACCAGTTGGTCTGGCCGAGCGGTCGGTATTCCACGATGATCACCGAGGTGTAGGGATCGTCGTTCTCACCGTCGATCAGCAGGATGGGAATGGTGTGTCCGTTTGCCGAGATTGCGGTGCCGGTGATCGCCCACGCCGTCTCGCCCGGAGGCGGCGGATTGGTCGGATCATAACCGTTTAGCGAAGGGGACGGCGGCGCTTCCTGCGACTGACCGAGCGCGAAGGCATGCTTGGCGTCCGTCTCGCTCTTGAGCGTGAGCGTAACGGTGAGGTCGGCGGGATTGAACTCACGGTTGACGACGAGGCACTTCTGGTTCGCGCCGACTTCCGGGATCGTGACGACGACCGCCTCGCCAACGCGCACGTTGAGCAGGCGCGGCTTCACGGCCACTGTGAAGGTCAGGAACTCGCGGCTGTTGACCAGTTCGTAGGTGGCAAGCTGGTGAGCCTGCGCAGCCTGCTGAACCATCGAGTATTCGATCTCGAACGACTTGGCCTGATTGGCATCTTCCTCGACGTAGATCGGAGCCGAGACACGTTCGCCCTCGATCATGTTCCAGAACTGCGTCTCCTCGCGATACGAGGGCACGACGGTGTTGTGCCGGTCGCGCCATGCGTTCGTGTTCAGGATTTCCAGATCACCGATCACATCCTCGTGGGTGATCGTGGCAACCGTGGTCAGGGGGGCATTGACCAGCACGCTGATCTGCGCGCCACGCGCGATCGGAACGCCGCCGCCCGATTGCAGGATCGTGGTGAGAACAGCGAACTTGTCGTCGGCGGTCGTGACGACGCCGCCGACCTTCCAGCCGTTCGCGTCCGCGACATTCGCGCCCTGCACAAAGGCCGCAACATCGACCTCCTGCCACTTGGCACCAATGCCGTAGACCTTCTTGCCGTTCTCCCATTTGCCGAGCGCCCAGTGGAGCGCGGCGAGATACGGGTTCTCGGAATACTCCCACGTCGAAGCCGCATCGAGGCGGTGCGAGCCATTGCCGCCCGGATAGGTGGAGTCCTTGCGGGGGTCGTAGAGCTTGACGCCCTGCACGACCCACAGGAGCTTGGGCAGGCCAGAGGGGAAGTTGTCCGTGTCGTATTCGGCACGCAAGGTCGAGGTCGCCAGACCCGACATAGCACCAAGCCCGGACGGAATACCCGGCATAGCCGCGCTGACGGCCATCTCGGGGGTGTTGCCGAGGAGGTGGCGGAACTGGAGTTTCCCGCTCTGGTAGAGCTTCTTGGTGTAGGGCAGGACGCTGCTGACGGTCGCAACCTGCGCCTGCGGGTTGCCTGAAAACTGAAGCAGGTAATCCGAGCCGTAGACGCGCTCGATGCCAGCGATAGGGCCACCGGCCGACAGCACGGTGGTGAGCCAGAGATACTTGTTCTTCGAGCCGCCGCTTTCGCGATGAACCATGTAGCCGCCCGTCGCGGTGCGACCGAAGGCGATCGGCACCGGGGCTTGTGGATCGAGTTTTAGATCAAGCTGGTTCGCAGCCGACGCCACCTTGGGCGTTTTCATCATGAGCACGGAAGCGGCGAGCAGGACGACGCCGATAATCGTCGCAGCAGCCGCCCAAGTGATGGCGACGCCCGCGATCGTGACAGCGACAGCGGTCAGGCCGACAGCGGTGGCGATGGTGCCTGCGGCGATGAACGCTGCGGCAACGACGGGGAGGACCATCGGCATGTTAGCCGACCCTCCACGCGATCTCGCACGCGGAAGCCGCGCCCGCCTGACAGACGCCAAACGCAAACGCGAGCGCCTTGCCGTTCGACAGCGCTACGCCGAGCGCCATCCAGTCGCCTTCACCGGGTAGGGCAACGAGGTCGCCGGGGAGCACAGACGCCGGAGCGATGCGCTCGAACCCGAGACCGTCGATAACGGCTTCCATTGACCGGTGGCCGGTCTTGATCAGGAACTTCTTGGCTCCGCTCTCCGAACGGTAGCTGACGGCGATCTCGCCATCCTCGTTGTGATAGGGGGTCTTGAAGCCGAGGCGGTCGAGGTGTCGTGCGGCAAGTAGACCACAGTCATATTCGCCCCACTTAAAGTCTTGGCCTTGAAACTCGTTGATTGTTTCCTGTGTAAGATTCACGCGCTCGATGAGGTTCATGAACCTATTTAGGTCAGACCCTCACCGCTCGCGGTTGAGCAACCTTTCGATCAGGCCACCCACACCAGTAGAGCTATTGCCGCCATAATAACCGGTAGGCGTGACACTTGGGCGAGTTGCTTCCGTTCCCCAGAACGGATCGATCGTTGCTTTGATATTCTGGTTCAAGCCAGTCTCACCGGGCCAGATATTCTGGTGCCACGTCTTGTTGAGGCGATCACCTTCCTCGACCGCGAACAGGCGATCGAATGCCGACGCCACTTCGATCTCGACCGTTTTCACATTCCCGGACAGGTTGGTTTTCACCGTGTCGAGCCTGCCGGTCCAGAGAAGCTCGGGCTCGCCATAGACCGAGCCTGTCATCTCATCGACGAGGCCGAACCAGATGCGGCACATCGAACCTTGAAGCTCGGGCTGATTGATCTCGCCGGTTGCGGCAGCAGAGGGCGGGAACAGCGTAATCGCCACGGTGGGGGCTTCCGACGCCACCTGCTCCTTGATGCTCGTGACAGCGGCCAGCGTGCCGTAGGTGGGGTTATCGCCATCGAAGTTGGTCATCACGCCGTCCACGGCGAAGGAGATGAAGCCCGAGCCATCGATCAGGTTGATGGTGGTATCATTCAGGAGATCGAAGCGAACCGCGATGAACACGCGCAGCGCCGATCCATCGGTCAGCGCCGACAGCAATGCGGGATGGAGCGCCATCTTACTGCGCCTCCACGATCTCGAAGGAGATGCCGACAGACAGCGCCAGACCGATGGTCCAGCCCTGTTCGTTGCCCGACAGGAAGCCTTCGATCTTCGGAAGTCCAAACTCCATGACCTCGCCGCCGACGAGCGGCTTCTTGAGCATGGGGTAGAGGGTCAGGTCTTGGCCCGAGACGAGCGTGATCTGGTGGAGGAAGCGGACGCCGTTGACGATGATCGAGACAAACTGCCCGACCTGTTTGGCTGCGCCGCCGCCATTGTGCTTGACCACTCGACCACCGGACACAGCCTGTGCCACCTGACCGTCCGACCAGACGCTGGTATCGAGACCGGGCTGGTGGACCGGGACAAGGAGCTTCGAGCCCACACCCTGCACCAGCGTGGCGAGGATTGGCCCCGCCTGCGCTGCGTGCATCTTGCGCATCTCGACCTTGAGCTTCCAACGGTCGCCAAGGCGCGCGTAGCGCTGTTGAGGTCCACCCATGTAGGGCTTCAGATCGACGCTCGAAGAAATGAGCGAGATTTCGGTAGAACTGCCTTGCGGAAATAGGGGAAACTGGATCGCCATCCCCTATTTACCACAATCAGCGGAACAGCGAGTTCTTCTGCCTCTTGCCGATCGCCTGCATGGTCATCTTCTGTGAATGCTGGATCGCCTGCACCTGCGCGGTGTAAATCCACTCGTGAACCTTGTCGGTCAGCACGGCATCCTTCGCATTGACGGTCGTGTTCAGAACGATGTTCTGACCACCACCACCGCGATGGCCGTCCGCCGACATAGCGTTGCGCAGCAGGTTGTTCGGGACAACCTGTGATCCACGCGGTAGATAGGCAAGCTCCGGTCCCTTCTCACCGACGAGCGAAAGCCCACCGGGGAAGAAGTTGGTGCCCATGGCGTTCTTCTTCACATCGCCGAGACCAATGCTGGCCTTGCCGAGGCCGGGGACGCCCAGCGCCATGCCGATCGCCTCGAAGATCGCGAAACGGATTGCCATCTCGATAAGCTGCGAGATGATCGACTTCGCCATGTCGGTGAAGGCTTCCTTGAGCGACTTGGTGCCCATGATCGCGTCCGTGAGGCCGCTGGTCAGGCTGTTCAGACCATCCTTGGCGATGTTGCCAAGCTGGGTGTTCAGCGTGCCGAAGCTCTCCGCCTGATCCTTGATCTGGTCGCGGATTGACGGGTTCGCCTTGCGCGTGTCGTCCTCCTGCTTGCGGCCGAGACGATCACGTTCCTGCTGCTGACCGGTGCGGAAGTTGCCTTCTGCGATGGCGCGCAGTCGCGCGATCTCGTCAGCAGTGAGACCGAGCCGCTCACGGTCGAGCGCAAGCTGGTCCTGCTGAACCTTGAAGGCATCGGCGTCAGCCTGCTGACGAAGGCGCAGCGCCTCACGCTCGTGCGACTGCGATGCTTTGAGCGTCTTGCTATGGTCGGCAAGGTCTTGCTCGGCGTCCGCCATCAGCTTGAGGCGGTCGTTCTGCATCTCGATTTCTTCGGCCAGCAGGCGGTTCGCCTGATCGACACGCTCCCGCTGATACTCACGCGAGGCGGTGGTGCGACGGACTTCCGCCGTCTGGTTGATCAGGGCGATGGCCTCTTGGCCCTTCGCTGCCGTGATCTTCTTGTCCTTGATGTTCTGCTGAACCTGCTCGACCGCATTGGCGCGTTCGAACTCGATCTGCTCAAGCATCGCGGCATGACGCTGGTCGAGCGTCTCCGCCTGCGCCCACAGCGCCTGCCGGTAAGCCTGCTCTGCGCGCATCACCTCGTCCTCGGACGCCGACGAGATGTCGTTGACCTTGGGCGTCTTGGTTTTCTTGCCGCCCGAGGGCTTCGGCGTGACGACCGGAGGGGTGGGGATATACGGCTTGGGGTCGAGCTTCTCGTCGCGGATCGCCTGCTCGGCAGCGCGCGTGCCCTGTAGGTTCTGGCGAGCCTTCAGAAACTGGCGATACTCGGGTGAGTTGCGCAGCGCGTCCTGACCGGCACGGCGAATGTCAGCTTCGGAGTTCAACTGAACCGGGGGAGCGCCGGGTCCGGTGAACATATAGCCGTTGCGTCGAGCACGACCGGCAGCGGTGTCGCGAACACCACGAGCGGCAGTTGCCGCCTGATTGTATTCGCGCACTGCGGCGGATGTATCCGCACGAGCCTGTTCCAGACGCGCGGCCTTCGCAGCAGCGGCCACCTCGTAATACTTGTTCTTGAGCTTATCCTGCTCCCCGGTCAGCTTGGCGGCTTCGATCGCTGCCTGCTTCTCGGCGGAAGTCAGAAGGCCGTGCTCGCCACGGCTTGCGATCGACGCGACGCGGGCCTGTTCAAGGCTCTGTGCGCGAGCGTCGATGGCGCGACCGAGTTCCTCCGCTGCCGCTGCCGCCTTCATCGACGACACGGCGAAGTAGCCGAGTGCGACCGACACGGCGGTGATCAGCAGACCGATCGGGCCACCGAAGAAGGCCAGCGCTGTCTGTAGACCGCGAGCGGCGATAGCGCCTGCGGCCGTCACCCGCGTGAAGTTCGTCATAGCGGCTGCGCGCTGGTAGAGCGCGATGGTGTCGCGCACTGACGCTACAGTGGATGCGACGGTCCCGGCAACGAACGAGACGCCTGCCGCCGAAGCACGGGCAAGGGCCGGAATATAGGTTGCGGCATATGCGCCGCCGAGGATCAGCAGGGCGTTCGTCACCGTGCCGATGTTGTTGGCGAGCATCGAGATGCCTTCGGCCATGCGCTGGGTGATGCCGAGCGACTGGTCCGTCTGACCGATGTATTGCGCGAGGTTGTTGCGCAGCACGATCATCGCCTGACCCACGGTCATGGTGGACTTCGCGGCCTTGGCTTCGAGCACATCCGAACCATTCAGCATCGCCTCGAAGAAGGCCGATGAAGTGAGCTTGCCCGCCAGCATCTCGGCACGCAGCTTGGCGATGGAGGTGCCATTCTTGCCCCAGCCAGCGGCTACGGCGTCGAGGATCGGCTTCGCGCCCTCAAGGATCGAGTTCCATTCCTCCGCGCGGATGATGCCCGCACCGAGACCCTGCGATAGCTGGAGAAGTGCGCCAGACGCAGCTTCGGCCGAGCCACCCTGCACCTTGAGCGCCGTGGCGACGCCGTTGGTGAAGCGCATGACCTGTTCGTTGGTCGCGCCAAGCTCGCGCTGGGATTGGGTCAGGCGACCGTAGAGCGTGCCGAGCGTGCCGATATCGACACCAGCCTTGTTGGCGATGCCCATCAGGCGCTCTTGCGACGCCGCCAGATCGCCACCGGCTTTGCCAGCGACCTTCAGCGTGTTGGTGAACGCGGTCCATTCTTCGGCGGCATTCAGGGCCTCTCGACCAGCGAAGGCACCTGCGATGACCGTGGCGTAGTTTTTGATGACGGCGGTGGCGTCGGCCATCTGGCGCGACATGGCCTTGCCGATATTCGTTTTAGACCATGCGGCTTCCGCCTGCTTGGCCGCGCGAGCCTGATCGGCCGCGAGCTTGTTTGCCGCCTGCGAGTTGAGCCGCTGAAGTCGGCGAAGCTCATTCTCGAACTGAACGATAGATGCTGTGAAACGGGTTTCTAGTGTATCCTGACGCGCCATCGACTATTTAGGCCGATGGGGGTATCGTCGCGGACATGATGATTGACTTCGAGGATAAGGTGCCCGCACCGCCGATGAGTGTCGGCGAGCGGGTCTTCCTATGTCTCGTGGCGGGTCCGATGGCCTACTGCACCATCGCCCCCGTCATCACAGCTTGGCGCTGGGTAGCCTCACTGTTTTAATCAGATGTGCTCCCATTTGGAGAGAGCGTCTTCGAAGTCGCCTTCCGTAGGCGCGGAGCCTTCTTGGCTTCTGCTTCCGTTGGCTTGTCCCCATCCTTGGCAAACTTGGCCGAACTCCCAGAGCGACATTTCTTTGACTTGGGCGGGGGTGAATCCACTGGCCCCTCCGAAGCGGTAGAGACCTCCCCATTTGATGAGCCCTCGTCCGTCATCGTCGGGGCCATCAGAGGGTCCGCCTTGTCCTCCAAGGGTTCATCCTCGACGCCCAGCAGCGCGGTCATGATGACCGCGCCAGCAGTGCCCGCCATGTCGATCAGGTGTCCCGGAACGACGGCGCGTTCAGCGAGATCGAGCGCTTGCTTGGGGGTAACGCCGCCGCCACCGATCAGGCCGAGGCGCAGCGTCTCCTTGATATCCTGAACCAGCCAAGAGCCGTCTTGGAGGCGTTGGGCCAGAATATACGGCCCAACGCCCAACTTCTCCTGTAGCTCGATGAGTTCACCGATCCGAAGGCCACAGGTGTAGTAGCCGTCGTAGATGAACACACCTTCGGTCATCGCTGATCGCGATGGCCTCACGTTGGAAGGGATCATTAAGCGACCGCCGCCACCGTGACAGGACCAGCCTGCTCAAGGGTGATCTGGCATTCGCTCGACTTGAGACGCTCACCAGTGATCTGGAACGAGGTCAGCACGAAGGGGCCGGTCACCTTCCAGTTGCCGTCAGTCACCTGAATGTTCTTGATCTCGCCCGACTGCGCCCACTCAAGCCACTCAAGCGAAGCGGTCTTGTGGATGCGGCCAGCACCGTCGATCTTGCAGTCAGTTGAGGTGACGCGACGGACCATCTGCGCAGGCGCAGCCTGATCGTTCAGGTCGATGATCTCGTCGGACTCGGTATTGGTCGAGAACGAGATGCCGCGCGACGTGTTGATGATTGCCGGGTGAGTGAACACCTCGGTCGGGGTAGCTCCGTCGCCGATCTTGACCTGAATCTGGTCGCCGAGAACGGGAACAAGGTAGTTGGTTGCCATGACAATAGGACTCCTATGAAAGTGAAGGCTTCAAGGAGTATTTATGCCGAAGGCCCAGCTTACTGCCGTTCGATCACCAAGTATTGGAACTCTATCACTGCATGTTCGGTCGCGCCGTCAGGATCGGTCATGTAGCGGGTGCTCATGAACTGCGCTTCTGCTGTGTCAAAACCTTCGATCTCGATGTGTAGGTCGAGCGCCGCACGCACCTTGGCAACGATCAACTTCAACTCGGGCATGCTCGATGCAAAGACGTGGACGATGACATGGCACTCGGAAAAATCGGCCGCGTCATAGTCCGCCAAAATCTGGTCATCGCCGATGACGACGAACGGCACGGGCTGGTTCTCGGGCACTCGGTGGAACACCGGCCAGACCATGGTCCGGGCATCGGTGGCGAGCGGCACCTTGGGGAGCACCGGGGCGGAAGTCAGGGCCGCGTAGACCGCTTTCTGTAGGTTGTGGCTGGGATCGGCGCTCATGGCATACCTCGCATCTGCTTGAGCACCTTGCGGAGCGCGTAGCGCATGCCGTTCCGGTGCTTCTTGTTCATGATGCGGACCACCGGGAAGAAGAACGGATTGGCCGGGACGTGCTTGCCATTTGCCATGTGCCCAAACTCCAGCGGTGCCGCGTAAACGAGTGCCGAGTTGCCAATGCGGATGATCTTCTCCTTCATCAGCGTCTTGCCATCCACGACCTCGACGGAATCGCGAATGTGAGGGGCTTCCTCCGACAGGGGCACGGCCGATCGCAGACGGCGCGCGGTTTCCGTGGCCGTTTTGTTGATGCGGTCAGCAGCCGCGTCTTGCAGCGCCTGCGCCACGAGGTGGATACGTGCCGCATACTGCTTGATCGCGCTGGTGTTCGTGCGCCAGTTAGCCGCCATTGCTGACGGTCCCGGTCTCGCAAGTCATGACGAGATACTTGCTGCGGTTGTCGAGGTTCACGATCGCCCGGATGTCGTAGACGAGCCCCTTGGCGTCGATCGCACGATCGCCGGGGGTCACCTTGTCCAAGTCGGGCGACCAGCGGGCCGTCAGGTCATAGTTGACCACGCCGGAGAGGCGCTGGCTCTGGACGACTTCACCGCCCTTCACCGCTACGATTTTGGCGCGCACGGTCAGCCACGGCGTCCAACCCGTTTCCTTCACGCCGCCCATGCCGTCCGACACAGTGGCCTTGCGCTCGATGGTGATGACGTGGCGAAGCTCGCCCGCGCGCGGGGTCTGGTAAGCCATTACTCGTAGTCCTTGGCTTCCCGATCTTCCTCGACGGCGAGATCATGGTAGAGTTGTTCGACTTCCTCGTAGTCCTTCTGGCTTTCGACCATCTGCGTGCGGTCGAACAGATCGTCCTCGGCGAAGTCCGCGTAGACGGCGATGCCGCGAGCGATGACAATGGACTCGCACTCATCATCGACGATGCACCGCGTTCCCCGCTTATAGGCGTAGGTCACCGTGCGATTGCTCGACGGGGTGTAGTCGTAATCGGCGAGGAAATGGACTTCGTGGGTGCTCATGCACCTATTTAGGCGTTAGACCAGACCGAACGTCTTGTAGCGGTCGAGCAATGCCGTCACCGCAAACGGCACTTCCATCACCTGCATGGTGGTGCCGCCCGAGGTCGCTGCCTCACGGTTCTCGTAATAGTGGGAGACCAGCATTTTGGCGGCGTGCTTGAGATCGCCGGGCAGCTTACCCCGGCTCTCCCAGCCAGCAGTGAACGTCACCTTGACGCCACCCAGATTAACATGGCGCGGCACCCACTTGCCCTCGACGCGGCAGGGATCGCTGTCCAGATCGACGGCGTAGAGTGCCGGGTCGATCGTGGTGCTGCCGACCTCGATCTTGTCCACCGACTGGACCGGGCCAATGCCGAGCATGAAGCGCTTGGGCAGCACATCCATCGAATAGCGATAGACGGAAGTCAGGAGCGGGCGACCGATCACGCCTTCGATGAACGCATGCGCGGCTTCGCAGTAGGACAGGATCAGGTCGTTGTCGTCATCGTGCGAAATGTTGAGGTGCTGACGTGCTTCAACGAGGTCGATGACGGTATCGCTCGACTTGGAAATGAGTTTGGCGCGGGTCTGATCCATGAACCTATTTAGGCCGAGGGCTTCTTCGTCCGAGCCTTGATGGCGCGCTCGACGGCGGGCTTGGCACAGGCGGTCTCGATGGTGGCAGCTTCGATGTGCGGAACGGCGACACCAGCGTTGATCAGGCGAATGGCTTCATCCGTCTCGATGACGGTGCCAGCCTTGAGGGTCTGGTCATTACCGACCAGCGCAGAGGTGAGTTTGACTTTCATCCCCTATTTAGAACGGAAAAGGCCCCGCCCTTGCGGGGCGAGGCCAATCCTTGGACGATGAAGTCCGACCCAGATTAGTGGGTCAGCTTCTTGATCGCGCGGGCGTCGGTCACGATAGAGTCGTAGCGGCCGAAACCGACGAAACCGACCTGATCCGAGGTCGCGAAACGCTCGTCGAGGCGACGAAGCGCGAACGACTTCACGCGGCGAACGGTGAACTTCTTGAAGTCACCAACGAGCATCGTGACGTTGCCAGCGGCCATCGTGCCAGCCATGTCGTTGTTCACGTAGAACGGACGACCGAGAATCGTCGCCGGAGCACCGTTGACCAGACCATCCTGCCAGATCGGGCGACCTTCGGCGTCCTTCAGGAGGCGGATCGCCTTGAAGATGGCGTCATTGAACATGAAGCCAGCGTTGCCACGGTAAGCCGGGTCGATCGAGTGCAGCACGTTCACGAGGTCTTCGTAGCTGATCGCAGTCGCCGAAGCGGCAGCAACGCCAGCCGAAGCGCCGGTGACGATGCCCGAAGGCTGCGAGATGCCAGTGCCCTTGGTGAAGTGCTCGTTGAGGATACGGCCGAGGCGCTCGGACATTGCGTCCACAACCACAGCCTGCGGATCGATCGCAGCATCCTGAAGAAGCTCGCTCGAAACCTTCACGACGCCAGTGGTATACTTGTAAGCGCCGAGCGACTTCTGGCCGAAGGTCAGGCTGGACTCGTCAGCCTCGGTGCCCTCCGCAATCAGAGCGCCCTTGTTGTTGGTGTCGTCCATGGTCGGCATCGGCAGAGCGTTGCCCGAAGCGGTCACGAGGTAGTTGACCGGGCCACCCTCGTTCAGCGGACCATAAGCCTTGAGGCCCTTGATCAGCGTAGCGACAAAGCCCTCGGGAACGAGGAAGCCACCGGCACCGTCAGAGCCAACGCCCTGCGCGCGAGCTTCACGGGCCTCAAGGTCGCCACGAATGTAGCCATTGAAGGCGGAGACGGCGTTATCGACCGAGCGGTTCTCGACCTCGACGGTTTCAACCGGGGCGGGCTTGGCGGAAGCGGCATAAGCGGCGTCGCGAGCCTCGATCTTTTCGAGAGCGACAGCACGGGCCTCGAACGCATCGGAGTCGTCGAGCATGCGCGACGCTTCCTGCGTCTGCTCTGCCGAAACTTCCTTGCCGGTGAGGATTTCGCGGGCCTGATGGGCCAGCTTCTGCGCCTCATTGCGAAGTTCAGAAATGTTCATTGTTGAGGGTCTCCATGATCAAAGAGGTGTTCAGACTTATTTAGTCCGACACTCCAAAGACCTGTCGCGGAGACCCCGCCGTATTATTTGATTCGCTTTAGTATTGCGCGCGCAATCAACTTGTTCACCTCGTGCTTGCTTTCCATGTTGTCGGCTCGCTTCTCTGACTTCCACGCTTCAAAGGAGCGATGCGCCGCTTCCGTGTCTGGATATGCTGGGTTGATCACGAACGAGACCTCAAACAGGTCTACGTCGATCAGCGTGCGCTCCACGTAGCCCTTGTCATCTTCCTTCCACTCCTGTTCGCGGACGGAGAAACCGAACGACATTCGCAGATCGCCATCTGCCAGCGCATCAAGCTGCGCAGTGGTCATGCGCGTGGTATCCATCTCGAAGCGGAGACCGTGGTCATCCTCTTCGAGCACGAGCTTGCCGCCCTTGGTGGAGCCGAGGGGACTGTCGTCGCGGTGAGCCCACAGAGCGAAGATGTTGCGCTTGCCGTCGCTGGCTTCCTTGAGGGAGCGCTTGAAAGCACCGGGCTTCACCCGCTCTACGAAGCCGCCGAGATCGAGGCTGTCCGAGTTGAACACGCTGGCGTAGCCACGCGCCTTCTTGTCGGTGCCCTCGTCATCAACGGCGGCGGCGCGCACCTCCACATCGACGATCGCGTAGTTACGCTTCTCCATTTCCATTTTCATCCTCCTCGTCCGCGTCGGCGGGTTCGTTGTCTTGGGGTTGGTTGTCCGAGCCATCGGTGGGCTGGGTTCCGAGTGGGACGGTCGCGCCCTGAATGTAGAGCTTGTCGCCATCTGGTTGCGGCGGCAGGTCTTCAAAGGCGCGGGCCTCGTTGGGCGTGTAGATCGCGCCGCTGACAGCCTTGGTCAGGCCCTCCATGCGAGCGGCGAAGTCGCCACGCAGCAGACCATTAAGGTTGAACTTGACGTAGCTGCTGCTGTTGCGAGCACCGAACAGCTTGGCGTTGAACTCCTGCTCGATCATCTGGACGAGCGGGTGGATTGTCTGCGTGACGAACGAGAGCATCTGCTGCTCGACGTTCGAGTAGGTGCCGGTGGACAGGTCGTGGAGCAGCGCCGGGGCGATGTTCCAGATGCGTGCGGTCTCGCTGATCTGGAACCTGCGAACCTCGACCATCTGCTGCTTGAGCGGATCGAGACCGATGGTCTTGAGCGAATGCCCAGCGGGAGCGACCAGCACGTTGTTCTTGTTCTGCTGGGTGGCCTTGATCGCCTCGGCGACTTCCACCGACGCCCGCGCAGCCGTCTGCGCGTTCATCATGGCCGGAGCTTCGAGCACAAAGGGTGGCACGCCACCGTTCGAGAACATCGTGCCCGCATATTGCTCGACCGCGAGCATCAGACCGATCGCGTTCCGGTTGATATCGATGGGGTTGTAGTGCTGAACGCCGTCCTGCTGGGGGAACCAGATAAGGTCGATCACATCACGCGAGTTGTAGGTGATTACCGGCTGACCGGGGATCGAGACGGTATACTGGCGATCGACGACATTCTTGATCACCACCTGCTTCACCTTGAGGTGGGTCGAGTTGATCGGGATCAGGCGCTTGACGCGACCAGCACCGTTGCGATCGATGAACACGGTCGCGCGGCCTTCGAGCAGCAGGCGCGTGACCAGCCACTTGAGGAACTGCTGCGAGGTCTGCGTGTCGTTCGGGGCGTCGTGCAGGATGTAATAGAGCGGGTTTGTGGTGTCCTTCTCCGCGTTGTCGCCATTCTTCTTGAACAGGTGGACGGGGAGGCTTGCGATGGTGCCGGAGATTGCGTTGTTCGCCTGCCAAACAGCCGGGATCGACAAGGCCGACACTTCCGTGACCGCGCTGGCGAACGCATTGGTCGAGCGGCCAAATGCGTCAGCCCACGCGCGTGCATCGGAGAGTGAAACCTCCGGGTTCTCAAGAGGACTAGCCGACCGCTTCTCAAATAGACCAAACACCTTCATGTGCTTATTTAGCTGGTCGGTGGTTGATCAGCCTCCGATCAGCGAACTTGAATAGGAGCAAACTTGTAGTTGGGATCAGCCCAAGGATTGATTACTACTGTTTCCCGTTCACGAGACTTCGCCCCAAGTGCCATCGCCAGTGCCACCGCTCCGTCGATGCGGGTGCGTGATTTCTCCTTGTCGAGCTTACGACCATCAGCACCGTCGCTGGTGACTTGAGCGTTCGACACGTTCCAGTTCAGGATCGGATGGTTGGGGTGTTCGAGGTTGCCGTTCACCACCGCATCCTCGAACGCGGTTACGGCGGGGCTCATGTCCTTAAAGCCCTGACCCCACGGCATTAGTCGCAGGCCGTAGCCATCGCCCTCCTGTGCGGCCAGACCGATTTCATCGAAGTGGCGGAGAAGCTCGTCCATGCCCCAACGGTCGTAGACCAGCCCCATCACCTCATATTGGCTGCATAGCTCGGCGACCTTCGTCACCACGGCCTTGGGGGCGATCGAGCGGCCGGGGGAGGCCAGCAGTTTCGGCTCGCCATTCTCGGGGACGCGAGCGAACACATCATAGGGGATACGGTCGCGGCGCGTGTGCTCTTCAAGGTAGTCCGAGGGCTTCCAGAACCAGCAGGCGACCTTGGTCTTTTCGCCATCGGCGTTGATCATCACCAACGCGGTCAAGTCCACCCGGCGCGACATATCGAGCGCAAGCCAGACCCGCTCGCCATAGACCACCGTGCCGGTCTTGGGGTCGTTATGATGGGCGGCAAAAACGATCGGTGTTTTGGCGGTGCTGGCCTTCCAATCCGACTGCGCGATCAGCGACGCTTGCAAGCTCACGCGCTGGTTGAGGTAGAGCCGCCGAAATGAGTTTTCTTCGGATGGCAGGCGCTTCGCGCGCTGCGCCATGACTCGAAACTCGTTTATGTCGCGGAAGTCGCCTAGGGCAGGATTGGCCCTGAACCACTGTTCCTCGTCGAGCAGATCACATTCGTCGTCTGCGGCGTATAGGTGGACCACGATCGACGGATCGCACTTCGCCCCGGTTGTCTCATCAACGCGCATCCCGTCGTCGATCATCTCCGAAAGGACGTGGCTCGGTTCGTTGTTCTGGGTCGAGATGGTCAGGAACAGCGGTTCGGCGCGCGCACCCTGCGACGTGGTAAGCGTGTCGAACAACTCGCGGTTCTTCGTCTGCGCAAGCTCGTCGTAGACCACGAAGGAGGGATTGAGGCCATGCTTGGTGCCCGCGTCCGCCGACAATGCGCGAAACTTCGAGCCCTCACCTTTGATGCCGCTCTCGCGCACGTAGATGGTCTTGGTTGAGGGGACGACCTTGAGCTTCGCCGACAGATAAGGCGACTTCTCAATCATCCTGATGACGGCGTTGAACACGATCGACGCCTGCTCACGGTCGTTGGCGGCGGAGTAGATTTCCCCGTTTAGCTCGGCCTCCGGGCCGATCAGATGAACAAGGATCAGGGCGGCGGCGAGTTCGGTCTTGCCGTTCTTTCGCGCGACAGACAGCACCGCGCGGCGAACCACCCGGTTTCCCTTCGGGTGGACCGGATCGTAAACATCCTTGATGAAACGGCGCTGCCAAGGGCGGAGCTTGAAGTTCTTACCGGCGTCCTCGCCGATGGTGATCTTGAGACACTCGATCCAACCGCACACCTTGTCGCCGCGCGACAGCTTCTTGGGGCGGGGCATTAGTGGAAGGCTCCGAACCCTTCGTCTTGAGGGTTCCCGCCGCTGGCGGCTCCGTCGATGGCCTGTCGGGCGATAGGATCAAGACCAAGGCGCTGGCCGGTTTGAACGAGAAGGCGCTGCTGGTCGGCGCGCTGCTTGATCAGCGGGTTCACCACATCCTGACCGGTGGAGCCGGTGGTCACGAGAGGCGCTTCGATGATAGCGGCGGTTAGCTGCTGGATCATCGCCGCCGTCTCACAGTAGCTGGCGAGCAGATGACTGTCGGCAGTCGTATAGACGCCGGGGGGCATCGACGTGACGATTTCGACCCAAAACTTCTTTGCCACCTCGCTCATGATTGGCGGCTGTTTCGGAAGGCCGTTGGGCTGCGGTTCTTTCTTGTTAATCGCGCGCTTGCCGGGGTTTCCAGACAATACTTTGACGCGCGTTGGGGTTTTAGTTGCAGGCATCGCCCGCTATTTATGGAAGTCGCCGATTAGCTGACGTTCTTCCAAAGAACGCCGCGTCGGATGCGGTGAATCACGCTTCGATGAACACCATATTCGATCGCGAGGAGACGACTCGATTCACCGCTTCGAGACTTTATGTCGCGCACCTTCGAGACGGTTAGCTTCGCACCATAGGAGCCATCCTCTACGCGGTCGGACCAGTTGTCAGAAGCCGAGCCGGTCAATGCGTGCATGGGGTTGATACAATCGCGCGACCCGCAGCGATGACGGTGATGCTCGTGTCGATCCTCGGGACGCCAGCCATCGAAAAGCATCTTGGACGCGCGGTGCGCCCCCTTTGCGCGGAATAGGTCGAACACCGCCGTCGTGGTGATTTGGCCGTATCCGCCAGTGGCTAGGGTTTTGGTCCAGTGCCAGCAGCCAGTGGTCTGATCAAACCGGGAAGATTCGAGGAGGTAGAGCGCGGCGGCGATCATCTCCGGGGTATGAGCGGCCACGACAGTGGAGAGCGTGACGGTGGTGTTGAGAGAGCCTATAATCATCAGCCAAGTCTAAACCACGAGGGGGTGAGCGCGCATTATTCCCTTCGTGGCGGGCCGCGTTCGACCCTTTCGCTGGGGGTGGGAAGTTTCCCACAACTGAATATGCGACGAGCCGAACCGCGTTGCGACGAACCGATTGACGATTTCAGTTGTGACAAGCGAACTGCGCGCGTATGTAGGCTGGGATGACTGACACGTCCCTCTTTAGCCTCGCGCATATGCTCGCCGAGCAGGAGGCAATCCGCGTCCAGATCAGGTCGCTGTCCGAGAAGGATCAGGCGCTTGAGCGCCTGATTGAGGCGGCTCGTGCTTACGAGACCGCCTTCGGCGGCGACGGGGCACCGGCTCCAGTTGTGACCAAGCCGGAAGTAACTTCCGAACAGGATGCAGGGCAAGAGGTCAATCCTCGCCCGCGCATCCGCGCTCGTTCGCGCCGCCCTGCGCCCGTGATGGAGGCGACCGAGAATGCGGTCAGCAACATTATGGAGATGCTCGGCGAGCCGATGCAGACCGGGCAGTTGTTGGAGTTCCTCGGGACTGACAGCGGCTTGAACCTGCCGGAAGAGAACCCTCTCAACGTGCTGTCGGCCCGATTGTCGAACAGTAGCAAGTTTCAAGGGCGCCGGGGCAAGGGATGGTGGTTCGCCGACCGTCCTTGGCCCGGTGAAGAAGATAGCGCCAGCAGCGATGGCGCAAACGAATCTGGGCCGCAAAGCGGGGATGATCCCGCCAGCGGCCCAGATAATCGCGGGCTGCAACCCGACGATTTCGAGGAGTTGCTTGGCGGCAACTCCAGTCTCCCACCCGGCTCGGAAGGCCATGGAGAAAAGGAAGGAGGTGCGTGATGTGGATCATCACCCGGAGATTACCGGTTAGCGGTCGTTAAACCGCCAGCCCCTGCCTGCCCCCTTCCATAAGGGCTAAGGAGTAGCGCCGTGCTCCCTTCCAGAAGGAGCGCGGCGTTGTGCATTTTGTAGCCTAGTAGGCTGAAAGCGTCAAAGAAAAGTTGACAAGACTGACTGTGGGACTCTTGCCGCGAGTCCAATCGGTTAGCGTTGGCACTTGGCGTTCGATCTCCGTTCTCGGCTGGAGCAACGATATTGCTCCAGAGGAAAACAAACTTGTGAAGTGCGGCGTCGTGCGTTTGAGCAGGCGGCGGTCTCCAAGGGGTTGCCCGATCGTCCTTGGACCACCCCCTCCGGGGGGCCTCCACCCCGGTCGAGGGGACGATCGGTGAGGCGGCTTCGGCGGTCAGGCCGCGATGCTGATCAGGCGTTCAGCTTCGATGCGTTGCGTAGCCATGGCGTGGAACTTGGGCTCAAGCTCGATGCCGATGAACTGACGACCGAGGCGGGCGCAGGCCACACCAGTGGTCCCGGAGCCACAGAACGGGTCGAGGATAACCTGTGCGCTGGTGGTCTCGATCGCGGTCATGGGAAGCTCGACCGGGAACGGTGCGGGGTGGCTGTTCTTCCGGTCATGGTCGATGGTCCACACATCCTTGACACCGGAAGCTGCCTTGCTCTTGAGGCGGAAATCCGGCTTGGCGAGGATCATCACCCACTCGTGGCAGGGCAGGTAAAAGCTCTGCGAGAAGTTGAAGCCCCGACGCCGGTTCCATACGACGATCTGCCGAAGCGGAAGTCCGGGGTTGTAGATGGTCGGCAGCACGACCTCGCCCTTCATGATCCGGGGCTTGTGGTTGTAAAAGATAGCGCCGTCATCCTTGAGCAGACGCCAGCACTCGGTCAGCACTTCATGCTGCCATGCCTTGTAATCGGCGGGATCGAGGGCGTCGTCATATTCGCCATAGCCATTGGCAAGGCCAGCAGACTTCCACTTACCGCTCGTCAGGCTGTTGTTCTTCCCCTTCCCATCGGCCGACAAGCACAAGTTGTAGGGCGGTGAGGTGAAGACCATGTCTACCGACTTGGAAGGCATGGTTCGCATTACTTCGAGGCAATCGCCCAAATGGAGGACAGGTTCTGACATCCCATATTTAGAAGCGTTGCTTGCAGGACTGCTCGGTGGAAGTTCAGGATCATTATCGTTTTCGTAGATCATCGCTGGCCTCGTCTGCTGTTGAGCAGCATATGCTTGCGATGACGGGCTCCGGTCGAGCTTCCGTAACAGGTGCTTGCCTGTTCATAACAGGTGCAAGGGATAGTTAACCACGCACCGTTAGTCTCGGCGGATGCCGCTGGAGATCAACCTCGATGGGATTGCCGACGACCTTCTGACCGAGAAGGATTGGACCTATGGCAACCGTTCATCAGGGGCGTCGAAGAAGCGGCGAGCCTATCTCTACGCCAAGGGCATCTCGCTATGGGTGCGGGCAGCGGTAGGTGCTACGCGGGATCAGCGCAGCGGGGAGATCAATCTGCGCAAGGTCGCAGACTTCTTGAACCAGTATCAGCCCGAGGGCGTGCCGATCACGAGCTTCGAGGGATCGAAGTTTGCTCCCATGACCATTAGCCGCCTCCTTTACGAAACCGAGCCGAGGAACACGGCGTGGGTCGAGTTCGAGTTCGAGCGCGAGGTGGCGCGTCTGGGTGATCGGTTGACGCCTCAACGTCGGGTGGAGATGGAGATCACCCGCGACGAGTTGATCCGGGAGGGCATCGAGCTTGGGCGGTTCATGCGGATGGACGATCAGCCGGTCAGAAAGCCCGAGCGGCCCTTTTAGCCCTTCTTCTTTTTCTTCTTCATCATGGCGACCGGGTTATCACCGGCTGCGGGGTCTTCTGCCGCAAGCTCCGCTGCTGCCTGCGCTTTGGCCTTCCTGCGATCCGCTGATTCCTTACTGCGCTGCCTGCGGATGGCGGCTGCGCCAGTTAGGTCGAGCTTCTTCTGGTCTGTGTAAAGAAGCTCACCATGCTCCATGACGAAGTTGAGCGGAATCTTGGGGTTATTGATATCCTTCTCGTTCTCGCGCCACTTCTCCTCCCACGCCTCGAAGTAAACCTCCAACTTCTCTGCGGGCATGAAATAGGCGCGGCGCATCTCGATCCCCTCGTAGATGGCGAACACCCAGCACACTTCCCGATACTTGTTTATGATCGGGATGTTGATGTGGTGATTGGTCGAGAAGCTGGCCGTCAGCCAGATATTGACGCTTTTGAGTTCATATTCACGGCCATCAACGTCCACCGCGTCGTTGCCCTCACGACCGGGAATGCCCTTTAGATTGAGGGCAAGCAGCATCTGTAAGATTTTGCCGCCGTTATCCTGAAATATGTCATCGATACCGTGCTCGCTGGCGAGATTCTGAAAGTCTCGCACTGCGGGCATCAGCCCTTCGAGTTTTTCCCAATCGGGATGCCGCGCCATTAGCTCACAAGCTCCGCTACGGTGACGCCGAGGGCTCCTGCGAGCTTCTGGAGATTGTCGAGGCCGACGTTCCGCTCGCAGCGTTCGATGCCGCCAAGATAGTTTCTGTGAATGCCAGCGAGATCGGCGAGCGCCTCTTGGCTCAAGTTGCGCTCGTGCCGCATCTTGCGCAGATTGGCCGCGAGGGCCTCGCGCGCAGGATTCGGTTCGTCGGGTTTCACGCTGAAGAGGTTGCCGCCCGACCACTATGAGTCTACACACTATCGGTGTGATTGAAGGAGTTTAGCCGTTGGCTGCTATTGAACTTGAGGGCCTACGGCCGAGCTACACGACCAGCGGCGGTGCCGCATATTGCGGCGACTCGCGGGAGCTTCTCGCGCGCCTGCCTGACGACAGCCTCGACCTCGTGATGACCTCGCCGCCCTTCGCGCTCCAGCGCCATAAGGCTTACGGCGGTCTGGATCAGGCGGAATACCTCGACTGGCTGATCGAGTTTGCGCGCCTCGTTTACGCCAAGCTCAAGCCGACCGGCAGCTTCGTGATGGACGTGGGTGGCGCTTATCAGAAGGGGGTTCCGGCGCGGAGCCTCTACCATCTGCGTCTGCCGATCCGCTTCTGCGACGAGGTTGGCTTTTTTCTCGCCGAAGACTTCTACTGGTTCAATCCGGCGAAGCTCCCGTCGCCTATCGAATGGGTGAACAAGCGGAAAATCAGGGCCAAGGACTCGGTGAACAACCTGTGGTGGTTTTCCAAGACCGAATGGCCGAAGGCGGACGTGAGCAAGGTGCTTGCGCCTTACAGCGACCGCATGCTCAAGCTGATGGAAGACCCAGACAAGTTCTATAAGCCCGCCGTGCGCCCATCGGGTCACGACATCGGGAAGGGTTTCGCCAAGGACAACGGCGGCGCGATCCCATCGAACCTGCTTCAAATCCCCAACACGGAGTCGAACGGTGGCTACGTGGCTGGTTGTAAGCTCGTCGGCGCTGATCGGCACCCGGCAAGGTTCCCGGCCAAGCTGCCCGAGTTCTTCATCCGGTTCCTGACCGATCCGGGCGACACTGTGCTCGACATTTTTGCCGGTTCGAACACGACCGGGGCGGTAGCGGAGGCCGAAGGACGGCGTTGGCTCGCGTTCGAGGAACGACAGGACTATCTTGCGGCCAGCGCTTTCCGCTTTCTTCCCAAGACCACACCGTCCGCCAAGCTCCAAGCCGCATATGACGCGGTATCGACGGGCGAGACGGTGGACCTGACGGCCTATATGCCACAAGTCGAGATGTTCGACGCAGCGGAGTGATGATGATGGGCTTCTTGGGACGACTGCTAGGCGGCATCGGCCGCGCGACGCGGAGCAAGCCGAAGAAGCCCTTCCACTTGCCTCGAAAGCCGAGCAAGGCCGAGGCTATGAAGGCGTGGGGTGCGAAGGTGCAGCCCGGTAAAGGCGGCTACGTGCCAAAGCGCAAGCGCTGAACGTCAGAGGTATTGCAGCTTCCACATCACAAGCTCGTGGGTGTCCGCGAAGTAGGCCCGGAACCGGTGAAACTGCGTGTCGAAGTCGGCGTAGACGATCTGGTCGGGGAAGTGGGTCAGCAGCGCGAATGTCAGCGCGAACCGATCCTTGATCTTGTTGCGAAGCGCGAACACGACCTCCTCCCGAGACAGCAGGAGCATGGGTAGGTCCATCTGGGGCGCAAGAGCGTTCACCCTGCGTCTCGCTTGGCCTGATCGACATTCGACGGGTGATTGGGGTCGAGCGGATAGCCATCCAGATCGGTGATCGAGTCATAGCCCCAGACCTCCTGCCGCTGCTTGGCGGTGTTGTGGTGGTAGTGGCACAGGCTCTGTAGCTCGTTGTTCCAGAACGCATCCTCGTCGCCACGGTGAGGCTCAACGTGATCCGCAATGGTGGCGGCAGTCACCTTGTCCTGTGCGGCGCAGAACCGGCACAGGGGCTCATCCCGAAGCTGTGCCTCGCGCTTCCTGCGCCATGCAGCGGTATTGTAGAGACGATGGCGGCCCATCAGCGCGCGAGCGGACCACCGGGGAGTCCGGGGAGCATGCCCGAGGGCTTCTCCGCGTAGTGGACGGCGAAGTAGTTGATTACCCGCTCTGCGAGCTTGGTCATTTCCGCCTGCGCCACTTCTCCGTTGGTGGCTGCGGCCTTGTTCATGTCCACCATGCCAGCGAGCAGCATCTGGACAACATCCTTGATCTTGGGTGGCGTCATAGGGTCTTGCGGTATTCCTTTATCGAGAGTGCGAGGAAGGCGACGGCACCGGCCTGCATAAGCGCGGCGCTGCCAAAGAGTGCGGCGTAAAGCGGCTGCGGCAGCAGGTGAGCATAGCTCTCGATGGCGGCACCACCGACGATCAGCCCGTCAGAGATGCCGATTGCCGCAAGTAGACTTTCAGTCGGTTTCATTGTGCAAGAATACCATGACGACATTCGCTGCCGCGATATTCACAAACACTTGTGCGCCTCTTTCCCTTCGTTCATCGACTTCCTGACGCACGACCAAGCGTCGATGATTGCATTCAGGCGAGCGCGCACGTCTGCATACTTGCTGTCAGTTTCGACGCCATCGCGGATCAGGTCTTTAACGTCCGTGCCGCTGATCGGCGGGAGCGGGTCGGCCTTCTTCGCCAGCTTGGCCGGGAGCGCGGGCATCTGAACCGGCTTGGGCGTGACGGCGACCTGATGCGTGCAGGCACCGAGTAGCAGCAGGAGAGGGAGCGTGCGGATCATGGCAGCGCCCTCACCGCATTGCGCTGGTCGATGATCGATTGAGGGATCGCGCAGTCGGGGACTTTCGCGAGTTCCTTTTCGATCTGCACCTTTATCGTCGCTTCCTGCTCGTGACGAGCATCGTCCTTGGCAGCGAGCTTGTCCGCGTAGCTGGCGATCTGCTTTTCCAGTTGGCCGGTGCGGTATGCGTTCGCTTCGTTGGTCTCCGACAGCAGCTTCTGCGCTGTGGTTTCGGCGTCTGCCTTACCCTTGGCGTAGGCTTCGCTCTTAATGTGGCTGACCCACAGATATGCCGCGAGCAACACGCCGATGATCGCGGCTGGCTTCCACAGCGAAATCATGGCGCCACCAGACGGATGAAGGTGTCGAGGCGCAACACGACCAGAGGTTCTCGCCGGTCCTGCTTCACGACAGCGATGGGAGTTCGCCCATCCTTGCGATCGGCTTGCGCCAGATAGTCGTAGAGGGCGGTGAACCCCTTTGCGCGGGCCTTGCACTCGACCGCGTAGGGAAACACGGCACGGGCGGCGGCAGACAGGATCACATCGTCGCCTGCTGAACCCATCGGGCATGATTGAACATCGATGGGATCGAGCGCAGGAAACGCCGCCCGGATAGCGTCGCGGACGATCTGTTGTAGCTTACGACCCTTGGCCTTGGCGGAGGCGACGGAGATCGTCATCGGCCGTTCACCATCGCGAACACCTCGTCGATGTCCTTGGGCGAATGGATCGAGCCATCGCACCACTGGTAGTCGTGAGCGAGGCGTTCATCGACCTCGACGATGTAACCGTGGAAGTAGTCGCGAGTGTTGCGGATAGACCAAGCGTTAGGCTGGTTGCGCTTCTGGCGTGCGACTTCCGCCTTGGTCATCTTCCAGAAAGACGGCAGGTTCTTCGCGTGTTCGATTTCATTTACAGAGACGAGCATGTTCATATTTAAGCTGCGGCCTTGAAACCCTTGGGTCGGCCGCGCTTGGCTGGTAGTTGCTTCGGCTCTGACAGGCCCATGCGGTGCATGTCCCAATCGGTCATTCGAGTGTGGGAGACTTCGCCACCGGCTGCGAACAGCAGATCGTCGCGGATGGTCTGTTGCTTCTTTTCGAGATTCAGGGCGCGGGTGAAGCAGTGCGCCATAGTGGTGGTGTAGAACGCGAACGGGTTCTGCGACTTGCTCTCGTCGAACTGTAGCCCGACCTTGCATAGCTGGCAGAGAGCATCCGCCTCCATTTCCTCGCGATAGCTGTAGCCGCGCCAGTTTCCGCGTCGGCCGTAGTTCTCCACCATCTTCATCCATTGCGAGGCGAGGCGCGCGGTGGGCTTGCCGTGCTCTGTGCTAAACTTTCCCCGGCTCGGGCTACCTTTCCAATGGGATCGGCCTACTTCGACAAGGCGACCATTGGCTGCGCGCTGGTAGTGCTTGAACGGTGGGAAGTTGGTGCGCGCATGGGTGCGTGTCTTGGCTCGACCAACCTTCTCGCTTTCGTCGAGGGGCGGGATGTGATCCGAGGTCATCACCCGAAACACTGCGTCCTTGCCGTGCTGCGCAATCAGGTCTGGGGTGATCTCGTCGAGCAAGTGGACGATCGCCGCGTAGTCGGCATGGGCTGGTGATTTGAACCAGCAGTAGGAGCGCTTGGAGAGGTCGATTTCCTTCAGCAGTTCCTTGTTTGAAGTGAAGCGGGACATGCCGATCAGTATACCGGTAGGGCGTCTCACCCGCCGTATTAAACTTGACCAAGCTGACCGATTTGACTAGATGGACCGGATGTTCAAGCGGATGAAACTTGCACGCGATTGCCGGGAGGCTGGCTTCACCAAGGTCGAGGTGCGCGGGTGCATGCGTCGCTACGATGCCGGTGATCTCGCTGGCCTGAAGGCGTTCTGGATTGAGTGCTGGCACGCCGCACAAGCTCGCAAGGCGGGTCAGGGCAAAAGCAAGTGGCTCTGCCCTGACGCCTACCTCAACGCAGGGTGAAGGCGATATTCGCGAGCGTGGCGTCCGGGGTGGTCGGGGCCGTGATCGTGATGAAGTCGTTTATCGCCACAGCATCGCTGGTGATCGACGGGACAGCCGTTGTCGCACCAGCGTTGAACGTCAGTGTCCCGATCGCCGTGCCACCCTTGCGGATGGTGAAGACGGTCGAGGCTGTCGCGCTCGTGCCTGCCTTGGCGATGCTGTTCGCCGAAATCGTGAACGCATAGGGGGCAACGCTTCCGCCGATGACTTCCGATGCGACGGGCTTGCCTCCACAAAAGATCGACAGCCCCTTCACGTATGCAGAGGCGTCGAGCTTGTCCGGGTGCGCGTGGTTCGTATCCGCCTTGGTCGCCAGACCAGTGGTAAGCTGGGTGTTCGTGGCGTAGTCGCCAACGTCCTGCTTGCTTTCGAGCGCCACATCGAGGCCGTTCACGTCGTTGATGCCGTGCGTGTGACCCTGATCCGCCTTCTGCGATAGCTCCGCCTGTGTCGCGAACATCGAGGTGTCCACGGGCGGCGGAAGGTCCACGATGTTCAGCTTCTCGTTGAGCGCGTCCTGCATGGCGAGGCTGACCGGCTTGTCGAGGTCAGAGGTGTTGTTCACCTGATCCAGTTGAACATCGATAGGTTCGAGCAGCACGTCGCCATCGCGACCGTTGACCGTGAACACGCCAAGCTGACCGCCATCACCGAGGGGCGGAAGCTGCGAGAGTGGCACCTTGCCCGTGCCGTCGAGGGTCGCGTAGCTGCCCAGCGGCTGCTTGGTGTCGAGACCTTCCGCAAGCTGCGTCTCGGTCACACGATCGTCCAGAGCGGCCTCCAGCCCATCCACGTCGCCGATGGCATGCGTGTGAACCGCGTTCGCCTTGCCAGCGACTTCCGTCTTGGTGGCGAGATTCGACAGCGCACTGATCGGAGCCTTGCCGTCGAGCGCCGTTTGCAGCCCGGATACATCCGAGATCGCGTGGACGTGGACTGTCGCGGCCTTGCCTGCGAGTGCGGCAATGAGGCCGCTGATCTCGGACATGGCGTGCGTGTGGGTCGCCGGGGCGAATGCCGTGGTGGCGCTGGTCGCGGCTGATCCCAGCCCCAGCGTCGCGCGCATGTCTGCAATCGTCGCGTCGTCGAGCAGCGTCAGCGCCATTGTCGAGACCTTCGCGGCGTCGAGCTTGGCGGCGATGGCGGTTGCCTGTGCGGCGGAAATCGGTTTCGCGCTATCGGCTGTATTATCTACGTTCGACAAGCCGACAGCCGCCTTGGTCAGGTCTGCCCACGTCTTCGCGCCGGTCAGGTATTGGCCTGCCTGTCCCGTGGCGATGATGCTTTCCTTGAGCGCGATGAGCGCGCGGAGATCGTCAAGCAGCGCCTTGAGGTCGGTCTGGTCGTCGATAGTGCCGAGCACCTTGCCCCAGCGGGCGCTACCGTCCGTGCCCTCTGGTGCGTCTGCCCATTCTGTCTGGAAGTCGGAGCCCGTCCGCTTGACGAGAATCTGGCCGGTTGAGCCGCCAGCAGGCAGGCCGACGCCGGGGAGCCCGCGCTGGCCGCTGGTGATGCTGACGATGATCGACGGGACGCCGTTGACGTTCACCGAGGTCGGTGTGGTTGCGAGGAAGGAGATGCCAGCCATGGGATCAGTCCTTCACCTTGATGCGACCCGACCACTTGGGCTGGGTCTTGTCCTGCTCGGCCACATCCACAAGCGCGAAGGTCGTGCCGATATCGGGGATCAGGTTCACCTGCTCCATGGTGATGACCAGTAGGAGGCCCCTGTCGTCGGCAGGGTCGGTGGTCAGGACCGTCTCAAACAGGTCGTCGCCGACGATGAACTTCATCGTGCGGTCGCTGATGTCGATCTGCTGGCGGTCGAGGTCGTGAGACTTGATCTCGATCGTTTCCCCACCGAGGCGGGAGAGTGTGATGGTCTTTCCGTCGCTGGAAATCGGTTGGGTGCTCATGCACCTATTTAGGCGGTAGGCGCTTCTGCGGACGGCAGACGCGATCCACCAGTTGCATCGACGCAAAGTCGTAGGTGACCGTTGGCACCCAACCGATGATCCCGTGGCATTCGATGAAGTAGCGCATCGCGAGCATGGCCGACTGCACAGCGCGCGGCTGGATCGTGGCGAAGTATTCGAACTCGCCGTCCGGGAGGCGGAAGCCTGCGATCAGGTCCATGACCCTATTTATCCCAGAGGCGGAACAGCACCCAATCTTCGGGGCTCTGGAACGCGATCGTGGTCACCGGGATCGAAATGACCTGAATGCCAAACTGGACTTCCGCGCCGTCGCGCTGCGCCCACCAAGGGTGCTGGCAATGTTCCTCGCACCACTCGACCGCTGCTACGCCCTTGCGGCCGATGACGACGTAGACCTGATCGACGATGATTAGGTCGGCTATCGCCTCGCAGCGGCTCACTCGCCTAGTTCGTCCAGCATGTCGCCGAACGCGGCTTGGACCCGTGCAAACTCGAACACGAACGCGGTGGTGCGGTTATCGTAGAAGCGGCCTTCGGCCCGGATGGATAGGATGTGCTGGAACCAAGGCACCTGCACTTCGAGCAAGCCGATACGGCCATCGACTACATCGAGAAACCAACTGCGGCCTTCGTTGGTGATATCGCCGTCTCCGTCGAGGAACTCGGCTTCCTTCATATCGAGCAGGACTTGTTCTTCAGTCATGCCGTTATTTAGGTCGAGCAATCGAGGTGTGTAGGAAGTGCAGGGAATGAAGGGATGAAGGGCTGTTTTTATTTCCCCAGATTCATTTCGAAAAAACTTCTGCCAATAACAAATAGGTATACATAACTTACATAGCCTTCATTTCTCTACCTATAATACTGATATATAAGGGAAATGCCAATGTAGGGTGCCACCTCGATTTGGTGCAGGCGTGCAGGGTTTCGACGCAAAAAGGGCAGGCCCGAAGGCCCGCCCCATTTGTTTGATCGCAGCCGAGAGGTTCAGCAGTCCACGAGCCGGAGCCCGTTCAGCCACTTGTAGACCATGCCCGAGCCAGCGCGCCTCTTGACGAAGCGCATCGCCTCCGGGTGGTTCTTCTTCAACCGCGACATTTCGTAGTCCCAATCGGTCTTGCTGGTCTTGAAGTTGCCGGGGTAGAAATCGCTCTCGTAGTCCTGAAACGCGAGATAGAGATCACTGGCCTTGATGGTGCCGGTGGTGGACAGCGCAGCCTGATAGCGGTGGTTCGTGCCGTCGAAGTCAGCCATCCACTGCTCGACCCGGCCAAGCTCACGCTGCCCCTCCTGCTGCTCGGCAAGCTGGCTGTTGAACTCCGCCATGGGGTCGGGACCGTAGAGCTTCACGCTGCCCCACAGCTTCGACCATTCGATCCCGTTGAGATACTCGCGGTCAGCATCGCTGCGCATCCGCACACCCGCGAAGCGACGAATGCCGGTGGGGTCTCGGATCAGTTGCGCGAGTTCCTTGTTGGCGCAGCCGATCAGCGTGGCGTTCTGCTGGATCGTGATCTTGCCGTTGGAGCGCATCGGGCGACGGGTCAGGCTCGACGCCGTGATGACGTTCTTCACCGTCTCGATATCCGCCCGTGCCGCATGGCTCATCTCGTCGAGGAACAGGACGTAGCTCGACCAGATTTCGACATTTCGCTCGTCGGTGATCATGCTGAAATCGGCGTAGAGGCGAATCTCCTCCACCGGTTTCATGATCGCGTTCACCAGCGTGGACTTCCCGATACCCTGCGGCCCGAGGATCACAGGCATCAGATGGTTCGACACCGGGAGCCCGCGCATCTTGCGCTTCACCTGCCACATGAACTTCTGGAACACGGCAGCGACAAACCGGGCGTCCGCCTCATCGCAGTCGAAGGTCTGGGTAGCGAACTCAAGCCATGCGCCGTCAGCGTCGAATGAGGCATCCACGCCTTCGATCGCGCCGAAGATTTCGTAGAGACGCTGATCCCGCGACCATGCGCACCACTTCTCGGCCGCATCGCTGATATCGTCCCGGCTGAACCCCAGACGATGTTCGGCAGTGAAGATGCGCAGATCGCGCTCGAAGTCGAGGCGGTTGAACTGCCCCTTCCGGTCGAACAGGAACGAGGCATAGAGGTCCACATCCTCGCTGGCTTCGCGGTCCTTGGGCGTGATCGGCGTCCGGTTGCCCTGATCATCTTCGAGATAAGCGCTTACCGAGCGGGTGAACATTCCATCGAGCCGCATCGTCACGTCGTGCGCCTTGGTCCACGCCTGAACCAACTCGACCGCGTTCTGGGGGCAGACACCGATCGCTTCCCGGACACGCCGCTGACGCATGGCCCTGTCGAACTCGACCTTGGTGGCAATCTTCAACTCGATGCACAGGTCGCGGATGGCCTTGTTGTTCTCGGCGAGGTCGAGAAGGTCCACGACTTCGCGGATGGTCGGCGGGGTGCCGCTGCGCACGAGGCGGCGGAAGTCCTGTTCGATGTCTTGGAGGTAGGTGGGGTAGTCAGTCATAATGCTCCTTGAAAGAAAAAGGGTCGCCGAACCTCCACGCTCGACGACCCTAGTTTCAAGACATTCATGACTACTCACTCACTATACGAAAGTAGACCGTCTGAATCAATATCGTTGTCGAGGTGGAGCCCGACAAGAGGACAATGATATAAGCGCGATACCCGCCGCAATATTCATCTAAACAGTTCGCAATCTTCATCGACGACCTACGAGAATATTGCGATCGGCTTTGCCCGCGTGAGACTATCCGTGCTGAAAGGAGTTTCAGCACATGACACAAGCAGAACGGATCATCGCTGAACTGGTCGGAGAAGCCATCCGCACGGGCGAGGCAGACCAGATGGTGATGATCCTGCGCGACGCGATGCGTCGAGCGAGGAACGCGGGCACGGCTCGCAAGACGGTGGATGACTTCTACCGGGCACATGGACACCAGATGAGCATCCCGGAGCGTAGGCTGATCGGCCACGTCATGCGGGAAGTCGATGAGCAGAACCTGCGCCCCTCGACCAAGCGGTGGGCCGACGACCTTGCCGACCGGCTGGGTGCGGAGCGTTTCGTGTGAGGAGAAGGTTCGGACAAGCGCTCACATGACCGAACCTCCCGGCTATTTAGGCTTCATTCTTCGACGATTTCCCGCCCGTAACCATGGGCAAGCCGAGCTTGGGGTTCGTCACGCCGGTTGGCCACCGGAACGCTACCGCGCGGCTCTTGTCGATCAGCGTCTCATTCACCTGATCCGATTGGTTGCCGCCGAGAACTCGAAACTGCGTCTTGGTCTGGCCGGTCAGGATGCCGACATGCCCGCCTCCCTCACGCTGGAAGCGCACGAGCGCGCCGTAGCAGGGGGTGGTTGCGTCGCCCCATTTGTCCCAAGCACTTGCCCGGACGCAGATCGGCACAACAGGCAGACCGACGCTGCGCATGACGTGGCCGACAAACAGGCCGCACCACGGTGTGCTGTCTGCGTTGTAGGCCATGCCGAGCACCTTGTTGCCCAGACCCTTGGCCCAGCCCATGATCGTGGGGGAGTTCCCAGCACCGGGCACTTCTTTGGTGCCGATAAGTGACCGCGCGAAGTCTATCCAAGGAAAGGTCGTCATCCCCTATTTAAAAAAGGAGCCTAAATACATGGCATGAGCCGCCATTTTGCGTCCTTGCATCTTAAAGGACGCCCATGACACTTGATGACGTTATTCCCGAAGCGATCCGCCACATCGGCGATGCAGTGTCGATCGGCGTGGTGTGCGCCACCCTCGCATCTTGGCTACCCAGCGTTGCGGCAGCGCTGTCTATCGTTTGGACGGGGCTACGAATCTACGACTGGCTCCGATCACAGAAGCGGCGATCGTCGGATTGATCAGTCGCCCTCGGCGTCGATCTCCAACCCCTGCTTCGACCCTTTCAGCTTCAGGTTTTTCAACCAGCTACCGACCGCATAGCTGACGGTCGGGATGGCGGAGAGCGCGAGCAACTCGTAGCCGAGCGTAGCGAGGTGGTGGATGCGCGCAGCAGGCGTCAGCGGCTCAAACGCCAGCAGATAGATGATCCAGCCCGCGAGACCGGTGTAGGTCACACCAGCCCCTGCGAGCAGGATGATCGCCCAAGCGTTCCGGTCGAGCTTCATCAGAACCAATATGCTTGGCGCGGCAGCTTCCGCGAGGCCGGGGCGGCGATGACGAACGGGTAAGAACCCCATGATCCAGACTGGCCGGATGTGCCGACGAGCAACGAGTTCGTCGTCAGGTCGCCCACGATCCCGTCCGCCGTGGTGGCCGCGTAAGCGCCGCCGATGCAGTAGCGGTTGAAGTTGACGCCATCGACCGCCGTCTGGTCGTAAGTCTCGGTCATCGCGCGACCGCCGATCTGCTCGTTCGACCATGCCCCGTTGACGTTATTGCCCGAGGCACCGGCAAACGCCGTGAACAGAAGATCGCCACCCTGAAACGACTCGCTACCCAGCGACCCATTCGTGCCGCTCGATGTGATGGCGGTAGCGAGCGCGCCCATCTTGCGAATCGGCTGACCGGAATCGACCCCGCTGAACGATGTGATGAAGCAATATTCGACGCCAGCCGGGACAGCAGGCGCGGTCTCGCTCGATCCAGCGACCTTCCACAGGACAGCCTCATACCAGACCACCTGCGATCCACCGCCGCCCTGACTGGCGAGCATCTGGGTCCAGCCAGTCGGGGCATAGCCAGACAGGCTCTGCTTCGCCACGACGTGAAGGATCAGAAGATCGTTAGCCTGATAGGTGGGGAGCGTCGGGCTGGTCGAATAGCCAGCAGATGCGCGGACAGCTACCGCCATCAGGCCACCTTCACGCGGTAGGTGATGTTGGCGAGCGTCGCATCAGCCGTAGCCGGGGCGGTGATGGACAGACGATCGTCGAGTGCGATAGCACCATTGGAGATCGAGACTGTGGCGGTAGTGGCACCGGCCGCGAACACGATCGTGCCGATCTGGGTATCACCGTTGCGAATCACGAATGTGGTGGAGGCCGTGGCCGCAACGGTAGCGGTCGCCTTGAACATCGCCGCCGTGAGCGTCGCGGCGTAGGGCGCAAACATCGAGAAGATGACTTCCGACGCAGTGGGTTTGCCCGAGCACATCCCACCAAACTGCTTCACAATATCGGTCGTGCGCGCGACATTCGCAGGGAGGCCCGCTGCCACGAGATTGCTGGGGCTGACGAGCTTGAGCACCTTTTCGTCAGTGCCCTGACCGACCATCAGGATATCGGCGGCAGCGTCGATCGGGCCTGCTGCGTCATACGTGGAAAACTTCGACATGCACCTATTTAGGCCAGCAATCCTATAGCCTTGGTCGGAGGGACACGGCAGGATGTGCGCCGGAGGCTACTATGGACGCTAACAAGTATTCCCGGTCGATCAGGCTCATCTGCCCAACCTGCGCCAGCGCTGACTTTGAGTATGACAAAGAGACCGACAGCGGCCCGATCCGCTGCACGTCATGCGATCGTGTGTTCAGCCGAGAGGAACTGATCCGCGAGAACGGCGAGATCATTGAAGCGGAGGTCTCCGAAGTTAAGAAGGAGATCGTTGACGACATCACCAAGGATTTTCGTGAGTCGATGCGGAAGGCATTCTCCGGCTCCAAACATATCAAGTTTCGCTGATGCCTGCGGTTCAGATCGATGCCGGTGATATCGTCGCGGCACTGGCCCTCGTGATCGCCATCTACTCGGCATGGACAACAGCCCGGTTCAACAAGCGACAGACTGATTTTCAGGAAACGGCTGACCGACTGAACCGACTGCTCGTCGAGAAGGAGTCAGCAGAGACGGTGGCGCAGAAGCAGGCCGATATCTCGGCAAACTTCTACAAGGCCGGGAAGTCGAACTATCGCTTGAAGGTGTTCAACCGAGGCAAGGGCATCGCATCGAACGTCCGCATCGAGGTGCTCGACGACAGCGGGTTGCTGATGGCGAACGATATCGATCGCAAGTTTCCCGTGCCGTCGATGGAGCAACATGCGTCGGTCGAGTTGATCGCCGCCGTCCACATGGGCTCACCGAATCGCGTGCATATTCGCCTGACGTGGGACGATGCCACCGGACAGGAGCACACGAAGGAACTTCACCCGACGTGGTGACCAGAGAGGGCGATCTGCCAGTGATCGCCTATATGGGGCTGGCGCGTAGGCGCGACACCCACAGCAGGAGAGCATGATGCAGGTTTGGAAGGCGACGCAGGAACAACTCGAACTCGTGGCCGAGTGCCAGAATCTCAATGATCGGATCGTAGCAGAACCTCACCTGATCGGATCGGCAGAGGCCATGCAGGAGCTTCGCGACATGATCGAGAGGGCGGTAGAGGCCGACCTGCCGTCAGTGGTGATCACGCCCCTTCAGATTTGGGTCTCGATGCACGATACCGAAATGGACCTGCCGGAGCACCTTCGCACTTTCCCGCCGATTGCCATGAAGCGCGTCTCGGCTGTCGATCGCGTGCGTGAAGGCTATCGCCAGAAGATGGAGAAGCTCGGCCGGGACAACGATGCCGAACTCGCGAAGCTGCGTGCCACGAACCCGCAACCGGGGTCGCCTGCCGAGGATTTGCTGAAGATTCGGACTGCGCACAAGCGTAAGCTCGATAAGGCGATTGAGGAGCTTCAGCCGCGCAAGCCGTCATGACGCGGCGCGAACTTTTTGCTTGAAAGATGCACAATCCGTGATCGTATCGACTTGCATGTCGAGGTGCAGCCCGTCAGCGCCGCCGACCTGCTGTTGCCCGCGCCCGCCGAAGGATCGGCGGAAGTCGCGTCGCGCGTCGCGGAAGCACGCGCGGTGCAGACTGATCGTTATGCGGGCAAGGGCGCCCGGACCAATGCCGAGATCGACGGCGACCTGCTGGAGGTCGTGGCCACACCCGACGAACCCGGACGCGCATTGCTCGCGCAGGCCGCGGAGGCGATGCGGCTTTCGGCGCGCGGCTATACCCGAATCCTGCGTGTTGCCCGCACCATCGCCGATCTCGCGGGCAGCGAAGGGGTAGGACGCATCCATGTTGCCGAGGCGTTGAGCTATCGCAGACAGGCGCCAAGGAACTGACGGTTGCAGCCTGCGCTTCGTCGGTCTAATGGCCACAGCCGAGCCCCTGTGGTGAAATTGGTAGACGCGCTCGACTCAAAATCGAGTTCCGAAAGGAGTGCTGGTTCGATTCCGGCCAGGGGCACCAATTTCCATTGATCGTCAGCAAGATGAATCGGTCGAAAGCGGCCGGTGAGGGCGCACGCGCCGGGCTGACGCAATCCTGACGGATCGACAACGATGGGGACATGCCGCATTCATTCGGCACACTCCAAAGGCGCTCGCATTGTCGAAATGGAGTTACACATGGTTTTCAATCACAGGGCGGGCGGATTGCTGATCGGCCTTGCCGTCGCATTGTCGGTGGGCACGGCCCATGCCGCCGCCCCGTCCGCCGCTGGCAAGAACGTGGCCGCGCTCGCCGCGCATCATTGGGATCTTGTCGAATGGAGCGGCAGGGATCTGCCGGAGGGCAAGCCTCTGCGTCTCGATTTCGATGCGGGGAAGGGATTCTTCTCCACCGCGACGGGATGCAACCGCGCCGGCGGTGCCTTCAAGGTCAAGGGAAGCACGCTCCGTCTGGGTACAGGCAAGGGCGGTTTCGTCAGCACGCAAATGGCCTGCCCCGAGCCCGCCATGTCGACCGAGCGCGCTTATACCGAGGCCCTGTCGACCGTGGCGCGTTACCGGATATCCGGCGATCAACTGGTGCTGCGGACGGCAAAGGGCGACACGCTCACCTATCGCGCCGCGCACAAGCCGGCTGCCAATGCGCCGCGCAAGTTCATCTATGTCTCCGCTGAAACCAGGCCATGCACCGGCGTCGCACCGATGACCTGCCTGCAGATCCGCGAGAACGAAAGCGCGCCCTGGACGCTTCACTATGGTGGCATCGTCGATTTCGAACCTCAGCCCGGTATCGAGTATCGGCTGCGCATCATCGAGGAGAAGATAGCGAATCCGCCGGCGGATGCGTCGTCAATCCGCTGGACGCTCGATCAGGTCGTCGAACAACGCGTCGTCAATCGCTAACGGGTCGCCAAGGCACCGGCCGGAGCGACCGCCGCAGCAGGTCGAGGAAATCGTCGATTCGCGCCGACCGCGCGCCGCGCCGCCCGAGCAGCGCGGTGATATCGGCGTCGGGCAGCGTCCAATCGGGCATCAACGGCATGAGTCGCCCGGCGGCGACATCGTCGGCGACGTCCCATTCGGATCGTACGGTGATGCCGAGTCCGTCCAGCGCCAGTGCCTTGGTTACCTCCCCGTCGTTGCTGGACAGGCATGGGGCGATCCGGACACTGGTCTGCTCGCCTTTCGGCCCCTTGAAGCGCCAGAGCGTCACATCCTCGTCATTCTCCCTGAGCGCGATGCATCGATGCTCGCGCAGCATCGATGGATCCGCCGGCGCACCATGTTTCCGAAGATAGGCGGGGGCGGCGCATAACAGCCTGCGATTGGGAGCGATAACGGTCGCCAACTGATCGCTGTCGCGACTCTCGCCGATGCGGATCAATATGTCCGATGCCGACGCGATGCCGAGGCCCGGCCGGTCGGACAGGGTCAGGTCGACACGGACGTCCTGGCGATGGAGGTGATAGCGGGCGACGAGCGGCGCGATATGGCGGCGGCCGAAACCGAACGGCGCGACCAGCCGCAGTTCGCCCGATGCGCCGCCGCGCCGCTCCGCGAGTTCCTCGCGAAGCACGGACAGGCGCGTCAATATGTCGTTCGATCGATCGAGCAGAAGCTCGCCGTCCGCGGTGATCCGCAATCCCTTGCCGTCGCGCTCCACCAGCTTGAGCCCCAGCCGGCGCTCGATCAGCGTCAGTCGCTGGCTGACGGCGGGGGGCGTGACGCCCAACGCCCGTGCCGCGGCGGCGAGCGAGGGCGAAGCGCCGATGGCCGCAAAGAGTTCCAGATCGTCGGCGGTCAGCATTAAGATACTCCTTAATCCACCATTTAGAACAGGCCACATGACGATGGCGAGCCCTGCTTGTAGAAGCCGTGATCGACTGAAATGATGAAAGGGCACGAGATGGTGAACGAGACGGGCGGGCAGGGGTTTGCGGCTTTGCAGACGCCGGCGCTGCTGCTCGATCCCGATCGGATGGCACGCAATATCGAACGGATGCGCGCCAAGGCGGCCGGGCTTCGCGTGAGCCTGCGTCCGCACGTGAAGACCGCCAAGTGCCTGGAGGTGATCGAGCGGATGACGGGCGGCGTACGCGGTCCGGTAACCGTATCGACGTTGCGCGAGGCGGAACGGCTGGCTGAGGCGGGCTATACCGACATCGTCTATGCCGTAGGCCTCACGCCCAATAAATTCGATCGCGTCCGCGCGTTGCGCCGCGATGGGATCGATTTGAAAGTCATCCTCGACAGCGCCGAGACGGCCGCCGCGCTGGCGGACAGCGGATCGGCCGATGACAGCCCCGTGCCGGTGCTGATCGAGATCGATTCGGACGGGCACCGCGCTGGCGTGAAGCCGCATGACGGCGCGCTGCTCGGGGTGATCGCCGATCGATTGATCGGCGGTGCGCACCTTTCAGGCGTCCTCACCCATGCCGGCGAGAGCTACTCGGCGCGATCCGACGAAGCGTTGCGCGGTTTCGCGACTCTGGAGCGCGATGGCGCGGTGGGAGCGGCCGAAACGCTGCGCGCGCTGGGGTATGGCGTTGAGATCGTCTCTATCGGCTCGACCCCCAGCGTGCTCTTTTCGGAGGACATGACCGGCGTCACCGAGGCGCGCGCGGGCGTCTATGTTTTCTTCGATCTGGTGATGGCGGGGATTGGCGTTTGCGCGGTCGACGATATCGCGCTGTCGGTGCTGGCCAGCGTCAACACTGTGCAGGCTGAGCGCGGGCGCTATGTCGTCGATGCCGGCTGGACCGCGATGTCGCGCGATCGCGGCACCGCGTCGCAGCCCGTCGATCAGGGCTATGGGCTGGTCTGCGATCTTGCGGGCAATGTCTATCCGGACCTGATCATGACCGAGGCGAACCAGGAACATGGCGCGATCGCGCTGCGACCGGGTAGCGATGCCGAACTGCCGAAACTGGCGGTGGGCGATCTGGTGCGCATATTGCCCAATCATGCCTGTGCAACGGGCAGTCAGCATGAAGCCTATCTGGCGACCGACGAGGCAAGGGCTGTCGTCGTCGATCGCTGGCTGCGTTTTGGAGGATGGTGATGACCGATATCGTTCCTGTTTTTCCGTCCGATCTTCCGGCCCCGGGCGGCCATTATTCGCCCGGCATCGTGTTCGGTGACCTGATCTTCGTATCGGGTCAGCTTCCGATATCGGAAGATGGCGGTCACGACCTCGCCACCGCCGATTTCGAAACCCAGGCGCGGCAGGTGTTCCGCAACCTGATCGCGGTGCTGCGCGCGGCGGGCGCGGGTATCGAGGATGTGGTGAAGGCGACCATCTATGTTTCCGATGTCGCACATTGGGGGCATTGCAACACGATCTATGCCGAGATTTTCGGCGATCATCGTCCTGCGCGCGCCGTGGTGCCGACGGGGCCGTTGCATCATGGCTATCTGGTCGAAGTGGAAGCGATCGCGCGCAAACCGGGCTGACCGGTATCGAGGGGGGACGACATGATGACCCGTACCATCGCTGTGGCGCTCGCGCTTGTTTCAGCCCCGCTCGGCAGCATGGCTCTCGCCAAGGATGGCGACGCCGTGGCGAAGGAATTGCGGCCGGCGGTGCATGTCGCCGGCACACCGCACATCCGCTGGACGGTCGCGGAGCGTCTTGCGACTTACGGTGTCGCCGGCACCAGCGTGGCGGTCCTGCGGGACGGCAAGCTGGCATGGGCACGCGGCTATGGCTTGCGCCAGGCCGGCAAACCCGATGTGGTGACGACCGAGACGATGTTCTCGGTCGGCTCGCTCAGCAAGGTCGCGACCGCGGCGGTGGTGTTGCGAATGGTGGATGAAGGGCGGCTCGATCTCGATCGTGACGTCAACGCCTATCTGAAGCGCTGGAAGATCCCCGAAAGCCCGTTGGCGAAGGGACATGTCGTCACCTTGCGCCGCCTCTTGTCGCATACGGCCGGGCTGAACGTGCACGGCTTTCCGGACTTTCAGCCGGGAGACGCGCTCCCCACGATTCTCGACACGCTTGAGGGGCGTGCGCCGTCGCGAACCGAAGCGGTCAGGATGGTCTACACGCCCGGCACCCAGTTTCGGTATTCGGGCGGTGGAGTGACGGTCGAGCAGCTTGTCGTCGAGGATGTGCTGGGCGTGGATTTCGACGCCGCCGCCAGGCGCTATCTGTTCGAGCCGCTCGGCATGAGGCGCAGCACCTTCGCGCAGCCGCTCGATCCGGGCTTCGGCGATATCGCCAGGGCCCATGGTGCGGATGGCAAGGCGCGAGCCTTGCCGCGCGGCTATGAAGCCATGCCGGAGACGGCGGCATCGGGCCTGTGGACGACGCCCAGCGACTATGCGCGCATGGTCGCGGCGTTCATCGCATCCTATCGCGGCACGCCCGGCGCATTCCTCAGCCCGCCGCTCGCCGGGCAGATGATGGCGGCGGTGGCGCCCGGACCGGTCGGCCTGGGCCCATTCCTGGATGGGCGCGGAGCCACCCGCCGTTTCCATCACGGTGGATCGAACGACAGCTATCGCGCCTGGATGGAAGGCAATCTGGCGAGCGGGAACGGCGTGGTGATCTTCACCAATGGTACGGATGGCGCGCGTCTTTATCCCGAAATCCGGCGCGCGGTCGCCGTGACGGAGGGTTGGCCCGATACCGGCGTCGTCGAAGTGCCGGCGCTGTCATCGTCCGCCGCGAACATGTCGGAGGTCCAGGGCGCCTACCGCATACAACCTCTTGCCGGGGCGATTGGCGAACGGATGCGTATGTCACTTCCATATCCGCTCATCCATGTCTCAATTGTCGATGGTACGCTTCGTATCGGCGGCAGGGCCGGTGGCGGAGAGGCGCTGGTGCCAGCCGATCGCAGCAATTTCGTCTATGCGAACGATGCGGATCGCTGGGTCGAGTTCGTGGCCGGCGACAATGGCGGGATCGAGCGGCTGATCCTGCGCGACGATCTCGCGGCGGTCGAGGCAGTGCGCGAGCCCTGATCCTGCGGGATCAGGCCGATCCGCTGCTGCCGACCGCCGAGAGCGCGCCCAGCACAGCGCCCTTGATATGGGGCAGCGCAACCAGGGTGACGCCGATCATCACCGGCAGCACGATCGCGAGCGATTGCCAGAGTGGCATCAGCCAGAGCGGTTCGATCAGCAGGATCGGCGCGAGAACCAGATGGCCGACGAGCAACACGGTGAAATAGGAAGCGGCATCGTCCACGCGGTGACGGCCATTCTCCTCGCCGCAATGCGGGCAATAGGCATGGACCTTCAGATACCCGCGAAACAGCGGACCTTCGGCGCAGATCGGGCAGCGCTTCACGAAACCGAGTTTCATTCGCTCCAGAAACGGAGGCGTGCCGCTCATACAAGCTCCCCCGGAAAGGTCTCGGTGGTCACCATCGCCTGCATTTCCCTGCTGTAGCGGCCGCCATGGATGGTATCTCCCGCAAACAGGGCATCGACCTTGCCGAGGATCTCTGCGTCGATCGACACGCTGTCCGCCGCCAGATTCTCCTCGAGATACGCGATGTTGCGCGTGCCCGGAATCGCCACGATCGTCTCGCTGCGCGACAGGACCCAGCGAAGCGCGAGCTGCGCCGGGGTGGCGCCGGCATCGGTTGCCAGCGCTTCGAATCGCGCGACTTCAGCCAGGTTGTGACTGAGATGCGGTTCCTGGAAGCGTGGAAGCTGGTTGCGCATATCACCGGGTGCATAGGATGCGGTGCGTACCGTGCCCGTCAGCATGCCGCGACCGACCGGTGAAAAGGCGACGAAGCCGATGCCGAGCTCGTGGCAGGCATCGAGCACCGCGATCTCGGGATTGCGCACCCACGGTGAATATTCGCTTTGCACGGCCGCGATCGGATGGACCGCATGCGCGCGCCGGATCGTCGGCGCATTCATCTCGCTGAGCCCGATCGACCGGATCTTGCCCGCCTCGATCGCGCGCGACAATTCGCCGACCGAATCCTCGATCGGCACCTGCGGATCAGGGCGATGGAGATAGTAGAGGTCGATCCGGTCGGTGCCGAGCCGGAGAAGCGCATCGTCCAGCGACCTGCGGATCGTTTCAGGGCGGGCATCAAGCACACGTTTGCCATCGATGGTATCGAGCACGCATTTGCTGGCCAGTGTGAATTCGGATCGGCGGTGCATCACCGCGCGATTGAGCAGCCGTTCATTGCCGCCGACGCCGTAGATCGCGGCGGTATCGAGAAAGGTGCAGCCGAGATCGAGCGCACGGTTGAGCAGCGTGGTCGCGTCCGCTTCGGCGGGCGGCGGGCCATAGCCATGGCTGAGATTCATGCAGCCCAGCCCGATGGCCGAGACGGTGAGTGGCCCGATGCGGCGCGTTTCCATCGACATGGGGTTCGCTTCAGCAGACCAGGGCGTCGGCGGCAAGGCTTTCGCGGACTTCGGCGGCGATCGAGAAGCTGTGCTTGCGCGCTGCATGATCGAACATCTGGCAGGCGACGATCAGTTCGTCGGCGCCGGTGCGATCGAGGAATGCCGCGACCTTGGCGCGCACGGTCTCGCGCGACCCGATCGCCGATGCCTGCAGCACATGGTCGAGCATGGTTTGCGCCTGGGGCGGCAAACTATTGCGATAGCCGGGTACGGGCGGCGGTAGCTGGCGGGGATTGCCAGTTCGCAAGGCGACAAAGGCCTGTTGCATCGAACTGGCGAGCAGTTCGGCCTCTTCGTCAGTATCGGCCGCGAAGATATTGTAGCCGAGCATGACATAGGGCTTGTCGAGCTGCGCGGAGGGCATGAAGTTGCGACGATAAAGCGCGATAGCCGCATCCATGTCGCCCGGCGCGAAATGCGAAGCGAAGGCGTAGGGCAGGCCGAGCGCCGCCGCGAGCTGCGCGCCGAACAGGCTGGATCCCAAAATATAGAGTGGCACGTCCTCGCCCTTGCCGGGAACCGCGTCGATGCCCAGGCGCGGATCGCCCGCGAAATAGGCCTGCAATTCCACGACATCCTGCGGAAACTGGTTCGCATCCGAATTGAGGTTGCGGCGCAGTGCCTGGGCCACCCGCATGTCGGATCCCGGTGCGCGACCCAGGCCCAGGTCGATACGGCCGGGATGGAGCGCGGCCAGCGTGCCGAACTGTTCGGCGATCACCAGCGGCGAATGATTGGGAAGCATGATCCCGCCCGCGCCGATGCGGATGGTCGATGTGCCGTCCGCGACATGGGCGAGCGCGACCGCCGTGGCGGCGCTCGCGATTCCCACCATGCCGTGATGCTCGGCCATCCAGAAGCGCTTGTACCCCAATGCCTCGGCATGGCGGGCCAGATCGCGCGAATTGGCGAGCGCAGAGCCCGCATTGCTGCCTTCGACGATCGAGGACAGGTCGAGAACCGAAAATGCCGTCATGCCGCGCATATGGGAAGCACCTGGCAGGGCGACAAGCGGACTGTCGTCAGGAGTCGAGGTTCTGATCGTAGAGCGAAAGGGGCTTGCCCAGATCGAAGAAGGACTGCGCCACCGCCTGTGCAGTGGTCAGCACGCCCAGCGTATCATGCGTGCCCATCAGCTCGCCGAGCATCGCATTGGCGCGCGGCGCGTCATCCAGCCCGGCTTCGATCGCCGAGAGCAATACCGCTTCGTGCTTCGTCATTCGTGTGCAGCAGCAAGGTGCCACCATCACCGTCAGCACGGACGCGCGCGCGATCTCCGCCATCATGGCGCGGATCAGCACCAGCGGGCGGCGATAGCCGAGCCCGAAATGCGCGAAGATCGCGTGGGCGGCATGCGCGTCGTCCAGCCCGTGGACGGCGATGCGCCGTACCGCGAACAGCAGGATCCTGTCGCTGCGGCCGCCGGGCAGCGGACGGGTGGGGGCGGAAAGGTCATCGGCATTATGGTCTGACATCGCGCTATCCTCGCTGGCGACCACCATCATGGCATCACCTTATTGCAAGTCAATATCAATAGAGACTCTTTTGGTCGCACGAGACCATGGGGCGGATTGCTGATCGTCCGCCATGGATATGGGCTTTATGGAGAGCTGCGCTCAGCGCCTGTCTTCAGACGGGAATCTGATCATTTGCCGCGAGAACAGCTCCGGCGAGATAAAGCGAACCGAGGATCAGCACCTGTACCGGCCCATCCGAATGAGTCGCGATCCGGCCAAGCGCGGCCGCGACGTCGCCCGCTGGTTCGGATGGAATCCCCAGCGCGATTCCGATGCGGGCGAGATCGGCAGGAGCATGGTGGTCGTGATCCGGGACCTCCACCGTCTGTATGCTGGCCGCGAGGCCGGCAAAGGGGGCCAGCAGCCCGTGCGGATCCTTGTTGGCGAGCACGCCCAGAACGATGTGGAGCCCGGTTGCGCCGACGCCGCGGAAATGCGCCGCGATGGTCTCGCCGGCGGCTGGATTATGGCCGCCATCCAGCCAGAGCGTGGAGCCGGCGGGAAGCAGGTCACGCACCGGTCCGGCCTCCAGTCGCTGGATGCGCGCCGGCCATTCGGCCCAGCCGGTCGCGGCCTTGAGCGCGGCGTCTGGAATCGCGATCGCATCCTGATGCCGCAGCATGGCGAAGGCGAGCGCGGCGTTCATGGCCTGATGGTCGCCTGGAAGGCGAGGCAGGGAGGTTTCAACCTTGCCACGCGCGTCACGATAATGGAGCTTGCCCTGATAGATGGCGGCATCCCAGGCATCGCGCCGCGCGAGCACAGGTGCGCCTGCGTCGGCGGCGACCGCAGCGATACGATCGGCCAGCGCCGGGCGATAATCCATGGTGACGAGGGGAACGCCGCGCTTGGCGATGCCTGCCTTCTCGCCGGCGATGCCGACATCGCTGCTGCCCAGGAACGCTTCATGATCGATGCCGAGCTGCGCGATACCGCAAGCGGCGGCGGTTGGCAGGATGTTTGTGGCGTCGAGCCGCCCGCCAAGCCCGACCTCGATCACGCAGGCATCGGCCGGATGACGCGTGAAGGCGAGCAGCGCGGCGGCCGTCGTCGCTTCGAAGAAGCTCGGATGGATATCTTCCGAACCGTCCAGCACTTCGGCGAGGAAAGGCGCAAGTTCGGCGTCGTCGATCAGTTGGCCGGCGATGCGGATGCGTTCGTTGAAACGGACCAGGTGCGGCGAGCTATAGACATGCGCGCGCAGCCCCGCCGCCTCGATCGCCGCGCGGAGAAAGGCGCAGGTCGATCCCTTGCCGTTGGTGCCCGCGACATGGAAGACGGGCGGAAGCCGGTGCTGCGGATTGCCGAGCCGATCGAGCAGCGCCGCGATCCGCTCAAGCCCGAGCACGTCGCGGCCAGGCGAAAGCATGGTCAGCCGGTCGAGCTGGCGCTGCACGGCGGGATCGGCGGATCGAGCGGAATCTGCCATCGAAAGGCCTTTGGACCGGCTGGTGTCAGGCGGCGAGCTTGTTCCCGCAAAGATAGTCGATCAATCGGCCGAGCGTTTCGGGTAGTTCCTTGCGCTCCACCACCATGTCGAGCATGCCGTGATCGAGCAGATACTCGGCGCGCTGGAAGCCTTCGGGCAGTTTTTCGCGGATGGTGTTCTCGATCACGCGCTGGCCCGCGAAACCGATCAGCGCATTGGGCTCGGCGATCTGCACGTCGCCAAGCATCGCATAGGATGCGGTCACGCCGCCGGTGGTGGGATCGGTCATCACCACGATATAAGGCAGGCCGGCTTCGCGGAGTTCCGCGATCGCGACCGTCGTGCGCGGCATCTGCATCAACGACAAAATGCCTTCCTGCATGCGCGCACCGCCCGCTGCGGTGAAGATGACATAGGGCGCGCGCTCCTCGATCGCGGCGCGAACGCCTGCGACGAAAGCGGCGCCGACGCCCAGCCCCATAGATCCGCCCATGAACGCGAAATCCTGAACGCCGACAACGGCGCGGTGCCCCTGGATCGTGCCGACGGCGTTGAGCAGCGCATCGACCTCTCCGGTCGTGGCGCGCGCGGCCTTGATGCGATCGGTATATTTCTTGGAATCGCGGAATTTCAGTGGGTCGTCGGCTACTTTCGGATTGGGGATCGCGCGATAGCGACCATCATCGAAAAGCTGGGCGAAACGAACCTTCGGACCGATACGGCCATGATGCCCGCATTTGGGGCAGACCGACAGATTCTCCTCATATTCCTTGACGAAGATCATCTGCGAGCAACCCGGGCATTTGTGCCAGAGATTGTCAGGCGTCTCGCGCTTGGCGATGAAGGGGATGGCGTTGCGGACGCGGTTGATCCAGCTCATGCTGCGAGCTCCTTTCGTGCGGTCGCGAGTGCGTCCGCCAGCGATGCGACATAGTGTTTGACCGGCCCGGCAGCATCGAGGCCATGTGACTCGACCAGTTCGACGATGGCCGAGCCGACGACCACGCCGTCGGCGACACGGCCGATCGCGCCGGCCTGTTCTGGCGTGCGGACGCCGAAGCCGACCGCGACGGGCAGGTCGGTCGCGGCTTTCAGATGCGCGACCGCCGCTTCGACACTCGCCTGGGCTGCCTGCTGCAATCCGGTGATGCCGGCGACAGAGACATAATAGAGAAAGCCCGATGCGTTCTCGAGCACGGCGGGCAGCCGCGCGACATCGGTCGTCGGCGTGGCGAGGCGGATCAGGTCGATGCCGGCGGCACGCAGCGCCGGGCCGAGCGCGTCATCCTCCTCGCTCGGGATGTCGACGCAGATCACGCCGTCGACACCGGCCTCGCGCGCGGCGGCGGCGAACCAGTCGGAACCACGGCGGACCATCGGATTGGCATAGCCCATCAGCACCAGAGGTACATCGGCATGGCGCGCGCGAAAGCCGCGCGCGATTTCCAGGATCGCGGCGGTCGTCGTGCCTGCGCCGAGCGCGCGTAGATTGGCGCGCTGGATCGCCGGACCGTCCGCCATCGGATCGGTGAATGGCATGCCGAGCTCGATCACGTCGGCGCCCCCGGCAACGAGCGCATCGAGGACGGCGGCGGTTCCTTCGGGCGAGGGATCGCCGGCAGTCACGAAGGTGACGAGCGCCGCGCGGTTTTCCGACGCGGCGCGCGCGAAGACTGCGGGAAGGCGGCTCACAATTCCACCCCCAGCGCCTGGGCGACGGTGAAGATATCCTTGTCGCCGCGTCCGGAGAGGTTGACGATCACGATCTTGTCCTTCGCCATGCCCGGCACGATCCGCTCGGCGACCGCAAGCGCGTGCGCCGATTCGAGCGCGGGGATGATGCCTTCGAGCTTGCAGAGCCGCTGGAAGCTCGCAAGCGCCTCCGTGTCGGTGGCCGGTTCGTAGCGTACCCGGCCGATATCGTGCAGCCAGGCATGTTCGGGGCCGATGCCTGGATAATCGAGCCCGGCGGAAATGGAATGGGCCTCGGTGATCTGGCCGTCCTCGTCCTGGAGCAGGAAGGTGCGGTTGCCGTGGAGGACGCCGGGTACGCCGCCCGCGATGCTGGCGGCGTGGCGAACGGTGTCGAGCCCTTCACCCGCCGCTTCGACGCCGACGATCTCCACATCCTTGTCGTCCAGGAAGGGATGGAACAGCCCGATCGCGTTCGATCCGCCGCCGACCGGTGCGATCAGCATGTCGGGAAGGCGGCCTTCGGCCTCCAGGATCTGCGCGCGTGCCTCGTTGCCGATCACCGACTGGAAATCGCGAACGAGCTCGGGATAGGGGTGCGGGCCGGCGACAGTGCCGATGATGTAGAAAGTGTCGTGGACGTTGGCGACCCAGTCGCGCAGCGCCTCGTTCATCGCATCCTTCAGCGTCTTCGCGCCCGATTCGACCGCACGCACCTCAGCGCCGAGCAGCTTCATGCGGAACACATTGGGCTGCTGTCGGGCGACGTCGACCGCGCCCATGAAGATGGTGCAGGGCAGGCCGAACAAGGCGGCGACCGTCGCGGTGGCGACGCCATGCTGGCCGGCGCCGGTTTCGGCGATGATCCGCGTTTTGCCCATGCGGCGGGCAAGCAGAATCTGGCCGATGCAATTGTTGATCTTGTGCGCGCCGGTGTGGTTGAGTTCCTCGCGCTTCAGATAGACTTTCGCGCCACCCAGTTCCTCGGTCAGTCGCTCGGCGAAATAGAGCGGGCTCGGACGCCCGACATATTGGCTGAGCAGATAGTCGAATTCGGCCTGGAATGCCGGATCCTGCTGTGCCGCGCGATATTCGCGCTCCAGATCGAGGATCAGCGGCATCAGCGTCTCGGCGACGTAGCGGCCGCCGAACTGGCCGAAATGCCCGCGCTCGTCGGGCTGGGTGCGAAGGGAATTGGCGCTTCCCGAGGGGGTGGATTGAACGGTCATGATGCGGCCACGGCTTTAAGGAATGCCGCGATCTTGTCCACATCCTTGATGCCGGGCGCGGCTTCGACGCCGGACGATGTGTCGACCACGGGCGCACCGGTGGCGCGGATCGCGTCGCCGACATTGGCTGCATCGAGCCCGCCCGAAAGTGCCCAGGGCAGTGGATGGGCGAAACCCTGGAGCAGTTTCCAGTCGAAGCGCAGCCCCATGCCACCGGGCAACAACGCCGTGTCCGGCGTCTTCGCGTCGTAGAGGATATGATCGACCGCGCCACGAAAACTGGTGGCGGGGACCAGATCGGCGGACGTGCGGACGGACACCGCCTTCCACAATTCCAGGCCGGTGCGCGCGCGGATTGCGGCAGCGCGCGCCGGGCTTTCCTTGCCATGAAGCTGGATCGTATCGATACCGGCGGCGATCGCGGCGTCGATCAGGCCATCGTCCGGATCAACGAACACCCCCACCTTGCGGACATGGCCGGGAGCGCGCGCGGAAAGCGCCGATGCGCGTTCCGGATCGAGATTGCGCGGGCTGGGTGGAAAGAAGACGAAGCCGACATAGGCGGCGCCATTGGAGATCGCGGCATCGAGTGTTTCGGGTGTCGAGAGTCCGCAGATCTTGGCTTTGGTCGGCATCGGATCCTCAGCGCAACGGCTTTTCGAGCACGGTCATGAACAGGGGCGGCGTCATCGGAATCGGAAAGTCGCGGCGCTCGCCTGTCGCGCGATAGCCGCGCCGTTCATAATAAGCGATCAGTTCCGCGCGCGCCTCGATCACCGTCATTTCGACGACCAGGCTGCCGAACAGCGCCCGCGCCTTATCCTCTGCCTCGGCGAGCAGGCGCCGGCCGAGCCCGGCCGCCTGCAGTCGGGGGGCGACACAGAGCAGACCGAGATAGCAGCGCGCCGCGCCACGATCGGTGATCTGGACGCAGCCGACGATCCCGGCATTCTCCTCGGCGACCAGCAATTGCGTGCCGGAAGTCTCGAGAATGGTACGAAGCGTGGCGATGTCGGTACGCTGGCCGTCGAGCAGATCGGCTTCATGTGTCCAGCCGGGCTGCTCGCCGCCGCCGCGATAGGCGCGTTCGATCACCGGATGCAGCGTTTCGAGATCGGCGGGCGTTGCGGCCCGGATGGCAAGCGCGGTGACGGTCATGGCGCGCCCTTAGCATTCGGGGATATCGCTGCAAGCCCAGCCGATCGGTCGGGTGATCGCCGCGTGGCGAGAAAGCCGCGAATTATGTCGAATCCGTCACTTGAGGAAGAAGCCGCTTCAAGCGGATGAGATCGGCATGTTCAGCCATGTCCGAAAAGTCTTCATCGCCTCGTCCGGTGTGCTTGGCCTGCTTGTCGCACTCGAAGCCGGCGGTGCGCAGCCGGCCCTGCCGGTGGATCAAGGCGTTCCAACGGAGGTGCTGGCGGAATTCGCCAGGCCGCAGCGGTTGATCGATATCGGCGGTGGGCGGCGGATCAACCTGTTCTGCATGGGATCGGGCACCAGGACCGTGCTGTTCGATGCGGGCGGCAGCGACTGGTCCGTGATCTGGGGGCTCGTTCAGCCCGTGGTGGCCGAACGCGTGCGCGCCTGCAGTTATGATCGTGCGGGGCTGGGGCATAGCGATCCCGCGCCCGGCCCTCGTTCCCCCTTCGCCATCTCCGAGGATCTGCATGCATTGATCCGCGCCGCGGACCTGCAGCCGCCGCTGGTCCTGGTTGGGCACTCGCTCGGTGGATTCAATATGAAGCTATATGCCGCGCTTTATCCGGAGGATGTGGCTGGTCTGGTGCTTGTCGACCCCTCGGAGGATCGCGGGGCCGAGCGAGTCCGCGAGCGGCTGCTCCGTCACTTCGGAGAAGGGATCGTGGCAAGGCTGGAACTGAGCGACGCGGACTGGATGAAGCGGCTTGTCGTCCATTATCAACGATGCGCAGACGTGGCGCGCGCGCGGCCGCTCGATCCCGCATCCGCGGACTATCGACGTTGCACCGATCCGGTACGGCGCGCGCTCGGCCCCGCGATTGCCGACGCGCGTCTGCGCATCCAGATAACGGCTGCCTATCAGGAAACCCAGGCATCCGAACTGGCCAACAGCGTTTATGGGGATACGCGCGGTGACGCGGTCTATCGTCGGCTCTTCACCGGGCGGCGGTTCGGCGCGAAGCCACTGATCGTGCTGACGCATGGCGAGGACGCCGCCGACGATCCGATCGATGCGGCCAGCTACCGATCCTATCTGTGGATGCATGCCGAAACCGCCGCCCTCTCAAGCCGTGGCCGGCAGCGGACGGTGCCGAAGACGAGTCACAACATTGAAATCGACGCGCCACAGGCCGTGGTCGATGCGATTCTTGAAGTATTGGATATGCTGGATTCGAAAGAACGCGCGCTGCGATAGCGGCGGCTCTGCTTCCCCACTATCATTATCTAACCCGTCCCGGGGCTTGCGGCAAGCCGGGGGGACTGGCCCATGAACGTTGCCCTTCGAGTCGTTCGAGAAGGAGCGGAATATCATGACAGCCACCGAGACGAATGCCGACCTGCCGACGCGCTTCTATCATGGCACGCGCGCGGACCTGAATGTGGGGGATCTGCTCGCGGCCGGCCATGGCTCCAACTACGGGGCACGGAAACGGGCACCTTGGATCTATCTCACGGGCACGCTGGACGCTGCCATTTGGGGAGCGGAACTGGCTGTCGGCGGCGGCCGCCAGCGAATCTATGTCGTCGAGCCGACCGGTTCGATCAGTGACGATCCAAACCTGACCGACAAGAAATTCCCCGGCAATCCCACCCAATCCTATCGCTCGCGTGATCCGCTGCGCATCATCGGCGAAGTGACCGAGTGGCAGGGCCATGCCCCTGAGCGGTTGCGAGAGATGAAGGATCATCTCGAGCGCCTGAAGGCGCAGGGCGTGGAGGCGATCGATTAAGCAGGGAAGAGGCGCCTGGGCGGATATATGCTGATCAGCCGATCTGCTCACTCAGATCGACAAAGGCGGCGGCGACGGCGGCGGGGTTCTCGATCCATGGGAAATGCCCGGCCCCGGCCACGGTGCGGAACAGTGCGTTGGGCGTGTGAAATCGATCGTCGGCCCAGCCGCCTTGCCAGACGATGCGGTCGTCCGCGCCGGCAAGTATCAGCACGGGCACCGATCGCGGCCACCATGCCGCCCGATAGACATGATCGAAATGCGCGTCTGACCAGGCCACGGCAGCGTTGTTATAGGGCATGCGGGCAAGCAGGGCGCGACCTGCGGCGAGGCCTTGGGATGTGAAGTTCCAGTCGGCGGAAGCGATGGCGAGGGCCGCGATATTGGCGTCGCAAGGTTCGCCTTCGTAGATCTCGGTCGCGACGGTGACGGCGGGCAGGGGATTGCGATCGGCCATCTCGATGAAACGGGGATGCCAGGATGCGTCGGGGGCGGTATCGAGCAGTGCAAGTCCGCGTATGTGACCCTCCAGTTCCGGCGTGGCCAGCAGATACATGCCGCCGGTCGAATGCCCTACGAACACCGGATTGGGCACTGCCAGCGCAGCTTCCACCGCCACATGCGGCCAGGCTGCGAATGGATCGCCGGCCATGCCCGGCGGGGTGCGGTTCGATCCGTCGCCCGGCAGGTCGACCAGCCAGACGGTGCCGGGAACCGTCAGCGCGGCGGCCAGTTCCTCCAGGCTCTCGGAGCCGATGCCGGGGCCGCCGGGCAACAACAGCCAGTTCAGTGCGCCCGGTCGCATGCCGCGCCGGCGCAGCCGCACACCTGACGGGGTATAAAGGATATCGTCCATCGCTGCGCCATATCAGCCTCGCCTGCGCTCTCCCAGCCGCTCGTCCGAGCCGGATGGGAATTCGAGGGGCGATCTGCCACAACCGGTTCCGGATCACGGGAGAGGAATGCCGATGACGCCGGCAGAGTTCGTTGATTGCGTAATGGAGAACACTGTCAATGTGGAACTGATGTCGCGTTTGGCCCCTTTGCGCCTCGATCAATGCCACTTGGTCGCCGGGTGCCTGTTCCAGACGGCCTGGAACCGGGTTTCGGGCAATGCGCCGGATTGGGGCATCAAGGATTACGACGTTTTCTATTTCGCCGATGACGATCTGTCCTGGGATGCCGAAGACGGCGTTATACGCGCAGTCGACGCGTTGACCGCGGATCTCGGCGTCACCGTGGAGGTCCGAAATCAGGCGCGCGTGCATCTTTGGTATGCTGAGCGTTTCGGCGACGGCTATCCCCAGCTTCGATCGGCGCGGGACGGAATCAACCGCTATTTGATCGCGTGCACCTGCGTCGGCATCGAGGTGGCGTCGGGCGAACTCTACGCGCCCAATGGTCTGGACGATCTGGCGCGCGGAAAGCTGCGCATGAATCCCAATAACCCCAGGCCAGCGCTGTTCCGCGAAAAGGCGGAGAGCTATCGTGTGCGCTGGCCGTGGCTGTCGGTGATCGAGCAAGACTAGCAGGCCGGCCGCGCGCGCCCCTGCTGTCGCGGGAAACGCGCGGCCCTTGGCTGGATCACGTCTCCGAGATCGCACGCCTGAGTTTCTCGACCGCGACCTGATCACCTTCCTGATGGTCGATTGTCGTCACGAAACGGCCTTGGCGATCCATCAGGAAGATCGATGCGGTGTGATCGATCGTATAGTCGCCGTCTTCCATCGGCACTTTCGCATAATAGATACGAAAGGCCTTCACGATGCGTTCGATCTGCGCGTCCGTGCCTGTCAACCCGATGATCGGTGTGCCGAACAGTTCCACGTAACGACCGATATCCTCCCGCTTGTCGTGCTCGGGATCGACCGAGACGAAGACGATGTCGAACCTGTGTCCATCGGGGCCGAGCTTCTTGCGGAGTTGCGCCATGCGGTTGAGCGTGGTGGGGCAGACATCGGGGCAGCGGGTGAAGCCGAAGAAGATCGCATAAGGCCGCCCGCGCAGGCTCTTGTCGGTGACGGTGCGGTCCGTCTGGTCGGTCATCGCGAAGTTGCCGCCATAGGCTGAGGCATAGGCGCTGGCGGCGCTGGTCGGCGCTTGTCGGCTGACGAAATACAACGCGCCGGCACCGAGCACTGCGAGGAGCACGAGAACCCAAAGCACCACACGGAGGCGACCGAACCCGGATGAGGTTTGTGACGAGGCGGGCGGTGGGGGTGGATCAATGGCGTCCATGGCTGACCTCCGGTCCGGTCGCACCGATCGGTCGCACCTTCAACTGGACGGTGATGCCGCCGGCATTCTCGAAACGCAGCGTCACCGGCACCTGCGCGCCCGGTGGGAGCGGCTTCTTCAATCCGATCAGCATGATATGATAGCCACCCGGTTTCAGGGCGACGCCGCCCCCTGCCGGGATGAGCAGGCCGCCCTTTACCGGTCGCATACGCATCACGCCGCCTTCCATTGTCATGCTGTGAACCTCGACTTTCGCGGCGGCGGGCGAAGTGCCGCCGAGCAGCCGGTCCGCCGCCTTGCCGTGATTGACGACATTCATGAAACCGGCGCCGTTGCTCTGGCCCGGTGCGGTCTGGCGCGACCAGGGGTGCTCGATCGCGATGCCCGCCTTTCGGGCGCCTTGCGCGGCCAGCGGCGTGCTGACTGTCGTGGCGAGCGCGACGGCGGTGAGGAGATATTTCATGAGAGTCTTTCCTGATGCAGGAGTTGCGCCGTGTCCGGCGCCGAATGGATCGCGGCGTCGCCAAGCTGGAAGAGCGCGCAAGCCGCGATCAGGAGCCAGCTCGACCGGCGGATGCGCCGCAATTCGGTGATAAAAGCGCCGTGCGCGCCCGATGTGGTGACCATCGATATGCCTTTTCCATACCGACCCATGCACGGATCGGCGTGACGCATGGGCGAGCCATGCGCGGTTCGTCGGCGAAGACGGGATGCGTGCCCGCCGCGCGGCAGGTCAGGCGTGCGTGGGCGGCCCGAGTGCGGGCGGCGGTGGTGCCGCGAGGCGATGGGCAATCAGGTCTGCGACCGCCGGCGTGGGCGGTGCGCGATAATCGGTATCGGTACGGAATAAGAGTTGCGCTGAAGGCGGCTCGACCAGTCCGCCGCCAAGCCCCGCCGCGAACGCGCATGGCGGTTCGACAGACTTGTGATCGCCGGGATGATTATCCTTGCGCTCGATCGGCAGCAGGATCGTCGCCGCACCTTCGCCGGTGCAGAGCGAAACCGTGATGCCCTGAGCGGACGACACGGGCATGAATCCTGTCGGCACCATCGCGCGGATCGCGAGCACGCAGAGCAACAGCAGGGCGAACAGGCCCCGCGCCTGGCGTGACTCTCGAATCCGGGCGGTCATCGGCATCATTGAACGGGCAGTCGTTCCATCCCGACTGGCACGTGTCGATTGGTCATCTTGTCCCACCACAGAATTGCGGCGACATATTCCGCCGCTACAGCGTCGCTTCGATCTCTCGCGCGGCCAGATCAGGATCCTCGGCCTGGGTGATCGGTCGGCCGACGACAAGCACAGACGCCCCGGCGTCGAGGGCCGCACGCGGCGTCATCACGCGCTTCTGGTCACCGATCGGCCCACCAGCCGGGCGGACACCGGGAACGACGAAGAAACCACCGGGCCAGAGTTTCCGGGCGGCCGCCACTTCATTGCCCGAACAGACGACACCATCGAGCCCGGCATCGCGCGCCAGTTCGGTCAGGCGCATCACCTGTTCATGCGGATCTCCGGCCAGTCCGATCGACGTGAGGTCATTCTCGTCGAGGCTGGTCAGCACCGTCACCGCGACCACCTTGGTACCCAAGGGCGCCGCCGCCTTGGCATCCTCCATCATCGCGCGGCCACCCGAAGCGTGGATCGTGATGATCGCGGGCTCGAGCGGGCGAAGCGCCTGCACTGCCTTCGCGACCGTGTTGGGAATGTCATGGAACTTCAGGTCGAGAAAGATCGGCAGGCCGAGCGTCGCCATCTCGCGGACGCCGGCGCGGCCGTTGGCGGAGAAGAACTCCAGGCCCAGCTTGATCCCGCCGACATGGTTGCGGACGCGGGTCGCGATGGCCTTGGCGCGTTCGATATCGGGCGTGTCGAGCGCGACGTAGATCGGGCTGCTCATGCGACCCCCGGCGGCACTGCGGTGGGGATAGAGGCGGGCGGGATCGATTCGCGGGTTTCGGGCGCAGGGGTGGTGTTGATGCCGCGTGCTTCGTTCAACGCGCGTTCGGTACTTTCCAGCCGTTTTCGCAATCGCCATCGCGTTGCGCGATGGATGATCAGCATCGGGATCAGGCCGAGCAGGAATGCGCAGATCATCAGCACCGGGAGTTTCGCGTCGACCTCCACATCACCCCAAAGCTTCAATGTCACCGGTATCCAGTTGCCAAGTGAAAAGACGACGGCGACCACGGCCAGAATGACCCAGAAGATCGTCTTCAGAAATTGCATGCCGATGATCCTGCTGGTGATGAGCTGTTCGACACTAGAGCGCTTCCCGAAAAAGTGGAAACCGGTTTTTCGGTTGGGAGGGCTCTAGGCCGGATACTTCTTTGGACTCAAGCCGAAGGAATCTCGGAGCGCAGCGTTTTGAACAGTTCGGGTACCGCCGTGAGCCGCGATTCCTCTTCGTCAAGTATCGCGAGAAAGGCTGAGCGCTTGATCGATGCGGCCTCGCCGGGGTGCAGCGTGCGGCCGGCGGGAAGGCTGGACAGGAGGATATCGATCAGCCGGTCGGCGCCGTGCAGCCGGCCCCAGAGATAGTCGTTCTCGCGATAGGCGCGGCTGAAGAAGGCACCGAAACTGTTGAACTGGATACCCTTCAGCGTGGCTTCGGCACCGCCCGCGCGGATCGCGACGGCATCGTCGGGGGAGATCCGATCCACCTTGACCGGTTCGAACTCGTCGAGCCCCTCGCCCTGAAGCAGCGGCAGCGTCGAAATGTCGTAATAAGGGAAGCCGAGATAAGCGAGGAGCATTGGCCGCCGCTGATCCTTGGGCAGCTCAGCCAATGCTTCAGCGATGCGTTCGTCGGTCATGTCGTCGATCGCGCGCAGGTTGCGCGCGGCGGCGAGCACATCAAGCGCTTCTTGGGGAGCTTCGATCGCATTCGCGGCGGCCTCACGCACGGCCGCCGAATAGAAATCGTCCATCTCGCGGTCTAGATAGAGTGCCAGGCAGTGATAGATCGCGTCGCGCATGCCATCGATCGCTACGGCTGGCGCGGTTTCCGCGTCGGCCAGCGCGGTCAGCCGCCGTGCGAGCAGTCGCAGGCGGCGGACGCGAAAACCCAGGTCGTGCGATCGGAAGAAGTCGATCGCGGCGGGCGTGGCACCGCTGCGGCCACCCACGCGATCAAGGCCACCGGCCTGGAGAGCGCGCCATACCGCATCCGACAATGCCCCACGCGAGACGCTGCCATGATGGCCCGACAATGCGAAGAGCATCGACACCGCTTCGTCGGCGACGCTGGAGAGTTTCAGATGGCCATAGGCCGGATAGGCATGGCCAGCCGATTTTGCCGCGCGATCCTGCGCCTTGGCGCGCCAGGCGCGCAGGCGCGAGGGTGTCGGCCGATCAAGGAAGAGGGTGATGCCGAACAGCGATTCGATCGAATCCTCGACTTCGGGCCGCAGCGCCTCGACCACCGTGCGCATTCGCCGGATGCGACTGGATCGTCGTTCGATCTGCTCCAGATTATCGCGGATCGGCTGGGTGCGCGGCAGGTTCGAAAGCGCGCCGAAGATCGTGCCGAAAAAGCCGGGCAGGGCGTCTTCCTCGCCTTTTGGCAGGCCGATGCTGCGAATGCCGGGTTTGGGATCGATATAGACGAAACGACGGTCGACCTCGCGCCGCGCGGGCCGGTTCCTCAATGCGTCGATCGCGGGCTTGAAGGGGGCATTGGCGAGCACGGATCCGTCGATCAGCACGGTACGGTCGATCATCTCGGCAGCGCTCTGGCGCGGCAGTGCGCGTTTGAGGAATGCGGCCCGGCCTGGCCATCCGCGTTTACGGGACTTTAGCACCCCGTCGAGTTCGCCGACGGTGAAGGGCGGGAAGGCGCCTGGAAAGCTCGCGGTCGCACGCGCCGCGAAGGCGAGTTCAGCGGCATGGCCTATCCCGCGCGCGTCGCGATCGCGATCGGAAAAGCCGATAACCAGGCGATGCTCGGTTTCGACCACTTCGGGCGGACTGTTGAGCCGCAACCTTTCGGGATGGCCATGAAAATCGGTGACGGTCACGAATAGGTCGAGCGGCTGATTGTCCGGCAACAGGCGCGGACCACGCTCGGACGCCGCCATCGCGTCGAGCGCGTCGATCAGCAGATTGGTGAAACCCGGCCCGCCAAAGGGCGGCGCGAACCAGCGCGCGCGCACGAAGCTTGAAAGCTTGCTCTTCACTTCGTCGCGGGTTTCGGGATCGACTGTCTGGTCGACGGTGCCGCCCGGTTTGTTCGCGGCCATCCAGGCGATCGGCGTCGCCCAGAATTTGGTGAGCCGGCTGAGCGGCCGCGCGTCGGGATCGAGCAGTCGTTCGACGTCGGCGCATTCGAGCCATAAATTGGTGAGCGGTTCGAGCGACTGGCCGGTGGAAATCGCCTGGGCCAGGAAAATGCCGTTGATGCCGCCGGCGGATGCGCCCGCGATGATATCCGCGAACACGCGCATGCGCACGCCCGCCTCGGTCTCGATCAGATCGAGCAGGCGATGATAGACGGCCTTGGTGCCGGTTTCGGCGGGTTTACCCTCCAGGAAATTGCGGCTGGCGCGCGCCAGTTTCCAGATCTCCTTGGTGATGCCGTGCATATAGACCGCCAGCGAGATGCCGCCGTAGCAGACCAGCGCCAGCCTGAGTTCCTTTTCACGCATCGCGGCGATGGATGGCAGGCGCGCGCCTAAAAGTCGAGCATTGCGCGGAAAAGCGCCAATATCCAGTCGACTGGAGCGGTCCGCGCATTAATTGACAATAAAATTTGTCAATTGTAGCTTTCCGGAATGGATCAACAGGAATCGCTCAATCTGGTCGGTGATCCGCAGGCGGTGCGGCTGGCACTGTCGCCGTTGCGACGGCAATTGCTCGATCACCTGAAGGAGCCGGCGTCCGCCGCGACGCTTGGCGATATTCTGGGCATGCCGCGCCAGCGTGTGCGGCATCATCTGAAAGTGCTCGAACAGGCCGGACTGATCTTCGAAACCGGGGAACGCCGGCGACGAGGCTTTGTCGAGAAGCTCTATGCGGTTCGGCCCGGAGCGATGATGATCGATCCGATGCTGCTGGGATCGCCGCCGCCCGATCAGGATCGGCGGGATAAGCAGGATCGGCATTCCGCCGAGCATCTGGTGCGCACAGCGGCGCGGATGGTTCACGAGGTGGGGCGGATGCGCGGCGAAGCCGAACGCGAGGGGCGACGGCTGATGACCTTCACGATCGAAGCGGATGTCGGTTTTGCCGCGCCATCCGAGATCGATCTATTCGCTGCACGGCTGACCCGTGCCGTCGTCGATCTGGCGCGCGATTTTCCGGCGAACGGAGATCGCCGACGCTTCCGGCTGACCGCGACCGGTCATCCGGCGGTTGGAACGCTTTCCGAAAACGCTGAGCGAAGTTCATTGAACTGAGGAGGACGCGATGGCTGACCGGGTTCTGGTGGAAGTGACGATTGCGGCGCCGGCTGATGTCGTTTGGGATGCGCTGAGCGACCCCGAGAAGATCTACAACTGGTTCGGCTGGGAAGCGGACTCGCTGAAGGAGGAAATCGACTTCATCTTCTACAAATATGGCCGACGCGATGAGGCGACGAAGACGCTTCGTTTCGAAGGAACCGAGGATCGCTTCGAACTTGTCGATCAAGGCGGGGGTACATTGCTGCGCGTCGTGCGCGGCGCCCCCGACGGCGAGAGTTGGGATGATGTCTACGAAGATATGAACGAAGGTTGGATCAGCTTCGTTCAGCAATTGCGCCTTGCCGCAGAAAGACATGGCGTCGGTCCACGACGGACCATCTATCTCAACGGTTCAGGCGCTGTGCCCAGCAAGGCTCTGGGGCTGACCGATGCACGCGACACGTCACCCGGCCAGCCAATTTCGGTGACGCTGGCGACCGGGGACCGGATTGAAGGTATCGCCTGGCATCGCACCCCTTGGCAATTCGGACTGACGGTTCCGCAATGGGGGGACGGATTGTTGATCGCCACCGATAAATCTAAGACGCCCCAGTCGCCGGACGGGCGCGGCATGGTGATCCTGACCACCTATGGCCTGGATGAAGTGGAGTTCGATGCTCTCGAAGCGCGCTGGACCGACTGGTGGAACGCCACCTTCGCCGAGGCGAAGGAGCAAGGCTGCGGTTGACGTGCCCTTCGCCTATGCCGCCATGCTGTTGTGCGACCGGCGCATGACGATGTGGCCGCCGCGTTTGGCGACATAGAGCGCCTCGTCAGCTTCGGTGAGCAGGCGTTCGAGATCGTCGGTACGGCTGGTGGATGTGACGGTGCCGATGCATGCGGAAATACGGATATCGTGTTCGCCGATGCTGAAGGGCTGTTTCATCGCGTTGGACAGCCGGTGGGCCAGCAATTCGGCTTCTTCCACGCGGCCCAAGTCGCGCTGGATGATCGCGAACTCGTCGCCACCCAGCCGCGCGGCGATGTCGCCAGCGCGCAGGCTGTGCGCCAGCCGGCCCGCTACCGCGCACAGCAGCGCATCGCCGATTGGATGGCCGTAACGGTCGTTGACGGGCTTGAAGCCGTCCAGATCGAGATAATGGACGGCGACCGCGCGTTCGCGTGGGCCACGGCCGACATGGGCATCGAACCATTCGCGCAGCGCCAGACGGTTGGGCAGGCCGGTCAGCCCGTCATGGCGGGCCAGCGACGCGAAGCTGATACGTTTGCCGATCTCCGCCTGGGTCGCCCGATGGCGGACCAGCACGCTGTATGATCCCCCGGCAAGCAGCGATGCCGCCGTGCCGCTCAACACCCAATATATCTCGTCCGGGTTGAATGCGGAGACGATGATCGCGGGCATGATCGCGATCACCATGGCGGGCACCGCGATCAGCGGCCGCAGCCCGACCACCGCCGCCACGCCGGCGCAATAGCCGACGAGCAGACAGATGGTCAGCATATGTGCTTCCACCGAGTGAAGCATGAATACGCGCGCACCGAACGTCCCCAGGCACAGCGCGAACCCGAGATAGCTTGCGCCGAACCAGCGCTCCATCGCCTGGGCATGTCTGCGATCCTGATGCCGCGCGGCATCGCGTTTGCATTTGAGCACGATGGCCACGCGTACGATGCTGGCGAGGATCCCGGCAAATCCCAGCGTCATCAGCAAAGGATCGCCAAGCCTGACATGGATCAGCGCAGCGGACAGCGTGAAGGCCACCGACATGATGAGCGTCGGCACGATCGTCGCGAACAGGCTGTGCACCAGTTCGACATAGATCGTCTGTCGCAGATCATCCGCTCGCTGCGGCACCGCTCGTTTCCTCAATCCCTCGCTGGCTATCACATTAAGCTGCAATGATTTTCAGTGTGTTAACGAAACGCTACCGTTTCGATTCCGCGCTGCCCTTGCATGAGGGGCAGGGGCCGTACAGTCTCAGCGTCCGCGGCCTTGCAACCATCGTCCCTGTCAAGCGTATGGGACGACGGTTTCCCTGCTTCGAGACGCGCACATGCTGCTGCGTCTCGGCCCCGGGTCTCACGCGGGCCCGGGGCTTTTTTGTGCATATATCGAAAGTGACGGAACCGATGTTTGCGTGGTGGGTTGCGTTTCTCAATATCGGCCGACACCCCACAGTCGGACCTGTATCGCCCCGGCCCCCCCACGCCGGGGCGATTTTTTTTGGGGAAGCCGGGCGATCAGGCGCAGCCCGCCAGTTTCGCATCATCAAGCACGATGCGTCGAAGATCTCCATATAGCCGGCCGGCGGCGGGGGGATCGCGATTGCTCATCACCACGATGATCGTGTCGTCGTCCGGAAACGCACCACCCTCGGCATTGACACCTGGCGCGCCGCCATTGTGGCCGAACCATCGATGACCGTCGACGCTGCCGGTGCCAAATCCGAAGCCGTAATGCATCGCTGGCCGGTCTCCCTGTGCCGGCATCGCCTCGATCTGCGGCCCGGTGAAACTGCGCAGTGTATCAGGCCGGATCAGCTTGCCCGCCAGCAATGCCTGGAAGAAGCGCGCCATGTCCGTGGCGCTGGCATATGCTCCGCCCGCTGGTGATGCATAGCTGCCCCTGGCCGGCGCCGGCCGAAGCGGGCCGTCCGCCGGGGGCGGGGGAGTCGTCCGCGGCGCTGCGCCGTCTTGTCGGGGCGGGCCGCCCGGCCCCGGGCCGTGTAACGGCATGAGGCGTGAGCCCATGCCCCGAGTCATCGGCGTCGCGCGCGTGGCGGCGTCGCCCAGCGTCATGCCCGTGGCCGTCATGCCCGCCGGTCGCAGGATATGCGCGTCGATATAATCGGCATAGTCCTGGCCGCTGGCGGCTTCCACGAGCAGGCCGAGCAGCACGAAGCCCGAATTCGAATATTGGTGGCGTGCACCGGGCGTAAAAGCGGGCGTCTCAGCCGCGACGATCGGCTTATAGTCGCGCGTCGCACGGGCATTTGCGACCACCGCTTCGGCATCGGGACGGAAGATCGAGCCGAGCCCGCCGCTATGCGTGAGCAATTGGCGCACCGTCACCGCCGCCGTACCCGGCGTCAGTCCATCGACATGTTTGCCGACAGGATCGTCGAGCGAGATCTTGCCGGCCTCGATCAATTGCGCGACCGCGACCGCGGTGAACATCTTGGTCATCGAGCCCATGTTGAAACGCGTGTCCGCCGTGATCGCCGCGCTTCCCGCTTCCCCAACCTCACCGCGCGCGAATATCGTGCTGACGCCCTGGCGCATGACCAGGGCGACCCCGCTCAAGTCAGCCGCATTCGCGCGAGCAGCGACACATGCGGCCATTGGTGCACCTGCGCTCGCCATGGCTGGCCAGGCACTCGCCGTCATCGCCGTGCAAGCCAATCCGATCAATATCGTTATACGCATAGATCCTCCCACTCGATCACGGCATTGCAGCCCAGTCTCTACTTCAATTCAAAGAGGGGATATTGAATAAGCATCGCGAATATGGAGGGGGCGATGCAAGAGCGGATCGAAATCACGAACGAAGCGGCGGCGCGCGTGTTCGCCAACGAGCGATCGAGGCTGATTTTGCTGGCGTTGATCGATCGTGCGCGCTCCCCAGCCGAGCTGTCGGCACTCACGGACACGCCGCTGAACCTGATCAGCTATCATCTTCGACGCCTGATCGAGTTTGGGTTGGTGGCGGTCGAGCACGAAACACCGCGCGCGGGACGGGCTATCCGTCATTATCGCGCGACCGCGAAAAGCTTCTTCGTACCCGCGCGACTGACCGGGGCGCTGCCGCGCCAGGACCGGACAGCGCATCTTCAGGCCGCGCTCGAACGCAGCTTCGCCGGATCATATAGCGGGGTACTTTACGATCACGATCGCGGCCCCCGGATGCGGATCATTTCCGACGGCAATGGGCCGCGCAACGCCACTGACCTTTGGCATCGCTGTATGCTGGCGCCCGATGATGTTCGTGCGTTGTCGCGCGAATTGTTCGAGCTGTTCGATCGTTATGCCCGGCTCGATCGTCCCAATGGCCGCCGCCACATCCTCCACGCCGCGCTGGCGCCCGAATGATGGCACGCTTCGCGATCGCTACCGCTCGACGATCCGCGAATAGAGGTGCCAGCTCGCATAGCCCAGCACCGGCAGCGCCACCGCAAGCCCCAGGAACAGTGGAATGCAGGCTGCAGCGAGAATGACCGCGACATAGAATCCCCAGCGCGCGACCATCAGCGGATTGCGCAGCGTGGCGCGAAGAGAGGTTTCGACGGCGTCACTGGCATGGTTGCGCCGATCGACGAGCATCGGGAAGGAGACGAGCGAGATCGCGAGCGTGACGATCGCGAAGCACAGGCCGGCGAGGTTGCCGAAGATGATCAGGCGCCATCCTTCGGCCGATCCGAACAGGTCGGAGACGAAGGCGACCGGACCGGCGGGTGCGAGCGTGCCGAGCGTCGCGTCGTAGATGGCGCGCGCGACGAACATCCAGGCGATGGCGATCAGCGTCAGCATCGCCGCGAGCGCCAGGATCTGCCACCGCGCAGGGCCGCGCAGCGGATCGAGGAAATGGCTCCAGCCGATATCGAGCCCTTCCTCACGCCGTTTCGCAAGCTCATAGAAGCCGATCGCGATCATCGGGCCCAGCAGCGAGAATGCGGCAGCCATCGGAAAGATGAGCGGGATCATGTCGGCATTGAGGGCAAAGGCGGCGGCGAGCAGCGCCAGAACCGGATAGATCACCCCGGCGAACAGGATATCGCCGCGAAGCGCCAGGAAATCGCTCAAGCCCTGCCGGAGCGACCAGTGAAGATCCGCCACGCCGATACGGCGCACGGTTACGTCCGATGTGGGCACTGCGAGCGAAGAGGCGGCGACCATAATGAGTCTCCCGACAAGGCAGGCCTCGGCTGTGCTCAGTCAGGCTGCCGAAAAATGCATGCCGGCGGCGGTTTGCTCGCCGGCACCGCTGATACGGATGATACGCCCATTCGCCAGGACATGCCAGCGGTCTTGCCCGTGGCCGGGATTTGTGCCCTCAGTGTGTCTGCCCTGCACGCAAATCCGACGGCCGCATCCCGAAACGGCGGCGAAACGCCTGATTGAACCAAGTGATGTCGTTGAAGCCCGCCATCAGCGCCAGCGTCGCGATATTGTGATGCGCGAGATAGGGCGAGGTGAGCAGCGCGCGAACATGGCTGAGCCGCTCGCTCAGCACATAATCGGTGAAGCTGGTGCCTTCGTCGTAGAAGAGCGCGCGGATCGTGGCGGGGCTGACCGTGTGACGCTTCGCCATCCATTCCACCGAAAGCTCGGGCAGATCGAGATGTGCCGCGATATCGGCCTTCACCGCACGCCGCCGCGCAGCGCGTACGCCGCCCTTGGTTGCCTCGTGCGCATCGTCGCGCCTGGCGCCCAGCGTCAGGATGGCGAGATCGACGAGATGGCCGGCGAAGACCGATTGTTCCTCCATGCTCAGATCGGTGCCATCGTCGAGCAGCGCTTGGGCATAGCTTTCGAGCAGCCGCGCGGCGGGTAATGAGTGGACCTGCGGTGCGTGGAGGCTGTCGATGCTGCCGAGCCGGGGAACCAGCGTCGCGCGGGGCATGGCGATGCTCAATATCGTACTGTGTTCGGCGACGACGGTGGTGCATTGCCGATCGCGGCGCATCACATTGACGTCGCCTGCCTTCACCGTGCGGCCTTCGCCCCGGGCGTCGATAAGCCCGCCGCCCGATGCGGTGATGCTGAGGTAGAGCAGGCCATTGTCGTCCGACGGGGTGATCAGCCGCAGCGGCGAGGCATCGATCCGCGCGATGTGTATGCTGGCGAGCCCGCGCAGCCCCATGTCGACGCGCACCGGCTCGTCGTCCACAAAATCCACCATGCCCTGCACATGCGCGCCGAATGCGCTTTCGATCGCTTGCGCGCGCATTTCGGGCGGAATGTCGTCACTGGAAAACCGCATCGCCCGGCGACTCCCTGAACAGCAGAAGCGCCCCCACGCCGCCTTCAGATTCGGGATGTTATGCGCCATTGCGGATAAAATGCATCAGGAATTTCCGGCCGTTCGAAAATTCCTGCTGGCTCTGATCTAGCGCAAAACCCTGATCCTGAGCCCAAGACGCGATTCCGCCGATGCGCTAGCGGAATCCCACGCCGTAACGGGAGGGTTTCATGCGTTCGAGCCTGCGTTTCGTTTCCATCGCCGCGATCGTCGCGATCATCGCCACCGTGCCGGGATCGGCGCAGAAGACCACCGGCCCGAAGGAGCGGTACGAGATGGACGTGGCGACCATGTCGGGCTTTGCCGCGATGGCGGGCGGCGGCGGCATGGGCGGGGCGCTCAGCATGATGCTGGGCGGCGGTCCGGACGGCAAGGTCGCCTATCAGCTCAATCTGCGGCTGGGATCGAACCAGGCGCCGACCGCGCCGCCGCCGCAGGGCGATCATTTCTTCCTGCCACAGGCAAGGCTCGGCAAATCGGTGCCGCTGGTCAGCCCCGTCCGCAAACCGGGAACCGAGCCCGAGGGTTTCGAACGGCCCAGGGGCAGGCTGCTGCTTTACTGGGGTTGCGGGGCAAAGGCGGGACCGGGCCAGCCCGTGGTGATCGATTTCGCCAAGGTCGCTGCGGGCCAGATGCCGCCGGGGCTGTTCAGCAGCGCGGTGCCGATCATCCGCGAGATCACCGCCGCGAACAGCCGATCCTATATGGAATGGCCCAATGGCAAGTCGAGCAAGCAGCCCACATCCGGTTCGTCGCTGGTGGGCGGGCACCGCATCGCCAGCAATGCGGGATCGGATATCAATTTTACCCTGGCGCAGGATTATATGCCCGGCGTCAACGCCCAGACCAGCGAACAGTCCGACGGTTCGGTGATGGTCCGCTGGAATTCGGTCCAGCCCGCCACCGGCTATGTCGCCTGGACGATGGGCGGCATGGACCGCAACGACAAGGGCGGAGACATGGTCTGGTGGACGAGCAGCGCCGCGCGCGAGTTCGGCGGCGGGCTGTGGGATTGGCTGCCGCCTTCGGTGGTTTCCAATCTGATCGCCAAGAAGATCGTGATGCCGCCATCGCAAACGAGCTGCCAGATCCCGGCCGAGGTCAAGAAGGCGTCGGGGGAGATGATGATCGGCTATCTGAATGCCTTCGGGCCGGAGGCGCATTTCTCCTATCCGCCCAAGCCCGCCGGCAATGCGGTGTGGAATATCGACTGGACGGCGAAGGTGCGTTTCCGCTCCTACACTATGTTGATGGTGGGCGCGGATATGGAAGGCATGGGTGGCGGCATGGGCGGCAACCGCCGTTCCAGCGAGGGGCCAGCCGGTGATGGCGGGCGCAAGAAGAAGTGCCGGGGCCCGCTCGGCATCCCTCTGCCGACCTGCTGATGGTTTCGGTGCGCGGGAAGACCCCATGGCCTTCCCGCGCAGGCCTTCACTCGGCCGCGATCGCTTCCTCGAACCGGTCGGTTTCGCGGATCAGGCCAGACATCTTCCATTGCTGTTCCAGCACGCCCGGGCCGTAATCCCGCGATCCGCCAAGGGTTTCGGCCAGCGCCTGGAGCCGCGCGCCTTCCTCGAGCAGAACGATATAGTTCGCCAGTGCGAGCAGGCCCTTGCGGCCCCAAGCGGTCGAGCCGCCATTGGCTTCCAGGATCGCGGGCACCTGGGGATCCTCGGCAAGGATTTCGAGGATGAAATTGGCTTCGCCCTGCCGGCGGTCGATATAGATCGGCAATTCGCGAGCCCGCGTCCAGCGCTGGACGGGAACATAGCGGATCGGCAGCGCGCGATGGCTTTGCGACCAGGCGCCCAGATAGGGCGTATGGACATGGCTCACGGTGGTGATGTCGTCATGCGCGCGGAAGATCGGCAGATAGCGGCCGCCGCCGAGATTGGCGTTGGGCGGGCCTTGCAGCACGTCGCCTTCCAGTGTGTAGATTGTGGGCTTGAGTTCGGCATCGGGCGCGAACGGCCCCGGATAGCCGATCGAGACGACCACGGCCTCGCCGGGCACGCGCTCGACGAAATTGACGGTGCCGCTGGGCGAGATGGTGTGGGTGTCGCGCAGCCCGGCAAAGGCGATGGCGGCGTCGCGCGCCGCCTGCGCGGCGAAATCGGTGATGCCGGTGTTGAGTGTCGTCATGATCGGTCTCCTGGGTTGGATCTGAAAATCATTCGGCGGCCTGAAGCAGCGTCTCCGCCTTGCGGCCGAGCAACGGCAAAACTTCCTCGCCGACGCGATAGGCTTCCTCGAGATGCGGGGTGCCCGCGAGAATGAAGGCGTCAGTCCCGCGCGCGATCAGTTCGTCGAGCTTCGCGGCGCATTGTTCGTAGCTGCCGACGATGCCGACCGCGGGGCCGCCGCGCAGCAGATTGAATCCGCCCCAGAGATTGGGGGCGACGATCAGATCGTCATAGCGTTTCGCCTCGGTCGGCTTCAGCGCCGCCTGTCGCGCCGCACCGACGGAGTCGGTCGGCTGGCCGCGCCAGCGCGCGCGCGTCTCGTCGCTGACATTCTCGAAGCCGATGCGGATGTCGCGCCACGCCTCCTCCTCGGTCGCGCGTGCGACCAGATCGACGCGCACGGCGCATTTCTGTTCGCCGCCGAGCGCGGCCGTCCGCTCCTTCACCCGCGCGAACTTGTCGGTGAGCTGGTCGAAGGGTTCGAGCCAGGAGAGATAATAATCGGCGTGCTTGGCGGCCGACTGCAGTGCGGCATCCGAAGAACCCGAGAACCAGATCTCTGGAATCTCCTCGCGCCCCAGCAAGGGCGGAAGCCCGCCATGCTCGACCTTGTAGAAGCGGCCGTCATAACTGAAATCCTGATCCCTCCAGACGCCCTTGAGCACGTCGAGGAATTCGGTGGTGCGGCCATAGCGGTCGTCATGGCTGAAGCTGTCGCCCCACCAGAGCTGCGAAGGGCCGCCGCCGCCGGTGATGATGTTGTAGACGGTGCGCCCGCCCGTCGCGCGCTGGAGGCTCGCGGACAACCGCGCGGCCTGCACCGGATTGAGGAAGCCGGGCTGGAACGCGATCATGAAGCGGAAGCTCTTGGTTTCGCGCGCGAGCAGTGGCGAGATCACCCAGGGATCGTCGGTATTGGGAAAGGACGGGATCAGCCCACCGATGAAACCGGAAATCTCTGCCGCCTTCGCGATCTCCGCCAGATGGTCGATATAGCGGTAGCCGTCATCCTCGCCGGTGGCGGTCAGGCCCGGCGCCTGGTTGCCCGGCACGAGCGGTGACCAGTCGCCCCGGTCGTAGGAGCCGCGACGGACGCTGGCGTGGCAGCCATGGGTGGGCAGGCGCCAGTAGAAGTCGATGGACATGGAACTCTCCTGTTCAGGCAGCGCGGGCCGGCGCCACACGGGCACGCAGGCGCGGAAGGACGAATTGGCCGATGCGATAGGCTTCCTCGAAGCCCGGCTGAGCGGTCAGCACGAAGTGACCGATGCCGAGTGCCGCCAGTTCGGCGAGACGGTCCGCGATCTCGTCATAACTGCCGGCCAGGCTCGGCTCATGCACCTCATGTGCTTCGTCGGCGGTTTCGCGCGCGACGAGCGGCAGCAGGATGCCATATTCCAGATTGCGGCCCTGTTTCAGCGCGAGCCGGTCGAGCGTTTCGATATGGGCGCGCAGCGTGTCGATCGGTGCGTCGTCGAGCAGATGGACGTCCGCTTGCCGTGCCGACAGCGACAGCGCTTCCTCGTCGGTGCCGCGCAGGAAGACGCGCGGGAAATCGACGCCGTTGAGCGGCGCCTCGAACCCGCCGCCTTCGACTTCGAAGAAGCGGCCCTTGTGGCTGAATGGCCGTTCGCGGTGGACACCGCGCGCGACGATCAGGAATTCCTCGGTCCGCGCGATCAGATCGTCTTCGGCAACTTGGTCGGCGCCGCGTGCGCGGGTGGCGGCATCGGCGTCGGGTGCGATCGCCCAGCCGAGCCGGCCATGCGCCAGCCGCTGAAAACTCACCGCCTGCTTGGCGGCATAGACCGCCGAACCGACCGAGGCCGGAAATTCGGGAATGATCGTCAATCGCGGCGCCGATCGCGCGACCGTGGCCGCGACGATCTGGCTGTCATCGGCATCGGCGCGATGCGCGACGAACAGCCCGTCGAACCCGGTGAGCGCGGCGGCGCGGGCGATCTGCGCATAATAGTCGTAGCGGTTGATCGATGCGGTCCGGATATCGCGGATCACCGGCTGATAGCGCGGCCGGTCGGTCGGTTCGGAGCGGCTGTTCTCGGCCGCCGGGTTGAGCTGCCAATAGATACGGATCGTCATGCGGCGTCCTCCTTTTATGCAAAAGCGGGCGCGCCGAAGCGCCCGGAGAAGATGGTCTCGGTGATCGGCCTGCGGCCGCTGGGCAGTTCGGCTCCACGCAAATCCTCATGCAGATCCTGGGGATTGGAGCGACGGCCGAGCGCGATCATCGCCTGCACGTCATGATCGTCAGGAATGCCCAGGCGTTCGCGCGCCGCGTCGCGATCGAAGCCGCCAATGCCATGGGTATGCCAGCCGAGTAGCAGCGCCTGATGCGCGAAATTGGCCCAGGCCGCGCCGGTGTCGAAACTGTGGCTGAAAATTGCGACCGGCTTGCCGTCCCGTTCGAACGCGCGCGCCGACACGACGATGACCAGTGCCGAGGCGCGGTTTGCCCACAGACTGTTACGCGGATTGAGGAAGGATACATAATCCGCCCACGCATCGTCGCCGGGCCGCGCGAACAGGAAGCGCCAGGGCTGTGCGTTGAAGGCGGACGGCGCCCAGCGTGCGGCTTCGAAAGCGCTCAGCAATACCGCGTCGGGCACGGGTTCTCCGGAAAAGCTGCGCGGCGACCAGCGGTCCACAAAAACCGGCTCGATCGGATGATCGGCCTTGCGTGGCGATGCGGCGCTCATCCGCGCTGTTCCTGCGCCGGAAAGCGGACAAGGTTCTCGGGATCGGGCGTGGTGGTGAGTTCGGCCAGGATCTCGTCGCGCAGGCGGTGCAGCACGGGCGAGCTGCGATCGCGCGGGTGCGGCAGGTCGACATCGACGATGCGGCGGATCCGTCCCGGATTGGGCGCCATCACGATGACGCGATCGCCCAGATACAGCGCTTCCTCGACATCGTGCGTCACCATCAGCACGGTCGAGCGCTGTCGCATCCAGATGCGCTGGAGCTCGGTCTGGACATGGACGCGGGTGAGCGCGTCGAGTGCGCCCAGCGGCTCGTCGAGCAGTAGCAAGGTGGGCTCGGTCACCAGCGCGCGCGCGATCGCCGCGCGTTGCGCCATTCCGCCGGAAAGCTGATGCGGATAGGCCTTTTCGAAGCCGGTAAGGTTCACCAGCGCGATATGCTCCGTGACGATGCGCGCGCGTTGTTCCTTGGGGATATCGCTGTTGAGCAGGGCGAGCCCGATATTCTCCTCCAGCGTCATCCACGGGAACAGGCGATGATCCTGGAAGACGATGCCGCGATCGAGGCTGGTGCCGGTGATGCGCTTGCCGTCGAGCCGGATTTCTCCCGAATAATCGGTGTCGAGCCCGACGATCAGCCGCAGCAAGGTCGATTTGCCGCAGCCACTCGCTCCCACGATACTGACGAATTCACCGGGGCGGATCGACAGGTCGATGCCGTCGAGCACCGGCAGTGCGCGGCCGTCGATCGCGAAGGTCTTGGCAAGACCTGAAAGGGTGAGGGCACCCTTTCCGGCGGTATCGATAGACGGGGACTGGGGCAGGATACGGGGATGAGCGGTCATGGCGAGTCTCCGTTTCAGGCAAGGTTGCCCTGCCAGCGCAGCAGATGGCCGCGCAGACGGGCGAAGAGGTGGTTGATCGTGAAGCCCAGCAGGGCGGTGACGGCGATGGCGACCAGGATGATGTCCATGCGTTGCTGCGCTTGCGCGACGCCCATCGTCGCACCAAGGCCACCGCCGGCACCGAGCAGGATCTCGACGCCGATCGTGGCGATCCAGGCAAAGGCGATCGCCTGGGTGATGCCGGTCAGGATCAGCGGCAGCGCGGCGGGCAGCAGCACATATCGGAAACGCTGGAGCGCGTTGAAGCCATAGACGCGGCCGACATCGAGATAGCGGCGTTCGACATGCGCGATGCCCTCATAGGTGCCGAGCACCGTCGGGTAGAAGGCGGCGAGCCCGATGATCAGCAATTTCGCGGATTCGCCATTGCCGAGCCACAGGCCGATCAATGGCAGCCAGCCGAGCAGAGGCACCTGCCGGATCGCGTGGTAGAGCGGGCCGATCAGCCGGTCGACCGGACGCAGCGTCGCCATCGCGACGCCGAGCGCGATGCCGGCGACGCTGCCGAGCAGCAGCCCGGTCACGGCGCGCGACAGGGTGGTGAGCGCATCGTCGAGCAGCAGGCCGCCGGTCGCCAGTTCGGCGAAGGTGGTGGCGATCATGCCCAGCGGCACGAAGGCGAGTGCACGCGCGCCACCGGCATTGGACTGGATGGTCCACCAGCCGAGGATCAGCGCAGGCACGATCAGGCCCAGCGCGATACGGGGCAGGGGGCGGTTCATGCCACCCTCCAGCGCGTATAGCGGCGTTCGACCAGCTTGACGCCGCGATCGAGCGAGAAGCCGATCAGTCCGCTGATGATGACGCCTGCCAGCACCACATCTATGCGGAAGAGCTGGCGCCCCATCTCCATCATCTGGCCGATGCCGTTGTCGGCGGCGAGCAGTTCGGCGGCGACGAGCACCAACCATGCGCGCGTCAGCCCCAGCCTCAATCCGGTGAGCACGGGCGGAACGGTGGCGGGGATCAGGATGCGCAGGAGCAGCGCGGGCAGGGGCGTGCGATAGACGCGAGCGACCTCCAGCCATCCCTTGGGAATGCCGCGCACGCCATCGAAGGCGGCGAGCGCCACGGGGAAGAAGGCGGCGACCGCGACGACGGTGATCTTGAAGCCTTCCTCTATGCCGAGCAGCAGCACGAGCATCGGGATGAAGGCGAGGATCGGCACCTGCCGCACCGCCTGGAACAGCGGCAGGAACAGTGCCTCGAACAGCCGCGACAGCGCGAGCGCGGTGCCGAAGGCGAGCCCCGCCGATGCACCGATGCCAAACCCCCAGAAAAGCCGGAACAGGCTGTCTCCAAGATGGTTGCCCAACTCGCCGTTGCGCACCAGTTCGGCGATGGTCCCGGCAACTTCCGATGGCGAGACGAGGATCTGGGGCGGGAACAGGCCGGCGGACGACGCGACCTGCCACGCGCCGACAACCAGCAGTGGCGGAAGCAAGGCGGTTCCGAGGGCGATGGTGCGTGCGGACATGGTCAGGCTTCTCCCAGCGCGACGGAGGTGGTGGTGGCACTGCGTCGGCGGAGCAGCGTGATCAGGAATGCCGCGGCGAACAGCAGCGGGATCCAGAGCAGAAAGACCGACTGGACCGCGACCATCTTGCTCGCGAAACCGCCCGCGATCGCGCCGAACGACGATCCCGTCATCGATGCGAGATTGTAGAGGCCGGCGATCTTGCTCTTCCCACCGGGTACGCTCGCCAGCATGCGGACGTTGACGAGGTGGACGATCGCCGAGCCGCCACTCAGCAGCATCGCGCCGATCGCCAGTCCGGCGAAACCGCCGCTCAACCCGAGCGCCCCGAGCGCCAGCGCAGCGAGGGAAAGGCTGATGCCATAGGCATAAGGCGTTGCGAGCCTCTGGACGAACGACCCGCCCAGGAACAGCATCGCGACCGAGATCGCGCCCTGGAACAGCAGGACATGGATGCCGTCCTGTTCGGTCAGCAGCGGCAATCCCATGGCGACGAGGATGATGAAGGTGCCGAACAGCGCATTGGTCGCGCTGCTGACGAATTCGACCAGGCAGCTTTCGGCAACGCCGGGATTGGCGAAGATCAGTTGCAGTTCGGCGATGAAGCCAGGCGCCTCTTCCGCGCCGCGCACATCGCGCACCGGCAGGAACGATAGGCTGAACAGCGCCATCAGGCCGAACAGGGCGGCGACAATCCAGAAGCTGATCGCGATGCCGGCACGCTGGCTGAGCAGTGCGGCGGCGGCGGGGCCGATGATCGCGGTGCCGCCGGTGAGCGCGCCACGATACCAGCCCGCCTTCGCCTGGCCGAGCGTCTTCAACCGTTCGAGGAAGGACGAGTTCATCGAGACCATGCGGAAAGGGATGCACAGGCCGATCAGCCCCCGGCCGGCGGCCAGCGCGATCCACGACCCGCTGAGCGGCATGACGAGATTGACGAGCAGCGGACCCAGGCTTGAAAGGAAATAGACGCCGCGCGCGCCATAGCGGGCGATGATGAAGCCGGCGGGCACGGTCACGAGTACCATGCCGATCGATTCCATCGCAGACACGATGCCGACCTGGAACGGCGTGGCGCCAAGCGAGATCGCGTAGAGCGTCGTCAGGATCTTTCCGAGGCCGACGGTGAGGCCGCTGATTGCGGCGAGCACGATGAAGCTGGAAAGGAACCGCGTATCGGACAGGGTGGTGTTCTGGTCGCTCATGACCCCGGCACCCCTTGTGCGGCGGCGGCCTTGGTTGCGGCGGGCTGCCAGAAAGTCTTGAGCTTCAGATTGCGGAGTGCCTGATCGGCGAAGCGCCGGTCGAGCAGTGCGTCGACATCGACCTTCTCACGCACCAGTCCCTGCTTGAAAATATAGTCGGCCGCCGCGCGGTAATGTTCGATCACCGGCGCGTCGAACAGCGGCGACCAGCGATCGGCCCAGGCGATGCGCGGCTCGTCCCATTCCTTTTCGACCACGCTCAGCGGTGTTTCGCCGCGCGATGCGATTTCGGCGATGGCGGCGCGGTTCTCGGGTTGCGCCGCCCAGTGCGCGGCGCGGACATAGGCGTCAGCGACGAGTTGCGTCAGTTCGGGCTGCTGGTCGACGAAATCCTTTCGCGCGAACAGTTCGGCGCGCATCTTCCAGTCGGTCGGCGCTTCCTTGGTCGACCAGATTATATGGCCGACACCTTTTTGTTCGAGCAGGATCGCGTCGGAGAGCAGGAAGACCGCATCGACATCGCCCGATGCAAGGGCTGCATGGCTGGCGGGTGGATTGATGTTGAGGATCTTGAAATCGTCGAGCTTGAGGCCGTTGGCATCGAGCAATTTGGCGAAGGGCAGTTCCCAGGGGCGGCCGCGATGCAGCGCGATCCTCTTGCCCTTCAGGTCGGTGATGCTCCTGGCATCCAGTCCCTTGCGGACGACCAGATAGGCATTCTGGCCGCGTCCGGACGGTACGATCAGCCGGGTTTCGACGCCGCCGGCATTGGCGATGAGCGCGGGGAAGTCGCCATAGCCCGCGAAATCGATACGCTTGCCGGCAAACCCCTCGTTGATCAGCGGGCCGCCGACCGCGGTCGGCACCGGGAACCAGGCGAGTTCAACGCCCTTTTTGGCGAGCTGTTCCTTCAGCCAGCCCTGCTGGATCACGACCTGGGCGAGGCCGCTATATTCCTGCCGGCCCTTATAGGGATAGGCGATCGTGGCGATGGTCAGCGTCCTGGGCAGGCCGGCGGTTTGCGCCGGCGTACCGCCCCGGAACTGGAAAGCGACAAGCGCCGCAAGGGCGACGACCGCGAGCACCGCGATCGACAGGGATTTGCGCGACATGATCCTGATCCTCCGGTTCGATCAGGCCGCGTCGCGTGCGGCGGCGCCGAACAGCGCCTCGAACGGGCGCCGGTCGATCCATTCGCCCACGTCGAAATGGTTCGGCAGGAATCCGCGTTCGAACAGGAAGGTCGTGAAATCGGTGAGCGCGTCGATCGAGGCATCCGACAGGTCCGTCCCAAGCCGCTGATGCAGCGTGTCTCCGCCATAGGCGGCGCGGACGAACTGTTCCGACGAGCCGGTCTCGCGGGAGATATAGGCGAGCGTTTCTTGCGGGTTATATGTTGCCCAATCGCCGGCGGCGATCACCTGCGCAAGCAATCGTTCGGCGATCTCCGGATATTGGTCGAGCGTCGCCGCATCGACGGTGAGCGGGCGGGGTGTACCGTTGTTGATGCGGACCTTCGGATCGGGATGGAAGCCGGTGTCGATCACCACATGCGCGCCGCCGAGGAACGCGAATTCCTGGCCGAGCGATCCCTTCACATGGATTGCGTCAACCTCTCCGCGTACCAAGGCCTGGAACTCGGCGGTGTAGAGCGGGCGTCCGTTCCAGCCGCGCCGCGCCGTGATACCGAGCGGCGACTGGTCGTCTGGCGATATCGGATCGCTTGCATCGATATCGATCCATTCGACCTCGTCCTCACCAACGCCGCCGAGCGACAGGCCCGCGAGCAGCGCGCGCAAGGCGGTTGCGCGGAAGATGTCGATGCGCTGATCCTTGCGCAGCGGCAGTGCGATCCGCCGCCCCCGCAGATCGGCGACGGTGCGGATGCCCGATTGCGGCAGCGCGATGATCGCCTGGCTCTCGTCGATCCACGACAGGCCGATAACGCGGGTCTCGACGCCCGCCGCGCGTGCCCAGATCGCCGGCACGCTGCCGCCCTGGCGAAAGCTGTGCGGCAGGTGATGGTCGATATGCGAGGCGCGGGCGCTCGCATCATTGGTGTCCTGGATCGAATTGACCTGGACGCCGAGCGGCGCGAACGCACTGTCGATCAGCCCGCGATTGACCGCGATACCCAGCGGCGTCGGCACGGGGCAGCGCGTGTACCAGATTTCCTTGGGGTAATTGGGCATGGCCTGGTTCCTCTTCAGAATTTCGCGGAGACCGACGCGCCCCAGGTGCGGGGATCGCCATAGGTGGTGAGGCGGGCTCCCTGCTGGGTGCCGAAGGTCAGGATCTTGTATCGTTTGTCGGTGAGGTTCCGGACGAAGAGCTGGAATTCCAGCCGGTCGCCGGGCGCGGAGAGCGAAAGCCGCGCATTGCCGAGCGCATAGCCCGCCTGTTGCTGATAGCGGCTGACCAGATAGTCGTTGGCGGCGGGATCGGTTTCCTGCGCGTTGACCGTGAAATACTGGCTGGTGCGGTAGCTCCAGTCGCTGCCGACCGCGATGTTCCAGTTGCCGATGGGGAAACTGTATTCGGCGTCGATATTGCCGGTGAAATGCGGGGCGCGGGTGAACTGGTTGCCCTTGCCGAACAGCAGCCCGGTGTTCGGATTGTTGGGGATGAAGTCGTCGGTGTAATTGGTGTCGAGCAGGCCGACGCTGCCCGCGATGCGCAGCCCCTTCACCGGGCGCGCGGCGACGTCGAGTTCGATGCCCTTCGACCAGCCCTTGGCATTGATCAGCCGGGCGGTGAAGATCGTGGTGCCGCCCGCAGAGACGGGAACGCCCTGCACCAGCACCTGGATCTTCTTGTAGTCGTAATAGAAGGCGGCCAGATTGGCGGTCAGCTTGCCGCCGAACCACGATGTCTTGAGCCCCGCTTCGTAGGAATAGAGATCCTCGGGCGCGATGCCGTCGGGATCGAACTGGGCGGCGGCGGTGGCGCTTGCCTGGAAGGTGCCTGACCGGAAACCGCGCGCGAAACGGCCATAGAGCAGGGCGTCGTCGCTGATCCGGAATTGCGGCGTGACGTCCCAGGTCAGGCGGTTCCAGGTCTTCGACGGGGATGCGGTGAAGGGCACATAGGGTGTGCTCGCGGTCACCGAGCTTCTGAGCCACCAGGTAGAGGGATCGGTGAAGGTGACGAGCGGCCGTGCGGCGGTGGGGGCAGTCGCCGGATCGACGGTGTTGAGCCGGCGCGACGCATCGCCCGCACCGTTCAAAATGTCGATCGTCGCCGCGCGCTTCTCCGATGTGTAGCGAATGCCGGCGGTCAGGCTGAGCGCGTCGGTGAAGTTGAAGGTGCCGCTGCCGAACAGCGCATAGCTCTTGGCCGTCTGGTCATAGAGGACGTTCTGGAAATAGGCGTGGCGCCAGCGCGCCGGCCCGGTGCCGCGATCCTTATAGGCCGTCGTCGCGATCGTCGCGGTCGACGCGTCGGAGGAGAAATCCTCCCAGAAATAATGCGCGCCCAGGATCCAGTTGAAGCGATCGTCACGGGGGCTGGTGATCCGGAATTCCTGCGTGAACTGTTCGCTCGACAGATCCGTGCGCGATCGTGAGCCCTCGAACACGGTATAGTCCGCATCGCCCTGGCTGAGGTTGTCGCCCTTGTCCCAGGCGGTGATCGAGGTGACGGTGTAGTCGCCCGGCGTCCATTCGAGCGTGAGCGTCGCGCCGCGCTGCTTGGTCTTCGAAATGCCGGGGACATTGGATGCGTAGAGATCGCGGTTGCCCGTCGGCACATTGCCGTAATCGTCGGCGGGGGCGGACGCGCCCTTCAGCGCCGCCGTGTCGGGGAAGGCGGGTTCGATGAAGCGCGGGATGGGGGTGCCGTCGAAATTGCGGAAGCGGCCGGAGAGCAGGATCTTCAGATCGTCCGAGGGCCTGACGAGCAATTGCACGCGCGCGGCGAAGTCGTCGAAGCGGCCGGTGCCTTTCTCCGCACTGCCGACATTGTCGTAGACGTTGCCGCGCCGCTCGTAGAAGAAGGAGCCGCGCGCCGCGACGACGTCATCGACCACCGCGCCGCCGAAGCCGCCCTGGGTGAAAACCGATCCGAAATTACCGATACCGGCGCGGACATAGCCCGACGGATCGAATTCGGGCTTGCGCGAGATATAGTGGATCGCGCCGCCGACGGTGTTCTTGCCCCACAGGGTTCCCTGCGGCCCGCGCAGTACCTCGACGCGTTCAAGGTCGAAGACCGGAAACGCCTGGAAGAAGGGCGAATTGACATAGACTTCGTCGAAATAGACGCCGATCGGATTGACGACGTTCGCCGCCGGGTCGTTGCTGCCGACGCCACGAATGAACCAGCGCGGCCGATTGCGCCCCTCGGTTTGCGCGGCCGAGGCATTGGGGATCAGGCGGATGATCTCGGCTGCCGAGCGGACCTCCAGCCGTTGCAGCGCCTCGCCGCCGACCGCCGTGATCGCGGTCGGCACGTCGTGCAATTTTTCCTCGCGCCGATTGGCGGTGACGATGATCGCGTCGCCACCGTCATCGGCAGCGGCGACTGCGGCGTCGACCGGTTCGGTCTCCGGTGCTTGTGCCCAGATCGGCGCCGCGGGCGCGGTGAGCGATACCGCGCCGGCCAGTGCGAGATGCGAACGGAAACGGGATTTCAACATCGAGATTTCATTCCTCCGAGTGGGCGCGATTGCTCCCGTTGCCGGGGTGCTCTGTGGCGGCGCGCTTGTGGGCAGATGATCGAAAGCGTCAGGCAACCTGCCGGATATCGGTGGCGAGTTCGGCCAGCGGGCGCGGGTCGATCCATGCGCGCGCGTCGAAATCGTCTGGCAGGAAGCCGTGCGCGAACAGGAAATCCTTGAAGTCCGACAAGGCGTTGATCGCGTCCTCGGTCAGGAAGGTGCCGAGCCGCTGGCTGGCATGTTCGCCATAGGCGGCGCGCACCCAGTCGGGTGACGATCCCGCCTCGCGCGCGATATAGGCGACCGCCTCGTCGGGATGTGCCGCCGCCCAGTCACCGGCGTCGAGCACGCGGCGCAGGAAGCGCGTGACGAGATCGGGGCGTTCCTCGATCAGCCCGGCATCGACGGTCAGCGTGCGCGGTGTGCCGTTGTTGATCCGCACCTTGGGATCGGGATGGAAACCGAGATCGGCGATGATCAGCGCGCCGATCAGTCGCGTGGTTTCCAGCCCGAGCGCGCCCTTCACATAGATTGCATCGACCTCACCGCGCACGAGCGCCAGCGCCTCGGCGCGGTAACCGTGACGGCTGCGGCGGCGAAACCCTTCGCCCGTGGCGATGCCGTCGACACCGTTCGCGACGTCATTGACGGTATCGACCCGCTCGACCGCATCGAGCGAAAGCCCGTCGAGTTCGAGTGCCTTGGCGAAACCCCGAAGCGCGCTGGCGCGATTGAAATCGATCGAGATAGGATTGACCGGCAGCCCGATCCGCCGTCCGCGCAGGTCGCGTGCCCGGCGGATGCCTGAACCGGGAAGCGTCAGGATCGCCTGGAATTCGTCGGTCCAGGACAGGCCGATCACACGCGTGTCGCGTCCATTGGCGCGTGCCCAGATCGCGGGGATATTGCCGCCCTGGCGAAAGGAGCGCGGCAGGTTGTGGTCGAAATGCGATTCCCGCGCATTGGGATCGCTGGTTTCCTGGATCGAGCGCAGGGCGATACCGTCGCGGCCAAATTCCTCGGCGAACCAGTCGAGCTGGACCGCAAGGCCGAGGGGGGTGGGGACGGGGCAGCGCGTATACCAGAGTTCGCTGATCTCTTTGGTGGTCGTCATGTCGCAGGGCCTTTTCGATGGGCGCACGCGCCCGGCGCCGCGCGATCAGGCGCGGCTGATGGATGTGCAAAAGGGATGGCGCGGGCGTGGTGGCCCGCGATCAGTTCAACTCAACGGCGACATCGCCGCGAGCGGAGTCCGTCTGTCGTGGAAACGTGTCTTCGCATTCGTCACTTCCCCTTAACCTGGGGGGATCACGAAGCCGGGCGTCACGCTGCCCTGCATCGCGCTTTAGCCGTTGTTGACGCGGAGCAAGCTGCATCCCTTCAAAAGCCGCGAGTCTTATCGGCAGCGAAAAGCCGGAGGGCGGCGACCAGGCGCCCTCTGTTCCGATAAAGTCTACTTAAATTGTAGAAAAAAAGTCCGCAACTCAACTTTTGCTATTCCGTGCGATAGTCGGGCTAGCCCGATCGCCATCGCCTGCACGATTTCTGCACGACAGTTCCACCGATGCAGCACGTTGGGCGGACCATGGCTCCCCGGCCGCAAGCCATGATGCAGTCTCCACTGGGAGGGACCGGTCATGCCGCTTCGCTATTCCTATTCCGCCAAGTTCGGCGCGGCGGTCGCGCTCGCGCTCTTCGCCAACTGGCTTTTCCTGTTTCACCATGTCGGCGCAACGACCGGCTACTTCGCGCTTGCCATGATCGCCGTACTGTTGGCGTTGCGCCCCGCGATCCGGCGTAACCCTTTCGCCATCGTCGCGATTGCAATCGCGACGGGGCTTGCCGGCGTGCTGGCCGAGGCGCCGTCGCTGCTCGCGGCGATCCTGTGCTGGACGGCTCTGGCCTTCGCGGCGATCAGCCCGCGGGTGGCGGGGTTCGACGATGTGCGGCGCTGGGCCATCCGGCTCTTGCTGCACCTGTTCTCGATTCCCGTCGGGCCTGTGATCGATGCCGGCCGCTGGTCGCGGGCGCGCCGGCGGGTGAGCGGGCGTCTGCGGCTGTTGCCGCTCGTCGCTTTGCCGATCGCGGGTAGCCTGGTGTTCCTGGCGTTGTTCGCCACCGCCAATCCGGTCATCGCCGACGCACTGGCGCAACTCGATGCCGGGCTCGCGATCGACGGGGCCTTTCCCGTCCGCGCCGCTTTCGTGGCCATGGTCTTCGCACTTGGCTGGGCCTTGCTGCGGCCCTTCGTCTTCGTGCCGTTCGGTCCGCCCCGGACGGCCGGTGCGCCGCTATCGCTGCCTGGCGTCAATACCGCTTCGGTCACTTTGTCGCTCGTGACGTTCAACGCGTTGTTCGCGGTGCAGAACGGACTCGATATCGCCTTTCTGTGGAGCGGCGCGCCTTTGCCTGGCAAGCAGACCATGGCCGACTATGCGCATCAGGGCGCTTATCCGCTGATCGCGACGGCGTTGCTTGCCGGGTTGTTCGTGCTCGTTACCATGCGTCCGGGATCGGAGACGGCCGGTCGCCCGGCGATCCGCGCGCTGGTGACGATCTGGGTGGCGCAGAATATACTGCTCGTTGCATCGTCGATGTTGCGGACCTTCGACTATATCGATGCCTATTCGCTGACACGGCTGCGGATCGCCGCGCTGATCTGGATGGGGCTGGTCGGACTGGGCCTGATGCTGATCTGCCTGCGCATGTGGCGGGGCAAGAGCGATGGCTGGCTGATCGGGATGAATGCCGTCGCGGCGCTGCTGGTTCTCGGCGCGTGCAGCGTCGTCGATCTCGGCCGGATGGCGGCCGCCTGGAACGTCCGTCATGCGCGCGAGGCGGGGGGACGGGGTGTGCACCTCGATCTTTGCTACCTGAATGAACTTGGTTCCTCCGCGCTGCTGCCGATCGTCGAGCTTGAAGGGCGGACACGCGATGCGGCACTGCGCGAAAAGCTGGCCTGGTCGCGCAACCGGCTGATGGACGAGATGGAACCGGTGCTGACCGACTGGCGCGGCTGGACCTGGCGCGACGACCGGCGTTTCCGGACGGCGGAGCGGTTGATCGCCGAAAAGGACCTGAAACGGCAGCATGTCGGCCCTCGCCGATGCGATGGCGTTCCGTTCCCGCCGCCCGAACCGGCAATCGCGGTGATCGTCGAAACGGCGCCGGCGGTGGTCGCTGCGCCGCCATCCTCAGCCATCGCACGCGAAAAGCGCGCCGAACCTTTGACAGCGGAGCCCAAGCGGTGACAACAGCGTACCATATGAGCCGGTTGATCCTGATCGTCGATGACGACCCGCATATCCGCGATGTCCTGTCCTTCGCGCTCGGCAAGGCGGGCATGGAAACGCGCGAGGCGGGTGACGGGGAGGACGCGCTCGCGGCCGTGGAGAAATGGAATCCCGATCTCGTCATCCTCGACATCAATATGCCGCGTCTCGACGGGATCGAGGTTTGCAGGCGGCTGAGGGCGACGGGCGACGTGCCGGTGCTCTTCCTGTCGTCGCGCGACGACGAGATCGATCGTGTCGTGGGATTGGAGCTGGGGGCCGACGATTATGTCGTGAAGCCTTTCTCGCCGCGCGAGATTGTCGCCCGCGTCAACGCCATCCTGAAGCGCGGCGGGCGCGCATTGGCGGCGGCCGGACCGCAGGGGCAGGTGGTCCATAATCGCCTGTCGCTCGACCCCGAGGGCTGGGAAGCGCGCTGGGCGGGAGAGCCGGTGGAACTGACCGCGACCGAATTCCAGTTGCTGCTGTTGCTTGCGTCGCTGCCGTCCAAGGTGTTTGGCCGAGATGCGATCATCGATCGGCTGCACGGGCCGGGCTTCGCGGTGACCGACCGCACGATCGACAGCCATATCCGCAACCTGCGCGCCAAGTTCGTGGGGCTGGGGGCGGGCGACCTGATCGAGACGCGTCCGGGCATCGGTTACCGGATCGGGGTGTGTACAGGGACCGCTCAGTGAGTTTCCTGCTGCCATCCCCGCGAACGCGGGGATCCAGAGGCATAGTGTGCGATCTCCGGCATCTCCTGGATCCCCGCGTTCGCGGGGATGACATCCAGCGGCGATGATCGAACCGCTCAAGCAATGGCTCAAGCGGCATTGGCCGCCGATCCGGCTGCGCGCGATCCTGTTCGGCGTGCTGTTGTTCGTCGCGGCGCTGCCCGGCGTCGCCGCGGTGTTCCTGCGCGTCTATGAGAATACGCTGGTCCAGCAGACCGAAACCGAGCTGATCGCGCAGGCGGCGGCACTGGCCGGTGCCTATCGCTCGTCATGGCCCGAACCGATCGCGAAGGAACCGCGACCGCTCCGAATCGAGCGGCCGCGCGTCGATCTCAATGCGATGCCGATCCTGCCGGTGATGCATGCTCCGATCGTCGCCGACCGATCGGATCCGCGCGCGGCGATCGCGGGACGCCGGCTGAAGCCCGTTGTCGAGGATACCGTCCAGACCACGCTCGCATCGATCCGTGTGCTCGATCATCGGGGCGTCGTTGTCCTCGGGCGCACCGATCTGGGCCGCAGCTATGCGCAGGTGCCGGAGGTGAAAGCGGCGCTTGGCGGCCGGAGCATGACGGTGCTCCGCCGGCGCGGCGGCTATGAGGCGCGTTATGCGGCGGAGGCGCTCAGCCGGGCTTCGGCGATCCGTGTCCATTATGTGCGGCCGGTGATCGCCAATGGCCAGGTGATCGGCGGATTGATGCTGTCGCGCAGCCCGCGCGGGCTGTTCCTCGGCATCTATCAGGATCGCGGCAAGATCCTGTTCGGCATGTCCGCGATCTTCGTGACCTTGCTGTTCCTGGCCGGACTGCTCTCCCGCGCGATCGCCCGGCCGATCGAGGCGCTGAGCCGGGCCACCGAGTCGGTGGCGCGCGGTGCGGTCGAGGTCCCGGAAACGCCCGCGACCGCCGCGGTCGAGATCCGCACGCTCTACGAGAATTTCGCGCTGATGGCGGAGCGGATCGAAGCGAGATCGCGTTATCTGCGCGATTTCGCAGCGGCGGTGAGCCACGAGTTCAAGACGCCGATCGCCGGACTGCGCGGTGCACTCGAACTGCTCGGCGATCATGGCGCGGAGATGACCGAGGCCGAACGGACGCGCTTCCTGTCGAACGCGATGGCCGATGCAGATCGGCTGTCGCACCTCGTCCAGCGGCTGCTCGATCTGGCGCGCGCGGATATGACGGTGATGCCGAACGACGCCGCCACCGGGCTTGCCGGGCCGGCACGGCGCGTGGCCGACGCGCATCGCGGCGAAGGGTTGGCGATCGATATCGCGATTCCGGGGGATCTGCCGGCGGCGGCGGTTCCCTCTGAAGTGATCGAGGCGGTGCTGGAAACTCTGGTCGAGAACAGCCGCCAGGCGGGGGCTGTGCGAATCGGGATTTCAGCGCGCGTGGATGAGGGCGGGTTGTTGCTTTCGGTTGCCGACAATGGTCGCGGCGTACCGGCAGCCGATCACGAGCGCATCTTCGAACCCTTCCATACCGGCCGCCGTTCCGAGGGAGGATCGGGGCTTGGCCTGGCGATCGCGCGTTCGTTGCTGGCGGCCAGCGGCGGCGGCATCCGCAGCATGCGCGTGGAAATAGGGGCCTTGATCGAGATCAGATTGAGGCGTGCGTGATATCCGCCCAGATCGGCAGGTGATCGGATGCCTTGCGCGCCGCCGCGCTCAGATGGACGCCGCTGTCGGCCACTTCCAGATGCGGTGAAACCATGATGCGATCGAGCATCGCGACCGGGCGGCGGGCATGGAAGCTCTTGCCGCAATCGGCGAACGCGAAATGCTTGCCGAAATCGCGCAGGCAGCCCGATTGGCGGCTCCACTCGTTGAGATCGCCCATCATCACGGTCGGCATCGGTGCGCAGGCGTCGAGATGATGGAGCAGCGCGTGCGCCTGGCGGCGACGCCATAGCCCGGACAGGTCCAGGTGCATGCCGACGATGCGCAGCGTCGCGCCGTTGAGCGCGATATCGGCCAGTACCGCGCCGCGCGGTTCGAGTGCAGGCAGGTGAATCACCTCGCGGCGGATGATCTTTGCCGACTTGCGCACGAGGATCGCGTTGCCGTGCCAGCCCAGGCTGTTCGCCCGCATGTCGAAGGGGACATGGGCATAGTCGCTATGTTCGTCGAGCATGTGGAGAGGGATGACGCCGATGCGTGCGCCGAAGCGCCGGTCCGCTTCCTGCAGCGCGATCACATCGGCTCCGATCTCGTTGAGCACCTCCAGTGTCCGTTCGGGGCGTCGGCGGCGATCGGTGCCGATGGCCTTGCGGATATTGTAGCTCGCGACGCGCATCATGCGGACGCCATAGCCGGACTGAAGCAATGGGGGCAGGCGGAAAATCGTACGACCATGGCGTGACAACGCACAAAGGCGTCTGGCGTTCGACGATTGGAACAGTTAGGGAACATCCATGGCAAAACCCCAGCGTCGATATGTCTGCCAGCTTTGCGGCTCGGTTTCCCCAAAATGGCAGGGGCAGTGCGTCGATTGTGGCGAATGGAACACGCTGGTGGAGGAGGCGGCCGCTGTCGTTACGCCTTTTGCCGCCAAGCATAACCTGCAATCGGGCGGCCGGGCGGTCACGCTGGTCGGGCTCGATGCGGACATCTCCTTGCCGGAGCGGGCGGCGACGGGGATCAAGGAACTCGATCGCACCTTGGGCGGCGGTTTCGTCGAGGGATCGGCGACGCTGATCGGCGGCGACCCGGGTATCGGAAAATCGACGCTGTTGCTCCAGGCGGCGGCGCGGCTGGCCTGTTCGGGGATGAGCGTCGCCTATGTCTCGGGCGAGGAGGCCGCCGATCAGGTGCGGTTGCGCGCACGCCGGCTTGGCCTTGGCAACGCGCCGGTGCAACTGGCGGCGGCGACCTCGGTGCGCGATATCCTGACTACCTTCGGCAGCGGCAAACCGCCGGCGTTGCTGGTGATCGATTCGATCCAGACCATGCACAGCGACCTGATCGAAGGGGCGCCGGGCACGGTCAGCCAGGTGCGTGCTTCGGCGCAGGAACTGATCCGCTTCGCCAAGGAACGCGGCACGGCCTTGGTGCTCGTCGGCCATGTCACCAAGGATGGCGCGATCGCCGGGCCGCGCGTGCTGGAACATATGGTCGATACCGTGCTCAGCTTCGAAGGCGAGCGCAGCCATCAATATCGCATCCTGCGCGCGATCAAGAACCGCTTTGGCGGCACCGACGAGATCGGGGTCTTCTCGATGGCGGCTGAGGGACTGGAGGAAATCTCGAACCCGTCCGCTCTGTTCCTCACCAATCGCGACGAAAGCGTGACGGGATCGACGGTGTTCCCCGCGCTCGAAGGCACGCGACCCGTGCTGGTCGAGATCCAGGCGCTGACCGTGCGGCTGGCGAGCGGCGCCACGCCGCGCCGCGCCGTGGTCGGCTGGGATTCGGGACGGCTGGCGATGGTGCTCGCGGTGCTGGAGGCGCGGTGCGGGCTCAGCTTTTCGACCTGCGAGGTCTATCTCAATATCGCCGGTGGCTATCGCCTGTCGGATCCGGCCGCCGATCTTGCGGTGGCGGCCGCCCTGGTCTCCGCGCTCAGCGAGCGCCCGGTGCCGTCCGACGCGGTCGCCTTCGGGGAGATCGCGCTCTCCGGCGAGATCCGACCGGTGGCGCATGGCGCCCTGCGCCTGAAGGAAGCGGGCAAGCTGGGTTTCGGCCGGGCGCTGGTGCCGTCTGCGGTCGGTAGCGAGAAGGGCGGATTGACGCTGTCTGGCTTTCGCACGCTGCGCCAGTTCGTCGATCATATGCTGGCGCGCGACCCCGGTTGAAGCGCGGCGTTCGACACCCCAAGTGCAGAAACGGTGGAGATTTGATGACAGTCGCCGAAAGCGGATTCAAATTTACGTGAACTTGGGCTGTAGGCTTTTTGGCATCCTCCGAGTCGTCAGGTGATTCCACCTGACTGGAAAATACTCTAGCTGGAACCCATGGCTGCCTTCACCGCTCTCGACATCATCGTTCTCTTGCTCGTCGGCGGCGCCGCCGTGCTGGGATTCCTGCGCGGCTTCACGACCGAAGTTCTGTCCCTGCTCGCATGGATCGTCGCGGTTTTCGCGGTTAAGATGTTCCACGAGCCGACGACCTTGCTCGTCCGCGACTGGGTGGGCACGGAGGGCGGCGCGATGGTGCTCGCCTTCGCGCTGGTGTTCGGCCTGACCTTCCTCGCCGGCCGGCTGACCGCGCGCGCGGTGGGGCGGCGCACGCGGCAGTCGGCGCTCGGCAGCTTCGATCGCGTGCTCGGCATCGGCTTCGGCGCCTTGAAGGGCCTGATCATCGCTACCGTCATCTATCTGGGCGTCAGCCTGGTCTATGACACGCTTTATGGCGGCCGTTCCCAGCGCCCCGAATGGATGGCCAAATCCTATACCTATCCCCTGCTCGACGCGTCGAGCCGTGCGCTGGTCGATTTTGTCGAGGAGCGGCAGGAGGATGGCGGCGCGCCTGACAATGATGCGTCCGCGAGCAACGCGTCGAAATGAATGCGCCGCTCTACAACACCGCGATCCTGAAACTCGCCGCGACCATCCCGCATCATGCGCGCCTGCCGGCGCCGCAAGGCAGCTCGGAGAAGCGCTCGCCGGTCTGCGGCAGTCGTGTGACCGTCGATGTGATGCTCGATGCCGATGGGCGGGTTTCGGCGCTTGGCCAGGAGGTGCGCGCCTGTGCGCTCGGCCAGGCATCTGCATCGCTGATGGGCGCGGCCGCGATCGGCAAGACGCTGCCCGAGCTGGAGGCGGCGCGCGACGCGCTGGCCGGGTTTCTGGCGGGCACGCGTGATGATCCGGGCGACTGGCCAGGGTTGGAGATCTTCCTGCCGGCGCGGCCGCATGCCGCGCGGCACCCATCGATCCGGCTGGCGTTCGAAGCGGTGACGGAGGCTGCGGTGCGCGCCGCGGGCGCCTGATGCACGAGGGCGGCGGCGTGCCGATGCTGCGCGACGGGGTGATCCTGCTCGGTTTCGCGATGGCGTTCGTGCTGCTGTTCCGCAAGCTCGGGCTCGGCGCGGTGCTTGGTTATCTCGTCGCCGGCGCGCTGGTTGGGCCGCACCTGCTGGGGCTGGTCGGCGATGCCGAACAAAAGCTCGGCATCGCCGAACTGGGCATCACCTTGCTGTTGTTCCTTGTTGGCCTGGAATTGTCGCCGACGCGGTTGTGGCAGATGCGCAACGATATTTTCGGGCTCGGCCTGCTTCAGGTCGCGCTGTGCGGCCTCGCGGTGGCGCTGCTCGTCTATGGAAGTACGCCCTTCACCCTGGCCGCGGCGCTGGCGCTGGGCCTGCCGCTCGGCCTGTCCTCCACCGCACAGGTGCTGCCGATGCTGCAATCGGCCGGGCGGTTGCGCACCCCGTTCGGCGAACGGGCCTTTTCGATCCTGTTGTTCCAGGATCTCTCGATCGTCCCATTGATTACGATCATCGCGGCGCTGTCGCGCAACCCCGCTGATGCGGCGGGGCCGCCGGGCTGGGTGCTGGGGCTTTATACGGTGCTCGCGGTGGTGGGGCTGGTGCTTGCCGGGCGCTTCATCCTGAATCCGCTGTTCCGGCTGATCGGCAATCTCGGCGAGCGCGAGATGTTCGTCTTTGCCGGATTGTTCACCGTCATCGCCAGCGCGGCCGTGATGGAGGCACTGGGTCTGTCGACCGCGCTGGGTGCGTTCGTCGCGGGCGTGATGCTCGCCGAAAGCCCGTATCGCCACGAGCTGGAAGCGGATGTCGAGCCGTTCCGCACCATATTGCTCGGCCTGTTCTTCCTCGCGGTCGGCATGATGCTCGATCTGACCGTGATCGCCGAACGGCCGGTGTTCGTGATCGCGATGGCGGCCGCGCTGATCGTGACCAAGACCGCGATCGTGATGGGACTGGGGTTGTTGTTCCGTATGGCGTGGCGCCAGGCGCTGGCGCTGGGCCTGCTGCTCAGCCAGGGCGGCGAATTCGGTTTCGTCCTGTTCGCACAGGCGCAGGATGCGATGCTGATCGAGCCGGAGGCGGCCAGCCTGTTCGGCGCGGTCGTGACGATCTCGATGGCGACCACGCCGTTCCTGATGGCCTTCACCCGGCGGTTCCGTGCCGAGCCTCGCGCGGGTGCGGCGAAGCTCGATGGGCCGATCAGTGACGGCGCGTCGGCGATCATCGTCGGCTATGGCCGTTTCGGCCAGACGGTCGGTCAGATGCTGGTCGGCCAGGGCGTTCAGGTGACCCTGATCGATTCGGACCCGGAAACGATCGCGGTCGCGGGCGATTTCGGTATGAAGGTCTATTATGGCGACGGCACGCGCGTCGATCTGCTGCGCCGCGCGGGTGCCGAGGATGCCCAGGCGCTGATCTTCTGCCTCGACGGTGACCGGCTCGATGAAGCATCGATCGGATTGATCGCCAAGGCTTTTCCCGACGCTTCCATCCTGCTGCGCGCCTATGATCGGCGTCACATGATGCGGATCGGCGCCGCGCCTGTCGCGGGCGCGGTGCGCGACGTGTTCGAAAGCGCGATCGCGCTCGCCCGGCAATCGATGCGCGCTTTGGGCATCGACGATGCGGAGATCGACCATACCGAGGCCGATTATCGCGCGCGCGATGAGGCCCGGCTGAAGGTGCAGAGCGAGACCGGCGATATCCGCGCGGGAATGGATCGCATGTTCAGCCAGCGCAATGCCGGGCTCAAGGAGGATTGCGGATGATCGTGTTGCTGGCGGCGCTGTCGGGCGCCATCGCGGTGGCGGCAGGTGCGTTCGGCGCGCATGGCGCCGCGTCCCCACAGGCGGCCGAATGGTTGAAGACCGGCGCGACCTATCAGTTGATCCATGCGGTGGCGGCACTGGCGATCGTCGACAGGCTGGGCGCGAAGGCGCCGGCTGCCTTGTTCCTGGTGGGCGGCGCGATCTTCGCATTGACGCTTTATGCGATGGCGATCGGCGCACCGCGCTGGCTGGGCGCAATCACGCCGATTGGCGGAACATTGCTGATCATCGGCTGGCTCTGGCTCGGCTGGACCGCGCTGCGGGGATAGGGCGCCGCCTGTCCTGACTATGAAATTGCGCTCCCCTTGCGCGTCGATAGGTTTCCCGATCGAGGGAGACGGAAATGCGCGGAGGGCTGGCTGCCGGCTTGATCTGTTCGTTCGGGGCGCTGGGCGAGGCGCCGTTGCGTGCCCAGGAGGATCCGGAGCCCCAGATGCCCGCGCCGCTGGTGCGCGGCGGGAGCAGCGTGATTTCCTATCCGCCCGAGTTCTTCGCCGAATATCAGCCGACCATGGCGCTGGAGATGATCACGCGCATCCCGGGCTTCACCTATGATCGCGGCGATACCACTATCCGCGGATTGGCGGGGGCGGGGGGCAATGTCCTGATCGACGGGCAGCGCCCATCGACCAAATCGCAGAATCTCGACGATATCCTGCGGCGCATCCCGATCACGGGCATAGAACGGATCGAACTGATCCGTGGCGGTGCGCCGGGCATCGATATGCGGGGCCAGACCATGGTGGCCAATATCATCCGCCGTGTGGGCGCGACGACATCGCTCGCAGCCGAGTTCATGACGAAGTTCTACACCAATGCGGCCCCCGCCCGGATCGCGCGCATCGAAGGATCGCGGAAGGGGCGCAAATTCTCGCTCGAAGGCGTGCTCCACTGGCGCGAGGACAAGGACCAGACAATCTCGGGCATCGGCCGTATTTCGCGCCGCGACGGCAATGGCCGGTTGACCGACTGGGGCCGCTTCGAGGCCGATTGGGATCGCTTCATCATCGGCGGTAACGGCGCTGCGGAATATCGCGATGGCCCGGATTTCATACGCTTCAGCCTGAACGGCGAACGCGACCGCCAGGACAGGCGGGACGTGACCGACCTGACTAACGCGGCGGGCACGGAATTTCACGAGACGGTGGCCGCCGACGTCGCGACCGATCGCGGTGTCGCCAGTATCGAATATGAACGCGAAGTCTCGTCGCGGCTGACCTTGCGCGCGCTGGCGCTCGAAAGCCGGGAACGTGACAGGATCCTGACCCGTTCGACCGGTACGGGCCCCGAACAGGTCTCGCGCGAGCGATCGCTTGCTGGTGAATCAATCATGCGCGCATCGGGCACCTTTGTGCCTGTGCCGACCCTGACGATCGACGGGCGGATCGAGCGGACCTTCAATTTCCTCGATGCCGAAAGCAGCCTGGCGCGCGGTGGTATTCCTGTGCCGCTGCCATCGGCGACGGTGCGTGTCGAGGAACGTCGCATCGACGCCGAGGGCTCCGCGCGTTGGCAGATATGGAATCAACTGACCGCTGAAGCGGCGATCGGCTATGAACGTTCGACGATCGGTGTCGACGGCGATGCGCGTCAGTCCCGTTCGCTGCAATTCCTGAAGCCCCGGCTCAACCTGACGATAGAACCGGCGAAGGGGTGGGAAGTGCGCCTGCGCGCCGAACGGATCATCAGCCAGCTCGATTTTGACGATTTCGCGACCACCGCCGCACTCGATACCGGCACGGTGAATGCGGGCAATCCCGACCTGACCCCCGAACAGGCCTGGCTGTTCGAAGGAACGGTGGAGCGCCGTTTCTGGGATCGTGGCGCGATCACGCTGACCGCAAGCCATTCCGAACTGAGTGACGTGATCGATCTCATCCCGATCGAGGGGCGCTTCGACGCACCGGGCAACATCGGCAGCGGCATGCGGCAGGAGGCGAAGCTGGCACTGAGCCTGCCGCTCGACCGGCTGGGTGCGAGCGGCACCCTGATCCGCCTGAACGCGAACTGGCGGCGCTCGCGCGTTACTGATCCGGTGACGGGGGAGCGCCGGCGGATCTCGCTGCAACGCCCGTTCCAGGGCGATATCACGATCATCAAGGATCTGCCGCGCCTGAAATCGGTGATCACCGCCGATTTCTACACGGGCTTCAGCGAAACCTCATACAGGATCAACGAGATCCGCACGATCGCCGCCAACAGCGATCCTCTGGCCAAGATCTATTGGGACTGGACGGTGAAACCGGGCCTGTCGCTGCGCTTCATGTTCGAGAATATCGGCTTCCGTTCGCGCAGCCGGAAGCGCGAACTCTATGATGGTCCGCGCAGTGCCGGGCGGTTGATTTCCGTCGAACGCCGCTACGCGGTGATGGACCCGTTCTTCCTTGTGAGACTGCGGAAGACGCTCTGATTTTTCGTCCCCTCGCATGTGTCTTGCGATTTGCGTTACAGTTCCTGCGCGCTCGATTGTCCTGACTTTGTGATGCGTGCTGGGAGAGCCGACGGGCCCTATGGTCGACGACGATGCCCTCGAAGACTGGTTCTGCCGGGAGGTGCTGCCTCTCGAACGGTCGCTCACGCATTTCATCCGGCGCAACTGGCGGGTCGAGGACGATGTGATCGATCTGCGCCATGACGTATACGAACTCGCGATCTCGGGCGGGCGCGGCGGTTTGCCCGCGAATACGCGCCAATATCTGTTCACGATCGCGCGCAATCACCTGATCAACCGCGCCAAGCGCGCGCGCATCGTGTCCTTCGATCTGGTCGCCGATCTCGAGACGATCGACCGTGAGGTCGATCTGTTCGAAGCCGAGCGCCATCTGAACGCGCGCGAAGCGTTGCGCCGCGTCCATGAAGGGCTGGAACGGCTGAGCCCGCGCGTGCGCGAGATCGTCCGGTTGCGCAAGATCGAGGGGCTTAACGTGCAGGAAACCGCCGAACGGCTTGGCATCGGCAAGGACGCGGTCAATCATCAGGTGATGATGGGAATGAAGGCGCTCGCCGATTTCATGCTGGGGGGCAGCGGCAAGGTGATCCGGCCCAAATTCGGCCGCCGCCACCGGAAAGGCGGTGAGGCATGAGCCGCGCGCAGCAGGCGAACGACCGTGCGGCCGCCTTTCTGATCGCGCAGGAAGATGGCGGCTGGTCGGCGGCGGACCAGTCCGCGCTCGATGCCTGGCTCGCCGAGGCGGACGGCAATCGAGCGGCCTATTGGCGTTTGAAGCATAGCTGGCGTGAGGCGGACAGGATCGGGGCGCTCGGACCTGCCGTCGTCGAGGTGGTGGAATCGATGGCACCGGCACCGCGTCGTCGGTGGGTGCCAGGTGCGATCGCTGCGTCGCTCGCGATCATGATCGGCGGGGGGTACATGGTCGCGCGCGATCCTGCTCCGGCGGTCCGGACCATGGCCTATGAGACCCCGGTTGGCGGACGACGGTTGATCGGGCTGGCCGATGGCAGCCGGGTGCAACTCAACACCGCATCGACGGTGCGGACCGCCGTGACCGATCGGGCGCGTGAAGTGTGGCTCGACAAGGGCGAGGCTTATTTCGAGGTCGCGCATCTGGAGGGGCGCCCGTTCGTCGTTCATGCCGGTGATCGCCAGATCACCGTGCTTGGCACCAAATTCTCGGTTCGCCGCGATGCCAGCAAGGTAACGGTGTCGGTGCTCGAAGGGCGTGTGCGTGTCGATGAGGTCGATGGTGGGCGCGATATGCGTTCGGCGATCATCTCGCGCGGCGATATCGCTCTTGCCGAGGGCGATGCGACGCTCGTGACGGCGCGATCGCAGGCGCGCGTCGAAGGCGCGCTGGCGTGGCGCACGGGTATGCTGAGTTTCGACCAGACCAGCCTGTCCGACGTGGCGGCGGAGTTCAATCGCTACAACAGCAAGCCGATGGTGGTGATCGACGCGGAGGCAGGCGCGATCCGGATCGGCGGCATGTTCCCCGCTTCCAAGCCGGAGGTTTTCGCACGGCTGCTGCGCGATGCCTATGGCGTGAAAGTGGTCGAAACGCCCGAGGCGATAAAAATTTCGGACTGATCATTACAGTTTCGCGACGCAGCCTTGTCTCCCTCCCATGACGGATACGCGCGGACGCGACCGATAAGGGGGATGGGATATGAGGATCAACGGCCATCATGCTTCGCTGGCGGCGGGCATCTGCATCGCGGCGCTCGCGACACCGGCCTATGCGCAGCAGCGCCAGTTCAATATTCCGGCGGGGAGCCTGAAATCTGCGCTCGATGCCTATGGTCGACAGGCCGGGCGTCCGATCATCTACAAGGCCGACGAGGTGCGCGGCGCGCGGTCGAAGGGGTATCGCGGCACCGCGACCGTCGATGCCGCGCTCGACGCGATCCTGATGAATAGCGGCTTCAGCGCGCGTGCCGGAACCGCAGGCGCGATCGCGATCGTCCGCAACCAGATGCGCACGTCGATGACGGATGAAGCCGCGTTGACCACGGATGACGGCACTGGCGAGGAGGTTTATGACGATATTGTCGTCACCGCCGCGCGCCGCGAGCAGAAGCTGATCGACGTACCGATGAGCATCACCGCCGTATCGCAGGCCGAACTGGAGCGGCGGGGGGCGGTTTCGCTGCTCGATCTATCGCGCGGCGTGCCGGGGTTGGTGGTGATCGAATCCGGGCCGGGACAGAACCAGATCTTCCTGCGTGGCGTCGCCAATCCCAACGGCATCGCCTCCCTTGTCGGCGTCTATATGGACGAAATCCCGGTGACGGGGGCGTCGCTGGGGCAGCTCGACCTGCAACTTGTCGACCTGGAACGGGTGGAAGTGCTGCGTGGGCCGCAGGGCACGCTTTATGGCCAGGGGTCGGCGGGCGGCACCGTTCGCTTCATTACGCGCAACCCCGATCTGAACAGCGTTTCGGGCGAAGCCAGCCTGTCTGCCTATGCCACCAGGCACGGCGATTTCAGCGAGCGGTTCAGCGGTTTCGTCAACGTGCCGGTGATCGACGATGTGCTGGGTTTCCGCGTTTCGGGGACGCTCGCCAATATCGGCGGCTGGATCGATCAGCCGGCGGCAGGCCGGAAGGATATCAACGACCAGCTTATTCGCAACATCCGCGTGAAGGGGCTGTGGCGGCCTGCCGATGGACTGGACATCGCGGGCACCGTCGTCGTCCATCGCAACAAGGGCGATGGCCTGACAGTAGGCGCCGACAAGCATTATGACGTGGATTTTCCGAATGGCGATCCGCTGGCGCAAGAAGCGCTGGTCGACAATTACGAGATCTACAACCTCACGGCGACCTATGATTTCGGCGGCGTACAACTGATGAGCTCGACCAGCCATGTCGATGCGCACAAATATAATGCGGGTGTCGCGCTGAAGCTGCCGGGGCTGGAGACCTTCAATCGCGATACGCTCGACAGCAAGTCGTTCACGCAGGAGGTGCGCCTCAGCTCGACCGGCAAGCGCCGGCTGAACTGGGTGGTGGGCGCCTTCTACACCGACGAGACGATCGACCGGCTGCAGGTGCTCGACCTTTATTCCGAGGGCGAGTTCCTGGGTGTGGATTCGGTGGATTCCAGCGACAAGTCGGAAACGATCTCGGTGTTCGGCGACATCTCGTTTTCGGTCACCGATCGTTTCCAATTGGGCACCGGGCTTCGCTATTTCCACGACAGCCGCAAGCGCGCGCGTAACGGGGCACCCGATCAGGCCGGGACCTTTGAATCCGTCAATCCGCGCTTCTACGCGTCTTATGATCTTGCCCGAAATGCCACGCTCTACGCCAATATCGCCAAGGGGTTCCGCAGTGGTGGCTTTCAGGGCAACGGGGTGAACACCACCTTCGATCCCGAGAATGTCTGGTCGTACGAGGCGGGCACGAAGGGGGTGTCCGGCGGCTTTCGCTGGGACGTTACCGGCTTTTACAGCAAGTATAAGGGGTATCAGGCCTTCGTGCTCGGCCAGGGCGTGTTCGGTGGTTTGATGAATGCCGGCAATGCCGAGATCTATGGTGTCGACTGGTCGTTCGCTGTCGATCCGGTGAAGAATCTCACGCTGCAACTGAGTGGCAACGTCACCAGTACGGAACTGGTCTTTGTGCTGCCTGCCTCGACGTCGAACATCACCGGCGACCGGCTCGACTATATCCCGGATTATTCGATCGCGGCCTCGGCCGAGTATCGTTTCGACTGGAGCGCGGAGAGGCCGGGTTTCGTTCGCGTCGATTATAACCAGATCGGCCCCGGCACCGTCACCGATCGCAGCCTGGACATCGTCGCCTTTCGCACGAACACCCTCAACATGCTCAACGCGCGGATCGGGCTGGAGCATGGCCGCTGGGGCGTCGAGCTGTTCGGCGAGAATCTGCTGGGCGAGAATGGTCGGCAGGATCCGCTTGAAGCGCTGGGTTTCGGCACCCGTCCCCGACCGCGCGTGATCGGCGCCAAGGTGAAGGCGAGCTTCTGACGCGCTTCACGAACGCGGCTGAGGGAAGGCGTTATGTGCTTCAATAGAGTTCGTGGCGAACGGCGTGATCATAGTGTGCATCGAAGGCGTCGGCATCGGCGTCCTGCAGATCGGCCAGTGCGACGAGCACCTTGCCCACGGTGGGCAGCGTGTTTCGATCGATATGGGCATCGGGCGACCAGAGGCCGGCGCGATTGACCGCCTTGCCGCAGTGGAACAGCACCTGATCGACCGCTACGACCGTTGCGGCCTTGGGCATGCGGCCGCCTTCCTTCAGTCGATCGAGCAGGGTGGGTTCGATCGAGACGCGCGCATGACCGTTGATGCGCAGGAACACCTCCAGCCCGGGAAACAGGAACAGCATCGCGATGCGATCGTCGGCCTGGATATTGCGCATCGATTCGATGCGGTTGTTGCCCGGCCAATCGGCAAAGGCGATCTGGCGCGGGTCCAGCACATGAACAAATCCTGGCGGGCCACCGCGCGGCGATGCGTCGAGCCCATCGCCGCGGCCGGTCGCGAGGCAAAAGAACGTCGCCACACGCAGATAGGCTTCGTGGAACTCGACGATCCGGTCGAGCATCGCTTTTTCGATCATCGGCGACGGCGCCGCATAGAGCGTGTCGAGATCGAGCTGGATATTGTCGGTACTCATCGCCGGCTCCCTGGCTGATCGTATCAGGATAGCGGGTTAATCGATGGCGGCTGTAGCGTGTTGATGCCATTCGATGGCATAATGGCGCCATGGTGGACCTGTCGCTCGATCCGTCCTTTCTCGATTCCGCCGCCGAACCCTTTTTCTTTGTCGCGGCGGGCAAGGAGGATGGGGAATTGGGGGCGGTGGCGCACGCGCATGCGCGCGGGCAGTTGTTTGGATCGAGTCGGGGAGTCTTGACGGTGGGCGTGGAGGATGCGGTGTGGATCGTACCTGCGATCCATGCGGTCTGGCTGCCGCCACATCATCGTCATTGGGCGAGATCGCATGGTCCGTTCGAGGGATGGGCCGCCTATGTCTCGGAAGCGGCTTGCGTCGATCTGCCGAGCAATCCTTGTGCGATCCGTATATCGGGCCTGTTGCGTGAGGCTGTCATGCGCGCTGCGGGTTGGCCATTGTCGCCGCTTGGCCCGGCCCACGCGCATCTGGCGGCGGTGGTGCTGGACGAGATCCGCACATTGCCACGTGAGGCGCTTGGCTTACCGATGCCGCGCGATTCCCGTCTGGCGCGGATCGCTGGTGCGCTGGCCGACGATCCCGCCGATATGCGCGACCTGAATGGTTGGGCGGATTGGGCCGGGGTCAGCGCAAGAACAGTTAGCCGCCGCTTCGTCACGGAGACGGGCTTCACATTCACCGCGTGGCGCCAGCGTGTCCGGCTGTTGCGCTCCCTCGAAATGCTCGCGATCGGCCATCCGGTCACCAACGTCGCGCTCGATCTGGGCTTTTCCACCGCCAGCGCGTTCATCGCCGTGTTCCGTCGGACGTTCGGCGACACGCCAGCATCTTACCGCCGACGCCTCTAAGACAAGTTGGACGCAAAAATCTATTGATACCGACCGGATGGTATGTAGTATCTCCTGCGGAGGCCACGGATGATGGCCAGGATGCGGAGAGACGAAGACGCGATGACGCACAATCCTGACTGGTACGATCCCGCTATGCCGCGACGGGACGATTGCGTTCTCGGCCGCATCATCGATCGCGGCGCGGCCGAACATCCCGATCGCATTCTTGTGCGCTTCGAAAATGGCGCGACCTGGACATGGGCGGAGGCGCTGGGCCATGCCCGCCGTGCCGCCGCCGGACTTCGCGAACTCGGTGTCGCCAAGGGCGATCGCGTGCTCGTCTGGGCGCCGAACGGTCCCGAATTGCTCAAGTCATGGTTCGCGACGGCGATCCTGGGCGCGGTCTACTCGCCGATAAACATCGCCTATCGCGGCGGCCTGCTCGAACATGTCATCGCCAATTCGGGCGCACGGGTGATGATCGCCCATGCCGGGCTCGTCGATCGACTGGACGCCGTATCGATAGGACGGATCGAGCACCTCTTCGTCGCGGGTGACGCGGCGCCGGTCGTGAACCATGAGATCACCGTACAGGCGTTCGATACGCTCGACGCTGATGATGGAGCATTACCAGAGGATTGCGGCGTCGAGCCGTGGGACACGCATTCGATCATCTACACATCGGGCACCACCGGTCCATCCAAGGGCGTGCTGTGCAGCGGCCTGCATTTCTACACTGTCGGGGTCTCCGCCGTGGGATTTATCGACGCGGGCGAGACGGTGATGGTCAACATGCCGCTTTTTCATATCGGCGCCGCCGGCGGCGTATACGGCACGCTCGCCCGACGTGGCACGATCGCATTGTTCGATTCCTTCAGCACCAACGGCTTTTGGGATCAGGTCCGGGAAACCAACGCGGTCGCCACCTGCGGCATGGTCGGCAGCATGACGACCTTCTTGGCCAAGATCCCGCCGTCCTCCAGGGATCTCGACAATCCGCTCCGCCAGGTGCTCGTCGCGCCCGTCAACGACGTCACCATCGGTCTCGCCCGGCGGCACGGCTTCGACTACACCACCGGCTATGGCATGACGGAGGCGCCGATCCCGCTGATCGCGGAGGTCAACACGACGGTGCAGGGTTATTGCGGGCGGCCGCGCAGCGGCATCGAATGCCGGATCGTCGATGCGCATGACATGCCGGTGCCGGATGGCGAAGTCGGCGAACTGATCATCCGCGCGGATCTGCCCTGGTCGATGAACCATGGCTATCATGAGGATCCGGCCGCCACGGCGGAGGCCTGGCGCAATGGATGGTTCCATACGGGCGACGCCTTTCGGCGCGATGCGGAGGGCCGCTATTATTTCATCGATCGGATGAAGGATACGATCCGTCGGCGCGGCGAGAATATCTCGTCGCTGGAAGTGGAAACGCAGGTGCTGGCGCACCCCGACGTCAAGGATGTGGCGGCCATCCGCGCCGACAGCGAATATGGCGAGCACGAAGTGATGATTGTGGTAGAGCCGCATCCGGACCGCACGATCGATCCAGTCGACCTGACGGCGTTCCTGGAACCACGCATGGCACACTTCATGGTGCCCCGATATATCCGCTTCATGGCGGCGCTGCCCAAGACGCCGACGAACAAGGTTCGCAAGCCGTTCCTGCGCGAGGAAGGGGTGACGGCGGACACTTGGGATCGAGAGGCGGCGGGCATCGTCATCAAGCGGCAGAAGCTGGCATGATGCGCGCGATCGTCGTGACGGGACGGGGCGGCCCCGAGGTGCTCGCGCTGAAGGATTTGCCGGTTCCGGCGCCGGGCGGGCGCGACGTGCTGATCCGCACTCACGCGGCGGGAGTCAATCGTGCGGACCTGCTGCTCCAGCAGCAACAGGCGCCGATTCCGGAGGGTTGGAGCGTCATTCCGGGGCTGGAGGTTTCCGGCGTGGTCGAGGCCGTTGGGCGTCGCGTGCGCGGATTCGCTGTGGGGGATCGGGTGATGGCGCTGTCGCTGGGCGGCGGTTATGCCGACTATTGCGCGGTTGATGAGCGTCTTGTCATTCCCTGGCCCGACGGCCTGTCCGCCGAACAGGCGGCCGGCGTGCCGGAGGCTGTGGCGACCATCTGGACCAGCCTGATCGATCGCGGGCGCCCTTGCGCCGGCGAGCGCGTGCTGATCAACGGTGGCGCCAGCGTGATCGGTTCGCTCTCGATCGCGATCGCGCGCCATATCGGCTGCACCGTCGTCACCACCGCCGGTGGCGCCGAGAAATGCGCGGTCGCGCGGGCGGCAGGGGCGGTCTCCGCCATCGATTATCGCGTGAGCGACGTCGAGGAGCAGTTGCGCGAGGCGAGCGGTGGGGCTGGCTATGATTTGATCCTCGACATGGCCGGGGGCGAGACGCTGTCGCGCAGCGTCTCGCTCGCCGCGCCGAAGGGGCGGATCGTGATGATCGGGATGATGGCTGGACGCACCGGCACCGTCGATATCCTGCCGCTGATGGCGAAGCGCGTCAGCCTGCTTGGGTCCACATTGTTCTTCCGCACGCTCGCCGAAAAGGGGAGGGCCCTGTCACGGGGCTGGGCTCATGCCGCGCCGCTGCTCGATCGGGCAGGGGGCTTTCCGCTCCACGTCGATGCCTGCTTCCCGCTCGACCAGGCGGCGGAGGCGCAACGTCGCATGGACGAAAGCGGGCATCACGGAAAGGTCGTGATCCAGCCCTGACCGCGTCGCTTCGTGACCGTCCGGCGGAATTCTCAATCGAAAAGGGTAATCGGATGGCAGTCGAGGACAGCAGCAACGATGTGCCATGGCCGTCGCCCGCTTATGCCTGGTATGTCGCGTCGGTGCTGTCGCTGGCCTATATGGTCTCGTTCATCGACCGCCAGATCCTGACGCTGTTGGTGGCGCCGATCCAGGCCGATCTTTCGATCAGCGACACGCAGATCGGCCTGCTCCAGGGGCTCGCTTTCGCGCTTTTCTATTGCGTGCTGGGCATTCCGATCGCGCGTCTGGCGGACCGGAAATCGCGGCGCAACATCATCCTGGCCGGCATCGTCACCTGGTGTCTGATGACGGCCTTGTGCGGCGCGGCACGCGGTTTCTGGCAGCTTTTCGCTGCACGGGTGGGCGTTGGCGTGGGGGAGGCGGCGTTGTCGCCGCCTGCTTATTCGCTCCTGGCCGATTATTTCCCGCCCGAACGCCTGGCGCGCGCGACGGGGCTGTATTCGCTGGGCGTCTATGCCGGGGGTGGCATCGCGCTGCTTGTCGGTGGCGCGGTGATCGAGGCGATCGCGCGGATGCCGCCGCTCGTCGCGCCGCTCATCGGTGAGATGCGGCCCTGGCAGACGGTCTTCGTACTGGTCGGCTTGATCGGATTGCCCGCAGCGCTGCTGGTCGCCACGATCCGCGAACCCCTTCGTCGCGATCATGGCGGCGCGGTCGCGACCGATCAGGCGCCGGGCGTCGGGCGCGCCGAACTCTTCGCCTATCTCGGCGCCAATCCCCGGCTGCTGATCGGCATGACCACCGGTTTCTCGCTGCTCGGCATCGTGATCATCGGCTTCATCTCCTGGGTGCCCTCGTTCCTGATGCGCGTGCATGATTGGACGGCGGGCGAGGTGGGGCTTGGTTATGGCCTGGTGCTGCTGATCTGCGGGGCGGCGGGGGCGTTCGGAGGCGGATGGATCGCCGACGCCCGGCAATCGGCGGGCGTCAGCGACGCGCCGTTGCGGACGGCCTTCTTCGCCGGGCTGATCGCGCTCCCTTTCGCGGTGGCTGGGCCATTGCTGCCGTCGGCCGGGCTCGCGCTTGCCGGGATCGCGGTGGCGACGTTGTTGTTGAGTGCACCCGTCGGCCTGGCGGCGGCGGCGCTCCAACTCTCGGTGCCCAATCGGCTTCGCGCGCAGGTGACCGCGATCTATTTTCTCGTCGTCGCGCTGATCGGGACCGGGCTTGGCCCGATCATCGTCGCGCTCGCAACCGATTATCTGTTCGCCGATCCACGCGCTGTCGGCCGATCGCTTTCTCTGGTCGCCGCCGCTCTCACACCCTTCGGGCTTGGCGCGCTATTCCTCGCTTTCGCGCCGTTTCGCCGCATTCGCGCCGATCAGCGGGCGCAACCGCGCAGGCTTTCCGCAGAATCCCATTGACAAGACTCAGCATTCCATAGTGAATGCATACCATCCGGTCGGAACTGTAGAAAGTGCAGTCCGGTCGGGGCGGTGCGGCTGGCGCGCTGCCAGGGCGAGAGGATAGCGGGATGGGCAATCGTGAAATGGGGCGTCTGCGGAGTATCGATCTGCTGGCACGGAGCGCGGGCGCGCGTGATACATGCCGGGCATGGCTGCTGGCGGGGATCGCGCTGCCGCTGATGCTTGCGCCGTCGATCGCATCGGCACAGTCTCCCGATCAGGTCGATGCCGCCGCGAGCGCCGACGCCACGGAAACGCAGGATATCATCATCACCGGCCGCAAGCGTGCGGAGCGGCTGGAGGATATTCCGGAGTCGGTTTCAGTCTTCACCAGCGCCGATATTCAGGCGGCAGGCATCCAGTCGGTCGCCGACTTCGCCGATCTGACTCCCGGTGTCTATTTCTCGGGAGACTGGTCACCCAGCGTCAGCACCTTCACGATCCGGGGCGTTTCGAACAATCCCAACGCCGATGCGCCGGTCGCCTTCGTCGTCGACGGCGTGGTATACGGCAATTCCTACCTGATGGGGCAGGATCTGTTCGATATCGCGCAGATCGAGGTGCTGAAGGGACCGCAGGGCACGCTATACGGCCGCAATTCGACGGGCGGCGCGATCAACATCGTGACGCGGCGGCCGACCAACGACTGGTCCGGCCATATCACCGCCACGATCGGCAATGGCGATCTCTACAAGGTTCGCGGCGGCATCTATGGCCCGATCGTCAAGGACAAGATCTTCTTCGGCTTCAGCGGTGTCGCGCAGAAGTTCGACGGATTGATCATGAACGAATTCCTGAACAAGCCCGTCGATTTCCGGAAGGGCGGCGCCGGCCGCGCCCGGCTGCTGTTCACGCCGACGGCCGAACTCACCGCCGACTTCACCTATACCCGCATGGATTACCACTCGGGTTCGACCTATTGGCGCGCGGACAACGTGCCGCCGGCGCTGGGCCTGCCCACCGGGATCATCCAGAGCGATTACCTGACCGAAGCCGATCTGACCGTGAACGATTTCTCGGGCAAGATCGACTATGCGACAGAGATCGGCACGTTCACAGCGATCGCCAATCACCAGAAGGTGACGATCCCGCGCACCGTGGATATCGACTTTCTGCAACGTTCGTTGACCGAGGTGCTGACCTCTCCCGATACCGCAAAGTCGACCACGTTCGAATTGCGCTTTACCTCTCCCGACGATCGTCGGTTCCGCTGGTCGGTCGGCGGCTTCTACCAGGATCAGGACCGTATCCGCGCGCAGAATGTGTATGTGAACACCAACCCCAACAAGGATCCCGCGCTCAAGACATTGGTGCTGGCGCAGCGCGTGCCGACCGATCAGCCGAACCAGGTGCGCTCGGTCTTCGGGCAGGCGGAGTTCGACATCACGCCCCAGCTCGAGCTGGCGGCCGGGCTTCGCTACGATGAAGACCGGCGCGAGGATCGCATCGCCGGGCTCAAGGAGAAGTTCACCGCGACCTCGCCCAAGGTCACGCTCTCGTACAAGCCGGGTGCGCACAGCCTGATCTACGCGACCTATTCGGAAGGCTTCCGTTCTGGCGGCTTCAATCCGACCGCCGTGTTCGGCCGGGTCTATCAACCCGAGGAACTGCGCAACTACGAAGTCGGGTTCAAGACCCGCGCGCTTGACGGAATGCTGAACCTCAATGGCGCGATCTATTATCAGGACTATTCGAACCAGCAATTCTACGTCTTTTCCACCGCCGCCGCGTCGCAGGCCCTGATCAACGCGCAGAAATCGCGGGCGAAGGGGATCGAGGTGGAGGCGCGGTTGCGGCCGATGCGGGGGCTGGAGCTTGTCGCTGGCGTCAGCGTCGTCGATTCGAAGATCACCCAGTTTGGTCCGTTCAACGCATTCGCCGGCCTGACCGAGGCCGATATCAACGGCAACCGCCTGCTTTTCACCCCCGATCACAGCATCAATCTGACCGCGCAATATGGCTGGAATATCGGATCGCTCGACGCGACCGCGCGCACCGATTTCGTCCGTCGCGGCCGCATCTACTGGGGATTCGACAATGTCGAGAACCAGGCGCCGGTCAATCTGGTCGATGCCCGGCTCGGTATCGGCGGAGATGCCTGGACGCTCACCGCCTATGCGGAGAATCTGTTCAACAAGGGGTACGACGCCTTCTGTTTCGTCGGCCGTTTCATCGGCAACGCCAACCGCATCAATCCCTGCGCGTCTGCCACGCCGAGGCAATATGGGCTGGAGGCGAGTTTCCGTTTCTGATCTGTTTTCCTGGCGGCGCTTATCAGAGGCGCCGCCATTTCACGCCGGCTTCGCGCAGGGCGCGTTTATAGGCGCGATAGACCGCGCCCGGCATTTCGCGGACGATCGAATTGCGGAGTCGATCGGGGCAGTCGTTGGGATCTTTACGAAACTTGTAGAGCGTTACGTCCTCGCCGCGGATTTGGCAGAAGCGCTGTGCCGCGTCCGCCACGCGCAGGCGCAGTTCGGCACGGCCCGACGGATCATCGAGAGCCAGGTCGGTATATCGGACGCGTGCGATCGTCGAATGCGGCCTGTCGTTCGCATGGGCCGTCGATGCACAAAGCAGGGCGAGGGGGATCAGTCCGGTCAACTTCATTTCGACCTCCTTGATCGCCGGACAAGCCGGCCACGTGGCGCGGAATCGCGCGATGTTTCGGATGATGTGGATTCAGGTTCGAGCCGGCCCGCCGAGCTCGGCCTTCATGTCTAGGACCGGGGTTCCTGGATCAGCCGCCGGGCCTCCGCATCGAGTTGCTCAGCCTGCACGCGCAGCGATCGCGCCATGCGCAAATGTTCCTCGCGATCCTTGGACGGCAATCGGTCTTGCGCGGCGGCGCCCTCCAGGGCGTTCGCCTCCCTGCGCATGCCGTTCGCGGAATCGCTCAGTCCCTTGGCGAATTCACGCCGGCCCGCCGCGATGATCGCGCGGCCTCGCCGTTCGGCCCGCCGCCGTTCGGTGGCGTCTTCCGTCGGGGTGAGCATCGCATGGCGCATGGTCGGCGCGGGCGCAGGTGTCTCGTCCTCTGGTGATTTTTCCGGCTTCTGGGTGGTGACGACAGGCACGGGGCTGGGGGCGGGAACAGCGATCGCCGTGGTTCGCGCGACAGATCGTGGTTTGGCCTGTGGTGTCGTCGCTTTTGGCTGGTCCTGGATGTGAACGGCGCGAAGGATTTTCGGCGGTTGGAATTGTACCCGCACCGATGGTGCATCGTGGTTTGCCAGTGGCGTGCTGACCAGCTTCGCCGCGGCGAGTGGCGCGATGACGCCGGGCGCGCAAATCAGGAGTGCCGTGCAGAGCAAGCGGTTGGCGGGCGGGCGCGGCGTTCCTTCAAGTACCCGGCCGATCCGCACCGCGAGTATTGTTCGCGGCGCCGACATGCCACACGCCGCAGGGTGTGCGGCCATGTTGGCAACCGTCAGCAACGTCTGCGCATAATCGGCGTGTGCGACGTGGCGAACTGCTTCCTCATCTGCGGCGAGCTCGGCCTGACGCGCAAGCTCGCGATCGACCAGCCAAGCCAGCGGATTGAACCAGAACAGCGCGGCGGCAAGCCGCGAAATGACGAGCATCGGCCAATCGAGGCGACGGATATGCGCCATTTCATGGGCGATCACGGCGTCCGCCTGCTCAGGGCGGGCCTCGATCGCGGGGCCGATCAGGATCCAGCTTGCTCCCCAGCTCAACGGAGCCCCGACCTGCGATGATACCAGCAGCCGGACGGGCCGGCGCAGCCTGGCGGACGCCCGGGCTACAGCGGCACGCCAATATGGATCAGAGACGGGACGCGCGGTCCGTGTCCACCGTCCGAGCGTCAACAGGCCGGCGAATAGGCGCAGCAATACGCAAGCGACGCCCATGGCATAGACAAGGCCGACCATGTCGATGGCCGATATGCCCGGGGCCTCCACCGGCTGAGCGTTAGTCCCGTCGATATGAGCGATCGCCGGAGCATTGATCGGCGGCGCTTCCTGCGATGGCAGGATGCCGATTTCGAGCGACGGCAGAATGAGGGTGAACGCCGGAAGTGCCAGCAACAGCGCTGCCGCCACACGCAGCAAGGTCACGCGCTCTATAGCGGCGCGATTGCGCAACATATGGACGAGCATCAGCGCCACGCCGCAGATCAGCGCGGATTTCCAGCCGAGGTCGATCAGCAAAGCGATCATTGCCCGGACTCCTCGCGTGCCTTGTCGATGGCGCGCTGAAGCATCTCGATTTCATTGGGATCGAGCCGGGTTTCCATCCCCAGCAGCGCGGTCGCTGCCCGCGCCGCCGAACCCTGGAAAAAGGTCTGGACCAGACGTTCCAGCGCGGTTTCGGCAATGCCGACGGCTTGGCGAGCCGGCGTGTAAACATAAGCTTGGTTGACCGTGTGATGCGAAATCAGCGCCTTGGCTTCGAGCCGGCCGAGCAATGTGCGTATCGCGGAATCGCTCGGCGGATCGTCCATCGCGGTGCGAACGGCCGAGGCGGTCGCCTGACCCAGGCGGCATAGCGTTTCGAATACCTCGCGTTCGCGACGCGGCAACGACTCGATCATGATCATCTCCTGCTACATCTGTAGCATGTTACAAATGTAGCGGGTGTGCAAGCCTCATCGTAGGCGCGCCGAAAGTGCCCGTGGCGCGGGCAAATGCGCGACTCCGTCAGGGCGTGGACATCGGGCGCAGTCGTTGGATAGACGGTGAAACGGGTTCATTGCCTTATCGCCTCCATCGAATGTCCAGACCATAAGGACGGGGGGATAAGATGATCGATCAGATGAAATTCGTGCGGATGGCGGCACTGGCGTCGGCCAGCGGGCTGGCGGTGTGCGGCATGCCGGCCTTTGCGCAGACTGAAAATGCCGGCGCTCAGGTCGCTGCGGACGAGAGCATCGGCGATATCGTCGTCACCGCCCGCCGCCGCGAGGAATCGCTTCAGAAGGTGCCGGTCTCGATCACTGCGTTCACGGCGGCGGACCTGCAATCGCGGCAGGTCGACAATGTCTCGCAGATCGCGCAGTCCACGCCCAATCTCGTCTTCAATTCCTCGGCGCCGATCTCCGGCAGCAATACGGCGGCGTCGATCTATATCCGCGGCATCGGCCAGAGCGACTTCACGCTCGTCACCGATCCCGGCGTCGGCCTCTATCTCGACGGCGTCTATATCGCGCGCTCGGTGGGGGGCGTGCTTGATCTGGTCGATGTGCAACGCGTCGAAGTGCTGCGCGGACCGCAGGGCACCTTGTTCGGCAAGAACACGATCGGCGGCGCGATCAACATCACGTCCAAACCCCCCGGGGATACGCTGGGCGGATCGATCGAGGCGAAGACGGGCAGCCGCAACCGCGTCGATGTGAAGGGCGTTCTCGACTTGCCGATTTCCGACACGCTCGGTGTCCGGATCTCGGCGGCGACGCTCAATCAGGACGGCTATGTCCGCAACCAGGGCGGTCCGCGTCTGGGCGATGTGAATGCGCTGATCGGCCGCGTGGCGCTGCGCTGGAAGCCGACCGATCGCCTGACCATCGATCTCGCGGCGGATGTCACGCGCCGCCGCGAACAGGCACAGGCGCAGAAGCTGCTGGATTTCAATCCCAATGCCGGCGCGCCGACTTTCGGGCCTTTCAATGGCGTGATCGCGCCCGCGCTGAGCCTGCCGCAATATGATGCGCGGTTCACGCAGGGCGGCCCATATCGGACCTTCCAGGGCGACAATCCCAACGCGATCTCGCATCTCGATCTATGGGGCGTGTCTGGCACCGCCGAATATGATCTGAGCGGCCTGACGGTCAAATCGATCACCGCGTTCCGCAAGTTCGACAGCCAGTTCGGTCGCGATACCGACAATTCGCCCTATACGATCGTCGAGACCTATGACGATATCAGCCAGCAGCAGTTCAGCCAGGAAATCCAGTTGTTCGGCTCCGCGCTCGACGATCGGCTCGACTGGCTGCTGGGCGGCTATTATTTCACCGAGAAGGGCGACAATCTCAACAATGTCTACACCTCGGTCATCCTGATCAAGAGCGGTGGCGCGGTTAAGAACGACAGCCTGGCAGGTTTCGCGCATCTCAGCTTCAAGGCGACCGACAAGCTCCGGCTGACGGCCGGCGCGCGCTATACCGACGAGACCAAGCGCTTCACGCCCGACCAGCAGGTGCTGTTCTACGATTATACGCAGGCGCTGTTCGGCGGCGCTGGCTTCACCAATGGCCAGCGCATCCTGCCGCAGGTGCAGTCGAGGCGGAAATTCGACAATTTCTCGGTCCTGCTCGGCGCCGACTATCAATGGACCGACCGGCTGATGACCTATGTGTCGTTCTCGCAGGGGTTCAAGTCCGGCGGATTCAATCAGCGCGTCTTTCCGCCGCGCGCGGTGCCCGGATCGTTCGAGCCCGAAAAGGCCGACGTGTTCGAGGCCGGGCTGAAGACGTCGAACGCGGCGGGCACGTTGCGTTTTGATCTGGCGGGTTTCTACACGCGCTATCAGGATATCCAGGTCCGTATCCTCGACGTGATCGCGCCGGGCACCGGCAATGCCGCCGCCGGCCGCGTCTATGGGGCCGAGGCGGAACTGACGCTGAAGCCGGTATCGCCGCTCACATTGCAATTCTCCGCAGGCTATCTCGATACGGGCTATACGCGGTTCGATATCAATTTCGATCCATCGCAGGGCATCACCAAGGACAATCGTTTCGTCAATTCGCCGCGATGGTCGCTGGCGGCATCGGCAAGCTATGTCATTCCCTTGGGCGACTTCGGCGATCTCACCTTGCGTGGCGACTGGGCCTATCGTTCGAAGACCTACAACGACGCGGCGAACAGCGAGAATATCGCGCAGCCCGGCTTCAGCCTGTTCAATGCGGGCATCGTCCTCGATACCGCCGACAAGGCCTGGCAGGTCGCAGCCGGCGTCAAGAATATCGCCGACAAGCGCTATCTACTGACCGGCAACAATGAGTTCGGCGGCTTCGGCTATGTCGAGGGCGTCTACGCCAGGCCGCGCGAATGGAGCTTGTCCGTTCGCCGGTCCTTCTGATCCGTTCCCGTCAGCTCGGACCCTTCATGTCGAACAACTTCAACCAGGCCGCGCATGCGTTGCGTGGCAACGGGCTCGATCGCCTCGCGGCGCGTGGGCACCCGATCCTCGCCTGTTATTTCCCGCTCGGCGATCCGGTCTTCGCGAATGGCATCGACGCGATCTATCGTTCAGCGGGGGTCGATCTCTTCGAACTCGGCCTGCCCTCCGCCGATCCCTACATGGACGGCGCGGATGTCGCCGGGGCGATGCGTCGCGCATTGGCGAGCGGGATCGATCCCTATGCCCGGCTGGCTGATATGGCGGCGTGGCTGGCGGGCGAGCCCGACGGGCCCGCTGGGGTCTGCATGGCCTATGCCGATCTCGACCTTTCGCGCATCGCCGGCTGGCCGGGGCTCGACGGCATGCTGATCGTCGGCACGCCACCGGGCGCTTTCCCGCCGGGCGTGCGGACATGCGGGCTGCTCAAGCTCGATTTCACCGATGAGGATCTTGCCGCCGCCGCCGCATGGGATGGATATGTGATGGTGCAGGCGGCCGCCGGCGTCACCGGTCCGCGCGACCGTCTTGATCCGCGGCTGGCGGACACGATCGCGGCGGCGCGGCGCGCGGGCGTATCTCGTCCGATCCTGGCCGGCTTCGGCATCGGTACGTCAGACCAGGCGCGGGCGGCTGTCGATGCCGGTGCAGACGGCGCGGTGATCGGATCGATGTGCGTGCGCAAGGCGATGCAGGGGCCTGACGAGATCGCACGCTTCCTCGATCGGGTGAGGTCCGCGCTCGATGGCTGAGCAGGGCTATATCCTGGGCATCGATCTTGGAACCACCTCGCTCAAAGGGGTGCTCTACGATCTCAATGGCCAGATTCTGGTTGCGGAGGCCACCGTTTACCCCACGCATCGTTTCGCCGATGGCCGTGTGGAGCAGGATGCATGGGACTGGCTGGAGAGCTTCTGGTCCGTCGCGGATCGGATCATGGCGGGGCGTGCGCCGACGGATATTCGCGCGATTGGCGTGTGCAGTCAGGTCAACACCTACGTCTTTGTGGACGGGGATGGGGTTCCGCTGGCGCCCGCGATCGTGTGGCAGGATGTCCGCGCGGCGGAACAGGCTTGCCGGCTGGATGCAATGATCTCCGAACCGCAGCGGCGACGCTGGTGGCCGTCGGGCATGGCTGTCAGCGCGAGCCATATGCTGCCGCAAATGGCGTATATGGCGGCGTCCGCGCCCGACATCTGGGCGCGGACGGTGAAAGTCCTGTCTCCCAAGGACTTCCTGTTGCGCCATCTGACCGGCATGTGGACCGCCGATCCGCTGGCCGCGTTCGATCTGGTCGATACATCGGGCACCTATATCGACGCGTTGATGACGCTGGTGCCCGGTGCGCGTGAGCGCGTGGCGCCGCTCGCACCGTTTCGCGCGGTGATCGGCCATCTGCGTCATCCACATTGGCCCGATTGCGCCGCCGCTGTCGTCAACGGAACGATGGATGCCTTTGGCTGCCTGTTCGGTTCGGGCGCTGCGCGGCCGGGGGAGGGCAGCTATATCAGCGGTACCAGCGAGATCATCGCGCTGATCGGCGATCGCCCCGGGGGCTATCCTGGCATCGTCAGTTTCGCCGCCGTCGATGGCTGGCATGTCCAGGCCGGACCAACGCAAAGTGGCGGAGATACGCTGCGCTGGATGGCCGCGCTTTTCGATATGACGCATCAGGACGTCCTCGATCGCGCGGCGCTCGCCGATCGATCGGGCAACGGTGATGGCGTGCTGTTCCTGCCGCACCTGGAGGGTGAGCGCGCACCTTTGTGGGATGCGCGGGCACGCGGCGCCTTTATAGGCATGAATTCGCATGACGCGGCGCCACAACTGGCGCTCGCCGCGCTCGAAGGCGTTGCACTGTCAGCGCGGCTGGTGCTCGATGGCGCGGCGAAGGCGGTGGGGGGACGTCCCGAGGCTCTCTATCTGGGCGGCACGGGCAATCGTTCGGATCTTTGGGCACAGATCCGTGCGGACGTGTTGGGCATTCCGCTCCACCGCGTCGAATGCCTGGATACAGGCGCGGTTGGCGCGGCGATCATGGCCGGGATCGGCATTGGCCATTATCGCTCGATCGCCGAAGCATCGAGCGCGCTTGTCCGTGTGGAACGGACATTTCGGCCCGATCCGGAAAAGTCGTCCCGTTATTTGCGCATGATGTCGCACTACATGGCGGCGTATCGCCAGCTCAAGGCGCTTGAAGCGATCTGATATTCGGATCCACTTTGTTTTAAGCTTGAACTTTCTGGGTGTTTAAGACAGATTTGTGAATTATCGTTCGTGAAGGAAAGAACGATGCTCGACGATCCTGTTACGCTTCCTTTGTCTTCGCGCATCGGTCTCGTTTCGAGCGACGTCGGCGAATTCAGCCACTATCTGGCAGGTTCCTACTGTAATCATCACACCCTGGTGCGCGGCCGGCAGCGGTTCGTCGATGCGCGTCATCATCGTGTGCCGCTCGGCAACGTCTCGCTGAACTATCTGCAATATGGTGCGGAGGTGGAGATCGACGCCGGTCTTTTCGAGACCTTCTTCATGCTGGAATTGCCATTGTCCGGCTGGACGCAGCTCGAACATGCCGGCCGTGCCGTCCGCAATCAGGTGGGGACCGCAACGATCGTTTCGCCCACCGAACATGTCCGTTCGATCTGGTCCGAGGATTGCGGCCAGCGGATGATCAAGATTTCCCGCGCGGCGATGGAGCGGCGCGTCGCAGACATGCTCGGCCGGGCGATCACGCAACCCATCGTCTTCGATCCGCTTATCAGCCTGTCGAGCGAGCCGGGCGTTTCGATCGTGCGGCTCTCCAATTTCCTGTTCGATCAATATGAGCTCGATCCCGGCCTGTTCGGTGAACGCCGTGTTTCCGCGGAGATCGAAAGCGCGCTGATGACATTGCTGCTGCTCGGCCAGCCCAACAATTACAGCGATTCACTGCGGGCGGCCTCATCCGGCGCGATGCCGCGTCATGTGCGGCGCGCGCTCGACTATATCGAGCATAATCTGCGCGAGGATATCAGCATGGACGCGCTGGTCGAAGCCGCCGCCGTCAGTGCCCGCGCGCTTTATACCGGGTTCGAGCGTTTCGTGGGTACGCCGCCGCTCCTTTATATCCGCAATCGCCGACTGGAAGGCGTGCGCGATGCGTTGCTGGAAGCGAGTGCGCCGACGACGGTGAGCGAGCTGGCGATGGAATGGGGCTTCACGCATCTCGGCCGTTTCTCGTCCGAATATCGCCGCCGCTTCGACGAATTGCCGTCGGAGACGCTCCGGCGTTAACGCGCCGTTCGCCGCATCAAGACGATGCTTGCGACCACACAGGCAAGGCAGAGGAGCGGCGCAAGCACCGCCTCTCCATAGAGCGCCGCGATCGGCGCGTTTCCACGCAAGGCGCCCACGGCATAGGATCCGATCCCGACACCGACCATCATGGCCGCCGTGAGCATCGATGCGATCCAGGAGATCGCGTCGGGCGAGCGGCCGGCCGTGAAGGCGACGAGCATGGGGAAGAAGGCTGAACAGGATAGGCCCGCCATGGCGAAGCCTGCATAAGCGGTGATGGGGCCGTCGATCCACGGCAGCGTGAAGAGCGTGCCCATCATGAATACGGGCAAGGTCAACAGGAATGTGGCCGGCGGAATGCGCGCGGCGATCACGGTCGCGAGTAGGCGGCCGGCGGTGAGCGCGGCCCAGAAACATGTCAGCGCCAGCGCGGCGCGTGCCGGCTCCAGGCCGCGCTCTTCCGTCAGGAACAGGATCGCCCAGTTGGAGAACGTGCCCTCCGCCACCGAATAGAGCATCGCCGCGCCCGCGCACATCCAGAAAAACAATGAGCGCCCCGGATGGCGCATCGCGGGTTCACCTGCGGATCGAGGTGCCGACGCCGGGAAGCGCGTGACCAGCGCGAGCGCCAGCAGCATCGCGCTTGTTGCTGCGAGCGATATCGGGCCTGCCACCCATAGCCCTTCGTCGGCCAGCGCCGCGAAATAGACGGGGGCCAGTGTCAATCCAGCGCCGGCGCACATATGGAGCGCGGTGACGGCGCTGCCCTGGCGTTCGGGAAAGAGCAATGCGGCGAAGGCGTTGAGCGGCCCGCCGCCGAAGCCAAAGCCAAAGCCGAACGCCGCTGTCGCCGCCATGATCATTGCCAGCGCGACCGTCGGCGCGGCGCCGAGTGAAAGCGCCAGCAATATCTCGGCGATACAGAAGCAGCCGAGCGACGCGAGGAACATCGTCCGCAGGCTCACCATGCGCGAAGCCGCGCCTCCCCCGATCGCGCCGATTACCGCTGCCGCCAACTGCGGGATATAGATCGCGCCATATTGCGCGTTCGAGAAGCCGTGCGCGGCGCGCAGGACGACGCTGCTCGCCGGGAAGCTGACGAGCGTGAGGCCGATGACAAAACCGCCGAGATAGACGCATATCGCCGCGGCCGTGCGATCCCTGTTTGTCATCCTGCCTCTCCTGTCATCGGATATGTTCCGCGGCCATCCAGCCGGACATGCCGCCAAGACCGGGACCCGGATGGGTCGAGGCACCGATGTGATAGAGTTCGCGCACGTGCGTTTCGTGGTTGCGGCCGGCGGGTGACGGGCGCCATAGCATGAACTGGTCGATGTCGCAGGCTCCGCCATAGGGGTCGCCATCGACGAGATTGATATTGAGCCGGGCAAGATCGGCGGGGCTGATCACGTGGCGGCCGATGATCGCGCGTTCGAGATTCGGGATCAAAGCGCACAGCCGGGCGACGATGCGGTCGGCATAGGCATCGCGGATCGCCTCCGTCCAGCGTCCGTCCGTCGGGATCGCGATCTCACCGAGCGCGTCGCCCTTCAACGCGCCGTCGCGCGGCAATTCCTGGAGCTGGATCCAGAAGATCCATTTACCTTCGGGCGCGCGGCTGGGATCGATCGCGACCGGTTGCGCGACGACGATCGTTGCCTCCGCCGGCAGCAGGCCACGTTCCGCTTCATTGACCGCGCGCGAAACGCCGTCGAGCCCCGGCGTGACGTGCAGCATCGCGACGTCGCGCAGCGCAGGATCGGGCCAGTGTGGCGGTTCGCTGAGCGCAAGATGGATCTGCATCTCGCCGCGACCATGGCGATAGGCGGCGGCATCGCTGCGGGCCTGTGGCGGCGTGTCCTCTTGTTTCAGGAGATGGCCGTAGAGCTGGTTCGGCGTCACCGAAGCCATCACTGCTTGAGCGGCTTCGATCGTTTCTCCGTTCGCCAGCCGTACACCCGTCGCCTTGCCGTCATGCGTCACGATACGGGCAACCTCGGCGCCGGTGCGAATGCTGCCGCCGCGTGACTCGATGATCGCGCGAAAGCCGTCGACGATGCGGCTGCTGCCCCCCTCGATCATCGGGCTGCCGGCCTGTTCGAGCGAGAAGAGGACGAGCTTGTTCATCAGCGCGGACAAGGGGCTTTCGGGCGAGAGGCCGACATGCAGCACCCAAGGTGCGAACAGTGCGCGGCTGAGCGGGGAGGTGAACGCTCCCTCCAGCCAATCACGCGTCGACCGCATCGCGTCTCCAAAGAAGCGAGCGAGACCGCGCAACCCATGCCTGCGCCATGCGCCGAAGAGCAGGCCCAGCGTCCGCCACCGCCACAATTCGCCACCGAGCAGCCCGAAGATCAGCGGCGCATCGGCTTCGATCGCTGCCATCGCGCGTTGATAGGCCGCGCCGTCCCCGGGGGAGAGGGCCTCCATCGCCGCCGCATTGGCCGCCCGGTCGCGGCGGAAGATCAGCGAACGGCCGTCGGGCATGAGCACCGCGGTGGGTGCATCGCTATTGACGAAATACGTGCCGGCCTCCGCGAGCAGCGGTTCGAATATCGGGAAATGCGGTGCCGTCACGAACAGCGGATAGAGCGTGGAAAGCGTATCGTGACGGAAACCGGGTATGGTTAGGTCGTCAGTGCGGATGCATCCCCCGGCGACCGTCTCGCGCTCGAGCAGGCATACCCGTTTGCCTTTCAGTGCCAGCGCGGCGCCACAGACGAGCGCATTGATGCCGCTGCCGACGATCAGGACATCGAATGCCGCCTGCCTTGCCATCAGCGCGCGCCGCTCAGCAGCGGCATCAGTGGAATGCGGCGCTCGGGGCCAAGCGCACCATAGCCGCCATCGACCGGAATTTCTCCCCCGGTCATATAGGATGCGGCATCGGAGGCAACGAAAGCCACCACGTTCGCCACTTCCTCGGCGTCGGCGACGCGGCCGATCAGGTTGAGATCGGCGGAAACGGCATCGGCATGCGCGCGGTCACTGCCGGTGAGCCCGTCGAACGGATCGGACCAGATATGGCCCAGCGTAACCATGTTCACGCGGATGCCGTTAGCGGCATAGTCGACCGCTTGGCTTTTGCTCAGATGGCGCATGGCCGCCTTCGCCACCGGATAGGCCCAGCGGCCGACATGGGGCATCTGGCCGGAAATCGACCCGATATTGACGATGTTGCCGCGTACACGCGCGAGGTGAGGCCGCGCGACCTCGCCGAGGATCGCGGCCGAGACCGCGTTGACGTTCAGCGTATCGAGCCAGGTCGCGCGGGGCGTCGCCGCACCTTCATCGCCATAAGAACAGGCATTGTTGACGAGAATGTCGAGCTGACCGAAGCGCGCGATCGCGGCATCGACGAGCGCCTGGCAGGCATTGTCGTCGGTGATGTCGGTTGGCACGTACAATGCGCGCTCGCCCAGTTCGGCGGCGATCACCTTTCCCTTGGTGGTGCTGCGCGCTGCGATGACGACAGAGGCACCCAGCGCATGCAGCTTGCGGGTGATGGCGGCGCCGATCGATGCGGCACCCCCGGTTATGATCGCGACCTTTCCATCGAGCTCAACCATGCTGTTGCGCCTTTGTTTGAGTGGGAAGAGGGCGGGCTGCCGCGTGGTCGTAACGCCGCCGCAGCCGATCGATCAGCGGGGCGTAGTCAGCGGCGTCGATTGCGACGAACCAGTGCTTTATCCGCGTCGCCAGCGGCAGCGGCAGATCGATGTCGCGCAGCAACTCGTCCATGTGATGGATCGAGAAGGGAATGATGTTGGTGCCCTTGCTGTGCTTGCCGTCGGTACGGGCCTCCATCCAGGCGAGGCGTTCGTCGATATAGGCGTCGCGCTCGACTTCCGGGGGCAGGGTGACTCCGCCCGATAGATGGTCGGCGAGCCAGAGCGCGCTGATCTCCGCGTTCAACTGGCTGAAGAATGACGAATTATAGCCGTTGAACGCCAGTCGGGGCACGCCAGTCGGGATCATCGACCGATACAGCCGGAAATTGCCGTTGCCATCGGTCACCCTGGTCAGCACATCGGATGGCAGGAAATCGCAGCGCTGATGCCAACCGGTGCCGCAGATGATCAGGTCCGCGGGCAGCGTTTCGCCGGTGTCGAGCTCCGCCCGACCGGGAGCGAGCTTCGCGATGACGCCTCGGCGGAAGCCGAGCGCTCCGGAACCGATTGCTTCGTAAAAGCCATCGGTGACGAGGCTTACGGTGCTGCGCGCGATCGTCTCAAGGGGTTTCCCGGGATGGAGGCCGATCCGGCGCAGGCGGAGCTGACGGGCGATCACCGCCTCCACACTGCCCATCATCGCGTTTCGGACCGGCTTGCCCGGGCCATGCAGAAAGCGTTCGAAACCCCTGACCCGGATATAGCGGAAGAGCCCTTCGCCCAGCCGGTTCAGGAACAGGTGCTTGAAGTTGAGCCGGCCCGCCAGTTTCTTGGGGATCTTCCAGATCAGGCTGCGCGCCACCACCGTCGTCGATGCGGTGAAGGCGAGGCTCGCCTTGGCGACGTCGCACGAGGATTTGCCATAGCCGATCACGAGCATATGGCGGCCACGCGCCATCTCCGCGTCGGTGAACTGGCTGGTGTGCAGGATCCGCCCGCCCGCGGCCGTGAAGGCTTCCTTGCCCACGAAATCCGGGATCGCCGGGATCGAGAAAATGCCGTTGCAGACGATCAGATAGTCGACATGGGCGATGTCGCTCTGGCCGTCGCCGGACCGGGTCTCGATGCTCCAGCCCGTCGTGGTCGGTCGAGCGGCAAGAACCTCTGTGTCTAGCCGGATCGCGTCGCGAAAGCCGAAATGATCGACATAGGTTTCGAGATAGGCCTGGACTTGCGCGCCGCTCGGCCATTCCGGATAATCGGCCGGCATCGGGAAATCCGAAAACGCATAGGTTTCGCGCGGGTTCTGGGTGGTCAGGCCGGGGTAGCGGCGCGACGCAGCCCAGACGCCGCCGATGTCCGGCTCACGTTCGAACAGGATTACGTCGAATCCGAACTGGCGCAGGATCTTCGCGGTGCTGAGCCCTGCCAGGCCGGCGCCGATAATGCCAATCGTTCCCGTCACATGCCCCCCGAAAACATTCGATGGGGGCGGTATCTAGATGGTTGTCATGCGTGGCGCTGTGCGCTGGCCGCGCGGTCTGTCCATTTTATGCAGTTATCTGGGCGCACGCGCTTCTTCATTCAGGAACGCTGCGACATCCGCGAGTTCGACGCTCTTGTCTACGAATGAGTCGCCGATCGCGCGAGCAAGAATGAAGGCGAGCGTGCCGGCCGACATCTTCTTGTCGTGAAGCATATGCGCGACCAAGGTTTCACCGCTTGCGGCGATGCCTGCGGCCGCCAGCCCATCGGGAAGGTCGATGGCGCGCAGATGTGTGGCGACGCGTTCGGCGTCCTGCGATGCGCACAGGCCGCGCCGCGCCGAATAGCGGAAAGCGAGCGCCATGCCCGCCGCCACGCCTTCGCCATGAAGGAGCCTATCGGAAAAGCCGGTTTCCGCTTCCAGCGCATGGCCGAATGTATGGCCCAGGTTGAGCAGCGCGCGGCGTCCGCTTGTTTCGCGTTCGTCGTCGCCGACGATCACGGCCTTGGCGGCGACGCTGGTGGCGATCGCATGGACACGGACGTCGGCATCACCCGCCAGCAGCCGTGCGGCATTGGCTTCGCACCATTCGAAAAAGCCGAAGTCGTCGATCAGGCCGTATTTCACGACCTCGGCATAGCCAGCGCCCAGTTCGCGGCGCGGCAGGGTATCGAGCACGTCGGGGTCGATCAGCACGAAGCTTGGCTGGTGAAAGGCGCCGATCAGGTTCTTGCCCGTCCGCGTGTTGATCGCGGTCTTGCCGCCCACCGAACTGTCGACCTGGGCGAGCAGGGTTGTCGGGATCTGGATGAAGCCGCAACCGCGCTTGAGGATCGCCGCCGCGAAGCCGACCAGATCGCCGATCACGCCGCCGCCCAGCGCGATGATATGGTCGCCGCGTTCGACTTCGAGCGCGAGCAGCCGATCGGTCAGCGCTTCGAGCTGCGCCCAGCTCTTGGTCGATTCCCCGGCCGGAAGCGTGATGACATGACGCTTGAGCCCGTCCAGCGACGCTTCGAGGCGCGGAAGCTGGTAATGCGCGACATTGGCGTCGGTGATGATGATCGCCCGCCCGCGCTTCAGCCAGGGGGCGAGGTGCCCGGCCGCGCTGTCGAGGGCGCCGGCTTCGATCGCGACCTCATAGCTGCGGTCGCCGAGGCTGACGGGAACCACATTCATTGCCCGGCCCGTTCGGCGAGCGCGCGCAGAATGGCGTCGACCGTCAATTCGTGCGGTGACGTCTGGCTGCGGACATGGAAAGGCGCCAGCGCATAGACCGGATTGCGGACGGCGGCGAGTTCGGTCAGCACTTGGCGGGGATCCTTGTTGCGAAGAAGGGGGCGGGTGTCGCGCCGCGAAACGCGGCCGGCGAGAACGTCGATATCGGCATCGAGCCAGATCGCAATCGCGCGGTCCAGGATCAGCGAGCGGGTCTCTTCCTGCATGAAGGCGCCGCCGCCGGTGGCGATCACCTTTGGCCGGCCATCGATCAGGCGCGCGATCACGCGCCGTTCACCATCGCGAAAATAGGGTTCGCCATAGCGCTCGAAGATTTCGGAGATCGAAAGCCCGGCTGCGGCCTCGATTTCGTTGTCCGCATCCACGAAGGGCACGCCGAGCCGCGCCGCCAGCCGGCGGCCGACCGTGGATTTGCCAACGCCCATCAGGCCGATAAGCACGATCGGCAGGTCCGGTCTGATGGAGGGGGCAGGAGCGGTCCGGGGCATGGCGGCGCGCTATACACAAGGCAGATCGAAGGAGCAAAACGGTGCGATGCGTCGCTTCGCTCTTGCCGCTCGGGCGCTGGCGCAGCATAGGACAGGCATGTCGCCCGCCATTCGAAACCTCGTCATCCTGCTCGTCGTGCTGGCGGGTGGTGTCTATTTCCTCTCCACGCTGGCTCACGAACAGCCACAAAAGCGTGTCGAGAAGTCCGTGCCCAATGAAGCGCTTGGGCGATAAGGTTTCGCGCCTGGCGCTGATCGGCGCCGCGCTTGCTGGCGTGGGGCTGGCCGCCGCGATTCCGGCGATCGGGCAGGAAGCTCCCGAATCGCTGCTGCCGCCCGGCTTCGGCGACCCCGTGCCGCCCGCGCCGCCACCGGGGCAGCGTCCATCGCCAACGCCCGCGCCTAGCCAGACGCCTACACCGTTGCCGACCATCCAGCCGCTGCCGGGGCAGCCGGCCGCACCGGGTGCTGAGGCGGGCGAACTGCTGGAAGGCGAAGGCGAGACTGAAGAAGACGCGCTGCCGGGCCTGCCGCCCGAACCCTTGCTCGCGATCGATCGCGTCGGGCCTCTGCTCGATATCGACGGCGGGATGGGCAATGGTGCGTATGGCGGCACAGACGGGCAGACCCTGTCTCACCTGATGCGTCGGCTCGACGCGCCCTTGCCGTCGCGCTGGGCGTCGATGCTGCTGCGGCGGACCCTGTTGTCGAACGTGCCGACGCCGCATGGTGTCTCGGCGCCCGATTGGATCGCGGAACGCGCCTGGCTGCTGCTGCGCATGGGGGAAGCCGATTCGGCGCGCCTGCTCGTGCAGGTTCCCGACGCCAGCCAATATAGCCCAAAACTGTTCGAAGTCGCGATGCAGACGTCGCTTGCGCTGGGCGATCCGGCGGGGCTGTGTCCGCTGGTGGAGCCTGCTTCCGCCGTCAGCCGCGCGACTGGATGGATCTTGGCGCGCGCCATGTGCGCCGCAATGGCGGGGGAGCCGGGCACCGCGAGCGCGGCGATCGAGCAGGCGCGCCGTACGCGATTGGCCGGGCGCAATACGATCGACCTGTTGCTTGCCGAGAAGGTTGTGGGGGCTGGTGTCAATGGCCGCCGCTCGATCACGATCGAATGGCAGGGCGTCGATCAACTGACCACTTGGCGCTATGGCCTGGCCAGCGCCACAGCAGTTGATATTCCGGCCGCCTTGTTCCGCACCGTCGGCCCTCAGGTGATGGGCTGGCGCGCGCGGGCGCCGATGCTTCCGGATGGCGAGCGGATCGCGACCGGTCGCCGCGCGGCGGTGCTTGGTGTGCTCTCCAGCGCGGCGCTGGTCGATCTTTATGGCGGTGTGCTCGATCGCACCGACCCGTCCGAACAATCCGGAACCCCGCCGCTCAGGTTGCGCGATGCTTATGCCGCCGCTGATCAGGGCGATCGCCTGGCGGCGATGCGTGGTCTCTGGGAGGAAGGCGAGAGCCGTGACGATCATTATGCGGGCTTGATCCTGACGGCACGTGCTGCCGCGCGCTTCTCGCCCAGCGCGGATTATCTGACCGACACTCCCCAGTTGCTGCGCGCGATGTTCACCGCCGGGCTGGATCGACGTGCGGCGCGCTGGACCGGTATTGTCGAATCGGGCGGGGAGGACGAAAGCTGGGCGCTGCTCGCGCTGGGCCTGCCTGGCACGCGCGGCCTTACGGTGAGCGCATCACGCGCGCGGAGCTATGCCGGGTCGGCGGATTCTCTTAAAGGGCAGTTCCTGATCGCCGGCCTTGCCGGACTGGGGCGTATTGGCGTGGATGAGGCACGGAGCATGGCTACCGATCTCGATTTCGCGCTCGATCGTCCCACCCGCTGGAGCCAGTTGCTCGATCGCGCGGCGGCCAGTGGCCAGAAGGGCACAACGGTCTTGCTGGCTGCGATCGGCATGCAGACGAACGACTGGCGCTATGTGCCGCCGACCCATCTCTATCATATCGTTTCCGCGCTGCGTCGCGTGGGGCTGGAGCCCGAGGCGCGGATGATCGCGGTGGAGGCGCTGACCCGCTCGTGACCGCGCCGGCCGGACAGGATTCGGCGCTGATCGACAGGTTCCTCGAGATGCTGGCTGCGGAGGCTGGCGCGGCGCGCAACACGCTGGCTGCCTATGGCACCGATCTGCGCGGCGCGTCCTCTGTGCTCGGCGGTATGCTGGGGGCTGCGGATGCGGCGACTTTAGGCCGGTTGGCGGCCGAATGGGCGCCGCTGGCGCGCGCGACGGCCGCGCGTAAATCGGCGGCGCTTCGCCGCTTTTTCGCATTTCTGCAGGACGAAGGGTTGCGGTCTGACGATCCGTCCGCCGCCTTGCCGCGCCCCGCCGCGATCAGGCCGCTGCCCAAGATACTGGATCATGGCGATGTCGACCGGCTTTTCGCAGAGATCGAGCGGGGACTGGCGCGGGCTGACGCGAACGCGCAGGATTATCGGCTGGCCGCCCTGATCGAGCTTCTCTACGGGTCGGGCCTGCGGGCGACCGAACTGGTCTCGCTGCCGCGTCGCGCCATCGCGCCGGATCGCCCTTTCCTGATCCTCCGCGGCAAGGGAGGGCGTGAAAGGCTGGTGCCGATCTCGGACCGCGCGCGGCAAGCGGTAGCGGCTTGGGCTGCCTTCGCGCCGTCGGAGTCTGCCTGGCTTTTCCCGTCGGGCAAAAGCCATCTCAGCCGTGTCCGCCTGTATCAGATCGTTCGCGAACTTGGTTTGCGAGCGGGCATTCCGCCCGAGCGAATCAGCCCGCACGTTCTGCGCCACGCCTTTGCGACGCATCTGCTGGAAGGGGGCGCCGACCTTCGCGCGCTCCAGGCAATGCTCGGTCATGCCGATATCGCGACGACGCAGATCTACACACATGTCGATAGTCGGCGGCTGGTGGAACTCGTCAACAGCCGCCATCCATTGGCTGATCGATCGGTGCGCGTTGACGCGAACCGCGGCTCGGCCTAACTCGCCCGACGCATGGTTAGCTTTCTCGACTTCGAAAAACCGATCGCCGAGCTCGAATCGCGCATCGCCGATCTTCGCGACACAGCGGATACAGGCACCGTCGATATCGAATCGGAGGTTTCACGCATCCAGGCCAAGGCTGACAAGCTGCTGGTGGACACTTATGCGAAGCTGTCGCCATGGCAGAAGACGCAGGTGGCGCGCCATCCGGAAAGGCCACATTTCAAACATTATGTGGCTGGCCTGTTTCAGGATTTCATGCCGCTGGCGGGTGACCGCGCCTTTGCCGATGATCAGGCAATCCTGGGCGGGCTTGGTCGACTGGGCGGTCGCCGGGTGATGGTTATCGGCCATGAGAAGGGTGACGATACCGCGAGCCGGCTCAAGCACAATTTCGGCATGGGCAAGCCCGAAGGCTATCGCAAGGCGATTCGCCTGATGCAGCTTGCGGACAAGTTCGGCATCCCGGTGGTGACCTTGGTCGATACCTCAGGCGCCTTTCCGGGTGTGCAGGCAGAGGAGCGCGGGCAGGCCGAGGCAATCGCCCGATCGACCGAGCAATGCCTGGCGCTGGGCGTGCCCATGGTGGCGGCCGTCGTCGGAGAAGGCGGGTCGGGCGGTGCGGTGGCGCTGGCGGCTGCGGATCGGGTGCTGATGTTCGAACACGCCGTCTATTCGGTGATCTCGCCCGAGGGGTGCGCCTCGATCCTGTGGCGGACGGCGGACAAGGCCAGCGAAGCGGCGGATGCGATGCGTGTGACCGCGCAGCATCTCAGGCAATTGGGCGTCATCGACCGGATCGTGCCGGAGCCGGTGGGCGGTGCGCATCGCACCCCTTCGGTGGCGATTGCCGCGCTTGGCGATGCGATCGGCGAGGAGCTGGACGTGCTTTCCGCATTGAGCCCCGACGATCTGCGTCGCGCACGGCGGCAGAAATATCTGACGATCGGCGAATTCTGACCCAGATAAACGTGGCGTAAGCGCGAGCTCGTCAGAATATAGAGCAAACAAAGAAAATGGGCGGCAGAAACCTGCCGCCCATCTCTGTTCCGTTTCCCGCCGATTAGATCGGCGAGGGTGCCGAAATCAGGTGGTCTTCATCTTGCTCGCGGCGTTGTTCATCGTGGAGCCGATCTGGCCACCCAGCGACTGGAACGCGGCAACGCCGGCAACGGCGATGAGAGCAGCGATCAGACCGTATTCGATCGCGGTCGCACCCTTGGAGTTACGAATCAGCTTAAGAAAATTCTTCATGGTGGTCTCCTGGTTCAAAGCTTCATTCCCGGACGGTTAGATTTCCCCCAACCGACAACAGAGGTTTACAGGCCGAACATTTCCAAAAGGTAAATCGATGCTGGAAATCACGTTCAGCTTTTACGACGCGCGGAGCACTTCGTTCGCAACATAGTTCCACATGTTGGACAGGCCGCCCCCGAATGCCTGAATGCCACCCATCGCGCCGAGCGCGATCAGTGATACGATCAACCCATATTCGATCGCCGTAGCGCCGCGCCTACATGCGCGAAGCGAGGCGAATTTCTCCCGAATTCGCTTCATGGTTGCAATTCCTGTTCCCTGGTTTCACGAGCATAGCCCATCGCCCGTTAACAAAATCCTGCGCCGGGAGGCCGCGTTCATGAAGATGCTCCTGGTCAGTGCGGCCGCGCTTATCGACGGCGATGGACGGATCCTCGTCCAGCAGCGCTCGCATACCCGCAGCATGGCGGGATTATGGGAGTTTCCAGGTGGCAAGGTGGAAGCTGGCGAGACACCTGAGCATGCACTGGTGCGTGAACTGCACGAGGAATTGGGGATCGATGTTTCGCCCGATTCGCTGTCGGCGGCTGCTTTCGCCAGCGAGCCGCTGGGCGACGCGCATCTGTTGCTTCTGCTCTATATCTGCCGCGAATGGGCAGGGACGCCGGCTGCGCTGGATGCGGAAGGGCTGCAATGGGTTCGGTCCGGCGAACTACGGACCTTGGCCATGCCGCCTGCGGATGTTCCGCTGGTGGTATTGCTGGAAAAGGTGCTCGGTGCGCAGGAATAAGCGCGGAGAGTCAGGCTTCGTCCTTTTTCCTGCCGGGTTCCAACGCTGCCGCGAGCGACATGGTCGCGCTGCCGCGACGTGCCGGCGCGGGCTGGCCCGGATCCGGAGACCAGCCGGTCAGGCAGATGATCTCGAAATGTTCAGGCGTCTTGCCGTCGGGATCGGCCTTCTCCGCGAAGGCGGTGGCGGCATGGGCGAGCCATTCGCGTGAAATGCCCGCGTGTTCGCCGGCCAGCAGGTTCGTCGCCGCCATGCCGCGAAGATCGGTCGTGAGGCGAAGCAGGCTGGAATAACGGACGTCGAGCGCAAAGGAATCCGCGACGGGCAGCGCAAACCCCGCGCGAGAAAGTAGGTCGCCCGCCGCGCGGACATCGATCTGCGGATGGATGCGCGGACGGGCGCCGGCTTCTGTCGCCATATCCGCGGCCAGGGCGGTGGACTTGAGCGTGCGCAGGCTGCCGGCGCCAAGCATCGCGCCGAGGAACAGTCCATCGGGAAGCAGGGCACGCCGTATCAGCGCCAATGCGCCGGGCAGGTCGTTGACACTGTCGAGCGCACCCGCGCTCACCACCAGATCGAAACTGGCGTCGGCGAAGGGCAGGCGATCCTCATCGGCCTGAACGCCATGCGCCTGGGCCGCGAATCGGTAACCGGGGTCCAGTGTGGTGACATGCATGCCGCGTGCGCGCAGCGCGTCGGCGATCGAGCCGTTGGCGGCCCCCAGATCGAGCGCGCGCGAGAAGCCACGCTTCACGCCATCGAGGCGATCGAGCAGTTCCTCAACCATATGGTCGCGCAGGAACGCGTGATCGGCGAAATCTGGCGCGGCGCGATCGCGGCGGAGGCGGCGGATACGACGGTCGAAGATCTCGGGTGGCGAAGCGGACGACATGGGCGGCTTGTGCATCGCCGCCCTCGGCGCGACAAGAGGATCGTGACGTCCCTGTTGATGCCTGTGGTTGCGGCTGGCCGCATGATCCGCGATTTCGCGCTGCCACCGCGTTGCCCGGGATGTGGTGCGGTGGTGGAGGGGGACGGTCGTTTCTGTCTCGATTGCTGGCAACGGCTCGATTTCCTGCCTGATGGCGGTTGCACGGCATGCGGTCGCCCGATGGACGGTTATGACGGGCTGACATGCGGCGCTTGCCTTGCCGATCCGCCGTATCATGACGGCGTGCGGGCCGCGGTCGCCTATGGCGAAATCGCGCGAGGCCTTGCTCTGAAGCTCAAATATTCGGGCCGGACCGCGATGGCGGAGATCATCGCCGCGCAGCTTGCGAGGCATATCGATGGCCAGTTGGATGGTGTGCTTGTGCCGGTGCCGCTGCATCGCTGGCGAATCTGGCGGCGCGGTTATAACCAGTCAGCGCTGATCGCTCGCGCGCTGGCGCGGCGGACGGGAACCGTATTGATTGTCGATGCGCTCGATCGGGTGAAGGCGACGCCCGCGCTGCGCGGGCTGGGGCGGGCAGCACGTGCGAGGACTGTGCGTGGCGCGTTCCGGATCCCGGTTTCACACAGAGCGGCGCTCACGGGGCGCACGGTCTGGCTGGTCGACGATGTCCATACAAGCGGCGCCACCGCCAACGCTTGTGCCCGTGCGCTCAAGCGGGCGGGTGCGGGCCGTGTTATCGTGCTGTGCTGGGCCCGCGTATTGGCGGAGGAATATTGACTTCCGCGTCCGCGCGCCACACCTGAGGATCATGGCGAAGGTTGAAATCTATACGAAGGCGTTTTGCGGCTATTGTGTGAGGGCGAAGGCGCTGCTCGATCGCAAGGGCGTCGCGTTCGAGGAATATGACATCACGATGGGAGGCCCGAAGCGCCAGGAAATGCTTGCGCGCGCGCCGGGCAGCCTGACGGTGCCGCAGATCTTCATCGACGGACGCCATATCGGCGGCTCCGACGATCTGGCCGCGCTGGATGCAGCCGGCCGGCTCGATCCCTTGCTGGCCGGCTGATGCGCGCCGCCCTGTTGCAGATGACGAGCGGGATCGATCCCGCCGCCAATGCCGCGACCATCGTCGCTGCCGTGCGCGAGGCGAAGGCAGGCGGGGCGGACATGCTCTTCACGCCCGAAATGTCGGGCCTGCTCGACCGCGACCGCCAGCGCGCCGCTGCGCATTTGCGCGGCGAGGCGGACGATATCGTCCTTGCGGCGGTGCGAGAGGCTGCGGCGGATGCCGGGCTTTGGGTCCATATCGGATCGCTGGCGCTGGTCGGAGAGCGCGAAGACGGACGACTGGTCAATCGCGGCTTCGTGATCGATGATAGTGGTGCGATCCGCGCGCGCTATGACAAGATGCACCTGTTCGACGTTGACCTCGCGACGGGGGAGAGTTGGCGCGAGTCGGCGGTCTACGCACCGGGGGATGGCCCCTCTCTGGCGCGGACGCCTTGGGGCGGCGTCGGCATGTCGGTTTGTTACGATCTGCGTTTCGCGGAGCTGTACCGCACCCTTTCGGACGGTGGCGCCACGATCCTGACTGTTCCCGCCGCGTTCACCGTACCGACCGGCCAGGCCCATTGGCATCTGCTCCTGCGTGCCCGTGCCGTCGAATCCGCCTGCTTCGTGATCGCTGCAGCGCAATGGGGCCGGCATGAAGACGGGCGCGAGACCTATGGTCATTCGCTGGTGATCGACCCGTGGGGAGAGGTGCTGCTCGACATGGGCGAGGGCACGGGTGTCGGCTTCGCCGATCTCGATCCCACCCGGATCGAGGATGTCCGTGCGCGTGTGCCCGTTCTGCGTCATCGCCGCGTGATACCGGCATTGGAAAACGGAACGTGATCGTCTTCGATTTGCGCTGCGGCCATGGCCATGTGTTCGAGGCATGGTTCGGATCGAGCGGTGATTATGCCGATCAGAAGCAGCGTGGACTGCTATCTTGCCCGATGTGCGGCGATGCCACGATTGAGAAGGCAGTGATGGCGCCCAATGTCGCGGCCAAGGGCAATAGCCGGCCGGACGTGTCGAGCGTGCCGATGGTCGCCAATGCGCAGGCTTCCCCCGACAATTCCCCCGCAGAGGTGAAAGCGATGCTGTCGATGCTCGCACGTGCGCAATCGGCGATGCTCGAACAGTCCGAATGGGTGGGCCGCGATTTCGCGGACAAGGCGCGTGCCATGCACCTGGGCGAGACCGACAAGGCAGCGATCCATGGCGAGGTTTCCGGTGAGCAGGCCAAGGCGCTGATCGACGAGGGTGTGCCAGTGGCGCCGCTGCCGTTTCCGGTGATTCCGCCTGAGGCGCAGAACTGATCCCGATCCGACACTGGGGCCTGATTGACCCCACGCGCACAACCCCCTAACCAGCATGGCGGCGCGTCCGTAGCTCAGCAGGATAGAGCACCAGATTCCTAATCTGGGGGCCATGGGTTCGAATCCCGTCGGGCGCACCAGTTTTTCTTAAAAGATTTCTTATGGTTAGCGTTGTGCTCGAGCAGCGCTCGCGCCGTTCTCGTGTTCCTGTTGTGTCACGCTTTGTGCCACGCTTTTCTGCCATTTCCGCGCGAGTCCCCGCGCGTCCATGGAACATGAGTGTAACATCAGCATCGCCAAATTTAAGGCCACGTTGACTGTCTCGCTACGGATGGTCTGGCTCGGTCATCACTAACCGGCCTGCGGCAGCCTTTGCCCGCAGGCGTTGCGATGCATACTTCAGTGCCATCTTAAAGGTACGATGACCGAGGACCGCTTCGATCTCGGCCACACTGCAACCCGCCTCGCTCATGTCAGATGCTGCCATATACCGCAGACCGTGGACGGAGCGCTCGATTGGGAACTCCATTTTCTTCGCGATCTTACGGACCTCGCGGCCGATCGCGCTGGACAGGCTGTTCGCATTGTATGGGGCGCTGGCGCTGTTCGTCAGGATATGGATACTTGTCACCCCTTCGCTGTCGAGATCACGCTTGAGCGCGTCGATGTATCTTCGCAGTGCACGATGGCACGGAATATCCAGTTGGATCCGCGTCTTGCTCTGCCGGATCCGGATCATATCGCCCTGAAAATCCGCCCAGGTCATCGTGACGATGTCCTCGGCCCGCTGGCCGGTGTAGCGGGCCAGCATCACGGCGGTCTTCATCGAGCGCATGGCGCGCGGGAAGAACGTGTCGAACTCGTAGCCGGACCAGCAGACATATTCGCGGGTGCCGCCCTTGCGCTTGATGCGCTTCAGCTTGGCAGCCGGGTTGAAGCCCTCCGGGACCAATTCCTCCTCGTCAGCCCAGCTATAGAGCCGGCTCGTCATCTGCTTGATCTTGTGCGCCTTGCGCGCCTGGTCAGCGAACTTGTCGCGGACGGCTTTGATCATGGCCCGTGTCGTCAGCCGGAACGGCTCGGCGCCGAGATATTCAACGATCAGGTCGAGCGTGTTGCTGTAATCCTTCTGCGTCGAATCCGCGAGGCTGCGAAACTCACCGCTCTTGCGGTAGCGCTTGATCAGCCATGCCCAGGAATCCTTGGATGCCGGTTCGGGCTTGGCCTCGACCTTCCCGCACAGTTCCTCGTATTTGCGGTTGAACTCTTTCTCGCCCGGCACGCCCGGCAGCTTGCAATCACCCGTGACCGGGTGCCGAAAGCGCCAATATTTGCCCTTGGCGATGTAGGTATATTTGAGCTCAGTGCCCGCCACGATTTCCTGCCGGCACTGCCTACGCCTTATCTGGCCGCCCTGCGCGATTCGATGGCAAGTCATCCAACCCGCTGCGATCCGCCCGCAACTCCGCCTGGAGGCGCTCTGCGGCCATTCTCACCCCTTGGGCCTGATCCGCCTTGTTTGCCGAGCCCAACAGCTCATCTTGGCGTCGGCGGTGCTCTCCTCGTTCGCGAGCGACTCGCCTCAGATCATCCGCAGCGGCGTCCTTCAGTCGATCGATCGCGCCGACAGCGACCAGAATATCGAGCTGCTCCTGCGAGAGCCGGATACCCCGGCCTCGCTCGATTGCTCTTGAAATCTGCCGGTCAAGGTTCGCGATCACGGATCCGCCCATGCTGCCTGTCCCTCCGCAACATTGCCTTCCGCCAAATGCTAGCGGGGCTGGCTTCCACGATCTCCGCCACGCTGCGGCAAGTGCTTGGATCAAGCAGAGGATCGACCTGAAGCGGCTCACCGTCTGGATGGGCCATTCATCGGTCCAAATCACCCTCGACACGTACGGGCATCTGATGGCCGATGCGTCAGGCGATGCGGCTCTCGTCGCCGCCGCACAGGCGGAGTTTTTCGCCTAGTTGGAACACCATTGGAACACAGAGCCAAAAAACGGCTAATTTCGTAAGGCTCGATTAAGCTTCCTAATCTGGGGGCCATGGGTTCGAATCCCGTCGGGCGCACCAAATCCCCATGACTCGGTCCAAAGAATCACTGCCCGAATCCAGGCGCGATATGCTCCGTGGATCTTCAAAAACGCAGGGCTGCCGGGGATGAATGTGGTTAAGGGCTGTTGAACTTTGCGGCTTCCGGCTGGCCATGCCGTCACACTCACATGAACCTGCATGCATCTATCGCAGCCCCGGGGCGGAGTGTCGTTCGACCGGTTGAACAGTGCGAAATCTCGGTCGAAGCCGATGCCGCCGACAACAGGGGGCCGAGCACCTCGCGTATTTGAGGCGGTTGGAGATGGCAATGAAGTTCGCGGACCAACATCTGGACGTGGAGAGCGCGTTCGGCCCGTTACGAGTGCTCGTGACGGCCGAGGCATTATATGCGCTTTTCCGCGCCGGCACGGGGCCGCAAGACGAAGCGGGTCTGATCGCTGAGCATCGCGATCTGATCGAATGGACGGCGGCGATGAAAGTCGAGCTTGAAGACCTCGAACCCGACGGTTCGATCCGGATCGTCGGACGCGATATGGAGGCGTGACCCATGACGGTTGCCCCGAAATAATTGTCGGTTCCATCGACCTCGCCTCCTATCGACAGGCGAGGTTCATCCAGCGTCGATTAAGACGGGGCGTTGCTCCCCGGGGTCGGTGTCCGAACAACGCCGGCCCCCACCTTTTCACCCCAGCACGATGGCGAATGCCCCCAGCCGAAAGGCCGGAGGCATCCAGATGCATCGATCAGAATTTGAAGCCGGCGGCCAGGCCATAGCGGCGCGGTTCCAGCGTGAAGATGTTCGTGAACAGGCCCGATGACTGATCGGTTACATATTCGCCGGTGATCGCGTTGTTCTTCGTCAGGTTGGACACGAAACCGCGCAGGAACCAGCGGTCGTCGCGACCATTGAGCTGGATCTGGGCGTTGATGATCGCATAACCCTTCATCCGGTTGATATTGCCACCGAAGATGCTCGCATAGGATTCGCCGGTGTAGGTGAGGTCCGCGCGCGGAACGAGCGACATGCCGTTCTGGAATTCCGCCCGATACTGGAAGCCGGCGGAGAATTTGTACATTGGCGCCTGCGGCAACTGGTTGCCCTTGATATTGACCTCAACCCCGCTGCCCAGGACAGAGAACGGCAGGGCGCCGGTCGGGGTCGCGAAGAGCGCGCGGAGCGCGGCCGGCGGGTTGGCGGCGGTCGCCGCCAGCGCGCTGCAGATCGAATAGGCGCCGGTGGTGTTCGTGCCCGGCACGGGCACGGGCGCGCGTAGGCCAATGCCGCTGTTGACCGCCGCGACATAGGTGTTGACGCCGACGACATTGCCCGCCGTGGTCGGGATGACCGCGCAGTTCGATGCGTTCTGCAGATCCTTGATGATCACCGCGTCCGAACGCCCGCCGGAGGGATCGCGCGGATTGGAGAGGAACTTGTCGTCGGCTACCTTGGTGTGGAGATAGCTCGCGCTCAGGTTGACCAAGATGGCGCGGACCGGGCTGATGATGGCTTCCGCCTCGACGCCGTAGATGTTCGCGCTGACATTGTCGTTGACCGATGTGCGCGCGACGATGCGGCTGAGCTGCAGATTCTTGTACTTGTAATAGAAACCGGTGAGGTTGAGGCGCAGCGTTCCGTTTAGGAAGCTGTTCTTCGATCCGATTTCGAACGCGTCCACCGTTTCGGGGCCGAACGTGCTCGGCACCGCGAAGATCGGCGAGAGCGGCGGATTGATGCCGCCCGACTTGTAGCCGCGCGAATAGGAGAAATAGACCATATTGTCGTCGGTGATCTTGTAATCGAGAACGGCGCGACCGGTCAGGCGGCCGAAGGTGACATTGTCTTCCGCATAGCTCTGTATGCCCGGCGTATTGGCGTCGTAGTCGAGCGCGGCGTAGTTGAGCGCATCGGTCAGATTGTCCGATCCGAAAGGCACGGCGGCGAACTGCCCGTTGGAATCCTGGAGCAGCGTCGTGCGCGCGCGCGCATATTTCTCGTCGTGATTGTAGCGGACGCCGATCGTCAGCTTCAGCTTGTCGGTGAAGTCGAAATAGCCTTCGCCGAAGATGCCGTAGGATTTGAGCCGGGTCTGCGCGGTGTCGCTATGATAGAAGGGCGAGCCGAAATAGGCGGCACCGCCGGTGTTCGCCGCACCGAGGATGCCCGCCGCGTAATCGAGCCCGAAGGCGTTCACCATATAGCTGTTGTTGCTCGTCTTGCTGTCGACATAGATGCCGCCCAGCAGGAAGTTGAACATGCCGTCGAAATTGCTGTCGACATGGGCTTCGACCGAGAATTGGCGATTGGTGAGCTTCGATCGGTCGAAATCCAGGCTGGTCGGGAAGCAGCCGATCGAATTGCCGCCATAGACGCCGACGCCGTTTGTATCACCCAGCGACTGGCAGACGCCACCCGCGGCGCCGTTGGGAATAAGCGCGCGGCGCACGGGATCGAGAAAGGCGAAGGGCGAGCCGATGCCTGTGCGGCCGAGCGTATTGAGCTGGACCAAGCCAGGATTGTTGGCGAGCGAATTCTCGATCGCGAGATTGTAATCGCTGGTCGAATCCACCTTGTTGTGGGTGTAGCCGCCCGTCATCGTGAGGCTGAGCTGCTCGCCGAGCTGCTGCTGCAGCCGGCCCATGATGTGGTATTCTTCCGCGAAATATGTGGGCTCATAGTCGATATTGACCGTGCGCACGCCTGCCGGCACCACTGCGTTGGAGAAGGGGTCGGTCCCGTAGATACTGCCGAGTCCGAAGCGCGCGAGCGCACCGCCGGTCGACGCAGACGCCACCCCCAGGAATTCGTTCGAACTCAGCAGCGCGGCGAGCGTCGAATTGCCGTTCGTCGTCTCATAGGCGAGCTTGTCCGGCGAACAGCCCAGGATGCCGGTCGGGTCGCGATGGCAGAGCTGCTTCTGGATGCGTGAGCGGTCGTCCTTCTCGTGGAAATAATAGCCGATCAGGTCCAGGGTCGTCGAAGACGAGGGTTCCCAGCGGATCGTGCCGCGCAGCGCGTAAAGGTCGCGCCCGTCGATGCGGTTTCCGGTGAAGAGGTTCTTCGTATAGCCATCACGATTGAGATAATAGCCGGCGACGCGAACGCCGAGCGTTTCGCCAAGCGGCACGTTGATCATGCCGTTGACCTTGTAGCTCTCGTAATTGCCATATTCGAAGCTGCCTGATGCACCGAAGGCGGTGAGGTCGGGCTTGGCGGTGATGAAATTGACGACGCCCGATGTCGCGTTGCGGCCGAACAAGGTGCCCTGCGGCCCGCGCAGCACTTCGACGCGTTCGAGGTCGAAATATTCGGTTTCGAAGAGACGGGTGGAGAGGAGTGGCATGTCGTTGACATGGATGCCCGTCGCCGAATCGCAGCTCGCGCCGACGCACAGGTCGCCGATGCCGCGGATGGTGAAGCTCGACGCCGTGAAATTGGTCTTGGTGAAGGTGACGTTGGGCAAGCTGAGCTGAAGGTCCGACGCATTCTCGATCTGTTGTTTCTCGAGCGCGTCGGCGGAGAAGGCGGAAACCGCGATCGGCACGTCCTGCAGCCGCTCGCTCTGGCGTTGCGCGGTGACGACGATATCGGGGATCGCGTCGGTGGCTTCATCTTCCGGTGTCGCGACCTGGGCGGCAGCCGGCGTCGCGAGCGCCAGCGCAATTGCCGACGCAGCAAGCAGATCGAGCTTCTTCATGATGTATCCCCTCTTCCGATGGTCCGATGAAGACCGATGACCCGTCTAAGGTCGTCCCGCTATGTTGCGGGATCTAGGGGAAATGTTGCGCGCAACTTACTTTCGCGTCAACCGGCGATTTCGTGATGAATCCTGCGTCGCTTCCATGACTTGGCTGGTCTTTGCGGATACTGGATCGCGCCCGCCTGCCGTAGCGTAAAGCGTTGCTTTTCCGGCAGCCCTCTTGCGTACCGCGACGGAGCGTCTATCCCGCGCTGGCACGTATCGCCTGGACGCAAAGGAGTGGAATGTGACGGACTCGGCTTCGCCGGAAGATGGCGACATGGTTTCCCCGCCGGCAAAACTGCCGGTGCCCGATCATGTTCAGGAGGCCGTCCGCACGCTGATCCGCTGGGCGGGCGACGATCCGCAGCGCGAAGGGCTGCTCGATACGCCTCAGCGCGTCGCGCGCGCCTGGAAGGAATATTGCCAGGGCTATGGCGAGGATCCCTCGCTCCACCTCTCTCGCACCTTTGAGGAAGTGGGCGGTTATGACGAAGTGGTGCTGCTCAAGGACATTCCGTTCCAGTCGCATTGCGAGCATCATATGGCGCCGATCATCGGCAAGGCGTCGATCGCCTATCTGCCCAATGATCGTGTGGTCGGCATCTCCAAGCTTGCGCGTGTCCTGCACGGCTTCGCCCGCCGCCTCCAGGTCCAGGAACGGCTGACCGCCGAAGTCGCCGACTGCATCTGGGAGCATCTCCATCCCCAGGGCGTCGCCGTGGTGATCGAGGCGAGCCATGCCTGCATGACGGCGCGTGGCGTCCGTACCCCCGGTGTCGCGATGACGACCAGCCGGGTTATGGGGTGCTTCCGTGATGACGAGCGCAGCCGGAAGGAAGTGCTCAGCCTGATGGGCTACTAGAAGCCGGCTGTACCGGTGAACAGAGTCTCGGTATTGCCCGCGATCCAGATCTCACCGACATCGTCACATTCGACGAAGATCCGCCCGCTGCGGCCGATCGCCGTGCCTTGCGCGGCGCGATAGCGTGGGCCGGCACGGCCCGAGCCGATCAGCCATTGCGCAAGCGACGCGTTCAGGCTGCCGGTGATCGGATCCTCGATCAGGCCACCGAACTGATCGCTGAAGATTGCGCGAACTTCCCAGTCGACGGGGTTGCCGGCGGGGTGGGGGCCGACAATGCCGATATCCGCCCGCTCGGGCCACGATCGTGCCGGGCGCAGCGCCAGCACCTCGTCCGCGGATTGCAGCATGATGCCAAGCCAGCCGGGGCCATTGTCTACCCAATTGGCGTCGATCACCGCCGCTCGCTCGATCCCCAATATGGCGGCGGCGCGTTCGATATCGGCTTCGTTTACCGGCCCGGACCGGAGCAGCGGCGGCGCGGCGAATGCCAGCCCGTTGTCGGTGCGACGGATTGGGATCAACCCGGCCTCGCATTGCTGGATGATCTTTTCACCCCTGGCGATACCGCCTGCCTGAAGCCAGGCATGGCAGGTTCCAAGCGTCGGGTGTCCGGCGAAGGGCAGTTCGCGGTCGAGCGTGAAGATCCGCACCCGATAGTCCGCGTCCGGCGAAGAGGGCGGCAGTAGGAACGTCGTTTCCGACAGGTTGAGCCAGCGTGTGATCTGCTGCATCTCTTCGGTCGAGAGGCCGTCTCCGGAGGCGATCACCGCCACCGGATTGCCCTTGAAGCGCTCTGCGCCGAACACGTCGACGAGTTGGAAGGACCGGGTCATGGCATATGCTCCTTGGCTCAGGTCAGGCGCGGCCGCAGCGGCGCGGGACGTTGATCCATCATCGTGAGAAAGAACTGCACCAGCGAGCCGATGCCGAAAGCGAAAAGCACGGTGCCGAGCCCGACGGTGCCGCCGAGCAGCCAGCCGCCGGCAAGCACGCACAGTTCGATCGTGGTGCGAATGAGCCGGACCGACAGACCTGTGCGCGCGACCAGCCCGGTCATCAGCCCGTCGCGTGGCCCGGGCCCGAAGCCTGCGCCGATATAGGCGGCGCTGGCAAGACCGCACAGCACGATGCCGGACACCAGCATGGCGATGCGCGCCGGCATCCCCACAGGCGAGCCGATCAGCGCCAGCGCCGCATCGCTGGCGATGCCGATCAGCAGCATGTTGCTGATGGTGCCCAGGCCCGGCCGCTGCCGCATCGGGATCCAGAGCAGCATGACGATCACGCCGACGATCAGCACGACGGTTCCGAAACTCAGTCCGGTATGCTTCGCCACGCCCTGATGGAACACGCCCCAGGGATCGAGGCCGAGATTGGACCGCAACATCAGCGCGGAGGCAAGGCCATAGAGAAGGAGGCCGGCATAGAGCTGGATCAGGCGACGTTTCATGATGGGCGCCTCTTCCGCCAGATTGGCCTTGTTTTAAATAGCCACTTTCTTCATGCTGGCCTGATGATACGCAGCATCGGTACGGCATCGCTGGTTCGCCAGCTCGGGTTATGGCGCGGCCAGGCGGGGGGCGCCGCTTACCGTCAGCTTGCCGATGGCGTCCGATTGCTGATTTTGGATGGCCGATTGCCCATCGGGGTCCGTATTCCGGGCGAACGCGATCTTGCCGCGGCGCTGGATGTCAGCCGGACGACTGTGACGGCAGCGTTCGCGCAGTTGCGCGAAGAAGGATATCTCGACAGTCGGCAGGGATCGGGCAGTCGCACGAGCCTGCCGGATCGCCGCGCGGATCGCCCGCCGGCGGAAACCGGCGAGGTGGAGCCGGGGATCGTTGATCTGGCAGTCGCGGCGCTGCCCGCGACCGAGACTGTTCATCACGCCTACCGCAGTGCACTCGCCAGCCTGCCACGCCATTTGCCGGGGCATGGTTATGAGCGCGTCGGCCTCGACGAATTGAGAGCGGTGATCGCTGAGCGCTATACGCGGCGCGGCTGCCCGACCGTGCCCGAGCAGATCCTGGTGACGCATGGCGCGCTCCACGGTTTCGGTCTGTTGCTGCGCCTGCTGGTCGGGCCGGGCGATCGCGTCGTCGTCGATCATCCGACCTATCCCCACGCCATCGATGCCATTCATCAGGCGTCTTGCCGCGCGGTGCCGGTGGGACTGCCCGGCCGGGGCTGGGACGTGGAGGCGATCGAGGCGGCTTTCCGGCAGACCGGACCTCGGCTCGCCTATCTCCTGCCCGATTTCCATAATCCGACCGGGCGATGCATGGATGAGGAAACCCGCGCGCGCATCTCCGATCTGGCGGAGCGGACGCGCACCACCATCGTCGCGGACGAGACCATGGTCGACCTCTGGATCGACGGGCCGCCGCCGGCTTCGCTCGCGGCGCATGACCGCGCCGGGCGCGTTGTGACGCTGGGATCGACCGGAAAGAGCTTCTGGGGTGGCCTCAGGGTGGGTTGGATGCGCGCGGAACCGCGACTGATTGAAGGCGCCGCGCGCGTGCGTGCCGCGCTCGATCTCGGCACGCCGGTTCTGGAGCAACTTGCCGCGACGATGCTGTTGGCTGACGATGGCGGGGACCTCGATCGTCGCCGAACGGCGGTTCGTGCACAGCGGGCGGCACTGGCCGCGCTGGTTGATACGCATCTGCCGGACTGGACGGTCGCGCTGCCCCCCGGCGGTTTGTCGCTTTGGGCCGAACTGCCGGTGCCGGCGAGCACCGCGCTGGCGGCGACGTCTGAACTTCATGGTGTCAGAATCGGGGCAGGGCCGCGCTTCGGTGTCGACGGATCGTTCGAACGCTTCGTTAGGCTGCCTTTCGCGTTGCCCGAGGATTTGCTCGAAACCGCGATAGTCCGGCTCGCCCGCGCCTGGAACGCGCTGGGGCCCGGTGCACGCGCGATGCGCCAGGACGGCGCCGCGCGACAGGCGCTCGCTCAGCTTTACTGACTTTTCCGAACGGCGGGAAAATCCACCTCAGGCAAAGAAAAAGCCGCCCGATCGGGTGATCAGGCGGCTCTTGCTCTGTCCGTCTTGCCGGAAATCAGGCTTCCGCCTGCTCCTCGGCGACCGTGGCGATTTCGCCCGGCTCGGCGTTCGGATCGAACTCTTCGGTGAAGCCCGATTCGTCCTTTTCGAACATCGCCGCCATGACGTCGACGCCCTGCGCCTGCAGTTCGGCCTCTTCGGGCGACCGCGCGACGTTGACCTTGACGGTCACCGACACCTCGGGGTGCAGCGCGATCTTCACGGTCTCGACGCCGATCGATTTGATGGGCTTGTCGAGGACGACCATCGACTTGCTGACCTTGGCGCCGTCGGCTTCCAACGCATCGACGATGTCGCGGACCGAAACCGAACCATAGAGCTGGCCGGTGTTCGATGCCTGACGGATGAGCGTGACGCTCTTGCCGTCGATGGCCTTCGACGCGGTCTCCGCATCGGTGCGGCGCTCGGCGTTATCAGCCACGATGCGCTCGCGATTGGCTTCGAAGACCTTGCGATTCGCTTCGTTGGCGCGAAGCGCCTTCTTGCGGGGGAGGAGGAAATTGCGTGCGAAGCCGTCCTTGACGGTGACGACGTCACCGATCTGACCGAGCTTTTCGACGCGTTCGAGCAGGATCACTTGCATTGCTCAGGTGCTCCTTACTTCACGATATAGGGAAGAAGCCCGATGTGACGGGCGCGCTTGATCGCCTTGGCGAGTTCGCGCTGCTTCTTGGCGGAAACCGCGGTGATGCGGCTGGGAACGATCTTGCCGCGCTCGGACACGAAGCCCTGCAGCAGACGAACGTCCTTGTAATCGATCCGGGGCGCGTCCTTCGCGGAGAAGGGGCAGCTCTTGCGGCGGCGGAAGAATGGGCGTGCCATGATGCGTGCTCCTTATTCGGCGTCTTCGCGGCGGGGACGGTCTTCGCGGTCGCCACGGGGGCGGTCACCACGATCGCCACGATCACCGCGCTCGCCACGGGTGCGCTCACGATCGCCCTTGCGCATCATCACCGACGGGCCGGCTTCGTGCGTTTCGACCTTGATGGTCATGTAGCGAATGATGTCTTCGTTGATCGCGGTCTGGCGCTCCAGCTCGGCGACGACGCCGGCAGGCGCATCGATCTCGAGCATCACATAGTGCGCCTTGCGGTTCTTCGCGATCTTGTAGGCGATGTTGCGAAGGCCCCAGGTCTCGGTCTTCACGACCTTGCCCTGATTGTCCTCGACGATCTTGGTGGCGGTTTCCGCCAGCGCGTCCACTTGCGCCTGTGCCAGATCCTGGCGCGCAAGGAACACGTGCTCGTATAGAGCCATGTCCGTTTCCTCTGTTGGCCGATCGCTGACGCCGCACCATGCGGACGCCCCTCCGGCTATCGTCTCAAAAGCAAACCAGGGCGGAAAGACGTGCTTTCCACCCCGGATGGGCGGCCATTGGCGCAAAAGTGGCCGGAATGCAAGTCCGGAATGGGTCAGTCGGCGGCCGCGATCGCGGTTTCGGTGTTGCGCCTTGCCAGCCTGTGCTCGCGCCAGACGATGTAGAGGCCGCTGGCGATGATCAATGGCGCGCCCAGCCAGGTCGATGCGGTGGGCAGCACGCCGAACAGCAGCCAGCCGTAGAGCGTCGCCCAGATCAGGCTGGAATAGTCCATCGGCACCACCGTCGATACCGGCGCCCAGCGCAATGCGGAGGTCAGCGCCATTTGCCCGATCCCGCCGATCAGCCCGATGCTGACGAGCAGCGCCCAGGTGGTGGCGTCATGCGCGCGCGCGAAAAAGGGATAGGCGAGGCCGAGGATCGGAATCGACAGGACCGAGAACCAGAAGACCGTCGTCGTCGGACTCTCTGTCCTGCCCAGTTCGCGGATCTGGATGCTGATGAGCGCGACCATGAAGGCGGCGGACAGCCCGATCGCCGCGCCGAACAGCGGGAAATGCCCATTGCCAGGCTGGACGACGAGCAGCACGCCGATGAATCCGATCAGCACGGCCGACCAGCGATGCAGTCCAGCCACTTCCTTGAGCAGCAGGGTCGAGAGGATCGTCGCGAAGATCGGCACGGTGAATTGCAGCGTCGTCGCTTCGGCGAGCGGCAACAGGATGACCGCGCCGAAATTCGCGACCATGCCGATCAGGCCGAACAGCGTGCGGGTGACGTGCCGGCCGATCCGTGCCGTCCGCAGCGAGCCGATGCCGGGCCCGGCGAGCACGATGGCAAGCACGACCGGAACGGCGAAGAATTGGCGGAAGAACAATGTCTCGGCCAGTTGGACGCCATGCATCGACGCCAGCTTGATCAGCGCGGACATCGTCGCGAGCGCGGCGATTGCAAGCAAGCGCAGGCCGAGCGCGTAAAGCGGGCGTTGCGCGGCATGCTGGGTGGCGGCCATGAAATGGGCCTTGGCGCAATTCGCGGTAAGAAGACAACCGCCATTGCCGGAAATGCTTTCGCCGTGACGCCGAACTGGGGTAGGGGCACCGACCGGAACGCGATTTCGCGACAACCCTGAACCTTTGAGAGACCGATGAAGCACGCCCTCAACGTCACCCGCGCGCAGGATTTCGCCGCCTGGTATCAGGCGGTCATTGCCGAGGCCGACCTGGCCGAGGACAGCGGCGTGCGCGGCTGCATGGTCATGCGGCCCTGGGGCTATGGCATCTGGGAACGCATCCAGCGGTTGCTCGACGATCGCATCCGCGCCGCAGGCTACGACAATTGCTATTTCCCGCTGTTCATCCCGCTTTCCTATTTCGAGAAGGAAGCGGAGCATGTCGAGGGTTTCGCCAAGGAAATGGCGGTCGTCACGCATCACCGCCTGGTCGGCGACGGCAAGGGCGGGCTGATGCCCGATCCGGCCGCCAAGCTGGAGGAGCCGCTGGTGGTGCGGCCGACGAGCGAGACGGTGATCGGCACCGCATTCTCGCGCTGGGTGCAAAGCTGGCGTGATCTGCCGGTGCAGATCAACCAGTGGGCAAACATCGTCCGCTGGGAGATGCGCACGCGCATGTTCCTGCGCACCGCCGAATTCCTGTGGCAGGAAGGGCATGCGGCTTATGCGTCGGCCGAGCAGGCGCGCGAGGAGACGCTGAAGGCGCTCGAAATGTATCGCAGCTTCGCCGAGGATTGCGTTGCGCTGCCCGTGATCGCGGGCGAGAAGCCCGAGAATGAGCGTTTCCCCGGCGCCGTCGCGACCTATTCGATCGAGGCGATGATGCAGGACGGCAAGGCGTTGCAGGCGGGCACCAGCCATTTCCTGGGCACCAATTTCGCGTCCGCGCAGAATATCCGCTTCCAGAACAGCCAGGGCGAGCAGGAACTGGCCAATACGATCAGCTGGGGCATGTCCACCCGGATGATCGGCGGACTGATCATGGTGCATGGCGATGACGACGGCCTGCGCGTGCCGCCGCGCGTCGCGCCCTGGCAGGTCGTGATCGTGCCGATGCTGCGCGAGACCGACGAGGACGTCGCGATCCTCGACTATTGCCGCTCGCTTGCCGGCGAACTCAATGCGCTCTCCGCATTCGGCGAACCCGTGCGCGCGCTCGTCGATACCAAGGCGACGAAAGCGAGCGCCAAGCGCTGGGGTTGGGTGAAGAAGGGCGCGCCGGTGATCGTCGAGGTCGGGCCGCGCGATGTCGCTTCGGGCAATGTCGCGGTGCTGCGCCGCGACCGGCTCTATGGTGACGGGGGCAAGCTGGCCTCCGCCTTCGTGCCCCGCGGCGAATTCATCGGTCAGGTGGCTGGGTTGATCGAAGAGATCCAGGCGACGCTTCACGGCGAGGCGCGCGCGCGGCTCGAAGGCAACATCGATCGCGGCGTCACCGATTTCGCTGGCCTCGAAGCCTTTTTCAGTGAGAAGACGCAGTTCCCGGGCTGGGCCGAAGTGCAATGGAGCCGGCCGACCGGGACCGCGCTCGACGGTGTCGTGGAGCGGCTTAAGGCGCTCAAGCTGACCATCCGCAACACGCCGATGGACGCGGTAGCGGCCGACGGCGTCTGCATCTTCACCGGCGAGCCGGCGGTCGAGCGGATCCTGATCGGGCGTTCCTATTGACCCGATGAGGGCGGCCGGACCACCGTCATTCTGGCGAAAGATGCCGGAGGCCGTGGCGAGCGTATCCCAGCGATGACGCGCCGGCCCGGCGCTGGGACCATCTACTATCGTGCCGCGCGGATCGGATAGAGATTGATGGCCTCGGCGATCCGGGCGACGGTGTTGCCGCCGACGGCGCGAACCTTCTCGCGCATGGCGACGTTGTCGCCGACACGCGCGTCGATCGGCACACGGTTGAGCAGCACCGCGAAGGCAACGCGCTCGCCCGATGGCGTGGTCGTATAGCCCGCCAGCCCCTTCGCCTTGAGCATATAGCCGTCGTTGAGCAGATTGGGTTCGACCGACGTGCCCGTTTTCGCGACGATCCGGCCGGTGGCGGGCGAATTGGGCAGCGCGTCGCCCAATGTCCCGTCCTTGCCGAAGATCGGCAGGCCGTCCCTGAACTTCTCGAAGAACGGCATTTCGGTCATCGCGGCCAGATAGGCGGCGAGGAAATTGGGAGAAAAGAGCGAGCTGCCATTGCCGTGCGAGTGCACGGCGCCGGACAGGTCCAGCCCCTTGGACGCGATGAATTTATGCGCCAGCGTGAAACCCCTGGCCTCTGGGCCCCTGGTGTCCGCCAGTTCGGGCTCGCCCTTCACCATGCTGCCGGTGACGAACGGGATCAGCGTCGCGTGCAGGTTGTGGCTGACCTTGAGGATCACTTTCGCGTCCTCGCTGAACGGCGGGGAGACGAACTCCGCGACGCGGTTTTCCGGTGTGTAGAAGCGCTTGAGTCCGCCGCCCGTACCAGCGTCGTCGGCGGCCGCGGTCGTTTGAACGGCGATGCCGGCGCGCGACAGTTCCTGTGCGAACAACGCGGTCGCGAAACGCGAGGGGCTGGCGACGAAATAGGGCTGGAGGTAGGGCTTTGCGCCGGCGGGGATCTGCCCGCTCAGCATGACCCGGATATTGCCGTCCGGCGCGCGTTTTTCCGACAGGCGGATCATCAGCGGGGAACCCGTCGCCGATGTACGGATCTGGTTGTCGAAGCTGATATAGGGAAGCTGGAGTGAGGCGGTGATCTGCGCCGGCGCGCCCGGCTGGCCGGCGCGCACCACCAGGTCGATCATGTTGTCGTTGACCGTGATCGACGAGATCGTGGCGCCGGATCCGACTTCGCGCGCCCCCTCCGGAAACAGGCTGGCATCGACGATGATCCTACCCTGTATGCGCTTGATGCCGGCGGCCGCCACCTGCCGGGCGAGATCGGCCAATGGCTGGACGGGATTCCCCGGCAGAGGAACGGCGTCGTAGCCGCCATAGGAATGATCCTCGCCCACATGGATCAGCGTGTCGCGATCGTGCACCCGGCTCGACAGATTTGCATCGCCGCGCCCGACCAGAACCAGATCGCCCTGCAACACGCCGTTCCGGATCGGGCCGGTACGATAGACGGGCGTGCGGAACCTGTAGTCTGGGCCGAGCAGAGCCAGGCCGGCGCCGACCGCGACGACCTTCGTCGTCGATGCGCCATCCATGAGCGTTTCACCGTTCCAGGAATAGATGAGCTGCTTGCGGTCGAGAGAGTAGATAGCGACGCCAAACAGCGAATGGGCGAAGGCTGGATCCTTTCGGATTTCCTCGAAGCGGCTCTCGAAGCTGGCCGCATCCTGCCCGTGCGATACGGTCGAGAAGACCAGCGCGACCCCTGAGAGGCCCAGGAACGTGCGTCTGAGAAGCGTCATAGGGCCAGTTCCTCCAAAAATGATGTCCGTCAGTCGATCGCGACGATCGCATCCACCTCGACCGCGCAGTTGCGCGGCAGTTTCTTGACCCCCACGCTCGAGCGCGTGTGACGGCCCTTTTCGCCGAAAATCTCGACCAGCAGATCCGAACATCCGTTCGTCACCTGCGGGATTTTGGTAAAGTCGTCCGCCGCCTGGACATAGCCGGTCAGCCGAAGGATGCGTTCGACCCGTTCGAACTTGCCGTCGAGCGCGGCGGAGATTTGACGGATCAGGTTGATGCCGCAAAGGCGGGCGGCTTCCACGCCTTGCGCCAGATCGATGTCGCCACCGACCACACCCGTGATGCTGTTATCTCCATCCACCGATACCTGGCCGGAAATATAGAGATGATTGCCGTTGATCAGCCACGGAACATAATGGCCGCCGGGCGCGCGCGGCATAGAGGGATCGATGCCCGCGGCGGCAAGGCGGGCTGCGATGTCGATCATCGCGCTGCCTCCGCCCGCTCGATCTGGTTCAGTGCATTGTAGAGCGTGGTCCGCGATATGCCGAGCGTGTCGGCGGCGGAGGAGGGGGCTCCTCGTAATCGCAACAGCCCCGATTCCGCGAGCATCTGGATCGCCTGGCGCCGCTGGTCGGCGGAGAGCGCGCGCGGCTGCGCGCCCTGGCGGGCCGCGAATTCCTCAAGCAATCGCGTGATCTCGTCGAGCGAGCGGCCGCGCAGCGATTCCTTCACCGGCGATGCCGCGCCGGTCGAGATCAACTGGTCGATCACGCGGTTCGCCGACGAGAGGAGCGAGATATCCATGTTTATGCAGATCGCCGCGACGCAACGCCCGGCGGAATCGCGCAGGCCGATCGAGGTGCTCTTGGCGGGCCGACCGTCTGGAAACTGGTTTGGGTAACTTTGCAGGACATCCGGGAAATTCGGATCGTTGATCCGGCTGAGCCCGAGTTCGGTGGTGGAGTCGCCGATCTTCCGGCCCGAGAGCGGGTTTTCGATCGCCACGATCGAGTGGGCCGGCTGCTTCAGATCGTGCAGCACGACTTCGCAGGTCGGTGCGAACATGTCCGCCAGCGCCTTCGCGATGGTTTCGCCGGTCCGCAGCAGCAGCGCATGTTCACGGTCCACCTGATTGTCCGGCTGGCTTTCGGCTGGCTTTCGCATTCATCCCCGCAATCTGGCTTGATGGCTATCGAATAGGCATTGGTTGTCAAGCCGTCAATATATTGACAGTTAGTTCAATGTCGGGAAAGTGATCGACGAGGAAAACGGTGGGAGGTGCGAGATGACAAGTCCTGATTCGCTGATGTGCCCGAGCTTCGAGGATGTCCGCCAGGCATCGGTCCGGCTCGCCGGTGTCGCGCATGTGACGCCGGTCATGACCTCCCGCCAGGCGGATGCGCAAACGGGCGCCAGCCTTTTCTTCAAGATGGAGAATCTTCAGCGGGGCGGGGCGTTCAAGTTCCGTGGCGCCTATAACGCGGTCGCAAGCCTGTCGACGGAGGCGCGCAAGGCGGGGGTGGTTGCCTTTTCCTCGGGCAACCATGCATTGTCGGTGGCGTTGGCTTGCCGGTTGCTCGGGGTCAGGGCCACGATCATCATGCCGAACGATGCACCGCAGGCGAAGATGGCGGCGGCGCGCGACTATGGCGCCGAGGTGATCCTCTATGATCGTGCGACGGGCGATCGCGATGCGATGGCAGCGGACCTGGCGCATCAGCGCGGGCTGGCGGTGATCCCGCCCTTTGATCATCCGCATGTGATCGCGGGACAAGGAACCGCCACAGCCGAACTGATCGAGGCGGTGGGGCCGCTCGACTATCTGTTCGTCCCTGTCGGCGGTGGCGGCCTGATCGCGGGATCTGCGCTGGCGGCGGCGGCGCTTTCGCCCGATTGCCAGGTCGTCGGCGTGGAGCCGCAGGCTGGCGACGATGGGCGCCGTTCGTTCGAAAGCGGTTCGATCGTCACCATCGATACGCCCGACACCATCGCGGATGGCGCGCGGACCCGCAGCCTGGGCGAATATCCCTTCGATATCATCCGCCGCCATGTGCGGAGGATGACGACGGTGAGCGATGCGGCGCTGGAGTGGCAGATGTCCTTCTTCCTCCAGCGGATGAAGATGCTCGTCGAACCCACCGGTTGCCTGGGCGCGGCGGCCGCCTTCGCCGAGGCGGAGAAGTGCGCGCGGATTGGCATCATCGTTTCCGGCGGCAATGTCGACCTGCCGGCGCTGGGGCGGCTGGCGGCGGCCTGATAGCGGCCTCGACACGGGGCGGCTCATCGGCGATGATCCTCTTGTCCGGCGCCGATGCGCGTCGGGCGGGGGGGCTCGCATGGAAACCCAGGCTGACGAAATCGCTCCCGGCATCTACCGGCTGTCGACCTATCTTCCCGATGTCGCGCCGCCCGCCGGCTTCACCTTCAACCAGTTCCTGATCGTCGCGGACGAGCCCCTGCTTTATCACTGCGGCCCCAGATCGCTGTTTCCGCTGGTTTCGGCGGCCGTCGCGTCGATCCTCCCGGTCGAACGCCTGCGCTGGATCAGTTTCGGCCATATTGAGGCGGACGAGTGCGGCGCGATGAACCTGTGGCTGTCAGCGGCGCCCGATGCGCATGTGGTCTATACTCCCCTGGGTTGCGATGTATCCGTGAACGATCTGGCCGATCGTCCACCCAGGGCATTGGCCGACGGGGAGGTGCTGGATCTTGGCGGCAAGCGCGTCCGCCTGATCGCTACGCCGCACGTGCCTCATGGCTGGGAAGCACAGGCATTGTACGAGGAAGTCACGGGCACATTATTCTGTGGCGATCTGTTCTCGCATGTCGGCAATGGCGCGCCCTTGGTCGAGGAGGATATCGTTCCCGCCGCCATGGCCGCCGAGGATCTCTTCGCGGCGACCAGTCTTGGCCCGCAGACCGCACTGACACTGCGCAGACTGTCCGAATTGTCACCGACTGTGCTGGCGCTTATGCACGGATCATCGTTTCGCGGCGATGGGGCGAAGGCGCTTCAGAGGCTTGCCGATCGATATGAGCAGCGCCTGACGGCGTCGCAGGGCTGACGAAGGTCAGGGGCGCTTCGCGGCCGGCGGGCTGTCTTCATCGATCGGTTCGCAGGTGAAGCGAACCGAAGGCATGACGATCTCCGCCAGGCACGATTCCACCGGCATTTCGGACCAGGGTGCTTGATTGGTGCATGCGAGAACCGCGTGCACGGCCGCGACCGCGTTTCCGGCCGCATTGGTCAGTTGCTCTCCGCGGGCGAGCTTCGCCGCCAGGCAGGCGGTGAAAAGGTCCCCGCTGCCCGCCGGTCTTACCGGAAGACGGGGGGAGCGGATGCGCCATGCCTTGCCCTTGTCCAGCACGAGTGTCTGCAACTCTCCGGTGCCGCGATTTCCGGCCGTGATGATCACCCCGGCCGGGCCGATCGCCTGCACCGATCGGGCGGCGTCGAGGGCCTTCTCGCGATTTGTGAGCGCGCGTGCTTCCCACAGATTCGGTGTCGCGACATCGGCCAGCGGCAGCAGCCGTTGGGTGAAGACGCGTTGCAGGGCGGTTTCGACGAAACCGCCCAGGTCGTCATCGCCGCAAACGGGATCGCAGATGTGGATCAACTTCGGATTGCGTTCCTTCGCGCGTTCGACGAAGCCCGCAACGATTTCGCCATTTTCGGCCGAACCGAGATAGCCGGTGATCAGGATCGAGGCGGTTTCGGTGAGCCCGCGTTCCTCGACGCCCAGCAGGAGCTCGGCGAGCATGCCGCACGGAAGCACTCGGCCGCGCATCGTCGGATAATGGGGGTGATTGGAAAGCAGGGTGGTCGGCACGGCCGCGACCGTCAGCCCATGCGCCTGAAGTGCGGGCATCGCGGCGCTATTACCCACCTTGCCATGGACGACCTGGCTCTGGATGCTGATGATCATGTGATGCTCCCGCGACTTGGCTGGCTCATCCGGTCTCGCCATTCAGCCGCCGCGCCCAGTCTTCCACCTTGCCCGTGGCGCTGCGTTTCTCCGCGTGACGTCGCCAGCCCTCCGCCAGATGGGAAAGCCGCGACATGGCGGCAAGCTCCGGCATGTTGAGCGTATCGACATAGAGCGCGCGCCACAGTCGCTCGATCGTCCATTCGGGCGAAAGGCGATCGACCAGAACCAGCGTGTCGCCGGTGGCCACGGAGCCTTCCTCGATCACACGGTAGTACCAGCCTGTCCGGCCGCTCTCCTGCAGCCTGCGCGCCATATCGGCGACGCCGAAGCGCAGGTTGAGCTTCCAGCACGGCTGCCGCCCCTGGCTTATCTGGATCAACGCTGATCCCAGGCGGAAGGTGTCGCCCACCGCCAAGTCCGCTTCTGTCAGGCCGGTCGTGGCGAGATTCTCGCCGAACGCGCCCGGTCGCGAAAGGATTTCGCGTTCGCCGATCGTTTCGCGCCAATAGGCATAATGATCGGTCGCATAATGATGGACGGCCTTTTCAGGGCCGCCATGATGCTTCCGGTCCCCCTGCGCATCGCCCGACAGGCCTTCGCGCCCGAGCAGTACGCGTCCCTCGACGGCTTGTTTGTCGATGGCGCTGGGCGCGGCGCGGGGGCCTAGCGGCCTGACGGTGCCGATAAGGAGCTGTTCGAGCGGGATCATTGGAATTTCGACGATGGCCTGACCGATCGAGGCGGGAAGGGCGGGATCCGTATGATGCTGCATGTCGCGTGATTATGCCAGCGCACAGCGTGTGATAGCGCAACGGGCAATGGCCGGCGAAGCGCAGGTTGACACGGCGTTTGAGCTCGGTCCAAGTGCCGGGATCATCCATTTCCAGATCCAGGATCCAATGTCCAGCACCGACGCCGCTCGCCCGCCATCCACCGGACTTTGGCTGTTCGAACAGCTACGCGCCGCCATTATCAGGGGCGACTATCCCGGTGGCGAGCCGATCCGGCAAGAAGATATCGCTGAACGCTTCAATGTGAGCCGCATGCCAGTCCGCGAAGCGATGCGGCTGCTGGAGGCGGAGGGGCTCGTTACGAAGCAGCCGCATCGCGGCGCGGTCGTCGCGCAGCTCGATGCGGACGACGCGCTTGAACTGTTCCAGATCCGCGCGGTGTTGGAAGGGTTGGCGGTACGCCGCTCGTTTTCCGCGCTGACCGATGAGCAGGTGGTGGCGATCGAGCGTGCCCATGACGCGCTTGAGCAAGCCGACGCAGCGGAAAAGCAGGCGAGGCATAGCGAGTTCCATCTGTCGCTGTACGCCGCTGCCGGGCCTCGTCTGCAAAAGATGGTCAGCGATCAGCTCGATGCCGCGCGGCGTTACCATTTGCGTTTCGGGCGCCCGGGGATGGAGGTGTCCGATCGGGACAGGGCAGAGCACCTTGCGCTGATCGAAGCAGCACGCCGCAGGGACGTCGAAACGGCGTTCAACATCATCACCGCGCATGCCGGTGATAGCGGGGTCTCTATCTCCCGTTCGATTTCTGAGGCTGAAGAGCGTCGCGCGAATGATCGGAAGGCGGAGGGCGGTGGGTGACTGCCACATCCAACGAATTCCAACAAATTCTAATAATTACAATGCTATGTATGTAATCCGATAATCAGACCCGACTGTCTTTCGGCTTGGTGGATGTAATTCTCAATCAAATAGCTTGACATTGATATGCTGCTCGGTAGATTTACAATCTGAAAAAATGGATCCAAGATCCATGATCTGATTCGGCGTCAAAGGGGGCGTATGTCGTACGGATGCTTCAGTTCCGGCCGGGGGGCGGTTGCCCCGATGCGCCGGCGCGACGCGATTGCCGCGCTCGCGGCATTTGCATGTGTTGGCACCGCGCATGGCGCGACCTCGAAAAAGTCCGGCCCCTATGTGGACGGAATGAGCTTCCTGCCCGACAATCCCGCCGATCTGCGTGCCTCTGGGCTCGATGCGTTCATCTGCGATGTCTCGAAGGGCAAGATGGACACGGATGCCGCGGGCAACAGCTTCTACCATCGCACCTTCGAACTGTGCGACGAAAGCATCGCCGCCGCGTCGGCGCGGATCCGGTTGGATTTTCCGGGGTTGGGCATTGCGCTCAAAGGTTCGGATCTGACTGCCGGCCGGCCCGTCGCGATCTTCCAGTTCCAGGGCTGCGAGCCGATCGGGACCGACCTGTCGCGCATCGCCTATTTTCGAGACAAATCGCTGCGCATCCTTCAACTCACGCATAACGAAAGCAATGCCTTCGCGACCGCCTATACCGATGAGCGCAGCGGAGTCGGCCTGTCTCCGCTCGGCATCGAGGGCGTGCGCGAGATGAACCGCGTCGGCCTGATCCCCGATGTTTCGCACGCATCGGAGGCGACCGCGCTCGAAACCGTGAAATTGTCGAAGACGCCGACGATCCTGTCGCACGGCGCCTGCCGTGCGCTCCTCAATCATCCGCGTGCCGCGACCGACAGGATGATCCGCGCCGTCGCGGAGAGCGGCGGCGTGTTCGGCGTGTTCATGATGAGCTTCTGGCTCACCGACGCGCCGGTGCCGACGCCGGACCATTATGTCGCGCATATCCGCCACGCCGTGAAACTTGCGGGCATCGACGCGGTCGGCATCGCCAACGATTATGCGATGGAGGGGCTGCAGGCGGAAGGGCGCCCGTTCGACAACAGCCGCGACATGCCGGGCAGCTATCACGGCTGGTGGGAAAGCAATCGCAAGCGCGGCATCCCGGGCTTCGGTCCGCTGCCGCAGCATGCGGTGATCCCGGAGTTCAACACGATCGATCGCATGGCGTTGATCCATCGCGCGCTGTTGCGTGGTGGCTTCAAGTCGTCGGAGGCGGACAAGATCATGGGCGGCAATTGGACCCGCTTCTTCAAGGAGAATCTTCGATGATCGCTCGGATGCCCATATTAACCGCTGCCATCTGCCTGGTCGCGGCGCCCGTTCCTGCGGTTGCCCAGTCGATCGACCGGACCTGGGCCGATATCGCCGCCGCTTATGACGCCGATCTGAAGGCTGAGGGCACGATCGGGTCCAGCATGGCGGTGACGCGCAACGGCAAGTTGGTGAAAGAGGCTTATTACGGTCTTGCCGACCGAGATGCCGGCCGCAAGGTCGATGCCGATACGCTGTTCCATTGGGCGTCGATCAGCAAGATGTTCACCGCGGTCGCGGTGCTCCAGCTTCGCGATCGCGGCAAGCTGTCGCTCGACGACAGGATCATCGATTATCTGCCCGAGACCAAGCAGATTCATAACCCGTTCGGGCCAATGTCGGGCATCACGCTCCGCCATCTGATCACGCACAGTTCGGGGCTGCGCGGCGCCACCTTCCCGTGGCGCGGCGACAATGACTGGGCGCCGCACGAACCCGCCAAATGGTCTCAGGTGGCGGCGATGATGCCCTATACCGAGATCGAGTTCGAGCCGGGCTCGAAGTTCAGCTATTCCAATCCCGGTACCTCGATGCTCGGCCGCGTGGTCGAGGAAATCACCGGCGACGACATCGAAAGCTATGTCACCAAGAACATCTTGATGCCGCTCGGCATGTCGCGCAGCTATTACGACAAGACGCCCTATTTCCTGCTGCCCCACCGTTCGAACAATTATTACATCGCCAAGGGTGCGGTGAAAGCGAACGGGCTGGAAGTCGATACCGGCGCCACCAATGGCAATGGCGGGTTGAACGGTCCGCTGTCGGACCTGCTGAAGTTCGCGCATTTCCTGTTGGGCGTGAACGACAACGGCAATTACGAAACCGTGCTCAGCCGGAAATCGTTGCTCGAGATGCGCCAGCCCTTGTTCGCGGCCGAAGACGATCGCGTGCCCAAACAGCAGATGGGGCTCAGCACCTTCACCATCGATCAGCCGGTGCCCGACGGCCGCACCCTGCGCTTTGTCGGTCATACAGGCGGGCAGATGGGTTTCGCGACGTTCGTCTATATCCAGCCAGAGAGTAACGTCGCGGTGGTGTTCGGATCGAACACACGCAGTTCCGATGCGCAAAGAAAGTCGGATGTTTTCGCCAAGACGCGAACGGCGCTCTTCACGCGCTTCCTGCCGCTGCTCGGCCGTTGAGACATGCTGCTTGCGCTTGAACGTCAGGTAGCCGCCTTGGCGGAATGGGTGTGGGATCTTCCACTCCTGATATTGTTGACAGGCGGCGGTCTCTATTTTCTGCTGGTCTCGCGCCTGTTGCCGTTCCGGCATGTCGGGCAGTCGTTGCGCGTGCTTAGCGGGCGCTACGACCGCGCCGACGATCCGGGGCAGATCAATCATTATCACGCGCTGTCGATCACATTGGCGGCGACGATCGGCATGGGCAGCGTATCGGGCGTGGCGGTCGCCATCGCGATGGGCGGGCCAGGCACGATCTTCTGGATGTGGGTGTCGGCGATCGTCGGCATGGCGACCAATTATTTCACCTGCACGCTGGCGGTGATGTACCGGGGCCGGGACTCGCTTGGCGAACTGCAAGGCGGGCCAATGTATGTGATCACCGAAGGGCTGGGACGGCGCTGGTGGCCGCTTGCCGCATTGTTCTGCGTGACGGGCATGTTCGGTTGTTTGCCGATCTTCAACGCGAATCAACTGACCCAGGCGATCCAGGTTCTCGGGCTGGAGCCCGCAGGCATCACGATGGGCGCCAGCGGCGATCTCGTGATCGGAATGGTGCTCGCCGGGATGGCGGCGGTGGTGATCTTCGGCGGGCTCGGAAGGATCAGCCAGGTCGCGGCTGCACTCGTTCCCGCGATGGTCGGCGTCTATTTCCTGGCGGTTCTCGGCATATTGATCATGCATGCCGATGTCGTGCCCCATTATTTTTCGCTGATCGTCACCGACGCCTTCAGCGCCGACTATTATGAGGGCGAGGCGATGTTCGGCGGGGCTCTTGGGGGACTGATCGTTCTCGGCGCACGGCGTGCGTCCTTTTCCAATGAAGCCGGCATCGGCACAGCCGCCCTGGCCTATGGGGCAGCCAAGACGTCCGAGCCCGTTCATGAAGGGCTGGTCGCCATGCTTTCACCGGTTGTCGACACGCTTGTCGTCTGCACGCTGACCGGCCTGGCGATCCTGGTGACCGATGCATGGAAAGTGGAGGGGCTAAACGGCGTGCTGATGACGGCGCGCGCGTTCAGCGACACCTATCCGGCGTTCGGCGGTGGGCTGCTGCTGATCTGCATCCTCGCTTTCGGCCTCGCAACGCTGTTCAGCTATTCCTATTTTGGAATGAAGTGCTTCTCCTTCCTGTTCGGGGCGCGGGTGAAGGGGGCCTATAACGGCATCTATATCGCCAGCATCGTGGTCGGCGCCGCATCGACGACAGCACTGATCGTCGGCTTCATCGACATCATGTTCGCGCTGATGGCGGTTCCCACAATGGTTTCGGGCGTCCTGCTGTCGCGCAAAGTGACGGCGGAGACGCGTGCCTATTTCCAGCGCGTTCGAGAGGCTGCATGACAATGGATTTTTCGGCCTTTCCTCGGGCACCGTTGGCACATCTGCCGACGCCGCTCGAACCTTTGCACATTTCGACCGGCAGCCCTCATGACGCGCGGCTGTTCGTGAAGCGTGACGATTGCACTGGACTTGGTTTTGGCGGCAACAAGACGCGCAAGCTTGAATTCGCCATCGGCCATGCGCTGGCGATGGGGGTGGACACGCTGATCACCAGCGGCGCGTGGCAATCCAACCATGTTCGGCAGACGGCCGCCGCCGCCGCGCGGTTCGGGCTGCGCTGCGAGGTCGTCATCTCCGATGCTGCGGGGCGAGAGACGGAGGCATATCGCGCCTCCGGCAATCTGCTGCTCCACAGCCTGTTCGGTGCGCATCTGCATTTCGTCGCCGATGATGGAGACGCCACCATGGCGGGGATCGATCGGCTGGTGGGCGAAGCGACGGCGCGCGGCGAAAAACCCTATGTGGTGACGCTCGGCGTCTCCGACGCGATCGGTTCGCTCGGCTATGCTGAATGCGCACGCGAGCTTCTGGCGCAGTTCCAGGCGCAGGCGATTTCCCCGTCGGCGATCGTGCTCGCGACGGGCAGCGGCGGCACCCATGCCGGACTGCTCGCCGGCCTGCGCCTGCTGGGATCGGCGATACCCGTCATCGGCATTTCGGTGAGCGAGCCGAAGGAGATCAAGTTCGGCAAGGTGCGTACCGTCGCCGATGCCATGCTGGCTCTCTGCGGCGCGCCGTCCAGCGTTGTTCCGGACGCGGATATCGTTGTTCTCGATGACTATACGGGACCGGGCTACGCCATCCCGACGGTGGAGGCGAACGACGCCCTGCGGATGCTTGCCGCCAGCCAGGGGTTGCTGCTCGATCCGGTCTACACCGCGAAAGCCATGGCGGGCCTTCTGGATCTTCTCGGTCGCGGCACGCTCGGCGGTGACGTCGTGTTCATCCACACCGGGGGAACGCCAGCGCTGTTCGCCTATGCCGACGAATTCCCCCTGACAAAGGCCACCTGCCCATGAAACTGATCCTTGCGCTGCTGACGGCCGCGCCGTCCGCCCTGATGGCTCAGGATCTCGCATCCGCGATCAGGGATGCGGGCGGCAGTTTCGACCTGTTGATCGAGGATGCGATGCTGGTCGACGGGACCGGCGCGGCGCCGGTGCAGGCCGATATCCTTGTGGAAGGCGACAGGATCGCCTTTATCGGCGATGTGCCGAAGGGAGCGGCCACGGCGGATCGGACGATCGCTGCGGCCGGACGGACGGTTTCGCCGGGTTTCATCGACACACATACCCATGCCAATCCGCTGACGGATTCGCTCGACGGCTTCCTGGCGATGGGCGTGACCACCGTGATCCTCGGGCAGGACGGCCGCAGCGCGAACATTACCAGGAGCGATGCGCCTTCGTCGCCAGAACGCGATCTCGGCCAGTGGCTGCGCAAGGTTGAAGCCAAGGGCGTCCAACTCAACGTCGCAGTGCTGACGGGGCACGGGACGATCCGGCATCTGGCGGATATCCCCGACTCCGCGCGGGGCCTGACGGCGGAACAGCAGGTCCGCATAAACGCCATACTCGCCGACGAATTGAGCGCGGGCAGTTTCGGCCTGTCGACGGGCCTTGAATATGTGCCAGGCCGTTATGCCGAAACCGCCGAACTGGTGCCGCTCGCGAAGCTCGTCGCCGATGCTGATGGCGTGATCATCAGCCATATGCGGACCGAGGATGATGGACAGGTCGAAGGCGCCGTCCAGGAATTGGTCGATTATGGTGCCAATGCCCGCATCCAGGCGTCGCATCTCAAGATCGTCTTCGGCAAGGGGCCTGAAACCGCGCATCGCCTGCTGTCCTTCATCGAAGAAAAGCAGCGTGCCGGCGCGCGGCTTTCGGCGGACGTCTATCCCTATACCGCCGGCTATGGCGGGCTGGGCCTGATCTTTCCCGAATGGGCGCTTTCGCCCGCCAATTACAAGCAGGTGGTGAAGACGCGCCGGGCGGAGCTTCTCACCTATTTGAAGGCACGGATGACCAAGCGGGGCGGGCCGGGGGCGCTGTTGTTCGGATCCGCGCCGATTGCGGGCAAGACCCTGGCCGATGTCTCCGCCGAACGCGGCAAACCGTTCGAAGAGGTGTTGCTGGATCTCGGCCCGGACGGTGCCCATGGCGCGCATTTCATCATGGATGAGGACGTCCAGGACCTTCTGGTCGCCAGCCCGCTGACCGCGATCTCGACCGATGGAGGGCCGTCGATCCGTCATCCGCGCGGCACCGGCACCTATGCCCGGCTGATCGAGCATTATGTGGAGGGCACCAAGGCGCTGACCCTGCAGGAAGCGGTGCGCAAGAGCAGCAGCCTGCCTGCCGCCGCGATGGGTTTCGGCGATCGCGGTATCGTGCGCGTGGGGGCCAAGGCCGATCTGCTGCTGTTCGATCCCGCCAAGGTGCGCGCGAAATCGGATTATCTGAAACCCTATGAACTCGCTCAGGGCTTCGATGTCGTCATCGTGAACGGCCGGGTAGCGCGAGAGAATGGGGCAACGAGCGTGGGGCGTTACGGAAAGGTTCTGCGCCGCATGCAATCGAGATGACGAGTCCAAGCTGAAGAGGTGGGTCAACCACGCATGTCGGAGAGTGATTTCTGGAGCATCTTCGGGCCAGGTGGGCGCACCTTGCGGCATCGAAGACGCTGAAGCTGAAGGAAATCCGGGGCGTCCGGCGATCCGGCATGATCGTCTGCCTCCACGGGAAAACAATCGTCCGGTCGCGGGCGACTTCTGATCTGAATTGCAACGCTCCGGGCGGCAGCTTCGGGGAGGGCGGCTCCGTGCGCATGCGCGGGACGGAAGCCCTGCTGCGCGCCGCCTCGGTCAATAAAGGGGACTTCAGACTATGCGTACGAAACTGATCAAGGCCAGGTTGTTGGCGAATGGCGCGGCGGCGGTCGTCGCGATCGGCTTGGCGAGCCCGCTGCTCGCGCAGAGCGATGTCGGCGCCACCGATACCGCGGAATCCGCTGACGCCATCGTGGTGACGGGATCGCGCATCGCGCGGCCCGACATCGATGCCAATATCCCGATCGCCGTGATCAATTCCGCCGCACTGGAACAGGACGGTGCGTCGAATATCCAAGACGTACTGCGCGAGATGCCGCAGGTCGGCATCGGCACGACGCGCTCGAATTCGAACTTCTCGGCCACGGGCAATGGCGCAGCTTCGGTCGACCTGCGCAACCTAGGCCCCAGCCGCACGCTCGTGCTGGTCAACGGACGCCGTTTCGTCGCAGGGTTCTCGGGCACGTCGGCGGTCGATCTGAACAACATTCCGACCGATTTCGTCGAGCGCGTCGAGGTCGTGACGGGCGGCACCTCCGCCATTTACGGTTCAGACGCGGTCGCGGGCGTCGTCAACTTCGTGCTTAAGGACAAGATCGACGGCATCACCGCCCGCGCCGAATATGGCCTTACCTCGCGCGGCGACAATCCGCGCTATCTCGTGAGCGTCACCGGAGGAACGAGTTGGGGGGCCGACGATCGCGGTCGCATCGCGCTCAATTTCACGCATGAATCGGACAAGGGGTTGCTGTCCAGGAACCGCGCGATCTCGCGCGAGGACCGTTCGCTAGCGCTTGTCGGTGTGCCGGCATACAGCTCCTACGCGCCGCAAGGGCGTTTCGACCTGCGCACGGCAACGGGCAGCGCCCAGGTCTTCACCTTCGACCAGAGCAATGCGCTCGTCATGGGGTTTCCGCAGTCTCTCGCCTACAACCGCAACTGGGATCGTCGCATCTCGCTGCCCGTGGAGCGCTACATCGCTTCCGCGAACCTGACCTATGAAATCGCGGACAAGGTCACGGCATTCGTCGAGCCGACCTATGGCAAGGTCAAGTCGTCGGCGCTGCTTGAAGCCTATTCGTTCGACTGGAGCTTCATCTACAAAAATGGCGAGCTCGGCATGCCGATCACCAACGCCTATATCCCGGCGTCGATCCAGACCTTGATTGCGTCGCGCAATGCGGATGCCGATCCAGCGAACGACATCAAGGCGATCCAGTTCCGCCGCCGTCAGAACGAGGTCTATAATCGGAGCAACGAGAATGAGCGCGATACCTGGCGCGTTGCCGCCGGCCTTCGCGGATCCTTCGCCAACAACTGGAAATACGAACTCTCCTACGTCTTCGGCAGTATGAAGGACAGCACGACCACGCAGGATATTGACGCACCGCGTTACCGCGCGGCGCTCGATTCGATCGTGGATCCCCTGACCAAGCAGATCGTCTGCCGCGATCCCGCCGCGCGCGCGGCAGGCTGTGTGCCGATCAACCTGTTCGGGTTCAACACGGTGACGCAGCCGGGCGCCGATTATGTGACGGTGCCGCGCTATGCGCACATCAAGAACACCCAGCATGTCGTCTCGGCCAGCTTGACCGGCAGCCTGCTGACCTTACCTGCCGGCGATCTCGGCGTCGCGCTTGGCGCCGAATATCGGAAGGAGAAAAGCTCGACCGACTGGGATCCGATCACCAATCGCGGCGACGGCACCGGCACTCGCTATGACGATCTTGTCGGCCAGTTCGACGTCAAGGAAGTGTTCGGCGAAATCAATGTGCCGATCCTCGCGGACCGCCCGGTCTTCGAATATCTGGGTGTCACCGCAGCCGCGCGCTATTCGGATTATTCGACCGTGGGCACGGTGCTGAGCTGGAACGCCGGCGTCGAATATGCGCCGATCCGGGGGCTTCGCTTCCGCGCCAACTATGCCGAGGCCAACCGCGCGCCCAATGTCGCGGAGCTTTACGCGAGCATCACGGGCGGGGCGAGCGGCGCGACGGTCATCGATCCCTGCGCCGGTACGACTGCTACCAGTACCCGCCCGCAGGATGCGACTTGCCGCGCTATCCCGGGGCTGCTGCAGGAAGCGGCGGCGAATGGCGGCGCATTCACCTATACCTCGTTCGATCTCAACTGGATGGGCATCACCGAAGGCGGCAATCCCAATCTGCGCGAGGAAACCGCCAAGACCCTGACCGTGGGCGCGGTGCTGACGCCGCGCGCATTGCCGGGTTTCAGCCTGTCGGTCGATTATTTCGACATCAAGATCGATGGCGCGGTGGGCTCGCTGCCCGCGCAGATCCTGGTCAACCGGTGCGTCGAGACGGGCGATCCGGTCTATTGCAGCCAGATCCAGCGCTTCCCGACCGGCAAGCTCTACACCATGTCGACCACGCTGATGAATGTCGCCAGCATCAAGACGTGCGGGCTGGACTTCAACCTGAACTACAGTCGTCCATTGGGCCTAGCCGAGGACGACAATATCAGCGTCAACCTGCTCTACACGCGCTTGCTGGCGCTGGAGAAGCAGTCATTCGCCGGCGGGCCTATCGAGGAGAATCTGGGGCAGCTCTATGCGGCAGGCCGGCTGGGCACGGGCTTCAAGAACAAGGCGAGCGCGCGCCTTGCCTATCGCTCTGGCGGGCTGACCGCGAGCTGGCAGGTCACCTATCTGGGCAAGATCCAGGACCGGCTAGGCTATGTCGCAAGCGGCGCGGACAAGGCGTATCTTGAGGGTCTGAACCATGTGGGCGACGTCTTCTATCATGACGTGCAACTCCGCTACGCGATCGGCGAGAAGCGGAATTACGAGGCCTATCTTGGCGTCAACAACCTGTTCGATCGCAATCCGCCGCTCATTCCCGCCGGCTTCGCGTCGAGCGTGACGGGCGTCGAGACCGCCGATGTCTACGATCCCTATGGTCGCCGCTTTTATGCGGGTGTGCGCCTGAGGTTCTGACGGCGATCATGTCGTCCCCGGCAAAAAAAGCCGGGGACGATGGATCACATCCGGTCAGGAGATGTTATTCTCAGGATCCGCGCCACGGTCGCGGCGCATCCAGAGGAAAAGAAAGGTCGCCGCAACGATCAGCGTGGTGAAGATAACGATTGCTTCCGCGGTGTTCATGCCGGTGCCTCATCGATCTTGCTGGGATCATGACGCTAGCGGAGAAGGCGTTAACGAGTCTTAACGCTGTTTTCCCAAAATATTGTAAACGCGTCTCTTTCCTGATCGGTCATATGCAGGCCGATCTTGCTTCGCCGCATCAGGCAATCTTCCGGGGTGCGCGCCCATTCGCGGTCGCGCATCCAGCGCGCCTCGATCTCGGTGAAGCCGGCGCCGAAGTGACGGCCCATGCCAGCCTGGTCCGTCACTGCGGCGAGCATTTCGTGGAGCAGCAGGCCGTAGCTCGCGGCCATGCGCGCGGCGCGCTGCCCGCCCAGGAACGGCCAGCGTGTCTGAACCTCGCGCAGGAATTGCGTCGGGGCGGGGATGGCGCCGCCCGGGAAAACCCGCGCGCGCGTCACCGGATGAGCCATGAAGCCCATCGCGGGCGCGAGTTTCGCGAGCGCATCCTCTGCCAGGTGACGGGCGGTGGTAATCTTGCCGCCGAACACCGACAGCAAGGGTGCGCCCCCGGCATCGAGTTCGAGGACATAGTCGCGCGTGACCGCCTTGCTCTCCGAAGCGCCATCGTCATAGAGCGGCCGCACGCCCGACCAAGTCGAAACGATATCAGCCTCCGCGATCTCCCGCGTGAAATAGCGGTTGGCGGCGGCGATTAGATAGGCGCGCTCATCCGCGTCGATCCGCGTATCCTCGGGCCGTTCGACCGGAATATCGGTGGTGCCGATCATCGTGAAGTCGCCCAGATAGGGGATGGCGAAGACGATCCGGCGATCGGGCTGCTGAAGCATATAGGCATGATCGCCGTCGAACAGACGCGGGACGACGATATGGCTGCCCTTGATCAGGCGAACATGAGCCTGGGTGGTGGCGCCGAGTGTGTCCAGCGTCTGCGCGACCCATGGACCCGTGGCGTTGACGAGCGCGCGCGCCTGCACGGTCCGCCCGTCGGACAATGTCGCCGTCCAGCCTTCGCCGTCGCGATGGGCGGAGAGCAGCGCGGTGCGCGTGGCGATCTCCGCGCCGGCATCGGCGGCATCCATCGCATTGAAAAGGGTCAGCCGCGCATCGTCGACGCGGCAATCGGAATAGACGAAGCCTTTCGCCTTGCGCTTGAGCGGCGCGGTATAGGCCGTGTCGTTCGATGAAAGGCCGCGCGAGCGCGGCAGGCTGATCCGGCCGCCGATCCAGTCGTAGAGCAGCAGCCCCAGTCGCACGAGCAGCCATGGGCGGACGGTATTCTCGTGCGGCAGCACGAAATGCATCGGCCGGATGATGTGCGGCGCCGCCTTCAGCAGCAGTTCGCGTTCCTTCAGCGCCTCGCGGACTAGGCGGAATTCGTAATATTCCAGGTAACGCAGCCCGCCATGGATCAGCTTGGTCGACGCGGATGAGGTATAGGCGGCCAGATCGTCCTTCTCGACGAGCAGGACGGACAGGCCGTTGAGCGCGGCTTCGCGCGCGATCGCGCAGCCATTGATCCCGCCGCCGATGATCAGAAGATCCAAGGTCATCGGCTTTAGCATAGCGGGCTGGCCCGCAGACGGAAGCATGTTTCTGGCAGCGCTGTCATAAGTTCCATTTTTCAGTCCGGTAGCATGTGACGGGGTGACGCTGCGTCTTGCAATCTCTATCTCTGAGCCATGAAAAAACAAAAAAACCATGGCGGCCTTCCAAGCCGCGAACAGATTCTCAAATTCATCACCGACTCATCTCAGCCCGCCGGCAAGCGCGAGATCACCAAGGCGTTCGGGCTGAAGGGGCAGGAAAAGATCCTGCTCAAGGCGTTGCTCAAGGATATGGGCGATGAAGGGTTGATCGACAGTGCCCCCGGCCGCGCATTCCACAAGATGGGCGGCGTCCCCAAGGTGACGGTGCTGCGCGTCGTCGATGTCGATGAGGATGGGCAGGCCTGGGCGGTACCTGAACGCTGGGAGGCCGAAGGGCCGGAACCCCGGCTCCGTGTCAAGGAAAAGAGCCGCAAGGGTGCGCTCGGTGTTGGCGACCGCGTGCTCGCGCGCACCGAGGAAGCGGGCAAGGGTTGGATCGCGCATCCGCTCAAGCAGCTCGCCAGGGGCTCCGAACTGATGATGGGCGTGCTCCATGACGAGGGCGGCCGATTGTGGCTCAAGGGGCTCGACAAGAAGGAGCGGCGCGACATGCCCGTGTCCGATGCGGGCGATGCCGAGGCCGGCGATCTGGTGCTGGCGGAAAAGACCGGCCGGCCGCCGCGCATAACCGCGCGCGTGACGCAACGGCTGGGCGATCCGTTCGAATCACGCAGCTTCTCGCTTATCGCGATTCACAAGCTGGGCATCCCCCATGTGTTCGGCGACGAGGTGCTGGAGGAAGCGAAGCGCGTCGCGAAGCTCGATCTCGGCAAAAATCGCGAGGATTTGCGTCATCTGCCGATCGTGGCGATCGATCCCGCCGACGCGCGCGACCATGACGATGCGGTCTGGGCGGCGCCCGACGATGACCCGAAGAATCCCGGCGGGTGGAAGGCGATCGTCGCGATCGCCGATGTGAGCTTTTATGTCCGCCCCGGTTCGGCGCTCGATTGCGAGGCGAAACGGCGCGGCAACAGCGTCTATTTCCCCGATCGGGTGGTGCCGATGCTTCCCGAAATCCTTTCGACGGACGTTTGCTCGCTCAAGGCCGGCGAGGATCGCGCGGCCATGGCCTGCCATCTGACGATCTCGAAGCAGGGCGAGATCAAGGGCTGGCGTTTCACGCGCGCGGTCGTCCGTTTGGCGGCGAACATTCCTTATGAGAATGCGCAGACGGCGATCGACGCGGCGATGGAGGAAGCCGTCGAACTCGCATCCTCGCCGTGCAGCCTCGATCCCGCCGATCTGGTGACGCATGGCGTGAGCCAGGCGCTGGTGACCGGCACGCTCCAGCCGCTTTGGGCGTGCTGGAAGGCGCTTTACGCCGCCCGCGAGAAGCGGGCGCCGCTCGACCTCGATCTCCCCGAACGCAAGATCGCGTTGGACGAGAAGGGGCGCATCCTGTCGGTCGCTCCGCGCGAGCGGCTCGACGCGCACAAGCTGATCGAGGATTATATGATCGCCGCCAATGTCGCGGCCGCGAAGGCGCTGGAGGCGAAAAAAAACCCGGTCATGTACCGCGTCCATGAGCCGCCGGCGCGCGAGAAGCTGGTGGCGCTCAAGGAATATCTGAAGACCTTTGGTCTCGAATTCGCGCTCGGTCAGGTCATCCGTCCCGACACCTTCAATCATGTCATTCGTCGCGTCGGTGAATCCGATCACAAGCCACAGGTGATGGAGCAGATCCTGCGCACCCAGACCCAGGCCTATTATGCCCCGATGAACCAAGGACATTTCGGGCTGGCCCTGGGCAGCTACGCGCATTTCACTTCACCGATCCGCCGCTATTCCGATCTTGTCGTCCATCGCGCGCTGGTTGCGGCCTACGGGCTGGGCGAAGGTGCGCTCAGCGGTGACGAGGCGGCGACGATGGAGCGGACGGGCGAGCATATCAGCCTGCTCGAACGTCGTGCGATGGAGGCGGAACGCGATACCGTCGATCGCTATGTTGCCGCATATCTGAGCGAGAAGGTGGGCGAGATACTCGATGTGCGGATCACCGGCGTCCAGAATTTCGGCTTCTTCGCGACGGTGGAGGGACTGGGTGGCGACGGGCTGGTGCCTGTCCGCGACCTTGGTGGCGAGTATTTCCGCTATGACGAGGCGACGCACAGCCTGACCGGCGAGGACAGCGAAACGATCTATTCGTCGGGAATGCGGCTGAAGCTGAGGCTGGCGGAGGCCAATCCCGTCAATCGCGCCTTGCGCTTCGAACTGCCGGAAGGGAGGGGGGCGCTTCCGCCCAAACGCCCGGCGCGCGTGATCAAGCGTCGTGGTCGTCCGGCGAATATCCGGCACCAAGGCCGCAAGCGCTAGCGACGCCGCGCCAGCGGGTCTATCAATGTGCGACGATATCGAGGAATGACGATGCTGGAACGGCGACAACTCATGCTCGGGGCGGCAGGTGCTCTCGTTGCCGGATATGCGCGAAACCCACTAAGGGCGGCCGAAACCATCACCTTGCCTTTCGCCAATGGCGAAAGGCCGCTGGTCACCTATCCCGGCAAACGTCCGATGATTGGGTTGACTGCGCGTCCGCCGCAACTGGAAACACCGTTCTCTGTGTTCGGTGAAGGGGTGATCACGCCAAACGACGCCTTTTTTGTGCGCTATCACCTTGCCGATATCCCCTTGGAGATCGATCTCGACGCGTATCGTCTGAAGGTGGGCGGACATGTCGGCACGCCGCTGTCGCTCTCTCTGGCCGAACTCAAGCGCATGCCGACGGTCGAACTCGTCGCGGTCAATCAATGCTCCGGCAACAGCCGTGGTTTCCTGGAACCGCGCGTCGGCGGCGGTCAACTCGGCAATGGCGCGATGGGGTGCGCACGCTGGCGCGGCGTCTCGCTCAAGACGGTGCTCGAACGCGCCGGCGTGAAGTCCGGCGCGGTCCAGGTGACGTTCAACGGGTTGGATAATCCGTTGACGCCGGAAACCGCCGATTTCGTGAAGGCTCTCGATCTGGATCACGCCCGCGATGGCGAGGTGATGCTCGCCTGGGGCATGAACGGTGAGGATCTGCCTTTCCTCAATGGCTTTCCGTTGCGGCTGGTGGTGCCCGGCCGTTTCGGTACGTATTGGGTCAAGCATCTGAGCGAAATCATGGTGCTCGACCAGCCGTTCGACGGTTATTGGATGAAGACGGCCTATCGCATTCCCGACAATGACTGCGCCTGCGTGCCGCCAGGTGGCAAGCCCGACAAGACCGTTCCGATCGGCCGGTTCAACGTCCGCTCTTTCATCACCAGCCATGCCGATGGCGCCGTCGTCGCCGCAGGGCGCGATCTCGCGTTGAAGGGAATCGCCTTTGACGGTGGCGACGGCATCGCTGAAGTCTCGGTTTCGGCCGATGGTGGCGCGAACTGGCACAAGGCTGTGCTTGGCGAGGATCTTGGCCGTTATGCCTTTCGCGAATGGCGAACCTCCTTGCCGCTGGCCGCCGGAGATCATGTCCTGCTTGTGCGGGCGACCAGCCGGGGCGGGGAGACGCAGCCGATGGAGCCGCACTGGAATCCACCCGGCTATATGCGCAACGTGGTCGAACGGGTGAAGGTGAAGGCATCATGAGCCGGGTGCTCGTCATCGCCGGCGCCCTGGCGCTGCTGGCCTCCGGGGCGGCTGTCGCGAAAGTGGTCACGTACACGCTGCCCGAAGAGCGTGAGGCGGTTCTGCCGCCAGGGCCGGGGGCCGATCTGGTGGCCGCGCAGTGCGCGGCCTGCCATTCGCTCGACTATGTGCAGACCCAGCCACGCGGCAAGGGCAAGGCCTTTTGGGATGCGGCGGTGACCAAGATGGTCAAGGTTTATGGCGCCCCGGTCTCGGCCGAGGATGGTGAGGTGATCGCCGCCTATCTGGCCGTCCATTACTGATCACCGACCCCGGGTTTCTCGAACACGCACCAAACCGTTCGTCGATCAGGGCAGCCGGTTCGCCGAAAGGCATGAGGTCATGTCCTTTTTGTGATTGACATGATATATGATCACATTACGAGGGCGCGCGACTCCTCAGGAGACGTCATGAAACCCTCGCTTTCCCTTTTCACCATCCTTCTCGCCACCACCTCGGTATCCGCGTATGCTGCGGACGAAGATCAGCAGCATGGCGATCATGCCGATGCGCCGGAGATCGTGATTACCGCGCTTCAGCGCAATCGCGACGATCTTCTTTCGGGCACCTCGGTGCTTTCTGGAAGTGATCTCGCCGCATCGCGCGCCACCAGCCTGGGCGATACGCTGGCGAAGCTTCCCGGCGTTACCGCCACATCCTTCGGCCCCGCTGCGTCTCGCCCGATCCTGCGCGGCTTGCAGGCCGACCGCATCCGCGTGCTGATCGACGGGATCGGCAGCTTCGACGCATCGTCCTCGTCGGTCGATCATGCCGTATCGATCAATCCGCTGACGGCGGAGCGGATCGAGGTGCTGCGGGGGCCGTCGGCCCTTCTGTACGGATCGTCCGCGATCGGTGGCGTGGTGAGCGTGGTCGACAATCGCATTCCCCGCCGGGTGCCTGACGAAGGCGTGCATTTCCATGCCGATGCCGATTATGGCAGCGCCGCCGAGGAACGCAGGGCGGCAGCCGCGACGGATGTCTCTCTGGGCGGCGGTTTCGTCGCGCATTTCGATGGAAGCTGGTCAAAGTCGGATGATCTGCGCACCGGCGGATATCTGCTGAGCCGCGCGTTGCGTGAGGAGGCTGCCGCATCCCCCAACGCAGAAATCCGCGAACTCGCCGATCTGAAGGGCAGGCTTCCTAACACCGCGACCAAATCCACCGAAGCCGCGTTCGGCGTCGCCTATGTCGGCACTGGAGGCAATATCGGCATTTCGGCCTCGCGGCTGGACAATCGTTATGGCGTGCCGATCCGTTTCTCGCTCGATCCCGATGTCGAGGCGGAGGCGCCGACGCTCGACGTCCGCCAATATCGCTTTGATCTGCGCGCGGAGGTCACCCCGGCATCTGGCTTCCTCGACGCGATCCGGCTGCGCGCCGGCCATGGCGATTATCGCCATTTCGAGATCGAGGATACCGGGGACATCGCCACCCGCTTCTACAACAAGGGGATCGAGGGGCGCCTGGAATTCTCGCAGCGCCGGCAGGGTGCATGGAGCGGCGCGTTCGGTGCGCAGATCCTGACCCGCGATTTCCGTGTGGTCGGCGAAGAGGCCTTCCTGCCGCCGACGAGTACCGAACAGGGTGGTGTCTTCACCGTGCAGAATTTCGATTTCGGCAAGTTCCGCGCTGAAATCGGCGGCCGCTACGAACATAGCAAGGTATTGGCGAAGGCCAGCGAACAGCTCGGCACGCCGGAGGCGCAGCGCAGCTTCAACACCTTCACTGCATCGGTTGGCGGCCTGTACGAGATCGTCGAAGGGGTGCGGCTGGGCGTCAACCTGACGCACAGCGAGCGCGCGCCGACCGCTGAGGAATTGTTCGCCAACGGCCCGCACCTGGCCACCCAGGCATTCGAAGTCGGCGATCCGAGCTTCGGCAAGGAAAAGAGCAATGGCGTCGAGGGACTGATCCGCGCTCGTTTCGGCGGAGCAAGCATCGAGGTCTCCGCCTATTATAACGACTTTTCCAACTTCATCTATCAGGCGCCGACCGGTGAACTCGAAGATGATCTGCCCGTCTATGGCTTCTCGTCGGCCGGCGCTCGTCAATATGGCTTCGAAGCCGAAGCGAACGTGACGCTGGCGGATCTGGGCACGGGCAAAATCGTCGGCGACGCGGTGATGGACTATGTCCGGGTCAAGATCGACGGGCAGGGGCCGGCGCCGTTCATCCCGCCGTTCCGCGTGCTCGGCGGCCTCGAATATCAATCCGATCCGATCATTGGCCGGATCGAGGTGGAGCGTGTCGCGAAACAGGATCGTATCGCCGCGTTCGAGACTGTCACGCCCGGCTATACCATGGCCAACGCCCGCATCGAATGGCGGCCCAAGGGGCCGGACGGTTTCCTGTCGCTTCGCCTGGCCGCCAACAACATCTTTGACGTCGAGGCGCGTCGCCACAGTTCGTTCCTGGCGGACTATGCGCCGCTGGCTGGGCGGGACATCCGCGTCGGCGCCAGCATCCGCTTCTAAACCCGAAAAGCCCTTCCCGGAGACGGGGAGGGCTTATTGCGAGTCACCCGCTGAATCCCTATCTCCGAAACCGATCAATCGGGGATTCTCTTCAGACATGACCGCTACCCATTCCACCCGCATGCTCATTCTCGGCTCGGGGCCGGCGGGGCTTTCCGCCGCGATCTACGGTGCGCGCGCCGGCCTGTCGCCGATCGTCGTCCAGGGCATGCAGCCGGGCGGCCAGCTCACCATCACCACCGATGTCGAGAATTATCCGGGCTTCCGCGAAGTCATCCAGGGCCCGTGGCTGATGGAGGAGATGCAGGCGCAGGCCGAACATGTCGGCACCCATTTCGTCTATGACCAGATCGTCGATGTCGATCTGTCCGAGCGTCCGTTCCGCCTGTATGGCGACGGCGGCGCGGTTTATGTCGCGGATACGCTGGTGATCGCGACCGGCGCCCAGGCCAAGTGGCTTGGCCTTGAAAGCGAGCATCTGCTGCAGGGCAAGGGTGTTTCAGCCTGTGCCACCTGCGATGGCTTCTTCTATCGCGGCAAGAAGGTGGTCGTGATCGGCGGCGGCAACACCGCTGTCGAGGAAGCGCTGTACCTGACCAATCACAGCCACGACGTCACGCTGATCCATCGCCGTGACAGCTTGCGCGCCGAGAAGATCCTGCAGCAGCGACTATTCGCGCATCCCAACATCAAGATCCTCTGGAACAAGGGAGTCGAGCGCTTCGTGGGTGGGGGCAATCCCGAGGGACTGGTCGGCGTCGATCTGGTCGATACGGTCACGGGCGAGAAAAGCCATATCGAGACCGATGGCGCCTTTGTCGCGATCGGCCACAAGCCGGCGACCGAGTTGTTCGAGGGCAAGCTGGAACTCGATGAAGGGTATCTCGTGGTCGAAAAGGGTACCAGCCGCACCGCGGTTCCGGGCGTGTTCGCGGCGGGTGATGTCACCGACAAGATCTATCGTCAGGCGGTCACGGCGGCCGGCATGGGCTGCATGGCCGCGCTCGATGCCGAGAAATTCCTTGCGGAGGCTGATTTCGAACTCGAGGTCGCCTAGGCGGCTTGCGATTAAGCCGCGTGGAATCGCGTTGAAAAGATTGAAGTTTGCGATGGGCGGTCCGATTTGATCGGATCGCCTCGCGGTAATTGTAAAAAAATGTTTCCTGTCTGGTCATTTTGATCTGAAATTGGTGCGACGCACAAATTTCGTTAACTGTTAAGCATCACACCGGTCGAGTCATGATGCTCGGATTCAATCATTTGTTGCGCGATCGGCGCGGTGGCGTCTCGATCATCGGGGCGTTTTCGCTGGTATCGGTCATCGGCATCGCCGCCCTCTCGATCGAACTGGGGCAGGGGTATCAGGCCAAGGTGACGACGCAGGCCGTCGCGGACAGCGCCGCGCTGGCTGCGGCCGTCGCGTTCTCGCAAAACAAGCAGGACGCCATCCTCACGCCGACGGCGAATAGCATCGCGAACGCCAACGGCATCGCGACATCGGCCGTGACCGTCACGCAGGTGAGCAACTACAGCGCGGAGGTCGACTCAGCGGTTCGCGTTGTCGTTCGCCGCGATATTCCGCTCTACTTCGCCCGGATATTCTCGACGAGCCTGAGTTTCACCGTCCTCTCGGAAGCTGTGGCGCCGCTGAGCGCCAGCACGACCCCGGCTTGCTTCATCGCGTTGTTGCCGAGCGGAACTGGAATCCAGCTTTCAGGCGGCACCCGCATCAATGCCCCGAATTGCGGCGTCAATTCGAATGCAGCGATCGCCGTGACCGGTGGCTCCGGTATCACCGCCAAGGCTACAAGCGCTTCGAAGGCGACGACGGTTTCCGGTGGCAGCATCATCACCGCCGACACGGTGACGTCCGGAAACGGGGCCGCCGTGCAGGGCGGCAGTACGATCAACGGGACGCAAAAGACGCAATCAAACAGCACGCCCGATCCAATGGCCGGTAATGCGGCAATCGCGGCGGCACAGGCCAAGCTTGGGAGTTTCACTGCGCCGCAGGTGCCGAGCGTGCCGACAGGCGAAGACCTAACGCTCGGTTATTATCCGACGACAATGACCTTCCAGGGGCGCAGTGCTTCGCTTGTCAACGGCGTCTGGACCTTTCCGGCGGGCACCTACAATATCCGCAATCTCAATACGCAGAGCCTGACGTTGAAGATTGAAGGGCCGTCGACGGTCACTGTCTCGGGTGGTGTCACCGTGGGCGGTGGCGGAAAGCTGATAATCGGTGACGGCGCTGTCACGATCAATGCACCCATCACCCTGGGCGGCGGAACGTCGATGACCATCGGTGCGGGGCGGCATCATATCGGGCAGATCACGCTCAGTGGCGGGTCGAAGGCCCAGATCGGTGCGGGTGATCTGGACGTCAACGGAGCGATCTTGATCGATGGTGGCGGCAGTTCGATGACGGTGGGGGCCGGCAATTATGCGATAGGCCGCAACGGATCAGGGACCGCGATCAATCTGTCGGGCGGTAGTACCCTCGTCTTTGGCGATGGGACTTTCAGTGCGAATGGTTCGATCACCACCAGCGGTGGCAGCGGCATTACGTTCGGGGCGACCGCCAACCATCTGATCAACGGCAATCTTTCGCTGCAGGGCAGTTCGACTTTCGGTGCTGGCACCTACACGATCAACGGCTCGTTCACGAACAATACCGGCGGCAACATCACGGGCAGCAACGTCTCCTTCATCCTGGCTGGAACCCTTAACATGGCGGGTGGGACCAATGTGGTGCTGACGGCTCCTATCAATTCGCAATGGGGAATTCCCGACCTGCTGTTCGCAACGACGAGCAGCGCGGCGACCCGCTTGGCCGGAGGTTCGCAGAATCAGTTTGGTGGCATGCTGCATTTGCCCAATTCGGATCTGGATATGACTGGCGGAGTCACCGCGACGGGCCGATGCTTCATGGTCGCGGCACGGACGATCACGATCGCCAGTGGGCCTTCAGCCGCGACCTATTGCGACAGCATGGGCAGTGGGAGCAATGGCGTCACAAGCATTCGGCTGATCCGGTGAAGCAGGGACTGCACATAAAAAGCCTCGGTCGTGACAAGCGCGGTGTGGCTGCGGTCGAGTTCGCCCTCTGGTCCACGCTGATCTTCCTCGCTCTGGTGCCCGCACTCGATTTTGGCGTCTATCTGCTGACGGGAAGCCGGCTTGCGGCAACGGTGCAACAGGCATCGATTCTGGCGTTCAACATGCGTGATCAGGACGTGATCGATACCGCGCCATTGACCGCCTATGTCGCGGCATCGGGCAACGGCGTCACGGCATCTGTTGTTTGCAACGGCGGCGCTGCGGCCTGCGGCACACGCAAGTCGGAGCGGCAATGCGCCTGCGTCACGGGGGTTTCGACCTATTCCAACATCAGTTGCGGTGGATCCTGCGCCAATGGTTCGAAGCCGGGATTTTATCTGACAGTCCAGGCCAGTCGTTCCTATTCGGCGTCCGTGGTTCCAAACAGATTCCTTGAAGGTGACAGGATCAGTCGGGCGGTGACGGTGCGACTGCAATGATCGGGCTTCGCGGCGGATTTGCACTGCTCTCGGATAAGCATGGGGCAAGCGTGGTGGAATTCGCGCTTGTGGCACCCGTTCTATTGGCTTTCATCATGTTGTTGATAGAGGGCGGTCGCATGGAATGGACGCGGCAGGCGATCCAGGAAGTGGCGGTAAACACAGCGCGCTGCATGGCAGTGGGCAAGAACGAATGCGCCAGCAATCCCGGTATCATCCAATATGCGCAGCAGCGCGGCAATGATTGGGGCGTGTCGCTGGCCGCCGCCACGATCACGCCGAGCGTCAATCAAACCTGCAACGCAGTGGCCGGCATGCGCCGCGTCGATATCGACCTGCCCTATCAAACTGTCGTTGGAATGTTGTTCCCCGGTGTCCCGCGCCAGCTACAGGCATCCGCCTGTTTTCCGGCGATCACCTGAGCAGCCGTTGACGGCTTAAGTTCCGGACAAGACCTCCAACAAAGTGCCAGTCAATGCCTCGGCATCCGCCGCCTTCGCGAAGCTGTGGGAATTGCTTTCGATCTCGACGGTCGTCACGTGAGTTGCTCTCTGGTTGCCCCAAGCATCGGCGAAGGCGAGGGCGGTGGCGTCGCGCCGGGCAAGGACAATGTGGATGGGGTGGGGGCTGGCCGTGATCGCGGTTCGCATCCGTTCGGCCAGTCCGCCTGATGGCCCCTTGGCGGCGACCGCGCGCAGCCCCTTGAAGACTTTGGCGATGTTGACGCCGCCACGTATTAACCGCAGCCATTCGCGCGGATCGAGCAGTTTTTCGCGATAGCGCGCCTTGATCGCGGCGGCAGGCGGCATTTCGCCGAGATTCTCGATTACCCAGGGATTGGCGAGGACGAACGCGTCGATGCCCAGATCCGCGCCGAACAGCGCAAGTGTGCTGGCGCCGTCGCAATTTCCGAAGCCGACCATCCGTGACATGCCTGGCGCGGCGGCGCGGAAGGCAGCCACGGCGGCGGCCAGATCAAGGCCGCCGGTCTCGAAACCGCCATTCTCGCCGGCCGCATCGCCAACACCGCGCCTATCATAGCGAAAGACCGGATGGCCTGCAGCCGCGATCCGTGCAGCGAGGGCGGACATATTGCCGTGCGATCCGCTCAGCGTTTCATTCCCGCCGGAAACGATCAGCAATCCGCTCCTGCCCGGCGCCTCATCCAACGCGGCGGCCAGCGGCACTCCCTCGCAGGACAGATTCAGCCATTGGCGCATGTTTTGATCCAGTCTGCGATATCCGTCGCAATCGACTCTGAAAGAACGGGATCATGCTCCGGTTCGCTGCGTCGCCAGAGGGGCTGGCCGGGCAATTTGATATCGGCCGGCTGCACGTCGGTTGCTAGGCGCGCAACCCTCAGCGGTGCGGCATTGATGGTCGTGGCCGATTTCAAGGCACGAACAAAGCCTGGCGCGATGCGATATCCGGCAACCTCGAAGGGGGCGGAGAGTGCTTGCGCCTCAACCTCTGCCGCACTCGCCGTCGCGCCGTCCTCTCGGTCGGCGGCCATGCGGATTCGTACCAGATCGCGCAGTAGTGCTGATCCTTCCGCTGGGGCCAGACGCCACCGGGTTTCGACGTCGACCGCGCCATCGAGCAGCGCACCGCCGCGCAGCGATACGGTGTGAGTGGCCCCCGTCGCGGCCGCTGCGGCGGCAGTCGCGCCAGTCCAGTCCGGCCAGTCCAGTGAAGCGAGGGGCGTCAGGCTCTCGAGCGTGCCCGGCATGTCGGGCAGCGCGCAGCGATAGCTTTGCCGGCCGAGCGCACGCATCGTCTCGATCAGCAAATGCCGCGTCCGGTTCGCTTCCTCGAAAAAGGGCGCGAGAAACAGGACGACGGGGCCATCCCCCCCGATCTCGGCGATCCGTTCCTGCCTGCCGCGCCATTCATAGCTGCGCCAGGCGGCCGGCAAGTCGCTCACCCAAGCGCCTTTGCGCGCGCGAAGGCGACCAGATTGCCGTAGCTTTCGAGCATCTCGCCATCGACCTCGTCATCGTCGATGATCACGCCCAGCCGGTCCTCGATCTCGGTCAACAGGCCAGCCACCGCCATCGAATCGAGTTCGGGCAGCGCGCCGAACAGCGGCGTCGAATCGGTGAATCCCGCCAGCCGCTCATGGCTGATCCCAAGAATATCGTGCAGAACGCCGCGGATCGCCGCGTCGATTTCGTCAGCTTCTCCAGACCCCACGTGAGTTTCCCGTTTCTAGAGTGTCCGTTGCGACTACAGCGTGCTGTGCGAAATGTGAATCGCGCAGTTGTGTTGATTTGTTGTCACATCGTTTTTTGCGGAAAACCGGATCCCACCCCCGCCTTCGCGGGGGCAGGGTTTTCCGCGCGATGCTCTAATCGACGGAGCCGCGCCGGACAAGCCGGGCGAGCTTCGCACGCATGGCGCCCGCCAGTCCGCGCAACGTCCGCAGATTGTGGAGGTCAATCTGTTCCAGCGGACGTGACCGATCCATCCAGTCCGCCTTGTAGCGATCATTGCCTGTGCCATAATCGATCGTGGATATGCCACCGTCGATGACGTGCTGGAACAGCGCGGCGCTCAGCAGGGACCCGGGCGAATGCTCCGCCGCATCTTCCACATAAGCGAGCTTGTGAATGATCGCGGTGTCGTTCTCGACGGTCCAGAGCTGCGCCGCGACCGCGCGGTCCTCTATATAGGCGAGCCCCATTCTGAGCGTGCCCGCAGCCCCTTCGCTTTCGGCCATCGCACGCAGGAATTCGGGTGATCCTTCGTCGCCTTTCCAGCTTTGCGCATAGATTTCCTCGTAGGCGGTCCAGGCGCGTTCATCGAACCGGTCGAGAATCTCGACCGAAACCACGCCCTTCTTGCCTTTGCGCTGGACGGTGCTGCGTACCTGGCCCGGGCGCTCCGCCCAATAGGTCGGGAAATCCTTGTCGGTCAGGTTGGCGATCCAGTTGACCGTCGCGGGCGCGCGCGATGCCGCCCAGCCGCGTCTCGAAAACGCGCGTGCGATCAACTCAGCCGTGCCGTCCTCGACGGGCACCGGCCGCAGCGTGATCCGGCTGACGCCGAGCCGCCTGGCCTTGAGACGGGCGGCGATGGCGATAAGCAGCCTGAGTTTGACCGCTTCGCTCGGATTGCCGGTGAAGACGGGCCGGAAGGACAGGGTGTACCAGCTCGCCAGCGCAGTCAGCGAACCGGATTCGGTGCGGGCCAGGAACAGCCAGGCTTGCGCCTTTTCACTCACTGCCCGGACGACAAGCGGCCGGATCCCCGGGGGGCAATGCGCCCATATCCTGCGAAACCATTCGAGCCTGTCAAACAAAGCCGATTGCGACGCGCGATCCAGCGATCCGCGTGCCGCCGCCTCCACGGCGTCGAAATCGTCGAAATACTCGCCCTTAACCCACAATGCGCTATGTCCCTCCGGAACATGACAGAAAATGCGGAGCAACAGTGCTGCAGCCCGATCCCGTACCACAGCCGCTAGACCATATTCTCGCCAAAGGCGATGCCCATGCGCCCGCGCTCGTGCTTCGTTCCGGGACGATCGACTATCAGGCGCTTGACGCGTTGGTCGGTCGCGTCGCCGCGGGCTTGCGCGGACGCGGTCTCGCGCCCGGCGATCGTGTTGCCGCATGGTTGGCGAAGACGAGGCTCGCTTGCATCATGCCGCTGGCGGCCGCCCGTGCCGGGCTGATCTACGTACCGCTCAATCCGCTGCTGAAGCGCGCCCAGATCTCGCATATCATGGCGGATTGCGGGGCCAGTCTTTTGATCACGAACGAAAGTCGTGCCGCCACTTTGCAGCTTGGGGATGTCGATTGTCCGGTCGAAACTGACGAAGACGCGATCTTCGCCGACGCCGCGCTGCCGCCATCCTCGGCGGATCCATCGGATGTTGTCGAAATCCTCTACACCTCGGGATCGACAGGGCGGCCGAAGGGTGTGGTGCTCAGCCACGCCAATCTCTGGCTGGGGGCGATCAGCGTCTCCCACTATCTGAAGCTGGGCGCGGCGGACCGGACATTGTGCGTGCTGCCCTTCAGTTTCGATTATGGTCAGAATCAGCTTTTCAGCACCTGGGCGGCGGGCGGTGTCGCCATCCCGCTCGATTATCTGACGCCGCGTGACGTCATCAAGGCGATCGAGAAACATGGCGTGACGACGCTTGCCGGCGTGCCGCCGCTCTGGGTGCAACTGGCTGAAACACCCTGGCCGGAAGGCGTGCCACAACTGCTCAGGCGCCTTACAAACTCGGGCGGTGCGGTGCCGGTGCCGCTGGTCAGGAAGCTGCGGGCGCTCTTCTCCAATGCCGATCTCTATCTGATGTACGGGCTGACCGAGGCGTTCCGCTCAACCTATCTCGATCCGACGCTGGTCGATTCGCATCCGGGATCGATGGGCAAGGCGATCCCGTTCGCCGAGATCCTCGTCGTCCGCCCCGACGGCAGCATCGCCGATGATGGAGAGCCGGGCGAACTGGTCCATGCCGGGCCCTTGGTGGCGCAGGGTTATTGGCGCGACGCCGAGCGGACCGCCGAACGCTACAAACCGGCGCCCGCCGAGTCGGAAATGGGTGGAGTCGCCGTATTTTCGGGAGATCGCGTGGTGCGTGACGCCAACGGCTTGCTCAGCTTCGTCGCGCGCGGGGACGAGATGATCAAGTCCGCTGGCAACCGGATCAGCCCGACCGAGGTGGAGGAAGCCGCGATCTCGAGCGGTGCCGCGGTCGAGGCGGTCGCGCTGGGCGTGCCCGACGAACGGCTGGGGCAGGCGATCCTGCTGATCGTGCGTCCGTTCGGCGCAGAGCCGGAGGAACGGTTGCGATCCTGGCTCAAGGCCGAACTGCCCGGCTATATGCAGCCGCGCGAAATCCTGCTGCGCGAGGAATTACCGCGCAATCCCAATGGGAAGCTCGATCGTGCCGCCATCCGCAAGGAGCATGCCGCATGAAGCCGATGGGTCAGGTGCCCGCCGATTTCACCGGCGAGGATGGCGAATTGCTGATCGCCGGCCGCCGGGTGAGCGATATTGTCGCGCAGGCGGGGAGCACGCCGCTGTTCGCCTACGATCTCGGCATTGTCCGCCGACGCTTCGATGCGCTGCGTGCCGCGATGCCGTCGGCGCTATCGCTCCATTACGCGATGAAGGCCAATCCCTATCCGTCGTTGCTGGCGGCCATGACCGGGATCGTCGATGGGATCGATGTTGCCTCGGTCGGCGAGATGCGTCTCGCCTTGTCCGGCGGAGCGGTTGCCGAGCACATGTCGTTCGCCGGCCCGGGCAAGCGCGATGAGGAGATCGAGGCGGCGATCGGCGCAGGCGTCACGCTCAATTGCGAGTCCGAAGGAGAGGCGGAGCGCGCCTTTTCCATCGGCGATCGCATTGGTGCCGCGCCGCGCCTGGCGGTGCGGGTCAATCCCGATTTCGAACTCAAGGGATCGGGCATGCGCATGGGCGGGCGCCCGACCGCCTTCGGCGTCGATGCCGCGCGCGTGCCCGCGCTTGTCCGTCGGATCATCGAGCGCGGCGCCGAATGGCGCGGTTTCCACATCTATAGCGGTTCACAGGCGCTTGATCCGGAGGCGCTGATCGAAACCCAGGCCGCAACCGTGGCGCTGGCCGCGCGGTTGGCGGAGGAGGCGGGGATGACGCCGCCGTACGTCAATCTCGGCGGCGGATTCGGCATTCCCTATTTCCCCAACGAGGTGCCGCTCGACATCGCGCGGATCGGCGCGGCGCTGGGCGAAACGCTGGACCTGCGACCAGCGGCGTTGGCGAGCACCGGGTTCGCGATCGAACTCGGCCGCTGGCTGGTCGGCGAGTGCGGCGTCTATCTGGCGCGCGTGATCGATCGGAAGCAGAGCCATGGCGAGACCTTCCTTGTCACCGATGGGGGGCTCCACCATCAGCTTGCCGCCAGCGGCAATTTCGGGACTGTCGTTCGCCGCAACTATCCGCTGGCCGTCGCTACGCGTTTCGGCATGGAGGTTGAGGAAAGCGTGACGGTTGTCGGCTGTCTCTGCACGCCGCTCGACGTGCTGGGCAATCAAACGGGATTGCCGCGCGCCGAGGTTGGTGACATCATCGCGGTGTTCATGGCCGGTGCCTATGGCGCCAGTGCGAGCCCCTCGGGCTTCCTAGGCCACGGTCCCGCAAGGGAAATTCTGCTCGGCAACTGACGTCATTGGGCCGATTAACTATCGATCCTAACAGAATTTTCACCTTTTTCCGGCACAAGCGACCGCATCTTCGGGCCTCTCCATGCGCGTCGACGGGCGCCAGGGAAACGGCTCGGAATGGGCGAAAAGGTGATAATGATGCGTGGTTCGGGCAGGATCTCCAAGCTGATGCTGGGCGCTGGCATGGCCGCGCTCTCGCTCTCCGCATGCGCCGGCGGCCCGTCCACTGGCGGCCAGCTTCCACCTGCGGCCTTTGTTTCGATGCAGGAGGGGCCGGGTGAGGATTATATCATCGGCCCGCTCGATCAGCTCACCATCTTCGTCTGGCGCAATCCGGAGCTCGGGGCCAAGGTTCAGGTTCGCCCCGATGGCCGCATCACCACGCCGCTGATCGCCGATATGCCCGCTGTCGGCAAGACGCCGGCGATGCTGGCGCAGGATCTCAAGATCCAGCTCGGCGAATATATCAAGGATCCACTGGTCTCGGTCATCGTCGATAATTTCTCCGGAACCTATTCGCAGCAGATCCGTGTGGTCGGCGCGACGGAGAAGCCGGCTTCGCTGCCATATCGCGCCAATATGACGCTGCTCGACGCGATGATCGCGGTTGGGGGCCTGTCGGAATTCGCGGCCGGCAATCGCGCGCGGCTCGTCCGCTTCGACAAGACGACGGGCAAGCAGCGCGAGTATCAGCTCAAGATCAGCCGCCTGCTCAAGCAAGGCGACTCGTCCGCCAACGTCCGCCTTGAACCCGGCGACGTCATCATCATTCCGGAAAGCGCGTTCTGACCGCAGTCTCCAGGGGGACGATAGACACTCATGAACGGGCTTTTCGAGGAATTGCGGATCCTGCTGCACGGGGTGTGGCATCGTCGCTGGATCGCGCTCGCCGTCGCCTGGGCGATCTGCCTGATCGGCTGGCTGGTGATCGCGATGATTCCCAACAGCTATGAATCACAGGCGCGCGTTTTCGTTCAGATGCGTTCGATCCTGCCGGATGCCGGCGGAATCGAGGCGGTCCAGCGCCAGAAGGATATCGATCGGGTTCGCGGCACGCTGACATCGACGGTCAATCTCGAAAAGGTCGTCCGTGGCACCGATCTGAGCCTGAAGGCGACCAACGACGCCGCGATCACCGCGCGCGCATCCGGCTTGCAGAAGAGCATCAAGGTCGTCGCCGATCCGCTGCAGGAAGGCACGTTCCAGATCACTGCCACGGCGAAGCAAACCGACATGTCGGATGCGCAGAACGCCAAGCTGGCGCGCGACATCGTCCAGAAGCTGATCGATATCTTCGTCGAGGAGAATCTGGCGGGCGACCGCGCGGTCAACAGCCAGTCGCTCAAATTCCTCGATGCGCAGCTCGCCGAACGCGAAAAGCAGCTTCAGGACGCCGATCAGAAGCGCCTCGCGTTCGAACAGCAGTTCATGGGGTTGCTGCCCGGCGCGGGATCGATGGCCGAGCGGCTGCAGGCGTCGCGCGCTGAAATCTCGCGGATCGAGGCCGATCTCGTCTCGGCGCAGAGCGCGCTGACCACGGTCAATGCCCAGATCGCCGGTACCGCCGCCAGCACGGCAGTGCCGGGCGTGCCCGGTATGGCGGGGCCGGCGGCGACACGGCTCGCCCAGATCGAAGGGCAACTTGCCGATGCGCGCGCGCGGGGCTGGACCGATGCCTATCCTGACGTTGTCGCGTTGCAGAACCAGCTCGGTTCCGCGCGTGCGGCCGCCGCTGCCGAACGCCGCTCGGGCGGCGGGGGTGGGGCCAATGCCGCCAATCCGCTCTATATCTCCTTGCGCGCGATGCAGGCGGAGAAGCAGTCGACCGTCGCGGCGCTCAGTGCACGCAAGAACCAGATCCAGTCCGACATCAACCAGCTTCTGGCTCGGCAGGATGCCGATCCCGGCGTCGTCGCCGAACAGGCGCGGATCAACCGCGACTATGAAGTGCTGAAGCAGCAATATGACAAGATGCTGGCTGATCGCGAGCAGGTGAAGCTGCGCGGACAGGTGCAGAGCGAGACCGACGCCGTCAGTTTCAAGGTGATCGACCCGCCTGTGCAGCCGCGTGTGCCGGTGGCGCCCAACCGTATCCTGCTGCTGGCGCTCATTCTCGTTGTCGGCATTTGCGGCGGGCTTGGCGCGGCCTTCGCCCTGGGTCAGCTCAAGACGACCTATACGACCGCTGAGCGCCTCGCCAAGGCTAGCGGGTTGCCCGTGCTGGGATCGATCACGGAGATGCTTACTGACGCGCAGCGTGCCGAGCGGCGCAAGCGCATGAAATGGTTCGCCGGGGGAACGGCGGGATTGGCGGGCGCTTTCGTGCTGCTGATCCTGGTCGAGTTCGTCCAGCGCGGCATGGTCGCCTGAGGAGGCTATGGTGAACGAACATACGCCGATCAGGAAGCGTGGCTCACTGCTGGAACGCGCATCCGAACAGTTCGATTTTCGCAAGGCGATCGAGCAGACCGCGCCCGTGCTGCCCAAGGATTTCGTGGCAAGACCCGCTCCAATGCCGGTCAGCGAACCGCTGGCGGCGCCTGTCTTTGCACCGGTGGCTCCCGCGGTTATCGCGGATGCGCCGATCAAGGTTGCTCCACAGAGCCTTGTGGCGTCCGAAGTCGATCCCGTCTTACCGCCCGAACGGCCGGTGGCTGCACCGTCGGCGCCGCGCGCCTTTACCGGCCGTTACGGCCGGGTCGATCGGGACTTGCTGCGCGAGGCGGGATTGATCGTGCCCGATGCGCCGGCGAGTGAGCTCAGCGAGGAGTTCCGCATCGTCAAACGCCAGTTGCTGACCGAGGCGATGGGCGGAGAAAGCGGCCGCCCGCTGCCGCGCGGCCGGATGATCCTCGTCTGCTCGGCACAGCCCAATGACGGCAAGACCTTTTGCGCACTCAACCTGGCGTTGTCGATGGCGGCCGAGAAGGATCTGGAGATCCTGCTGATCGACGGCGATTTCGCGAAACCCGAGATCATCTCGACGCTCGGCCTTGAGCCCGGGCCTGGTCTGCTCGACGCGCTTGCGGACCCGTCATTGTCCGTCGAAACCTGTGTGATCCGCACTGATATTCCGGGGCTCTCGGTGCTGCCGGCGGGCCGGCACACGCACAGCGACACCGAATTGCTCGCCGCAGCCCATGGCCGCGCGGTCCTTCAGGGATTGCTTGACGTCAATCCGTCACGCATCGTGATCTTCGATTCGCCGCCGGTGCTGGCCGCGTCGCCCGCATCGGTGCTCGCACTTACCGTCGGGCAGGCGCTCGTCGTGGTGAAGGCCGACAAGACCGGAGAGGCCGAATTGCGCGACGCGATTGGCTTGCTTTCGGGCTGCGAAAATATCCAGCTTTTGCTCAATGCCACGACCTATGCGTCGGGCGGGCGGAATTTCGGATCCTATTATGGATATGGAGACTGACCATGCGGGCTGACCAGAAAGCCCTGATCGTCGTCGCATGTCTCGCCTCGGGCGCGATTGCCGCGCCCGCACAGGCCGAGAAGCGCATTTCGCCCTATATCGAGATCGGCCAGGTAGTGGAGGCCGACCTCAACAATGGCGGCGACGTGCTGACTTACACCAATGTGGCGGTCGGCATCGAAGCGAGCGTGCGTAATTCCCGCACGGAGGTGCAGATCAGCTACCGTTACGACCGGCGCTTCGACTATAGCAGCGACGTCGACGTCAACGATACGCATACTGGCCTCGCCCGGATCAGCCAGCAACTCGTGCCCAACCTGTTGTCGTTCGACGCAGGCGGCATCGCCACCCGCTCGCGCGTCGACATTCGCGGCGCGGCGCCACAGGTCGGCGGATCGAGTTCGAACAACACGACGCAAGTCTATTCCGCCTATGCCGGGCCGACGCTCGCCACCAATCTCGGTGCGCTCGACGTCGGCGCGGCCTATCGATTCGGCTATACCAAGGTCGAGGATGTGACGACGCTGCGTCTGCCGACCGGGCAACAGCGGCTCGACGGTTATGACGATGCGACCGCGCATTTCGTGACCGCGAATATCGGCATGCGGCCTGGCGAACTCCCAGTGGGCTGGCAGATCAGCGGCGCGTTCGAGCGAGAGAATGTCGGGCAGCTCGCTCAGCGTTTCGAGGGCAAGTTCGTTCGCGGTGACCTGACGGTACCGGTCTCACCCACGCTAGCGCTGGTCGGCGGTGTCGGATATGAGGATATCGAGATCAGCCAGCGCGATGCGCTGCGCGATACGAACGGCGTGCCCGTGGTTGGAAACGATGGACGCTTCATCACCGATCCCGCTTCGCCACGCCAACTGGCTTATGATCAGGATGGACTGATCTATGATGCGGGCGTGATGTGGCGGCCAAGCCGGCGCACGCAGTTGGAGGCGCGCGCCGGGCGGCGTTATGGCGGCACCACCGTCTTCGGCTCGTTCACGCATCAGATGTCGTCAGCATCAGGCGTTTCGGTGGTCGTCTATGACGGCGTCGAAAGCTTCGGCCGGCTGTTGCAGGACAATGTCTCGCGCCTGCCGACCAATTTCAACGTGGCGAGCAGCCGTTTCGGCGGCGGCTTCAACGGCTGCGTCTTCGGCGCGAATGGCGGCGGTGGCGGGGGATGCCTGGACGATGTGTTCCAGTCGATCAACACCGCCAATTTCCGCAATCGCGGGATCACGGCGATCTACACCGCCGCGCGTGGCCCGATCTCGCTCGGTTTCGGCGCCGGTTATGCGCAGCGCAAATATTTCGCGCCGCGCTTCGGCAACGCCTTCTCGCTCGACGGCGTGAAGGATGAGAGCTGGTTCGCCCAGGCCTATTACGGCTATGCGCTGACCGATCACTCCGGTTTGGATTTCAACGCCTATCTCGACTATTACAAGAGCGGCATTCCGAATGCGGAGAGCGTGCTCGGCACCGGCGTCATGGGCACTTATTACCACAATTTCAGCCGCAACCTGAGCGCGAGCGCGACGGGGCAGCTCTATTCGAGCGATCAGAACGGGTTCGAGGATTCGCTGATCGCCTCGCTCTGGCTCGCCATGCGGCTGCAATATTGACGGAAGGCGGACTGAGACGATGTACAGCGACTATTACGGCCTGAACGCCCGGCCTTTCCAGCTTACGCCGGACCCGCGTTTTTATTTCGACAGCGCCACGCACCGCAAGGCGATGGCCTATCTCGGCTACGGCCTGGCGCAGGGCGAGGGCTTCATCGCCATCACCGGCGAGATCGGCAGCGGCAAGACCACGCTGGTCGGCCATCTGATGGCGACGATCGACGCGGCGCGGCTGACCGCGATCAAGATCGTCTCCACCCAGATCGAAGGCGACGACATGCTGCGCATGACCGCGCAGGCGATGGGGCTTTCCAGCGACGGGCTGGAAAAGGCGCAGATCCTGGAGCGGATCGAGCGATTTCTGCTCGGCCAGGCGCAGGAAGGCAAGCGCACGCTGCTGATCGTCGATGAGGCGCAGAACCTGACGGTCTCCGCGCTGGAAGAGCTGCGCATGCTCTCCAACTTCCAGATCGAGGGCCAGGCGCTTCTCCAGATCTTCCTGTTGGGGCAGCCCGAATTCCGGGCGCGGCTCAACGGATCGGAACGGCTCGAGCAATTGCGCCAGCGCGTGATCGCGACGCATCATCTGGAACCCATGCAGGCTGATGAGATCGAGCCCTACATTGTCCACCGCCTGTCATTGGCCGGCTGGACCGGCAATCCGCAATTCACGCCTCAGGCCTATGCCGAGATGTATCGCCACAGTGAAGGCGTGCCGCGTCGGCTGAACGCCCTGGCGAGCCGGGTGATGCTCTATGGCGCGGTCGAGCAGCTTGGCGTCATCGACGCCGATGACGTGGCCAACGTGATCACGGACATGGAAGGCGATACGCCGACCGAAACGCTGCGCAGGCCCACCGCCGTGCCCACGGCGTCGCAGGCCGCGGCTGTAGTCGATGAATCGCTCTCCGCCCGGATCGCGTTGCTCGAGACGCGGCTGGAAGAGCAGGAAACGGCGCTCCGGCGCGTGCTGACGTTGCTGATCGACTGGGCGGAGGCCGATCGCCAGTCGCCCGATCTGTCGCTGATCCGCGAAAGCGCCGCCTGAGGCTTGCCATCCCTAGGGAGCCGCAGATGCACAATGCGCTTTCGGTCGATATCGAGGACTGGTTCCAGGTCGGCGCGTTCGAGACCACCATCTCGCGCGACGACTGGGGCCGGCTCGAGCATCGCGTCGAGCGCAACAGCGACGCGGTGCTCGCGCTTTTCGCGCGCACCGGCGTCAAGGCGACCTTCTTCACATTGGGCTGGGTGGCGGAGCGTTATCCTGCACTGATCCGCCGCATCGTCGAACAGGGGCACGAGGTGGCCAGCCATGGCTGGGATCATATCCGCGTCTTCACGATGACCGCCGACCAGTTCCGCGCCGATATCGATCGTACGCGCAAGACGCTGGAGGATGCGAGCGGACAGCGGGTGGCCGGCTATCGTGCGCCCAGCTTCTCGATCGACAAGCGCACGCCCTGGGCACATCCGATCCTGGCGGAGCAGGGCTATGCCTATTCGTCGAGCGTGGCGCCATTGCGCCACGATCATTATGGCTGGCCCGAAGCGCCGCGTTTCGCCTTTCACCCGGTCGAAGGCAGCGAGTTGATCGAATTGCCGGTGACGACCGCTGAGATCGGCGCGCGGCGGCTGGCGTTGGGCGGCGGCTTCTTTCGCGTCCTGCCTTATGCGCTCACACACTGGGCGATCGGCCGTGTCTTCGCGAAGGAGGGGCGCCCGGCGATCTTCTATTTCCATCCCTGGGACATGGATCCCGGCCAGCCGCGCGTTGCCGATGCGCCGCTGCGTTCGAAGCTGCGCCACTATACCAACCTGGCCGCGATGGAGCGCAAGCTTGAGCGGCTGATCGGCGAATTTCCCTGGGGGCGCACTGATGCTGTCGCCGCCGCCGAAGCGAAGCGCGCGGAATGAATGCACCGTTCTCGATCGCCACGGCCAGCATCCGATCCGCCGATCTCGCCGACATCCAGGAAGCGCAACGCATTGACGCCTATGTCCGTGCGCATCCTGATGGTTCGCCCTTCCATCTCACCGCGTGGGGCAGGGCGGTCGCAAAGGGCTGCGGCCAGCGCGCGCACTGTCTGGTCGCGGAGACCGGTTCGGGCGTGCTGGCCGGTGTGTTGCCGCTGACCGAGTTGCGATCGCGGCTGTTCGGTCGAGCCTTGATCTCAAACGGTTTCGCGGTGCGCGGTGGGCCGCTCGCCGATGACGAGCGCGTGGCGCGCGCGTTGGTCGACGCGTCATGGTCCATGGCTGAAGGGCTGAGCATACCGAGCGTCGAACTGCGCGGGCCGGTACCCGAAAGTCTGGAGTGGCAGGTTATTGACGATCGCTACGCCAATTTCTCCCGTCCGCTCGGGCAAAGCGATGAAGCCGATCTGCTCGCCATTCCTCGCAAACAGCGGGCGGAGGTCCGCCGGTCGCTCGGTTTCGATCTCGATGTAACGGTCGGCCAGGGCGCGCGGGAACGTGCGGCGCATTACACCGTCTATGCCGAGAGCGTCCGCAACCTGGGGACACCGGTCTTCCCGCGTGCCCTGTTCGATGCGGTCCTTGACGGTTTCGGCGAGGATGCCGACATATTGGTCGTGCGGCAGCAGGGCGTGCCGGTGGCAGCCGTGCTGTCGCTCTATCACGACGGTGTCGTCATGCCTTATTGGGGCGGCGGCACACATGCGGCGCGGACATGGCGCGCCAATGACCGCATGTATTACGAGCTGATGAAACATGCGCGCGCGCGCGGCTGTTCGCATTTCGACTTCGGGCGATCGAAGCCGGGCACCGGCGCCTTCACCTTCAAGAAGAATTGGGGGTTCGAGCCGCAACCGCTCAGCTACGCCATGCGCACCGCCGATGGTGCGGTGGCGCGCGAGATCAATCCGCTCAACCCCAAATATCGGTTGAAGATCGCGGCATGGCAGAAGCTGCCCTTGCCGATCGCGAATCTGGTCGGTCCTTTCATTTCCAGGGGGCTCGGATGACAGGAGAGATATTGTTCCTGTCGCATCGTCCGCCCTGGCCGCCCGATCGGGGTGACAAGATCCGGTCCTGGCATCTGCTCGAACATCTTGCCCGGCTGGCGCCAGTCCATCTCGTTTGCCTGGCCGATGACGATGCCGAGGCAGCAACGCCGCCGCCGCCGGGGCTTGAACTGGCCTCATGCCGTATCGAGCCGCGCCGGATAGGAAAACCGGCTGCGGCCATATCCGGCCTCGCGGGCGGGCGTCCGTTGCTGCTAAGCCTTTTCGACAGTGCAGTGCTCCGCGATCAAGTGCGGAGTCTGATCGAAACCCGGCCGATCACCTGCGTGATGGCCTATTCGATCCAGATGGCGCAGTTCGTACCCGATCTCGCCGACAGCATCCGATTCGTCATGGATTTCGTCGATGTCGATTCGGCCAAGTTCGAAAGCTATGCGCGCGGCGGCAATCCGCTGATGCGCTTCATCTATAAGCGCGAAGCACGGCTGCTGGCCGCCTATGAATGCACAGTCGCGCACCGCGCCGATCTGGGATTGTTCGTCAGCGATGCCGAAGCCGGCCTGTTTCGTGAGCGGGTGAGTCTGGGTGACGATCGGATACGCGCGCTCTGCAATGGTGTGGATCTCGCCTATTTCGATCCGGCGGGCGATCATCAACGCCCCGATCTGCCCGCACCGCTGATCATATTCACCGGCCAGATGGATTATCGCCCCAACGTCGAGGCGGTGGTGGGGTTCGCGCGCGATGTTATGCCTCGCATTCGAATGGACCGGCCGGACGCGCGTTTCGCCATTGTCGGCCGCCGCCCTGACCCGGCGGTGCAGACACTGGGTGAACTTCCCGGCGTGATCGTGACCGGCGAGGTTCCAGACGTTCGCGGCTGGCTGGCGGCGGCCGATGTGGTTGTGGCGCCGCTCGGCATTGCACGCGGCGTTCAGAACAAGGTGCTGGAGGCGATGGCGATGGCGCGCCCCGTTGTCGCCTCACCCGCGGCATTCGAGGGGATCGAAGCGCGGCCGGGCGAGGAATTGCTGGTGGCGGACGGTGCGCAGGCACAGGCCGATGCGGTGCTGCGCCTGCTCGATGATCCGGCATGGGCGCATATGTTGGGAATGGCTGCGCGGGCGCGCATCGAGGCGGACTATGGCTGGGGTGCACGGCTTGCGCCTTTGTCCGCCATGGTTGGACTGACCGATGCGCCACTGATGGCGGCCGCCGAATGACCGCCTATGTCCCGATCCAGGCTGCGCCCGATGGCGCGCTGACGCCATGGCGGCGTCAGTTGCTGTTGCTTGGACTGGCGACGGCTGTGATCCTGATTGCCTTTGGGCGGGATGCCGCCGATATCGCCGATATCTGGTGGCGCAGCGACACGTTCGGACATTGCCCGATCGTGGCGGTAATGATCGGCTGGCTGATCTGGCAGCGCCGCGCCTTGCTCGCACAACTCACGCCGCGCAACTGGGCGCCGGGCCTGCTGCTTGTCGGCATGGGGGCGGGGGGATGGCTGTTGGGCGACGCTGCCGGCGTCGCGCAGGCGCGGCATCTTGGGCTGCTCTTCATGCTTCAGGGCGCGGTGGTATCGCTGCTCGGGCCCTCGGTTTCTCGCGGGCTGCTCTTCCCGCTCGGTTATGCGCTGTTCCTGGTGCCGTTCGGTGAGGAACTTGTGCCGCCATTGCAGACGCTCACCGCGAAGATGTGCATTGCGCTGCTCGGTCTGGTCGGGCTGCCCGCGCATATAGACGGCGTCTTCATCACCACGCCGACGGGCTATTTCGAGGTGGCGGAGGCGTGCTCCGGCGTCAATTTCCTGATCGCGATGTTCGCCTATGCGGTGCTGGCGGCGCATCTCTGTTTCCGCAGTGCGTCGCGGCGCATCGCCTTCGTGCTGTTCGCGGTGACCAGTTCGGTCGTCGCGAACGGTATCCGCGCCTGGGGCACGATCTACATCTCGCACCTGACCAGTATTGATTTCGCGGCGAGCTTCGATCATGTCTTCTACGGCTGGTTCTTCTTCGCGATCGTGATCGCGCTGGTGACGGCGGTTGGCTGGCGCTTTTTCGATCGCTCGATCGACGATCCCGCCTTCGATCCCACGCCATTCATCGAAGATGGGCCACCCCGCGCGACAAGCCTTGTCGTTCCGGCCGCGATCGCCGCGATATTGGCGACGCCGCTGATCTGGTCCGCGGCGATTGCCGCGACCGGGCGGGAAGCGCTGCCCAATGCCGTGCAATTGCCCGAGGTGGAGGGCTGGCGGCACGTGCCTTATGCGCCGTTGACGCCCTGGACGCCGCATTTCACCGGCGCCGATCATCGACTCCTAGGTCGCTATGTGAATGCGCGGGGCGATGCCGTCGATCTCGCCATCATCCTTTACGGCCATCAGGACGAAAGCCGTGAACTGATCGGTTATGGCCAGGGTGCGGTCGGCCCTGAAAGCGGCTGGGCGTGGACGACACAGGCGCGCAATCCGGCCGACGGCATGGCGGAACGCATCACCGGGCCGGGGCCGATAACCCGCGAAGTGGTCAGTTTCTATCGACTTGGCGGCATCACCACCGGCAGTGCGATGCGCGTCAAGCTCGAAACCTTGAAAACGCGCCTGTTCGGCGGATCGCAGATCGCGGCTGCCGTGCTGGTTTCGGCGGAAGAACGGCAGGGGCGTAGCGCGCGGCCCGCCATTGATCGCTTCCTTGCCGATCTCGGGCCGGTCGATCGTGTGACCGACGCACTTGCCGCTGACGCACGCGGCCGATAGTCGGGCCTTATGTGCGGGATTGCCGGTATCTTCCATCTCGATACACCCAAGCCGGTCGATCCGGCGCGGGTGACGATGATGACCGATGTGCTCGCGCATCGGGGCCCCGACGGATCTGGCGTCTGGACGGCGCCGGGTGTCGGGCTGGGGCATCGCCGACTTTCGATCATCGATCTGGGTGGCGGCGCACAGCCGATGATCAGCGAGGATGGCCGGATCGCCGTCACCTATAATGGCGAGATCTACAATTTCGCGGAGCTGCGCACCGAATTGCAGGCGCTCGGCCATGTCTTCCGCACCGACAGCGATACCGAAGTGATCCTGCATGGCTGGCGGCAATGGGGCGCGCAGTGCCTTCAGCGGTTTCACGGCATGTTCGCTTTCGCGCTGTTCGATTCGGGGCGGCAATGCCTGTTTCTTGCGCGCGACCGTCTGGGCGTGAAGCCGCTCCACCATGCGCGGCTGTCCGACGGCAGCCTGATCTTCGCTTCCGAACTCAAGGGATTGCTGGCGCATCCGCTGCTGCGCCGTGCGCCGGATGTCCGCGCCGTCGAGGATTTCCTGGGCCTCGGCTATGTGCCCGACGATAGCTGCATCGTCGCCGGGGTCGAGAAACTGCCGGCCGGGCATTATCTGCTGCTCGAACGCGGCAAGGGTATGGCCGCGCCCATATGCTGGTGGGATGTGGATTTCAGCCGCCGAGCCAGCGGGTCCGCGCGTGCGCTGGAAGAGGAATTGACCGAGCGACTGCGCCAGGCGGTGCGGTCGCGCATGGTCGCGGACGTACCGCTGGGCGCCTTTCTGTCGGGGGGCGTCGACAGTTCCTCGGTGGTGGCGCTGATGGCGGAAGCGAGCACCCAGGCGGTCAAAACCTGCTCGATCGGCTTCGATCAGGCCGATCTCGACGAAACCCGGCACGCCGATCAGGTTGCGGCGCGTTTCGCCACCGATCACCGCAAGCGGATCGTCGCCGCCGACGATTTCGCGCTGGCGGATCGCTTGGCCGACGCGTTCGACGAGCCCTTTGCCGACGCATCGGCGCTGCCGACCTACCGCGTTTGCGAACTGGCGCGCGAAACGGTGACGGTCGCCTTGTCCGGGGACGGTGCGGACGAGGCCTTTGCCGGTTATCGCCGTCACCGCTTCCAGCATGCCGAGGAACGGATCCGCGGTTTCCTGCCGGGTGCGTTGCGCACCCATATCCTTGGCGGGCTGGGGGCGATCTATCCCAAGGCCGATTGGGCACCGCGCCCGCTGCGCGCCAAATCGACATTGCTGGGGCTCGCCCGGTCAGGCGAGGAGGCCTATGCACTGGCGGTGGGCGTCACCACGCCCGCGCTGCGCCAGCGCCTCTATGCCGACGAGACCCGTCGTCTGCTGGACGGCCACCGCGCGGAGGCGCGAATCGAAGCTGCGATGCGCGGCGCCCCGGCGCGCGAACCGCTCGACCGTGCGCAGTACGCCGATCTCAAGATCTGGTTGCCGGGCGATATCCTGACCAAGGTCGACCGGACCAGCATGGCGGTGAGCCTGGAAGCGCGCGAGCCATTGCTCGACCATCGCCTGATCGAGTTCGCAGCGTCGCTGCCGGTCTCGATGCGGCTGCGCGGCGGCGAAGGCAAATGGCTGATGAAACGGGCGATGCGCCGCTATCTGCCCGACGATATCCTATATCGTCGAAAAATGGGTTTTGTGACCCCGATCAGCGCGTGGTTTCGCGGCGCCTTGTCAAGTGAGGCGGAACGGATCGCGCGTGGGGCCGCACTTGCCGAAACCGGTTGGTTCGATCGCGTCGCACTGGAAAACATCGTGCGCGCGCATCTGTCAGGTCGCAGCGATCACGGCCGGCTGCTGTGGCAGCTCATGATGCTCGACAAGTCGCTGACCCGGTTATTTGGCATGGGGCGCTGACAGGCGTTGAGACCTTCCCAACCTTCGTCATGCCAGCGAAGGTTAGGGATAGACCGCTTCGGCGAAGTAAAGCCCGTCGGGAGGCGCGTTCAGGCCCAATTCCGCACGATCCTTGGCCTCCAGCGCATCGCGCAGATCCTGTGCGGTCCATCTGCCCTGGCCGACCAGCGCCAGGCAGCCAACCATCGACCGCACCTGATGGTGCAGGAAGGAGCGCGCCGCCGCGTGCACCTCGACGCGGTCGCCCGTGCGCACCACATCGAGCCGGTCGAGCGTCTTGACCGGGCTTTCGGACTGGCAATGGACCGACCGGAAGGTCGTGAAATCGTGCTGTCCCACCAGGATTTGCGCGGCATCGTGCATCGCCTCGGCATCGAGCGGCGGCGCGATTCGCCAAGCCCGCCCGGCATCGAGCGCGAGCTGGGCGCGACGTGTGACGATGCGATAGACATAGCGCCGCCCGGTGCACGAAAAGCGGGCATGCCAGTCGTCGGCCACCGGCTCGCATGCCAGGATCGCCACCGGATTGGGCCGGACACGCGCGTTGAGCGCTTCCATCAGGCGAAAGGATGTGATCGGCTTTTCGATATCGAGATGCGCCCGCATCGCCAACGCATGGACGCCGGCGTCGGTGCGGCCAGCGGCATGGACCGCGATGCTCTCGCCCGTTACCGCGAATGCCGCATCCTCGATCGCCTGCTGCACGCTGGGGCCGTGCGCCTGGCGCTGCCAGCCCATGAACGGGCGGCCGTCGAATTCCACCGTGAGCGCGAAACGCGTCATCCGAGCCGCGTTCCCGCGGGAATCCGATAGCCGCGCAACAATTCGACGGGCGCCATCGCCGCCTTGCCCGCACGCTGGACGAGCAGGGGGCGGAGAATGCCGTTCGCACAGGCGATGCCGAGCGCATCGTCGATGATCGTTCCGGGTTCCCCCGATCCTGGCTCGGCCGACGCCGCGAGGATCCGGACCCGTTCGCCGCCAAGCTCGAAAAATGCACCGGGCGCGGGATTGAACGCACGGACCTGGCGTTCGGCTGCCGCCGCGTCGGCGAAATCGAGCCGTGCCTCGGCCTTTTCGATCTTCCGGGCATAGGTGACGCCATCTTCGGGCTGGGCGATCGCCGGATATGCGGCGGGGTCGGCCAGGACGCGCACCATCAGCGCCGCGCCCTTGGTGGCGAGTTCGTCGGTCAGTGCGCCGGCGGTCTTGCCGTCGATCATGGTTTCGATCGTCGCGCGCATCGGCCCCGTGTCCAGCCCGGCTTCCATCTCCATGATCGTGACGCCGGTCACCGTATCGCCGGCCAGGATCGCTCGCTGGACAGGGGCGGCGCCCCGCCAGCGCGGCAGCAGCGAGCCATGGACATTCAGGCAGCCAAGCCGGGGTGCCGCGAGGATCGCGCGCGGCAGGATCAGGCCATAGGCGGCGACCACCGCGACATCGAGGTCTAGCGCCGCGAATGCCGACTGTTCCTCATCGCCTTTCAGCGACTGCGGCGTCCTCACTTCGATGCCCAGCGTCTCGGCGCGGCGCTGCACGGGGGAGGGCTGCAGCGTCTTTCCACGGCCGGCGGGGCGGGGCGGCTGGCTATAGACGGCGACGACCTGATGGCCGGCCGCAGCCAGCGCGTCCAGCGTCGGCACGGCGAAATCGGGAGTTCCCATGAAAGCGATACGCATGAATGTCTCTCAACCGCTTGGCAGTTGGCAGCGCAAGCCCTTATGTGTCCGCCATGGCCTCTCAAGAGATCGAAACATTGGCGCAGGCGCTGGCACGGCTTCCCGGTTTCGGGCCGCGCTCGGCGCGCCGCGCCGTGCTGCACCTGATGAAGCGGCGTGAAGCGGCGATGCTGCCGCTGCTGCGTGCGCTGGAAGCGGTAAGTGAGCGGCTGTCGACCTGCGATACATGCGGCAATGTCGATACCAGCAATCCATGCAGCGTCTGCGCAGATCCGCGCCGCGATGTGCGCGCGCTCTGCGTCGTCGAGGAAGTATCGGATCTTTGGGCGCTCGATCGGTCGCGACTTTTTCCCGGTAAATTTCATGTGCTTGGCGGTCGGCTTTCAGCATTGGAGGGAGTCCGGCCGGAAGATCTGTCGATCGACAAGCTGCTCCGGCGCGTCGAAGCTGGCGGCATCGACGAGGTCGTGCTGGCGATGAATGCAACGCTGGAGGGGCAGACAACCGCCCATTATATCGCCGAACGATTGGAGCGCTTTCCAATCCGGCTGACCCAGCTTGCCCATGGCCTGCCCGTCGGCGGCGAACTTGACTATCTTGACGAGGGGACATTGGCGCAGGCGCTGCGCGCGCGCCGGCCGGTAAGCTGATCGATCTCCTCGTTATGATGTTTGGGATGTAAGGGGTTGATTGTCAGTCGATTTATCGTCTGGTTCAATCGGCTTATCAGCGGCTTGTTTGGCGGTCTTGGTGCCGCGACACGGTGATTGAAAATGCCGATATCAGGCTCTACATCGGCGAAATGGCTATTCTTCCTATCCTAGAGACGCCCGATCCGCGTCTGCGTGTCGTTTCCAAACCGGTCGAGGCGGTCGATGACGAACTGCGCGCGCTGATCGACGATATGTTCGAGACGATGTACGACGCGCCCGGCATCGGCCTGGCCGCGATCCAGGTTGGCGTGCCCAAGCGCGTGCTGGTGATCGACCTGCAGGAGCCAGAGGAGGAAGAGGGGCCGCCGGTTCGCCGGCCGATGGTTTTCGTCAATCCCGAGATCGTCGATCCCAGCGCGGACCTGTCGGTCTATACCGAGGGCTGCCTTTCGGTTCCCGATCAATATGCCGATGTGGAGCGCCCTGCGACGATCACCGCGCGCTGGCTCGATTATGACGGCAAGCCGCATGAGGAGCGGCTGGAGGGCCTTTTGGCCACATGCCTCCAGCACGAGATGGACCATCTCGAGGGTGTGCTGTTCATCGATCATCTTTCGCGGCTGAAGCGCGACATGATCCTCAAGAAGCTGACCAAGGCCCGCAAGGAACGTCGCGCGGCTTGACCGAGTTGCGGTTTCAGCGTTCGCAGCGGATCAGATCGATCGGTTTGTAGGTCTGGTCGCTGGAGACTGTCATCGTGCTGCCGGCGTTCTTGAGCCTTAATCGCATGGTTTCCGCCACTTCGTCGCCTTCGGCGGCGCAGACCGCGTCGATATCATAGCCGTCCGCGACGGGCTTGATTTGCTTGAAGCTGCAATAGACTTCGCCCTTTGTCGTCAGGTCGCGTTCGGTGAAGTGCCAAGGCGGCGATTTGCAGGCCGCCTGATCGATCGCCCATAGGCCCGCAAAACCGGTTTGCGGCGTTGCGATCGGCGCAGCGCGCGGTTTTTCGGCTGAAGTCGAGGTGTTGATCGACGGCGCCTGCGCTGATGGGCCGGCTATATCGACGGTGACGGCGTCATTGGACGCGGCCTGCCGTGATGAATCCGGTTCGCAAGCGGCAAGCATGAACAACGTGGTGGTGATCGGCAGCAGGATTATCGGACGCATGGGCATTTAACGGTCGAACCGCATCTTGTTTCCTCTACCCACCAAGCGTGGCCATTGCCAAAGCCGGAACGAACGGGCAAAGTTCGCTGAATGTTCTTGTTGAGGCAAATATGAGCGAAGCCGTCATTCTGGTCCTGATCGTCGCCGCGATCCTGATCGGCGTGCTGACCGGCTGGTGGCTGGGCAGCCGTGGCGGCGCCGCCGTGCGCGCTGAGCGTGACCGTTATCTTGAGGATTCCCGTCGCGCCGTCGCCGATCTGGCGGGCATGGAGGAACGCGCGCGCGACGTACCCCAATTGCGTGAATCGCTGGCGCATGCCCAGGCAGAGGCGGCAGGGTTGCGCGCCGAGCGCGATGCCCGCGAACGCGCATTGCAGGATCAGATCAAGGCGCTGGTCGAAGCGAAGGAGGCATTGTCCGCGCAGTTCAGCGAGGTTGGTGGCCGGCTGCTGCAGGATGCGCAGCGCGTTTTCCTCGAACGCGCCGACCAGCGCTTCCACCAGGCGGGCGAGAAGAGCGAGGAGCGTCTGAAGCAATTGCTCCAGCCGGTCGAGACCACCCTCAAGCGCTATGAGGACGGGCTGGCGCAGGTCGAGAAGGAACGTGTTGGCAGTTATCGCGAACTGCGCGAGGCGGTCGAGCAGGTGCGCGTCGGCCAGGGGCAGGTGAAGGACGAAGCGGCGCGGCTGGTTAACGCGCTGCGGTCGAGCCCCAAGGCGCGGGGGCGCTGGGGCGAACAATCGCTGCGCAACGTGCTTGAACAGGCCGGATTGTCGCCGCATGCCGATTTCCGGTCAGAGGTTTCGATCGATACCGATGATGGGCGTCTCCGGCCCGATGTCATCGTGAGTCTGCCGGGCGGGCGCGAACTGGTGATCGACGCGAAATGCTCTCTGAACGCCTATCTCGACGCGAGCGATGAGGTGGATGAGAGTGCTCGCGCGCATCATCTGAAACTGCACGCCGCATCGATCCGCAACCATGCTCGCCAGCTCGGCGAAAAGAGCTATTGGGAGCGGTTCGGCAAGGCCGCCGATTATGTGGTGATGTATATTCCCGGCGAGCATTTCCTGTCGGCCGCGCTCGAACAGGATGACGGATTATGGGACTGGGCGTTCGATCGCCGCGTGCTACTGGCGACGCCCACCAACCTCGTCGCGATCGCCCGCACCGTTGCCAGCGTCTGGCGGCAGGAAAAGCTGGCGGAGGAAGCCCAGCAGATCGGCGCGCTTGGCAAGGAGATGTACGAGCGGCTTTCGATCGCCGCGTCGCACCTCCGCCGGGTCGGCGGCGGCCTCAACAGCGCCGTCGATAATTACAACAAGTTCGTCGCCAGCTTCGAGGGGCGGGTGCTGGTCACGGGCCGCAAGTTCCGCGACCTGAATATCGAGACCGGATCTCGCGAGATTGAAGACATCGAGAGCGTCGACACGCTGGCGCGCGAGCCGCTCGACATGCTGCCCAACCCCGAGAATGACGATCGGGCGGAAGCGGCGGAGTGAACGGACCTCCTGCCGCGCTGGTGAAGATTCAGATCTTGCGGCGGAGCACGATTGTCCGTCCATTCGCACCAGTCAGGATCAACGTATCACCGTTCCGGAACGTCATGCCTATCGTGCCCTTGAGGATCGCGAGTAGTTTGTTCTCCTGATCCATCGCGGTGCCCGGGCAGGCCATCTTGGTCGCGGCAAGTGGCCCGAGCGTAAGCGCGGTGGTGTTGACGTCATAGCCGCCGGAAAAGCGGTTGCAGCCAGTGGTGCCGGAAACGCGGCCGTTCGTAAACACGATGTTCGCCGGTCGATCGGCCAGCGCATCCATCTCGCCGACGCGCAGGATCGTCCAGTCGGTGCCCTCCAGCGTCCGCGGCGACAGGATCGCGCCACCACAACCCTTCACCGTTTTGCCATCCGCCGTCACGGTCACGCTGTCCTCGTAAAGTCGGTCGCTCATCCCGTCGCTGCACTGGCTGTGGGTCACATCGACGGTCAGCCGGGCGGTTTCGTAGCGGTGTCCGTTGAATGTCGTGCGTGGTTCAGGCCGCAGGACGTCGATCCTGGTCGCGCCATAATCGCCCTCATAATGGAGCCTGCCGGGCGTGACCTTCAGCGTCCAGCCGGGCTCGGTGCCCAGCGCGCTATAGTTGTCCGGACCCGGCGGTTGCGGCGGTGCCGGTGGCGCCTCTGCCCTGGGAATAACGGTGCAGCCCGCGAGGAGGGCGAGGGTGAGCGGCAACAGATGTTTCATATCGCTTGAACAACAAGCTTCGGCCTAAGTTCCCGCTTGCGGCGCACTCAGGCCTTTCGATGCTGGTTGAGCACCTCATAGGCCATGACCGCGGTTGCGACCGCCGCATTCAGGCTGTCCGCCTTGCCCAACATCGGCATCTTCACCAGCAGGTCGCATTCGGCTTCGTAGTCGACCGGCAGCCCGCGCGCTTCGTTGCCGGTCAGGATGAAGGTCGGGCGAGGATAGTGCGGTTCCTGATAATCATGGGTCGCGTTCAGGCTGGTGCCGACCAGCGTACCGGGCCCAGCGCGCAGCCAGGCGATGAATTCCGCCCAGCGCGCCGTCGCGATCGTCTGCGTGAACAATGCGCCCATGCTTGCCCGCACCGCTTCGACAGAGAAGGGATCGACGCAATCGTCGATCAGGATCAGTCCGCCGGCGCCCACGGCGTCGCCGGTGCGCAGCATGGTGCCGAGATTGCCTGGGTCGCGCATCGCCTGCGCGACCAGCCAGATATCCGCGCTGCTGCGATCGATCGCGTTGAGCGGCGTCGCCCGCTCGCGATAGACGCCGATCACCGCCTGCGGATTCTCCTTGCCGGAGAGTTTGTGGAGGATGTCTGGAATCGTCTCGATCACGTCGCCACCCGTGGCCTCGGTGGCTGCGATCAATCGCATGACGATAGGATGATTGGCCGAATCGCGCGCGTAGAACAGCATTTCGGGCAGGAAGCCGGCTTCCTCGGCCTCGGCCAGGATGCGCAGTCCTTCCGCCAGGAACAGGCCTTCCTGCCGGCGATGCTTCTTGTCGCGAAGCGAACGGACGCGCTTGACGGTCTCGTTGGAAAACCCGGTGATCTCGCGGGGCATTTTATCTCCTGAACCCCTCGCTATCGGGAAAGGGCGGGGCCGTCAGTCTTCGCCGAACTTCGCTTCGACGAGTTCGGCGAGCAACTGCACCGCCTTTTCCGCGCCGTCGCCCCTGGCGCGGATGGTGACGCTGTCGCCCATGGCGGCGCCCAGCATCATCAGGCCCATGATCGACGTGCCGGTGACGGCCGATCCGTCCTTCTCAACCTCTACCGAGGCGCTCTGCTGGCTGGCTAGCGTTACGAACTTGGCGCTGGCGCGTGCGTGCAGTCCGCGACGGTTGGTGATCAGCACCGTGCGCGCGATCGCGGTCACACCGATTCGCCCAGCACTTCGGAAGCAACGCTGATATATTTGCGGCCCGCCTCGCGCGCGGCCGCCACCGCATCCTTGACCTTCATCGTCCGTCTTGCCCCCTCGAGTCGAATCAGCATCGGCAGGTTGACGCCGGCGATCACTTCGGTGTGACCCGTCTTCATCAGCGAAATGGCCAGGTTCGATGGCGTGCCGCCGAACAGGTCGGTCAGCAGGATCACACCATGGCCGCGATCGACCTCCGCGATCGCGCGCGCAATATCCTTGCGGCGCAGATCCATGTCATCGTCCGGGCCGATGCAGATTGGCTGAATCGCCTCCTGCGGCCCGACGACATGCTCCATGGCGACCACGAACTCCTTCGCGAGAAGCCCATGGGTAACCAACACCAATCCGATCATCTATCCAGACCTGCTTCTGAAATTCATGAGCCTGCTTTCGGCGCTCCCTCCATCGCGTCCAGCGGTTTAGAGGCCAGATCGCGGTGGGCGACCGTGAGGGAAAAACCCGCATAGCGCAACCTTGCCGCCACACGCTCAGCGACATGAACGGAACGATGGCGCCCGCCCGTGCAGCCGAAGGCAATGGTAAGATAGGATTTTCCTTCCTGCGCATAGCGGGGCAGGAGGAGAAGGAGCAGCGATTCGATCTGCCGCAGCGCCTGATCATATGCCGGATCCTTGGCGACATAGGCGCCCACTGCCTCATCCAGGCCGGTTTTTGGGCGCAGCGCCAGATCCCAATGCGGATTGCGCAGGAATCGCATGTCGAACAACAGATCGGCGCTGCGCGGAACGCCGCGCGAATAGCCGAAGGACATCACGGTGATCGTCGGTTCTTCCGGTCGGGCGCCGCCGAATCGGGCGCGGACCTGTTGCTGCAGTTCGTTGGAAAGCGTCTCGGTCGTGTCGATGACATGTTCCGCCCAATGGCGCAGCGGCCCCATCAATTCGCGCTCGCGCGCGATTCCGTCGGAAACCGGTCGGTCCTGCGCCATGGGATGTCGGCGGCGCGTCTCGGAGAATCGGCGTTCCAGTTCCGTCCCCGCGCAATCGAGGAAAAGCGTCTCGACGTCGTGGCCGTGCAGTTCGCGCAATTGCCTGATGCGCATGATGATCCGATCGGGATCGAAACCGCGCGTTCGACTATCGATGCCCAGCGCCAGCGGTCTGTCGTCGCCCTGAGCGTCGAGCGCCTGGGGGGCGGCAAGCAGCCGGTCGAGCAGGCCGAGCGGCAGATTCTCGACGCCTTCCCAGCCCATATCCTCCAGGCAATTCATCACCGTCGATTTGCCCGCGCCGGACATGCCGGTGACAAGCAATATGCGTTTCGGGCGCGCGGGATCGTTCATCGGTTCGCGCCAATCTGCTGGAGCGCCAGTTCCACCTTGATCGGTGCCGATGCTTCCAGCCCTGCGAGAACCATACATGGTATCTCCACGCCCATGATCGAGCGACTGCGCCCCGGCTCCGGTAGCCGTTCGGGCGGTGCGCTCAGGGATACGAACAGTGCGATCGGCATATCTTCACGATAGGGCAGCTCGACGATGCCGATGCCGCGCACTTCGATCTTGCCCGCTATATTGGGTGCGGCGGCCGCGGCCAGGCCCTGCGGCAGCCGCTTCACCAGCGTATAATCGTCGCTCACCAGTTCGGCGCCGCGATCGATCAGTCGTAATGCCAGATCGGATTTCCCCGATCCTGACACTCCTTCGATCAGCACGGCGCGGCCGGCGATCGCGACGGTCGAGGCATGGAGCAATTCGGTCGAGAGCGGGGTCAAGCCGGAGTCTCCACGGCAGGCAGGGTGACGACGAAACGCGCGCCCGGGCCGGAATCGGGCCGGTCCTGGACGATGATCGTGCCACTATGCCCTTCCACGATCGTATTGGCTATCGAGAGCCCAAGTCCGGAATGGCGCCCGAAGCCGTCATCTTCCGGGCGATCGCTGTGGAATCGGCGGAAGATCGTCTCGCGCGCGCTTTCAGGTACGCCCGGCCCCTCGTCCTCGACCGAAATCAGGATATGTTCGCCCGAATGGGTGGCGTCGATCCGCACCAGCCCGCCCGGTGGCGAAAAGGAGACCGCGTTGTCGAGCAGGTTCTCGACGACACGCGCCAGCTTCGACCCGTCGCCGCGCACGATTGCGCTGCCCTTGCGCGGTCGTGCGAAGGCGATCGGAATGGCGCCATCAGTGCCGCGCGCCTCGCGGCTCTTCAGGATGGTTTCGATCAGGATGCCCAGGTCCACGGGTTCGAACGCGGCGCGCGACAGTTGCGCATCAAGCCGTGACGCTTCGGCCACGTCCGTGATCAGCCGATCGAGCCGCAGGACATCGTCTTGCACGATCGCCAGCAATTGGGCCTGGAGCGCGGGATCCTTGACGGTCTGCAAGCCTTCGACCGCGGACCGCAGCGAGGCGAGCGGGTTCTTGAGCTCATGCGTCACATCGGCGGCGAATGCCTCGATCGCGTCGATCCGCATGTTGAGTGCATGGCTCATATCGGCAAGCGCACGCGCGAGCATGCCAATCTCGTCGCGGCGCGATGGCAGGCGGGGGACTTCCACGTCGCGCGCACGTCCTAGCCGGACGCGGACCGCCGCCCAGGCCAGTCGCCTGAGTGGCCGAACGATGGTGCGCGCCAGGAACAACGAAAGCAGCACCGATACCAACGCGACCACCGCGATCACCACCCCCAGGCGGAAGCGCTCGGCCCGCACGATCCGCGTGATGTCGCGCGCATTCTCGACATAGAGCAAGGTGCCGCGCTCGGCATGGGGCAGGGGGATAGCGGCGGAGATCATCAGCGTGCGGTCGGGGGCCAGTCGCACCGCCGTATCGGCGCCGCGGTTGGCGTTTGCGCTGGCGATCTCGCGCCAGGCCAGGCCATTGTCGGGGCGCGGTTCGACATAGGGGGCGGGGCGGTCGGCGCCGGCCACCGCATCGATCGCGCGATCGAGGAAGCGGGCGGCATGGCGCTCCCATGGTTCCGCATCGGGATCGCGCAATGTGTAATTGGGGCTACCGAGCGCCCAGCTATCGGCGACCAAGGCGCCGTTTGGCGCGTAAAGCCGCAGCCGGCCATTGCCTTCGCGCGCCAACGACAGCAGCAGGCTATCGCGATCAGCGGGCCGCGCGATGTCGAGCGCGCGCGCCATCAGTTCGATCTCTCGCGAGATCTGTTCGCGGCGGCTGTCGACCAACCGGGCGCGATAGCTGTCGAGATAGAAGAAGCCGCCCGCGAGCAGGGCGAGCGCGAAGATGTTGACCGCAAGGATCCGGCGGGTCAGCGACAGCCGACCCGACCAGACGAGCGACAGGTCGCCCTCGCTATTCCTCGGTAAATCGGTAGCCACGGCCGTAGAGTGTATCGATGGCGTCGAATGCGTCGTCTACCTGGCGGAACTTGCGGCGCAGGCGCTTGATATGGCTGTCGATGGTGCGATCATCGACATACATGTCTTCCTGATAGGCGGCATCCATCAACTGGTCGCGCGACTTGACCACGCCGGGGCGACGGGCGAGCGATTCGAGGATCAGGAACTCGGTCACGGTCAGCGTGACTTCGCGGCTGGCCCAGACGACACGGTGGCGCGCCGGATCCATCTCCAGCCGGCCGCGCACGAGCATTTCGGCGGGCTCTTCCTCATCGCCCTGTGGCTGTGCCGCCAGTTCCGTCCGCCGCAGGATCGCGCGGATCCGCGCGATCAGCAGACGCTGAGAGAATGGCTTCGCGATATAATCGTCGGCACCCATCGCAAGGCCCAGCGCTTCATCCAGTTCGTCATCTTTCGACGTCAGGAAGATTACCGGAACATTGCTTTTCTCGCGCAGCCGTCGAAGCAGTTCGAGCCCGTCCATCTTGGGCATCTTGATATCGAACACGCAAAGGTCCGGCGGGTTTTCGGTGAGCGCCTTCAACGCGTTCTCACCATCGGTGTAGAGGCGCGTGACGAAGCCTTCGGCCTGCAACGCGATCGACACCGAAGTCAGGATATTCCGATCGTCATCGACGAGCGCGATCGTGGCGGACATTCCAGAACAGACTCCCTGGCCCCTGACCCGTCAGGATTCAGCCGGTCGCGGTGTAGAGCAAGCCGCGTCGTCCCGCAAATCGCACATGACTGCGTTGTCATGCCGGCCGGTGTTTGACCCTGCCATCCACAGCCGATATGCGCGGGGCATTGACCGCCGGCGCCCGGATAACGGGCGCGGCATTATCGTATCAGGAGACACGCGTTGACCGACCGCACCCCCGAATTCTCGCTCGATGCACAGGGGATCAGGACGGGCGCCCAACTCCATTGGAATCTGGGTACCGCGCCGCTGGTCGAATTGGCTGTCCGCCGTGGTGAGGGCGTTCTTGCCAAGGATGGTCCGCTGGTCGTCGAGACCGGCAAGCATACGGGGCGTTCGGCCAAGGACAAGTTCATTGTCAGGGATGCCGAGACCGAAGCCACGGTGTGGTGGGGCGACACCAATCGCGGCATGACGCCCGAGCATTTCGCGGCGCTGAAGGCGGATTTTCTCGCTGCCGTCGACGCCAAGGAAACGCTGTTCGTCCAGGATCTGTTCGGTGGTTCGCAGCCCGAACATCGCGTGAACGTGCGCGTCGTCACCGAATTCGCCTGGCACAGCCTGTTCATCCGCACCCTGCTGGTGCGTCCTGGCGCCGAGTCGCTCAGCGGCTTCGTGCCCGAATTCACGATCATCGACCTGCCGAGCTTCCGTGCGGATCCGGAGCGCCATGGCTGCCGTTCGGAAACCGTGATCGCGGTCAATTTCACCGAGAAACTGATCCTGATCGGCGGCACCGCCTATGCCGGTGAGATGAAGAAGTCGGTGTTCGGCATCCTCAACTACAAGCTGCCCGTCGATGGCATCATGCCGATGCACTGTTCCGCCAATATCGGCCCTAAGGGCGATACGGCGGTGTTCTTCGGCCTGTCGGGCACGGGCAAGACGACGCTTTCGGCCGACGCCTCGCGCACGCTGATCGGCGACGACGAGCATGGCTGGTCGGACACGGCGGTCTTCAATTTCGAAGGCGGCTGCTATGCCAAGATGATCCGGCTCTCGCCCGAGGCGGAGCCCGAAATCTTCGCGACGACCAAGCGTTTCGGTACCGTGCTCGAAAATGTCGTGATAGATCCGGTCTCGCGTGAGATCGATCTGGACGACGACAGCCTGGCCGAAAACAGCCGCGGTTCGTATCCGATCGAATTCATTCCCAATGCGTCCGAGCAGAATATGGGGCCGGTGCCGCGCAACATCGTGATGCTTACGGCGGACGCTTACGGCGTGCTGCCGCCGATCGCGAAGCTGACGCCCGATCAGGCGATGTACCACTTCCTGTCGGGTTATACCGCGCGTGTCGCCGGCACCGAGATCGGCGTGACCGAACCGACCGCCACCTTCTCCACCTGCTTTGGCGCACCGTTCATGCCGCGTCACCCGTCGGTCTACGGCAATCTGCTCAAGGAGCGGATCGCGAAGGGCAATGTCGATTGCTGGCTGGTCAACACCGGCTGGACCGGCGGGTCCTATGGCACCGGCAACCGCATGCCGATCAAGGCGACGCGCGCGCTGCTCAATGCCGCGCTCGACGGCAGCCTGAACGACGCCGAGTTCCGCACCGATCCCAATTTCGGTTTCCAGGTGCCCATCGCCGTGCCGGGTGTCGACAGCACGATCCTCGATCCGCGCTCGACCTGGGCGGACAAGGACGCCTACGACGCCACCGCACAAAAGCTGGTTCGCCAGTTCATCGACAATTTCGAGCAATTCGAAAGCCATGTCGATGACGGTGTGAGGCAAGCCGCGCCGCTGGCCCTCGAACCCGCCGCCTGATCCGGCCCGGTCATTCCGGGCCATTCCGCAAGGAAGCCCGAAATGACCGACCATGAAATCCGACTGTTCGAAACCGATGCCGCCGTCGTCCATGTGGGCGACGGCCTGATCGCGTGCACGCTGCCGCGTCCGGAATGGACGCACGAGGCGCATCTGGCCGCCTGCCTCCATATCGTCCGCGACCGGGCGGATCTGCTGCCCGAACGTGACCTGCCCGTCATCATTCGCCGTTACAATGAAAGCGTCGGCGGCGTGAATGACGATCATCAGGGCTATCACGAGACCATCACCCAGGCCTTTATCGCCGCCGTCCGTGTACATCTCGCCGAACGCCCGCCGGGTGAGCGACTGGTCGAATCGGTCAACGCATTGCTGGTCTCGCCGCGCGGTATGCGGGATTGGCCGCTCAACCATTATTCGAGAGATCTGCTGTTCTCCGTCGCGGCGCGACGGGCATTCGTCGCGCCGGATCTCGAGCCATTGCCGGAATGGGAGAAGGGCGGTTGACGCATCCGCCGCGTCCGATTAACTGCTGCTATTGATATTCAGTCGCAATTAAACGGCAGGTGGACATGTATGATTTCGTCGATCGGCGCGTGACATCGCTCGACCGTGGCGGCCGCTTCCTGATCTGGTCGATGCGGTCCTGGCTGGCGACCTATGGCGAGGGGCGCTGCCCTGCAGCGGCGCTCGGGCCGGCTTTCGTCAAATGGGGCATGATCGAAGCGCTGCCGCATTTCGCGATGGCGATGACAGTGCTGGCGCGTCACGCGCATCATCCGATCTCGTTCGCGCCGTTGCCCTGTGGCCGCGTGCGCGAGGACGAAGCGCTGATGCTCGGCCTGTTCCGCGCGATGCGAGACGATACGCCCGATCGCGTCACCGAAACGCTCGGCCTGATTGTCGACGAAGACAGCGTGGCGCCGCTGCTGACTGCCCTGACCGCGCTCGCCATGCGCCTGGCTGATGCCGGACTGATCCCTGAAACACCCCATTCTACCGCGAGTGAAACACGATGAGCGATCGCAAACCCGAAATGCTGGCACCTTCGACAGCGCTGACCGTTGAAGAGGTGCGTTCGGTGCGTCATTGGAACGCGCATCTGTTCAGCTTCACGATCACGCGCCCGCCCAGCTTCCGCTTCCGTTCCGGCGAGTTCGTTATGATCGGGCTGCCGGGAGAAGGGCGGCCGCTGCTGCGTGCCTATTCGATCGCCAGCCCATCTTATGCCGACGAGCTGGAGTTCCTGTCGATCAAGGTGCTTGATGGCCCGTTGACCTCGCGCCTCCAGCAGATCCAGCCGGGCGATCGACTTTTCCTTGGGCGAAAGCCGACTGGCACCCTCGTCGCGGATGCACTGCTCCCCGGCAGCCGGCTGTTCCTGCTTTCGACCGGTACCGGCCTTGCGCCGTTCCTCAGCCTGATCCGCGATCCCGATCTCTACGACCGCTTCGGCCAGATCGTGCTCGTTCATTCGGTGCGGAGCATCAGCGATCTTGCATTCCGCCAGGAACTGGAAAGTCAGCTCGCCGGCGATCCGCTCGTACAGGACCAGGCGCTGCTCCAGCTCGAATATGTGCCGACGGTGACGCGCGAGACTTTCCACACGATGGGCCGCATAGATGCCCTGATCGACAATGGCGGGCTGTTCGGCGGCCGCTGCACCGGCCCGCGCATACTCGATCCCCAGACCGACCGGATCATGATGTGCGGTTCGATGGCGATGATCCGCGATCTTGCCGCGCGCTTCGAGGGGCTTGGTTTCTCGGAAGGCTCGAACGCGGCACCGGGGCATTATGTTATCGAGCGCGCCTTTGTCGGTTGATCCTTTTGCAGGTGACGGCTCTCCCGATCGGGCTTAACCTCGATCAACCAATAAGGAGACGATCGATGAGCGGCATATTGGATGGCCTGGGCGCAAATCTCGAAGAACTGGGCGCGCGTTTCGGGGTCTCCCCCGACCAGATCCGGTCGGTCACCGAAACGATCGGGGCGAATTTGCAGGGTGGCGTGGGCCAGACCCAGGCGATTGCCGACGCGGCCGGTGAGCATGGATTGTCGCTGGAAAAGCTGCAGGGCGTGCTGGCCGAATTGGGCGGCACCGGTGCGCTGGAGAAACTGGGGCTCGATCCTAATGGCGACCTGTTTGGTCAGGTCACCGGTTTTCTCGATAAGGATGGCGACGGCAGCGCGATCGACGATCTGACCGACTTGGCCAAGGGCTTTTTCGGCGGAAAAAGCTGATCAGGGCAGCGAGAGGCTGCTCGCGGCCACGTCGTGATGCTCGACGTGCAAGGGGCGATCGAGCAGATAATGATCGTCGTCGGGATAATAGCGGGCGATGGTGATGTCGTCGCCCGCGAAGCCCCGGATATCGTCGAGCGAACGCCACCAGCTCAGCGTCGTCACTTCGCTGGTGCCGTCGCCCAGATCGCGAAACAGCATCTGGAAGCCGAGATTGCCGGGGGTCGAGGTATAGTCGGTACCGCCCGTTCCCTCGATATACGTCCGATAGGCGTCTCGCTCCGCCGTGCGGATCAGGCCCCTCCAGCGGCGCAGGATCATGATCTCTTGTCCTTGATATAGGCGTCGACATTGGTCGCCAGCACGTCGAGCGGAACATTGCCACCCAGCACCACGGTGTCGTTGAATGCCTTGAAGTCATAGGCCTTGCCGAGCGCTGCTTCGGCGCGGCGGCGCTGGCGGTTGATCTCGCTATGCCCAACCTTGTAGCCGCAGGCCTGGCCCGGCCAGGAACAATAGCGGTCGACTTCGCTCGACACTTCGTCGATGGACGAGCCGTTGGTCTCCGAGAACCATTTGACCGCCTGCTCGCGCGTCCAGCGCTTGGCGTGAAGGCCGGTATCGACGACCAGCCGGCAGGCGCGGAAAGCGATCGACTGGAGGTAACCGAGCCGGCCGACAGGGTCATCGGCATAGACACCGAGTTCGGCCGCCAGTTGCTCAGCATAGAGCGCCCAGCCTTCCGAATAGGCGTTGAATGCGAGGATCGAGCGGATCAGCGGCAGTTTATAGGCATATTCACCCTGCCAGACATGGCCGGGGATCGCCTCGTGATGCGTCAAGGTCGGCAGGCTGTAGCGATTGTGCAGGCCGGTCGTGTGCAGGTTGATCCAGAATTTGCCTGGCACGGTGCCGTCGATCGATCCGGGGCCGCCATAGGCACCGGGCGCGCCGGGCTCCTCCTCGGGCGGCAGGCGCTTCACCTCGACATTGCCGCGCACCAATGTGTTGAATGCCTGAGGCATCCTGGCGCGGATGGTGGCGAGATGCTGCTGGATGAAGGCCATGATCTCGGCCCTGCCCGGATCTCCCTCGGGAAAGAGGAAGCGCGGATCCTTGCCCAATGCGGTCATGCGCTCGCCCACACTGCCCTTGCTGTAGCCCAGGCCGCGCAGGATGCCGTCCATTTCGCCCTGTAATGTCCGCAGTTCGTCGAGGCCCATCTGGTGGACCTCTTCGGGTGTCATCCGTGTCGTGGTCGCCGCACGCAATGACCAGGCATAAAAGGCGGCGCCCTCCGGACGGGCCCACATGCCGGCGTCGGCGGTGGCACGCGCGCGCTGTGCGGTAAGCTCCGCGATCTGGCGATCGAGCGCGGGGGCTACGCGTTCGACCGCGATCCGGCGCGCGCGCGCCGCCCAATCCCCCGGGATCGAGCCCGTACGCCGTTCGATCGATGCGACCAGCCCGCCGCCCTCGCGCGCGCCCTTGGCGGCAAGCCGAAGCTGGCCCAGCGCCTTGTCGATCAGGAAGGACGGGGCGACCAGGCCCTTTGCGCCTGCCGCCTTCAGTCGCGCCAGTTCGCCGTCGAGCTGGTTCGGATAGCTTTCCAGTCGTGCGATATAGGCTTCCGCATCCCCGGCGTCGGCGATCTGGTGCTCGCTGTCGAGGAACCGGGGGGTGTCTAGATAGGCGCCGACATTCTGGATCACGACATAAGGCGTATTCCGCCAGCCGCCGACCGCCACGTCGCCATAGGGCTGCGCGAAACCATCCAATGCGAGCCTGAACGCGCTGCGCACGACGTCGATGCTGGTGCGCGTCCCATGCGAGAGTGTGGCCGCATCGATCCTGTCGAGCCGGGCGAGATCGGCGCGCGCCTGGTCCGCGATGCGCTGTTGACCCGCCTGGGACCTGTCCATGAGTTGGGAGTGGAGCGCGGCGCGCGCGCCTTTGTCGATGCCCAACGAGGTCGCGGACTCGGGATTGAGCCGCAGCAGATTCTCCGCGATCGAATCGAGCAGCGCGTTTGCCGCCGCATCGCCGGATTGCGCGTGTGCATCGGCCGGAAACATGGCCAGCGCGCCGATGGCGGCGGTGCCGGCGAGCATGTCGCGGCGGGAAAATTCGGTCGTCATTGTACGCGACTCCGTGGTCTCGATATCGATGGGTAACGATAGGGCGTCAGGCGATGGGCTCGACGAGCAGGATGCCGCGATCCACCCCGGTCACGCGCAGCCGTGCGCCTTGTGCGAAATCGCCGCCCTTCGCGCTCCAGACGCCATCGCCGACCCGGACGCGGCCGATACCCGATTCGAAAGGCTCGACGGCGGTCACGATCTCTCCGACCAGCCTGGCGGCGCGATCGTTGAGCAACGGATCGGCGCTTTCGATCGGGTTGAGCGCGAACCAGCGCCGCCCGGCGAAGACCGCGACGATCGCGAGCACCGCGAATGCCGCGAACTGCGCCGGTTCGTTCAGGCCGAAGATCAGCGTCGCGATGCCGGTGAGCAGGGCGGCGCCGCCGATCCACAACAGGAAGAAGCCTGGCAGTATGATTTCGGCCGTGCCGAGTATCGCCGCCAGGATCAGCCATACCCATTGCGGTTCCAGCGGAAAGACGTCCATCATCGCGCCGACCCCTTCAGCCCTGTTGTTCGAACGGCCCGGGCCGCTTGCGTGTCGCCGGCGGGGGCGGTGCCGCAGGCGGGGTGGTATTGCCGCCCAGCGCGTCCTTCGCCAGTTCGCCGATGCCGCCCAGCGTGCCGATCAACTGCGTCGCTTCCACCGGGAACAGGATGGTCTTGGCATTGGGGGAGGTGGCGAATTGCCCCACAGCCTCGACATATTTCTGCGCGATGAAATAATTGATCGCCTGCGCATTGCCGTTGGCGATCGCATCCGACACCATCTGCGTCGCCTTGGCTTCGGCCTCCGCCTCGCGCTCGCGCGCCTCGGCATCGCGGAACGCGGCTTCGCGCCGGCCCTCCGCCTGCAGGATCTGCGCCTGTTTCTCGCCTTCGGCGCGCAGGATCTCGGATGCGCGCAGTCCTTCGGATTCGAGGATCGCGGCGCGTTTCTCGCGCTCAGCCTTCATCTGGCGCGCCATTGCATTCGAAATATCCTGAGGCGGGCGGATATCCTTCACCTCGACGCGCGTGATCTTGATGCCCCAGGGGCCGGTCGCGTGATCGACGACGTTGAGCAGGCGGGCGTTGATCTCGTCGCGCTTGGACAGCAGCTCGTCCAGGTCCATCGATCCCATCACCGTGCGCAGGTTGGTCGTGGTCAATTGGAGGATCGCGACATAGAGTTCGGAGACCTCATAGGCAGCCTTGGCGGGCTCCAGCACCTGGAAGAACACGACGCCGTCGACCGCGACCATCGCATTGTCCTTCGTGATGATCTCCTGGCCCGGAATGTCGAGCACCTGTTCCATCATGTTGACCTTGCGGCCGACCCGATCGACGAACGGCACGATCAGGTTGAAGCCGGGATGCGCGACATGGGTGAAGCGGCCGAACCGCTCGATCGTATATTGATAGCCCTGCCGGACCACCGTGACGCCCGCGACGACGAACGCGACGACCATGACAATGAGAAAAAGCAGGAAATATTCCACGGCATCCCCCTCCGAAGGCCAATGGCGGGATACTGCCCCGCCAGCGCTTGCCCGCCAAGCATAATCGGGCGAAGAGCGTGGCCATGACCCATTCGACATTTTCTCCGCGCAGCGCGCTTTATCTCCCGGCTTCCAACGCTCGTGCGATCGAGAAGGCGCGGGGGCTCGATGCGGACATGATCATGCTCGATCTCGAGGATGCCGTGCCGCCTGATCGCAAGGACGAGGCGCGCGCCGCTGCTGTCGCCGCCGTGGAAACGGGCTTTGGTTGTCCGGTCGCGATACGGATCAATGCGATCGGCAGCGAATGGCACACCGCCGATCTCGATGCAGTGGCGCACTCGCGCGCCGACTATATGGTCTTGCCCAAGGTCGAATCGCCGAAGGCGCTGGCGGCGTCCGGCAAGCCCTTGCTGGCGATGATCGAGACTCCGGACGGTGTGCAGGCAGCAGCGACGATCGCGCGTCAGCCGGGCGTCGCCGGGCTGATCGCCGGCACCAACGACCTGAAGGCGGAACTCCGCATCCCATCGGGCGCGGGACGAGAGGGGCTGGTGCTCGCGTTGCAGACGATCGTGCTGGCGGCGCGCGGCGCAGGCATCATCGCGCTCGACGGCGTCTGGAACCGGCTGGACGATCCTGCGGGGCTGGAAGAGGAGTGCCGGCAGGGCAGGGCGTTCGGCTTCGACGGCAAGACGGTGATCCACCCCGCTCAGATCGAGATCGCCAATCGGCTGTTCGGGCCTGACGCAGCGGAACTGGAGGATGCGCGTGCGTTGATCGCCGCGTTCGATGGTGGGGCCGTGCGATTCCGAGATCGGATGATCGAATCCATGCATGTGGATGCCGCGCGGCGACTGATCGGGCAGGCGGAGGGTTTACGCCGGACCGATTAGCTGTCAGTGGCTCTCCATGAGAGCGCCGCTCGATTCCTTCATCGCCAGTCACTGCCGCGTTTCGCGCGGGTGGGCGAAATGTATTCCGGGCGGCCCCAGCGACGGAGCCTGCTGCTGACCATGGATATCGCCCTCGGCCTCACTTTCGACGACGTTCTGCTGCGCCCCGGTGAATCCGACGTTCTGCCCAGTCAGGCGGATACGCGGACCCGGATCACGCGTGATATCGGGCTGAACATCCCGATCCTGTCCTCTGCGATGGATACGGTCACCGAGGCCGACATGGCGATCGTGATGGCGCAGCTTGGCGGGATCGGCGTGCTCCACCGCAATCTGAGCATCGAGGAACAGGCGGACGCCGTTCGCGCGGTGAAGCGCTTCGAATCGGGCATGGTCGTCAACCCGATCACCATCGCGCCCGATCGGCCGCTGGCCGAGGCACAGGATCTGATGGCGCGCCATCGCATCTCCGGCATTCCAGTGGTCGAAGCCGGCGGACGGCTGGTTGGCATCCTCACCCATCGTGACGTGCGTTTCGCCGAGAATCCCAATCAGCCCGTATCCGAGCTGATGACGCACGAAAATCTGGCGACGGTGAAGCTGGGCGTCAGCCAGGAGGAAGCACGCCGGCTGCTGCACCAGCGCCGCATCGAAAAGCTGCTGGTGGTGGACGATTCCTATCATTGCGTCGGCCTGATCACCGTCAAGGATATCGAAAAGGCGGTGACCTATCCCAACGCCACCAAGGACGGCTCGGGCCGCCTGCGCGTGGCGGCGGCGACGACGGTGGGCGACAAGGGTTTCGAGCGCACCGAGGCGCTGATCGACGCGGAGTGCGACCTGATCGTCGTCGATACCGCGCATGGTCATTCGAAGATGGTCTCGGCCGCGGTAGAGCGGATCAAGCGGCTCTCCAATTCGGTCCAGATCGTCGCCGGCAATGTCGCTACAGCTGAAGCGACGCGCGCGCTGATCGGTGCGGGAGCGGACGGCATCAAGGTCGGCATCGGCCCGGGATCGATCTGCACCACCCGCGTCGTCGCCGGCGTCGGCGTGCCGCAATTGACCGCTGTGATGGAATCGGCGGAGGAAGCCGCCAAGTCGGGCGTGCCGGTGATCGCCGATGGCGGCCTGCGCACCTCGGGCGACATTGCCAAGGCCTTGGCGGGCGGCGCATCGAGCGTGATGGTCGGGTCGTTGCTCGCGGGGACCGAGGAAGCGCCGGGCGAAAGCTTCCTGTATCAGGGGCGTGTCTATAAATCCTATCGCGGCATGGGTTCGGTCGGCGCGATGGCGCGTGGATCGGCCGACCGCTATTTCCAGCAGGACATCAAGGATCAGCTCAAACTCGTGCCCGAGGGCATCGAGGGGCAGGTACCGTTCAAGGGGCCGGCCAAGGACGTTATCCATCAGCTTGTCGGCGGCGTGAAGGCGGCGATGGGCTATACTGGCTCGAAGACGATCGAGGAGTTGCAGAGCCGGGCGCGTTTCGTACGCATCACCAATGCGGGTCTGCGCGAAAGCCATGTCCACGACGTGAGCATCACGCGTGAGGCGCCCAACTATCCGACACGGTAAACCTGATTGAGCTGACGCTCTTTCAGGTTGGGTGAATGAGGTCGAAGGATGACGCCCCAGGCGAGAGTCCAGGCAGCGATCGATCTGCTCGACGAGATCATCGCCGCAGCACGTGAAGGTGGCGCGGCGGCGGACACGTTGATCGCGCGATATTTCAAGTCGCGCCGCTATGCGGGATCCAAGGATCGGCGCGCGGTGCGCGATCTTGTCTATGCGGCGATCCGCCGTTCGGGCGAGCGCCCTGAAACCGGGCGAGCGGCCATGCTCGGCGTTGCGGACCACGGATTGTTCGATGGATCGGCGCATGGGCCGATGCCGATCGCGCCGGGCGAAGCGATCGCCAGCGCCACGCCGGTTCCTGGCTGGCTCGTCGATCGACTGGCGGTATCGGATCTGGCCGAACTGGTGGCGCTGCTCGAACGCGCACCGCTCGACTTGCGCGTCAATCGCTTGAAATCGACCCGGGACGCGGCGCTGGCCGCGCTGCCGCAGGCGGCAGCGACCGGTCATGCGCCGGACGGCATCAGGCTTCCGGAAGGGTTCGCGGTGGAAGCACATCCGCTCTGGCAATCCGGCGCCGTCGAAGTTCAGGACGAGGGCAGCCAGCTCATCGCTCTCGCTTGCCGCGCGGCGCCCGGCATGACCGTGGTCGATCTGTGCGCGGGGGCTGGAGGCAAGACGCTCGCTTTGGCAGCCGACATGGCAGGTGGAGGGCGATTGATCGCCTGCGATGTGGTCAAGGCCCGGCTCGATCGTCTGGCCCCACGTGCCGAGCGCGCGGGCGCGGCGGGGATCGAGAGCCGGCTGTTGGATGGCGGGCACGAGAGCGCGGCATTGGCTGACCTGGTCGGACAGGCGGATATCGTGCTCGTCGACGCGCCCTGTTCGGGCAGCGGCACATGGCGGCGCAATCCGGAGGCGCGCTGGCGGCTGACGCCGCAGCGGCTGGATGCGATCACGGCGTTGCAGGCACGGATCGTCGATCTTGCGATGCCTTTGCTCAAGCCCGGCGGATCGCTTGTCTATGCCGTGTGTTCCCTGATCGACGCCGAAGGGCGGGATCAGGTTGCGGCCGCGCTTTCCCGCCATTCCTGCTTGACGGCGGAAACCCCGATACCCCATGTTGGGCGGATGAGGGGCGATGGGGTCATGCTAACCCCCGCAAGGGATCGCACCGACGGATTTTTCGTCGCGAGACTGACACGGGCGGACCAGCCATGACCCGATCGCCGATATTGGAGACGATCATGCGTTACACGCCTGCAACGTGCGCTCTTGCCCTTGTGCTTGCCTGCGTTTCCAGCGCGGTGAGCGGGCAGCGGCCCGATGCCGAGATTTCGCCGCAATCGCTCGCGCTGCTGCAGGAGGGGCAGGCGCTTGCCGCTGCAGGCAACCTCCAGGGTGCCAACGACGCGCTCGAAAGTGCGCTCGTCGCGGATCCGCGCAATCGGCAGGCCTATGTCGCGCTGGCGGACGTGGCGAAGAAGCAGGATCTGAACGGCAAGGCTATTCGTTTCTATCGCGAGGCGCTGAAGATCGATCCGAATGACCTCAACGCGCTTGCGGGACAGGGCGAGGCGATGGTCGCCAAAGGGGCGGTAGAGAAGGCGCGTGAGAATCTGGCGCGGATCGAGAAGTTGTGCGTCGCGCGCTGCGCGGAACAGAGCCAACTTGCCGCGGCGATCGAAAAGGGACCCGCGCCGACGATGCTGACGGTGAAATCGGTGACGCCAAAGCCGGTGGTGACACCGAAGGAATCGAACTGAAGATTTTGATTTAGAATATTATTTTCTGCTCAGAGTTCAGCCACTGGCCTTTGGGTCCGAGTTGATGGCTGGCTGATTTCAATCCATTCTGGTCAGAACTGGGCTTCCAGCGTCGCTGTCGCTCGGGCTAAGGTCGCGCAAGCGGTGTGTTGACCGCGCCGGGGAGGGGATATCGATGAAGAGTTGCCCGATGTGCGGCAATGATGCCGAAAACAGCGCCTCCACTTGCTCTTGTGGATATAGTTTTGCGGGTAAAGTGCCCGACGGTACCGCCAGTTCGCGTCCTTTGGAGACAGATCAAGGCACAGGCCACGGAATGATGCGAAGCCTTGGCATCATCATGTTTATGCTCGGTTTGTGTGTCATGGGGTATGCCGCGTTCATCTTCGATCCGAGCCTGGAAACGCCCTTTGCCGGCTCGGATATCCTGCCGGATCGCCTGAACAATCTCGGCTTGATGCAACGGCAGACGATGCTTTTCATATTGGGCGGAGTTGGCGTGTGTGTCGGGAGTGTTGTGTGGACCGGCGGCGCGATCTGCGCGGCTCTGGAGAAGCGGATCAGGCGTTGATGAGCGATCTGCCCGCCGAAACTGCGAGGCCGCTGCTGTTATGAACCGGGATCGGATCGCATGGCGCGCGCGACAGCGACGAATTCATCGACGCTCAGCGTCTCGGCTCGTCGCGTGGCCTCTATGCCCACTGACGAGAGCGCCTCGATCGCGCCCGGCAACCCCTTAACGCTCTGGCGCAGCATCTTGCGCCTTTGCCCGAATGCGGCGGCGGTCAGCACCTCAAGCGCGCGGACCGAAACGCCCGTTGGCGCCTCGCGCGGTGTCAGATGGACCACGGCGGACATCACCTTGGGCGGCGGCGTGAAGGCGGAGCGATGGACGGTCATCGACAGCCGGGCGTCGCTGCGCCACTGGCTGAGCACGGCAAGACGGCCATAGGCGCTGGTGCCGGGCTTGGCGACGACGCGCTCCGCCACTTCCTTCTGGAACATCAGCGTCAGCGATTTCCACCATGGCGCCCAGTCCGCCGTCGTCAGCCAGCGTACAAGCAGCGCCGTGCCGACATTATAGGGCAGGTTGGCGACGACATGAGCGCCGGGCACGGTTCGGGGTTCGTCGATTTCCAGTGCGTCGCCTTCGATCACGCGCAGCATGCCGGGCTTCCAGGCTTCGAGTTCGGCCAGCGCGGGAATGCAGCGGCGATCACGTTCGACGGCCACGACATTGGCGTCCGCGCGCAGCAGCGCGCGCGTCAGCCCGCCGGGGCCGGGGCCGACTTCATAGGCGGTTTCACCGGCCAGCGCCCCGGGGATGCGCGCGATCCGATCGAGCAATTGTTCGTCGAGCAGGAAATTCTGGCCCAGGGCCTTGCTCGCATCCAGGCCGTGCCGCGCGATCACCGTGCGCAGCGGCGGTAATTCGCTCATGTCCGATACGTCACAGGGGAGAGACTTCGCGGTGACGCATCGCTTCCGCCGCCATCCTGATCGCCGCGATCATCGCACCGGGCTCGGCTTTGTCCTTCCCCGCGATCGCGAACGCGGTGCCATGATCGGGCGATGTGCGGACAAAGGGCAGGCCGAGCGTCATGTTGACGCCTTCGTCGAAATGCAGCGTCTTGAGCGGGATCAGCGCCTGATCGTGATACAGGCACATGGCGACGTCATATTCGGCGCGCGCGCGCGGGTGAAACATCGTGTCAGCGGCAAGCGGCCCCTTGGCGTCGATCCCCAATTCGCGCAGCCGTTCGATCGCCGGGATCAGGATATCGATTTCTTCCCGGCCCAGCGCGCCATTTTCTCCGGCATGAGGATTGAAACCAGCAAAGGCGAGCCGAGGACTGGCAATGCCGAAGTTGCGTGTCAGGCCCTTCGCGGTCGCGACCGACCGCGTGACGATCAGATCGATCGACAGCAAGTCTGAAACCGCGCGCAGCGGCAGGTGGGTGGTGATCGGCACGACTTTCAGCGTCGGCCCGGCGAGCAGCATCACCGCGTTTTCCTTGGCGATGCCACAGCGCTCCGCCACGAACTCGGTCTGTCCGGGATGAGTGAAACCGATAGCGTAGAGCTGCGCCTTCGAAACCGGGCCGGTCACCAGCGCGCCGGCCGCACCCGATCGCGCCAGTCCTGACGCGAGTTCGAGCGAATCGAGCGAGCAGCGGGCGCCTTCCACATCGGGCACGCCCGGCGTGATCGTTCCGCCGTCCTCGATATTGAGTAACGGCAGGCCGCGATCGAAAGCCGCGATCGCTTCGGCGGGATCGCCGATCCGCTCGATCCGTCCATCCCACACCGCGCACACCGAACGCGCGTCGCCGACGACAAAGAAGGGATGCAGCCCGTGGGCATGGCGTTCCGCCCAGGCTTTGGCTGCGATTTCAGGGCCTATTCCTGCCGGATCACCAAGCGAGATTGCGAGCGGGGTCACGCGTCGCGTCCTCTCACTGATAATCGACGACCGCGTCGCGCCTCAGATCGCGCAGATAGCGTCGGGCACGACGGTTGATCCGTTCCTCTTCGATCTGCGCCATGATCGCGTCGAACGACGGGCCGCTGGCGTTCTGGGGATCGTCGCGTCCGCACAGCACCAGCACGCGCACACCTTCCTCAAGCGAGCCAAAGGGCGGTGTCGCCTGGCCGATCTGGAGCTTGAGCAGGATATCCTGAAGCTGCGGGGGAAGATCGCGGACCTTCACCTGATCATTGTCGACGACTTCCGCGCCGAACTGCGCCGCTGTAGCCTGCACCGTACCGCAACCGCTGATCGCACGCGTCGCCGTGGCGAACTTCTCGACCTGCGGTGTCGCCTGTGCCTGTGTAGAGCCCTTGGGGAAGCTGATCGCGACCTGCTTCAGGCTCATCACGGCGTCGCGCGGATCGGCGGTCAGCACCTGGCGCTGGTCGATCTTGACGAGGATCGAGATACCGCCCGGCACCTGGATCGGACCGGCTACCTGGCCCACGGTCATGCGCTGCGACGCCTCGGCCAGCGGCCCGGGAAGCTGTTCGGCGCGAAGCCAGCCAAGATCGCCGCCGACGGCGGCGGTCGACGCTTCGGAGAACTGCCGCGCATACGCGGCAAAGGAACCACCCTGCTGGATCTGCTCCATGATCCGCTGCGCATTGGCTGCGGTTTCGTTGATCGTCTCGGGCGTGCTGGACAGATAAATCTCGCCCATATGATATTCGGCGCTGCCCTTGGTGGCGTTGAGCCGGTCGATGATCGACTGGACCTCTTCCTGCGCGACGTTGACGAAGGGGGTGATCTTGCGGCCGAGAACACGATTCCAGGCAAGCTCGCCTTCGATCTGACGCTTTATGGAGCGTTCCGAAGAGCCATTGGCTTTCAGGAATTCCGCCATCTGCTGCGGCGTGCGCTTGAAGTTCTGCGCGACTGCAGCGTAGCGCTGATTGACTTCCTCGGCTTTCACCTCGACCTCTGCGGCCTTGGCTTCCTGGATCTGGAGCGTCTCGTCGATCAGGTTGCGCAGCACCTGCACGCGCAGCCGTTGCTTCTCCTCGTCGGGAATCTTCGACCCCTGGTTTGCGAGCAGCACCAGCGCCAACCGTTGATCGACATCGGTCGCGGTGATGACTTCGCCGTTCACACGCGCAGTCGCCTTGTAGACGTTCGGCTCGGTCTTTCCGAAGAATTGCGGATTTGCGGGCACGTTGAGCGGCGCGCTGGGCACGCTCGCATCGTCACGCACCGTTTGCGCCACCGCCACGCCCGCGGCGATCGTGCTCGAAAGCAAAAGGCCGGCTCGCGCAATGCGCCCAATGCCGGAAAAACCTGCCATCATCCTGTGGCTATCTCCAAAGAATCCCGCCAACGTCCATAAAGATGGACGCATGAACTAGGGCTTACAGGCCCAATTGCTTGAAAGCTACCCGCAACAGATAGGTGTTACCGCGACGTGCGTCACCAGTGTTCGCATAATCGCGTCGCCACGTCACCCCGAGTTCAAGGCATTCGTCCTCATAGGAGAGGCCCAGGCGATGGCGGACGGGTTCATATCCGTCCGCCGTGGTCAGCGGATCCTCCCGCGCACCGGTCAGGTCGATCGTGGTCGATCCGAAGACCGACCAGTATTTCGCGACCTGGACGCGGCCGCCCAGCCGGATCTCCTCGCGATCGCGCAGATCTTCCAGTTGCGGGCCGATATTCCGGTCGAGCCGGAGATAGCCGATCATCGCATAGGTGTTGCGGCCACCGATGGTGGCGTCGATCTCGTTGCGACGGATCGCCAGGCTATCCTTGTCCAGCCGATAGCGATGCGTCAGGCTGACGAAGCGCTTGAAGCGGACGGTGGTGCGGCCGACGATATCCGATGTGCGGTTGGTCAGGCCGGTTCCGTCGGGGAACAGGCCCGGCCGCGCCGAGAGGCGATAGCTCTGGCCGACGATGGTGTTGATCGAGAGCCCTGGACGATCGAGCGACCATTCCACGCCATAGGTGACCCGGGTGCCGTCCTCATAGCGATCATAACCCGGAAAACGATTGATCGCGAACAGGTTGCTGTCTTCCAGGTCGACGGCGCGCGCATCCTCGTTGGGAATGGCGAGATTCCCCTCGACGGGAGAGGCGACGAACTGCACGCGCGGGGTCAGCCGCTGGGTGCCGCCGAAAGCCTCGCCTACAAAAGGCCATTTGACGTCGACCGCGAATGAGGCGACCGATCGGAACGACCAGCCGGGATCGCCGCGATAGGCGGGCGTCACCGTCCTGAGCACTTCGTCGGTATGGTAGGCGTCGCTGCGCGCAAAGGCAGTGAAGGTCACTTCCTGGCCGAGTGGGGTCAACTTGCGCAGGTCCCATCGCGCACTCGCGAAGGCGCGCTGCGTATCCTGGCCGGCGGTCCGGGTCAGGAACAGCGTATTGCCCTGGATCTCGAATGTGCCGCCCAGCAAGCCCTCGCGGAATCGCTGGCGATAGTCGATCACGGGCAAGGCGATCGGCTGCTGACCCTGTACGCCGCCGGCGCGCAAAGTCTGCGTCGCCCAGCCAGCGATCGAGAAATAGCTGTCGGTATCGATTCGTTCGAGGTTGATCGTGGACCGCAGCCGGTCCTCGCGCGTGATGTCGTAGCGCCGCAGGAAGGTCTTGTCGCTCGCCAGTCTTCCGGAACCGGTCAGGCTCCAATAGGGATCGAACTGCAGCTTTCCGCTGACGTCCAGATAGCCGCGAAAATCCTTCTGTCCGGCGGTTCCGGGCACGGCTGGCAGGATGGGCTGGCGCCGCCCATAGGTGCCGTATCCCGTGATCTGGAAGGCGCCGAGATCGGTGAGCGCCCGGAACTGCGCCTCCATCATCGGCAGCGCGTTGGTATAGACATGCGGTGTCAGCGTCAGATCGCGGTCGGATGCCAGCCGCATGTAGTAGGGCAACGCGATCTCGAAGCCGTTGACCCGGTCGTACCGGATGTCGGGCACAAGAATGCCCGACGCCGGCTGATCGCCAACGCTGTGGGTAAGGCCGGGCAGCGGAATGAGCGGCATGCCGAACAGTTCCAGCCGCGCACCCTTGTAGCGGACGCGCTTTCGTCCCGCGTCGTAGGTGACGTTGACTGCGGTGATCTTCCAGGTCGGTTCGCGTGGGCAGCCTTCGGCATCGGTGATCGGGCAGGGTGAGTAGGCGGCCCGGTCAAGCTTGTAGATGTCGCCGCTGCGCGATCCCTTGACCGCGGCCAGCCGGCCACCCTCGTCCAGAACGACCAGCAGATTCTCGACGACGCCGTCGCGCAGCGTGTCGGTCAGGTCCACCTTGTCGCCATAGGCGGTGTCTCCGCCCGGATTGACGACGGCGACATTGCCTTCGGCCATGACCTTGCCGGTGTCGCGATTCCAGACGATCTTGTCCGCGCGCAGCCGGTTGCCTTCGCGGAACATACGCACGTCGCCGCTCGCGGTCACGACCTGCGTGTTGGAATCATATTCCAGATTGCCGGCGGTGAAGGTGATCTCCTCGTCATTGGCCGGCGTCTGACCGGCGGCGGGGAGCGGCGGCGGCGATACGGGCCGTGGCTTGAGATCCTGCGCGCTCGCCGGCGAGGCCAGCAAGGCGCACGGCAGGGCCGCCGAGAGCAGGAAGGTCTTACGCGTCACTTGGGCTCCACAATCCGGCGACAGGGTGCCGCATATCGCACCGGACGAAGCCCGCTGCAACCGGGGCCGCCCCGCGCCGCCACTTCGCCTTTTGCCAGAGGCGGCGGACTGGCCTAACAGGCACTTCGTTTCTTATCACCGCAACTCAGCGAAAGGCCCCTATGTCCATCCGCATCCGTTTCGCCGCCGCCCAGCCCGAAGGTGACCACGCGCTGGCTCTCCCCATTCGCAAGGGCGCCGATTTCCCGGCGGCTCTGCCGGGGCTCGATGCGGCGGGCGTGGCGCTTGCCAAGGCGGCCGCCGTCGCGGCCCGCTTCGAGGGGGAAGTGGGAGCAACCGCCGAACTGGTGGTGGCGCAGGGGCAGGGCGCGCGCCGCGTCGTGCTGTTCGGGCTGGGCGACCGCGACGACAGCGTGGCATGGGAACGCGCCGGTGGTGCGCTGGCCGCGCGCCTGCTGACCTCGGGTGAAACGCGACTCGTTATCGATCTGTCGGGCAGCGTGTCGCGCGCATCCGATGCGGCGGCATTGGCGCTTGGCACCGTGCTCCGGAGCTGGCGCCACGATGTATACCGGACCCGCCTGCCCGAAAAGTCGAAGCCGACCCTCAGTGAAGCCGTGATCGTCGGTGCGGCGGATGGCGCCGAAGCAGCATGGACCACGCAGGAAGCCGTGGCCGAGGGCGTGGCCTTCACGCGTACGCTCGTGTCCGAGCCCGCGAACATCATCTATCCGGAAAGCTTCGTCGAACGCTGCCGGCATCTTGCCGATCTGGGCATCGAGATCGAAGTGCTCGACCGCGCCGCCATGGAAAAACTGGGCATGGGGGCGCTGCTGGGCGTGGCGCAAGGTTCGGCCCGGGCGCCGCAACTGCTGGTTCTGCGCTGGGACGGGACGAACGGTGCGCAAAAAGAGCCGACCGCATTGGTGGGCAAGGGCGTGACATTCGACACCGGCGGCATCTCTATCAAGCCTGCCGCGGGCATGGAGGACATGAAGTGGGACATGGGCGGCGCCGGTGCCGTCGCGGGCGCGATGAAGGCGCTGGCGCTGCGCAAGGCGAAGGCGCATGTCGTCGGCGTGTGTGGGCTGGTGGAGAATATGCCCGACGGGCTGGCGCAGCGGCCGGGCGACGTCGTCACCTCGATGTCGGGCCAGACCATCGAAGTGATCAACACCGATGCCGAAGGCCGGCTGGTGCTTTGCGACGCCATCACCTGGGTGCAGCGCAAATATGCGCCGAAGACGATCGTCGACCTCGCCACGCTGACCGGCGCGATGATCATCGCGCTGGGCAACGAGCATGGTGGCATCTTCGCGAACGACGACGGCCTCGCCGATCAACTCATCGCGGCGGGCAAGGCGGCGGGCGATCCGCTGTGGCGCTTCCCGTTGGGCGATGCCTACAACAAGCTGATCGACTCGCCGATCGCCGACATGAAGAATGTCGGACCGCGCGGCGCCGGATCGATCACCGCGGCGCAGTTCATCCAGCGTTTCGTCGATGACGGCGTTAAATGGGCGCATCTCGATATCGCCGGCATGGTATGGGCCGACAAGGCGGGGCCGACCTGGGAGAAGGGGGCGACCGGCTATGGTGTGCGCCTGCTCGACCGGTTCGTTGCGGACACGCTTGAAGGCTGATGCAGGTCGATTTCTACCAGCTTGGCGGACGGCCGGTCGAACAGGTGCTGCCGGCGATCGCGCAGCGGCTGATCGACTCGGCCGCGCGCCTGCTGGTGGTGACCTCGGACGAAGCGCAACAGGGCCGCATCGATGTCGCGCTGTGGACGGCGCGGCCAGATTCCTTCCTGCCTCATGCGCGTGCGGGCGCGGACGAGGATGCGGTGCAGCCGATCCTGATTTCGGGCGCGATCGACGCGGCAAATGCGGCACGCAATGTCGCGCTGGCCGATGGCGCCTGGCGCGACGAGGCACTGGGCTTCGATCGCGTGTTTCACTTCTTCGATACCGAATCGGTTGATGCCGCGCGCGCGGCATGGCGAGGGCTCAATGGCCGGGACGGCGTCGAGCGGCGCTACTGGGTGCAGAACGAAGCCGGCAAATGGAGTCGGATGGCCTAAGGGCTCCGCTTGCGGTTATGCGCGCTCGCGGCTAAGGGGCGCGCATTCCCACTCTACAGACTATTGGAGCTGTGACGGCCATGGCCGCAAATCGCACTTTTTCGATCATCAAGCCCGACGCAACCCGCCGCAACCTGACCGGTGCGGTCACCAAGATGCTCGAGGAGGCCGGCCTGCGCGTCGTCGCTTCGAAGCGCATCCAGATGACGCAGGAGCAGGCCGAGGGTTTCTACGCGGTCCACAAGGAACGCCCCTTCTTCAACGACCTGGTCAGCTTCATGGTTTCCGGTCCGGTCGTGGTCCAGGTGCTGGAAGGCGAAAACGCCGTCCAGCGCAACCGCGACATCATGGGCGCCACCAACCCCGAGAACGCCGAACCCGGCACGATCCGCAAGGAACTGGCCGAGTCGATCGAAGCCAATTCGGTCCATGGCTCGGACAGCGACGAGAATGCCGCGATCGAGATCGCCTATTTCTTCAAGCCCGAAGAGATTGTCGGCTGATCCTTCGATCAGGACACGCAAGAAGGGCCGCCGGATCATCCGGCGGCCCTTTTTCGTTCAGAAGCTCGCGGCGATATCCATCAATTTGGTGAGCCGCTTGGGCGCGACGGCGCGCCAGCTCTTGTCCAGCCATTCGGCGACATGGTCCCAGTCGGTATCGCCGGTATCGAGCCGGATCGCGATCCAGCTAGCCGCGCCATAATAGGCCGGACGATAATAGAGATCGGGCTCGGCTTCGATCAGCGCCGCCATTTCGTCCTGTCCGCTCGTCTTGACGAGCAGCGCGATCGCCTCCTCACCATGATGGTGGATCGAGACATAGGCGAAGAATTTGCCCGACTTGTCTCCCCCCACGCGCCAGCCCGGCGAACCGTGAGAGGTGCGCGCATCGGTTTCGGGGAGCGCGAGCGCGAGTTCGCCGACCTTGGCGACGATCCACTCGGGTGTGGTTTCGCGGGCGACGTAATCAGCGAGCACGCGCGAATAGAGTTGATGCTCGGCGATCAGCACGCGTGCGGCAAGCGTGTCGGGCGTATCATCGGCGACGATCGCGACTTCGGTCTGGCCCAGCACGGGGCCGTCGTCGAGTTCGGCGGTCACGACATGGACCGAACAGCCCGTCACCCGATCGCCCGCTTCGATCGCTCGTTCATGGATGTCGAGCCCCTTGTATTTGGGCAGCAGCGACGGGTGGATATTGAGCATCCGTCCCGCCCAGCGCGCAACGAATTCTGGCGACAGAAGCCGCATATAGCCGGCGAGCGCTACATAATCGACGCGCGCGGCGCGAAGCTGGGCGTCGACCAGCGCATCGAACTCCGCCCGTTTTAGGCCCTTGTGGCTCTGCGCCCAGGTCGTGATGCCTTCGGCTTCGGCCAGCGCCAGTCCACCTGCCTCGGGATCGTTGGCGGCGACCAGCACGATCTCGAACGGGCAATCGGCGCGTTTCGCCGCATAGACCAGCGCGGCCATGTTCGATCCGCGCCCGGAGATCAGGACGCCGATCCTTGCCTTAGCCATGATGGGTCGCGGTCCAGTCGGCACGCGCGCTCCATGTCTCGGCGCTGCCGGATACGGTGCAGCCGCGCTTGCCCGCTTCGATCCGGCCGATCCGCAATACGGTTTCGCCGGCTGCTTCGAGTGCCGCGGTCAGTTGGACCACATCGGCTTCATTGACGGCCAGGACCATGCCGACGCCGCAGTTGAAGGTGCGCGCCATTTCCTCGGGCTCGATATTGCCCTGCGCTTGCAGGAACGCCATCAATCGAGGCTGCGTCCAGGCATCGGCATCGACATGCGCGTGCAGCCCCTCGGGCAACACGCGCGGGATGTTCTCAAGCAGGCCGCCGCCCGTGATATGCGCGAGCGCGGCGATGCGGCCGGCGCGAATCTGCGGCAGCAGCGAACGTACATAGATACGCGTCGGCGCCATCAGCGCGTCGATCAGCAGCATTTCCTGGTCGAACAGGGCAGGGCGGTCGAGCTTCCAGCCCTTGTCCGCCGCAAGCCTGCGCACCAGCGAGAAGCCGTTGGAATGTACGCCCGACGATGCGAGCCCGAGCAGCACTTGGCCCGCCGCGACGCGATCGCCGGTCAGCGCTTCGCCACGCTCGACCGCGCCGACGCAGAAACCGGCCAGATCATAATCGCCATCGGCATACATGCCGGGCATTTCGGCGGTCTCGCCACCGATCAGCGCACAGCCCGCCTGACGGCATCCTTCGGCGATGGAAGCGATCACGGTTTCGGCGACGCCGCTTTCCAGCCGGCCACAGGCGTAATAATCGAGGAAGAACAGCGGCTCCGCGCCTTGGACGATCAGGTCGTTCGCGCACATCGCGACCAGATCGACGCCGACTCCGTCATGCCGGCCACTGTCGATCGCGAGCTTCAGCTTCGTGCCGACCCCGTCATTGGCGGCGACGAGCAGCGGATCGCGATAGCCCGCCGCCTTGGGATCGAAGAAGCCGCCGAAGCCGCCAAGATCTGCGTCGGCGCCGGGTCGACGCGTCGAGCGCGCGAGCGGACCGATCGCTTTGACGAGGGCATTGCCGGCGGCGATCGAAACGCCTGCCTTGGCGTAGGTATAGGATTCATCGGTCATGGGCCGCGCCTACAGCATTTTCATGGGCAAGTGGGAACCGGTTTTTACCGAAGAATTTGCGAAACCGATCCCATCCCACTTGGATTTCGCTCTTCAACTCGCCAAAAGAGCGCCGTGACGCTCGCCAATCGCATTTATCAGCCCTTGCCGCTGCTCCTCGCGCTGCTCATGCTGGCCGGGCTTGCGGCGGCGGTGTTCGCGCAGATCGAGAGCGGCGATCGCGGCGTGATTCCCATCGATACCAGCGGTAGCCTGGAGGTTCCGGGCGTAACGGTGGATGTGTACGCCAAGACCGCCGATGCGGCCCGACTCGGCGGTTGGCGGCTGGCGCAGCGCAAGGCCTGGCGCGAACTCTGGGGCAAGTATCACCCCGGTACCGGTGCGCCGACGCTGCCGGACGGTACGCTCGATTCGATGGTTTCGAGCATTGTCGTCGAGGATGAGCAGATCAGCTCCAATCGCTATATCGCGCGGCTGGGCGTGTTGTTCGATCGTGCCCGCGCCGGGCAGATCCTGGGCGTGAGCGGTGGTGTCGCGCGTTCGCTGCCAATGCTGGTCATTCCCGTGCAATGGTCGGGCGGACGCCCCGAAAGCTTCGAGCATCGCACCGAATGGCAAAAGGCCTGGGCGCGCTTCCGCACCGGATCCGGCCCGATCGACTATGTCCGCGCGACGGGCACAGGTGCCGATCCGCTGCTGCTCAATGCCGCGCAGGCCGGACGGCGCAACCGCAACTGGTGGCGCCTGCTGCTCGATCAATATGGCGCGGCGGATGTGCTGATTCCGACCGTGAAGCTTGAGCGCCAATGGCCAGGCGGCCCGGTGATCGGCCGCTTCACCGCTGCGTTCGGCCCGGACAGCCGCATTCTTGACCAGTTCACCTTGCGGGCCGAGAATTCGGCGGCGCTCGAAAAGATGCTCGACGAAGGCGTGCGCCGGCTCGACCAGGTCTATTCGCGTGCACAGGCATTCGGCATGCTCCGGCCGGATCCGACACTGATCATCGAGGAACCCGTGGATGCGAGCGCGCTCGAAGAGGCGTTGCCGACGGAGGATGCCGCGGGTGCCGCCACGGACCTGTCAGTTCCAACTGGCGCGCTCAACGTAACCATCCAGTTCGATACCCCCGATGTCGGCTCGGTCACGCGCGCCGAAGGTGCGCTCCGCGCCGTTCCTGGCGTGTCGAGCGCATCGACCACCAGCCTGGCGCTCGGCGGCATCTCGGTGATGCGCGTTGTCTATGCCGGCGATATCGCGACGTTGCGCACGGCGCTTGCCGCGCGCGGTTGGCGCGTCGACGAAGGAGGCGGAGTACTGCGCATCCGCCGCGCCACGGCGCCGCCGCCGCCCGAAGATCAGGTCACGGCGCGCCAATGAGGGCTTGCATGTGAGCCAGATCGCTCTTCCGCTCGACTGGCCGGCGGACGAGACCGATGCCGATTTCCTTGTCAGTGCATCCAATGCGGCGGCGGTCCGCCATCTGGAGCATGTCGGGACCTGGCCGGTCTGGGCGACGGTTCTGAACGGGCCGCGAAAGTCCGGGCGTAGCCTGTTGGGCCGTATCTTCACGCTGAAATCCAAGGGCATTTTGATCGACAATGCCGAGGAGCAATCCGAGGAAAAGATCTTCCACGCCTGGAATGCCGCGCAGGAAATCCGCAAGCCTTTGCTGATCGTCACCGACCGGACGCCGAGTGACTGGCGTCCACGACTGGCGGATTTGCGGTCCAGATTGGCGGCGACGCCGATCATCCGACTCGAGGATCCGGACGACGGGCTGATCGACATGCTGATCGAAAAGCAGCTTGGCGCGCGGGGCATCCTGACGACGCCCGAGTTCCGCGCGTTCGTGGTGGCGCGGATCGAACGCAGCTTCATCGCCGTGCTGCGGTTCGTCGACCTGATCGATCAGGCGGCACTCGCCCGTCGCCGCCGCATCAACATCACGCTCGCACGACAGGTGCTTTCGGAAATGGGTGTCATCGACGAGTCACATTCCAGCGGTTAGGCTAGTGGCATGAGCAGCAGACCAGCCCCCATCCCCTTCGGCAATGACGATGAACCCGACGTGCCGGTCCAGCCCGGCGCTCGTTATTTCAACCGGGAACTGAGCTGGCTCGCCTTTAATCGTCGCGTGCTGGAGGAGGCGACGAACCGGGCGCACCCTTTGCTCGAACGGCTGCGCTTCCTGTCGATCTCTGGCAACAATCTCGACGAATTCTTCATGGTCCGCGTCGCTGGGTTGAAGGGGCAGCAGCTCCAGGCGGTCGAGCAGCGCTCCGCGGATGGCATGACGATTTCGCAGCAACTGGCCGAAATCGCGCGACAGGCGGATCGGCTGATGGCCGAACAACAGGCGATCTGGCGTGAGATCCGGGGTGAATTGCGTCAGGCGGGCATTCGCGTACTCGGAGTCGATGAAATCGGGGAGGCTGTTTCGGATTGGCTCGCCGTCCATTTCCGCGAGCAGATTTTCCCCATCCTGACCCCGCAGGCGCTGGATCCGGCGCACCCCTTTCCGTTCATTCCGAACAAGGGACTGAGCGTCGTCTTCGATCTCAAGCGGCGCTCCGATGGCGAATCGATTCGCGAACTGCTGATGTTGCCAGCGGCGGTGCCTCGCTTCGTTCGCGTGCCTGGCGGGGACACGGCCTGCTATGTCTCGCTCGAAACGGTGATCCGCCATTCGGCAGGCCAGCTCTTTCCCGGATACGACGTCGTCGGCTCTGGCGCGTTCCGCATCATCCGTGACAGCGATATCGAGATCGAGGAAGAAGCGGAGGATCTGGTCCGCTATTTCCGTAGTGCGATCAAGCGCCGGCGGCGGGGCAGGGTGATCCGCCTCAAGCTCGAAAGCGGCATGACGCCCGATGTCGAGAAGCTGGTGAAGCAGGAACTGGGCGGCGAGGATGCGCTGATCACCGAAACCGCGGGATTCCTGGGTATCGGCGAACTGGAACAACTGGTCGACGAGGATCGCCCCGATCTGAAGTTCACCGCCTATGCGCCGCGCTTTCCAGAGCGGATCCGGGAACATGGGGGTGACTGTTTCGCGGCGATCCGCGACAAGGATATCGTCATCCACCACCCCTACGAGACGTTCGATGTCGTGCTGGCTTTCCTCAAGCAGGCGGCGGACGATCCGGACGTGGTGGCGATCAAGCAGACGCTGTACCGCGCGGGCAAGCAGTCGGCGGTGATCCGCGCATTGATCGACGCGGCGGAAGCGGGCAAGTCCGTTACCGCGGTGGTCGAACTGAAGGCGCGTTTCGACGAGGAGCAGAATCTGCTCTGGGCGGCGCAGCTCGAACGTGCCGGTGTCCAGGTGGTCTACGGCTTCATCGACTGGAAGACGCACGCCAAGATCTCGATGGTGGTCCGCCGCGAGGCCGGCACCTATCGCACCTACTGCCATTTCGGGACGGGCAATTATCACCCCGTCACCGCGCGTATCTACACCGATCTCAGCTTCTTCACCGCCGATCCGCGCGTGGGCCGCGATGCCGCGCAGATCTTCAATTACATCACCGGCTATGTCGATCCGCCGGGGCTGGAAGTGGTGACGATGTCGCCCAAGAATCTCCGCTCGTCGCTCTGCGCGCTGATCGATGCGGAGATCGATCATGTCCGTGCCGGCCGTCCCGGTGCGCTTTGGGCGAAGATGAACTCGCTCGTCGATCCGGACATTATCGAGAAGCTGTATGAAGCCAGCAATGCGGGCGTCGAGATTGACCTGATCGTGCGCGGCATCTGCTGCCTGCGCCCGGGCGTTCCGGGTATGTCGGAGAATATCCGCGTGAAATCGGTGATCGGACGCTTCCTGGAGCACAGCCGCATCTGGGCATTCGGCAACGGCAAGGCGCTGCCCAATGACGGCGCGAAGGTCTTCATCTCCTCGGCCGACTGGATGCCGCGAAATTTCGACCGGCGTGTCGAATATATGCTGCCGATCGAGAACCGCACCGTCCATGATCAGGTGCTCGATCAGGTGATGCTCGCCAACCTGCTCGACAATGAGCAGAGCTGGGAGTTGAACGCCGATGGCGATTACGACCGCATCGTTCCCGACGACCGGCCGTTCAATCTTCATCGCTATTTCATGACGAACCCGTCGCTTTCGGGGCGTGGTGCGTCGCTGCACAACAGCGATGCGGTGCCCAAGCTCAGCCTCAGGCGCAGGCGCAAATAGCCGCACTTTTTTGTCGATCCGGCGGATCGCGGAGCTTATGCAGAGGCGGGCGTCGCATCGCGTCGCCATGGATCGGATGGACCCCGGCTTCGTCCGGGCGATGGAAATGGGGTTCAGATTGAGGTGAGCGGCAAGACGAGCATCCCGCGCCGCGCCATCATCGATATCGGGTCGAACTCGATCCGCCTGGTGGTTTTCGACGGTCCCGAACGGTTGCCCGACATCTACTTCAACGAAAAGGTGATGGCCGGGCTGGGGCGTAACCTGTCGCGCGATGGCGTTATCGATTCGGCCTCGATCGAGGTCATGCTGCGCGCATTGCGGCGCTTCCGGCGTCTGGCGGACGAGATGGATGTGGCGAGACTGCGCACCGTCGCCACCGCCGCTATCCGCGAAGCCGCGAATTCAGCGGAGATTCTTGCGCGTATCGCCGAACTCGGCCTGGACGTGGAATTGCTGTCCGGCGAACAGGAGGCCGAAGCGGCGGGACTCGGCGTACTATCGGCGATTCCGGACGCAAATGGCATTGTTGGCGATCTCGGCGGTGGCAGCCTGGAACTTATTCGTGTCCGCGATGGTGTGACGCACGAATCGATCTCGCTTCCGCTGGGCGTGCTGCGGCTGAGCGCGATCCGCGCCAAAGGCAAATCGGTGCTGCGCGCGACGCTTGGCAAGATGATCCGGAAGCAGCGCTGGCTGGATCAGGCGGAAGGGCTGCCCTTTTATCTGGTCGGCGGATCGTGGCGCGCACTCGCACGGCTCGACATGTATCTTACCGGCTATCCGCTGCCGATCATTCATCATTATCGCATGCCGCCGGACAGGGCGGCGCATCTGGTGCGATCGCTTGCGAAGGTCGATCGCAAGAAACTGCAGGACCTCGCGACCCTTTCGACATCGCGTATACCCACATTGGGCGACGCCGCAGCATTGCTGTCTGCCGTCGTCGCGCATCTCGGCTCAAGTGAATTGATCGTTTCGGCCTCGGGACTCCGTGAGGGACTGATGTTCGGCAGGCTCGACGCGGAGACACGGCGTATCGATCCATTGATCGCGGCGACGCGGATGGAAGGGGCGCGACTCAGCCGTTTCCCGGAGCATGGCGATTTGCTCGATCGCTGGATTTCACCCCTGTTCGGGGATGAACCGCCGACCGTGGCGCGGCTGCGACATGCCGCCTGCCTGCTCGCCGATGTGGGTTGGCACGCGAATCCCGAGTTTCGGGCGGAACGCGGACTGGAGATCGCACTGCATGGCAATTGGGCCGCCGTCGATGCCACCGGCCGCGCGATGATGGGGCAGGCGCTCGCCACCAGTTTCGGAGCGGGGAGCGCACCGCTGGCGCAACTCGCGGCATTGGCTCGCCCCGATGCCTTGAGAAAGGCTGCGCTCTGGGGCCTCGCGATGCGGCTGGGCCAGCGTTTCAGTGGCGGCGTCGCCGCGCCGCTTCGGCAGAGCCGCTTGTCGGTCATCGGTGATCGGTTGCAACTGGCGATCAAGACTTCGGATGCCGAACTTTATGGCGAAGCGGTCGAGCGCCGCCATCGCCAACTCGCCGTCGCGATGGGGCTCAGCAGCACGATGACGCTGGTCTGAGTTCGAAACGACAGTTCAGCCGCAACTCACCGAAATGATCTTGCTGTCGCGATCATAGCTGACGGTCAGCCGGTCGACCCGAAAATCCATCGTCATCGCGCTATCTGGCGGCCCCCAGCGCAAGGTGCGTGCTCCAGACGTCTTGAGCAGTTCCGCGCCCAGTTCGGCGCTCACCGTCCGTCCGACATAGGTGGCCAGCCCGTCATTGCGGCATTCGCCGCCGCCCGCGGCAGTCTCCGCCGGAACCGTCGCGCACCCGGCCAGCAGCGCGCATCCGATCAGCCCGAAACGCATCATGCCGTGCCCTCCGTATCCGCCATCGTCATCATCAGCTTGCCACCACGTACGGCGAAGGCAAGCCGCCCTTCGACGAGCGCCAGGGCATCGCGGCCGAACTGCTCGAATCGCCAGCCTTCCAGGATCGCCAGACCATCGCGTCGGCCGGCGGCGAGCAATTCGAGTTCGTCGGTCCGCGCCAGCAGACGCGGTGCCACGCTCGATTCTCGCGCACGGATCTTGAGCAGCAGCTTGAGAAGATCTGCGACCAGTGTTCCGTCCTTGCCCAGGCCCGGCGTGCGATCTTCACGGACTGGCATTTCGGCTGCGGGCAGCGGGGTGGCGGCGGCGAGCGCGGCGATCATGCGTGCGCCGATATCGTTTCCCGCCCAGCTCCCGGAAAGCCCGCGCACCTTGGCGAGATCGGACTGGACGCGCGGCGGATGCGCGGCGATGTCGGCCAGCGTCTCGTCCTTGGCGATGCGCCCGCGCGGCAGATTCTTGTTCTGCGCTTCACGCTCGCGCCATGCGGCCAACGCCTTCAGCCGGCCAAGCACTTCCGGCTTGCGGCTGGGAACCTTGATCCGTTGCCATGCCTGTTCGGGAATGGTGACATAATTGTCGGGATCGGCGATGCGTTCCATTTCCTGATCCAGCCAGTCGCCGCGACCGGTCTTGCGCAGTTTCGCGAGCATCCTGGGAAAGATCTTCACCAGATGCGTGACGTCGCCGATCGCATAGTCGATCTGGCGCTGGTCGAGTGGGCGTCGGCTCCAGTCAGTAAAACGGGCGCCCTTGTCGAGCGTGATGCCCAGCCAGCTATCGACAAGATTGGAATAGCCGACCTGATCGCCTTGCCCCAGCGCCATCGCCGCGATCTGCGTATCGAACAGTGGATGCGGTGTCTTGCCAGTCAGATTATGGACGATCTCGATATCCTGCCCGCCGGCATGGAAGACCTTCAGGACATCCTCGTTATAGACCAGCAATTCGAGCAGCGGCGACAGATCCATGCCTTCGGCCTTGGGATCGATCGCGGCCGCCTCGCTTTCGTCGGCGATCTGGATCAGGCAGAGATCCGGCCAATAGCTGTTCTCGCGCATGAACTCGGTATCGACCGCCACGAAGGGCGATCGCGCGAGGCGGGAACAGAGATCGGAGAGGGTCTTCGAGTCGGTGATGAGCGGATGAACGTGCATCGCGCCCCCTTATACCCGTCTCGCGGGTTGACAAAGCCGCTTCGCCCCTGTGTTAGCGGCCTTTCACCGGCATAGCCGACGAACAACCGGAAAAACGAGCATCATGCACGCCTATCGCACCCATAAATGCGCGGAATTGCGCGCCGCACAGGTTGGAGAGAGCGTTCGCCTCTCAGGCTGGATCCATCGCAAGCGCGATCACGGCGGATTGCTGTTCGTCGATCTGCGCGATCATTACGGCATCACCCAGATCGTGACCGACGTGGATTCGGAAGCGTTCAAGGTGATCGATAAGGCGCGCGCCGAATCAGTGATCACGGTGACGGGCGATGTGGTCGCCCGTTCGCCCGAGACGGTGAACCCCAATCTGCCGACCGGCGAGATCGAGATCCGCGCCCGCGACGTGGCGATCCAGTCGCAGGCGCAGGAATTGCCGCTGCCGGTGTTCGGAGATGCCGAATATCCCGAGGATATCCGCCTGCGCTATCGCTTCCTCGATCTGCGCCGTGAACGCATCCACGCCAATATCGTGCTGCGCAGCCAGGTGATCGCGTCGATCCGCCAGCGCATGATCGGCCAGGGCTTCACCGAGTTCCAGACGCCGATCCTGACCGCGTCGAGCCCCGAGGGCGCGCGGGACTATCTGGTGCCCAGCCGTGTTCATCCCGGCAAATTCTACGCGCTGCCGCAGGCGCCGCAGATGTTCAAGCAGCTGCTGATGGTCGCCGGTTTCGATCGCTATTTCCAGATCGCGCCCTGCTTCCGCGACGAGGACGCACGCGCCGATCGCAGCCCGGGTGAATTTTACCAGCTCGATTTCGAGATGAGCTTCGTCACACAGGACGATGTGTTCGCCGCGATCGAACCGGTGCTGCACGGCGTGTTCGAGGAATTCGCTAACGGTCGCAGTGTCACCCCCGCGCCGTTCCCGCGTATCCCCTACCGCGAATCGATGCTGAAATACGGCAACGACAAACCCGATCTGCGCAACCCGATCGAGATTGTCGACGTCACCGAGCATTTTCGCGACTCGGGCTTTGGCATCTTCGCCGGTATCGTCGCGGGTGGCGGTACGATCCGTGCGATCCCGGCGCCCAGGGCGGGCGAGCGCAGCCGCAAATTCTTTGACGAGATGAACGATTGGTCGCGCACCGAAGGCTATTCGGGGCTCGGCTATATCAACATCAAGGGTGGTGAGGCCGGGGGCCCGATCGCCAAGAATCACGGACCCGAGGCGACCGCGAAGCTGATCGAGGCGCTTGGCCTGGGCCCCGACGACGGCGTGTTCTTCGCCGCCGGCAAGGAAGCCGACGCCGCGAAGCTGGCGGGTCTGGCGCGGACGCGGGCCGGCGAGCAGCTCGGCCTGATCGACGCCAACGCCTTCGCATTCTGCTGGATCGTCGATTTCCCGATGTTCGAGTGGGACGAGGATAACAAGAAGGTCGATTTCAGTCACAACCCCTTCTCGATGCCGCAGGGCGAACTGGAAGCGTTGGAGACCAAGGATCCGCTCGATATCCTCGCTTATCAGTACGACATCGTCTGCAACGGCATAGAATTGAGCTCGGGCGCGATCCGGAACCACCGACCGGAGATCATGTACAAGGCGTTCGAGATCGCCGGCTATAGCCAGGAAGAGGTCGACACCAATTTCGCGGGCATGATCAACGCGTTCAAGTTCGGCGCGCCGCCGCATGGCGGATCGGCGCCGGGCATCGACCGCATCGTCATGCTGCTGGCCGACGAGCCCAATATCCGCGAGGTCATCGTCTTCCCGATGAACCAGAAGGCCGAAGACCTGATGATGGGCGCACCGAGCGCGGTGACCGCCAAGCAACTGCGCGAACTCAACATCCGGATCGTCGAACCTTCGAAGAACTGAACCCATCTCCCCTCCCGCTTGCGGGAGGGGCCGGGGGAGGGCATGTCAGGATATCCCGCATCCGTTCTGTGCGGGATCAAGGAGCCTGCCATGCCCATCGACCTCAGCGACTATGAAAAAGGCGAGAAGTTCGAAGGCGATTATGACGAGGCGCTGAAGGCGGCGCAGGAACGGCTCGCGCGCGTGCAGGCCGCCTATATCTGCCATGGCGCTCGCGCGATCATCCTGTTCGAAGGCTGGGACGCGGCGGGCAAGGGCGGGGCGATCAGCCGGATGACCGCCGAACTCGACCCCCGTTACTTCGAGGTATGGCCGATTTCGGCGCCCACGCCCGAGGAGAAGGAGCGCCATTTCCTCTGGCGCTTCTGGCGGCGCCTGCCGCGTGCGCGCGAGATCGCCGTCTTCGACCGCTCCTGGTACGGTCGCGTGCTTGTCGAGCGTGTCGAAGGGTTCGCAAGGGAATCCGAATGGCGGCGCGGCTATGACGAGATCAACGAGTTCGAGGCGCAGCAGAAGGACGCCGGCACGACGATCGTGAAGCTGTTCCTTCACATCACCCAGCACGAGCAGGACAAGCGTTTGGCCAGCCGGCTCGACCATCCCTGGAAGCGCTGGAAGACCGGCGAAGAGGATTTCCGAAATCGCGCGCGCCGGGCGGATTATCTCAAGGCGATGCACGACATGTTCGCGATCACCGATACGCGTTGGGCGCCTTGGAAGGCGATCGACGCCAACAACAAGAAGGCCGCGCGTATCGCCACGATGATGCATGTCGCCGACCGGCTCGAAGCGGGCGTGAAGATGGAGCCGCCGGCCCTGGATCCGGAGGTCGTGAAGCTCGCGCACAAGGCCTTCGGCTATAAGCCCGACAAGATCGTCGAAGAGGATTGATCGAAGCGCGGCCGCTTATGGATACGCGATCTCGGTCACTTCATATTCGATCGTGCCCGCCGGCAATTCCACGCGCCGCAGGTCGCCGACAGCGGCACCGCGCAGGGCGCGGGCAAGCGGCGCGTTCCAGCCGACCAGACCCTTGCCGGCATCCGCTTCGTCATCACCCACCAGGGTGAATGTTCGCGAGCGATCCTCTTCGTCGGCGATCGTCACCGTCGCACCAAAGAAAATGCGGCCACGATCCTCCTGTTGCGCCGGATCGATCACTTTCGCGGCCTTCATGCGCTTGGCCAGCCAGCCCAGGCGCCGGTCGATCTCGCGCAGGCGCTTGCGCCCGTAAATATAGTCGCCATTCTCGGATCGGTCGCCATTGCCCGCAGCCCATGAGATGACTTCGACCAGCTTGGGCCGCTCGTCGGACAGCAATTGCTGATATTCGGCATGCAGCCGGGAATAGCCGGTTGGGGTGATATAGTTCGGGCGATCGAAGCTCATGCCGGGGCATTAGCTTGCCGGGCCAGGATAGACCATCTCTACCGCTCGTCCCGGCGGTTACCCGGCGCTGCGCTTGCCCAGATACCAGGACAGGGGCGTGCGAGCCCCCTTGCTACGAGCGCGCTCCGGGTTGATCGCATCGTAGACCACCGCATTTTCGAGTACGCGCTGAACATAGTTGCGTGTCTCGAAGATCGGAATCTGTTCGATCCAGTCGATCATGTCGATGCCCGGTGTGCGCGGGTCGCCATTGGCGCGCAGCCATTTGTTCACATTGCCCGGCCCGGCATTATAGGCGGCAACCGCCAGCGGATAGCTGCCGCCGAAATAGTTGAGCATCGACTGGAAATAGGTCGATCCCAGCCGGATGTTATAAAGCGGATCGCCGGTGAGATTGGCGAGATTATAGCTTTCGCCGATCTTGCCCGCGGTTTCGCGCGCAGTACCCGGCATAAGCTGCATCAGGCCACGCGCGCCGGCATGGCTGACGGCTTCACGGTCGAACTGGCTTTCCTGGCGCGTGATCGCATGGACCATCGTGAAGTTCGATTCGTGTCCACTGGGCAGCGTCACCACCGGAAAGCCGGTACGGACATAATCGTTATGGCCGTTGATCCGGGCGCTGCGCGCGATCATCACCCCCAGATCGGGACGCCGGATCTGGCTCGCCAGTTCGGCGGCGAAATGATGGTCGAGATCGCTCTTCGCGTCGTTCGAGATTGTGCGCAGGAACTGGGTCTGGTCGCGCCAGTCGCCCATTTCGCCGAGCATGCGCGCCGCGCGCACGACGCTGCGATCGAAAAAGGCCGAGCGTTCTGCGGCGGACGGCGTGATTGTCGGCCCGGTCGAAGGCGGCGGGATCGGCATGCCAAGTCGTTCGAGCGCGAGCTGTCCGTAGAATTGGTCGTTGAATTCGGAGGCGCGCTGGAAAAAGCCAGTGGCGCGTTCCGCCTGCCCGGCGGAGAGCGCGGCACGGCCCGCCCAGTAGAAGCCCTTGGACTGGGTCTGCGGCGAACGTGCGGCGAGCGCATAGCGCTCGAACATGCCGATCGCATCGGCCGGGCGGGCGAGCTTCTGCATCGCGGTGGTGCCTGCCAGCCATGCCAGGCTGGTGTAATCGTCGCGCTCGCCGATCGGGCGGTCGCGGATGTCGACGCCCGGCGCATAGGCATCGTCGATCCGGCTCGCGATATTATAGGCGAGCGTCCATTGCGTATCGTTCGCGGCGGCGCGCGCATTGGTCAGAAGCGTCTCGAACCATTCCTCGGCATCGAGCGGCGGCACCGTCAGGCTGCGCGGCCCGGCGAGATAGGCGCGCGCCGCCGGACTGTTTCCGGAGGTGCGCAGCCAGCCGGCGCGATCGACGATATAACCGGGGTCGTTCCGGAACCGGTCGTCGAGCGCTGCAGCCTTGGTCGCAGCGTCGGCCGCTTTTGTCTGCATCGCGATTCGCGCTTCGAACAAGGGACGCCTGTCGGGAGAAATGAAGGAAAGCTGGCGGACGGCCGCATTGCTCGCGTTCGACCAGAGCAGGCGCTCCATGCGGAGATCATGGTCGGCGCCGGTCAATATGCCGCCGAAGGCACCGATGATCCGCGCTTCATCCTCGGGCGAGAGCGTACCGCCAGTCCAGGCGCGGCGCGCCACGGCGCGGGCCTGCTCGGTCCGCCCCATCGCCAGCAATGCAATCGCATGGCGGGCCTCACCAGTCGTGGTCAGCGCCGGCATGCGCTCGAAATAGGCGGCCACTTGTGGCGGCGAATAATTATTGGGATTGATCGCGCGTTCCGCTGTTTTCCGCATCGCGGATTCGCCGGGCCAGCCGGGATTGGCGACAAGAAAACTTGCATAGTCGGAGAAGGAATAATTGTCCGACTGGCGCAACCTGTTCCATGTCACGACGGCGTCGGCCACCGGATCGGTGCGCGCAGGGCGCAGCGCGCCGGTGCTCACGCCCTGGAGCTGCGCCTGGTACCAGCTCCGCTGATCGGGGCTCAGCGTCTCCGCCATCGCCATGCTCGACGCCGAAAGCATCAATCCGGCTGAAATCAATCGTAGAACCATGCTGGACATTTTGGCAGTGCGGTCCTTATCAGGCGCTGAACAACGAAACCTATGTGGCATGCGCGATCTATAGACGCGGTCCTGCGACGAATTGAAGGAGCAAAGGCATGTTTTCCGGGTCGATTCCGGCTCTGGCGACGCCGTTTCGCGACGGGGTGTTCGATGAGCACGCCTTTCGTGCCTTTATCGACTGGCAAATCGTCGAGGGAAGCAAGGGACTCGTGCCCTGTGGAACCACCGGCGAATCCGCGACGATGACGATCGAAGAGCATAATCGCGTCATCGAAGTCACGATCGAACAGGCGGCGGGCCGGGTGCCCGTGATCGCCGGCTGCGGATCGAACGATACCGTGGTCGCGCTCGAGCATATGAAGGTCGCGAAGGCTGCGGGCGCCGCTGCCGCACTGGTCGTCGCGCCTTATTACAACAAGCCCAATCAGGAAGGCGTTTACGCGCATTTCGCCTATCTGGCGGAGCGCTGCGATCTCCCGATGGTCCTTTATAATGTTCCAAGCCGAACGATCACCGATATCGAGACACCTACGATGGCGCGGCTGGCCGAGCTGCCGACGGTGATCGGGGTCAAGGACGCCTGCGGCAATGTCGCACGCGTGACGGCGCAGCGCCTGGCTTGCGGTGCCGATTTTTGTCAGCTTTCGGGCAATGACGATATGGCGCTGGGATTCATGGCGATGGGCGGCGTCGGCTGTATTTCTGTCACCGCCAATGTCGCGCCCCGGTTGTGCGCCGAATTCCAGGCCGCCTGCGCCGCTGGTGACTGGGATATCGCTCTTCAGCTTCAGGACCGGCTTTATCCGCTCCACGCCGCGCTGTTCAGCGACGCTTCACCTGGCCCGGTGAAATACGCGCTCAACCGGATGCGCAACGATTTCTCCCCCGATGTCCGTCTGCCGATGACGCTTCCGTCCGCCGCGAGCCGCGCGGCGGTGGACGCGGCGATGGAGATTGCTGGTCTCACCTGATGGCACGTCCGCGCCCCACCGAATTCGACAAGGTCAAGACGGTCGCCGAGAATCGGCGGGCGCGATATGAATATTTCCTCGAGGAGTTCTTCGAGGCGGGGATCGCGCTGACCGGTACGGAAGTGAAGTCGCTGCGATTTGGTGAAGGATCGATCGCGGAAAGCTACGCGGAGGTTCGTGACGACCAGGTCTGGCTCGTCAACGCCAATGTCCCCGAGTTCAGCCACGGTAATCGCTTCAATCACGAGCCGAAGCGGCCACGCAAGCTGTTGCTGCACGAACGCCAGATCAACAAGCTGCGCGCGGGCGTTCAGCGTGAGGGCATGACGCTCATCCCGCTCTCCATCTATTTCAACGGTCGAGGCCGCGCGAAAGTCGAACTCGCGCTCGCCAAGGGCAAGAAGATGCACGACAAGCGCGAAACCGAGCGCGCGCGTGACTGGAAGCGCGACCAAGCGAGGATATTGCGCGACCGTGGCTAGGGAACCCGGAAAATTCGGCGCCTGGGTGCGTCGCAACAGCCCGCGTCGCGAGGAGCTGATTGAAAGCCGCTGGCTGCGCCCGTTCGCACATCGCATCGCGCATAGCGAATTGTGGCGTTTCACCCGCCGATCGGTGCCGCGCGGTGTGTCGCTGGGGCTGTTCGTCGGCATCTTCCTGCTGATTCCGGGCATCCAGATTATCGGTGTCGCAATGCTGGCGCTGCCGTGCCGCGCGAACATTCCGATCGGTGCGGCCATGACGTTCCTCAGCAATCCGGCGACCACGCCGTTCCTGCTGGCGGCGTCGATCTTCGTCGGCAACCGCGCCTTCGGGCTGCATGCCGATGTGACGACGCTGTCCACGCTGTTTTCCGAAGGCGCGAGCCTGGCGGATTGGGCTGCCTGGTTCTTCTCAGACGCGGCGCCCGCGCTGCTGGCGGGGCTCTTCATCATCTCGGTGATCGCGGCGGCGCTCGGCTATGTCATCGCCGCGTTGTTCTGGCGCTGGTGGATCGGCGCGAAATGGCGGAGACGCGGGCACGGTCATATCGATGTGCCGGTGCATACACCCTGATCTTCGGGGCGCGCTTGCGGAGCGCTTGACGCCCGGCTGAACCACGGCGAAGACGGAGATCACGCATGTCCGCACCGCCGCTCCTCACCAACCGCCCTGATCCGTTGCCCAATGCACCGGATCGCATGCTCTGGGCGATGATCGGCGGCGGCGCGTTCGTATCGGCGCTGCTGATCCTCTATGCTGCGGCGAACAGCGTCATGGCGGCCGCTTTCGCCGCCGCGATCGTGACGGCGGGTACGCTGATGATCGTTTTCCGCCGGCTCTACCCGCCCGTGGATACGCAGGTGGGGGGAATCGACTGGTCGCTGACGCGCGAGGCTGCGGACAATGACGGTGCCGCGATCGCGATCACCGATCGCGCGGGACGATTGGTCTGCGCCAATAATCTCTATGGAGAATGGTTTCAGGGTTTCGCGACGCCGCCGAGCTTGCCGATCGGGCAGGGCGGCGTAACGCAACTGACAGCGGCGGGCCGTGAGGCCTGGCGCGACGGGTTGGGCAGCGTCGACCTGATCGAAGCCAATGGGGCGCGCCTGGCCGCACGAGTCATCCGCAGCGGTCGCGCCGAGGATCACCTGCTCTGGCGCTTCACCCGGCATCGCACGCTCGACCTGCGCGCAGAGGCACGCCGCTTGATCGAGGGTGACGGCGGCGATCGGTTGGGTGAGGCCGGGATCATGGTCGCGCTGGTCGGCGGGGAAGGGCGCGTGCGAACTGCCAACCGCGCCTTTATCGTCCGTGCGGCAGGGCGCCCCGATGCTGCCATCGAGGGGCGCGACTTCGTCACCATGCTGACATCCGACCGCGAAGGCGTGCTGCGCTTCGCCGAGGAGGGACCGAAGGGCAATCCGCTCAGGCTGATGCAGATGCCGCTTGAGGCCGGCATGATCGAGAGCCCGACATTGATCTTCCTGATCGATGATGATGCGGCGCAGCCCGAGCGTTTCGCGGGAAAGAGCGGAACCGGCCGGCATCTCCAGACCTTGCTGTCGATGTTGCCGCTGGGCCTGGCGCTCACCGATCGCGACGGGCGCTTCCTGTTCATCAACGAGGCGTTCGCGCGCGCCGCGACGATCGAGCCCGGCACCATGCCAGTCTATCCGGGCGATCTGGTCGTGCGCGAGGACAAGGCGGCGGTGGCCGATACGGTGCGGCGCTTTGGCACGGGCCAGCAGGCGTTGTCGGGCGATATCGCGGTCCGGCTGCGCGCCAATCCGGAAGAGCCGGTGGCACTGACCATCGCGGGTGCACGAGGGTTGGGCGAAGCGGCAGTGCTGCTGAGCCTGAAGGACACCAGCGAGGAATCGAAGCTCAAGCGGCAGGCGGAACAGGCGACAAAGATGCAGGCGGTCGGCCAGCTTGCCGGCGGTGTGGCGCATGACTTCAACAATATTCTGACAGCGATCATCGGCCATTGCGACCTGATGCTGATGCGCCACGCGCCGGGTGATAGCGACTATGATGACATCCAGCAGATTCGCAGCAATTCGAATCGCGCGGCAAGCCTGACACGCCAACTCCTCGCCTTTTCGCGGCAGCAGACGCTCCGCCCTCAGATCCTGCAGCTTCCCGATGTGATCTCTGAGGTGTCGAACCTGCTCAAGCGGCTGCTGGGCGAAACCGTTGTGCTGGAGGTCAGCCATGGCCGCGATCTGGGAGCGGTGCGTGCCGATCCCGGTCAGCTCGAACAGGTGATCGTCAATCTCGCCGTCAATGCGCGCGACGCGATGCAGGCGCGTGGCGGTGGCACCGTGACCATCCAGACATTCGCCGTACCGGCATCGGAAGTGCGGCAGATGGGCAGCGAATTGCTGCCGATCGTCGATTACACGGCGTTCAGCATTTCGGACACGGGAACCGGCATCCCGCCCGAGATCCTGCCCAAGATCTTCGAACCCTTCTTTACCACCAAGGAAGTGGGCAAGGGGACCGGGCTTGGGCTTTCGACGGTCTACGGAATCGTCAAACAGTCCGGCGGCTTCATCTTCGCGGATTCGAAACCGGGCGAAGGAACACGGTTCACAATCTATCTGCCGGTCCATCATGTCGATCCGGCCGTGGAGACTGTGAAGCCCGCGAAGTTGAAGCAGGGCGAACTTTGGGGATCGGGCACGATCCTGCTCGTCGAGGATGAGGATATGGTCCGTGCGGTCGCCGAACGCGCGCTCACCCGTCACGGATATACCGTGCTCACGGCCTCGAACGGAGAAGACGCACTGGAGGTGCTGAACGGCGGGGCGGCGATCGACATGCTGATTTCCGATGTGGTGATGCCCACCATGGATGGGCCCACCATGGTCCGGATCGCGCGCAAGACCTGGCCTGACCTGCCGATTCTCTTCATGTCTGGATATGCTGAGGAACAGTTGCGGAAATCGATCGATCTCGATCGCGTGGCTTTCCTGCCCAAGCCATTCTCCGTCCAGCAACTCGCCGAAGCGGCCCGGTCGGTGATGGAAACGAAATAAAGTCCTTTCGCGGAAGGCTTTGGCTGCTATGAAGCCGCCAATGCCGGGGCTACGCATCCTTATCGTCGAAGACGAGCCCTTGATCGCCATGATGCTCGAGGATTTCGTCGACGCGCTTGATCATCAAGTCGCGGGATTGGCCGACTGTATCGCCGCGGCAATGCCGCTGGTCGAGGCCGGCGCGTTCGATGCCGCGATCCTCGACGTCAATCTGCGCGGTGGCGAGCATTGCTGGCCGGTTGCAGATGCTTTGAGAGCCGCGGGCAAACCGTTCCTGCTGGCCAGCGGCGGTAATGCCGATGGCGCGCCCGAGGTGCATCGTACCGCGCCGATGCTCGCGAAACCCTATACGATGGACGGCGTAAGGGCCGCTCTTGACGCCCTGATCTGACTCGCCGACCAATCGCCCGACAAGACTTTGAGTCGGGGAGGCATGATGCGTAGTCTTTTGGTGTCGGCGGCGTTCGGTGCCGTGCTGTTCGCGGTTCCGGTCGTCGCGCAAACTGCGCCCTCGGCTCAGCAACGCGCGGTCGAAACGGGCTTGGTTGCGGCCACGATCATCGACGGCAAGACGGAAAGCTGGACGATCGAGCAGCGCATGGCGCGCTGGAAAGTGCCTGGCGTCAGCGTTGCGGTGGTCGACAATGGCAAGATCGTCTGGTCGCGCGGCTATGGCGTGGTTTCAGTCGATGGAAAGGCTCCGGTCACACCCGATACGCGGTTCCAGGCTGCGTCCATCAGCAAGCCGGTGGCGGCGATCGCCGCGCTTTCACTGGTCCAGCAAGGCACGCTTTCGCTCGATACCGATGTCAATTCGACGCTGAAGAACTGGAAGCTGCCGGTCAGCGATTTCACCAGGGACAAGCCGGTCACGCTGCGCGCGCTGCTGTCGCATACCGGCGGCACGACCATTCACGGATTTCCTGGCTATGCCCAGGGCGTTCCGGTCGCCACCAACATCCAGATACTGAACGGCACACCGCCCGCCAACACCAAGGCGGTGGTCTCCGAAGCGAAGCCTGGCGAGCGCTGGCGATATTCCGGCGGCGGCTATCAGATCGCGCAGCAGATGATCGAGGATGCGACGGGCAGGGTTTTCGCGGATGTTGTGCACGATCGGGTGCTGGTGCCGGCGGGGATGACGCTGAGCGGCTATGCCTTGCCGCCGACGGGCAGCTTCGCGCACGGGCATGGCGAAGACGGCAAACCGATCGCCGGTGGTTGGCATACCTATCCTGAAGGGGCCGCCGCAGGACTGTGGACCACGCCGACCGATCTCGCCAAATTCGGCCTTGCGCTGACCAAAGCCTGGAGGGGGGAGGCCGGCGCGGTGCTCAACCCGGCGACCGCAGCCGCGATGGCGACGCCGGTGATGGGCGATTATGGCCTGGGGCCGAGCGTAAGAGGGGAAGGGGATGCATTCGCCTTCTCGCATGGCGGCGCGAACGAAGGGTTCCGGGCATTCTGGATCATCCATCCGGGCACCGGGGACGGCGTTGCGGTGATGACCAATGGCGATTCCGGTGGTCAGGTGATGATGGAGATCGTCCGCAGCGTGGCCAAGGCCTATGGCTGGCCCGATTTCAAGCCGGTCGCGCATAAGAGCATTGCGCTTGCGTCCGATGTGCTGACCGCGCGCGCGGGGCAGTGGGTCGGTGAAGCCGGCGGAGATCGCGTCACCGTCACCGCCCGGCGGGACGGCGGCAACATGATCCTGGAAGCGATGGGTGCCTCGTTCACATTCGTGCCGACCTCGCCTACCGACATGATCAATGGCGAGAATGGACAGACCGCCAGTTTCACGACCGGGGCGGACGGCAAACCGGTTCTCAAAATGTACGGCCTGGAATTCCGCCGCGCTGAATAGGATCGGTCTTCGTCATATCGGCCTCTGATTTCCAATCGGGATCGTTGCATCTCGATTGGAAAAGAGGCAGCATACCCCCAAGCCGTCGGCGATGATCCGGCGGCATCACAATAAGGGCGGGGGTTCAAAGCGATATGAGACTGATCAAGTCATTATTCGGGGCGGCGCTGACGCTTGCGGCCGGCATGGGCGTTGCCCAGCAGGCGCAGCAGACATCGCCAGCCCTTGTTCCGGCGCCTGCCGCGACTTCGGCCGCAGGCGGAGCGATCGCCGCGCCGCCGATCGACGGCCGTCGCGCGCTGACCAAGGAAGATGCGGACACCTGGCTCGACGGCTTCATGCCCTATGCGCTGGCGCGTGGGGATATTCCCGGCGCGGTCGTCGTGATCGTGAAGGACGGCCAGGTACTGACGCAGCGCGGCTTCGGTTTCTCCGATGTCGCCGCGCGCAAGCCCGTCGATCCCGCCACCACCCTGTTCCGGCCGGGATCGGTGTCGAAGCTCTATACCTGGACGGCGGTGATGCAGCTCGTCGAGCAGGGCAAGATCGATCTCGACGCCGATGTGAACACCTATCTCGATTTCAAGATCCCCGCCTATCAGGGCAAGCCCCTGACGATGCGGAACATCATGACCCATACCCCGGGCTTCGAAGAAGCGGGGCGCGATCTGATCGTCGACAAGGGGCCGGTCGCTTCGCTGGAGGCCGCGCTGAAGCGCTGGACGCCGCAGCGCGTCTATGCGCCGGGATCGACGCCGGCCTATTCGAACTATGCGACCGCGCTGGCCGGCTATATCGTCCAGCGCCTGTCCGGCATGCCGTTCGACGATTATATCGAACGCAACATCTTCCAGCGGCTGGGCATGACCCATGCGAGTTTCCGCCAGCCGCTTCCGGCCAATCTCCAGCCCTTCATGGCGAAAGGCTATCAGGCCGCCTCGACCGAGCCCAAGCCTTATGAGCTGATCGCGATGGCGCCGGCCGGCAGCTCGGCGATCAGCGGCGGCGACATGGCGAAGTTCATGATCGCGCATCTCGCCGATGGCGGGCCGCTGCTGAAGCCCGAAACCGCGAAACTGATGCATTCGCCGGCCAATGATCCGGTCCCGGGGCTCGATCGGATGATGCTCGGTTTCTACGAGCAGAAGGTGAATGGCCAGAGCGCGATCGCACATGGCGGCGACACCAAATGGTTCCATTCCGAACTGATCCTGTTCCCGCAGGAAAAGGTAGGCATCTATATTTCGGCGAACAGCGCGGGCAAAGATGGGGCGATCAGCCCGATCCGCACCGCCTTTTTCCGTCAGTTCGCCGATCGCTATTTCCCTGCCAAGGACACGGCACAGCCCAAGGAACTGGCGACCGCGAAGGAACATGCGGCGATGGTCGCCGGCACCTATGAGAACAGCCGTGCGGCGGTCGAGAATTTCGGAGCGATGCTGGGCCTGCTCGGCCAGCTCAAGGTGACCACCGACAAGGATGGCAAGCTTTCGGTCGATGCATTCACCACGCTGGGGGATGCGCCGCGCAAATGGGTGGAGGTCGCGCCCTTCATCTGGCGTTCGGTCGAGGATGGCGAACTGTTTGGGGCGAAGGTGGAGAATGGCAAGGTCGTCCGCGTCGCCTATGGCCCGATCGCGCCGATCATGGTGTTCGACCGGGCGCCCTGGCACAAGGATACAGCCTGGCTGATGCCGCTGCTGATCGCCAGTTTGATCGTAATCGCGTTGACGGCCTTGTCGTGGCCGATCGGAGCGATCAACCGCCGTCGTTATGGCGCCGCCCTGGCGCTCACCGGACGCGACCTCTCCACCTATCGGGTGATCAGGCTGTTCTGCTGGCTTGCGCTGGCGGTGCCGCTCGGCTGGATGTTCCTGATATCGGTCGCTTTCGAAGGAACGACGCCCGCCACCGGCATCTGGTTGCTGCAGATCCTGGGCATTCTCGTCATCCCCGGCCTGTTCGGCCTGGCGGTCTGGAATGCGGTGCGGATCTTCAAGGCCCGGCGTGGCTGGTTCTCCAAGACCTGGAGCATATTGTTGGCGCTTGCCGCCTTCGTGCTGCTGTGGGTGGCCTTCGTGTTCAAGCTGATCAGCCTGGGCGCGAATTTCTGAAGAGCGGGCGCCCGTTGGAAGTCGGCGCCTTCTCGTGTTTCAGCCGGAAAGGGCGGGACGGAAACGTCTCGCCCTTTTGCTTGGGAACATTGATGGAACAAAATTATGTTCCACTCTTGTTCTCATGGAACAAATCATATACACCGCCATCATGCGTTGAACGGATCACGCGATCGATCTACGGAAAGGGCGGGCCATGGCGGCACAACTCAAGCTCATCGAATCCGACAAGGGAAATATGGACAGGCAGAAAGCACTGGAGGCGGCGCTCGCCCAGATTGATCGCGCATTCGGCAAGGGATCGGCGATGAAGCTCGGCTCGCGCGAGGCGATGGAGGTCGAGGCGATCTCCACCGGATCGCTCGGGCTCGACATCGCGCTCGGCATCGGCGGTTTGCCGCGCGGCCGGGTCATCGAGATTTACGGTCCGGAAAGTTCGGGCAAGACCACGCTGGCGCTGCATGTCATCGCCGAAGCGCAGAAGATGGGCGGCACCGCGGCGTTCGTCGACGCGGAACATGCGCTCGATCCGGTCTATGCGAAGAAACTGGGCGTCGATATCGACGAACTGATCGTCTCGCAGCCCGATACGGGCGAGCAGGCGCTGGAGATCACGGACACGCTGGTGCGCTCCAACGCGATCGACGTCCTCGTCGTCGACTCGGTCGCCGCGCTGGTGCCGAAGGCGGAAATCGAAGGCGAGATGGGCGACAGCCATGTCGGTCTGCAGGCGCGATTGATGTCGCAGTCGCTGCGCAAGTTGACCGGCTCGATCAGCCGTTCGCGCTGCATCGTGATCTTCATCAACCAGCTCCGCATGAAGATCGGTGTGATGTACGGCAATCCGGAGACGACGACGGGCGGCAACGCGCTGAAATTCTACGCGTCGGTCCGTCTCGACATCCGCCGCACCGGCCAGATCAAGGATCGTGACGATATCGTCGGCAACACCACGCGCGTGAAGGTGGTGAAGAACAAGGTCGCGCCGCCGTTCAAGCAGGTCGAATTCGACATCATGTATGGTGAAGGCGTCTCGAAGATCGGCGAAATCCTCGATCTCGGCGTGAAGGCCGGGCTTGTCGAGAAGTCGGGTGCCTGGTTCTCCTACGACTCGGTCCGGATCGGGCAGGGACGCGAGAACGCCAAGACCTTCCTCAAGGAAAACCCCGAGCTCACGGCCAAGCTCGAGGGCGCGATCCGCGCGCGCACCGAGAAGGTATCCGAGGAAATGATGACCGGACCCGAAGCGGACGACGATATCTGATCGGCTTACGCTTCAAGCACAGGGAGGGCCCGTCGCATGCCGGCGGGCCTTTCGTGTTTCATGAAATCCTTTTCGTCATTTTCCCGAAAGATGCGAGACTGACGCCCAGCGCCCCATTGTTTCCGCACAGGCGGATGAAGGGGCGGATGGGAGACGCCGATGACGATCACCGTCCATCATCTCGAAAATTCGCGGTCGCAGCGCGTTCTCTGGATGCTCGAGGAACTTGGCCTGCCCTATACGGTCAAGCGCTACGAACGAAATCCGAAGACCATGCTGGCACCGCCGGAGCTCAAGGCGGTTCATCCGCTCGGAAAATCACCCGTCATCGAACATGATGGCCGCGTCGTCGCTGAAACCGCCGCGATCCTGGAATATCTCGTCGAGATCGGCGATGGGCGGCTTGGCCCGCCTGCGCATCGCGAAGCCGCGCTGCGCTATCGCCATTTCCTTCATTATGCCGAAGGCTCGATGATGCCGCCGCTGCTGGTGATGCTCGTCATCAACAGGCTCGGCCTGCTGGGGCGCCCCGCCCGTGGCCGCATTCAATCGATGGTCGATCAGCATCTCGATTTCGTCGAGGCGGAACTCGCATCACGCCCATGGTTCGCGGGCGATGTCTTCACCGCCGCCGATGTCATGATGAGTTTTCCGCTCGAAGCGGCACGACAGCGCGCGGGGCTTGATGCATCGCGCCCGGCGACGATCGCATGGCTCGATGCCATCCATGCCCGGCCCGCCTATGCCGCTGCGCTGGAGCGGGGCGGGCCTTACGCTTACGCCTGAAAGAGCCAAATCGTCATTCCGGCTTTCGCTGGAATGACGATTTGATACCTCCGCCCGGAAACGACGATCAAACGTCGCGGAAACTGTCCGGCGCGTTCTCCGCCGCGCCGGGCACATTGCTCGGCGCCTTTGGCGGATCGGATTCCGCAGGTTCGATCGGATCGAGCCCACCTTCCCATTTCGCGATCACCGTGCTCGCCACGGCATTGCCGATCACGTTGGTCGCAGTGCGGCCCATGTCGAGGAAATGGTCGACCGCCAGGATCAGCAGCAAGCCTGCCTCGGGGATCTTGAATAGCGGCAGCGTCGCCGCGATCACGACCAGGCTGGCGCGGGGCACGCCGGCAATGCCCTTACTGGTCACCATCAGCACCAGCAGCAGCGTGATTTCCTGGCTGAGCGTCAGATCGATGCCATAGGCCTGGGCGATGAAGATCGCCGCGAAGGTCATATACATCATCGAGCCGTCGAGATTGAACGAATAGCCCAGCGGCAGGACGAAGCTGGCGATGCGTGGCGGCACGCCGAATCGATCAAGCGCTTCCAGCGTGCGCGGGAATGCGGCTTCGGACGATGCGGTGGAGAAGCCGAGCAAGATCGGTTCGCGCAGATAACGGACAAGCAGGCCGGTGCGCTTGCCGACGACGAGGAAGGCGACACCCAGCAGCAAGGCCCAGAGGATGATCAGGCCAAGATAGAAGCTGCCCATGAAATAGGCGAGATCGCCGATCACGCCCGGGCCCCGCTCGGTGAGCGTGCCGGCGACCGCCGCGAACACCGCGATCGGCGCGAAGCGCATCACATAATCTGTGATCTGCAGCATAACATGGACGAGCGCTTCGGTCGCCTTGACGAGCGGTGCGGCCTTTTCGCCCACCGCCGTGATGGCGACGCCGACGAACACCGAGAAGACGACGATCTGCAGGATCTCGTTGGTCGCCATCGCCTCGATCATCGATGCCGGCACCAGATGGGTGATGAAATCCTTCAGGCTGAAGCCGGCCTTCGCCAGTCCGGCCGATTCGGTGACGGGCGGCAGCGGCAGGTTGAGCCCGACGCCAGGCTGGAGCAGGTTGACCAGCACGAGGCCGAGGGTCAGCGATACCAGGCTGGCGCCGATGAACCAGGTCAGTGAGCGCAGGCCCACACGTCCAAGCGCCGCAGTATCGCCCATATGCGCGATGCCGACGACAAGCGTCGAGAAGACCAGCGGTGCGATGATCATCTTGATCAGCCGCAGGAACAGGGTGGTTACGATGGAGAAATAGCCGGCGATTTCCTTGAGCCGCACATTGGCCGCCTCGCTGCCGTCGGCGATACCGGCATTGATTGCCCAGCCGATCACGAGGCCGAGCGCCAGCCCGATCAGAATATAGGTCGTCAGGCGCTTGGCCACGATGTTCTCCCCCAAGGTGATTCCGGCCACTCGGGCAATGGCGCCGCGCGCCTTCGCCTCCAATCGAACCGGATCCTGCTCGATATGATCGGACCTTGACCGCATCGGGCAATGGCCCGGCACGATCAAGGTCCAACGAAGGGCCCTAGGAAGGGCATCATGGCGCGCTGGTCAAGCGCTTATGGTTCAAGTTGCCGCTTTCACCTGTCTCACGACATCCTCGGCATGCTTGCCGCTCAACTCCGCGAGATGATCGAAACGGGCCTCGAAACTGGCCAGCCCCTGACTGAGCGAGCGCAGTTCGGCGTCCAGTCCGTGAAGCTCCGCCTCGGGGACCAGCGCCTCCACCACGTCCCAGCGCGACCATCCGTCGCGTGTATCGATCCCGAGCACCTGGCCCCGCCGGCTGGAGACGGTGGAACTGACCTTCGACGTGGCGCCGCCTGGGGTAGAGACCGTCACGCGGCATACGGGTTCGAGCAGATAGGGCGCGCATTGCGGCAACGCATCCGCCATCGCGATGCGTCCGGCGGTACGGAAGGCCAGTTCCGAACTGTCGACCGAATGGAACGACCCGTCGGTCAGCATCACGGCCACATCGACCACGGGAAAACCCAGCGGGCCCCTGGCCATCGCGTCCTGTACGCCGTCTTCGACGGCCGGTATCCATTGTTTGGGAATGGCGCCCCCTGTGATGCGATCTGCGAATGCGAAGCCTTCGCCACGCGATTGCGGGCGAATTTCGATGACAACATCGCCGAATTGGCCGTGGCCGCCCGATTGTTTCTTGTGGCGGCCGCGCTGGGTGGCGGTTTTCCGGATCGATTCACGATAGGCGATGCTCGGCCTGTGGGTATCCACCGCGACGCCGTAACGCCGCCTCAGCTTGGCGAGTGTGGTGTTCAGATGCTCGTCATTTACCCCGCGCAACAGCGTCTCATGGGCCGTCTCGTCCTGTTCCCAAGTTAAAGACGGATCTTCCTCGATCAGCTTCTGCAACGCGGTCGACAAGCGGACATCGTCCTTCCGATCCTTCGTCACGATCGCGACGGCGGCATTGGCAGCAGGACGGGCGAGGGTGGGGGGCTCGCCCTTGGGGCGGGCTCCTATACCCAGCCAGCGGCCGGCGCGTGCCTCATCGAGCTTGGCCAATGCGACCACCGCGCCGGGTTCCGCTGCGCCAAGTTTCGCGGTCGTTGCGCCCTGGACCGAGAAAAGCCCGCCGACGCGAAAGCTATCGCCCGCCGCATCGTGCAATTCGGCGCCTTCGGGCAGTCTGCCCCCGAAGATGCGCGCATAGGCCAGCCGACCCACCGCACTGCCGTGTGAAACCTTGAAGACGAACGCGCCGTTGCCCGAAAGGCCCAGGCGTTCGGCCGCCGCCCCGGCGGTCGCGGTCTCATGGCGCAGCATCTTGAGCAAGCGGTGCACGCCGAAGCCGTTGAGCGCGGATCCGAACACCACCGGCACGACCAGTCCGTCGCGCGCCTCGCGCGCCAGATCGGATATCACCGTCTCCAGTTCGGGCGTTTCGTCAGAGAGCAATTGTTCGAGCAGATAATCGTCGTGATCGGACAATTGTTCGAGCATGCGGAAGCGGTCGGATGCCTCTCGCTCCTTCAACGCGCCCGGAATCTCTATACGTTCGGCTTCCTTGCCCTGGCGATAATGATAGGCACGCTCGAGTGCGAGGTCGACGCAGCCCGTGACTTTCTCTCCCTCCCGTATCGGAATCTGGCGTGCGATCAGCGGCGCACGGCTCAGCGGCTGTAGTGAATAGAGCAACGCGCGGATCGAGCCTCGCCCCTGATCGATCTTGTTGACGAAGATCGCATGGGGCACGCCGAGTGCTTCCAGCCTGCGCAGCGATGGTTCGGCAAGGCCGGCGCGCGCCTCGTCTGGATCGATCACGATCACCGCCAGGTCCGCCGCCATCACCGCGGCGTCGCCGTCCGCCTGAAAACCGATCGCGCCAGGCGTATCGAGCAAGGTGAAGCTGTCGCCGAGATAATCGAAACGCATCAGGTTAAGTTCGGTCGATCCGCCCCGGGATCGCGCTTCCGCGCTCGCATCGCCAACACTGGTCCCTGCCGATACCGCGCCCTGCCTCGGAATCGCGCCCGATGCGAACAGCAATGCCTCCGCAAGACTGGTCTTGCCCGCGCCGGCCGGACCGACCAGCGCGACGGCTCTAGCGCCTGCCTGATGCTCCATATGACCTCTCCTATCTCGTGGGATTGTTTCTCCTCTTCCCCGCGCGCGAATCATGCTCTGCCTGTGCGCGTTGGAATGCAAGGGGCGGCTACATGTCCATGGATCGCGGTCACTTTCCGCAATGGGGGCGCCGTTTTCTCCGGAAAATCGAGAATTTTCGAGCGCAGCGCCTGCCGATACAAAAACCGGTTCCCACTTTTTCCCGATCTGCTCTAAGTCGCGCTCATGACATCGACCAACGACATCCGCCGCTCATTCCTCGACTATTTCGAGAGCACCGGTCATGCGCGCGTCCCTTCCGCGCCGCTGGTGCCGCACAATGATCCGACGCTCATGTTCGTGAACGCGGGCATGGTGCCGTTCAAGAATGTGTTCACCGGGCTTGAGAAGCGGCCTTATTCGCTGGCGACGTCGAGCCAGAAATGCGTGCGCGCCGGCGGCAAGCACAATGATCTGGACAATGTCGGCTATACCGCGCGGCATCACACCTTCTTCGAGATGCTGGGGAATTTCAGCTTCGGCGATTATTTCAAGGAACAGGCGATCATCCATGCCTGGACCCTGCTAACCCGCGAATGGGGGATTCCCGCCGAAAGGCTGACCGCTACCGTCTATCATACCGACGATCAGGCGTTCGACCTGTGGAAGAAGATCACGGGCCTTCCAGACCACCGTATCATCCGCATCCCGACCAAGGACAATTTCTGGGCGATGGGATCGGATGGCCCTTGCGGGCCGTGCTCGGAGATCTTCTACGATCATGGCGATCACATTCCCGGCGGCCCTCCGGGTTCGCCCGACGAGGATGGCGATCGTTTCGTCGAGATCTGGAATCTCGTCTTCATGCAGTTTGTGCAGGAAGCGGACCAGATCATCGGCGATCTGCCCCGGCCGAGCATCGATACTGGCATGGGGCTGGAGCGTATCGCCGCCGTGCTTCAGGGCGTCCACGACAATTACGATACCGATACGTTCAAGGCGCTGATCGCCGAGAGCGGTGCGCTGACCCACACCGCCACGGACGGGGAGTTCAAGGCCAGTCACCGTGTGATAGCCGATCACCTGCGTTCGGCGGGCTTCCTGGTTGCGGACGGGGTTCTGCCGGCCAATGAAGGGCGTGGTTATGTGCTGCGCCGCATCATGCGCCGCGCGATGCGCCATGCGCATCTGATCGGTGCCAAGGAACCGCTGATGTATCGGTTGGTTTCGTCATTGGTGGCCGAAATGGGTGGCGCCTTCCCCGAACTGGTGCGCGCGCAGCCGCTGATCGAGGCGACGCTGCTGCAGGAGGAGACGCGGTTCCGCCAGACGCTGTCGAACGGGTTGCGCCTGCTCGACGAGGCGACGGCAGGAATGAACGAGGGCGATGTGCTGCCCGGCGAGACCGCGTTCAAGCTCTACGACACCTTTGGTTTCCCCTATGATCTGACCGAAGACGCGTTGCGCGCCGGCGGCCTGACCGTCGATCGTGCCGGCTTCGATTCCGCTATGGCGGCGCAGAAGGCGGCGGCGCGTGCGGCGTGGAAGGGATCGGGTGACAAGGCGTCGGACGAGGTCTGGTACGATATCGCGGAGGAACTCGGCGGCACCGAATTTACCGGCTACACCGCCAGCGATGGTGAAGGGCAGGTCGTCGCCATCGTCAGGGACGGTGCACGCGTCGACAGCGCTGAGGCGGGCGATGCCGTCACCATCCTGACCAACCAGACCCCTTTCTATGGTGAAAGCGGCGGTCAGATGGGTGATGCCGGCACGATCTCCAGCGATCGCGGTCTGCAGGCCGTGGTTGAGGACACGTCGAAGCCGCTTGGCCGGCTGCATGCGCACAAGACGCGGATCGATGCGGGCAGCGTCGCGGTGGGCGATACAGTTCGCCTTGGGATCAACGTCGCGCGCCGCGACGCGCTGCGCGCCAACCACTCGGCCACCCACTTGTTGCACGCGGCGTTGCGCGAGCGGCTGGGCGGCCATGTGACGCAGAAGGGCAGCCTCGTCGCGCCTGATCGTCTGCGTTTCGATTTCTCGCATCCCTCGGCTCTGACGCCACAGCAGATCGCTGAGATCGAAGCTGATGTGAACGCGCAGATCCGCGGCAACCAGAGCGTTTCGACGCGACTGATGACGCCCGACGATGCGGTTGCGGCCGGTGCGCTGGCATTGTTCGGCGAGAAATATGGCGATGAGGTGCGCGTGCTTTCGATGGGGCGCGGCACGGACAAGACCTATTCAGTCGAGCTGTGCGGTGGCACCCATGTCAATGCGCTGGGCGATATCGCGATCTTCAAGATCGTCTCCGAAAGCGCGGTGTCGAGCGGTGTCCGTCGGATCGAGGCGCTGACGGGTGAGGGCGCCCGTACCTGGCTGGTCGCCCGCGACGATCGCCTTAAAGAGGCGGCGGCAACGCTCAAATCCTCGCCCGATGAAGTGCCGGCCCGTGTCGCCGCGCTACTCGACGAGCGGAAGCGGCTCGAACGCGAACTGGCCGATGCGAAAAAGGCGCTCGCGCTGGGGGGCGGCGGTGCCGCTGGGGTCGATGCGGCCGGCCCGGAACGGGTTGGTGGTCATGCGTTCCTCGGGCAGGTCGTCGAGGGGCTCGACCCTAAAGGGCTGCGCGGCGCGGTCGATGAGATGAAGACGCGGCTCGGCTCGGGAATCGCGACACTGGTCGCTGTGAATGACGGTCGCGCCTCGGTCGCGGTCGGCGTTACCGATGATCTGACCGGTGCGGTCAGCGCGGTGGATCTCGTCAAGGCGGCGGTCGCGGCGCTGGGTGGCCAGGGCGGCGGTGGCCGTCCGGACATGGCGCAAGGCGGCGGTCCCGACGGCGACAAGGCGGCTGACGCCCTGTCGGCGGTGCGGAGCGTCCTGGAGTCCGTGCCGGCCTGAGGCCGGCGCGGTCTCAGCCTTTTACTTCACTGAGCCTGGTGCGCCGCAATCGCGGTTCGCGATCGAGTTCGCCATGATCCTTGATGAGCTTGCGAAACTCGTCGCGCTTTTCGTGGATCGAGGCGATCACCGGGCCCATTGCGACGCCCAGATCGACGAGGACCGCTTCGGATAGCTGGAGCGAGCTTTCCAGCGTCTCGGGCACCGCATCGGTGGCGCCCGCGCGATAAAGCTCGGCGGCATGATCGGTGTCGCGTGCGCGCGCGACGATGGTGAGGTCGGGATAGCGTTTGCGGACCTGGGTGGTGATGCGCACGACTTGCACGGGATCGTCCATCGTCAGGATCACCGCGCCGGCATTACCCAGATCCAGCCGGTCGAGCATGCCCGGTCTGCCGATATCGCCGAAGATGACGGGATAGCCCGCTTTCCGCGCCCGCGCGACGGCATCGATATCGGCATCTACTGCAACCATCGGTTTGCCATGTGCCTTCAGCATGTCCGACACCAGCGATCCGACACGGCCGAAGCCGATGACGATCGCGCGCGGCGTGCTTTCGTCATGCGCTTCCTCCGCTGGCGCATCGCGCAGTTCGACGCGGCGAGCGACATCGCGGCCGACACGCGCGAGCAGCGGCGTGATGGTCAGCCCCAGCGCGGTGACGATTTGCCAGAAGGCTGCGGTCTGTTGCGTGATGAGCTGCGCCTTCACCGCGGCGGCGAGCACGATCAGCGTGGTTTCCGAAGGCGACGACATCAACAGCCCGGTTTCGGCGGCAACCGCCGACCGTTCGCCGCTGAAGCGCAGGATCAGCGTGGTGATCACGGTCTTCGCGATCACCACGCCGACGACGGCGGTCAGCAGCGGCAGCCAGTTTTCCGCGATCACGCGAACATCCAGGCTCATGCCCACGGTGATCAGGAACACGCCAAGCGCCAGGCCCTTGAACGGCGCGGTCATCACCTCGACTTCGGTGTGATATTCGGTCTCGGCGATCAGCAGGCCCGCGAGCAGCGCGCCGACGATCGGTGACAGGCCGACGGCGGTGGTGGCGATGCTGGCGAGGATGACGACGAGAAGGCTGGCGGACAGGAACAGTTCGGGGCTCTTGGTGCGTGCCGCCTGCGCGAAGAGGCGGGGGAGCAGTAGCCGACCAAGCACCATCATCGCCGCGACGGTCAGACCGCCCAGCCACAGCGTCCTCACCAGATTGTCGACGCCATCGCTCTGCGCATAGGGGGCGAGCGCGCCCAAGGCGAAGATGATCGGGACAAGCGCCAGATCCTCGAACAACAACATGGAGAAAGCGGATCGCCCGACCGGACTGGTGGTGCCCGTCATCGGCAGCACCAGCGCGGTCGAGGACAAGGCCAAGGCAAGGCCCAGTCCGATGGCGCCAGCCCAGCTCTGTCCGATCATCGCGAGTGCCAGCGCGATCACCAGGCCTGATAGCGCCAGTTCGGCGGCGCCCAGCCCGAACACCAGCCGGCGCATGTTCCACAGGCGCTTGAACGAGAGCTCGAGCCCGATCGAGAACAGCAGCAGGATGATGCCGAGTTCGGCGAAGGGCTCGATCGAATGCGCGTCGGTGATCGTGAAATGATAAAGCCAGGGCGCCTGGCCGACGAGTGATCCCAGGCCAGACGGACCGACGAGCATACCGACCAAGATGAACCCGATCACCGGATTGATGCGGAAGCGCGCAAAGGCCGGGATCACCAGCCCGGCCGCGCCCAGAATGACGAGCGAATCGCTCAGGGCGTGTGATTCAACTGGAATTGCCATGAGGCATCATTGCGGCTGCGATCGTCGATTTCCAGCTTTTGGGTAGAAAAAGCATTCGGATGGGGTCGCAATCTGCGAATCCAGTCGTTAGCAAAGGGGAACATTCCGGGAGAACTGATGCCTCACGCAACGCCGCTGATTGCAACCATCGTCGCGGGCCTTACACTCGCCTTCATCTTCGGAGCGCTGGCCTTCCGCCTCCGGATTTCGCCGCTGGTCGGCTACCTGCTCGCCGGCGTCGTCGTCGGCCCCTTCACGCCGGGCTATGTCGCCAATCAGGCGATCGCCAACGAACTGGCCGAACTCGGCGTGATCCTGCTGATGTTCGGGGTGGGGCTGCATTTCTCGGTCCGCGATCTGCTGTCGGTCAAGAATATCGCGATTCCCGGTGCGCTGGTGCAGATCGCGGTCGCGGTACTGCTCGGCATGGGGCTCGCCTATCTCCTCGGCTGGGACACGACCGCCGGCTTCGTGTTCGGTCTGGCCCTGTCGGTCGCCAGTACCGTGGTGCTGTTGCGCGCGCTTCAGGAGCGTCGGATCCTCGATACCGAGCGAGGGAAGATCGCGATCGGCTGGTTGATCGTCGAGGACCTTGTGATGGTCCTCGCTCTCGTCTTGCTGCCGGCACTGGCCGGCGGCAGCAGCGGCGACCATCCGATCGGCATGACGCTGGCGATCACGATCGGCAAGGTTGTCGCCTTTGTCGCCTTCATGATGATCGTCGGCCGACGCGTCATCCCTTGGGCATTGCATCATGTCGCGCATACCGGTTCGCGCGAATTGTTCCGGCTGGCGGTGCTGGCGATCGGGCTGGGCGTGGCGTTCGGCGCGGCGATGCTGTTCGGCGTATCGTTCGCGCTCGGTGCCTTTTTCGCGGGCATGATCCTTGCCGAATCGCCGCTCAGTCAGCGCGCGGGTGAGGAAACCCTGCCGCTGCGCGACGCATTCGCGGTATTGTTCTTCGTATCGGTCGGGATGCTGTTCAATCCCTATATCCTGATCACCGATCCGCTCTCTCTGGTCGCGACCGTCGCGATCATCATCCTGGGCAAGTCCGTCGCGGCCTATGCGATCGTCCGCGCCTTTGGTCGCTCGGACAAGACCGCGCTGACCATCTCGGCCAGCCTCGCGCAGATCGGCGAATTCTCGTTCATTCTCGCCACATTGGGATCGACACTCAAGCTGATCCCGGCCGATGCGCGTGACCTGATCCTGGCGGGCGCGATCATATCGATCATGTTCAATCCCCTGTTGTTCGTGATCATCGACAGGGTGATCGGAAAGGTCGTGGGCGAAGGGGGGCATGCGATCGGCGGGCCACCCAGGCCCGCGATCGCCGGCCATGTCGTGCTCGTCGGCTATGGCCGGGTGGGCAGGACGGTCGGCGAGAGCCTGCTGGAGGCCGGAGAGAAGGTCACGATCGTCGAGATGGAGGATGATGTGCTGGCACTCCCCAACGACGAAAAGGCGACCGTGCTCTGCGGCAACGCCGCCAATGTCGATCTGCTCAAAAGGGCCGAGATCGGGGATGCACGGCTGTTGTTCGTCGCGATCCCCCAGAGCTTCGAGGCCGGGCAGATCGTTGCGCAGGCGCGCAAGCTCAACCCGAAGATCCGCATCGTCGCGCGTGCGCATTCGGATGACGAGATCGCGCATCTCCAGAAGCTGGGCGCCGACCTGACGATCATGGGCGAGCGCGAAATCGCCCGCAAGATGATCGATCAGGCGCTGATCGGCCGCTGAGGGCGCGGCCGTCAGCCGCCGCCGGGACTGTGTTTTTCGGCGGGGGCGGGGCCGACCGGAAGCGTATCGGGATGCGCATGGGCGGTGTCCCACTCGATATGATAAAGGTCGAAGCGCCGGTCGTTGAGGTTGCGGACGGTGCCTTCGGCGCGCGCCCAGGTGAGGTCCGCCAGATTGACGTCGGAGATGGTCAGCGTCTCGACATTCTCGGTCGCTTCCGCCGCGATGCCATCACGGGCGAAGGGGAAATCGCAGGGCGTCAGGATGCAGCTCTGCGCATATTGGATGTCCATATTGTCGACGCCCGGCAGGTTGCCGACATTGCCTGAAAGCACCATGAAACACTGGTTCTCGATCGCGCGCGCCTGGCTGCAGTAACGCACGCGCAGATAGCCCTGGCGGCTGTCGGTGCAGAAGGGCACGAAGATGATCCGCGCGCCCTGATCGACCAGCCGCCGCGCAAGTTCGGGGAATTCGCTGTCGTAGCAGATCAGCACGCCGATCGGCCCGCAATCGGTCTGAATCGTGTCGATAGAATCGCCGCCCTTGATGTTCCACCAGTAACGCTCATTGGGCGTGGGATGAATCTTCTCCTGCGCATGGGTAGATCCATCGCGCAGCGCCACATAGGCGACATTCTGGATGTCGCCGTCCTCGGCGCGCGTTGGGTGCGATCCGCCGATGATGTTGATGTTGTACTCCAGCGCCATGCGATTGAGTTCGGCGGTGATCCGGGGCGTATAGGCGGTCAGCGCGTCGATCGCCTCCATCGGCGACAGCTTGCGCGTTTCGAAGCTCAATAGCGGCAGCGTGAAGAGTTCGGGAAAGACAACGAAATCAGAGCGATATTCGGATGCGACATCGACGAAATATTCGACGCTACGTACGAATTCCTCGAAACTGGCCACGGCGCGCGCCTGGAACTGGACGGTCGCCAGCCGCACGCTTTCCACGCCGCGCGGCACCCTGAATTCCTTGGGCGCATCCGCCTCAACATAGGGATTGCGCCACACCATATGCGCGGCGTTGCCGGCGGATTTCTTGTCTTCCGGCAGATAATTCTTCAATATTCCAATATATTCATAACCGTTCTTGAGCTGAAATCCGATCACTGGATCGGCGACCTTTCCCTCGATCACCTTGCGGACATAATCGTCGGGGCCGTCCAGCCGCCGCTTCAGCCGCGAATAATTGGGCATGCGGCCGCCGAAGGCGATGCCGGAAAGATCGAGCCGTTCGGCGAGTTCCTTGCGTGCGTCGTAAAGACGCTGGCCGATCCTGAAACCGCGCTGCTTGGGATCGACGCACATCTCATAGCCGTAGAGCCAGTCGCCGGTCGGGTCGTGGCGCGATCCGAAACCGTTGCCCGTGATCTCGTCCCAGTCATGCGGACCCAGCGCAAGCGCGCCCGGCACGCGCATCGACGCGCAATAGCCGACGACCTTGCCGTCATAGAGCGCCACGAATACGCCCTCGCGGTAATTGTTGATCTGGCCGCGAAGCACGCCCTGCGTGTAGCCGGGAAGCTCGGGATAGGCGCGCGCGATCAGTCGTTGGATACCCACCACATCCGATGGCGCCGCATTGCGGACTTCGAGACGGGTCTTGCCGGTGCGCGCCATGGATCGGGGTTGCCTTTCTGTTTGAGGGGCGGAGCCATCGTGCGGAGAACGCGCAATAAGGCCAAGGGATCGCAGCCGGAACAAAAAAAGGGCCCCGACTTTCGCCGAGGCCCCCGTTTTCGTGAATTTCGCCCGGATTTATTTCCAGTCAGCCATCGCCTTTTCGAGGTTCACGCGGATCGCCTCGAAGAATTGTTCGGTCGTCATCCAGGCCTGGTCTGGGCCGATCAGGATCGCGAGATCCTTGGTCATGCCGCCGTCCTCGACGGTCTTGATGCAGATTTCCTCGAGTGTTTCGGCGAAGCGCACCACATCGGGCGTATCGTCGAACTTGCCGCGGAATTTCAGGCCGCCGGTCCAGGCGAAGATCGACGCGATCGGATTGGTCGATGTCGCCTTGCCCTGTTCGTGCATGCGATAATGGCGGGTAACCGTGCCGTGCGCGGCTTCCGCTTCGATCGTCTTGCCGTCGGGCGTCATCAGCACAGAGGTCATCAGGCCCAGCGAGCCGAAGCCCTGCGCGACCTGATCGGACTGGACGTCGCCGTCGTAGTTCTTGCAGGCCCAGACGAAGCGGCCGTTCCACTTGAGCGCGGAGGCGACCATGTCGTCGATCAGGCGGTGCTCATAGACGATATTGGCGTCGCGGAACTTGTCCTTGAACTCGGCGTCGAACACTTCCTGGAACAGATCCTTGAAGCGGCCGTCATAGGCCTTGAGGATCGTGTTCTTGGTGGAGAGGTAGAGCGGCCATTTGCGGTCGAGTGCGTAGTTCATGCTGGCGCGCGCGAAATCGCGGATCGAATCGTCGAGATTGTACATGCCCATGGCGACGCCCGACGACGGGAAGTCGAACACTTCCTCCTCGATCTGCTGACCGTCTTCGCCGGTCCAAACCATCTTGAGCTTGCCGGGCCCCGGCACGCGGAAATCGGTGGCGCGATACTGGTCGCCGAAGGCGTGGCGGCCGACGACGATCGGGTCGGTCCAGCCGGGAATGAGGCGGGGCACATTCTGGATCACGATGGGTTCACGGAAGACGACGCCGCCCAGGATGTTGCGGATCGTGCCGTTGGGCGACTTCCACATCTTCTTCAGGCCGAATTCCTCGACGCGCGCCTCATCGGGGGTGATGGTGGCGCACTTCACGCCGACGCCGTATTTCTGGATGGCCTTCGCCGCGTCGACGGTGATCTGGTCGTTGGTCTCGTCGCGCTTCTCGATGCCGAGGTCGTAATATTCCAGGTCGATATCGAGATAGGGGAGGATCAGGCGTTCCCGGATCCATTGCCAGATGATTCGGGTCATTTCGTCGCCGTCGATCTCGACGACGGGAGTTTTCACCTTGATCTTCGCCATGCGTTGCTCGCTTTCTTTCCCAGGGAGTTTGCAAGCCCCCTATAGGCGCGGGCAGCGGCAATCAACCGGTCCACGTGCGGAAGACGGCGAGCGCATGCGCCGTACAGCGGCGTTGTCACTCGTCGGATGCGCCCTTAAAGAGGGTGGATGAAGGAAATCAAACAGCCGGAAAGCACGGCGATGGCCACCGGCGTCAAATGGCGCTGGCCAAGCGTTCACCCGGAGGGTCGCAAATTCATCCTCATCTCGGGTGCCGTCACCGCCTTCTTCGCCTTCATGGCGTGGGAGACGCTGGCCTGGCCGATGGCCGGTATCACGCTTTGGATTGCCGCCTTTTTCCGCGATCCCGTTCGCTCGGTTCCACGTGGTGAAGGTCTTGTCATCGCGCCTGCCGACGGCATGGTCACCCTGATCCAGACCGTTCTTCCGCCGCGTGAGTTGGCGGGGGGCGCCGGGTTGGGCGATGCGCCACTCACCCGGATCTCGATCTTCATGAGTGTGTTCGACGTCCACATCAATCGCGCGCCGATCGGCGGCACGATCAAGCAGGTCGTCTATATCTCCGGTAAATTCCTCAATGCCGATCTCGACAAGGCGAGCGAGGACAATGAGCGTCAACACATATTGGTGGAGGATCGCGATGGAATGCGGATCGGCTTCACCCAGATCGCTGGCCTTGTCGCGCGCCGGATCATGCCGTTCGTGAAGCCCGGCGATATCGTTGCGGCCGGCCAACGTATCGGCCTGATCCGATTCGGCAGCCGCGTTGATGTCTATCTGCCTGAAGGGACCGCTCCGCGCGTGACGCTCGGCCAACGCTGTGTCGCCGGTGAGACGGTATTGGGTGTGGTGGGCCGCGGAGAACCGCAGGACGCCATTCCGCAATGAGTGAGGAGCGTATCGCGCCGCCGCGCCGTGGCATCCCGCTTCGTGCGCTGGCCCCCAACGCGGTCACCGCGCTTGCACTATGTTGCGGGCTGACCGGGATCCGCTTCGGCATCGCCGGGGATTGGGAAAGGGCGGCCGCAGCGATCATCGTCGCAGGCATACTGGATGGCATGGACGGGCGTATCGCCCGGTTGCTCAAAGGGGAAAGCCGCTTCGGCGCCGAACTCGATTCGCTCTCGGACGTGATCGCTTTTGGGGTTTCGCCGGCGATCATCATCTATCTCTGGTCGCTGCAATATTTGCCCCAGTTCGGCTGGGTGCTGGCGCTTGCCCATGCCGTGTGCTGCGCGCTTCGCCTTGCCCGCTTCAACGCCAATATCGATGCCAAGGAGCAGCCGCATAAATCGGCGGGGTTCCTCACCGGCGTGCCGGCGCCCGCTGGAGCGGGGCTGGCTCTGTTGCCCATGTTCGTATGGCTGTGGCTGGGTGAACCTGCGGCCACCGCCCGTGAAGTCTGGGTAGTGGCGCCCTGGCTGGTCTTCGTCGCGTTCCTGATGATTTCGAACGTCGCGACCTTCAGTTGGTCGTCACTGCGCCTGCGCCGCAATATCCGGCTGGAGGCGATCGCGGTTGTCGGGCTGCTCGGCGCGGCCTTGTTGTCCGCGCCCTGGGCTACCTTGTCCGTGATCAGCGTGATTTACGTTGCATTGATCCCGTTCGGCGTGCGCAGCTATGCGAAGGTCAGGCGGCTGCGCGCCGGATCTGCTGCCGGGTAGGGACGGGGCGATAGCTGCGGACCTTTGGCCGCATGCGCACGACATGGCGTGAAACCACCTGGGTACGGTGCGGGATTTGTTCGCCGGCAAGCGCCGCCAAGATCGCATCCCATCGCTCGACCAGTGTGAAAACGATGACGCCAAGACCGACCATCAGCGTGGCAACGAACAGCAAATAAGACGCGAACCCAATCATTGCGATCCTCCTGCATCTCCGATCCGCCTGGCGGATACGGGGCCGGAACTGCTGCGGAAAACGCGATCGCGTGCCGATTTGTTCCGACTTGGCGATTTATGTTCTTCTTTTGTTCCGATGTCAAGCGATCTGCCCGGGCTTGATTTCCACTCGGTACAGCGCTAAGCGCCCCGCCCATCCCACATGGGAAGCGCACATACCGGTGCCGTGGCCTGTTCACGGTTCTTGCTTCCCAGCGGACCAACCGGAAGGAGAAAGACCATGGCGGCACCTGTCGTCACCATTCAGCAATTGATCGAGGCCGGCGCGCATTTCGGCCACCAGACCCACCGCTGGAACCCCAAGATGAAGCCGTACATCTTCGGCGACCGCAACGGGGTGCACATCATCGACCTGTCGCAGACCGTGCCGCTGTTCGCGCGCGCGCTCGACTTCATCGACCAGACCGTGGCGCGCGGCGGCAAGGTGCTGTTCGTCGGCACCAAGCGCCAGGCGCAGGAGCCCATCGCCGAGGCAGCCCGCCGCGCGGGCCAGCACTTCGTCAACCATCGCTGGCTGGGCGGCATGCTCACCAACTGGAAGACGATCAGCAACTCGATCAAGCGTTTCAAGGCGCTCGAAGAGCAGCTTTCGGGCGACACGCACGGTCTGACGAAGAAGGAAGTGCTGCAGCTCACCCGTGAGCGCGACAAGTTCGAGCTGTCGCTCGGCGGCATCCGCGACATGGGCGGTATTCCCGACGTGATGTTCGTGATCGACGCCAACAAGGAAGAACTGGCGATCAAGGAAGCCAACACGCTCGGCATCCCGGTCGTCGCGATCCTCGATTCGAACGTGTCGCCCGACGGCATCGCGTTCCCGGTTCCGGCGAACGACGACGCCAGCCGCGCCATCCGCCTCTACTGCGACGCTGTCGCCGCCGCCGCGACCCGCGGCAATCAGGGTGCTGCCCAGGCGCGTGGCCAGGACATCGGCGCCTTCGCCGTTCCGCCGGTTGAGCCCGCGCTGACCGAGGATGAGCAGGTTCCGGCTCCCGCCGCTGCGGAAACCGAGGTTCAGAGCGACGCCTGAGCGTCGTCTAACTGAAATATTGACGAGGTAAGGGCGCTTCACGGTGCCCGCCTCCATTCAACCGATCTGAAAAAGGAAGAGATCATGGCGGAAATCACTGCCGCACTCGTGAAGGAGCTGCGTGACCGCAGCGGCGCGGGCATGATGGATTGCAAGAAGGCGCTCGCCGAAACCAACGGCGACATCGAGGCCGCGATCGACTGGCTGCGTACCAAGGGACTCGCCGCCGCCGCCAAGAAGGCCGGCCGGACCGCCGCTGAGGGTCTGGTGGGCGTCGCCGTCGCCGGCACCAAGGGCGCCGCCGTCGAGGTCAATTCCGAGACCGACTTTGTCGCCAAGAACGAGCAGTTCCAGGAATTCGTCGGCACCGTCGCGAAGCTGGCGCTCGACGCCAATGGCGACATCGACGCGCTGGCGGCGGCCGCCTTCGGCAATGGCGAGACCGTCGCCGAGAAGCTGACCAGCAATATCGCCACGATCGGCGAGAACCAGAATCTGCGCCGCACGCGTATGCTTTCGGTCGATCAGGGCGCCGTTGTTTCCTATGTCCACAACGCCGCAGCGCCGGGCATGGGCAAGATCGGCGTACTCGTCGCGCTCGAGAGCGCCGCGCCGGCCGATAAGCTCGAGGCGCTGGGCAAGCAGCTCGCGATGCATATCGCCGCTGCTTTCCCGCAGGCGCTGAACGAGGATGGCCTGGATTCGGCGATGGTCGAGCGCGAGCGCGCGATCGCCACCGAAAAGGCCGCCGAATCGGGCAAGCCCGCCGAGATCGTCGCCAAGATGGTCGAGGGTTCGATCGCGAAGTTCCGCAAGGAAAACGCGCTGCTCAGCCAGCTCTTCGTCATGGATAACAAGACGAAGATCTCGGACGTCGTCGCCGCCGCCGGCAAGGAAGCCGGTAGCGAGATCGTCCTCAAGGATTATGTCCGTTTCCAGCTCGGCGAAGGCATCGAGAAGGAAACCAGCGACTTCGCCGCCGAAGTCGCTGCGGCTGCAGGCGTCGCCTGAATCCTGCAATTCCCGCGCGCCATTCCTGTTGGTTCGGGATTGGCGCGCGGTCGCAGCCTGGCTGCACGAAAAATCCACCAATGGCCACACTTGGCTTTGGGGCGCGGGCTGACTAAGGTCCGCGCCACTTTCCTGTCCTGATCGGAATATTTGGCGCTGATGACCCGGCAACGCTTCAATCGCATCCTGCTCAAGCTCTCGGGCGAGGTGCTGATGGGGCAGGGGCAATTCGGTATAGACCCCGGCACCGTCGCCCGCGTCGCGGGCGAGATCAAGGCGGCGCGGGAAGACGGATTCGAACTCTGCATCGTCGTCGGCGGCGGCAACATCTTTCGTGGCCTTGCCGCGGCCGATGCCGGTTTCGAGCGTACCAGCGCCGATTATATGGGCATGCTCGCGACGGTGATGAACGCGCTGGCGGTTCAGAACGCGCTTGAGCAGATCGGCGTGGACACCCGCGTCCAGTCCGCCATTCCGATGAGCACGGTATGCGAGCCCTTCATCCGCAGGCGCGCCGAGCGGCATCTGGAGAAGGGCCGCGTGGTCATCTTCGCGGCCGGCACCGGCAATCCATATTTCACGACCGACAGCGCGGCGGCGCTGCGTGCCGCCGAAATGAAGTGCGACGCGCTGTTCAAGGGCACGTCGGTCGACGGCGTCTATGATGCGGATCCCAAGAAGGTCGCAACCGCGACCCGTTATGAAACAGTTACTTTCAACAAGGTCCTGTCGGACGATCTGAAGGTGATGGATGCCAGCGCGGTGGCGCTGTGCCGCGACAACAATATCCCGATCGTGGTCTTCAACATTCGCGACGAGGGCAACCTGGCCCGCGTGCTTGCCGGTGATGGAACCGCCACGATCGTTCAGAACGAGAAAGGATGACCGATGCCCGCCTATGACAAGGCCGATCTGGAGCGCCGCATGCACGGTGCTGTCGAATCGCTGAAGCACGATCTGGGCGGTTTGCGGACCGGTCGCGCGTCCGCTTCGCTGCTCGATCCAGTGACCGTGGAGGTGTATGGCGCGCATATGCCGCTTAATCAGGTCGCGACGGTCTCGGTGCCCGAACCGCGGATGATCTCGGTCCAGGTATGGGATCGCAGCAATGTCGGCCCCACCGACAAGGCGATCCGGTCCGCGGGCCTTGGCCTCAATCCGATCGTCGACGGGCAGACGCTGCGCCTGCCGATCCCCGATCTGACCGAGGAGCGGCGGAAGGAGCTTGCGAAGCTTGCCGGGCAATATGCTGAAAAAGCACGCATTGCTGCACGCAACGTGCGCCGCGACGGCATGGACAGCCTGAAGACCGATGAGAAGAAGCACGAGATCAGCGAGGACGAGCGCAAGCGCCTCGAAACCGAAGTGCAGAAGCTTACCGATAGCACGATCGGCGAGATCGACGCCGCAGCCCAGGCCAAGGAAAAGGAAATCCTCGGTCAGTGAATCAGGCGGTCGCCAAAGCCGATCCAGCCTCGGCGGCGGGTAAAGGCGGCGCCCCGCGCCATGTCGCCATCATCATGGATGGCAATGGGCGCTGGGCGAAGAAGCGGCTGCTGCCGCGCGTCGCCGGTCATAGGCAGGGCGTGGAGGCGGCGCGACGCACGGTTCGCGCAGCAGGCGATCTCGGCATCGAAGTGCTGACGCTCTACGCCTTCTCCTCGGAGAACTGGCGTCGCCCGGCCAGCGAGATCGGCGATCTGATGGGGCTGCTCCGTCGCTTCATCGTCGATGATATCGAGGAACTGGCCGAGGCGGGCGTGCGGCTGCGCGTGATTGGAGACTATCGCGCATTGGCCCCCGATATCGTTTCGCTGATCGACTCGGCGATCGCCCGCACGGCCGAAAATACGCGAACGACGCTCGTGATCGCGCTCAATTATGGCGCACAGGACGAGTTGGTACGCGCAATCCGCAGCTTCGCGGTCGATGCCGTCGCTGGACGCATCGATCCGCAGACGATCAACGATGCGGATGTCGAGGCGCGGCTTGATACCAGCGATCTGCCACCGCTCGATCTGCTGATCCGTACATCCGGTGAAAAGCGCCTTTCGAACTTTCTCCTGTGGCAGGCCGCTTATGCCGAGCTCATGTTCGTGGATACGCTATGGCCCGATTTCGACCGCGACGCGCTTGCCGCGGCGATCGGGCAATTCGGCCAGCGCGAGCGGCGTTTCGGAGGTTTATGACCTCGCCTGAACCAGGGCCTCAACCGGGCAAGGGTTCCGACCTTCCGCGACGCGCGCTCGTCGGGGTGATCCTGATCGCGATCGCGGTCACGGCGCTGTATCTGGGCGGCACGACATTCTGGATCCTGATCAGCGTCGCATCGCTGCTCATGCTCTCGGAATGGGCGGATCTCGCGGGTGTCGAGCAATCGCAGAAGCGGATCGCGATGTTTTCCGCGTCGATCCCGCTCGCGATCATTTCGCCACTGGCGGCCGGCCCCGGTTTCTTCGCGCTTGGCCTGATCGCGGCAGCGACCTTCTTCACGGGTATCGTCACCCAGCGCACCCAGCTTGCGGCGGGTGTTGTCTATGTCTCCCTGCCGGCGATGGCTCTGCTGTTCATCCGTGGAGAGGCCAACGGCCTGATCCTCGCATTCTGGACACTGGCAATCGTCTGGGCGACCGATATCGGCGCCTATTTCGCTGGCCGGAACATTGGCGGTCCCAAGCTGATGCCGGCGGTGAGCCCCAGCAAGACCTGGTCCGGCTTGGCTGGCGGCATGATCGCCGCATTGCTTACCGGACTCGCGTTCTCGCGCTGGGGCGGGATCCCGATGGGGCTTGCGCTCGCCAGCCTGGTGCTTGCCGTGGTCGCACAGGGCGGTGATCTTTTCGAAAGTGCGCTGAAGCGGCGTGCCGGGGTGAAGGACAGCGGCACGTTGCTGCCTGGGCATGGCGGTGTGCTCGACCGGCTTGATGGCCTGGTACCGGTCGCGCCGATGGTCGCGCTGCTCATCCTTGCGGACGGCATCTTATGAAAAGCATCACGATATTGGGCGCCACCGGATCGGTCGGCGGTTCGACACTGGACCTGATCGAACGCAATCCCGACCGTTTTCGCGTCGAGGCGCTTACGGCCAATTGCGACGTCGAGCGACTGGCGGCTGCGGCACGGCGGACAAAAGCCAGGCTTGCCGTCGTCGCGGACGAAACCTGCCATCAGGCGTTGCGCGATGCGCTGGCGGGGACTGGAATCGAAACCGCAGCGGGTGCTGCGGCCGTCGCGGAAGCGGCTGCGCGTCCCGCCGATCTGACGATGGCGGCGATCGTCGGCTGTGCTGGCCTGTCTCCGGTGATGGAGGCCGTCCGCCGGGGCGGGACGATCGCACTCGCCAACAAGGAAGCACTGGTTTCGGCGGGTGCCCTGATGATCGACGCCGTCCACCGTCACAACGCGACATTGCTACCCGTCGATTCCGAGCACAACGCGATCTTCCAATGCCTGGAGGGGAGCGACCTCGACAGCGTTCGCCGCATCATCCTGACCGCGAGCGGGGGGCCATTCCGCGAATGGAGTCGGGCGGACATGGCGTCGGTCACGCCCGAGCAGGCGGTGAAACATCCCAATTGGTCGATGGGCGCGAAGATCTCGATCGATTCGGCAACAATGATGAACAAGGGGCTGGAATTGGTGGAGGCTCACCATCTTTTCCCCGTGGGTTCCGATCGCATCGAAATCGTCGTCCATCCTCAATCGGTGATCCATTCGATGGTCGACTATGTCGACGGTTCGGTGCTGGCGCAGCTCGGTACGCCCGATATGCGGACGCCGATCGCATACGCGCTCGCCTGGCCGACGCGCATGGCCACGCCGTGCGAACCGCTGGACCTGACCGCGCTGGGACGGCTGGATTTTGAAAAGCCCGATACCGATCGTTTCCCCGCCCTCACGGTCGCGCGCGAGGCCCTGGAAGGGAGCGCGGCGCGCCCGGCGATCCTTAACGCGGCGAACGAAGTCGCCGTCAGAGCCTTTCTGGATCGCCGGATCGGTTTTCTCGATATCGTGGCGGTTGTCGTGGACACGCTGGAGCGCTATGACCCGGCGGACCCCGCGACGCTCCAAGAGGTGTTCGCGATTGACCGCGAAGCGCGCATTCTGGCCGAAGAGGGCCTCAAGACACATTGCCTGTGACTGAAAACCCTGGAATTCCGCTGACGATCCTGGCCTTTCTGCTGGTCATCGGGCCGCTCGTGTTCGTCCACGAGTTGGGCCATTATTTCGTCGCCCGCTGGTTCGGTGTGAAGATCGAGGCGTTCTCGATCGGTTTCGGCCGGGAGATCAAGGGGTGGACGGACAAGCGCGGTACGCGCTGGAAGCTCGCCTGGCTGCCGTTGGGCGGTTATGTGCGGTTCGCGGGCGACATGAACGCCGTCAGCCAGCCGTCCCCCGATTGGCTGGCGCTGCCGCCGCAGGAACGTGCACGCACCTTCCAGGCCAAGCCGGTCTGGCAGCGCGCGCTGATCGTATTCGCCGGCCCCGCCATTAATTTCCTGTTCGCATTCCTGATTCTGATGGGTTTCGCGCTGGCTTATGGCGAGAGCCGCACCTTGCCGGTGGCGGAACAGGTCGTCGCGGGATCCGCCGCCGAGAAGGGCGGCATGGTAACGGGCGACAAGGTGATCGCGATCGACGGGCGATCGATGGCCGTGTTCGACGATGTCGCCGGCTATGTACGAATGCGGCCGAACGAGCATATGGCGGTCCAGGTCGAGCGCGAAGGCGCCATCCGCACGCTCGATATCGTCGCCGGTGTGCGATTCGAGGAGGACCGTTTCGGCAACCGCCACGCGCTTGGCCAGCTCGGCATCATCAATGCGCGGCCAGTGGTCGAACCGGTCTCGCTGATCGAGGCGCCGGGCGTCGCGATCGTGCGCATCAAGAGCATCCTGACGATGATGGTCGACGGGATCGGCCAGATCATCACCGGCCGGCGGTCTGTGAAGGAACTGGGCGGCCCGTTGAAGATCGCCCAGGCTTCGGGCGAGATGGCTTCGATCGGGCCTGAGACCTTCATCTGGTTCGTCGCGCTCATCTCGATTAATCTGGGATTCATCAACCTATTGCCAGTTCCCATGCTGGATGGCGGACATTTGCTTTTCTACGCGATCGAGGCGGTTCGACGGAAACCCGTCGGCGCGGTGGCCCAGGAATGGGCTTTCCGCTCGGGCATGCTCGCGTTGCTGGCGCTGATGATGTTCGTCACCTTCAACGATTTGTCGTCTTTCGGGGTCTGGGAAAGTCTGTCGCGCTTGATCGGTTGACGGTGATCGGGCAGGGCAGTGCGCTGCTAGCGGGTCGTATCCATCAAAAGCATCTGCTTTCGATGGCGGGCCGATCCGCTAAACCAAGGTTCAGCCGCCGGCGGGGCGGTGCGTTATTTCAGGGTAGGATGGGCGTGAAGGCGAAAAACAGCATCGGCTTCGGCAGTCGAAATATGGCAGTGCTGCTGGTCGGCACCATGCTCGCCGGCCAGGCATTTCCCGTCTTCGCGCAGACGGCGCCGGCGGCTCCTGCTCCGGCGCCCGCGCCGACGGCGCCTGTTTCGGGCACGATTCGCGCGGTGAACGTGGTCGGATCGCAGCGACTGGAACCCGATACGGTGCGTTCCTATACAGCGCTTCGTCCCGGCGGCACCTATACGCGTGAGAGCGTCGACCAGGCGCTGAAGGACCTGTTCGCGACCGAGTTGTTCGCGGATGTCCAGATTCGCGACGACAACGGCACGCTGACCATCGAGGTTCGCGAGAATCCGGTGATCAACCGTATCATCCTGGAGGGCAACAAGCGGATCAAGGAAGACAAGATCCGGCCCGAGATCCGCCTTGCTCCACGCCAGATCTTCACGCGATCCAAGGCACGCGCCGACGTTGCCCGTATCATCGAGCTGTATCGCCGCCAGGGCCGGTTCGCCGCGACCGTCGAACCGAAGATGGTTCAACTCGATCAGAACCGCGTCGATATCGTGTTCGAGGTCAATGAAGGGCCGCGCTCGAAGGTCCGCCAGATCAATATCCTCGGCAACGAGAAATTCTCCGACGGTGACCTGCGTTCGCAGATGGCGACGAAGCAATCGCGCCTGTTCCGCATTTTCAGCTCGCGTGACAGCTACGATCCGGATCGTCTGGCCTATGACCAGCAGAAGCTGCGCCAGTTCTACTTGACCGAGGGCTATGCCGATTTCCGCGTGATTTCGGCGGTCGCCGAACTCACGCCCGACAAGCGCGACTTCATCATCACCTACGTGGTGGAGGAAGGCGATCGCTACAAGTTCGGGGACGTCGCGGTCGAAAGCGAACTCCGTGATTTCGACAACAACACGGTCAACCGGCTGGTCACGATCAAGAAGGGCGACTGGTACAACGCGAAGCGCGTCGAGGACACGGTCGACGGCATCACCGAGACCGCTGGTCTGTTCGGCTATGCCTTCGCCGATGTGAACCCGAACTTCCGGCGCAGCGCCGAAGACAAGACGATGTCGCTGACCTTCCGCATCGCGAACGCGCCACGCGTCTATGTCGAGCGGGTCGATATCAACGGCAATACGCAGACCCAGGATAAGGTGATCCGGCGCGAATTCCGCCTGGCGGAAGGGGACGCGTTCAACAGCTTCCAGGTCAAGCGCTCGCAGGACCGGATCAATTCGCTCGGCTTTTTCCAGGAAAATCTGGAAATCCAGCAGAAGCCAGGATCGGGGCCCGACAAGATCATCCTGGAGACCAACGTCCAGGAGAAATCGACCGGTGAGCTTCAGCTTTCGGCAGGCTTCTCCAGCCTTGAGCGCTTCATCATCAACGCCTCGATCACGCAGCGCAACTTCCGCGGCAAGGGCCAGTTGCTGCGCACGAGCATCAACTATTCCAGCTATTCCAAGTCGGTCGAACTCGGCTTTACCGAACCCTATCTGTTCGATCGCAACATCGCGCTGGGCGGCGATATCTTCCGCCGCGACTATAACTCGTTCAATTATCTCGGGAGTGAGCGCAACACGACCTATCAACAGGTCTCGACCGGCTTCTCGATCAGGGCCGGCGTGCCGCTCACCGAATTCTGGCAGGCGCAGATCCGGTACCAGCTTGTCCATGACGACGTCACGCTCAACAAGAACACCTTTTTCAACAATGGTGTCTGCGAACCCCTGCTTGCTGGCCGATATCTGTGCGATGCAATCGGCACGCGACTGACCAGCTCGCTCGGCTATACGCTGGCGTTTGACAACACCAACAACCGTCTACGCCCGTCGGCGGGCAACCGACTGAGCATCAGTCAGGATTTCGCGGGCCTGGGTGGCGACGTGAAATATCTGCGCACCGTCGCCAACGCCTCCAAATATTGGAAGGTGTTCGGCAACTTCATCTTCTCGTTGAGCCTTGAGGGCGGGCACATCCTGCCGCTCGAGAACCAGCGTGTCGATGCCGTGGGCAACCTGATCGAGAAGGTTCGCCTGACCGACCGCTTCTTCCTCGGTGAACCGCAGATCCGCGGCTTCGACATTCGCGGCGTCGGCCCACGCGTGCAACGCCTGCAATATGATTCGACCACCGGCGAACTCAACGTTCAGAGGAACTCGATCGTCGACGACGCGCTTGGCGGCCGCACCTATTATATGGGCCGTGCCGAACTTGAGATTCCGCTGGGATCGGGCGCACGCGAAATGGGCTTGCGCCCGTCGGTCTTCGTCGATGTGGGTTCGGTGTTCGGCGTCCGCAGGCCTAAGCTCACGACGCTGGCGGACTTCCCCGTTGGTACTGACGGCAAACCGACATCGCTCGTCATTCCCATTCTCGACTCGAGTGGTGGCCAGCAATGTGTCAACGGCTCTACGGGAGCGCTCACGCCGAAGCCCACCGCAGGCTGTGGCGATGGCACCTCGCTCTACGGCAACACGATCGCTCCCTTCGAGGAACAATTCCTGGGTAACTCGCCCAAGCCACGCGTTTCGGTCGGCTTTGGCGTCAACTGGAACTCGCCGTTCGGCCCGTTCCGCATCGACATCGCCCGCGCGCTGATCAAGGAGCGCGGCGACGACACCAAGTTGTTCACTTTCAACGTAGGAACCCAATTCTAATGATCAAATATTCGAAGAAGGCGCTGCTTGCCGCCTGCGGTCTCGCCTTCGCTTCGCCCGCGCTTGCTCAGAACGCACCTGCTGGCCAGAAGGCGCCTGCTGCTGTTGTCGTGGTGATCAACAGCGAGCGCGTGTTCGGCGAATGCAACGCGTGCAAGGCGGCGAACACGCAGCTTCAGTCGCAGATCACGGCGCTTCAGACGCGCGCTCAGCAGCTTGGGGCGCCGCTCCAGACCGAAGCTGACGCGATCCGCACCGCCGCCGGCGGCAAGGAGCCCGACGCCGCGCTCAAGATCCGGATCACCGCGCTGCAGACCAAGCAGACGCAGGCGCAGCAGGAACTCGCCAACAGCGAGCAGACGATCCAGCGCAACCGCGCCTATGTCGGCCAGCAGATCCAGACCGCGCTGAACCCGATCATCCAGAAGGTGATGTCGGCACGCGGCGCGAATTTCGCGATCGACGTGCAGGCGACGCTCGCGATCGGGCCTGGCGTGGACGTCACCAATGACGTGCTTGCGCAGCTCAACACCGCGCTGCCTTCGGTCAACGTCACCGCGCCGCCGCCGCCCGCGCAGCCGCAGCAGCCCCAGGGCCGTTGATCCCGGCTCGATGAGCGAGGACACAACGCAAAGGCCCGCCATCGGCCCGCTGGACGTCCGGCGGGTGATGGCGGCGCTGCCGCATCGTTATCCGCTGTTACTGGTCGACCGCGTCGAGGAGATCATTCCCGACCGGTCGATCCGTGCGATCAAGGCGGTGACGATCAACGAGCAGTTCTTCCAGGGCCATTTCCCCGGCCGGCCGATCATGCCCGGCGTGCTCGTGGTCGAGGCGCTGGCGCAAGCTGCCGGCGTGCTCGCCGTGGAATCGCTGGGGCTCAGCGGTTCGGGCAAGCTTGTGTATTTCATGAGCATAGACGGGGTGAAGTTCCGCAAGCCGGTCGAACCCGGCATATTGCTGAGCCTCCAGGTCGAATTCATCCAGAAGCGTTCGCGCGTCTGCAAATTCGCGGGCAAGGCGCTGATCGACGGTGAGCTGGCGGCGGAATGCGAATTCACCGCGATGATCGCGGATCCGCCGCAGGATTGATCGGCGACCCGCCGCAGGGCAAGGCGATTCGTACCGGATATCATTGAAGGTTGAATGCAGGGGCATTCTGGCCTAAGGCCGCGCCTTCGCATCCCCGGCTGGTCGGAAACCAGCCAATTTCGGAGCTTAAACGTGAAAAAAGACGTCCATCCCGACTATCACATGATCAAGGTGCAGATGACCGACGGCACCGTGTTCGAAACCCGCTCCACCTGGGGCAAGGAAGGCGACACGATGCAGTTGGACATCGATCCGCTGGCGCACCCGGCTTGGACCGGTGGTCGCGGCCAGATGCTCGACACCGGTGGCCAGGTAGCACGCTTCAACAAGCGTTTCGGCGGCCTCACGCTCGGCAAGAAGTGATCGGGGTGCGCGGCCGGACTTTTCGAGCCGCGCTCCGCATCGCATCAATCTTCGCGCTCGTCGCCCCCGTGGCGGCGGGCGCGCAGTCGCGTGTGCCGGCGGACCGCACTATCGCCTCGCTGCGCGCGATGCCGGCCTGGAAGCAGGCCATGGCAACGCTGGATCGCGATCATGATCGTTTCGTCGAAGAGATCATCGAGCTGACGCAGATCCCGGCGCCGCCCTTCGGCGAAGCCAAACGTGGTGAGGTCGTCCGCGAGAAGTTCGCGGCGATTGGCCTGAGCGAGATCGAAACCGATACCGTCGGCAACGTCATCGCGGTGCGGCGCGGCACTGGCCCGGCGGGCGGCAAGGTCGTCGTCATCTCCGCGCACCTCGATACTGTCTTTCCCGGCGGCACGGACGTGACGGTGAAGCGCGAAGGCACCAAGCTTTCGGCGCCGGGGATCGGCGACGATACGCGCGGCGTCGCGGCGCTGCTCGCTTATGCGCGCGTGCTCGATGCGGCCAAGGTTCGGACGAAGCACGATATCGTCTTCCTGGCTTCGGTGGGTGAGGAGGGCCCTGGCGATCTGCGCGGCGTCCGACATTTCTTCACCAAGGGATCCTACAAGGATCGCGCCGCCGCCTTCTTCTCGCTCGATGGCCTCAACCCCGCGCGCATCGTCAACGGTGCGGTCGGATCGAAGCGCTATCGGGTTACGTTCAAGGGGCCTGGCGGCCATAGTTTCGGTGCGTTCGGCCTGGTCAATCCGATGGCCGCCATGGCGAAGACGGTGACCGATCTGTATGAGATCGTGTCCCCTGCGCATCCCAAGACGACGTATGCCGCAGCGGTCACGGGCGGTGGCACCTCGGTCAATTCCATCCCGGATTCGGTATTCATGGAATTCGACATGCGCTCCGAAAGCCCGGTCGAACTCGATGGGCTGGAAAAGAAGTTGCTCACGATCATCGACAAGGCCGTGGCGGGCGAGAATGCGGCACGTTCCACACGTGAAGGTGTGGTCAGCGCCGACAAGAAGAAGATCGGCGACCGGCCGGCCGGCACGACGCCCGCCGACGCCCAGATCGCGCTGCTGACCGCGGCGGCGATCAAGTCGCAAGGCTTCACACCTGAGTTCAACGCCTCCTCCACCGATGCGAACATCCCGATCAGCCTGGGCATTCCGGCTCTGACGATCGGCTCGGGCGGGAAGGGCGGTCGCGCCCATGCTCCCGACGAATATATCGACGTCGAGAAGGGGGAGAGCGTCAAGGGGCTGGCTGTCGGCTTGTTGGCCCTACTGGCGGTTGCGGAGGCGCAGCGCTGAGCGCCGCGCCCAAATGATGCTTCAGATATCGAATTTGACGCCCTGAGCGAGGGGAAGCGCGCCGGACCAGTTCACCGTGCTTGTCTGGCGGCGCATATAGGCTTTCCAGCTATCCGAGCCCGACTCCCGGCCACCGCCCGTTTCCTTCTCTCCGCCGAACGCGCCGCCGATCTCCGCACCCGAGGTGCCGATATTGACATTGGCGATGCCGCAATCGCTGCCGGCGGCTGAAACGAACCGTTCGGCCTCGCGCATGTCCGTAGTGAAGATGCTCGACGAAAGTCCCTGGGGCACCGCGTTTTGCAGCGCGATCGCCTCCTCCAGCGTGTCATACGCGAATACATAGAGGATCGGCGCGAAGGTTTCTTCCAGCGCCGGCCCGGCGTGATCAGGCATGGCGACCACAGCCGGGCGCACATAAAGCCCGTCGATCACGTCGCCGCCGCTCACCACGCTACCGATTGCGCGCGCGGCCTGAAGCGCGGCCTGCATGCCCTGCAGCGCGGCATCGTCGATCAGCGGCCCGACCAGATTGGCGGGCTCACGCGGATCGCCGATCGTGATCGACAACGCCGCCGCACGCATTCGCTCCAGGAAGGCGTCGTGGATCGAACGATGCAGGAACAGCCTGCGCAGCGAGGTGCAACGCTGCCCAGCCGTCCCCATGAAACCGAAGGCGGAGGCGCGTAGCGCGAGATCTTGATCGGCGGCGGGCGTTACGATCGATGCGTTGTTGCCGCCCAGTTCGAGCAACGTGCGGGCAAAGCGTTTCGCGGCGCGCTCCGCCACGATCCGGCCCATGCGTGTGCTACCAGTGGCTGAGACCAGCGCAATCCCCGGATGATCGACCAATGCCGCGCCGATTTCCGCACCGCCGGTGACGATCCCGATCAGTCCTGCGGGCGCATCGCCGAACCGCTCCAGCGCCCGTGCCGCAAGCGCCATTGTCGCGAGCGCGGTGAGCGGGGTCTTCTCGGAGGGCTTCCAGATCACTGGGTCGCCGCAGACGAGCGCCAGCGCCGTATTCCAGGCCCAAACCGCGACCGGGAAGTTGAAGGCCGTGATGATCGCGACAGGCCCCAGCGGATGCCAGGTTTCGCTCATCCGGTGCCCGGGCCGCTCGCTGGCGATGGTGAGTCCGTATAGTTGGCGTGACAGACCGACCGCGAAATCACAGATATCGATCATCTCCTGGACCTCGCCGAGCCCTTCGGACAGCGGCTTGCCGCATTCGAGCGTGACCAGCCGGCCGAGCGCATCCTTGTGGGACCGCAATTCCTCGCCGAGCAGCCGGACCAGCTCGCCGCGGCGGGGGCCGGGAATCTCGCGCCAGATACCGAAAGCCGTCTCTGCCTCCGCGACCCGGGCTTCAGCATCCGCGACGCTCGAATCAGGCACATGTCCAATGATCGCGCCATCGATCGGCGATCGGACGGGGCGGCCCTCATTCGAACGCGTCACGCCGAGGGCATCAAGCAGTGTGGCGGCGTCCTGCGCGGTGGACTGCATATGGGCTCCTGATGGTTGGATGGGCAGCGGGTCGCGCCTCTTATCCGTTATCGCGTATCGGCGTCACGTCTCTTTCACAGTTGGGCCTTAGCGGCGGTGCGAGGTTCCAAAAGGGGAAATGCGTATGTCCGTCCGCTCCTTCGCGCTTGCCGCGACCAGCCTGATCGCCCTGGCGACGCCCGCCGCCCATGCGCAGAACGCCTCCGAATCGGCGGAGCGCGATGAGATCGTGGTGACCGCGCAGCTTCGCGAACAGGATCCGATCGACGTGCCGATCGCGCTCAGCGTCTTCGGGGGCGAGCAGCTTGATCGCATGGGTATCGAGGAATTTGACGAGTTCTCGCGTTTCGTTCCCGGTTTCGAAGTGCAGAACCAGTCGCCCAACAATCCCGGCTTCGTGATGCGCGGCATCACGTCGGACAGCGGCAGCGCATTCAATGAACCGCGCGTGTCAGTCTTTCAGGATGGTGTCTCGATCTCCAAGTCGCGTGGATCCTATGTCGAACTCTTCGATATGGAGCGGATCGAAGTGGCCAAGGGTCCTCAATCGACGCTTTACGGACGAGGCGCACTGATCGGTGCGGTTAATTTGATCCAGAACAAGGCCGATCCGCGCGCCTGGGAGGTTGCCGGCAAGGCCTCTTATGGCAATTACGACGCATGGATGCTCGACGGCATGGCCAATATGCCGCTCGGCGACAGTGCCGCGTTCCGCGTCTCCGGCCGCATTCGCCAGCGCGACGGCTATATAGAGAATTTGTTGGGGGGCCGCGATTTCAACTCCGCCGACACATGGGCGGTGCGCGGTGCCTTCCATGCCGATCTCGGCGATGTTTCGGTCGATGTGATCGGCAATTACCAGAAGGACAACCCAGCCGGCACCGCGTTCAAATCAATCGCCTATCGCCCGACCGATCCGGTGACGGGGGCGGTGATCGGCGATGCGGGCCGCAACAGCGGTGCGGCGCTGGCGCCGGGCGCGGGTTTCGAGGGCGGCTCGCCGCTCGGCCTCGATCGCAAGGTCTGGGGCGTGACGGGCATCCTCAACTGGAAGCTGAGCGACCGTTTCAAGCTGACCTCCATCACCGCCTATCGCCGCTTTTCTGCTTTGGAGATCTTCGATGCGGACGGCATCTCACTGCCGGTGCTGACCGCTGCGGAGGATGCGCGCGGCCGACAGACCAGCCAGGAATTGCGTCTGACCTTCGAGGATGGCCCGATCACCGCCTTTGTCGGCGCCAATTATTTTCATGAATCCGGATCGCAGCGCACGCCCAGCCAGTTCGACGAGCGCGCCGTGCTCGCGCGCCTGACCGGCCAACTCGCAGGACCGATCCCGGGGCGTCCGGTGACCGATCCGATGCCGGCGAGCCTGCTCGCGAACACCGCATTCACCGGCGCGCTGCTCCAGGGCGTCGCGCAGAGCTATGGCGTCGCGCTTGCGGCACCGCAGGCCCAGGCGATCGCGGCGAACCTGAAGGCCGCGCACGGTGAAACAGTCACCAATTTCTCGCGTACCAATGCCTTCGATCTGTTCGGCGACGTGACGATCCGGCTTTCCGACAGTTTCGAGCTCGGCGCCGGCGCGCGTTACAGCCACGACGACAAGCGAAGTCGCCTGGCAGCGTCGGCACTGAATGGCCGATCTATCCTGGGCGGTTTTATCGGTGCGCTCGGCCAGCCGGCAGCCGTGCGGACCGCGCTGCTCCAGGCGCTGGCGGTGCCCGGCGCGGCCAATATCCCGCCGTCGACAGCTTATCCGGTGCCGCTGTTCGGTCTGGGACTACAGCCCACAACGGGCAACGGTGCGGTCGAGGCAGCGGATCTAAACGACGGCGGCCTGACATGGCGCCTCACGGCGCGCTACATTCCCAATGCGGATACCAGCATCTACGCGACTTACGCGCGCGGCCGCCGCCCCGAGGTGCTTTCGGCGAGCGCCCCGTCCGCACCTTTCGCCGCCACGCGCTTCGACCTGCTCGAATCGGAGACCGTCGACAGCTTCGAACTGGGCGCAAAAACCGCACTGGCCGATCGCACGATCTTCCTCGACGGCGCGATCTTCTATTATCAATATGACAACTTCCAGACCACGGTGCAGCAGGGCACCCAGTTCATCACGACCAATGCCGGCAAGGCCGAAAGCTACGGCTTCGAAGGCCAACTGCGTTGGGTCCCCGACGACGCGATCAGCGTGTTCGCGAACTATGCGTACAACCATAGCCGCTTCAAGACGGGCGTACGCGATGGCAATCGCTTCCGCCTGTCCCCGGATCATTCGGCGTCAATCGGTGCGGTTCTGTCCCTACCTGCCGGGCCGGGCCGAATCATGCTCACGCCCAGCCTGAGCTGGCAGTCCAGAGTCTTCTTCGATGATGACAATGATCGGCCGGCGCTCCAGCAGCCACCTGCCGCGCTCGTTGCCGACAATATCCAGGACGAGTTTCAGAAGGGCTACGCGCTGGTCAACGCGCGGATCGGCTATGAGGCCGCCGACGGTGCGTGGCGTGTCGAGGCGTTTGTCGAGAACGCGTTCGACAGGAAATATATCAAGGATGCCGGCAACACCGGCGATGCGCTGGGTCTGCCGACCTTCATCGCCGGGGAGCCGCGCTTCTATGGCATCAGCGCCAGTTTCCGCTTTGGCGGGCGGCGCTGATCGGTGCGCCGCTTGAGCTGAATGCGTTCGGGCCGGAAACGGCGAAGTGCTGTCGATCCTTCGACGCTCCCGGCCCGAACGGCACGATCCATATGCCGGGCCGGTTGGCTCAATCGGCGATATGGTCGATCACGATCTTCCTGATGGCTTCCTGGCGGGTCAGGCCTCCGGGCTGGCGCATGATCCAGTCGTCGAGTGCGTCGAGCAGCGTGTCATCGACGCGCAAACCGATCATCGTCTTGCCGGCGGTTCGTTCGGGCCTGGGCCAGCCCACGGCGGTATGCTTCATTTCTACATCCTCACAGCCGGAGCATGAGACGCATCTCCGGCCGGGACCGCTTGGCACGCAATTGTTACGAAAGCTGTGATCTGTCGCACAGCATCGTGATATTTTCCCGCATTCAGCGGCGCAGGACTTCCAGGATATGATCGGCGCGATCTTTCACGCTTACCTTGGGTAGCGTCATGACGTCATAACCGAGCAGCGCATAGGCCACGCATAGCCGCTCATATTCATCGATGGCGGCCGACAGCCGGTGTTGTCGTTCGGGATCGGTCTCATAGATTTCCGGCCAGGGCGGCGCCATGAACACGCACCGATGATAGGGATGCGCGCGGCAGAGCGCTTCCAGTACAGGCTCGCCGACGGCATGTTGGAGTGCGGCCGCCGCATCGACCAAGCCGCGATCGAAGAAGACCCATCCTTTCGTGGCGATGGCCGCCTTTCTATCCGCAAGCGCCATCTCTATCGCGCACCGTGCGAAGGCCACCATATCCACCCACGGAAGCGCGGCACCATCGCCAGCCTGTTCCTGATGGACGATGCGTCGGCCTGGTTCCTCGACCACGGCATGGCCGCGCTGGTGCAATTCGGCGAGCAGCGTCGATTTGCCGCCGCCCGAGCAGCCCGAAATGAGGACAAACCGCTCTGTAACCATGCTTATCGATCGCTCAGGAAATCGATGCGACCGCTGCCGTCATTCTTCACTTCCTTCAGCACAACCATCGATTCGACGCGTTTGACGATCGGCATCGCGGTGAAATGACGTTCGAGCAGGCGGTCGTATTGATCCATGGATTCCAGATTGAACTGGACGAAATAGTCGCAGCCGCCCGCAACGAAATGGCAATGGGCTACCTGAGGTAGCGCAGTCATCGCCCGGCGGAAGGCATCATGGCCATCGGGCGTGTCGCGCTCCAACGTGACCAGTGCGATCACCTTCAGGCGCGGCCCCAGGATTTCTGGATTGATCACCGAGACATCGGCGATGATCACGCCGTCGCGGCGCAATGCTTCGATACGGCGCCGGCATGATGAAGGTGAGACCGTCGCTAGATCGGCGATCTCCGCATAAGTAAGCTGGTTATTCTGTTGAAGAATATCGAGAATCTTTCGATCGATACGATCAAGAGCTTTCAAGGCGGCCTCCTGCCTCGACCAAATTAGCCGAATTATGGCTCAAGATAGACCAAAAAAGCCAGGGGGTGATCAATTTTGACCGCATCCGGCGTGGCTCGCCGCTTATTTCTCACTGATGCCAAGCGCGCAATTGGAGGTTGGAATGAGTCTGGAGACGTGCAAGCCGGGAACGATCGCGGCCTGGGGTGGGGAAGAAATGCCGCTGGCCTTTGGAGCGGCGCAGGTACCGATCGTCCAGAGTGCCCCCTTCGCGTATCCCGATATCGATAGCTGGCTCGACGTGGCCCTGCTGCGCGCCGACGGCCATATCTATAGCCGCAACACCAATCCCACGGTTGACGTGTTCGAGGAAAAGATCCGGCTGCTCGAATTGGGGGAGGCGGCAACCTCCTTCGCCAGCGGCATGGCTGCGATTTCAAACACGCTGTTCACCTTCGCGCGGCCAGGGGATCGGATCGTTTCGATCTCTGACAGCTATGGCGGCACATCGAAGCTTTTCCTGGAATTCCTGCCGCAGATGGGCGTCGAGGTGGAGCTGGTCGAAACCGGCGATGGTGATGCGCTCGACGCTGCGATCGCGCGCGGGTGCAAGATCGTCTATCTTGAGACTCCGACCAACCCGACGCTCAAGATCATCGATCTGGAACGCGCCATCGCCTCGGCCAAGCGGGCAGGGGCGATCTCGATCGTCGACAACACTTTCGCGACGCCGATCAACCAGAACCCGATCCTTCTGGGTGCCGATCTGGTTGTGCACAGCGCCACCAAATTCCTGGGCGGCCATGACGATGCGATGGGCGGAGCGCTTGTCGGCGGCGCCGAATTGGTCCGTCAGGTCTATCATTACCGCGAGATCACCGGCGGCAATCTTGGCGCGTTCCAGGCCTATTTGCTGTTGCGCGGCATGAAGACGCTGGAATTGCGCGTGGCGCGGCAGAACGAGACAGCGCTCGCCATGGCGCGCTTTCTGGACGAGCACCCGAAGGTGGAGCAGGTCTTTTACCCTGGTCTCGAAAGCCATCCGGCGCATGACATCGCGGCGCGTCAGATGCGGGGCTTTGGCGGCGTATTAAGCTTTTCGGTCGGCGATGATTTCGACGCGACGAAACGCTTCCTCAATGCCCTGAAGCTCGTGCATCGCGCCGCAAGCCTGGGGTCGGTCAACACGCTTGCCGGCCCGCCCTGTACGACGAGCCATGTCGAATGCAGCGCGGAGGAACGTGCCCAGCTTGGGATACCCGAAACCCTGGTCCGCTATTCCTGTGGTATCGAGGCATTCGAGGATCTGCGCAACGACGTGGCGGCGGCGCTCGATCGCGTCTAGGTCCGGGGCGCCAGATGCCAGAGCCAGGGTGGGGCCGCCCACCCTGGCGATCTCTCATCGATTCTGCTGGACCGGTTCTTGACGGTAGCAGGGCTGTTTTCCGTATGGCTGCTTGATGACCTACGATCGAACATGGCTTGAGGCCAAGTACCTGGCGAATCCAGACGTCGACTATCTCTTCTTCTGGGGGCATCGGCCTGCCAAGGACGGGGATATAGCCGCATCCTGCTTCAGCCAATGGTGGCCTGCCGATTTCACGATCGACGGCCTAACCTATCCGACTGCCGAATACTGGATGATGGCCGGGAAAGCCCGGCTGTTTGGCGATGATCAAACCGCACGCCAGGTCATTGCCACGCCCAGCCCGAAGTAGGTGAAAGATCTCGGCAGGCAGGTGAAGGGCTTTGTTGAAGCGGACTGGGACCGAGCAAAGCGCCGGATCGTCACCGAAGGCAATCTGGCGAAATTCGCGCAGAATGGCAGATTGCGGAATTTCCTGTTTTCCACCGGAGACAGGATATTGGTGGAAGCAAGCCCGGTGGACAAGATCTGGGGCATCGGACTGGCAGCCGATGATGAGAAAGCGCGTAATCCGCTGGAATGGCGCGGGGAAAATCTGCTCGGTTTTGCCCTGATGGACGTTCGCGACAACCTGAGAGCTTGAGCGGCCTTCCCCCAAAGACGGGAACTGGCGGACGGGGTGTCCGCTGCTCCGCCATCCAAATTTGTCTAAGGGCATAAAATTCACTCACGATAATCTGCCGATTATCCCTTTTTGTTCTCTAATGTTGACTAGTGCTGTCTAACCGTATCTAACAATCTATGTGGGGAAAACGGTTGGAGTAATATCGCGATGGGACGGCGGCGCGCGAAGCCTGCGACGGTGGCGGAAGTCAATGCAATGCGCTCGCCTGGCCGCCATTCGGTCGGTGAGAGCCTTATCCTGAACGTGTCGCCAAGCGGCGCGCGCTCTTGGTTGGCCCGGATCCGTGATGCGTCTGGAAGGCGTCGGGACATCGGACTTGGCCCGTATGCGGATGTGCCGCTCGCGGAAGCGCGCGAGAAAGCTCGAAAGCTACGCAACGCCGGCAGGGATGGAGAGGCCATCCTTACCCGATCTGAGCGGCGACAGGCGATGCGCACGATACCATCCTTCAAGGATGCAGCCGATCGCATTCATAAGCGGGATGAGGGCGACTGGCGGAACCCGAAGCACGCGGACCAATGGATCAACACCTTGCGGACCTATGCCTTCCCCAAGCTCGGTAGCATGCCAGTGGATATGATCAATGAGACGCACGTGATCGAGGCATTAGAGCCGATCTGGAAGGCAAAGCCCGAAACGGCACGCCGCGTACGTCAGCGCATTCTCAAGGTAGTCGATTGGGCGCACGGCATGAAGTACCGCGGAACTCAGCTCAACGCCAAGAGCATCACCGATACGCTAGGTGCCCAGCCAAAGAGCAAGGGGAATTTCGCTGCCCTGCCTTACGTCAAGGTGCCCGCCCTGACCCAGCAATTGGCGGCGGCGGACTCAATTGGCCGGATGGCGCTTCACTTCCTCATCCTGACTGCCTCGCGATCGGGAGAGGTTAGAGGTGCTGCATGGACGGAATTCGACCTCAAGGCAAAGCTCTGGACCATCCCAGGAGATCGAATGAAAGCAGGGAAAGAGCACGTCGTGCCGCTCAGCGATGCCGCTGTCGCTGTGATCGAGCGAGCAAAGGAAATCGCCGCCCATGAGACGCTGGTATTCCCCGGTCTAAAAGACAAGCCGATGTCCGATGCCACGATGGCTAAGGCGCTGGCGGTCTCTGGTGTAAAGGCCGAGGATGGCACCGTTCATGGCATGCGCAGCGCTTTCCGCGATTGGGTCAGCGAGGAAACCCATTTCCCCAGCGATGTTGCCGAGGCCGCCCTTGCCCATGTCGTAAAGAACAAAGTGGAAGCGGCGTATCGGCGCGGCAAGCTGCTTGCGAAACGCCGGGAGATGATGGAGGCGTGGTCGAATTACTGCGCGGGGAAAGGTGCCGACGTCCTCCAATTGAGGGGGGCGGCGGCATGAACGATCCGTGGTTTTCGATTGCCAGCGTGGAGCCGTTCGCGCGCCCAAAGCTCATTAGGATGCTCCGTGACGGCCTTCTCTTCGCTCGGGCGCGAAAATACTTGGAGGATCGCTACAGCGCGGAGGTGATTGCCCAGATCACCGCCGAGCATATCCGTGCATATCACGCGCAAGGGAGCATCCTGCCCAGCCCTGACCAGGCGAAGGATCTTGAGGCATTTATTGCGGCCGCTCCGACCACCCGTTTCGAATATGCCAATCATCCCATTGAGCCTTCGACTTGGTTTCTCATCGAACAAGATCCGACGATCTGGGACGATGCCTCGTGGGTCAAAAAGCAATCAGATGGGAAATTCGGCATCTATCTGATAGGCATTGAATTCCAATTTGGCGACTTTGAAATCCTGCGTGAAGCCTGGGTGCCGCGATCCGGGGGAGCAGTACCAGCGCCTCAACCTTCGAGACCTCGCGGTCGCCGGCGGGTCTATGATCGTGACAGCTTCGTCGCCCATGCTATCGACCGTCTGGATTACCACGGCGGCATCATGCCAGCGGATTTCAGCCGTACGGATCTTGAGAATGAGTTGTTGCAGTGGTGCTCGGATCAGCGCTGGCCGAAGATACCGGAACGGACTTGGGTTCAAGAGCGATTGGCGGAAGCGGAGGCGGAATACCAGTCCACAAAATCCGCTAATTGACTTCGCGGCATTAACGGCAATCCCGGACGACTTCTAACCCCGGTGAAGGCCATCAACATTCCATCAACGCGGCTCTGGCCGCAACGATGGAGTGATCGATGGAGCCCGTAACAACCACGGTTAAAAATGCTGCGGCAGCGCTCGGCGTCTGCCCTGCTACCATTTATAACTGGATGAGAGACGAGCGAATTGAGACCGTCCGCGTCGGCGGTCGCCGCCTCGTCAAGATCGACAGCATCCGCCGCCTCGTTGGCGAAGCGGCATGAGGTTGCCCGGAAAGCGAAAGGGGCGGCCCTGGCAGACCGCCCCGAAATCAGCGCCGACCAAAGCCCTGACCCGGATTTCATACCCCAAAGACCCGCTGCCTGCAAATGGCGAGACGGTGATCAAAATTGATTCCGGCCCGTTCGGGGATGGCTTCGACGTGACGGTACGGCCGGAGCCGGAAGGCGAAAGTCTCGACGCGCATTTCCCAAATCACAATGAAGCTCGCGGCTGGGCCGGCGGACTCCGCCTCTGTCATGGCTGGCGCATTCTCGATCTTACAGGGGGTGCCGAATGACCGCTCCCGTGCAAAAAATTCCCATTCGCTGCTGGCTTGTGGAGCGACTCGCCGACGGCTCGTGGTTTGGACGGACTAGCGGCCGCGTGCCCCTGCCATCCGCTAGGACTGAAGCTGGACCCTTCAAGCAGGTCATGCGCGCGGTGCAGGATCCGGCAATCCGGCAGGGACTTCCGATCGTGGTTCGGAGGGTTGCGCCGTGACCACTCAACCAGTCGATCATGCTCGTTATGAAAATGCCCTCGACACGTTCGTTGGGGTGGCCGAGCCGATCGAGACGCGCAATCACCGCATATCGATCTTGAGGGCTCGGGATTGGGCCGCGCGCAAGATATCGAATCCGCGCGCCGTCCACCCGGATGCCCTCGACGTCTACAGGGTGTTGCACAGCCATGCCGCGCGCTGGTGCTTCGCATGGCCGAACGGACCCGATGAGCGAGGCTGTATCGCTGAAGCTGCAATAACCTGCCGGCGTCTCGGCATCGTCGCGGGCACCCTCAATCGTCTTGGGTGGGAACATGGATAGCGCCCGCGATCCGTGGCCGACTGTCCCGCTGGGCGGCGCTCACGCGCCCCGCGATCCCAATATACTGCCGTTCCGATCGCCGGAGTTCGACTTATCGGAGAACACGGCAGCGCTCGCATTTTCGCGGAAGTTCTGCGACCGTCTCCGGTACGATCACCATGTCGGTAAGTGGTTCGAATTCGTCGGCACCCATTGGCGCCGCGACGAGACCGCGCGCGCATTCCATTATGCACGGGAAATCGCCGCCGAGCTGACTCCCAAGGCTAGCGTCCGCTCCGCGTTCGCCGCCGGGGCGGAGAGGTTCGCGCGGGCCGATCCGACACATGCCGTCACATCCGAGATATGGGATGCTGACAACTTCCTGTTGGGCACGCCGGGCGGAACGGTCGATCTCCGAACCGGTGGAATGCGTGAACCTTTGCCGAACGATTTTATCACCCGGCAGGCCGCAATAGCGCCGGCGCCAGGCAAGCCCGCTCGCTGGCTCCAATTCATGGACGAGGCCACGGGTGGCGATGCCGAATTGATCCGGTTTCTCCAGCAGATTCTTGGGTACGCGCTGACGGGCGACACCCGCGAACACGCGCTGTTTTTTATCTATGGCGTCGGCAAGAACGGCAAATCCGTCTTCTTGAATACCGCGAGCCATATCCTTGGTGACTATGCCACGACCGCGGCGATGGAAACCTTCACCGCATCGAAGGGGGATCGCCATCCTACTGAACTTGCGCGGCTCCAAGGTGCACGCCTCGTGTCCGCGTCAGAGACCGAAGATGGACGTAAATGGGCGGAAGCGAGGATCAAGCAACTGACCGGCGGCGATCCGATTGCCGCACGGTATATGCGGCAGGATTTCTTTGAATTTGTTCCGAAGTTCAAACTGCTGATCGTCGGCAATCACCATCCAGCCCTCAACAATGTGGACGTTGCGACCAGGCGCCGGATCAACATCATTCCGTTTGAGCACGTCCCACCGAAGCCTGACATGCTCTTGGAGGACAAGCTGCGCGCAGAATGGCCGCAGATCCTTACGTGGATGATTGAGGGCTGCATGGACTGGCAGCGCAATGGCCTAGTTCGCCCCAGTGCCGTCACGGCAGCGACCGATGCGTACTTCAACGATCAAGATGTGCTTGGCCAATGGATCGCCGAGCGCTGTGAACTGGCGCGCGACAAGTTCGAGCTGCCGGCAGCTCTGTTCCGCGATTGGTCGGAATATGCCCGAGCGAATGGCGAGGATCCGAGCACGGCCAAGGCCTTCGGCTCAAGTCTCGAAAAGCGCGGGTTTCAGCGCAAAAAGTCGAACGGCCTCAGAACCTATCGCGGGATCAGCCTGCGCTCGACGGGAGGGCGAGATGCCTAAGCAGGGTCACGTAGGGTCACGTAGGGCGCATTATTCTGCTGAACACTCGCCCGCGCGCGTGAGCGGTAACGGGAAAACGTGTCCAATGCGTCCCTACGCGTCCCTGTCCACATCCAGCATGTCGGGGAGGGGGAGCTGATGTCCTCGCACATGGCGCAGGAAGTGCTGCGCGCTGTCTTGCTGACATTGCAACGCCACATTGATGCGGCGGATCTTTTGCCCGTGATCGATCACGAACGCCAATTCCTGGCGAGCCTGATTGACGGGCCTTCACGCGATGAACGCCAGGATGCGGACCAATCGGAACCCCATGGGAGACTGGTAAATGTTGGCGCCTGATAGCGAAGGTGAGTTGGCCAGTGACGCGCGCGCGCCTGTCATGGGCTCCCGACGCAGGCCGTCAACGGCGTCAACGCCCGCGCTTCGAAAAGAGTTGAGGGAATTCTATCAACGGTGCAGCGATGTCAGGACGGCGAACGCGGCGATTGAGGCTTTCGCCGCCGGCCGGGTTAGCCAAGGCTTGCCGCCAGCTCGGGCGCGCCTCATCCCGCTTCCGACGCTCCCGAAGCATCTAGCGTCACTCCAATGCGGCGCCAGGACACGAGCCGGGACGCCGTGTGCCATGCTCAGCATCTACGCGAACGGTCGTTGCAAGATGCATGGCGGCCTGAGCACAGGGCCCAAGAGCGAAGAGGGCCGAGCGAAATCGCGCGCGAACCTTGCGCGTCGTTGGAACCCCATGCGGCCCCAACAAATCCTAACACCGGACGCATCGCCCGCGCACGTGCACGCACCCGTAAGTCATGGGGTTCCGATCGAGGACAACGCTGATCGTGGCGCCGACAGTTGCAGCAGCAATTCCGGCAGCCGCACTGACCAGCCCCTTTTGGCGCGCGCCAGTCTCCTATTCGCGGAGCTGTACGGTGAATGATCCTATTTCGGGAGCAGTACGCGCGCGCCCGCGCGCCCATCATGGAGTTCCGGGGCGGCGTGTTTGCGCAACACATCGCGCGCGTGCGCGAGGCGTAGCGATATCGCTACGCACGCACATCGTCAGTCGCGGTGCATTGTTCTCAACATTCAGCACGTGGGGCGCTTATGCCTAAGCGGAACCCCAGTTACGGCATGCTCAAGCCCATTCGGCCCCTACCGTTGGATTTTCGGGAAAGGTTCATTGAACTCGGATGGGAGGGGATAGAGTGGCACTATCATGCCCATGCACGGACGATCGCGCGCTGGATCGAAGAGGCAGGCGGTGATGAGTTGCGTCATGCCCGTTCCGAAATTTCGGGATTCCAACCCCGCCCGCAACGGCGTTCGCGTCGGTACACCAACAGGCAGATCGTGACACCACCCAGGGAACGCATGGCATCGCCTGGTGGGCCTAACAGTGGGGATGCGATCAAAGGAAGGCGAAGCAATGGCTAATAATCAGCAGAAATCAAAGCCTACTGGCGGACGTACCCTCCGCCGCGAGGCTCCCAGCCTACATCCGGCAATCGAGTTTCCCGAGGGGCAATATCAGTTTTATCTCAGACCGGAGTGGATTGCGGCGCTGGAGTTCGGAACCGGCCGGACGCTGAGTGAGATCTTCAGGGCGATCGGCTTGGCCCAATTCAATGACGATCATTCGGAAATGCCGGGCATAGATCCGGTTGATATCGTCCGCAGAGCATTTCTAGCCGGCATCGTTGATTCTTGGGACGGCGCCCGGAGGCTTCTCACCGATGATCGAGAGGCGTTCATTGCCAGGCACATCGCGGGCAACCCATCCCAGGCGCGACTTGTGGCTTTGGCGATCCTCCAAGGCTGGGTTGACGTTCTGCCCGCGCTCCAAGAGCGGGGGGAAATGCTTGAAAGGGCTCGCCCCGTCCGACCCTATCAGGGCGTTGTATCGGTTCAGGAGAGCGAGCGGCGTAGGTTGCTGCGCGCAGGCGCGCAGATCGCCGGCACTGGCTAAGTTAAACTTAGGCCGTTGACCTGGAACTGATGGCGGTAACTGAACCGGCCGATGGCGAATAATCATTGCCCAATCCGCTCCCGCACTCGGAGCCGACCAAGAGGCAGGCAATGAAAATCACGCTTCAGGACCGAGCCCCGCTTACAAAGGTCCGCCGCCTCGCTGATGGTCGACTTGCCGCCACCGCCCGCTTTGCCCGATCTGGCATCTACACCTACGCGGGATATGAGGTCGGGCGGCCTGACCTCAAAACCGTCAATGTCTATCGAGATCCAGGCCAGGTGTTTGACGAGGCTGCCATGGCCAGCTTCGCCCACAAGGCTATCACGCTCGATCATCCGAGCCAGCCTGTTTCGGCGCAGAACTGGTCCAAGTTGTCGGTAGGCTACACCGAAGGGCGCGTTGCCCGTGATGGTGAGTACATCGAAATTCCTCTGATGCTAGCCGATGGGTCCGCCGTGTCTGCATACGAGAGCGGACAGGCACGTGAACTGAGCGCCGGCTATACCTGTGATCTTCTCTGGCAAGATGGCGTGGCGCCCGACGGCACCCGCTATCAGGCAGTACAGCGCCAAATCCGCGGAAATCACATCGCCCTTGTCGCCGCCGGCCGTGCGGGAACTGAATGCCGCATTGGAGATAATAGGGGGCGGCATGGCCCCGAACCGAAAACGATCGACGAAGCCTTGCGCGCGCGCTTTGCGTCACTAGCGAAGACGCAAGGTATCGGGGTTGATGAGCTGCTGAAAAGCATGTCTCAAGCCGATATCGAGAAAGCCGCCGCCGAAGTCGCAGCCGAGTTCATACAAACGGTTGCCGGACAGGGCGTGAGCGCAGCTCTTAGTGGGCAGGACGCCACATTCCAGTTTCGCGCGGACGCGCACATATCAGCGCTACGGATGCGATCTGACGCGTTCCGAGCGGCGGCGCGTGAGCACGCAGCATCCGTCAACGCTGGCGCCCGCGACGCCGCGCGCGCGGATCAGCATGTGCCGCAGCGATCAACGTCCGCAACCGTGCGGCAGCCGGAGAGATCCGGCACAACTTCAAACGAAGAGATGCGGAACTACGCCCGCGACCACCGATACTGACCGTTTTCAACGCTCCCGCACTCGGAGCCGACAAAGGAATGATCATGGCAAAGCCTTTCGATGAACGTTTTCGCGCGATGATGGGGTCAACGCCTAGGGCCGCTGATGTCGAAGCGCTTATCGAAGAAGCGGTTCAGCAGCGGAGCCAGGCAGAGGCTTTCCGCGTGGCGGCACTCGAACAAGCCACCGATCCCATGACGCTGGCCGCAGAGGCGCGCGAGGCAAGGTCTACTGCTGACAGCCTATCTTTCACGATCGAGCGCCTAGACGGTCAGATCGCTCGATTGCGCGATCGATTCAAGGAGCTGACGGAAACCGCGCAGGCACAATCTCGCGCGGCGGAATATCGGTCGTTCGCGCAGGAGAATAGCGAACTTGCCGCTGAGATCGCAGAGGTTTACCCTCGCGTGTTGGCCGAACTGGTCTGCCTTCTTGGCAGGATCGAAGCCCACGAAGCTCGCCTTCCACATATCAACGCCAATCGACCAGGCGGCGGCGCCGCGCTCCAAAGTCCGGAGATGATCGCCCGCGGATACGGCGGCAATGGACTTTGGAATAATTGCACTCCGGTTCTCCGCATCACGAAGCTGAAGCTGCCGAGTATGGATGGCCCGAACATGGCTTGGCCGGTCGATCTCCGCTCAGCACAGCTCAAGGCCTTGGACGATGCGGAGCGCCAGCGCGCCGTAGCTTACGACGACGAAAAGCAGCGGAAGCTAAAGGCGATGCAGGACAGGCTTGCCTCGCGGAAACGCTATCAGGTGCGAGCCGCCGAAACCGGCGCCGCCTTCATCCCGAATGGCATCCTGATCGAACACGCCACTGGCAGCTCATGGCTTGCGAAGGAAATCGACACTTTCCACTTGTTCGATGACCAGGTGGAGGCTCTTCGCGCGCGCGGCCTTACGGTTGAGCCATCTTCTGACGAGCCGGGGTTGCCGGTTGCCTTCCAAGTCAATTTCTAATGGCCGAAGATCAAGAATCCGAGCGTTGCCCCGGCAGTCATGGGCCGGGGGGGCCTGCGGGCGATGCCTGCAGCAGTCGCGACGGCACCAAAGTTTGCGGTCCCCTTGGTGCCGTCGTGACTGAACTTCTGAAATCGGAAGGCGAGCTTCGGTCTGCGACGCACTATGCCATGCTCAAGGCCGGGTTTAACCGAGTGGAAATCGATGCGCTGGCCGCTCTGCCCTTGAATGGTGATGGCACCGTGAACGAGGAGCGATGCACTGTGCTCCAGCGGGCGTGCATGAATGTCGTCGCCTTCCATCTCGCGAACCCAGATGTCACGGCGTCCGGTTAAGAGGATGGCGGAGATCCTGTCCTCCGATTGTGGAGCCATTCCCAAGCATTTCCGCCGTGGCGATCAAAGCCGCTCGCGCCATCCCCACCATCCCGCCCACAGCGGGCGGCAATCCGCGCGTCATGACCGTTAAGGGCACTCAGCGGCTACTCAAGCGCCTTCGCAGTCTCAGCAGGCTTGAGGCGGATCGCGCCGTTTCCCAGGGCCTGTTCGCGGCCGGGCATCTTGTCGAAGTGGATGCCGCGCTTTCGATCACAGAGGGCGCCGTCAGCGGCAAGCAGCACGTCCCCTCGCGGCCGGGTGAAGCGCCAAACGAAGACACAAGCCTTCTCTCGCGCAACATCAACACGATCCAAGCCTCACGGAGTGAAGTGCGCGTGGTTTCGGCTGCGCCTTATTCGTTGGAACTGGAGCTGGGGACATCGAAAATGGCCGCACGCCCGTTCATGCGCCCAGCGCTCCAGCGCAATCGAAAGAAGGCGGTCGTGACCTTCCGCCGCAGTCTTAGCGCCGGCATCCGCCGCGCACTCAAAGCAAGAGGAAGCTGACATGGCGTTGACCGTGGATGAGCTGGATATCGTCATTCGGGGCAAGTTCGATGAGGTCGAGCGCAATCTAAGCAGGCTTCAGCGCGAGGCCGGCAGGAACCTTACTGCGATCGAGCGGCAGACTGATCGCCTAGAGCGCTCTATCGCAGCTAACAGCTCCCAGATTACGAGTTCGCTCAAGCAGATGGCCGGAGCGTTCGGCACCTATCTCGGCGCCACCCGGATCATGGAACTTGCCGATGGCTATACTCGCTTCACCAACCAACTGAAGGTGGCCGGCGTTGAGGGCGCCAACCTCGCCGGCGTTCAAAATGATCTATTCGCGATCGCCCAGAAGTATGGCGTGCAGCTCGAATCGATCGGCACATTGTACGGACGCACCGCCTCCTCCGCCAAAGAACTGAACCTGAGCCAGGCACAGCAGTATAAGATCGTGGAGGCGGTATCAGCTTCCCTGAAGATTTCCGGTCAGACCGCCACGGAGGCCGCTGGAGCACTTCTGCAGCTTTCCCAGGTGCTCGGCGGCACGACCGTTCAGGCCGAAGAATATAACAGCCTGATCGACGGTGCGCGGCCGCTATTGCAGGCTGTCGCGGCCGGCAGCGATAAATGGGGCGGCTCGGTCGCGAAGCTGACTCGGGACGTGAAGGCCGGCAAGGTCCAGGTCACAGAGTTTGTGCAGGCATTGCTTAAGGGCGCGGACAGCGCGATCGTAAAGGCCGACAAAGCGACGCTCACGCTTTCCGGTTCGTTCACGATCCTGAACAATGCGCTTGGCCGGTACATCGGCGAGACCGATCAGTCGCTCAGTGCGACCGAGCGAATTTCGCAGGGCATCATGGTGCTCGCGGACAACATCGATACCGTGGCCACGGCGCTGGCGGTTGTCGCGACATTGCTGGCGGGTCGTTTCACCGCGAGCATGCTGGCGGCGGCAGGGTCGAGCACGATAGCGCGCAATGCGCTTTTCGCACTCCAGGCGCGCGCGGGTGGCGCAGCTACGTCGATGGAAGCGCTTTCTTTCGCGAGCGCAGGTGCGGGTCGGGCAATGCTGGCAGCCTTCGGTGGCCCGGTGGGCCTCGCGATCACCGCGATTATCGCTGCAATCGCGCTGGCCGGATCCGAGGCCGAGAACACCCGCGATAAGATGAGGGAGTTGAGCGAGGCAGCCGGTGATATGGCCGGGGGATTCGAACGCCTCTATGACGAGGCGAAAAAGGCCCGCATCGCCCATGAGGCGCTGGCCAAGTCTCAGGACAAGGGCGCGGAGCGTTCGAAGAACCTTGAGGAACGAACGAACCGCTTGGCCGCCGCGCTCAAGACCATGGGCCTTACCGCTCAGTGGGCCACGCTTCAGGCGGCGCGCGCCAATCTCAACCAGGCGCGCGATCGGTTCATCACGGCCCGCGAAAATGAGCGTTGGGCTGAGACTATGCCCTTCAGCCTTCCATTTGGCTTTGCGGCGCGAAAGTATGCGCGCAATGAGCGGGCCGCCGCCGAAGACCATTTGCGCGATGCCACTGCGGCGACGCTCGCAGCAGCCGGCGCCGTCACCGAAGGGCTTAATGGGCCCAAAGAAGACGAGGACGGTCCAAAGACCGACAGGCCACCCAGCAAGAGCAAGCCCGCCAGCGGGCCGAGCGCGGCGGAGATCGAGGAGCGCTTCAAAAGCGAATTGTCGCGCCTCCACACCGAACGGCTACAGGCCGAGCTTGGGCTTGCGGACAACGCAGCCGATCGATTGAAGATCACCGGTGAGCTTCTTGACGAGGAGTATCGCCAGCGCTCAGCCGAAATCCAGGCCGAGAAACACTATTCCGCCGAGCAAAGAAAGGCCCGCCAGGCCGAGCTTAATCGGCTCTACGGACGCGACGATAACGGTGACATCCGAACCGATAGCCCGATCCAGAAGGCCGCCACTCGCGAATTCGACAAGCAATCGGCCGAAGAGGATCGTGTCCGCGCGGACGCAACGGCCAGCATCGAACGTGACATTCTGCGGTCGTCGCTGGATCTAGCCGACAGCCGGGAGGAAAGGCATGAGATCGAGCGTAAATTGCTGGACAATGCCTACGAGGCCGAGCGCCGCGCACTCCAGGCTCAGGAAGCTGATCGCACGATCGACAAGGCAAAGCGCGACGAGGCGACCATTCGGCTAAAGCGGCTCGACGAGTTGAAGGCGCGCGATAACGAACGGCTGGACCGCGAATACGAGGGCCCGCTCCAAAGCTATCTTCGTTCCATTCCGAAGACGGCCGCCGACATCAACCGCGAGTTGGAAGAAATCGCCGTTGGCGGCCTCCGCAGCGTTGAAGACGGCTTTGCCCGCGCCGCCACGAAGGCCCTTGGCCTCAAGGGCGCCATCGGATCAATCGTTCAGGAATTGATCAAACTGGCACTGAAGAAGCATGTGATCGATGCGCTCTTTGGACTGCTGGGGCTCGGCACGAAGGCCGCATCGTCCGGGGGTTCGGGCTCGGACGGCGCGCGCGCCTTCGGCGGCCCTGTCTCTGCCGGTGGATCGTATCTCGTCGGCGAGAACGGGCCTGAGATCCTGCGCATGGGGAACCAGGCGGGCGTCGTAATCCCGAACCATCAGATTGCTGCGCAGGGGCGCTCCACGACGATCATCCAGAACTTCACCCTCGACGCCCGCGGAGGAATCACCACGCCGCAGCTTCTCGCTCAAGTGAACAATACCATCATGCAGGCAACCACGGCGTCCGGCGTCGCCAGTGTCGGAGAAGCGCAGCGCCAGATATTCAAGAGGGCAAGTAGGAGACTTCCAGGGTGAGCGGTCAATTATCGATGGAAGAGGTGTTGCTGAACATCCACTCGGAGTTGGTGGCTCAGCGCATGCTGGCCATGTACCTGGCGGGGATAATCCACGGCTCGGATATCATGAGCTTCGAGGAGATGGCAGCCGGTCTGGAGAACATCCCCTCCGATCCGCAAGTCCGCAGCAAGCTCCGGGACATGGCCTCGTGCCTGCGGGGCGGCTCCGAAGCGCTCGCATCCGGGAAGAGTGTCGGACGCAGCCACCTCAGGATCGTGGAGGCAGATTAGGAGGGCGGGGTGCCGCATCCCCCGGTAGGAGACTGAGAATGCAAAATACGACAAGCTATTTTCGCGCGCGAAAGGGTACCTGATGGCAAAAGCAATTCGCACCGTCGGGACGGTCGTGGGAATCGCGGTCGCAGTTTTCGGCGCTGTCACAATGCAGCCCACCATCACGGCGCTCGGTATGAAGATCATGGCGTGGGCTCCGACCCCCGCCGCCACACTTGATCTGACGAAAACTCATCCGACGGGGAGTTCGCCATGACAGTCATAAACGCCGTTCGGCAGGGCCGATGCGCGTACCTGATAACCGATATGGCGGCGACCGATCAGGCGACCGGCGAATTGCTCGCCGTCGATAGCAAGTTTGTCGTCGGTCATGATTTCCCGTGGGGCATGGCGGCGATGGGGAATGCCGATCCGCACGCGATCCTCTATCAGATATCGTTGCACGCGCCGCGCAATGCGCGCGCGATGCTTGCATGCCTGCCCCGGGTAATGGCCGCACTCGTCGCCGAGGCGGCCGCAACCGGCTTCAACAGCTTCGTCTGCGCTATTTTCATGGCGATGTGGTCCAAGCAGGATGCCGAGCCCGTGCTTGCGATCATAGATTCGGATGGCTCGATATTCGGGGCGTTCATTCCCCCGATGTCCGTGGCCACCATCAATTCGCACGTCTCAGGCGGGGGCCCGGGGGGCATATCGCCGGAGGAGGTTCGCGAGCGGTGGCCCAACCTCAACGACCCGGCGCAATTCGACGTCGAACGCGATGGCGTCGATATGGTTGCCTTGCAGCGCGCGCGGCTCAGATGGTCTCCGGTGGAAGGCGCGGCAGTTGCGCACCGCTCCGGCGGGGGCGTCCAGCTACTGCGCGTGGGCAAGCGCGGATATTCGATCAAGACCTTGCACACATGGCCGGAGGATCGCGTTGGCGAACTGATCCGGCCCGATACCGATGCATCATGACCGCGATGACGGACATAACATCCGCCGATGATGGGCGATCAGTGGCGGATTTCAGAGGGCATACGCGTTTCACACATATCTTTTCCCACTATTGTGACCACCCATCTCGCTGCTTCTGCGCATGGGCGACGGCATCGGAAAGCCTGCTGTAGCGATGACCGGCATAGACGTATTCTTCGCCATCCCGCGAAATGCCGTGGCGCACCATAAGGGTATCATCGTCCTCGCCGGACCCAGCCGGTTCGGCAACGCTCGCTTCCGCTGGCGGCGCATCCTCCGTAACCTGGCTGGAATAGATCGCGCTGGCGATTTCGGCGGGTGAGGGGGCGCCAAGCGTCTCCGCAAGGTTTCCTGCACAGTGCGCAATCACGCCGGCGATGAACATCGCCATTCCGGCCTGAGCGATCAGCAACTGGAGTTGTTGGAGTTGAAGATTGACGATCCGCTCGGGAAGTCCGCTGGCGGTCGAATAGCTCGGCACAGACGGGTCGAAGGCGAACATCGCCCACAGGGCCAACAAGAACCCTGCGCTCCACATAAGCCAACCGATTGTTTTCATGGCTACCCCCCATTTATAGGGAGGCTAGCACGGTCGGTGGCTGACGGGGAAGGGTGGGCTATTGGTGCTTTGTCGGAAAGCCGCTATATCGCCCGACAGCGCCCCGGTGTCTTGGACGTGGAGCGGTCGCGGGTCGAAAGACATGCTGCCCCGGGGGCATTTCTCGACGCTACGCCCCCCGACGCGCGCGTTTCGCAGCATTGGCGAAATTGTTCTCCATGGCCTTGACGGCCTCCGACCACACAGCGTCGACATAGTCGCCAATGTCGCGCGTTGCGTTCTGCTGGCTGGCGAAGAGCGCCCGCCGCATCATCTCCACACCTTCTTCTGGATCTTCGGCCATTTGCGCGCCTGCTTGGGCCATCAGCCCGACTATGATCCGCTCCAGTGCGACGATGCGCCCCTGCAAGGCGATCAGCATATCGCCTTCGTCGGAAACTTCACCCCTCTCGTCGGAAACGCTCATTAGACGGCCTTTCGTTATGCCTTAGAAAGCCCCGCCCGGATCAACTGCCTGATTGCCTCACCTCGCGAACTAACCCTGTTCGCAAATCGCCAGTCGTCGATCGCCTTTACCTCATCCGCGGTCATCATGACGGGAATACGCTGGTCCTTAGGGCTCTTGCTGTCTGCCATATGGGCACGTTAACCCAATTGCGCCACTGGCACAACTTGAGTTGACACCGTGGTTAATGTGGCACAAGTTGCGCCAGTTCGATCGATGATCGGGCGACCGGCCGGGGAGCTACTACCTTCCCACAGCCGGTCTGACTGCAACCCTGTTGAGGAGGGCACAGCTATGGCTGGCACTACACCCTTGCGCGCGTCCGATCAAAGCGCGCTAACCATTAATTCCAACCGACGCACCGTTCTTGGCGCAATCGCGCTGGCGCCGATCGCAATTGCCGCGCCCGCGATTGCGGCGGCGGACACCAGCCAATGGGATACCGCCTGCGCGAAGTTCAAGCCGATCAACGACGCGTTCAGCGCGCTTTACGATCAGCAGACCATTTCGGACGCACGGATCACGGCTGAAACGCCGGATCGAAACGCCACTCATTACGATGTCTATCGGCTGCGAACCGATGACGATCGAGCGAAGGCGATCGAAAAGCTGCGCGCCTATGTCGATCGCACGGGTGACGCGATCAACATCGAGGTCGAGGCTGATCAGTTCATCATCGATCGCGACGAGGTCGCGCGGATCCAAAAGAAGTACCGGGCAGCGGAGATATCGGCGGCGATCTACGAGGCCGCGCCGAGCTTCCTGGCGGCACGATCTGAGCTGATGCAGGTTCCGGCGCCGCACACGGCGGCGCTGCTCGTCAAGATCGAGATCGCCTGCGACTCTCTCCAGGATGATCATGCTGAGAGCGTCCTGGCCGATGCACGTCGGCTGCTGGCGGGGAGGCGCTGATATGGCCACTCCTTACACCATCGCCGATCTCAACAACGCCCGTCGCGCCGTTCGCGAGCATCGTGCCGCGATCGACGCTGGCACCGAACGACATGGCGTTCTTCGTCCAACTCCGGGCTGCGAACGCGGATGCCGAAAATGCGGCGTCAAGTGCGCTGTCATGGTCGCGATACTCGAAGACATCGAACGGCAGTTCGCGGGCGACGTGATGACGCACAACGGCATCTCCTACGAGATGCACTACTCCGAAATGGGGGCGAACTGACATGCCTGCTCCCGCAATCGTGTCGGGGGCTTCGGCCCCCACCTTCACCCCGGCCGACTGGTTCGCTGCATGGTCCGACAACGGCGGAATCGCCATGGTCGCGCAGGATCGGCTATATCTGTCACGCTTCCGTGCGATCGACCGCGCGGCCTGTCACAAGCTGGATGGGCTACGTGCCCAAATCATCGCCGACCGCGACCATGGCGCCGCCCTCGCCGCCTATTTGGTGGCCCGGAGCTTCGGCGAAACCTCGTCATGTCCTTGCTCGATATGCGGCGTATCAAACTGGCATCCCGAATATGGAGAACGGTGCTCCCTACCTGGTTGCCCTGAGCGTGGGGAGGTCGCGCGATGATAAACGGTCAAACCAAGGCCGCCGCCTTCATTTCCAAACTGATCGCGCAGGACGCGCTAACCGAGGTTGAGCGGGTCGAAGAGCGGCGGAGGGTGAGGAGCCGCGCCCGCGACGAACACTGGCATTTCTGCCGCCTGACCGAGATCGCACGTTTTCGGGCTGAGGCCGCAGCTACCGAGCTTTGCTATTTCCGCATCTCGGGCGCCTCATGCCAACAGCTCAAGCGGGCGGGAGAAGCGGAATCCGCGGCGATTGCAGCCTTGTTCGATCTAATTGAGCGTTGGTCGCAGCTTCCGTTCTTGACCAAAACGCAGTGCGCTGACTTCGTTCGGTCCGTGAAGGCGTGCGGGCGCTGCTGCGTCACCGTTGGAACCGCTCCAATTTACAAAGAGAAGCGTGCTGCATGGCTCGCCCGTGTTCCAGAGGCATGGTCATGACCCATCCGCGCCGCAAGATGCTCGAGAAGGGTCCACAGCGCCGCCCGTGGATGCGCCGGGACGTGCAACGCCTCTCGACCACGCCGGTCCAGCTTGAGGCGCTGTTGATGGCTATGCCATCATTGCCGCGCACGACGCTGGAGCGGGCGGTTGAGCGGATGATAGATCGGCTCGACGCGATCGACGGTGACGCCGACAACGAGCCCTACGGCGACGAGCTGGACACCGGGAACGCAGAAGACGAGGGACTGACCGCCGATGTCCTCACCGGTCACGGCCCAGGTTGCCCGATCGGCGATTCTGATTGCGATTGGGAGGCGGACGAACTGGACGCCCCGCAATATGGGGAGGACCAGAGCAGCGGGCCGGTGAACTATACCGCCGCCGTAAATGCGCATCTGGAACGAGACCGGGAGAGCCAGCCGCATCCCAAGCCGTACAGTCGGCGGGCATGGCCACCGATCCGGCTGGTGCCGCCGACCTGACAAAACCTGAAATCCCAATCGTTGCGAATTTGCCCCGGTCGTTCATTCGGCCGGGGCTTTACTTTGGGGCCGGGGAGTCGCAAATCGCAACACCCCACGTCTAGGGCGTAGTGGCCGGGGCTAGGGCATCGGTCGGGGTGTTCACTAATTGGTTCGAAGCCGGCGCACCTGTCACCGAATGGTAGCTGCACTATTCGTCCAATTCTCGCCGTGCGCGGCGCAGTCCCTTACCCTCAACCTCGACCGTCGCACCATCCGGCCCAATCCGAAGCTTAGCGGCTTGGCCAAGAATGGTGTTGAGGGTCGCGCCCATCCCATCCGCGCTATCATGGGCTTCCGAATCGGCGCTGCTGAAAAGCCCTCTGGAAAAGCTCTGCAAAAGGACGTCCGGTAGCCCCTGATCATTCACCTTGCGGGCTTCTAGATCGCCTTCCACCAAAAAGCCTGCTCGCTCAGTGTCCAATCGAAACCGGTGCAAATCGCGCTCCCAGTTGCTTACTGAGCGATAGCGCGCAGAGGCGAAACGGAGTGCGAACCAAATGAGGGCCGCAGCGCCAACCGATTGGAGGCCGGCTCGAATCTGAGCGAATAGGATCTGAGAGTTTAGCGCCGCAATCAATGTGGGCTTTTGATCCGAGCGAATCGTAATGTCGTTAGATATCTTTGTGATACCTCCCACGAAGTCATTCACTTGATCAATTTCTGAAAGAACGAGCATGCCGAGGGCTGTGGCGGCCATAACCGCCAACCCAAGCGGAATAAAGAAGCTAGCGTTCGATTGCTGCAAAAGGTTTTTGCTTAGGCGCGTGTCAGACAATTCGGCCATCTGCTTTGCAAATTCTCGCCGGACATGTGTGTTGGCGCGATCATCAAGTCCAGCTTCGCGCTCTGCAAGCTCTTGATATCTTTTGCGCAAATCCTCGCGCATTTGTTCGATTTCTAGCTCAAGCCCCTGCCTTTCCGAAGTGAGAGCAGCCCTGTTTTCACTCTCAATCTTCTGACGGTAGGCATCAAGCTCCAATTGCCGACTGGAGGTGTGCTGAACGAGTTCGGCTACAACGCCCGTCATCTGGTTTAAGATAGCAGCCGATTTGTTAGATTCATTACCATTCTTATCATCTGCGTCCACGGGCGGAGCCATAGACAGAAGGTTGGTAATAATTGGAACTATCTTTTCGACATGGGTTTGATCGCCTCCAAATTCGATTTCCAAGCTGTCGATAAATGCGTTCGTCGACGGCAGCCACATCTCGCTACCATTGCGGTTCGTGCCCCAACGCTGGGCGCGCCGGTACTCGACCCATGCCACGTCCATTGACCAGTGCATGCGCGTCAAAATGTAAGAATTGGCGTTGAGCGACGCGGCAAGATTCTCACTCAGTTTGGTCGAATTGGCTTCCGGTCGCTCTAGCCTCACCACTTCGATGTCGCCGACCCAGGCTTGCATTCTTCCTTGGTCACTGAGATTGGTCAGCGCCTCGCCGAGCCTGAGAACCTGAAGATCGGAAATTCTTCCGAACGTATACTTTTCGGACATCGCATCCTCCCCACGAGCCACACTATGCGCTTGAACAGGATTCGGTCGACAATTGATTGTGTGGGCGTTTTGGTGGGGAAAAAGATTCGGCCACATCAAAAATGGCGCATTTCTTTGAATTTTTAGGGCCAACTGGCGGACGGGGTGGGATTCGAACCCACGGTGAGCTTGCACCCACGGCGGTTTTCAAGACCGCTGCCTTAAACCACTCGGCCACCCGTCCGGCTCGCGCGGCATATTCGCTCGGAGGAAAAAGGGAAAGGGGGGTCGGTGCATCGGCCTTGATGTGCCGGATGCGGGTCGAAAGGGGATTCACCTGACGCGAAGCCTGTGGCAGTCTGACGTCATTGAGGGAGTTGTATGCGTCTTTTAATCCCGATTTCGATGTCGTTGGCAGCCATTGCGTTGCCGGTAACAGGCCTGTTCGCACCGGCCCCGGCGATCGCACAGAGCGAGGAGGCGGCATTCCAGGCCTATCTGCCACAGCTTCGCGCTCTGGCGGAACGCCAGGGCGTCAGTCGTGCCACGCTCGAATCGGTTATGCCGACATTGACGTTCAACGCGCGCGTGGTCGAGCTTGACCGCGACCAGCCCGGCGGCTCGGTCAATGCGCCGATACCCAATTTCGCGCCCTATCGGATCAGGCATGTCGATGCGCCGCGGATCAATCGCGGGCGCGCCAAATATCAGGCGCTGCGTCACCATCTCGCGCGGATCGAGCGTGAAACCGGCGTGCCCGAATCGATCATGGTTGCGATCTATGGCCATGAAACAGGCTATGGATCGGTGATGGGCAGCTTCGATCTGCTGCGCGCACTGGCAACCCTGGCTTATGAAGGGCGCCGGCGCGACCTGTTCGCGAACGAGTTCATCGCCGGTTTGAAGATGATCGATCAGGGCGTGCCGCGCAGCCGTCTGGTCGGAAGCTGGGCCGGTGCCACCGGCTATCCACAATTCCTGCCTTCGGTCTATCTGCGGCTGGCGCGCGACGGCGACGGCGACGGGCGTAAGGATATCTGGACGAGCGAGGCCGACGCGCTGGCGTCGATCGCCAATTATTTCGTCAATGCCGGTTGGCGGCCCAATGTGCCCTGGGGCGTTGCCGTCAACGTGCCGGCCGGACTGGATCGCACGGCATTGCGCAGCAAGATCAACTCTCCGCGTTGCCCTCGGGTGCATGATCGCCACAGTCGCTATCTCAGCATGGCCGAATGGCGCCGCTTGGGAATCGCGCAAGTTTCAGGACCACGGTTGCGCGATACAGAAATGGCCTCGCTGCTTGAACCCGATGGACCCGGCAAGACCGCCTATCTGCTAACCGGAAATTATAGGGTCATCCTCGATTACAACTGTTCGAATTTCTACGCGCTGTCGGTGGGGTTGCTTGCGGATGAAGTGGAACGTTGAACGGACGATGATCGCCGGCGCGATGATGCTGGCCCTTTCGGGGCAAGGCATCGCGGAGGCAAAGGACAAACGCACTCCGGAAGGCAAAGGTGCATTGCCCGCCGTGAATACGGCTGGCGCCAGCGATGTTCCCGTCATGCTGGGCGAACCCTTCAAGGTGGGGGACGTCGTCTATCGCCCTGAGGATCGGGCCGACTATGACGATGTCGGCTACGCGGCCGCCTATGCCGAGCCCCCTCGGGGAAATACCACAACCAACGGCGAAGCGTTCAATCCGAATGCGATTTCCGCCGCGCATCGCACATTGCCAATACCCAGCTATGTCGAAGTGACGTCGCTCGAGACCGGACGTACGATCCTGGTGCGCGTCAATGATCGCGGCCCCTTTTCCAACGATCGGCTGATCGATCTTTCGGACGGTGCGGCGCGCCAACTGGGGATCGCGGGGGCGGGGCGCACCCCTGTTCGTGTCAGGCGGGTCAATCCGCCGCAGCAGGAACGCACGGTGTTGCGCCAGGGCGGTTCGGCTGCGGAACGGCTCGAAAGCCCGGTGATGATGCTGACGGCATTGCGCCGCAAGCTCGGCATCACGCCGACTCCCCCGATGGCGGTTGCCGCTACGGCGCCCAAGCCGCCCAATCCGGCGCCGACGGCAATCGCGACGACCCCGATTCCGCCGTCCGCCGTCGAGCAGCCTGCGTTGGCGCCGAAGCTGGTCGTCGCCAGCGAGGGGCTGGCTGCGGACGCCATCGAAACGCCCAAGCCGGCAGCCAAGAGCCCCACCCCAGCGATAACCGCTGGCGGAAAGTGGTTCGTTCAGCTCGGCGCCTTTTCGAACAAGCCCCGCGCGGAGGCGCTCGCCAAGAAGGCCGGTGCGCGCGTCGATGTCGTCGGTTCACTGTTCCGTGTCCGCTTCGGGCCGTTCGCGAACGAGGCCGCCGCGAATGAGTCATTGCGGAGCATCAAGGCGAAGGGCTATCCGGAGGCACGTATCCTGAGCGGCGGCTGACGCCCGCCGCGCCTGTCGCGAGTATAGCCCCATGAAACCCGTCCTGTTCGTTTCCTTCGCCGCCCTGGTTGCCGCCGTTCCCGTCACCGCCGCCGCGCCGCCCTATGAAAGCACGGCCAAGGTCGCGTTCCTGCAGGATCTCTCGTCGGGCGCGGTGCTGTACGACAAGGGCGCCGATGTCCGCATGCCGCCGGCATCGATGGCGAAGATGATGACGGTCTATGTCGCGTTCGATCTGATCAAGCAGGGCAAGCTCAAGCTGGATCAGACGTTCGCGGTGCGCCCCGAAACCTGGCGGCAATGGCATGGCCCCGCCGCCGGATCGACGATGTTCCTTGAGACTGGCGAGCAGGTGAGCGTGCGCGACCTGCTACACGGCATCGTCACGCTGTCCGGCAACGACGCCTGTGTCGTGCTGGCGGAAGGGATTTCCGGCACCGAGCCGGCCTTTGTCGCGCTGATGAACGCCAAGGCGAAGGAGTTGGGCCTCGCCAACAGCCATTTCGGCAATTCCAATGGCTGGCCCGACGAAGGCGTGACCTATGTCACCGCCCGCGACCTGGCGTCGCTGGCGCGCGCGACGATCGAGGACTTTCCGCAGCTCTACAAGGATTTCTACGCGCGCAAGGACTACAGCCGCACGTTGAGCGACGGCAAGACGATCAACCAGGAGAATCGCGATCCGCTGCTGGGCCGCGTTTCGGGCGCTGACGGGCTCAAGACCGGCCATACCGAGGAAGCCGGCTATGGCTTCACCGGATCGGCGGAGCAGAATGGCCGCCGCCTGGTGATGGTCGTCGCCGGCCTGGATTCGTTCAACGGCCGTATCGAGGAATCGGTGCGCTTCATCGATTGGGGCTTCAAGGCCTGGACGACCAAGCCGCTCTTCACCAAGGGCAAGAAGGTCGAGACCGCCGAGGTGCAGTTGGGCAGCGACAGCGAAGTTGGCCTGGTCGCGCCGCGCAACCTGGCGGTGACACTGCCCAACGGCGTTGCGGGCACCATGCAGGTGAAGGTGGTCTATAACGGCCCGATCAAGGCGCCGATCAAGGCCGGCCAGCATATTGCCGATTTGGTCGTGACCACACCCGACACGCCGCCGCAGACCATGCCGCTCGTCGCCGAGAGCGATGTGGGCGAGGCCGGTTTCTTCGGCCGCGCCTGGGCCGGGCTGATGTCGATCTTCGGGTGACCGCCACCGCGGCCACGGGCCGCTTCATTTCCCTGGAAGGTGGTGAAGGCGTCGGTAAATCGACGCAGATCGCGGCTTTGGCGGCGGCGTTGCGTGCGCGGGGCGTGGATGTGCTCGTTACCCGCGAACCGGGGGGCAGCGAAGGCGCGGAGGCGATCCGCCGCCTGCTGCTGGAAGGGGATGCCGGCCGCTGGGGACCGCGCGCTGAAGCGCTGCTTTTCGCGGCCGCCCGCTCGGATCATCTGGAAAAGACGATCCTGCCGGCACTGGCCGATGGGCAATGGGTGTTGAGCGATCGCTTCCTCGACAGTTCGCGCGCCTATCAGGCGGGAGCGAGCGGTCTGGCCGACGCCGATATCCTGACGCTGCACCGGATCGGCAGCGAGGGGCGGTTGCCTGATCGTACATTGCTGCTGACCCTGCCCGAAGCCGTGGCGGCCGAGCGTGCCGCGGCGCGCGATCGCGGCGGCGCCGACCGGATCGGCGGGCGTGACGCCATCTATCACGCCCGCGTCGCGCAGGCCTTCGCGCATCATGCGGAAGAAGATCCACACCGTTTTCGCGTCGTCGATGCGAGCGGCATCGCCGAGCATATCACGGAGCGCCTGCTCGATGCTCTGGCGGATCTGCTGCCATGACGTCCCTTGTCGGCCATGGCTATGAAATCGCATCCTTTATGGATGCGATGGCCAGCGGGCGCCTGCATCATGCCTGGCTACTTGCCGGGCCGCAGGGCGTAGGCAAGGGGCGCTTCGCCGAGGCCGCGGCGCTACGCATGCTCGCCGAGGCCGCCGGTCCACCACCGACCGCGCCGGGACTGGAGGTTTCCGCCGATCATCCGATTGCCCGGCTAATTGATGCAGGCAGCCATCCGGACTTTCGCCGACTACATCGTTTGCCCAATGAGCGGACGGGCGACCTTGCGCGCAATATCCCGATCGCGCAGGTCCGTTCGCTTCAGGGCCTGTTCGCGACCACGCCCTCGCTATCGCCGCGCCGGGTGATCGTGATCGATGCGATCGACGATCTTGAACGCGCGGCCGCCAACGCACTGCTCAAGAATCTGGAGGAGCCGCCGGCCGACACGGTGTTCCTGCTCGTCAGCCACGCGCCCGGGCGGTTGCTGCCGACGATCCGTTCGCGTTGTCGGGTCCTGCGTTTTGGTCCACTCGCGCCAGAGGAAATGGCCAGGGTGCTGCGCGCCGAGCTGCCAGAGGCCGATGCGGACGAAATCGCCGCATTGGTGCGGGTCGGGGAAGGGGCGCCCGGGCGCGCGCTCGGCTTTGCCGGGCTCGATATCGCGGGTCTCGATCAGGCGATGGCGAGCATCGCCGCTACCGGCGATCCCGCTGCGGCATCGCGCACGGCGCTTGCCAAGGCGCTCGCGCTCAAGGCCGCCCAGCCGCGCTACGAAGCCTTTCTGCAGCGCGCGCCGGGCTTCATCGCAACCGCCGCGCGCACGCGTTCGGGGCAGCAGCTTGTCGATGCGTTGAAGCTCTGGGGCGATGCGCGCGATCTCGCGGCCGGCGCAGTCGGCCTTTCGCTCGATCCGCAAAGCGTGGTCTTCGAGCTCGGCACGCTGATCGCCGGGCTTGCGCGGCGACGCGCGGCCTGAGCCGCCTGCAAATGCCTGCCGCTCCTACGAACGGATCTGATTTGGCGCGTCTGCCAATCGGGAGTTTGCCGCGATTCCCGAGCCGGCAGGTGTTGCCACCTACCTCGGAACCACTCTAAAGCCGCGGCATGGCCAAGCCCTTTTATATCACCACCGCGATCAGCTATCCCAATGGTCGCCCCCATATCGGACACGCCTATGAAGCGATCGCGACCGACGCGATCGCTCGTTTCCAGCGGCTGATGGGCCGCGACGTCTTCTTCATGACCGGTACCGACGAGCACGGGCTGAAGATGGTCCAGACAGCGCGAGACAAGGGAATCGAAACTTCCGCCCTGGCGGAAGAGATGTCTTCTTATTTCAAGAAGATGGATGACAGTCTCAACATTTCGTACGATCGCTTCATTCGCACCAGTGAACCCGCGCACCATGTTGCCAGTCAGGCGATCTGGCAAGCGATGGAGGCGAATGACGACCTGTATCTCGATCGCTACGAAGGCTGGTATTCGATCCGCGACGAAGCCTTTTACGACGAGAAGGAACTGGTCGAAGGGGAAGGGGGCGAGAAGCTGTCCCCGCAGGGCACGCCTGTCACCTGGACGGCCGAGGAGAGCTGGTTTTTCCGGCTGTCCAAATATCAGCAGCCCTTGCTCGATCTCTACAATGCGCAGCCCGATTTCATACGCCCCGACAGCCGCCGCAACGAGACAATGCGCTTCGTCGAGGGCGGCTTGTCCGATCTGTCGGTGTCGCGCACCAGCTTCGACTGGGGCGTGAAGGTGCCGGGCAGCGACGGCCATGTCATGTATGTCTGGGTCGACGCGCTGACCAATTATCTGACGGGTGTCGGCTATCCCGAGGATAGCGAAGAGTTCCGGAAATACTGGCCGGCCGATTATCATATCATCGGCAAGGATATCGTGCGTTTCCACGCGGTCTACTGGCCGGCCTTCCTGATGTCCGCCGGGATTCCGCTGCCCAGGCAGGTCTTTGGCCACGGCTTCCTGCTCAATCGCGGCGAGAAGATGTCGAAGTCACTCGGCAATGTCGCCGATCCGCTCGAACTCGCCGAGGCGTTCGGCGTCGATCAGCTTCGCTATTTCCTGCTGAGCGAAGTGACCTTCGGCAATGACGGCAGCTACAGCGCGGAGGCGATCGTCACGCGCTGCAATGCTGATCTCGCCAACAGCTTCGGCAATCTCGCCCAGCGCACCTTAAGCTTTATCGCCAAGAATCTCGGCGCGCTGCCCGGCGGCGGCCGTAGCGAGCCTGCGGACGCCGACCTGCTGGCGCTGATCGCGCAGATCACGCGTAAGGATGTGCCCGCCGCCTTTGCCGATCTTGGCCTGTCTCAGGGCATCGAAGCCTGGCTGCGCGGCGTGTTCGCCTGCAACCAATATATAGATGCGCAGGCGCCATGGGCGCTGCGCAAGAGCGATCCGGACCGGATGACGGCGGTGCTGGCGACGCTGTATCGCGCGATCCGCGATCTCGCGATCGTCATCACGCCGGTGATCCCGGCAGCATCGACCAAACTGCTCGATCAGATGGGGGTCGAGGCCCGCGATTTCGCGGCGCTGGAGGACAATGACTGGTATGACGCCCTTGTGGCGTCGGGCTTCGCACTCGCGCCGCCAAGCCCGATCTTCCCAAGGCTCGAGCTGCCGGCGGAGGCGTGATCCATGTTCGTCGATAGCCATTGCCATCTGAACTATAAGGGCTTGATAGAGGAACAGCCGGCGGTGCTGGCGCGCGCGCGCGCCGCCGGTGTCGGCACGATGCTCAACATCGCGACGCGCGAGCGCGAATGGGATGACGTCATCGCCACCGCCGAGCACGAGGCGGATGTCTGGGCGACCGTCGGCATCCATCCGCACGAAGCGGATCATCATCCTGACGTCGATACCGCGAAGCTTGTTGCCAAGGCCGCGCACCACCGTGTGATAGGCATCGGTGAGACCGGGCTCGACTATTATTACGATCATTCGGATCGCGAGCAGCAAAAGGCGAGCTTTCGTGCGCACATCGTGGCGGCGCGCGAAACCGGCCTGCCGCTGATCGTCCACACCCGTGATGCCGAAGCAGATACGGCCGAGATCCTGGGTGAGGAAATGGGGAAGGGGGCTTATCCCGGCGTAATCCACTGTTTCACCGCCAGTGGAGAATTCGCCGATAAAGCTTTGGAACTTGGCCTTTATATCTCGATTTCCGGAATTGTGACGTTCAAGAATGCCAGGGATCTGCAAGAGACTGCGGCGCGGCTGCCCGCCGATCGCCTGCTGATCGAAACCGACGCGCCGTTCCTGGCGCCGGTGCCGCATCGCGGCAAGACCTGCGAACCCGGCCATGTCGCAGATACCGCAAGGTTTCTGGCCAACCTGCGTGGTGTAAGCGTGGAGGAACTGGCCGAGCAGACCACACGCAATTTCCGGACACTGTTCAGCAAGGCGGCTGTGTGAAGCATATGCCGCGCAGGAACGCCCGATGAAGGTGCGCATCCTGGGATGCGGCACATCATCGGGCGTACCGCGCATCGGCAATGATTGGGGTGATTGCGATCCAGCCGAGCCCAGAAACCGCCGCAGCCGGGCGTCGATCGTCGTCGAAAGCGATACCACACGGATCCTTGTCGATACGTCACCGGATCTACGCGAACAGTTGCTGCGTGCCGATGTAGACGATGTCGATGCGGTGATCTGGACACACGACCATGCTGATCACTGCCATGGCATCGATGACCTTCGACAACTCTTCCATGCGCGCGGCCGGCCGGTGACGGCATATGCGCGTCCGGAAACGCTGGCGTCGCTCAGGGCGCGTTTCGCCTATGCCTTTGACGGCAAGGACGGCTATCCGCCGACGGTGACGGGCCAAGTCCTGCAAGACGACTGGATCCTCGGCGACATCAGGGTTCGCGTGACCGATCAGCCGCACGGCACCATCACGTCGGCGGGCCTGCGCTTCGACGGATCGAACGGGTCGATCGCCTATTCCACCGATTTCAATGAATTCACACTGGATATGAAGATCCTTTACGAGGATATCGATATCTGGATCGTCGATGCATTACGTCATCGGCCGCATCCGACGCATCCGCATCTGGCGCTGACGCTTGGCTGGATCGAGCAATTGTCACCGCGGCACGCGATCCTGACGCATATGGACCAATCGATGGATTATGCGTCATTGTGCGCCGCGCTTCCCATGGGCGTCGAGCCAGGATGGGACGGGTTGGAGGCCAGCACGGTTTGAGCGACGATCAATCGATCAATCTGATCTATGCGATCGGCGGGCTGGTGCTGGTCGGCAGTTCGTTGGCGGCGCGGCGCCTGCCGATGGGACAGACGCTCAAGATGGCGCTGGCCTGGATCGCCATCTTTGGCGGGCTGTTCGTCATCGTCGCGCTGCGCGACGATTTTGGCGCGGTCTGGCAGAAGGTGAAGACAGCCGCGATCGGCGATGGCGGCCAAGCCGTCGGCGGCAGCCTGCGTATCCCGGCGTCGGAGGACGGACATTATTATGCCGTGGCGACGGTCAATGGTCACAGCGTCCGGTTCATGATCGATACCGGTGCAACGGTGACGTCGGTTTCGCGCGATACGGCGAAGGCGGTGGGCATTCCGCTCGACGGTGTCGGTTATCCGGCGATCGTCGAGACCGCCAATGGACTGGCCGAAGCGCAACGCTCCAGCGTCGAGCGCTTCGAACTCGGCCAGATCAAGCGTGAAGACATGCACGTCTTCGTAATGGATGATCTGGACGACACGAACCTTCTCGGCATGAATTTCCTGTCCTCCCTGCGGAACTGGCGCGTGGAAGGGCGCACACTGATCCTCGAGTCCTGATGCATCTGAATTTTACATAATGTATATTATCGAACTTATGGAGCTGCCCCGGTGACGAGCCCCCCATTGAACGATTTGGTCGCGATCATGGCCAAATTGCGCGATCCCGAGAATGGCTGCCCCTGGGATGTCGAGCAGAGCTTCGAGACGATCGCGCCCTACACGATCGAAGAAGCCCATGAAGTCGCCGACGCGATCGCGCGCCGCGACATGGCTGATCTCAAGGATGAGCTCGGCGACCTGCTGCTCCAGGTCGTATTCCATTCCCGTATCGCCGAGGAAGCCGGCCACTTCGCGATCGGCGACGTCGTTACCGCGATCTCCGACAAGATGGTTCGCCGCCACCCACATGTCTTCGGATCCGATCCTCGCGAGACCGGCCATGCCCAATGGGAAGCGATCAAGGCCGCCGAGCGCGACGCCAAACCCGACAAGAGCGCACTCGCCGGCGTCGCCTTGGGCTTGCCCGCGCTGCTGCGTGCCGAGAAACTCCAGAAGCGCGCTGCCAGAACCGGCTTCGACTGGCCGGATTCCCAAGGACCCCGTCTAAAGATCGATGAAGAACTCACTGAAATTGAACAATGTTCAAACAATGATGAACTCGAAGATGAAATCGGCGACCTGCTCTTCGCCTGCGTGAACTGGTCGCGCCATCTGGGCATCGATCCGGAAGCCGCGTTGCGGCGTGCCAATTGCAAGTTCGAGACCCGTTTCCGCGCCATGGAGACCGAGGCCGGCGATACCTTCACGGGACTGTCGCTCGACGAGAAGGATACGCTCTGGGAACAGGTCAAGAGCAAGACCTGATGACCACGCCGTCTCGGCCGGGACGATCGAGCGCTACAGGAGCCATTCGATCGGCAGATGGCCATCGAGTGCGGCGAGCACCGGATCGAGGCCGGCTACGTCATTGTCGTCGAGCAGCATCCGCACCCGCACGCCGCGATCGGCGGCGGCGCGCACCTCGCCGATGAACGCCCGAGAGGCCCGGGTGCCGGCGAGCGGCATCGGTCGCGAAACGGCCGATCGGCGTATCTTCGGTATCTCCCAGCGCCTGTGAGGGCGTGCGCGGTTCCAACGGAGGCAAGGGATTGAGCAAACGGACGACAAGCCCGATCGCCATCACGACGATGACCGCGAACAGCAGCAGCTTCAACAACAGCATGATCATGCGCGCGGCGCGCGCCATGTCGCGATCTCCTCCGCCATTGTCCCGCCCCGCATTATCGGTTCTCCTCCTTCATCGCGGGCGGAACCGGGGGCGTTATCCCCGCGCTTCGAACCGCCCCCAATCCAGTTCGGACATGCGCACGTCCATGCGCAGCAACTCGCCCTCTTCGACAGTATCGAGCACTTCGCCATGACGATGCAGCCAGGCGATGCCGGCGCCATCGGCCTGAGAAAGCCGGACGGTGCGAACGCGGTTCTGGGCGGTCAGCAGGTCCGATACCGTCTGGCGGAGCGCATCGACGCCCTCCCCCGTCTGCGCCGAGAGCATCGCGACATCATCGCGGCGGGCCGCTTCCCCCGTTAGCTCGGCGCGCGTGTCGGGATCGAGAAGATCGACCTTGTTCCACGCCTCGATCACCGGCGTATCCTCACGCGCGCCGATCTCGGCCAGCACCTGTTCGACATCGGCCTTTTGCGCTTCGCTGTCGGGGTGCGCGATATCGCGGACATGCACGATCAGATCGGCCGCCGTCACCTCTTCCAGCGTCGCCCGGAATGCCGCGACGAGTTGTGTCGGCAGATCGGAGACGAAACCCACCGTGTCGGACAGGATCGCCTTGTCGAGGCCGGGCAAGCGGATCTGCCGCATCGTCGGGTCGAGCGTCGCGAACAGCAGGTTTTCGGCCATGACGTCGGCGCCAGTCATTCGGTTGAAAAGCGTCGACTTTCCAGCATTAGTATAACCGACAAGCGCAATCACTGGCCAGGGCGCGCGCCGTCGCCGATCGCGGTGAAGCCCACGCGTTCGCCGGACATCGGAAAGTTCGCGGCGCAATTTCGCCATGCGATCCCGGATCATCCGCCTATCGGCCTCAATTTGCGTTTCGCCGGGGCCGCCCAGAAAGCCGAAACCACCACGCTGGCGCTCGAGGTGGGTCCAGCTCCGCACCAGCCGGCCCGCCTGATAGTCGAGATGCGCCAGCTCTACCTGAAGCCGGCCTTCGGCCGTCGCTGCGCGTTCGCCGAAGATTTCAAGGATCAGACCGGTCCGGTCGATCACCTTGGCCTTGAGCTTGTCTTCCAGATTGCGCTGCTGCACCGGCGTCACCGAAGCATCGACGATCACCAGTTCGGCTTCATTCTGCTGGACGGCGACCGCGAGCTGGTCCACCTGTCCACTGCCGAACAGGGTCGCCGGCTTGGCTTGCCGTACACGGAAATGGAGCTTTTCTACGACATCGATGCCGATCGCTTCGGCAAGGCCGGCGGCCTCCTCCAGCCGCGCGTCGGTATCGCGCGCGGATCCGCCGGTGTCGGGCAATGCCACGATCGCCCGCGCACCGCGCCCCAATCCTTCGTCTTCGCTACGCTGAAATACGCTCATAGACCCTCATTCCGCCATTCCCGCCGTCACGGGAATGACGGAGTTGATCCGGCGCCTTCAATCCTCTTCCGAATCTCCACTCTCCTCGGCGAGGTTGAGCGGATGGGCGGGCTGCACCGTCGAGATCGCATGCTTGTAGACGAGCTGTGACAGCCCGTCGCGCTGCAGCAGCATGCAGAACAGATCGAACGCCACGATCTCACCCTGCAACATGACGCCGTTGACGAGGAACATGGTGACCGGCGCCTCGGACTTGTGGACCGCGCTCAGGAAAACTTCCTGCAACGACTTGGATTTGCCACGGCTCTCGTCGAACGCCTTTTCGATCGGCTTCAGATCGATCGGCGCTGCCGGCATGACGGTGGAGATCGCATGCTTGTAGACAAGCTGCGACTGGCCGTCGCGGCGCAGCAGCACCGAGAAATTGTCGAACCAGGTGATGATGCCCTGGAGTTTCACGCCCTTCACCAGGAACATGGTGACCGGCGTCTTGGTGCGCCGCAGCGTGTTGAGAAAAATATCCTGCAGATTGTTGATCTTGTCGGCCATTTCTAAGTGTCCTGTTCTTGGCGGATCGCGGTCCGCAGTCGCCCGTTGCGGCGGGCTTGGTCTGCCGTTGTGGCGCTCCCTATCTAGTGCGTCGCGCCGGCTTCGTCCACCGTCGCCGGTCATTCGTCGCCGTCGGGCTTCGAATCCGCCATGCCGAGCAGTTTCAATTTGCGATGGAGCGCCGATCTTTCCATGCCGATGAAACTCGCCGTGCGCGAGATATTGCCCGAGAAACGCCGGATCTGGATGCGCAGATATTCGCGCTCGAAGGTTTCGCGTGCCTCGCGGAGCGGCGCGCCCATGATCGCCGATGCCGCATTGCCGCCCATGCTGGCATCGCCCTGCGCGCCCATCACTTCGGGGGGAAGCATGTCCAGGTCGATCTGGCCGATCCGGTCGCCGGGAGCCAGGATGATCGTCCGTTCGACGACGTTGCGAAGCTGGCGGACGTTGCCGGGCCAGTCATAGGCCTGAAGCGCCGCGATCGCGTCGCCGGCAACGCCGGGCGGCGGCACGCGGCGTTCATTGGCATAGCGCGCAACGAAATGATCGATCAGGCCGGGAATGTCTTCGCGCCGCTCGGACAGTGGCGGGATATGAACGGGCACCACGTTCAGCCGATAATAAAGATCCTCGCGGAAACGCCCGCCCGCAATCTCGTCGCTCAGGTCGCGTGACGTTGCCGAAACCACACGGAATTCCACCTTCACCATGCGCTGGCCGCCGACACGCGTGAAGCTTTGATCGGTCAGCACGCGCAGGATCTTGGCCTGGGTGGTCAGCGGCATGTCCGCTACCTCGTCGAGGAACAGCGTGCCGCCATGCGCCTGTTCGAGCAGTCCGGGGCGGACGAGTTCGCCCCCCTCCTCCACCCCGAACAACTCCTCTTCGACGCGTTCGGGTTCCATCATCGCCGAGCTGACGACGATGAAGGGTGCGGCCGCGCGGTTGCTCCACATATGCAGCAGCCGCGCCGCGACTTCCTTGCCGACGCCCGCCGGCCCGGTGACGAGCACACGGCTGCCCGTCGCCGCCACGCGCTTCAGAGTGGCGCGCACTGCGTTTATCGACGTCGAATTGCCGGTCAGTTCCTCTTCCCGGCCGATCTGCGCCTTGAGCGAGGCATTCTCACGGCGAAGCTTCTCGGTTTCGGTGGCGCGACTTACCAGATGGAGCAGATGGGCGGCTTCGAACGGCTTTTCGATGAAATCGACGGCGCCGCGCCGGATCGCCGCGACGGCGGTGTCCAGGTTGCCATGGCCCGACATCACCAGGACGGGCAACGAAGGATCGCGGCGCTTGATCTCGTCGAGCAGATCGAGTCCGTCGAGCTTGGAGCCCTGCAGCCAGACGTCGAGCAGCACCAGCGAGGGTCTCCGCTCGGCGATCGCTTCAAGCGTGGCGTCGCTATTGCCCGCGGTACGGGGGGAATAGCCCTCGTCCTCCAGAACACCCGACACCAAGTCCCGGATATCCTGTTCGTCATCGACAATCAGAATGTCTAGCGCCATGGGTCAGCCTTCTCCTTTCCGCGTCAACCGCGGAGTCCTTTCATCCTCGTCAAGGTCGATCGCCGCATCGTCGCGTGCGATATTAGCGAGCATCTCGAGGTCGAAGCTCGTCGTGATGATTGTGCCACCGCCCGGATTGTCGGCGAGCTGCATGGTGCCAAAATGCTCCTCGACGATCTTCTTGACGATCGCGAGGCCCAATCCCGTGCCGCGCACGCGCGTGGTAACATAAGGTTCGACCAACCGGTCCCGCTCCTGCGGCAGGCCGATGCCATTGTCGGTGACTGTCACAGTCACCCGTGCGGGATCATCGCACCGGGCGATTGAGAGCGTCACTTGCCCGGCATAGCCATCTTCACCAGATTCAGACTTTTGTTCAATGGCTTCTACCGCATTTTTGACGAGATTGGTCAATGCCTGCCCAATTTGGCGCCGATCGCAGACCATCGGCTGTGCATCGTCCTCCTGCTGGAAGTCGAAGCGGATCTCCGGATGCGCGACTTCGTGGAGGAAGAGCGACTGGCGTGCGATGTCCGTCAGGGATTCCGGGCGGAAGACCGGCTTGGGCATACGCGCGAACGACGAGAACTCATCGACCATCCGGCGTAGATCGGCCACCTGCCGCACGATCGTCTCGGTCAGGCGCGTGAACGTGCCCGTCTCGTCACTGATCTGCTTGCCGTACCGGCGTTGCAACCGTTCGGCGGCCAATTGGATGGGGGTTAGCGGATTCTTGATCTCGTGCGCGATACGGCGTGCGACATCCGACCACGCGGCGCGGCGCTGATCGAGCAATTGCTGCGTGATGTCATCGAAGGTGAGAACCCGCCCGCTTTCGTCGCCGACCACGCGAACCGCCAGGGTGCGCGCCTCCCCCGTCGAATTGAGCTGCACGATCTCGCTCCGGTCGCCACTCATCGCAAGCGCGCCAAGTTCCGGGGCAAGGTTGGCAAGGCTTCGCCCGACCGCGTGGAGCGGGCCGACCTTCAGCAGGGCAGCGGCCTGACTGTTCATCAGCAGCACCTTCCCGTGAACATCGACCGAAACCACGCCGGCACTGACGCCTGACAGGACGGCTTCGATAAAGGCGCGGCGGCGTTCGAGTGCGCCGGTCTGCTCCTCGATCCGCCGGGTCATGCGATTGAACGCGTTGGCGAGGCTGCCAATCTCGTCCTGGCGGACAGGCTGTTCGACGCGGGCCGTCAGATCACCGCCGGCAATGCGTTGCGCCGCATCGACAAGATCTCCGAGTGGACGGACGATCCGGTCCGCGACCGCGAGCGCGATGAACACGGCGGCACCGACGATCAGCAGCGAAACCGCGAGCAGAGCGATGTTGAACTGGAGTTGCAACGCACGCGATCGCCCGAGCAATCGCTTGTAATCCTGAAGCACCGTGTCAGCGCGCTGTGCTTGCGCAAGCATCTTGGGGTTGGCGACGCGCGCCGCCCACAAATACGCTTCCTCCTTCACGCCAAGCGGCACCACCGCCTCGATCCGGTCGTTGGTTTCAGTGACCACCGCCGGCGAACCCCGCCGGATCTTCTCCATCACCTCCGGCTTGACCACATTGGATTCGCCCCGATCATAGGGATCAACCATGATCAGCGTCTGCAGTCCGACACCCGGCTTCGCCACGAGGATCGCCGCTTCGGACAATTCGCGCTGATAGACCTGGCGCGCGAACGCCTCCTGAAACAGCGGATTTTCAATCGGCGCTTCCCGAAGGAACTGGATGAGGTCGGACGCCATGGTGACGGTCTGCGCCTGCACGTCGTCACGGTTCTGAGCATAGGTCTCTTGCGCCAGGATGCTCGCATTCTCCAGCATGCCGCGCGCACGATCGGAGAACCAGAATTCCACACCATATTGGAAGAGCAACGACGCGAAGATCACCACCAGCAAGGTCGGAACCGCCGCGATCAGCGAAAACAGCGCGACCAGCCGAACGTGCAGGCGCCCGCCGCCGCCGACCAGCGAGCGAGCCGCGCGCCGCTTGGCGATGCGGCGACCGATCAGGACCAACAGAGCGACGCCGGGCACCAGATTGGAGATCAGCAACAGCGCCACCATCGCCGGCGATAACAGTCGATCCGCCGTCGATTCAGCGGTGACTATGAAGTAGCTGGCAACCAGGATCGCGACCGCAACCGCAAGCGTCGCCAATTCGACCCAGGCGACCAGATTGTTGCGGCGATAAAAGGCTGTGAGTGCGCGCCGCCATCTGGCGGGTTTCATCGGATAGTCACGATCGAGCGCGTTCACCGTTGCGTGCTTACAACATTCCCGTTGCAAGACAAACACACTCTGCGCCGATATGGAGGAAAGCCCATCGCGCGCGCGGCACGATCCGACGCAATCCCGTCAGGGGCCTCGGCGCAGCTTGGCAAGATCGATGGCATGATCCGTCAGTTTCTTGCGCAAGGTGTTGCGGTTGATGCCGAGCAGTTCGGCCGCTCGGAGCTGGTTTCCGCGCACCGCGGCTAACGTCAGCCGGAGCAGCGGCTCTTCCATCTGCGCGAGCACGCGATCATAAAGTCCATCGGGCGGCAGTTCGTCACCGAAACTCGCGAAATAGCCGGAAAGACTGGCTTCAACCGCGTCAGACAGGCCCCGCCCCACCAACAGCGGCAGGGGTGTCTCGGCACCGCCCGACAGTGACTGGTCGATCAGCCTTGCGCCGATGACTTCTTCGCGGCTGAGCGCGGCTAGACGACGCATCAGGTTTTCGAGCTCGCGGACATTGCCTGGCCAGCCATGCGCCGTCAGTCGCGCTAGAGCATCCGAGCCGAGCCGCTTGCGTGAAAGCCCTTCCTGTCCGGCGCGATCGAGGAAATGGCGCGCAAGCTCGGCAATGTCGCCCTGGCGATCGCGTAGCGGCGGCAGGTGGATCGGCACCACGTTCAACCGGTAGAACAGATCCTCACGGAACATGTTGTTGGCGATCATCGCCGGCAGGTCCTTGTGGGTCGCGGCGATGATCCGCACATCGGCACGGATCGATCTCGCGCCGCCCACGGTAGTGAACTCGCCTTCCTGCAGTACGCGTAACAACCGTGTCTGCGCTTCCATCGGCATGTCGCCAATCTCGTCCAGGAAGAGCGTACCCCCCTGGGCCTGCTCGAATTTGCCGGCCGTGCGCGCCTGCGCGCCCGTGAAGGCGCCGCGCTCATGACCGAAAAGCTCGGATTCGATCAGTTCACGTGGGATCGCCGCCATGTTGATCGCGACAAAGGGCTTGCCGCGTCGTGCGCCGAGATCATGGATCGCACGCGCGACCAATTCCTTGCCTGTGCCGGATTCACCGAAAACCAGTACGGTCAGTTCGTTCGAAACCACGCGTGCTATCGTGCGATAGACATCCTGCATGGCCGGAGACCGGCCGATCAGAGGCAGATCGTCCTTGATACCCTCGGGCTCGGCATCGGTGCGCGCAGCGCGGCTGCGTAGCCCGTCCGCGACGGCGCGGCATAATTCTTCAAGGTCGAAGGGCTTGGGCAGATATTCGAACGCGCCCTGCTCCGTCGCGCGGACCGCCGTCGCCAGCGTGTTCTGTGCGGAAAGCACGATTACCGGCATGCCGGGATGCTGGGCCAGCATCTCCGGTACCAGATCCAGTCCGTTGCCGTCCGGCAACATCACGTCGGTCACCAGCAGATCGGGTGAAAAACGCGACATCGCCTTGCGTTGTTCGGCGACCGATGCGGCGGTCTCGACGTCATGGCCTTCGCGACGAAGCGCTTCGCGTACGACCGTGCGGATCGCGGCGTCGTCGTCGACGACCAGGATGCGGCCCGTGATCATCCGCGATCCCGCGCGCGGGGCAGCAAGAGGCGAAAAACCGTCATTTCCGGATGTCCTTCACGCGCATATTCGACCACACCGCCCTGATCGGTGACGAGCTTGTCGACGAGGGCCAATCCCAGTCCGCTTCCAGTTCGCTTGGAAGTGACGAACGGATCGAACAAATGTTCGCCGATCTCGGGCGGAGCGCCCGGGCCATTGTCGATCACGCAGACCTCGATCGGCAGCGACTGCTTGCCGTCCGCCCCATGCTTCAAGAAGGAAACGCCGTGGCGATAGGCTGTCCTGATCAATATCTGCCCGTTTTCGCGATTACCAATTGCTTCCGCCGCGTTTTTCAGAAGGTTTATAAAGATCTGGACAAGCGAATCGCGGTGGCCGAGCACTTCGGGAAGCGACGGATCATAGGCCTCCCGGATCGGAACGGCGTGCGCGAACCCTTGGCGTGCGACCTCGCGGGCATGGCTCAAGATGGCATGGATGTTTTGCGGCTCGAGTTCGACATGGCGCGTGTCGGTAAAACCTTCCATCCGATCGATCAGCGCGGCGACGCGATCGACCTCATCGCGGATCAACCGGGTCAGGTCGCGGGCACCCGGCTCAACGCTTTTGTCTAGCAATTGCGCCGCACCACGAATACCCGAAAGCGGATTCTTGATCTCATGAGCAAGCATCGCCGCCGCGCCGACGGCGGTCAGCTTCCCCCCTTCCCGTTCGGTGCGGCGTCCCACCAGATGCGCTGTGGATCGCACATGGATGGTGACCACGCGCCATCCGGGATGATCGGGCATGGGCGCGGCCATCATATCGACATTCTGCGTGCGTCCGCCCGGCAGATCGATGGGCAGGTCGAACGCTGAGAAGGGCGAATCCTTCGCCATGGAGGTCAGCGGGTGCCCCGTCAGCGTCTCCATGGATCGGCCGATTATGGCATTGCGGCCAAGGTTGAGCAGCGTCTCGCTCGCCACATTGGCCTCAGTGATCAGCCCGTCCGGATCAATGATCAGCATCGGCGTCGGCAGAACCGCGAACAGTTCCGCCAGAGCTGGCGATTCGGGGCGAGGAGCCTGCGCTCCGCGTCTGCCCAAGCGGATCAGGCGGCTACCCGGGAGAGCCATGGACCGTAGAAATCCGCCAGCATCGCCAGCACCGTTTCCGCCTTGGGTTCCTGGTTCACCGCATTGCGGAACTCGGCCGATCCCGGCAGCCCCTTGGTGTACCAGCCGATATGTTTGCGCGCCATGTTCACGCCGGTGAACTCACCATAGTGATCGAGCATCGACATATAATGGCCTATGATGGCGTGATATTGTTCTTCGATCGATGGATCGGGGAGCGCCTGGCCGGTGCGGAACCAGTGCATCACCTGCCCGAGCAACCAAGGGCGTCCATAGGCGCCACGCCCGATCATGACGCCATCGGCGCCCGACTGGGCCAGCGCGGCCTCCGCATCGTCGATCGAACAGATATCGCCATTGGCGATGACGGGGATCGAGACGACATCCTTGACCTTGCGGATGAAGGCCCAGTCGGCCGATCCCTTGTACATCTGATTGCGCGTGCGGCCATGAACGGTCACCAGCCTAACGCCCAGATCCTCGGCGATCCTGGCAAGCTCGGGCGCGTTCAGGCTGTCATGGCACCAGCCCATCCGCATCTTGAGCGTGACGGGTATCGAAACCGCCTTGACCGTGGCCTCCACGAGTGACGCTGCATTCTTCAGATCACGCATCAGCGCCGATCCGGCATCGCCATTGGTCACCTTGCGTACCGGACAACCCATATTGATGTCGATGATCGCGGCACCGCGATCCTCGCTGAGCTTGGCCGCTTCCCCCATCTCCTTGGCAGTGCAGCCGACGAGTTGCATGGAGACGGGCTCTTCGGCCGGATCCCATGCCGCCTTCTGGATCGACTGGCGCGTCTCGCGGATCGCGGCCTGGCTGGCGATCATCTCGGTCACGTTCAGTCCTGAACCGAAGCGACGGACGAGCGTACGGAACGGCAGATCGGTGACACCTGTCATCGGCGCCAGGATCACCGGCATGTCGATCCGCACAGGGCCGATATCGATGGGAGCGAGCTTGGTCATCATTTGCCTAAAAAAGAGGCAGCGCCATAGCGGGATTGGGTCCGCCGGGCAAGTGATCGGTGCGGTGCGGCTTCCACCCGAAGCGATCAGCCTCTATGCGCGCGCAATGGATAAGGCTGGGCCAGTTGTTGCGTTGATCGTCGCTGCCGGAAAAGGCGAGCGCGCAGGCGGGGGCATTCCGAAGCAATTCGCTCGTCTGGCCGGCCGGCCGGTGCTGGCACACAGTCTCGCGGCATTCACGCGCCATCCGTCGATCGACAGCGTCGTGATTGTCATCGGCGACGGGCAGGAAGCAGAAGCTCGCGCTGCCGTCGGTGACTATCGGTTCGTGGCCGGGGGCGCCACGCGACGCGAGTCGGTTCTCAAGGGTCTTGAAGCGATCGGTTCGGCATCGCGCGTGCTGATCCATGATGCCGCCCGCCCACTGCTGCCAACCGCGGTGATCGATCGACTGCTTGCCGCGCTCGACGATCATGCGGGAGCCATTCCTGCCCTGCCCGTTGCGGATACCTTGGCGCGCGCCGGTGATGTCCTGGGCGACACGGTTTCGCGCGACGAATTGGTGCGCGTACAGACCCCGCAGGCGTTCCGTTTCGCGGATATCATGGCATCGCATCGCGGCTGGCCCGCTGATCTCGAGGCGACCGACGATGCCCAGATCGCCCGCGCGGCAGGGTATCCGGTCGCGATCGTGGAAGGAGACCCTGCGCTGGAAAAGATCACCCATCCCGCCGATTTCGCGTCGGCGGAAGCACGACTTGCGGTCAAGGCCTCGACACGGACGGCCATGGGCTATGACGTCCATCGATTGGTCGATGGTGAGGAACTGTGGCTGGGCGGAATTCTGATCCCTCATCGCCAGGGGCTCTCCGGCCATAGCGACGCAGACGTCGCCCTTCACGCACTTACCGACGCGTTGCTCGGCACCATCGCGGCCGGCGATATCGGCCAGCACTTCCCGCCCTCCGATCCGCAGTGGCGGGGCGCATCATCGGATCGCTTCCTGCTCCATGCCGCGTCTCTGATCATCCAAGCTGGCGGCCGAATCGAACATGTCGATTTGACCATCATCTGCGAGGCGCCGAAGATTGGCCCGCACCGCGCTGCCATTCAGGCGCGCATCGCCGAATTACTCGGGCTCGACTTGGGCCGCGTTAGCGTTAAAGCGACAACGACGGAGCGACTGGGCTTCACCGGCCGTGGCGAGGGGATCGCCGTGCAGGCGGTGGCCACGATCGCATTGGGGGACATGACATGAAGCCTCGATCGCCGCTTTCGCTGACCCTGGGCGTGCTCGCTTTTCTGGCCACGCCCGTCGCAGCGCAGACGAAGGCGAAGCCGTGCCTGCAGCCGGAGGAGGTCGACGCGTTGCTGCTCTCGCTCGCCCCAAAGCTGATCGAGGCAGCCAGCAGCACCTGCAAGCCCCACCTTCCCGAAACCGCCTATCTCAATAAATCATCGCGCGAACTGGCTGAACGCTATCGCGTGATCGGGGCGCCGCTCTGGCCCGCCGCGCACAAGGCAATGCTGAAGATCAGCGGGCTGGACAAGGCGAAGCTCAATCCGCTGATCGATGCGGATGCGACGCGTGCGATGATGGAAAGCATGATCCCGCAGGCGATCGCCAAGATCAAACCCAAGGAATGCGTCGCAGCGGATCGGCTGGCCAGCCTTCTCGATCCACTGCCACCGTAAAATCTGGCGGGCCTTTTCACGGCCATCCTTCAAATCGTTTCGGAAGACAAGGCCGAGAAGAATGCCGACAAGAACAAGAAGAACCCGAATTGGGAGGATGATCTGAGGATCTGCCCCGTCGCCGCACCCGCCGGTGCAGGCGAAAGGGCGCAACCTTGACGCTTGTTGAGGCGTTGTAACGAAATTCGAGATGCTTGTGACCGCTACCGCGAAAAAGAAGAACACCACCCTGCCCGCCGCGCTGGTTGATGCCGCGCGCCGGGTGATCGAGGCGAACCGGGCAGCCGGACGCAGGATCGCCGTCGCCGAAAGCTGCACGGGCGGCCTGGTGAGTGCCGCGCTGACGGAGATTCCCGGCTCTTCGGACGTTTTCCAAGCCGGCTTCGTCACCTATTCGAACGAAGCCAAGATCGCGATGCTGGGCGTCAGCCTGGACGTGCTCGAGACGTTCGGCGCGGTTTCGATCGCGGTCGGCTGGGCGATGGCGCGTGGCGCGATCGTTCGTTCGGATGCGGATGTGGCGGTCGCGATCACCGGCGTCGCGGGGCCCGACGGCGGCAGCGAGCGCAAGCCTGTCGGCACCGTCGTCTTCGCGCGTGCCGAACGCCAGTCCGATCCGGAGGACATCATCGCCGACAGCCGGGAGTTCGGCGATCTCGGTCGTGGCGGGATCAGGCTTCAGGCGGCGCTGTGTGCGCTTGAACTGCTGATGCCCGGATCGCCGGCGCCGTAAAGTGCCGCGGCTCGCGTTTCGAATGCGCCGATCATCTTCCTGAGCGCGCGATCGAACATCTGCCCCGCCAGCCGCTCGAACAATGACGAGCGGAACGCGAAATCCACCGCGAAATCGACGAAGGTGCCGCCTTGCCCGTCAGGCCGGAACGCCCATTCGTTGCGCAGATATTTGAGCGGCCCATCGACATAATCGACGCTGATCGCGTGCGGACGACCCTTCTTCACCCGCGACGTGAAGGTTTCGCGCAGCGCCGAGAAACCGACGATCAGATCCGCGACCATCTCGGTCTCGCTGTTCGAACGAACCCGCACCGCGCTCACCCAGGGCAGGAATTCCCGATAGCTGGGAACATCCGCGACCAGATCGAACACCTGTTGCGGCGAATAGGGAAGATGACGGGTTTCGGAATGACGTGGCATGTCGGATCGTCGTTTACCGCCGTGCCAGCTTCGCCTCGCGCGCGGCGCGCATCCGCTCGAAATCTTCACCCGCATGATAGCTGGAGCGCGTCAGCGGCGACGATGCGACGAGCAGGAAGCCCTTCGCGCGCGCGATGGCGGCATAGGCATCGAACGCCTTGGGCGTCACGAACTCCATCACCTTGGTGTGCTTGGGTGTGGGCTGCAGATACTGGCCCATGGTCAGGAAATCGACATCGGCCGATCGCATGTCGTCCATCACCTGATGGACTTCCAGCCGCTCCTCCCCAAGCCCGAGCATGACGCCCGACTTGGTGAAGATGGAGGGATCGTGGCGCTTGACCGATTCCAGCAGGCGCAGCGACGCATAATAGCGCGCACCGGGCCGGATCGTCGGATAAAGCCGGGGCACTGTCTCCAGATTGTGATTGTAGACGTCGGGCCGCGCGGCGACGATCGCTTCGACCGCAGCTTCCGCCTTGTTCCGGAAATCCGGCGTCAGGATCTCGATCGTGGTCTTGGGCGTGTTGCGGCGAAGCGCCTCGATCACCTTCACGAACTGCGACGCGCCGCCATCGGGCAGGTCGTCACGATCGACCGAGGTGATCACGATATGCTCCAGCCCCAGTTCAGCGGCGGCGACCGCGACATGCTCGGGCTCCAGCGGGTCCACCTTGCGCGGCATGCCGGTCTTGACGTTGCAGAAGGCGCATGCGCGCGTGCAGACGTCGCCCAGGATCATCACCGTGGCATGCTTCTTCGTCCAGCACTCGCCGATATTGGGGCACGCGGCCTCTTCGCAGACGGTGGCCAGGTTGAGCCGGCGCATCAATGCGCGCGTTTCTCCGAAACCAACGCTGGTGGGCGCCTTGACGCGAATCCAGTCGGGCTTGCGCTGGCGCGGCGGGCGGGCTTCGGGGGTGATGGCAGGATCGGCTTCGCTCATGCACGCGCAGATAGCGATTTCATCGCCCGGTTGCCACCCCTGCCCCCATCAGGCTAACGCGCATGGCCATGACAGACTTCAACGCGCTTCTCTCCGGCTATCGCCGCTTCCGTGAAACCGGCTGGGCCCGCCAGCGCGAGCGCTGGTCGGAACTGGCCGAGGGGCAGAGCCCAAAGGTGATGGTGATCGCCTGTTCGGACAGCCGAGTCGATCCAACACAGATTTTCGATACCGCGCCCGGAGAAATGTTCGTCGTGCGCAACATCGCCAATCTCGTGCCGCCGTTCGAACTGGGCGGCGGTCGTCACGGCGTGTCGGCGGCGCTCGAATTCGCGGTCACCCAGCTCGAAGTGCCGGAGATCGTCGTGCTCGGACATGGCGCATGCGGCGGTGTCCACGCCGCGCTGACACGCCGGTTCGAGCATGCGGCGCCCGGCGAAGGCGGCTTCATCGCGCATTGGGTGGACCTGCTCGACGAGGCGCGAGACCGGATCGTCGACGACCTCGGCCATGGTGTGGAAGCCGTCCGCGCGCTCGAACTGGAGACAGTGCGCGTGAGCATCGCCAACCTGCGGACCTTTCCATGCATTCCAGAGCGTGAAGCGGCCGGCAAGCTGAAGATCCACGGCGCCTATTTCGCAATCGCGGACGGCGCGCTGCATCTGCTCGACACGCAAACAGATGAGTTCCGTCCGGCCTGACCAACCATCTTGTCTCGATCGTGATTTCGGTCGAACTGCGGGCGATCGCGCAATATACCGGGCTATCATGGACTTCGACGAGCTTCTCACCTTCTATTTCGGGACGGCCGCGATCGAGACGCTCGACGATGCCGCGTTCGATACCGGGCTGGAGCGGCTGGGCGTGGCGCTCGGCACCGAACGAGACGCCGGCCGGCGCTTCGCCCTATGGACGCTGATGCATGCCCTGGGTGCGGCGCCCGATCCAGCGACGGTATTCAAGGACGCGAAGGACCGGAAGGCCGCCGAGGATTATGCCTGGGCCGCGGCCCGCATCGGGCGCACGTGACCGAACGGATCACGCTGGACCAGGCGCGTCGGATCGCCCTGTTCGCGCAGGGCTTCGGACGGCCCCCGCCAGCCAAGGTGGATCAGGGGCATCTCCGTCGCACGATCGAACGGCTGGGCCTTCATCAGATCGACAGCGTCAACGTTGTCACGCGCGCACATTATCTGCCGGCATTCTCGCGGCTCGGCGATTACGATCGCGGCCTGCTCGATCGCGCCGCCTGGGGGCCGAAACGCGAGCGCCGCATGTTCGAATATTGGGCGCATGAGGCATCATTGCTGCCTCTCGAATTTCACCCCTTGCTCCGTTGGCGCATGGCCCGCGCCGATCGCGGCGGATCGGGATGGTCAGCCTTGCGCGCCTATGCAACCGAACGGCGCGGTGAAGCTCAGGCCGTCCTTGACCGGATCCGCAGTGATGGCCCTGTCGCCATTTCCGATTTCGAGCATGGACGCAGCCGCAGCGGCTGGTGGGAATGGGGCGATTCCAAGCGCGTTCTCGAATGGCTGTTCTGGGCGGGGCATATCACCACCGCCACGCGCAGGGGCAGTTTCGAGCGCGTGTACGACCTTACCGAGCGCGTCATTCCTCCCACTATCCTCGCGCTGCCGACACCGGATGAAGCCGATGCGCAGCGCGCATTGACCGAGCGTGCGGCGCGGGCACTCGGCATCGCATCCGAAAGTGAATTGCGCGACTATTTCCGGCTCAAACCCGATGAAGCCCGGCCGGCGATTGCTGCTCTTGTCGAGGAAGGTCTGTTATTGCCCGTGCGTGTCGAAGGATGGGCAAAGTCCGTCTTCGTCCATCGCGACGCGCATTGGCCGCGCCGCATTGCCGGCACGGCCTTGCTGGCGCCCTTTGATCCATTGATCTGGGAGCGCGCACGAACCGAGCGCCTGTTCGGTTTCCATTACCGGATCGGCATCTACACGCCTGCCGAGAAGCGGACGCACGGCTATTACGACCTGCCCTTCCTGCTCGATGGCCGGCTGGTGGGGCGCGTCGATGTGAAGGCCGATCGCCAGCGCGGGCGCTTGATCGTGCAGAAGATAGGTTTGGAACCGGGCGCCCCGGACGATGCCGGAGACGCCTTGTCCAACGAACTGCAACGGATGGCGACTTGGCTCGGCCTGACGGACGGGGTCCACCCAAGCCGAAGATAGTCCGCTATTCGCGTCGAGAGACGAGCACACCGCTCACGGCTTCGGCGGATCGCCTGCGCCGAGATTGTTCCAGTTCAGGATGGCGTTGAAGCCCAGGAAATAACTGCCCTGGGTCTGCCAGCGCCAGAACGGCCGGAGCGCATAGAGCACCATATGCCCCTTGCCACTGGGCACGTCGACGATCAGCGCCTTGTTGGTCAGCGCCTCGCCGCCGCTCAACATGCCGCTCAGCAGGATGGTATCCGCCTTCGCGGGGAACTGCATGATGGTGCGCGGTTTCTGGGCCGGCGGCTTTACCCTCGGTGACGCGACCGGCGTGGATGGGCTTTCCGGAGCCTTCGCCTTCACCGGCTCGCTACCCCAGGACGATATATCGGCAGGTACCGCATTGGGCGTGATATTCTGCACCTGCCGGCCGCCCGGCGGTGTCGGGAACGGCCGCGGACCGACACTCAGCACCGGTGCCTGCGAGAAATAGACGGGCAGTTCGCCGCCTTCATAACCATAGGCGAGCGGGCTGGTCTTGTCGGTGAAGACACCGCGCATGATCGCGCCCTTGGTGTAGAGGTCCGTCGGCCGGGTGACAGTGACGCCGGTGGCGACGCCGTAATCGGCCAGTGCCTCCACCGTCGATCCGTCGCCGATCAGCGTGCCGCCCTCCTCGACGAATTTCTTGAGCTCGGCCATGCCGTCGAGCCCCAGCCCGCCGCGGATATCGTCGGCCTCATCGATGCCGCCCAGATTGGGCGTCAGTTCGGTACGCTTGTAGGGAATGGGATCGGCGTCGTCCTTGGGGACGCCGGTCACCATGTCCTGCGCGCTGCCGCCGACCGTGGGGTAGATGATGACGTCGTATTTCTCGCGCAGGCCGCCTTCGCGCACCTTGATGTCCGCGAAATAGTCATAAGGGATGCCATAACGGTCGAGCGCGGCACGCCACCAGCCTTCGTCCTGAGTGCGCAGCCAGGAATGGAGATAGCCGATACGCGGAGTGGTGAGTTCGTGCGACTTGACCGCCGGAGCGCGGGCGATCGCCTGGGCGGTGAGCCCCAGTTCCGTCACCACCTTCTCCACAGCCGCGCGATCGGCATCGGGAATGATGAAGCTGCCTGCCGCATAGCCGCGCCCACCAGCCTGGAAAGCCTGTTCGGCCGCCAGCATCTTCATGCCCTTCAGGCGGAAGCGCAGCGAGACCAGTTCATTGTCGCCGCTATGGTTGATCAGGATCGTCGATCCGCTGCCGAGGACACCGCCGCGTGGCGCGACATCGGCCGTCAGCAGCGTCATCGGCTTTTCCAGGATCGCCGGATCGCGCACCGTCTTCAGATCGACGTTGCGCATATACTGCATCGTCCAACCGGTATCGTCATAAGGACGCGGATTGCTCGCCGGATAGTTCTGGACGCTCGTGTACATGTCGACGAGGGTTCGATAGGGCTGGTCGCCGCGGATCACATAATCGCCTGCAGCCACGGTCACTCCACCCGCTGAAAAGCCGGCATCGGCACGGCTGATCTCGACGCCCTGCCGCCGCAAAGTGTTGACCATGTCGATCACATTGAGCTTCGCGGTCTGCGCGGCCGGGATCACCCAGGCGTTGATCGCCTCGCTCGACTTGCCCGCCTCCACCGCGCGCCGGTTCTTGAGCCAGTAGTTTTCCAGATAGAGCTCGCGATCGGCCGCAACCTTGTTGAGCGCGAACAACAGGCCCGACTGCGAGATATTGACGTGATTGCGCGGCCCCCAGTCGATCTTGGGAAGTGGCGGATTGGGACGATACCATTCGCGGCTGGTGGTGGTCGCCGGCAAGGTCAATCCCTTGCGGATATCCGGGCCATAGGTCTGGACTTCGTAGAAACGCCCGAAGCTGTTGTGCGTCAATGCGATCCAGAACAGGTAATTGGGCACCCAGCCGTCGTAAAAGCCATAGGTCCAGACGCCGGGCACGCCCCGCTTGGTCATCTCCATCACTTCGGTCTGCGCGAGCAGCCACCATTCCTGCGACTGGATGGGATCGAGCGAGTTGTTGTACGGGCCGCTTCCCGTCGATGTGTAAAGGTACGACTGCGCCTCGTGCAGGTCGTGCAGCACCGTCGGGTGCCATTCCAGCACGCCTTCGGTCAGGTGCTGCGTCATCTTCAGATACTGGCCGAGCCCGTCACGGTTATTGTCGTGCGCGACATATTTGCCCCAATACATCATCGGCGGCCTCGGCTTGCCGGTCTTCTTGCCGTAATAGAAGGTGTCGACCATCCGTTCGCGGCCATCGACCTCCACCACCGGCGTGATGAAGGTGATGACGTTCTCGCGGATTTTCCGGATGAAGGGCGTATCCTCGACCGCGAGGCGGAATGCGGTCTCGACGAGCGTTTCGGGGCCGCCGGTTTCGGGAGAATGGACGCCGCTCGTCACCCAATAGATTGGCTTGGCCGTACCGATGATCCGGCGCGCTTCCGCCTCATTCGTTCTTCGGGGATCCGCAAGTGCTGCGAGATCGGCCTTGTTCTGTTCAAGCCCGTCGAGCGTCGCCTTGTCGGCGATCGCGATGACGAACAGGTCGCGCCCCTCCTCGGTCTTGCCGATCGTCCAGAACCGCGCGTTGGGAGAGGTCCGGGCCAGTTCCTGATAATAGCGCTGGATATCCTTGGCATAGGTCAGTTCGTCCGGGGTGCCGGGGATGCGCCCGAAGAATTTGAGCGGCGACGGCACAGTGTCCGAAGCGGGCATATGGTCGACCAGTTCGGTTGTGATGCGCTTGTCTTGCAAATGCTTGGCGATCAGCGCGCCATATTCGGCATCCTGCGGCTGGACTGTCGGTGACTGCGCCGAAACCGGCTGTATGGCCAGCGTGGTCGCGACTGCCCAGAGCGCCGTGGAACGAAGCTGCTTCATTGATATCCCCCCGCATGGCCAGGACTCGCATCCGGCATTTTCCAAACGAGATCGATATCGCCTGAATGGAGAATGTCGACCGTCGCGCCGGCGGTTTTCGAAATTTTCGACGAACGGTTATGGAAAACGCTGCGCCATGCATCTCTTCTTCGTCGGGTGCGTATCTCCCGACCGGGTAAGAGCGGCGCTTGGACGCCGATCATGGCCGGTGCGCCTTCCCTTGGGCGCACCGGTCCCCAGCGTCAGTCCGTCAGGCGGCGCGGGCGATCGGGCATGGTCCGATATCGTCCGCTGCTCCGTCAGCATCGGCATCGGCCCAAAGCATCCGCATAGCCCGCCAGCGTTCGCCGAAACCACTGTCGATCATCAACAGCGTCTCGCTGCGCAGGATGATACCGTCCACCCATTTGCTGCCGACCAGACGGCCAAGGCTGTCGATCAGGCGGAACAGCGAATGGTCGCGAATATCGGTGCTGCCATTGGAGATGGCCGCCATTGCCGTGCGCAACTCGTCCAGCGCCCGCTCGACCACGTCGTCGACGCCGCAATGGCATGCGCCAGGATCATGGCGAAGGATCACGCATTCGGCGGCGAGCGCGTCGATCGACAGAAAATGCCCAACCCTGCGCCCTCGTTGCAGCGCGAAGCGGCGAAAGCCGCGATCGAATTCGCGCATCAGGTCGGCGAACAGCCCCAGCGCGACGCGTCCGTTCGTGACGATGCCCACCGCGAGTTGCCCGCGTTCGAGCGTGCGTTCAAAAATTTCCACCCTGGACCTCCCGATGCCCTACCGATGATGACGCTCGGAAATCTCGTTTCCGTAGTGCCTTCCATCGATTTGCTGAGATCTGGTGCGTCGATGCCACACTCGCCAGAGGCGGGGGACGACGCTCGTCGATGGATGTGCAGCGTCGGTCGAACAGGCCGCTTGGCGCGTATCGACCATTCGCCCCTTCTCAAGACCGCCGCATCGCTGCATGAGGGACTTATGGCCGAACCGTCACCGCCATCGCCGCCGCAGGGCGAGCGGCCCCCTTCTCCCTTTTCAGTCCCGGTGTTCCGCGCCGTGTGGATCGCCAACATCACCACCAACTTCGGAACGCTGATCCAATCGGTGGGCGCGTCCTGGCTGATGACCTCGCTGACCACGTCGCCCACGCTGATCGCATTGGTCCAGGCATCGACCATGGCGCCGGTCATGCTGCTCGCGCTCTGGGCCGGTGCGGTCGCCGACAATCTCGATCGGCGCAAGGTAATGCTCTGGGCACAGGGCTTCATGCTTGTCGTCTCGACCATCCTCGCCATCTGCGCCTGGCAGGGGCTGTTGTCGCCTTGGTTGTTGCTCGCTTTCACTTTCCTGATCGGCGCCGGCACGGCGTTCAACGGCCCCGCATGGCAGGCCTCGGTGGGTGAAATGGTGCCACGCGCGGCGCTGCCGGCCGCGGTCGCCTATAATTCGATGGGCTTCAATCTCGCACGCAGTCTGGGGCCGGCGATCGGTGGCGTCATCGTTGCCGCCGCTGGCGCCGCCGCCGCCTTCTTCGCGAACGCGTTCAGCTATATCGGGCTGATCGTCGTGCTGTTGCGCTGGCGGCCGCAACTCCCACCGCGCCTGCTTCCTCCCGAGCGGATCGGCGAAGCCGTGGGTGCTGGCATCCGCTACGTCGCGATGTCGCCGCATCTTCGCGCCGTGATGTTGCGGGCGACGCTGTTCGGCCTTGCCGCCGGTGCGCTGCCAGCACTGACGCCGCTGATCGCCCGCGATCATATCGCGGGAGGCGCGCTCACCTATGGTGTGCTGCTCGGGGCTTTCGGGCTCGGCGCGGTGGCGGGTGCCCTGTCGAGCAGCCGGCTGCGCGGCAGCCGGTCGAACGAGATGATCGTGAGGCTGGCGACATTGGCCTTCGCGGTCGGCACGGCGGTCTCGGCGGTCAGCTACATCCTGCCGATCACCATCATCGCGATGATGGTGGCGGGCGCGGGCTGGGTGCTCGCTCTCTCCACCTTCAACATCACGGTCCAGTTCGCCTCTCCGCGCTGGGTGGTGGGCCGCGCCCTTGCATCTTATCAGATGGCGTCATCCGGCGGCATCGCGCTGGGCAGTTGGCTCTTCGGCGGGCTTGCCGGGGCCTATGGCGTCGATATCGCATTGCTGATCGCAGCGGCATTGCAGGGGATCGTCGCCATGGTCGGGCTCTGGCGCCCCTTGCCCGAAGTGCAGGCGCTCAATCTTGATCCACTCAGCCGCTGGACCGAACCGCAGGTTGCGGTCTCGGTCGAACCCCGCAGCGGCCCTATCGTCGTCACCATCGAATATCGCATCGCCGCGACCGACATCCGCTCGTTCCTCGCGGTGATGGCGGAACGTCGCCGTATCCGCATACGTGACGGCGCACGGCATTGGGCGCTGATGCGCGATCTGGGGGAACCTGATCTGTGGATCGAACGCTATCATGTCGCGACCTGGCTCGAATATGTGCGGCACAATCAGCGCCGTACCCATGCCGACGCCGCCAATAGCGATCGGCTGATGGGACTTCACAAAGGGCCGGAGAAACCGCGCGTCCACCGCATGATCGAGCGTCAGACCGGATCGCTGCCGATCCTTTATCCGCCGGGGGTCGGCGCCGCGCTCACAGATCCGACCCAGCCAAGCTGACTCGAGTTGCTACAGCGCGCCAGCCGTCTTCAGCGCGCTGATCTCGTCCGCGCTCAGCCCCCAGTGGCCAAGCGCCTCGTCATTATGCTGGCCGGGCGCTGGCGGCGGCGATTGGATCGCTCCGGGCGTGACCGAGAAGCGTGGCGCAGGCGCCGGCTGCACGACGCCGTCCAGTTCGACGAAGCTGCCACGAGCTGCATTGTGCGGATTGGATGGTGCCTCGGCCATGCCAAGCACCGGTGCGAAGCAGGCGTCGCTACCTTCGAATACCACGCACCATTCGGCCTGGCTGCGTTCCGCGATCCGCTTCGCCAGCTTCTCGCGCAGTGCCGGCCAGGTCGCGCGATCGGCCTGGGCATCGAACGCGGGATCGTCGATTCCCGCGAGCTTGCGGAACGTGGCATAGAATTGTGGCTCGATCGGCCCCAGCGAGATCCATTTGCCGTCCGCGCATTGATAGGTGCCATAGAAATGCGCACCGCCATCGAGCAGATTGCCTTCCCGTCCGCCGTTCCACATACCCCGGGCGCGGAATCCGTAGAACATCGCCATGAGCGACGCCGCGCCATCGCTCATGGCGCAATCGATAACCTGGCCGATGCCGGTCTCGCGCGCGTGGAGGACGCCGGCGAGCAAGCCGAAGGCGAGATAGAGAGCCCCGCCCCCGAAATCGCCGACCAGGTTGAGCGGCGGCACCGGCTTGTCCTGAAGACCGATCGCATCAAGCGCGCCGCTGATCGAGATATAGTTGATGTCATGCCCGGCAAGCGGCGCATACGGGCCGGTCTGGCCCCACCCCGTCATGCGGCCGTAGACCAACCTGGGATTACGGGCGAGCGCGACATTGGGTCCGAGCCCCAGCCGCTCCATCACGCCTGGCCGGAACCCCTCGAAAGTCGCGTCGGCGCGTTCCATCAACGTCAGGCAGGTCTCGATCGCTTCGGGCCGCTTGAGATCCAGTGCGATCGACCGCCGGCCCCGCTCGGTCACGGCATGCGGACTACCGCTGACGCCGACGCCGTCATTCCCGGGCACCTTGCGGTCGATACGGATTACATCGGCGCCAAGATCGGACAGCAGCATGCCGCAAAAGGGGCCGGGCCCGATGCCCGCGAATTCCACAACCTTCAGCCCGCTGAGCGGCCCCTGCGCCTTGTTCGCCGTCAAATCCGTTCTCCCAGATCGCGCCATCCGGGTGAAAAACGGATGCCGGTTTCAATCCCCATGCGTCGGCAAGACGGTGCGGTCCAGTATCAATCGACTTCCCTGGTACAGCGGTGCAGAAGGTCCGCCACGGCCTCGATCCGCGCAAGACCGCGCGTGTCGCTGTGGGTGACCAGCCAATAGCTGCGGCGGATCTCCTTCTCGTCGACGAGCAACGGCACGATCTCCGGATCGCGCTCGCCGATGAAGCCAGGCAACATGCCGATCCCTGCCCCGCCGCTGACCAATCTGTGCTGGATATTGATGCTGCTGCTGCGCAGCTTGGGCTCCAGCCCAGGCCCGATCTCCCCGAGATAGTCGAGTTCGGGGGAGTAGATGAATTCGGGAACATAGCTGATCAGGGTGTGGCGTTTGAGTTCTTCCGCGCATTCGGGGCGACCATGCGCCTCAAGATAGGCCCGCGAGGCGTAAAGCCGCAGCCGGTAATCGCCAAGCTTGCTCGCCACGAGCTTGCCGCTCCGCGGGCGGGCCAGCATGACCGCCATGTCGGCTTCACGCTTGGACGGGTTTAGGAAACCCGATGCAGTGATCACGTCGACCTGAATATCCGGGTGTGTGCGGTGGAATGCCGGCAGCGCGGGGGCCAGAACCCAGGTGCCAAAGCCTTCGGCGACTGACAGCCGTACCTGGCCGGACAGGCTGCGCGATTCGCCTGCCACCTCGCCCATTGCAGCCAGTGCCGCGCTTTCGATCGCCTCGGCATGTCGGAACAGCGATTGGCCGCGATCGGTCAACCGCTTTTCTATGCCCACGGATTCGAAGAGTTCGGCGCCCAGCGCATCGGACAATCGCGTGAGCCGACGGCCGATCGTGGTGGCGTCAACACCCAGCGCGCGCGCAGCCGGGGCCATCCGCCTGGCACGCGCCACGGCAAGAAAAACACGCAGGTCGTCCCAATCGAACATCGCCACTCCTTGAAGATCATGGCCATCGTAATCGCCGTCATCGCGGTGCGAAACATATTCCGCCCTATGCCCGAAGGATCGCGGGGGCTTGGCAAGCGGGCGCGTGCACTGGCATCACCATACCCGACAAGGGGGAATGTTCATGCCGGATTGCTGTCGACAGCGCCCGCGATCCGGCGCGAAACAGCGAATCGCTCCCTATCGTGAAGACAAGAAGCCGAAGATGCGGGGAGGACGGGAATGTCGCCGGAGCTGATCGCGTTCGTCAACACCGGGTTGGTACCCATCGGCCTGATGCTGATCATGTTCAGCATGGGGCTGACGCTCAGGCTCGGCGATTTCGGCTTGCTGCTCGCCAAACGCTGGACGGTGCTGGCGGGGCTCGGCGGCCAACTCGTCCTGATGCCGCTGCTGGCACTCTCGATTGGTTGGCTACTTCAATTGCCGCCGCAATATGCGCTGGGCCTGTTCATCCTTGGCATCTGCCCCGCCGGCACCACATCGAACGCGCTCACCTTTGTCGGGCGCGGCAATGTCGCGCTCGCGGTGGTGCTGACCGCTCTGTCGAGCCTGATCACGGTTTTCTCGATCCCCATATTGCTGAGCTGGGCATTGCCGTATTTCGCGGTTGGCGGGACGATCCCGAACCTCTCGATCCCCGACGTGACGATGCAGCTCGTCCGCATCACCGTGCTGCCGATCGGGATCGGGATGGCGATCCGGCGTTTCCTGCCCGCCTTTGCGGATCGGGCCAGCCGCTGGCTTCGCCCGGTCTCGCTGATCGTGCTGATCGCGGTCATCGCCTTTGCCATCGGCATCAGCATCGACATGGTGCTTGCCAATCTCGTCGGCGCCGGCCCGGCGATCCTGTTGCTGAACGTCACCGCAATGGCGGCGGGGCTCGGCATCGCGCGGCTGATCGGTGCGAGCGATGCCGACGCGATGACGCTGGCGATCGAGGTCGGCGTGCACAATGTCACGCTCGCGACCTTCCTGACCCTGACGGTGCTAGACAGCCTGCCGCTGGCGGTAACGCAGAATATCTACGGAGTGGTGATGATCCTGAATGCGATGTTGTTGATCCGCTGGTTTCGTTCACGCCTTGCCGGGGCAAGCGCGTGAGCGACCTGCTGATCCTGAATCACGCCGATGTCGCCCGATTGCTGACATATGAGGCCTGCATCCCGTTGATGCGCGAAGCCATGATTGCCCTGTCACGCGGCCAGACGAAACAATTGCTTCGCGGCATCATCGATCTCGATGCAGGACGGGCCTTCGGCGTCATGCCCGGCGCCATGGGGGGCGACGGACCATTCGGCGCCAAACTTGTCAGCGTGTTTCCGGAGAATTTTGCGGCGGGCAAGCCATCGCACCAGGGCATCATTGCATTGTTCGATCCGGAGACCGGCGCCCTGGCCGCGATCGTCGATGCGGGAGAGGTTACGGCGATCCGCACGGCATCCGCATCGGCCGCCGCGACCGACGTGCTGGCCCGGCCCGATGCCTCGCGGCTCGCCATACTCGGCTATGGTGAGCAGGCGTGGCGGCATGTCGAGGCGATTTCCCATGTCCGCCGGCTTTCGCATGTCGCGATCTGGGGTCGCGATCCCGCAATCGCCACGGCGCTCGCCGATCGGGTCGGTGAAACTCTCGGGGTAGAGGCAAAGGCCACTTCCGATGTCGCGTCGGCGGTGGCTGAGGCCGATATCGTCTGCACCACGACAGCCGCGCACGATCCCATTCTCCATACTGAGGACGTAAAGCCGGGCACGCATATCAACGCGGTGGGATCGAGCCGTGCCGGCCCCGCAGAAATCGCAAACACGCTTGTGGCGCGGGCGCGCTTCATCGCCGATTATCGCCCCGGCGTGCTCTCGCAAGGCGCAGAGTTCATCAACGCCAAGGCGGCCGGGCTCATCGACGACGAGCATGTCCTGGGGGAGATCGGCGCGGTGATGGATGGCCGTCTGGATGGCCGGGTCGATGTCGCCGATATCACCATCTACAAATCGCTCGGCCATGTCGTGCAGGACCTCGCAAGCGCGGCGTGGGTATGTCGCGCGGCAGCTTCCACCTCCGCCGGCACACGGGTCGCGTTCTGATGTTCCGAGATCCAGGCGTCTTCACGGAGATTAGGTGAAAAGACACGTGTCTTTTGTCAGATTATCCCCTCCACAACCCGGCCTCTCCTGCTAAGGGAGCCGGACGGGGCGTTGCGGGAGCAGCGTCATCAGCGTAGTTGAAACAGGGCTTTGCCGGAACAGGTCATGAAGTCGATGAGCAAATCAGAAGACAAGGTGAACGGACGCAGCGTCTACGATCCGAGCAATCCGGGGTTCAGGCTCGAAAATTCGCCATTCTATCTAATGGCGCATGCCGACTATAAATATCACGAGGACATGGACAAGGTGCTACACAAGCATGGCGTGTCCAAGCCGATCTATCGTATCATGACGGTTCTTCGCGAGCATCAGCCGGCCAGCATCGGCGCACTTGCCGAAGTCGCGCTGACCAAACGCTCCACCGTCAGCCGGATCATCGACCGGATGCTCGAACAGGGGTTGGTCAGCACCGAACCCAATCCAGAGGACAATCGCATCACCGAGGTGACGCTGACCCCGGCTGGTCAGCAGACCCTGCGCAAACTCACCCCGATTGTCGGCCGTCAGTTCGTTCGCGCCACCGAAGGCATCAGCGACCGCGACATCGCGCAACTGCTCAAGACGTTGCAGAAGATCAGCCATAATCTGAGCAAGTTACCGATAGAGTAACGCCCCTTGATGTCATTCCCGCGTTCGCGGGAATGACACAGAATCTCTACCGAGCCCCCTTCTCCACCACCACCCGGCCGTCCGCTACCACATAGCGAACATCGCGCAGCCCCGAGAGGTTCGCCAGCGGATCGGCGCCGACCACCAATATGTCCGCGATCTTGCCGGGTTCGATCGTGCCAAGCTTGTCCCCCATCCGCATGATCTGCGCGCCGACGCGCGTGGCGGACGCGAGCACCTCTGCATTGGAAAGCCCCGCCTGCCTCAGATAGTCGAGTTCGCGGAAATAAGCGTCGGGATAGCGACGCTCGTTCTCGAAGGGGATGTCTGTTCCAACGCCGATCGGCACGCCTGCCCGATGAGCCTCCGTGACGCGCTTCAAATGATCCTGCTGGTTGATGACGAAGCGGCGCGAGTGAGTGTGGTAAAAGCCGCCGGTGGGAATGCCCGCGACCGGATATCCCCCCTCCAGCAGATTGTCGAACGCGCCGATCGTCGGCACGAATGCCGTACCGTGCTTCTTCATGAGCGGCACCGCCTTGTCGGTCATCGCCAGCGGATGTTCGAGCGTGTCGACACCCGCTTCGATCGCCATGTCGGTGTAGGCGCCGAAACTGTCGATCGCGACCGGCGTGCCGAGCGAATGGGCTTCCTCGATGGCGGCGGCGAGTTCCTCCTTGTCCGCCGGCGCGCCCAGCTTGATCCAGTCGGCCAGGCTGCGCACCTGCTCACGGACGGCCGTGCGCCATTCCCACGGTCCGTCGAAGCCGCGCGGGGCGCCGCCAAGCGCCGGTTTCTGCCGCCCGGTGGCGGTCGAGGTCACTTCGTCGCCGTGTCCGCCCGTGCTTGAAATGATCCGGCCGCTCCACATCACCCGCGGGCCACGGATGATCCGGCGATCGACGCCCTCCTTGATGCGCAACGCGACGTCATCCATCGTGCCGACATCGCGCACGGCGGTGATGCCGGCATCGATGAGCTGGCCGGCCAATGCCGTGCCGCGAATGGCGGCGGCGGCGGGGCTATCCGAGTATTTGCCCATGTCGTCGCCGCGCTGCTGGGTGAAATGGATATGCAGGTCGATCAATCCGGGCAGGATGTAGAGCCCGCTCGCATCGATCACTCGGGCGGCATTGACAGGCGCCGGCGTCGATCCCGCCGGCCCCGCCGAAACGATACGATCGCCCTGCATCACCACCATGGCATTGGCCACCGGCGCACCGCCGCGACCGTCGAGCAACGTGCCGCCCTTCAGCACGATCACGGGCTCTCGGCTGCGATCGACCGGCGGAATAGGCAGTCGGCGGACATCGTCGGTCGTGTCGCCCAGCGGGCGCTGTTGCGCCTGCGCGACACCAGCAGAAATGGCGGCAAGCGCCAGCGCCACCCCCGCGCCAAGCCGCATTGGCCCGGATTTCCGACCCTCTGTCATTACCACGCTCCCATTTTATGTGAATATGCACGTGATTTAAAGCGCGATTCGCTTGACCGCACAAGCCGCTTTTGCTTGGTTTCGTTCAGACCGCTCGAATTTCGCGAGCGGGTTGAAAGGGCGCCGGGCTCCGATGCGGCAGATGACGATCCAGGATGCGCTCAACCATGCCATGAAACTGGCGCGCGCCGGTGATCATGTAACGGCGACCGATCTGCTGCGGCGTGTATTGGCCGCGGTTCCAGAACAGCCCGATGCGCTGCAATTGCTGGGCATCGTCGCTCGAAGCCGGCGGGACAATGAAGCGGCCGCCAATCTCTTCCGCCGATCTCTCGCCGCGAACCCCGTGCAACCCGATGTGCTCAACAATCTCGGCAATAGCCTGCTCGACCTCGATCGCCATGCCGAAGCGATCACGGCGTATCGTGATGCCCTGCGGCTGGCGCCACGTCATCGCGATGCACAGGTCAATCTCGGCCTGGCACTGCTTTCGGCCGGCGATAGTGCCGTCGCCTGCGACGCCCTGCGGATCGCAGTCGATAGCGCGCCAGGCAATGGCAAGGCGTGGGCGGCGTTGGGGCGAGCATATCGTTCGGCCGGCCGGCTGGAGGACGCGGTGGCCGCATTCCGTGCGGCGCTCGACATCCGCCCGGCCCATGTCCCGACGATGCACAATCTTGCGGTGGCCCTGCGGTTGTCGGGGAAAGCGGAACAGGCGCTTCCCCTGTTCGAACATTGCGCTGGCGCCCAACCGGACTCCGCGGAGATACGCTACAATCTGGGACATTGCCTTCAGGATCTGAAGTGCTTCGACGAGGCCGCTACCGCCTATCGCGCGGCGATCGATCTGCGCCCCGAGGACCGTGCCGTGCACGATTCGCTGGCCCGGCTTCATTGGCAGACCGGGAATGTGACGGACTATCTGCGTAGCTATCTCGATACGCTGAAACATCTGCCCGACAATTCCGGTTTGCTCGCCGACCTTGCGAACCGGCTCAACCTCGGCGGCCGTTCCGCCGATAGCATCGCCCTGCTGGCCCCGGCACTCGCGCGTGGCGTCGACGGCAGCGAGATGAGATACCGCTTCGGCCAGTCACTCTGGGCTCAGGGCGAACACGAGGCCGCGCTCGCGGCATATGCGGCGGCGCGTGCGCAGGATCCGGGCAATCCCGCGATCGGCCGCGAAATTGCGCGCGCGTTCATCATTCTCGACCAACCGGACAAAGCCCTTGCAGAACTCGGCCCGCTGCTGAGGGCCGAGCCTGATGACCAGCAGGCGATCGCTTACCGGGCATTGTGCTGGCGGCTGACAGGCGATCAGCGCGAAGGGTCCATCAACGATCATATGCGTCTCGTCGATGAAGCGATCCTGACGCCTCCCGCCGGCATGGGGGACGTCGCCACATTCAACGCTAGACTGGAAGCTGTGCTCGCCGATCTCCATACTATGTCGCATCATCCGCTCGAACAGACCCTGCGTGGTGGCACGCAGACTATCGGCGATCTGCTCGATCGCGACATTCCCGAGATCGCCGCCGTCCGCATGATGATAGAAAGCCGGATACGCGCCTATCTGGCGGCGCTGCCCGACGATCCTGCCCATCCCTTTCTCCGCCGTCGATCCAGCGATTTCGCGTTCGCCGGATCATGGTCGGTCCGGCTGCGCAGCGCCGGCTTCCACATGAACCATCTCCATCCTGAGGGCTGGATCAGTTCTTGCTATTATGTCGGCCTGCCGCGTGCCGTGCACGACATGCCTGGCAATCAGGGCTGGCTGAAGTTCGGCGAAACCGCGCTGAATCTCGGCGCGCGCGAGCGTGTCTCCAGGCTGGTCAGGCCGGAGATCGGCAAGCTCGTGCTTTTCCCATCCTATTTTTATCACGGCACCATTCCCTTCGAGGATGCCGGCCACCGAACCACGATCGCGTTCGACGTGGTTCCAGCTTGAAATCACCACTCAAGAAAAGTTGCATGTGCACGTTTTTCGAGTCATACTCGATCGGAGAGAGGGAGAAATATCAATGACGACTGAGACGCTTCAGCAGTTCGCCACAGCGGTCGCATCGGGTGCGATCCGCACCGTCGACCTGACCCAGACGCTGTCCCCGGACACGCCGACATTGGTGCTTCCCCCCGAATTCGGCCAATGCGCCGGCTTCAGCCAGCAGGAAATCTCGCGCTACGACGATCGCGGCGTCGCCTGGTACTGGAATAATTTCACGGTCGGCGAGCATACCGGCACCCATTTTGATGCACCGATCCACTGGGTGACGGGTAAGGACCTGCCCGATAACGCGCTCGACACGATCAAGCCCGCCGATTTCATCGCGCCTGCGGTCGTCATCGATATTTCCGAAAAATCCGCCGCCGATCCCGATTATCTGCTGACCGTCGCCGATATTGAGGCCTGGGAAGCCGAGCATGGCCGCATCCCGCCGCGCAACTGGGTGCTGCTGCGCACCGACTGGTCGAAGCGTTCGGTGGAGGATTATGTCAATCGCCGCGAGGACGGCGCGCACACGCCCGGGCCATCGGCTGAAGCCGTTCAGTTCCTCGTCGAAGAGCGCGACGCGCATGGCTTCGGCGTAGAGACGATCGGCACCGATGCCGGCCAGGCGCATCTGCTCAACCCGCCCTACCCCGCGCATGGCATCTTCCACGGTGCCGGCCGTTACGGCCTGCAATGCCTGCAGAATCTCGACCAGCTTCCCGCAACCGGCAGCGTGGTGATCGCCACCCCGCTCAAGATCGCGGGCGGATCGGGCAGCCCGCTGCGCGTGCTGGCGCTGGTCGGGGGCTGAACCGGTGGCGGAACGGTCGTTCAAGGCCGAGGTGGAGCAGCTCCGGATCGGGGCGAACGAGGTGTTCCACGGCGAAGGCATATTGGCCGTCACCAAGGCGCTGCTCCAGTCGGGCGTCGCTTATGTCGGCGGCTATCAGGGATCGCCGATCAGCCATTTGATGGACGTCTTCGCCGACGCGAACGACCTGATGCGCGAACTGGACGTCCATTTCGAGTCGAGCGCGAGCGAGGCCAGTGCGGCGGCGATGCTTGCCGCATCAGTCAACTACCCCCTGCGCGGCGCGGTTGCCTGGAAATCGGTGGTCGGCACCAATGTCGCGTCCGATGCGCTCTCCAACGTCGCGTCGGGCGGCGTGACCGGCGGGGCGCTGATCATCCTGGGCGAGGATTATGGCGAAGGCTCCTCGATCATGCAGGAGCGCACCCATGCCTTTGCGATGAAGTCGCAGATGTGGCTGCTCGATCCGCGCCCGAACCTGACCGCGATCGTCGACATGGTGGAAAAAGGCTTCGAACTCTCCGAAGCCTCCAACACGCCGGTGATGCTGGAACTGCGCGTTCGCGCCTGCCACGTCACCGGCAGCTTCGTCGCCCGCGACAATCAGCGACCGAAACTGACCGTGTCGGAAGCGGCGGAAGCGCCGACGCGCGATACCGAACGGATCGTGCTGCCGCCCGCCAATTTCCTCCATGAAGTGGAGAAGATCGAGAAGCGCTGGCCGGCGGGCATCCGCTATATCCAGGAGAACCGGCTCAACGAGCATTTCGGCACGCAAAACGACGATATCGGCATCATCGTCCAGGGCGGGCTGTTCAACTCGCTCAATCGCGCGCTCGAGCTGCTCGACCTGTCGGACGCCTATGGCAATGCCCGGTTGCCAATCTATGTGCTCAACGTCACCTATCCTCTGATCCCGGACGAAGTCCGCGATTTCTGTTCGGACAAGCGCGCCGTGCTGGTGGTGGAGGAAGGCCAGCCCGAGTTCATCGAGCATGAACTCAATACCCTTGTACGCCGTGCAGACCTGCAGACGCGGATCATCGGCAAGGAGGTGTTGCCGCGCGCCGGCGAATATAGCGGACAGGTGATCCGCGACGGCGTCGCCAAATTTCTGCGCGCCTGGGCGCCAGACCGGGCGCCGCCGGAAGCGCCGGCTACTCCTCCGGCATTGACACCCGCCATGGTGCCGCAGCGCCCCGCCGGTTTCTGCACCGGCTGCCCCGAACGGCCGATCTTCTCGGCGATGAAGCTGGTCCAGAAGGAACTGGGCGATTTCCATGTCTCGGCCGATATCGGCTGCCACCTGTTCTCCATCCTGCCGCCCTTCAACATCGGCAACACCACCATGGGCTATGGTCTGGGGACCGCCGGCGCATCGGCGTTCAAGCCGCGCGGCAAGCGGGCGATCGCGATGATGGGCGATGGCGGCTTCTGGCATAACGGCCTGACCTCCGGCATCGGCAACGCCGTCTTCAACCAGGACGACAATCTGACGATCATCGTCGACAACGGCTATTCGGCGGCGACGGGTGGGCAGGACATCCTCTCCTCCAAAGCAGAGAACGCCAATCGCCAGACCAACAACCCGATCGAAAAGGCGGTGCGCGGCATCGGCATCGGCTGGGCGAGGACGCTTACGCGCACCTATGACGTGGCGGGCATGCGCGATGCGATCCGCGAGGCGCTGACCAGCCCAGAAAAGGGCCCGAAAGTGCTCGTCGCCCAGTCCGAATGCCAGCTCAACCGCCAGCGCCGCGTGAAGCCGCTGATGGCGAAGGCGATCAAATCCGGCCAGCGTGTGGTGCGCGAACGTTTCGGCGTCGATCCCGACACCTGCACCGGCGATCATAGCTGCATCCGTCTGTCGGGCTGCCCGTCGCTGACGATCAAGCCCAATCCTGATCCGCTGCGCCAGGATCCGATCGCGCATGTCGAGAATAGCTGCGTCGGCTGCGGCGTATGCGGCGAGGTCAGCCATGCGGCGGTGCTCTGCCCGTCCTTCTACAAGGCGGAGATCGTCGCCAATCCCACCCGCTGGGATCGCACGCGCGACCGGTTGCGGGGCTGGGTGATCGGCGCGGTGCAGAAGCGGTCGGCGCGTTCGATCGCGGCAAGGACATTCTGACCATGACAGAGGATCGCAAGCGCATCGCAATCGCCGTGCTCGGCCTGGGTGGCCAGGGCGGTGGCGTGCTCGCCGACTGGATCGTCGAACTGGGCGCGCATAACGGCTTCGTTTCGCAGGGGACATCAGTGCCCGGCGTCGCCCAGCGCACCGGATCGACCGTCTATTATATCGAGATGATCCCCGATGGCCCCGCCCAGCCGGTGCTGGCGCTGACCCCGGTGCCGGGTGACGTCGATATCGTCATCGCCTCCGAACTGATGGAAGCGGGGCGCGCCATCCTGCGCGGCTTCGTCAGCGCCGACCGGACGGTGCTGATCGGATCGATCCACCGTGTCTATGCCATTTCCGAGAAATCGGCGATGGGCGACGGACGTGCGAGCGGCGAGCGTATCCTGGCCGCCGCCAATGAACGCTCAAGGGCCTTCATCGGCTTCGACATGGATGCGCTGTCGGCGAAAACCGGCAGCGTCATCAGCTCGGTGATGTTCGGCGCGCTTGCTGGCAGCGGCGCCCTGCCCTTCCCGCGCGAGGCGTTCGAGGCGGCGATCCGAGCTGGCGGCAAGGCGATCCAGACCAATCTCGCGGGCTTCGCGGCCGGCTATGATGCGGCGCAAGGGCGCATGGCCGAAACCGTGGAGGCCGAGGCTGCCCCGCAGGCGACCAGCCCGGCGGGGAAGGCCTTTGCCGAGCGGATCGCGCGCGAGCTTCCGGCATCGGCGCATGAATTCGCGATCGAGGGCGTGCGCCGCCTGATGGACTATCAGGACGCGCGCTATGCCGAGCTTTATCTCGATCGCTTGGCTGGCATCCGTTCAGTCGACGATGGCGCCGACGACTGGCGGATGACGCGCGAGGCGGCGCGCCATCTCGCGCTCTGGATGAGCTACGAAGACACGATCCGCGTCGCTGACCTGAAGGTCCGCGCCAGCCGTTTCGCGCGCGTGCGTGACGAGGTGAAGGCGGCACCCGACCAACTTCTCCATATCACCGAATATATGCATCCCCGGCTCGAGGAGATTTGCGAGACCTTGCCGGCAGGACTTGGTCGGCGGATCCTCGAAAACGAGAGCCTGTCGCGGCGGCTGCACCCCCTGTTCAAAAAGGGGCGCCATGTGAAGACCACCAGCTTGCGCTGGTTCCTGATGCTTTCGCTGCTCGCCGGCTTTCGGCGATGGCGGCGCGGCACGCTCCGCTACGAGATCGAACAGGCCCGTGTCGAGGACTGGCTGGACCTTGCCCGCGAGGCTGCCGGCCGCGATTCCGCACTCGCGACCGAACTGATCCTCTGCCAGCGGCTGATCAAGGGCTATGGCGATACCTTCGCACGCGGACTTTCCAGCTATTCGCGGATCATCGATCGTTATCGCACACTGGGTGCCAGCGTCGACGCCGCGACGATCAAGAAACTTCGCGAAGCCGCCCTTGCGGATGAGGATGGCATCGCACTGACCGGCGCGTTGGAAGAGCTGCAACTGGCATCGTGACCCGCGCCCTCTCCCAATCCCCCTTCAGGGGAAAGGGACTGGGGCTCACCGTTGTTCCGCGATCCAGCGATCAACCTTGGTTTCCAGCACGCTCATCGGCACCTGGCCTTGTGCGAGGATCAGATCGTGGAAACGCCGAATATCGAATTTCCCGCCCAGCATCTTTTCGGCTCGTGTCCGCAGCGCGACGATCTTGAGTTCACCGACCTTGTAAGCCACGGCCCCACCCGGCGCACCGATGTAACGGGCGAGTTCAGTGTCGATATTGATGTCGGCAAGCGCGCTGTTCTCTGTGAAGCAAGCCCTGGCCTGTGCATAGCTCCAGCCAAGCACATGAATACCGGTATCGACGACCATGCGGCATGCGCGCCACATCTCCGTCGAAAGGCTGCCGAACTTTTCATAGGCATCGCGGTAAACGCCCATTTCGTGCCCCAGCCGCTCGGCGTAAAGCGCCCAGCCCTCGCGATAGGCGAGCATGTCGCGCTGACGGCGGAAAGCGGGGAGCTTTTCCAGTTCGCTCGTCATCGCGAAATGAGTGTGATGGCCGGGCGCGGCTTCGTGCAGCGTGAGCGCAGGCAGTTCGTAAAGCGGGCGCTGATCGAGATGCGACGTGTTGACGATGAAGCGTCCGGGAAAGCCCCGCGCGAAATCGCCGCCGCCATAGCGCGCGGTCGTATAGCCTTCCTCCAGATCACGCGGCACCGGCTCGACCACGAAGGGCTGTCGCGGCAGCGTGCCGAACCAGCGCGGCAGCACGCCGTCGATCCGCTTGGCGGCGGCGCTCGCCTTTTCCAGAAGCTGTTCGCGGCTGGTCGCATAGAAACGCGCATCGGTACGCAGGAAATGCAGCCAGTCGGCGAAGCTGCCCTTGAAGCCGGTGCTGGCGATCACCGCGTCCATTTCGGCCCGGATCCGCCGGACCTCGCTCAGCCCCATCGCGTGGATCTGTTCGGCCGTCAGGTCGGTGGTAGTATAATAGCGCAGCAGGAAATCATAATAGGCTCTCCCCTCCGGGATCGAGGCGATGCCGATCTCCGGGCGCGCCTTCGCCCGATAGGGGCTGTCGATAAAGGCGAGCATGACCTGCTGGGCCGGGCGAACCTGCCGCGTCACCACCTCCGACGCTTCCGTCAGCAGCGCATGGCGCTTCGCTTCCGGTATGGTTGCAGGAAGTCCACGGATGGGATCGAGCAACCCGTCTTCCGCGACCGGCCTCGCGACCTGATTGCGCAGCACGGCAACGGCGACATCGACCACCCGTATGGGCTGGGTCCAGCCGGTCGCGATGCCTCGTTCCAGATTGGCGCGTTGTTCGGCGAAATAACCGGGAATCTGGCGCAGCCGGCCGATCCAGTCGCGCGCCTCCGCCTCGCTCTTCAATATCGTGCCGCGCGCGCTGTAATAGGGGGTGTTATAGAACCCCTCATGCGCGACGAAGGCGAAGCGTCGCTCGTCGAAATCCAGGCCAGCGATACGCCAGTCGAGCACGGCGCGCAGATAGTCACGATTGATCCCGTCTTCGTCGCCAAGCGCCGCGGAGGGCAGCGCAAGCAGATGGCTCCGGATAGTCGTCAATCCGGCCCGCCGCGCCGCCATGTTCTCGGGTTTCTCGCGCGGCCAGCCCTGCCGTGCCCGGGATGGGTCGGATCGACCGGCTTCCATGGGATACTCTTCGGTGAAACGCTCATATTCGTCGATCACGTTCGCCAGTCCGGTCGATCCCCCTTCGCCGGCGTGCGCAGCTTGTCCGGATGCAGCGACGGCCATCATCATGAACAATGGCGGCAGAAGAGATCGCGATTTGTGGCGCGAGGCGAGAAATGGGATTCGCACGTTGGTCCTCTGTGTTTTTCCGCTCGAACAATCACCGTTATTGCGTGAATATGCAAATAAATTGCCCGGATTGCGACCCGATGATCAAGGCCCTACAGCGACATCATGGAGAATGAGAGCATGGACGCGTTCCGGTCGAGCAATCCCGGCACCTCGGCTTTCAAGGTGGAGCGATATCCCTTTTACCTGCTCAATCGGCTGGTGAGCCGCTATAACGGCGTCATCGAGGCGCGGTTGCGCGCGATCGGGCTCGATATCCCCTCCTGGCGCGTGCTGATGATCCTGGGCGAACGCAGTCCACGTGGCACACGCGAGATCGCCGAGGCCGCGGTGATCAACCTTTCGACGATGACGCGGATCATCCAGCGGATGACGGCGGCCGGGCTCGTCTCCGCGACTGCAAGCGTGGAGGACGCACGCGTCACGCTCGTCACGCTCACGCAGGACGGGCGCGACAAGCTTCGGGAAGCCCGGCGCGCGTCTGCTCCGGTCTATGAGCATCTCGTCACCGGCCTGGCCCCCGAAGAGTTCGAACGGATGATCGGCCTGCTCAACAGGATGCACGATAACCTGGAGCCTTTGGCGCGGGGCTAAGTCCAAAGACCAGACACCCCATTCCTGGTCAACTTGACAGATAAGCGAGCGACATCAGCAGTTTCGGCATCAGCGCCGCCATGCCGTGCATGCGTACCGGAACCGGCTTGCGCGGCGCGATCGAAAGCGCGTTCAGATCGTTGGTCGCGATCGCGGTTGCCATCTCCCGCCCGATCGCGCTGTTGATCGATATGCCGCGTCCATTGCACGCCTGGATGGCATAGGCATTGTCGCCCAGATCGTAGATTTCCGGCAGGAACGACGTGTTGATCCAGGCGGTTCCTTCCCAGAGATAGTCAATCTCCGGCACCGGCAAAGCGTCGAAATGGCTGGCCAGGCGCCGCCGCGCTTCCCGATGGAACGCATCCTGGCCGCGCACCAGCAGCGAGACCGGAAAAGCCGAGATGAGCTGACCAAGCCCGTCATAGCGCGCGGTGAAGACATAGGGGTTCTTGTCGGTGAAACTTCCCCCTTGCGGCAGTACGTGAGCGCGCTGATCGCCGGTCAGCGGTGCGGTCGCGAATTCGACGACGTGCAACGGCAGCGTCGTCTGCCGGAGCGCCGGATGCAACGCGGCATTGCCACCATTGGCGGCGAGCACGAGCCGGCGCGCAACAACCGCTCCCTGCGGCGTCTCGGCGCGCCAGGTGTCGCCCGTAGAGGTCAGGGTTCCGACGGGGCTCTCCACGAAGATTCGTCCGCCGGCCTTGAGCGCGGCATGCGCCAGGCCGCGGGCATATGCCAGAGGATTGAGCGAACCACCCGCGGCGAAGCGCAGCGCGCCGCGATAGCGGTGCGATCCCAGTGCCCGTCGGGTCTCGTTCGCCTCGACGAACGAGACATCAAAGCCGCGCGAACTCCATTGCGCGGCATAAGCGCGCTGCGCATCGACAAGCACATCGGTATGCGCCGGACACCAGAAACCGTCCTGCCGGGAATCGCACTCGATCCCATGACGTTCGATCAGGTCGAAGCAGAATTGCGCAGAACCACCCAGGAACCGCGTCAGCCGCTCGCCGGCCTGCCGCCCGATCGTCTTTCCGATCGTTTCCGGGCTGTGGCGGATATAGTCGGGCGCGACCAGGCCGCCGCTCTGGCCGGTGGCGCCGCTGCCGAGCTGGCCGCCCTCGACCAGGGTGACGGTCAGGCCGGCTTCGGCGAGGTGCAACGCGGTCGAAAGGCCGGCGATACCCCCGCCGATGACGAGAATGTCGGTCTCCACTGTTCCGGTGAGACGATCCAGCATGGGACCGGGGCGCGCGGTCGCATGCCAGACAGAGTCCCCCGAAGGCGCATTGCCGCGCCGCGGCTCGATGGGCTGATGACGCATCATGCCCCGATCGATGGCCGGCTTCGAATGGTAAGGGAGGACATCGCGAGAGTGGCGGTTTGCGCCCTCGCGAGATCCGGCTTTCTCGGCAACGTCATGACTGAACTTTCCTGAACGCCCCGCGCTGGGGCCGTTTTTCCTGAATTAGGCGGGTGCGGTTTCGGCCGCGCCACCGCTCCGGGCGGTGCGGCGGGCGATGGCGACGAAGATCAGCACGATGACGAGCGCAACGGGCGTGTTCATGATCATCGGCAATGACATTTCGTTATTACCGACGATCGACACCGCGATGAAGATCGCCGTGCCCTCCTGGCGCATCAGATGTTCGATCCCGATCGCGATATTCTCTCGCCGTGTGAAGCCGGCGAAGCGGACGATCGTCATCACGACGCAGACCATGATCACATTCAGCGCCACCGTGATCCAGAACAGCGCGCCGAGATTCTGGCGCAGCACAGGGATTTGATCGACCAGGATAAAGCCGAACGAGGTGAACAGCACGATCGTGGCGGCATTCTTCAGATGCGGTTTGATCCAGAGCGCGAAGGCCGGGCGTAGAGCCCGAATGATGAAACCGGTACCGGCCGGCAGCACCGTGATCGAAAAGATGTCCCAGAAGAAAGATGCGAGCGGCACGTTCACATCGGCCGCAAGCCCCATGAAATGGAGCAGCGCGAAATGCGCATAGAACGGCACGACGAAGATATAGATCATGCTCAGCAGCAAGGTCATCGACATCGAGAGCGCGAGATCGCCCTTCGCCATGTCCGTGAACAAATTGGAGAGCATGCCACCCGGCGTGGTCGCGAGCAGGACGAAGCCCACCGCCAGCGCCGGCGTCGGCGCCACCGTCAGCGCCATGCTGAGCCCGATCAGCGGCGGCACGATCAGCATCGAGCAGACGCCGAAGATCAACGCGCGCTTGTTGCGGAACACCTGGCGGAAATCGTCGGCGGTCAGCGACAGCCCCATCGAGGCCATCACGCAGACGAGCGATCCCGGCAGCAGCCAGTTGCCCATCAGCGCCATCAGATCGGAATATTGCATGGTCGCGTGATCCTTCCCGGCGGCGTCAAGCGGTTTCGATCGTGAGATCGCAGGCGCCGTTGCGCCGGATGGTGCGGAAATCGGCCTGCGCCTTGGCGAAATCCTCGTCGAGGATCCGCGCGCAGACATTGGCCTTGATCCAGCCGAACGGCATCAGCAGCCGCCCTCCCGGCCCGTAGAACAGCCCGATGTCGTAGAAATCGCCCGGCGGCAGCCCCTTGGTGCTGCCTGCCGCCAGATAGGCAAGCACGATATCGCCCTGTTCTGGAAAGGCGGTGGCGTTCTCGTCAGGCACCACCGGCCGCGGCATGTCCTGGGCTAATATGCCTGAAGGGATCGGCACCGAGATTTCCGGCCCTGTCCACATGGCGTGCATCGCTTCGAAGCTGGCGCGGCGTTCGGCGAGATCCCAGAGGAAGTCGCACGAAACCGGTGCCTTGTCGTCGAGCAGCAGGCACCGGGCGGAGAGCCCCGACCGAGGCTCGATAAACCGGATATGACGCATCTAGAGCCCCTTCCCCTGCTCACCCGCTGCTGCGGACAGATATTCTTCCTTCTGCAGCGCGATCGGCACATTGCCGTTCTGCCAGAGATAATCATGGAAATGCCTGAGATCGAAATCCTTGCCCCTGCGGATCTTCGCTTCGGCCAGGAAATCGAGCGTCTGCATCTTGCCGATCTGGTAGCTGATCGCCTGGCCCGGCGAGGCCGCGAAGAAGACCGCTTCCTCCTCGGCGGTCGCGCGGTCCATCGGCACCGTCCTTTCGAGATAGTCGGCGGCCTGCGCGATCGTGAACAGGCCAAGCGCGAGCTTGACGTCCACCTCGACGCGCAGCGCGCGAAGCCGGGCAAAATTATAGAGGATCTCGCGCGTGCGCGGCGCATCGGCGAACAGGCCGGCCTGGAGCATCATCTCCTCGGCGTAAAAGCCCGTGCCCTCGTTCGCGGCGCTGTCGTAATAGTGACGACGCAGCGGGTTGGGATGCTTCCACGACAGGCTGAGCTGGAAGAAATGCCCGGGCACGCCCTCATGCACGATGATCGGACGCGGATCGCGCGTGATCGACAGGTTGAAATAGCCGAGTTTGGGCGAAGGGTCAGGAAGATAGACCGTCGCATCCTGCCCGACGCGCGCCTGGCTCGTCAGATCGAAGGTGCGGCCAAGCCAGCCGACCGGCGCCAGATAGGCTGGAAAGGGCTGTGCCTTGTAATGGCCGACCCAGGCGGGAACGGTCAGCAGCTTATGATCCGTCAGATATTTGCGGACCTTGAGTTCCTCGGCGTCGAGCCGCTGCGTCACCGCGCCGATCGACGAACCGATCGGCAGTTTGGGCAGTCCGCGATTGCGGTTGCGCTCGAGCTCCTCGAACATCACCGAGCGCGCCCATTCCTGCCGCCCCATGATCAACAGGTCTTCGGGCGAATAGGGATAAAGCGCGACGTTGCGCAGGAAGAAATTATAGCTGTCGCGCCCGATCGCGGTGCCACCGGGAAGCCCGGCGCGCCTGGCTTTCAGATTCGCGCCGAAGCCGTCAAATGCCGCGATTGCGCCGACCAGCGCGGTCTGCATCCGCTGCTGCTGCGCCGCGCTGGCGAAGGGCCGAAGCCCCGCGGCCATGCCCTGCAAGCTGGCCGGCACGTCGGCGATCTGGTGCAGCGCCACATCGACGAACGGCCCGCGCATATCGGTAAGATTGGCCTGCCCCGCCTGAAGCGTCGCGGGAACGCGTTCGAGCAGGCGGATGACATCCTCCACTCGCGCACTTCCCACCGGTGGCGGCGGCAGCAGGGTCTCGAAGATCGGGTTGAGCGCCTGCGCGACGTAGAAATGTGGCTGATGCCGCCACGCCGCGACATGGTCGAGTTCCCAGCGCACACGCGCCAGCGCCGATCCGACAAGACGATAGTCGACCCGCTCGCCAACGCCGCGCGGCGCGTCCGCGAGCGATTTCAGGCGCACCTCGAACTGGGCAAGCCTTTCCTTCTGCGCCTTGACCGCATCCGCCGACCAGTCCGGCGTCCACCCCTTGGGTCGGACGATACGGGGGATATCGTCGCTTGTCGCCGGCTGCGTCGTCGCGCGCCATGCCCAGAACTCCGCTCCCAGTTCCTGAACGGAGTCCGCATGCGCGGCGGGGGCCGCGAACAGCGCCCCAAAGCCGAGCAACAGCGGAAGCAGCCGACGCGACATGCTGTTCACTGCCCCGGCTTCAAATTGCGATCGAAGAACGCGATCATCTTCTTGAAGGCGAATCGCGCCTGCGGAAGATTGTCGCTGGCCCAGGCATGGTTGGCGCCGGGCAGCGTCACCAGCTCGAACATCTGTTCGTTGGCGATCAGTTTCTCGGTCAGCGCGATCGTGTCCGAATACAGCACCACGGGATCGCGGGTACCGTGAATGATCATCAGCGGATCCTTGATCCCCTTGCTCTGGTAGAGCGCCGACTGCGCCTCGTAGCGGCCGGGCATGTCGGGGCCATCGGGTGGGCCCATGATCCACATCTGCGACGGATAGGCATGCCAGACATTGGTCGCCGGCGCGCCGGCGATGCCGGCCGCATAAACCCCGGGCTTCTTCGCCAGCGACATGATCGTCATCAGCCCGCCATAGCTCGATCCCCAGATGCCGACGCGCTTGGGATCGACATAGTTCTTGGCGACAAGATAGCGCACGCCGCTTTCGAGGTCGTTGATGTCGGTTTCGCCATAGCTGTGGAGCTGGCCCTGGTTATGCGCGCGCCCCTGCCCCCAGCTTCCGCGGATGTTGACGTTGAGCACGATATAGCCCTGCGCCACGAAATACTGGTCGAGCCCCCAGGTGGGATGCGCGCGCCGCCCACCCCATTGGTTGCGTACCGCGTCCGAATAGATCGAGCCGACGATCAGCGGATAGCGCTTCGACGGATCATAATTGGCGGGCAGGCTCAGTCGACCGACCAGATTGGTGCCGTCGATGTGGCTGGGGAACTCGACATAGCCGATATTCGCCCAGGTCTGGCGGTAGAATTCGGGCTGGGGCGATTTCGTGACCTGGGTATTGCTGCCTGGTCGCGACAAATCGGTCAGCACCAGCTCGGGCGGCGTCGTGTCGTTGGTGAACATGCTCGCCGCATGCCGAAAATCGGGCGAGAAGACCGGCTCATAGGTGCCCGGTGTCGCCGCGCTCACGCGCTGGATCGCACCGCCCTTGGCCGGCACGCGGTAGATCTGGCGCTCCGGCAGGTAGGATTCATTGGCCAGAAAATAGAGCTGGCCGTGCGCCGCATCGACGTTGAACGACGCGATCTCCCAATTGCCGCTGGTCAACTGGCGCGGTTTCTCGCCTGCCGTCCGCTGGTGATAGAGGTGGAGCCAGCCGTCGCGATCGGTGAGGATGATCAGCCCGTCATCGCCCGGTGCCCATTCGACCTGCCAGTCGGGCCGCAGATGCTTCTCTTCGCGGAGCTGGTAGAAGGTTTCGCGCGCGCCCGTCGCGACGTCGAAGACATAGACGCTATGTTCCTTGGCCTCCATGTCGGAGCCATTGACGAACAGCCGCTTGCCGTTGGCGGACAGACCATAATTCCAGATATGGTGCCTGGCGTCGGGGCGTTCGTAGAAGCGCGCGGCCGCCGTCGCCACATCGACCACGCCGATCGTCGCACGCGTCGTCTCGTCGCCGGGAAAGGCGCGCGCGACGCGATTGTTCTGGAGGCCGCCCTTCGCGTAATAATAGATATCGCGCTCCGGCATCAGCCGGTCGTCGGCCTGCTGGAACGCGATCGAACGGCCGTTCGCGGACCATTGATAATCCTGTACATAGATTTTCGGATCATCGTTGCCGGCCAGGCGGCGAGCCTCCGAGTCCCCTGTCGCCGCGACGTCGCGAACCCACAATATTCCGCCGAGCGTCACGCGATTGCGGGTATCGACGGGATTGCCGGAAATGAAGGCAAGCCGCTTGCCGTCGGGCGACACCGTCAGGCGGCGGACCGCCTGCTTGTCGGTCTCGACAGCCTGCGCCTTGCCATCGGCGCCGAGGATGTTGAGCCGGCCGTTCAACACATAGGCGATCCGATCCTTACCCAGGAACACCGCCTGCGAGATGCCGCGCTGTTCGGCTTCGGGCTTCGCATCGCGGGCCAGGAACGTCAGTCGCGTCTTCTTGCCTGTCTTGATGGAATAGGCCCAGATGTCGCGAAAGCTGTAGCCTTCGTCATTCCAGAGGAAGAGCACGCTGCCGCCGTCAGCGGACCAGGCGAAACCCTCCGGCGTCGTGCCAATCAGGCTCTTGAACTGATAGAGCTGATCGATCGAAAGATTGGTGCCTGCGACCGACGCCGTGCCCTCAGCGGGCGCATGGGAATGCGGCTGCGCGTACGCAGCAGTGCCACCAAGCGCCAGCAGAATGGCGGCCGCGACGCCGCGGTCGAGAAAGCGATATGTCTTCATGGCACCCAGCACCTTACAAAACGCGATCCGGCATGATGGGGACGTCCCCTTCCCCGCGCACCGGACGACAGCGGCGCGATGATGCCGCCGCCGCCGTCCGTTTGCCACTCAGAACGTAGCCTTGAAGCCAACCGAGAAACGGCGGCCGATCGCGTCGAACGTTTCACGCTCGAACAGCTGGAAGGGAGGATTCTTGTCCAGCAGATTGTCGATCGAGCCGAACAGGGTGACCTTGTCGGTCACGTTCACGAAGGCGCTAAGATCGAAATAGTGCACGTCGCCCGTTTCCGGCACGGCGAGCAGCGGCATCGCCGCGCCCGACGCAATCGCAGCGGCGATGCGGCCATCCCTGGTCGACCCAATGAAGCGATGCCGCAGCGAGACCTGCACGGGATCGATATCCCAGGTCACGCGCTGCGCCAGGCGCCATTTGGGATTGGCGCTGCCGCAGCTTCCACCGCCGATGAAACCGGCGCAATCGACCGCTGCGACCACCGGGCTGCTCTTCGTCGTATTCTCGAGCAGATAAGTGCCGGCCAGGAAATAGCTGATCGATCCCATGCTGCCGATATCGAAGCGATAGTCGAGGCGGAAGTCGATGCCCGACGACGAGATATTGGCGATGTTCGCGTTGAGCAGCGACACGTCGTAAAGCTGCCCGTCGGGTGTGCGGTGGTTGAGCGGCACGCAGAACGGATTGGTGAGCGACAGATTGGCGCGACACGCGGTGATCGTCGGCTGCAAACCGCCGCCGAACACGGCGATCGCGTCCTTGATCTTGATATTGTAGTAGTCGACCGAGATCTGGAGATTGGGCACGAATTCGGGCCGGAAGACCGCGCCGACCGACCAGGTGTCGGACGTTTCCTCGCTCAGATCCGGATTGCCGCCCGTGATCGCGCGGATCTGCACATTCTCCTGCTGGAAAACGTCGATCACCGCCGCCGGCACGCCGAGCTGGAGGCAGAAGGCGCGCTCCGCCGCCGTGCGCGATGAAGTCGCGTTGCAGAAATCGGTTGCCTGCGGCGCGGTGTTGGTCGCCCCCGAAAACAGCTCGATCACGTTCGGTGCACGTACCGCTCGCTGATAGAGGCCACGGAACTTGAGGCCACGGATCGGCGAATATTCGCCACCGAGCTTGTACGAGACCACCGAACCGGCCGACGAATAGTCGGAGAAGCGGACACCGCCTTCGAAGGCCAGCATTTGAATGCCGGGCATGTCGGCCAGAATGGGCACGAACAACTCGCCATAGGCTTCCTTGACGTCGTAGCTGCCGCCTGTGGGCTGAATGCCTGCCGAGCGCGACAGCGCCTTGCCCTGGACGTAGAGCTGGTCCGGATTGAACTGCGAGCTTTCCTTGCGATATTCGGCGCCGATCGCGATGCCCACGTCACCGGCGGGCAGCGAGAAGAGCGAACCGGCGATGCTTGCGCCCACCTGCTTCTGGCTGACCTCGGTGATGTTGGTCAGATCGGTGTAGATATAGTTGATCATCTCCTTGGTCAGCGAATTGCCGCCGAAGGGATTGATCACGACGCATTTGGGGTCGCCGTTGGCGCACTGCATCGGATTGTTCGGATTGACCCGGAAGGCCGCCGCGAAATTGTCGATCAGCACACCGCCGCCCTGAACGTCGGTCAGCTTGTTCTCGCCCTGATTGTAGAAGACTTCCCACTTCAGCCGATCGGTAAGCCCCCCCTTCAGCCCGACGACGAAACGCCAGAAATCGCGCGTCTGGTCGCTGGTGCGCGATCCGCCCTCGAGCAGGCGGCGGTTGATGTTGAGCGGCACCAGATTGTCGTTGTTGCCGTCGAGATTGGTGCGCAGGAACTCACGCAGCGACGCCGGCAGATAGGGGTTGCGCAAATCGAGCTGGAAATTGGGGATGAAGCCGGAGCTGCTCATCGGCACCGCGCCCAGGGTCGAATTGATCTTGTTGCGTACGTAGGAACCTTCCCAGAAGGCGGTGACGTCGTCAGTCAAATCATAGTGACCCATCACCGACGCCTGCCAGCGCTTCATCGGCATCTGCAGATTGGTGTAGGGGCGATCGTTGAAGCCATCGCTGGTGCGATAGGCGCGCCAGCCCTCAGGCGCGAAGAAGATGCCGGCGGTACCGATCGTATTGCCGAACTGATCCTTCTTGCCGACGAGCGAGGGCGTGAAGATCGTGCCCTGCGGGGTCACGCCGTTGCCGCCGGGGACGAGGACACCAACGCCGTTCTGCACGGCATCCACCAGGAAGCGGCTGGCATGCTTGCGCGCCGAACCCTGCACTTGCGCACGATCGTAATAGCTACCGTAGAAGACGATATTGCCGCGCCCGCCATCGAAATTGCCGCCGACGGTCAGGTCGAAATTGTAGCGCTCCGCATCGCCGCGCTGGCTGACGCCGGCCTGGCCGGCCAGTTCCATGCCCTCGAAATCGTCCTTCATCACGAAGTTGACGACGCCGGCCATCGCGTCCGAACCATAAACAGCGGAGGCGCCGCCCGTGACCACCTCGACGCGACTGATCAGCGCGGGCGGGATCATGTTGATGTCAACCACGCCGTCCTGGGTGGAGCCGACGATGCGCCGGCCGTTCTGGAGCACCAGCGTACGCACGGTGCCCAGGTTGCGCAGGTTGACCGTCGCGGTGCCGTTGCCCGAGTTGGACTGGCTGCCCGATCCCGCGACCGCTTGCGGCAACGCGTTCAGGATCTGCTCGGTCTCGCTCGTCGCGGAAAGCTTGATTTCTTCCGAAGAGACGACATTCACGGGGCTGTTGGAATCGACGTCCGGGCGCGGAATGCGCGAACCGGTGATGACGATGGCTTCGCCTTCCTCGGCGGGCGCGGCCTCCTGTGCCAGGGCGCTGCCCGTCGCCAGCGCGGCGATCAACATTGCTGATCCACCCTTCAACGCCGTGCGTGTGACCGAAACCTGCTTCGTTCTCATCATGTCGTCTCCCCGATTGTAACCGGCGTGCCGCACGTCCCTCGTGCTGACGATCCGCCGATGGCCACCCCTTATTGGTGAACAAGCGCGTGATTTTGAGCATAGTTGAAAGAGAGGGTCAAGCACGCCCCGCCGAAAAAGGTGAAAATTGACATTTTCCTGAAACATTTCGGCGCGGACCACCAAAGTCGTCGTGGAGCCTCGCTTTCGCCGTGATCGCGATTTGCCCGAATCGCAAGCCGGTGAAGGAGATCCTCGCCGGAAAGCCTCGCGCCATGACGTTGTGCAGCAGCATGAGCGGCCACGCGCTATGGAAGGCGGCGGCGTCGTTCAGCGCATAGCCGATACCTAGATCGCACCGGCTTGACGGGTTGGCCGATATCGCACAACATAATCAAAATCACACGTTAATGGTTGCAGTTCACATGCCGCCGACGGTGCGAAGCACGACACGGGGAAGGAGAATGATCATGCGAAGGGAAATGCGCCTGCTCGCCGCTGCGGTGATGCTGGGAAGCGCCGCGCTGGCCCCCGCAACGCTATCCCCCGCCCTCGCCCAGCCTGCGGCTCCCATGCCGGCGGGGCCGCCCGACGGCATGGGCGATTATGACCAGCTTGTGGCGCTGTTCGCCGAATTCAACGCCTGGAAGGATCCAAAGGCCGTCAACGGCGTGGTCGATTTCAGCCCCGCCGTCGTCGAACAACGCCGCGAAACGCTGCGCGCTTTTCAGGCGCGACTGCCCGATTTCGCGGTCGCGCGATGGGATCGTCATCAACAGGTGGATTATCTCGCGGTCCGCGCGCAGTTCGATCAGCAAGACTTCATCCTGAACGTCACCAAGCCCTGGGCGCGCGATCCCGGCATGTATGTCGACGAGCTCCAGCGCCTCGCTTATGCCGAGCTGCCAATTAAGGCGACGGACCTGCCCGTCTATCGCGCAAGGCTGAAGGGCATTCCCGCTTATCTAGCACAGGCCCGGGTCAATCTCGATGCCGTCGCCGCTGACTATGCCGATCTCGCCATTCACAGCCTGTCGAACGGCGACGGCGTCGGCCACGGCATGCCCTATCGCGCGGTCGAGCCCGCCGGGCTTGTCGGATGGTTCGCCGATCTGCGCGCACGGGCGGAAAAGCAGCAGCCGGCGCTGGTTGCCGACATCAAGGCGGCAGAACGCGCGATTGCCGGCTATCGCGATTGGCTGATCGCCAATCGTCCAAAGATGACCGCACGCGCCGGTGTCGGCAAACCGGCCTATGACTGGTTTCTGACCAATGTGCGGCTGATGCCCTACAGCTCCGATCAGATCGTCGAACTGGCGCAGCGTGAACTGGAACGGCACTGGGCCTTCTACACCACCGAACGGCACCGCAATCGCAACCTGCCCGAACTCGAACTTCCAAAATCGGGTGCGGAATACGAGGCGCAGCTTGCGGGTACCGACGCCAAGATCCGCAAATGGCTGGTCGATGAGCAGATCATCACCGTGCCGGACTATATGCCGAAGACATATCAGGAGATGGGATTCAATGCCCCCTGGATCGTGCGGCCGACCGGGCCGATGTTCTGGGAACAGGTGCAGTTCCGCGACGCATCGCCGGACCATCTCCACGCCACCTTCCCCGGCCATCGTTTCGACGGGCTGGCCGGCGAGCGGGTCCGTCACCCGATCCGTCGCCATATCCGCGACAGCGGCCGCACCGAGGGATGGGGCTTCTATATGGAGGAAACGGCGCTTCAGCTCGGCCTGTTCGACGATCGCCCGCGCACGCGCGAGCTGATCTACATCTTCGGCCTGTTTCGCGCTGCGCGCACGATGGGCGACGTGAAGATGCAGCGCAACGAGATGACCGTCGATCAGGCCATGACGTTCTGGAAGACATGGACGCCCTATCTCGACGACGATGTCGCGCGCACCGACGCCGGCATCTATATCCGCCGCCCGCCCGGCTATGGCATGACCTATACGATCGGGATGATGCAGCTCCAGAAACTGATGGTCGATCGCAAGCGCCAGTTGGGCGACCGGTTCTCGATCCGAGACTATCACGATTATCTGATGAACACCGGCCGCCTCCCGGTCTCGCTGCTGCGTTACGACCTTACCGGCTATGACGACGAGGTGAAGCAATTCTGGGCGCACACGCCGCTTTCGGCGTTGAAGCGGTAGAATCGAAGACCGAATATAAAAACCGTTCGGGCTGAGCCTGTCGAAGCCCTGCCCTTCTTCAGCATCCATGCAAAAGGCAGGACAAGGCTTCGACAGGCTCAGCCCGAGCGAGTGTTGGTTCGGGCGTGTTTCTTCACCGCATCGTCCGAACTTCGTCGTCCCTGCCCGTCATTTCCCAGCGGATGAGCGAGATCGGGATCGATCCCGCGGCACGGAACTGGTCGTGGAACGCCTTGATATCGAACGCGTCGCCCAACTGCATCGCGCGTTCGGCAAGCAGCTTCTCCAGCTCGACCTTGCCCATATAATAGCCGATGCCATAGCCCGGCTGGCGAAGGTAGAGTTCGATATCGAACTGCGCCACCGCATCGCCGGGCTTCATCCATTTGGGCGTGCGTGCGATCAGAGAGGCATTGGCTTCCGCCCAGGTCCATTCATTGGCCTGCATCTTCAGTTCGGGCAGAATGCGCGCGGCGCGCTTGGCGCCCAGGATATAGTCGATCTCACGCGTCTTCGGGCGGTCGGCCAGCAGTCCCGCCTGCAGGATCATCTCCTCCAGATAAAAGGCCCAGCCTTCGCTGCGGAGGCCGTTGACGAAGAATAGCCGTCCTCCCCCACGGATCGGACGGGTGTCGCGCGCATATTGAAGCTGGTCGAACGCGTGCCCCGGCAGATTGTGCGCGCGCAGCGGCCGCCCGTCGCGGAACTCGGCCTGGAAGAAGAAATGCAGGTTGAGCGGCGGATCGAACAGGCCGGGCTTGCCGGGGTCGCGCTCGAAGGGGAAGACATAGGGGCCTTCCTCCGGATCATGCTTCACATAGTCCGGGATGGTCATCCAGTCGCCCTCGCGTAGGAAACGAAGGAGATCCTCATCCTCCTCCATGCGCTTCGCGTCGAACTGGGCGCGGGTGGCGACCGGCTCGGTCATCGCGATCTTGCGGTTGCGATGCTCCTCTATCTTCAGGAATGCCACCTGCCGCTGATATTCCCGCTCGCCGATCTCCGCGATCTGCGCGGAGCTGTAGGGAAACAGCAAAACGTTGCGCAGATACCAGTCGTAATTCTCGCGCCCGACGCCGGCATGCGCCGGCAATTTGGCCTCTATTCCCTGCAGCCACGCGCGAAACGCCGTCGCCGCCGCCTGCGCGCGACGGGCGGGCGCGACCAGTTCGGGATTGCTCTTCGCCGCATCCTGGGCAAGCTGGCCGTAGACGTTGACCTCCACCTGCTTCTGTATGATCGCCAGCCGGGCCAGGTCGCCGCGCGCGTCGGTCAAATTGGCGCGCGCCTGGGTTAGCGCTGCCGGAACCGCGTCGAGCCGGGCCACGAGCGCCGCCGCCTTGTCCTTGGCCAGCGGCAATTTGGGGATGCCGATCGCACCGTGCATCTTGGGTCCGAAGCCCAGGTTGGTCGTGCTGTAGAATGCCGGATCGCGCTTCCAGGGCTGGATCACGCGATGCTGGAAGTCCATCCCCCGCATTTCAGCGAGCACGAGCATGTAATCGACGCGTTGCGCGACCGGCCATGTGCTGTCGTCGATCGCCGCCAGCCGGGCCATGAAACGCTTCAATTCGCGATGCTGCTCCGCCATCGCCGATGCGCTGTAATCGGGCACACCGCCTTTCATCCTGGGCGGCACGAAGGCGCGGAACTCGGTGTTGAGCGCGATCAGCGCGTCATAGCCCGACGGCGCCGCCTGCCCCGCCTGCACCGGCGCCACCGCAATCGCGGACAATAGCGGCACGGCCAGCAGCGCGACGGCAAAGCGCATCGTCTTCGTCATTCCGTTCCTCCCGATCCGGACGTGCGCCCTGCCGAAACCGACCGGCAGAGCGCATCGTCCGCCATTATTACTCAACTCATGTGATAATGGTTATATATAGGCACGGGAATGCGCAAGCGAGGATACGATCAGAGTGCGTTGAAGAACTTGCTCAGCCGCTCCATCGCCTCGACGATCCGCGCCTCGGATTCCGATCCGAAACAGATGCGCAGATGCCCCTCGCCCGACGGGCCGTAGAAGCTGCCAGCCTCGGTCACGACATGCGCCTCGTTCAGGATCGCCATCGCCAGCTCGTTCGAACTGCGGCCGGTGCCGCGGATGTCGGGAAAGGCATAGATCGTGCCTTCGGGCTCGCGGCAGGTGACGCCCGGCATCTGATTGAGCGCCTGAACGACAATGTCGCGCTTGCGCCGGTCGGCCTCGACCATCGCCTGCATCGCGTCCTGCGGCCCCGTGACTGCGGCGAGCGCGCCTTCCTGGACGAAGACGTTGACATGCGTCACATCGGTCATCGCGATGCGCAGGATCGCCGGCATCAGCTTCGCGTCAGCGGTCAGATAGCCGACGCGCCAGCCGTCCATCGAATAGGCTTTGGTGAAGGCGAAGCAGGTGATCGTCCGCTCGCGCATGCCCGGCAGGCTGGCGATGCTGACATGTTCGGCCCGGCCATAGGTGATATATTCGTAAACCTCGTCGGACAGCACCAGCAGATCATGCTCGATCGCCAGGTCCGCGACATGCTGCAATTCTTCGCGCGTGTAGACCCGGCCCGTCGGATTGGCGGGATTGATCAGCACGATCATCCGCGTCTTCGGCGTGATCTTCGCAGCGATCGCCTCGCGCGAGATCGCGAAATCATTGGCGGCGTCGAGTTGCGCCACCACGACACGGCCGCCGGCAAGCTCGGTCTTGCCGATATGCTGGGGATAATAGGGGTCGAGCAGGATCACCTCGTCGCCCGGATCGATCGCCGCCATGAACGCCGCGAACGACGCATGGGTCAGTCCGTTGGTGACGAGCACTTCATCGACGCCGTAGTCGAGCCCGTTGAAGTCGCGCAGCTTGCCGACCAGCGCCTCGCGAAAGCGCAAAGTGCCCCGGAAATCGCCATAATGGACGATGCCCGCATCGAGCGCCGCCTTGGCCGCTTCCTTGATATGAAGCGGCGTATCGGCGTGTGGCCGCCCGAATTCCAGATGGATGAGATCGACGCCCTGGGCGTCGAGTTTCGCCGCCTCGTCATACATGCCGAAGCTCTTTTTCGATCCGCTTGCAAGGCGTTGTGCCGGCCATTTCATCGTCGGTGCCCTTCTCCATCCAAAATGCTTTAGGCTTGATATTTTAAGCTTGAAACTTTTTCAAGCAGGGATAGGATCATGCACATAGCTGATCATTCGAAGGTCGATATCATGAAGATCGCCTGCCTCGGTGGTGGCCCCGCCGGCCTCTATTTCGCGATTTCGATGAAGCTGCGCGATGCCAGCCATCAGGTCGACCTGTTCGAACGCAACCGGCCCGACGACACGTTCGGCTGGGGCGTCGTCTTCTCGGATCAAACCGTCGAGAATCTGATGGCGAACGATCCCGTCAGCGGCGCCACCATCCGCGACGAATTCACGCATTGGGACGATATCGACGTTCATATCCACGGGCAGTGCATCCGCTCCTCCGGCCATGGTTTCATCGGCATCGGCCGCAAGCGGCTGCTTGCCATCCTGCAGGAACGCGCCCGCGAACTCGGCGTCAACCTGCATTTCCAGCATGAGGCGAGCCCTGATCTCGCCGACTGGGCCGATTACGATCTCGTCATCGCGGCGGACGGCGCCAACAGCCGCATCCGCAACGCCTATGCGGAGCATTTCGACGTCGACATCCAGGTCCGCCGCAACAAATTCTTCTGGTTCGGCACGCACAAGACATTCGACGCCTTCACCTTCGCCTTCGAGAAGGTCGAGGCCGGCTGGATCTGGGCGCACGCCTATCGCTTCGACGACAATCTCTCGACCTTCATCGTCGAGATGGATCCCGATGTCTGGGCGGCTCTGGGCTTCGACAGGATGGACCAGCCCGAGGCGATCGCGGTCTGCGAAAACATCTTCGCCAAATATCTCGACGGCAATGCGCTGATGTCCAACGCCACGCATCTGCCGGGGCCGCAGGCCTGGCTCAATTTCCGCCGGATCATCACCAATCGCTGGTCGTACGACAAGATCATCCTGCTCGGCGACGCCGCCCACACCGCGCATTTCTCGATCGGATCGGGCACCAAGCTGGCGCTGGAGGATTCGATCAAGCTGGCCGAGGTGCTCAACCGCCCCGGCCTGGGTCGCGCCGAAGCGCTCGCCGAATATCAGGACGAGCGCAATGTCGAGGTGCTGAAGCTCCAGAACAGCGCACGCAACTCGACCGAATGGTTCGAGACGCTCGATCGCTATCTGCCGTTCGAACCGATCCAGTTCGCCTATTCGCTGCTCACCCGCTCGCAGCGCGTCAGTCACGAAAATCTCCGCCTGCGCGACAAGGCCTGGCTCGAAGGCGTCGAGCGCTGGTTCCAGTCGCAGGCCGGCAGCAAGGCGCGGAACGAGGCCGTGCCGCCGATGTTCGCTCCCTATCACCTCCGCGACATGGCGCTGGCCAATCGCATCGTCGTCTCACCAATGGCGATGTATTCGGCGGTCGAAGGCACGCCGAACGACTTCCACCTCGTCCATTATGGCAGCCGCGCCCAGGGCGGCGCCGGGCTCGTCTATACAGAGATGACTTGCGTCTCGCCCGAGGGACGGATCACCCCAGCCTGCCCCGGCATGTATGCGCCCGAACATGTCGCAGCATGGAAGCGGATCGTCGATTTCGTCCACGCCAACAGCGCCGCCAAATTCTGCATACAGCTCGGCCATTCGGGATCCAAGGGATCCACCAAGATCGGCTGGGAAGGCTATGACGTGCCGCTCGACAGCGGCAACTGGCCACTGCTTGCCGCGTCCGACGTGCCGTGGAGCCCTGAGAACCAGGCGCCGACTCCCATGACCCGCGCCGACATGGACATGGTCCGCGATCAGTTCGTCGCCTCGACCCGGATGGCGCTGGAAGCGGGCTTCGACATGGTCGAACTGCATTGCGCGCACGGCTATTTGCTCTCCAGCTTCATCACCCCGCTCCAGAACAAGCGCACCGACGAGTATGGCGGCAGCCTGGAGAACCGGCTGCGCTATCCGCTCGAGGTGTTCCGCGCGATGCGTGCCGCCTGGCCGGCGGACCGGCCGATGTCGGTGCGTATCTCGGCAAATGACTGGATGGGCGAGGAAGGCGTGACCCCCGACGAGGCGGTCGAGATCGCGCGCGCCTTTAACGAGGCCGGCGCCGACCTGATCGACGTCTCGGCCGGCCAGACCTGGGCGACCTGCAAGCCCGTCTATGGCCGGATGTTCCAGACGCCCTTTGCCGACCAGGTCCGCAACGAGGCCCGCGTCTCGACAATGGCGGTCGGCAACATCTTCGAAACCGATCACGCCAATTCGATCCTCGCCGCCGGCCGCGCCGATCTGGTCGCGCTCGGCCGCCCCCACCTGATCGATCCGATGTGGACGTTGCGCGCGGCAGCCGCGCACGAATATCGTGGCGTCCATGTGCCGCCGGGCTATCTGGGTGGCATGAGCCAGCTCTCCCGCAACCTGAAGCGCGCGGCGGAGCAGGACGCGATGCTGAAGGGCTGAGGATGAAACTGGCGGGCAGACATGCGGTTGTAACGGGCGGCGGATCGGGAATCGGCGCGGCGATCGCGCGCGCACTCACGGCGGAGGGCGCGGCGGTGACGCTGATCGGTCGCCGCCGCGACGCGCTGGAACAGGTTGCCGCGACGTTGCCTGGCGCCACGATCGCCCCTGCGGACATCACCAGTCGCACGGAGATAGACGCGGCTTTCGCGACAGCGCGTGCGGCGCACGGCCCGATCTCGATCCTCGTCAACAATGCCGGCGCCGCCCCCAGCGCGCCCTTCGCCAAGGTGACGGCGGAGGGTTGGCGGAGCGCGATGGCGATCAACCTCGACGCATTCTTCGACTGCTGCCAGTCCGCACTGCCCGACCTGCTGGCCGCCGAGGCTGGCCGCATCGTCACCATCGCATCGACGGCGGGACTCAAGGGCTATGCCTATACCGCGCCCTATGTCGCGTCGAAGCACGGTGCGATCGGGCTGATGCGCGCACTGGCCGTGGAATTGGCGAAAACAGGCGTCACCGCCAACGCGGTCTGCCCTGGCTTCACCGAGACCGATATCGTCGCCGATGCCATCGCCAATATCCGCGCCAAGACCGGCCGCAGCGAGGACGATGCCCGTGCCGAGCTCGCCAAATTCAATCCGCAGAAACGGCTGATCGCGCCGGAGGAAGTGGCGAGCGCGGTGGTCTGGCTCTGCCTGTCCGAAAACCGCTCGATCACCGGCCAGGCGATCGCGGTCGCCGGCGGAGAAGTGATGTGACCGGCGCGCCCGCGATCCGCGAAAAGCATGACGGCGCGCTGGCCGATCGCACCAGCATCCGCCTGTGGCTGCGCCTGCTGAGCTGCACCACCGTCATGGAAAAGCGCATCCGCCGCCGCTTCGCCGACAAATACGAGGCCACCCTGCCCCGTTTCGACGTGCTCGCGGCGCTCGATCGCGCGCCCGATGGGATGACGATGGGCGCGCTTTCACGTGCGTTGCTCGTTTCCAGCGGCAACGTCACTGGCGTGGTTCAGGCCCTGCTGCGCGACGGCTACGTGCTGATGACGACCTCTCCCACCGATGGTCGCGCCTCGATCGTGCGGCTGACGCCGGAGGGGCAGGATTATTTCACCGAATTATCCGAAGCGCATCACGAATGGATCGACGCCATGCTTGCCGGCATGTCGCGCACCGATCGCGAGGCACTCTACGACCTTCTCGGCGCACTCAAATTGTCGCTTGCCGCCGATACCGGAGAGGAGAAATCATGAATCCCGAGACGTTCGCCCCCGCGCATTTCGGCTGGAGCTTCGCCGATGGCGTCGCCACGGTGACGCTCAATCGGCCCGATCGCAAGAACCCGCTGACCTTCGAAAGCTATGCCGAGCTTCGCGACACCTTCCGCGACCTCGTTTACGTGCCCGAGGTCAAGGCGGTGGTCTTCGCGGGCGCCGGCGGCAATTTCAGCTCGGGCGGCGACGTCCATGAGATCATCGGTCCGCTGACCGAAATGGCGATGCCCGAATTGCTCGCCTTCACGCGCATGACCGGCGATCTCGTCAAGGCGATGCGCAATTGCCCGCAGCCGATCGTCGCCGCGCTCGACGGCATCTGCGTCGGCGCTGGCGCGATCATCGCCATGGCATCCGACATGCGGATCGCCACGCCCAAGACCAAGACGGCATTCCTGTTCACCCGCGTCGGCCTGGCCGGTTGCGACATGGGCGCCTGCGCGATCCTGCCGCGCCTCATCGGCCAGGGCCGCGCATCGGAACTCCTCTATACCGGTCGGATGATGTCCGCCGAGGAAGGCGAACGCTGGGGCTTCCACAATCGCCTGGTCGCATCCGAGGAGGTGCTGGCGACAGCGCAGGATCTGGCGCGGTCGCTCGTCGCCGGGCCGACCTTCGCGCACGGCATCACCAAGACCCAACTCAACACCGAATGGGCCGTCAGCCTGGAAACTGCGATCGAGATGGAGGCCCAGGCCCAGGCGATTTGCATGGCGACCAAGGATTTCCGCCGCGCCTTCGAAGCGTTCGCGGCCAAGCGCACGCCAGAGTTCGCAGGCAACTGATGGCGGACCGCAGCTTCCTCGACTGGCCCTTTTTCGACGAGAGCCATCGCACGCTCGCCGATGGCCTGGAGCAATGGTGCCAGGCGAACCTGTCGCATCACCATGACGAAGCCGATATCGACGGCGAATGCCGCGCGCTCGTCCGCGCGCTCGGCGAGGCCGGCTGGCTGCGCTATTGTGTGCCTGCGGCCTATGGCGGCGTCCATGACCAACTCGACGTCCGCTCGCTCGCGCTGATCCGCGAAACGCTGGCTCGCCATTCGGGGCTCGCCGATTTTGCCTTTGCCATGCAGGGGCTGGGATCGGGCACGATCACGCTGCTCGGCACCGAGGCGCAGAAACAGGCCTACCTGCCCGCCGTCGCGCGTGGCGAGAAGATCGCGGCTTTCGCGCTGACCGAACCGGCATCCGGTTCCGACGTCGCCTCGATGGAGACGACCGCCGAGCGTGATGGCGACGGTTATCGTGTCAATGGCGCCAAGACCTATATCTCCAATGGCGGCATCGCCGATTATTACGTGCTGTTCGCCCGTACCGGCGAAGCACCGGGCGCGCGCGGCATTTCGGCTCTGCTGGTCGATGCTGACAATCCGGGCCTCACCATCGCCGATCGCATCCAGGTGATCGCGCCTCATCCGCTGGCGACGCTCGAGTTCGCCGACATGCGGCTGCCAGCGGACGCTTTGATCGGCGAATCTGGCCGTGGTTTTGCCGCCGCGATGGCGACGCTCGACATTTTCCGCACTACCGTCGGCGCCGCAGCACTCGGCTTTGCGCGCCGCGCGCTCGACGAAGCGACCGCGCGTGTCCGCGTACGCCGGCTTGGCGCGGGCACGCTTGCCGACAATCCGATCACCCAGTCGAAATTGGCTGAGATGGTGCTCGACGTCGAAACCTCCGCCCTTCTCATCTATCGCGCCGCCTGGCTGCGCGATGTGAAGGGGCAGCGCAACACGCGCGAGGCGGCGCTTGCCAAGTTGCACGCGACCGACAGTGCGCAGAGCGTGATCGACAAGGCGGTGCAGCTCTTCGGTGGGCTCGGCGTCACCGTCGGCGTGCCGGTCGAGAGCCTGTATCGCGAGGTTCGGGCGCTGCGCATCTATGAGGGCGCCTCCGAAGTACAGAAAGTGGTGATCGCCCGCCAGCATCTGGCCGACAGCGCCGCGTGACGCCGATGTTCCGCGTCACCTATCCCCTGCGTTTCGCGCACTGCGACCCGGCCGGCATCGCCTATTATCCACGCTATTTCGAACTGTGCGACGCGGCGATCGAGGACTGGACGGCCGAAATGATCGGGATCAGCCGGCGCGAGATGCATCTCGACATGGGGCTGGGCATGCCGACCGTCGATCTGAAGGCGAGTTTTGCAGCACCCAGCCGTCTCGGCGACCTGCTCGATATCGCGGTCGCGGTCGAGCGCGTCGGGCGCAGTTCGGTCGCGCTGGCGCTCGACATCTCCTGCGCGGGCGAAGCGCGCTTCGCCGTCAATTACGTCCAGGTCCTGACCAGCCTGACCGAAAGCCGGTCGGTTCCCTGGCCCGACCATCTGCTCCAGCGGCTCCGGAACGCCGCCAAGAAGGAAAATCCATGACCGTACATCGCTCGCTTCTTCCCGCCGGCTGGAAACGCCCCAAGGGCTATGCCAACGGCATTTCGGCGCAGGGCCGGATGGTCTTCACCGCCGGCGTGGTCGGCTGGGACAGCGAAGAGCGTTTCGTCGCCAAGGATCTGGCGGGCCAGTTCCGCCAATTGCTGGCCAACACGCTGGCGATCCTGGCCGAGGATGGCGCCGGCCCTGAACATATCGTGCGCATGACCTGGTACGTCACCAGCCGCGACGACTATGTCGCCAGCCTGCCGCAGATCGGCGAAGCCTATCGCGAACTGATCGGCCGCAATTTCCCCGCGATGGCGGTGGTCGAGGTTTCGGCGCTCGTCGAACCCGAAGCATTGCTCGAGATAGAGACCATCGCGGTCGTGCCCGCCTGAAGAGAAGGACAAGAAACGTGGAAAAATTCGACTGGGCCGACCCCTTCCTGCTCGACGATCAGCTCGACGAGGACGAGCGGATGATCCGTGACACCGCCCGCGCCTATGCCGAGGACCGGCTGGCGCCGCGCATCATCGACGCCTTCGCCAATGAGACCACCGATCCCGCGATCTTCCGCGAGATGGGTGAGCTTGGCCTGCTCGGCCCCACCATTTCGGCCGATTATGGCGGCGTCGGCGCATCCTATGTCGCTTATGGCCTGATCGCGCGCGAGATCGAGCGCATCGATTCCGGCTATCGCTCGATGATGAGCGTCCAGTCCAGCCTGGTCATGTATCCGATCTACGCCTTCGGCTCGGAAGAGCAGAAGCATCGCTATCTGCCCAAGCTCGCGACCGGCGAATGGATCGGCTGTTTCGGCCTGACCGAGCCCGATGCCGGCTCCGACCCTGGCGGCATGCGCACACGCGCGACGAAGACCGAGAATGGCTATCTGCTGAACGGCGCCAAGACCTGGATCTCCAACTCGCCGATCGCCGATGTCTTCGTCGTCTGGGCCAAGTCCGACGCGCATGGCGGCGGCATTCGCGGCTTCGTGCTCGAAAAGGGCACGCCCGGCCTGTCGGCGCCCAAGATCGAAGGCAAGCTGTCGCTGCGCGCCTCGATCACCGGCATGGTCGTGCTCGAGGATGTCGAAGTGCCCGAAAGCGCGCTGCTGCCCGAGGTCCAGGGGCTCAAAGGTCCCTTCTCGTGCCTCAATCGCGCGCGCTACGGCATTTCATGGGGTTCGCTCGGCGCCGCCGAATTCTGCTTCCATGCCGCGCGCCAATATGGCCTCGATCGCCATCAGTTCGGCCGGCCGCTCGCCGCCACGCAGCTTTTCCAGAAGAAGCTGGCGGACATGGAAACCGATATCGCGCTGGGGCTGCAGGCGAGCCTGCGCGTCGGCCGCCTGATGGATGCCGGCCGCTTCGCGCCGGAGATGATCTCGATCGTCAAGCGCAACAATGTCGGCAGGGCGCTCGATATCGCCCGTCAGGCGCGCGACATGCATGGCGGCAACGGCATTTCGGGTGAATATCAAGTGATGCGCCACGCGATGAACCTGGAAACGGTCAACACCTATGAAGGCGCCCATGATGTCCATGCGCTGATCCTGGGGCGCGCAATCACCGGGATTGCGGCATTCTAATCCCACACGTCATGCCAGCCCTTCGACGCCGCCTGCGGCGTTGCTCAGGATAAACTTCGCCTTCGGCGAAGGCTGGCATGACGCCTCGGGTTTGGACTACCCCGCCCCACTCCTCGCCCAGCCGTCCACCGCGGCATCCATCACCGACATCGGCATCGGGCCGGCGGTGAGCACCAGATCGTGGAACGCCCGCACGTCGAAGCGCGCGCCCATTGCCCTGCGTGCGCGCTCGCGCGCCGCATGGATGGCATTGGCCCCGACCTTGAAGCTGCACGCCTGCCCCGGATAGACGGCGTAGCGCGTCACCTCCCGGTCGGTGGCCTCTCGCTGCTCGCCGACATTGTCGACCATCCAGGCCACCGCCTGCGCCTTGGTCCAGCGATGATGGTGCAGCCCGGTATCGACAACGATGCGCGCGGCGCGGAACAGTTCGGACTGGAGATAGCCGATCCGGCCGAACGGATCTTCGGCATAAACGCCGAGTTCGTCCGCCACCTGCTGCGCGTAAAGCGCCCAGCCCTCGGTATAGGCGGAGAAGCGCACGATCCGGCGGAACAGCGGCAAAGCCGGCGCGCGCCGCAATACGCTATATTGGAAGTGATGGCCGGGAATGCCCTCGTGATGCGTCAGCGTCGGCAGGCGCCAGGTGACATGTTCGCCCGGTGTCTTCAGGTTCAGCGAGTAGATCCCGGGCTGGCCGGGCGCTCCTTCCGAATAGAAGGCGCCGGGTGCTCCAGCCTCGATCGCCGGCGGAATGCGCCGGACGACGATCGGATCGACGCCGGTGATGCCGAACGCGCCGGGCAGCAATCTGGTGATGGTGTCGAGATGCCCCTTGGCGAGCGCGATCAGCTTGTCGCGCCCGCTATCGTCGGGTGCCACGCGAAAGCGCGGATCGGCGTTGAGCGCGCCGATCCGCGCCATCACGCTGCCTTGCGATAGTCCTTGCTGTTTCAGCAGCATATCGATCTGGGCGAGCAATTCCTTGCATTGCGCCAACCCGATGCGATGCAGTTCGCCCGGTGGTGTCGCGACGGTGGTGTTGGAGCGGACCGAGGCGGCATAATACGCATCGCCGTCGGGCAGCTTCCACACGCCGGCGCGATCATCGGCCTTGGCGGCGAGCGCCTTCATCGCGGCGGCCTGGCGATCCAGCGCGGGCGCGACGGTTGAACGAAAGACGTCGGATGCGCGGGACGACCAGTCCCCGAACCCCTTTTCCCCGATCCGCTTCAGCGCCGGCGCCAGCAACGCCGAGCCGAGCGGGTCGCCGTCGCGCAGGCCTTCGATCTGCGCGACGGTGCGTGCGATCACGAAATCGGGCGGGATCACCCCGATGCCGGCATCATGCTTTATGCGATCGGTTTCCTGATCAAGCGCGACCGCCAGCGCCGATACGCGCGAGAGCCAGGTATCGGCATCGGCGCGACTCTCGATCGGATGGCGGGTGCCGATAAAGTCCGGCAACCAATAATAAGCGCCGTTCATCTGGCTGACGACATAGGGGCTGGGCCGCAAATTGCCGTCGACATAGCCATAACGGCCGAGCAGCTCGTCGAGCGTTTCGTAGACATAGCGGGCGACGCGCAGGTCGAGCGCGGCACGCGGCGAAAGCATTAAACTGTCGATGCCCTCCAGATCCTTGAGCGCCGCCCGGATCGCGGTGCGGTCGCCGGATCGTGCCGCGAGCGACCGGTCGTCCAGCCGGCTGCGTAGCGCGGCATTGGCGCCAACATCGAAGTCGTTGGCGGTCGCCTCCTCGGGAGATCGGCCGAGATAGGCCTCACTGTGCCGCCGGAGCAGCGCCGTCAACGCATCGTCCGCCGATCCCTGCCCTACACCGGCTATTGCCGGCTGCCCTGCCGCGCCAAGCAGAACGGTCGCCGCCGTCCCTTCGAGAAACCGACGGCGATCCATGACGCTCTCCACTGTTTCGGTGTCGAAGGCGGCCCATTGCTGGGCCGCCTTCAATGATCAGAACTTGTAACCCACGCTGACGCCGAAGCTCCGATAGGAAGGCTCGACCTGAACGCCGCTGTAGAATGCCTTTTCATAGGCGTTGGCGAAATATTTCGCGTCGAACAGATTCTCGACATAGACCACGGCGCGGAACGCGTCGGTTTCGACACCTGCGCGCAGGTTCACATTGTGATAGCTGGGCGAGATGAAGGGATAGACCGGATAGCGATAGGCATAGGGGTTTGATATCATCGCGTCGCGGAAGTTCCATTCCGCCCGCAGGAAGCCCTCCAACGCGCCGGAGATCGGCACATTATACTGCGCCTGCGCACCCAATGACCATTTGGGCGCGTTGACCAGCGCCTTGCCCGTCACGTCGATCACGACGCCGTCGATCAGCGCGTTCGGATAATCCTTGAAGCGTGTCTTGTTGTAGCCGACCTGACCGCTCAGCTTGAACTGCGAGGTGATGCGCGCATCGAAGCTCGCTTCCACGCCATAGCTTTCCGCCGCGGCGGCATTGGCGATGCCGCTGACTCCGCGCAGCAGCCCGGTGATCGGATCGATATATTGGAAGCGGATCGTCTGCTGGACGTCCTTCCAGTCCATGTAGAAACCAGTGATGTCGACGCGCAGCTTGCCATCGAGCAGGTCGAACTTGGTGCCAAGCTCGTAATCCCACAGAGTCTCCGGCTTGAACTCATTGAGAAGATTGACATTATTGCTCGTCTGCGTGCCGCCGGACTTGAACCCACGTGAGGCCGTCGCGAAGATCATCCAGTCGGGATTCATCTTGTAGCTGAGCGTGAGCTTGGGTGAGACGTCGTCAAACTTCGCGATGCGGTTGTTGACACCCGTCAGGATCGTGTTCGATCGCGTCACCGAATTGTTCTTGGTGGTTTCGCGCGAGTAACGCAGGCCGACGGTCGCGGCGAAGGCCTCCGTGAAGTTGAAGGTGCCCTGGCCGAAAACCGCCCAATAATCGGACGAGCTCTTGCCGTCGGCGCCGGTCACTTCCAGCCCGGAACAATTGCCCGCCTGCGCCGCCGGGCAGATCGGGCTCGCCGCGCCATGATAGGTCGACTGGTCGGAAACGCCGGTGTCACGCCCCGCCGAGATGCCGACGCTCCAGTCCAGGAAATTCTTCCCCGTCGACTGGACACGCAGTTCGCCGCTGGTGGATTCGCGCTTGAGCAGCAGATCCTCGTAAAAATAATCGCGGCTACCACCATCGACGTCGCCATAGTTGAACAATGTCGATTTCAGCTTGCCGAGCACGCCGGTCACCGAAACCGTGCCGATATCCCAGACCGCGCGGCCGCTCAGATATTCGAAGGTGCTGCCCACGCGCTGCGGGCGATTGAAGTTCACGCGATTGTCGTTGGTCGGGAAGAAACCGACACCATCAGGGTTGCCGATCATGCCCGAGGTCTTGCCATAATAGACCGACGCCCAGGTGGAGGTGACGAAGCCCGTCGGCACGCCGTTGCGCATGCCCAGCGTCTCGTCCGAATAATTATAGGTGACGTCGAGCGTCAGATTGGGCGTGGGCGTCAACCGGCCCTGGATGCGATAGGTGTAATATTCGCTGTCATTGCCGCCGCCGACCGGATTGATATTCTTGATATATCCGTCCGATTTCTCGTACTTGCCCGATGCGCGGATGGCGAGCAGGCCGTCGATCACCGGCACATTGATCACGCCTTCGCCACGGAAGGTCTCGTAGCTCGCATAGCCGAGTTCGACGCTGCCCTCGAACCGGTTAACCGGCTTCTTGGTGATCACGTTGATCGCGCCGCCCACCGAGTTTCGGCCGAAATAGGTGCCTTGCGGCCCGCGCAGCACTTCGATCCGCTCGAGATCGACGATCTGCGGGTTGCTGGTGCCCGCCGCGACGTTGAACTCGTCGATATAGAAGGCATAGGTCGCCTGGCGGACATCGGCATAGGGGTTGAGCTGGTTGGAAATGCCGCGGATCGACAGGTCCTTGCGATCGCGCGAGCCGTTGCTCTGGAAGCTCACATTGGGGGTCAGCGCGAAATAATCCTCGACGCTCTGAACATTCTGGTCGCGCAGCGTTTCGGCGGTAACCGCGGTGATCGCGATCGGCACATCCTGCAGGCTCTGCTCGCGGCGCTGCGCGGTCACGATGATATCGTCGCCGGCCGGAGCCGCGGTCTCGCCCGCCGGGCGTTCCTGCGCCATGGCCGGCGTAGCCACGATCGCCGCCGCGAGTGCGGCGAGCGCGGAGCAGCCCACGAACTGACTGCGCCGGTATCGTCCGATTGTCTCGTTCTTCATGTCAAAACCCCCTCGTCAGCCGGTGGCCATGCCATCGGCTCGATGTTTCCAAACCTCTCCGGTGCGGCCGCGCTCAGGCGGTCATTTCGTCCAGCATTGCGGGTCGAGCGGCCCTTTCTTCGGGTCCAGTTCGCTGCGCACGAGAACGATGGAGGCGATCTTGCCGTCCCTCAGCACCGCATGTCCGGCCGCGAGCGAACAGCCGGTCTTGCCGCCGCGGCGCGAACGGATGACATGATAATTGTAGATCATGCCGTCCTTTTCGAAGACTTCCTTGAACGGCACGACGATCTCGACATCGCCGCCGCCGGCCTGGATCTTCTGGAAGTGCGTCGCCCACTGGTCGACGCCCTTGATCACCGTCCGCCCCTCGAGAACCAGGGTCGCATCGGGCGTGAAGAATTTGGAGAAGTTCTTGGCCGTGTAGGCGCCGGGCGTCTTGAAGGCCTGGTTCCACCAGAGGAACATCTGCGACAACATGTCGGTGGCTGGGCGCTCGGCAATCGCGGGCGATGCGGTGGCGAAGCCGAAGGCGGCGGCCAGCACGCAAGCCAGGATCGGTTTCTTCATTCTATGGACCCCCCTGATCTGATCTTTCGAAGGGCTTCATGTCCCTTCGTTGCGAAATGAGTGTCCGTCAGTTGCATCGTTGTTGCAACGACATTGCAAACTCACATTCGTTGCGTTGAACGCAAAACAACCGAAATCACCGATCGACCTTTGCGTCGGGCGGAACGCTGGCATCATTGCGGATCGTCTTGCCACCCTTCATCACGAAACTGATGGTGCGGAGCGCGCGGATGTCTCGAGTGGGATCAGCGTCGACCGCGACGATATCGGCATAATAGCCGGGCTTGATCTGGCCTACGTCCTTGTCCACACCCAGCATCCGCGCCGGTTCGATCGTGGCGGCGCGCAACGCCTGTGCCGGCGTCATGCCCGCATCCACATAGAGCTCGGCCTCGCGGACGGTGGCGGTGGTCCCCTCATTGGGTTCCCACGGATATTGATCGGTGCCCAGCGCGATGCTGACGCCGGCCGAGATCGCATCACGCAGCGATTTGAAATGCGCCTTGCCCACCGAATCCACGCGCGCCAGATACCAGTCGGGCGATCCGATCTTGGCATAGAAGGCGCGCGCGCCGCTTTGGCTGACGACGATGGTCGGCACATACCAGACGCCCTTGGCCTTCATTTTCGCGAAAACCTGCGGCGTCAGGAAATAGCCATGCTCGAAACAGTCGATGCCGGCGTCGATCGCCGCATCGGATGCGATCGGCGATCCGGTATGGCCCGTCACCTTCACCCCGTTTCGGTGTGCCACCTCGATCGCGGTCTTGAGTTCATCGTCGGTGAACGGTGAGGCGCCGATATCGCCATGCGTATCGGATATGCCGCCCGATATGCCGATCTTGATCCAGGTCGCGCCGTTCTTCACCTGCTCGCGTACCGCCTTGGCGAAGGCCGCGGGACCATCGACCTCCGTCTTGCCATGGCCGCCGGTCGCGACAATCGACGATCCGGCGGTATGGATGCGCGGCCCGTCGAACATACCGGTGTCGATCGCCTTCTTGACCGTGAAGTCCACACCCGCGTCCGATCCGGTCAAGCGAACGGTGGTTACGCCTGACCAGAGCGATTTTCGCGCATTGTCGAGCGTGCGAAGCGCCATGGAATCCGGCGTTTCATTATGGATGCGCGCCGCACCCGGCAGATTGAGCGCCAGGTGGACATGCATGTTCATCAGGCCCGGGATCAGCCATTTTCCATGCATTGGCACGATCTTCGCGTCCGAAGGAACCGCCGTGCTCGCGGCTGCGCTGATCGCGACGATGCGCTCGCCATCGATCAGGACGACGGCGTCGCGCAGGGGCGCTTTGCCAGCGAGGTCGACGACATTGCCACCAACAAGCGCGATGGTCTCCGCATCGGCCGAGGTCGTGGACAGGGCCGTGATCGCAACGGCAGCGAACAGGATGTGCTTCATGTCGCGTCTCCCCCGGCTCTCAACGTGCGATCGTCGCGGGATCGCTGTCGTTGCGATAAATCGCACCGCCCTTCATCACGAAACCGATCGTGCGCAGTGCGGCGATATCGCGCACCGGATCCGCCGAAACCGCGACGATATCGGCATATTGGCCGGGCACGATACGCCCGACCTGCTTGTCGATGCCGAGCATCCGCGCGGGCTGGATCGTCGCGGCCTGCAGCGCTTGGAGCGGCGTCATGCCGGCCTTCACGTACAGCTCCGCCTCGGCGACCGTGGCGGTGGTGCCGCCATTCGGTTCGAAGGGAAACTGGTCTGTGCCGAGCGCCACGTTCACGCCCATCCGGATCGCCTTCTGCAACACGGCCCAATGATCCTTGCCGGTCGATGCGACACGATCGAGATACCAATCGGGCGATCCGATCTTCCTGTAGAATTCATAGGCGCCGGGCTGGCTGACGACGATCGTCGGTACCAGCCAGACGCCCTGTGCCTTCATCTTGGTCAACACTTCGTCGTTCAGATGATAGCCGTGCTCGAAACAGTCGATGCCGAAGCGCAGTGCCTGAAGCGCCGCCTCCGACGATCCGTTGTGCGCCGTTACCTTCACACCGTTGCGGTGCGCCACTTCGATGATCGTCGACATTTCGGCATCGGTCATCGGCGCGGCGGCGATGCTGCCATGCGTGTCCGAAATGCCGCCCGAGATCGCGATCTTGATCCAGCTCGCGCCGCGCTTGATCTGCTGGCGCACCACTTTCGAGAACTCCGCCGGCCCGTCGGCCTCCAGCGAGCCGTGGCCGCCCGTCGGCACGATCAGTTCGCCCGCGGATTCGATGCGTGGGCCGACCGCCTGCCCCCTGGCTATCGCGCGCTTCAGCATGAAATCGATGCCATGGTCCTCGGCGGTCAGGCGGACCGTGGTCACGCCCGCCAGCAGGCTGCGGCGCGCATTATCCGCCATGCGGAGCGCTTCCTCACCGTCCTTCTCGTCCAGCAGCTCGGCGCCCGCCGCGCCCGGCAGCTTCAGTCCGAAATGAACATGCATGTTCATCAGGCCCGGGATCAGCCATTTTCCGGTCATCGGCACGACCTTTGCCCCCGCCGGCAAGCTGACCGACACCGAAGGGCCGACCTCAAGGATCCGATCGCCCTGGATGATCACGGTCGCATTTTCGATCGGCTTGCCGCCGTCGATCGCGACCACTGTCGCACCGACCAGTGCGGTGGTGGCGGGCGCATCCTGAGCAGCGGCGCTTCCCGCCATGGCGACCGATGCCGCGACCGCGACGAACCAACGCTGAAATCTCATTTGCGAACCCTCCCTCCGGCATGGACCGGCATCTTCCTAAAGACTGCGGGAAAGACGCGAGAAAACAATGTGCAATGTGACGCAAATTCTTTGCGCAAAACGCAACACAAACTAAAAATTGCATCAAAAAAAGCAAATAAAGGACATGAAAACGGCTAAAAACCGCCGATCCGTCCAGTCACGGCGTGCAACAGTTCTCGGGATTGCCGCGGTTGCATTCTTGCCGAGGCGCGACACCATCAGGCGAAAGGACATGAGGGGCAATCGATGATCGAGGGGCAAGAAGGGGTTTCCCGCCGGCTGATGCTGGGGATGATGGCGGCGACAGCATTGACGCCTACAGCCCCGGCGTTCGCTCAATCGAGCGATGACGGAGCGCGGCTTCGTGCCTTGCTCGATCGAAGCGAAGCCGCCGACGCCGCGCTCGATCCGATGGGATCGGTCCGCAAGGGCAAGGCTGGTGGCGGCCCGCTCTTCGTCGATCCGCTGGGTGACGATTATGCGGGTACGCTCCAAGCCAACAAGCGACGGGATCTCGCCGAACTCGCGGCGATCGCGCGCGGCGCGCTCGGCCCGGTCGACCGGATCGCCTATGACGTGTTCGACTATCGTACACGGCAAACCATCGAATTGTTCGACACCGGTCTGTTCGACGTCCAGCGCAAGACTCCGCTCAATCCTTCTTTCGGCCTGCAGGTCGAGTTTCCCGATTTCGTTTCCAGCGGTGCCGCGCCCTTCGCCGATATCGGCGACTATGACGACGGATTGAAGCGCCTCGACGGTTTCGCGGGGTATCTGGAGAATACGGTCGCCTGGCTGAAACGCGGGTTGGCCGACGGTTATGTCCAGCCCCGCATCGTCGTGACCAATATCCTGGCACAGGTGGACGCCATGCTGGCCCTGCCGGTCGACGACAGCCCTTTCTATGCCGGAGTGCGCCGGCTGCCCGATAAGATCGCGGCGGCGGAACGCAGTCGCATCGCCGCCGCGTATCACGCAAAGATCACCGATCGCATCTATCCAGGATACCGGCTCTGGCAGCGCTATCTGCGCGAAACCTACCTGCCAAAGGCGCTCGAAGCGCCGGGCCTATGGGCGATGAAGGACGGCGCCGCACTCTATGGCTGGGATCTGGCGCGGCACACGACGACGCGTCGCACCGCCGCCGACATCCACGCGCTGGGCTTGTCCGAAGTCGCGCGCATCCGCGCCGGCATGGAGGATGTGCGCGCGAAGACCGGCTTTGGCGGCGATCTTAAAGCCTTTTTCGAACATGTCCGCACCGATCCCAAATATTATTACAAGACCCCCGACGAGCTGCTCGCCCGTTTCAAGGCGATCGAGGCGAAGATCTGGCCGGGCATTCCGAAGCTGTTCCACGAACGCCCCAAGGCCCCGTTCGAGGTGCGCCCGCTGCCCGCGCTCGGCGACCAGCGCGGTACCGGCTATTATCGTCCGGGCCCACCCGATGGCGTCTCGCCCGGCATATTGTTCTTCAACATGTCCATGCTGGGCACGCGGCCGATCCCGACGCTCGAGACGCTGACCTTGCACGAAGGTATTCCCGGCCATCATTTCCAGATCACGCTGGCGCGCGAGAACATGGCGTTGCCGCCACTGCTGCGTTACGGCTCATCGACCGCCTTTTCCGAAGGCTGGGGGCTCTATGCGGAATCGCTCGGCCCTGAACTCGGCATGTTCGGTGATCCGATGCAGTTGTTCGGCCATCTCGACATGGAGATGCTGCGCGCTGTCCGGCTGGTGGTGGATACGGGCATCCATGCGATGCGCTGGGATCGGCAACGCGCGATCGACTATATGCTCGACAATACGTCGATGGCGGCGCGCGACGTCGCGGTCGAGATCGATCGCTACATCGCCTATCCGGGCCAGGCCTGTGCCTACAAGATCGGCGAACTCAAATTCCGACAGCTTCGCGAGGATGCGAAGGCGAAGCTGGGTCCGGCATTCGATATCCGCGACTATCACCATCAGGCGATCGGCACCGGCGCATTGCCGATGGACGTGCTTGAGGCGAAGATCCGGCGCTGGATCGCCGCAGGCGGCGGCAGAGGGTGAGCCCAGCCTGACCTGATAATGAGGATTCCCGATGACCCGATCCGATGACGAGCCCTTGCGGCGCGCCCGCCCCCATCGCTGGTTGCTGCTACTGCCCTTCCTTTGGCAGATCGGCATGGTTCCCTTTGTGAACGACGTCGCCTGGCGGCCCTTCTCGCTACCCTTCCCGATGGTCTGGCAGATGGCTGGCATCATTCTGACTTCAATCGTGATCGCGATCGTCTTTACCATAGACAAGCGGCACCCCGAATTCGACGCACCAGACTGCGCCGATGGGGAGGATCGGTCATGATTCTCGCGCTCACGCTTTCGATCGTGCTCGGCACCATGGCCGGGGCGCTGCTCTACAGCCGCCGCCAAGCCAAGGCGCGGACCATGGCGGACTGGGCGGTCGGCGGCCGCCGCTTCGGCGTGCTCGTCTTCTGGTTCCTCAACGCGGGTGAGATCTACACCACCTTCGCCGTCCTCGGCATTTCGGGCTTCGCCTGGGCGCATGGCGCACCCGCCTATCTCGCCTTCACCTCGGTCTCGCTCTCAGCGACGCTCGGCTATTGGCTGATGCCGCGGATCTGGGATGCCGGGCGGCGGCGCGGACTGGTGACCCAGGCCGATTTCTTCGCCGATCATTACCGCGCGACCTGGCTGGGCGTCGTCGTCGGGATCGCGGGCATCGCGGCGCTGGTCGTCTATGTCCAGATCCAGATCGTGGCGCTGAGCCTGATCGTCCGGCTCACATTGGGGCCGGAGGTTTCGCCGCTCGCCGCCGCACTCATCGCCGCCTCGGTGATGCTCGCCTTCGTCTTCTTCGCCGGGCTTCGGTCCGCCGCCTTCGCCGCCGGCGTGAAGGATGTGCTGATGCTGCTCGTCGTCGCCGGACTCTGCCTGACCGTCGCGGGCAAGGTTGGCGCCAGTTCGATGCTCGACGTGTACCGGCTCGCGCAGGATACCCATCCCGGCATCGGCAGTTTCCCCGGTCTCCAGCCTGAGGCAGGCATGTCGACGACATGGCTGATGACCGCGGCACTCAACGTCGCGCTCGGCAACTGGATCCTGCCGCACATGTTCCAGCTCTGTTTCTCCGCCGGAAGCGAGGCCACGATCCGCCGCAACGCGATCTGGCAGCCGCTTTATTCACTCTCCTATTTCTTCATCATCCTGATGGGGTTCGCGGCGCTGCTTGCCGGAACCGTGCCGGAGGGCGGCGATACCAATGCGGTGCTGCTCCAGTTTGTCGCGGACCGTTATCCGCCATGGGCGATCGGCATTTTCGCGGGTACCGCCTGCCTGCTAGCCCTGGTGCCTGGGTCGGTTCTCCTGCTGACGGCGGGATCGATCTTCAGCCGCAATGTCGTGCTGCCGCTGCGGCAGGACATGAGCGAGCATGTGAGCCTGTTGGTGTCTCGCGGCGCGATGATCGTTTTTGCGGGCATCGCGGTCTGGCTTACGCTGGGCGGGTCCAAGTCGCTCGTCGAGATCGGCCTGTCGGCCTATGCCGCGATCGGCATGCTGGCGCCGGGCGTCTATTTCGCCTTTCTGTGGAAACGCGCGCACGCCGCCGGCATCTTCGCAGGTATCGTTGCCGGCTATCTCGCGCTGCTGCTCCCCCAGGCGCAGATGTTGTGGAACCAGCTTCTGCCACAATGGGACCATGGCCTGATCGCGATGGCGATCGACGCGGCCGTGGCGGCGGCGGTCTGTCTGGCGTGGCCGCGCCGGGCGTCGATGCCCGAACCGCAAATGGCATGACGAGCGAGTCGGTTACACCCAGGTCTTGAGCTTGGCTTCGAGGATGGCGAGCAGCCGCGCGGGCGCCCCTTCGAGCTGACGGCCGAGTCGGTGGATCAGGCTGACCGTGCTGTGTTCAAGCCCGTCGTCGAGCAACGGGCGCGCGACCAGTGATCCTTCTTCCAACTCCGCCAGCACCGAGATGCGCGGCAGGATGGTCAGTGCCCGCCCCGCCTTGGCGATTTCCCGCATCATCTGGATGGACGTCGTCACCAGCCGTGGTTCTAGCCAGACATGCGCGCGCTTTTGCGCGTCGTTGAGCGAACTGCGGATGCGGAAGCCGCGGGGCGGCAGGCACAGTTCGAACTCCTTGAGGTCCGCGATGGTGAGCGCTTCCATCGCCGCTGCGGGATGCTGCGGCGCGCAAAGCACGACCAGCGGCTGCGCCACCGCGGTCCGCGTACGGATCTTGGGTTCACTGGTGGTGTGCAGGATCATGCCGATATGCGCTTCGTCGTCCAGCACCATGCGGACGATCTCGGAGCTGGGGCAGCTCGTCACCGTGATCGAGATGCCCGGGTTTCTGCGCTGGAAGCCGTCGATCGTCCGGGTGAAGGGCGGGCCGAAAAAGCCTTCGCCGATCGCCAGGTCGATGCGTCCGGTCTTCACCTCACGCAATTCCTGGAGCTGGTTCATCAGCGCTTCGCGGTCGGAGAGCTGGTTCTTGTGATATTCGAAGGCGAGCTGCCCCGCCTCGGTCAGCCGGATCGACCGGCGCCCGCGTTCGATCAGCGCGATGCCCATCTCGTTTTCGAGCTGGGCGATCTGCCGGCTGATCGAGGAAACCGCGACGCCGATCTTGTCGCTCGCCAGCCGCATCGACCCCAGGCTCGCTGCCTCGTAGAAATAGTGAAGTGCATTGTCCCACATGCGCGTGACGCTCCATTCCGCCCCAGATTCCCATCATGGAGGCAGTGTTGCGTATTTCGCAACCAAATTCGCCTTTCGTTGCCCTTGCTGCCAATGCACCTTGCCGTATCGAGGCGTCCGGGTCCCAACGGGCCACGCGTCGCAAGCAAGGGGGAAAGCCGATTTCGACCACCAAAAGATCGCGCGTCGACTGGCGCGGCTATATCCCCGCCATCACCACGCCGTTCGACGAAGCGCGCGAGCTCGACCTCACTGCCTTGGGTCGATTGCTCGAATGGTTGCATGCCGAGGGCATGCACGGGCTGCTGATCGCCGGCACCACGGGCGAATGGCCCAGCATGTCGGCGGCCGAGCGCAAGCGCCTGTTCGATGCGGCCGGGAGCCAGCTTTCGGGCAAGCTCCATCTGCTCGCCGGCTGCAGCGCCTTCACCGCCAAGGAAGCGATCGACCTGGCCGAGCAGGCGGCGTCGAGCGGCTTCGACGGCATCATGGTGACACCCCCACCCTATTTCTGTCCGTCCCCGTCGGAGATACTGGGTTTCTATTCCGACATTTCGAACGCGTCGCCACTGCCGATCTGTGTCTATAACTGGCCGCCAGGCACGGGCATCGATATGCAGCTCGATCTGCTCGAGCGCCTCGCCGATCTCGAAAATGTTGTCGCGATCAAGCAGTCGACTGGAGATCTCCGACGTTTCGTGAAGACCTTCTTCGCGCTGAACGAACGGGTGCGCGTCTTCGGTCATTCGATGGACGAGCACGGCCTGGCGCTGCTTCAGGCGCGTGGCGGCGACGGCACGATGGGGGCTGGCGGCGTGCTCGGGCGCATCCACCCGGACTTCTACAACCATCTCTGGGCCGGCGAGATCGACGCCGCGCGGGAATGCGGCCGTAAGGATCGCGTCATCCTGGACGAATGGTACACTTCCGATCTCGTCGGCCGCTTCGGCTCGGGGCCCGCGATCCTCAAAGCCGCGCTCAATGTCCAGGGATTGCCCGGTGGCCATGTCCGCCCGCCGCTCCAGGATGTCTCGGCCGAGGACATGGATCGAATCAGGGAGACTTTGGTCACGCTCGAGCGCATCTAGCTCCCATGAGGCGAGTGGACGTGGCGATCGTGGGGGGCGGGCTGGTCGGCTGCGCGACCGCATGGCGCCTGTCCATCGCCGGCGCATCGGTCGAGTTGATGGAAGCGGCGGATATCAATGCCGGCGCATCGGGCCAGAACGCCGGGTCGCTGCATTTCCAGATCGAGCGCCGTTTCCTGGAGAATGGCGATGCGCTGGCGGGCCAGGCCAGCGGCATCGTCGCGCTCAGCCGCCTTGCGGTGGAGGACTGGCGCGGGCTCGAAAACGAATTGGCGGCCGATCTCCACGTCTCGATGGCCGGCGGCCTGATGGTCGCGGAGACGGCCGATCATGTCGCGCTGCTGGAACGCAAGGCCACGCGCGAACAGCGTGAAGGGTTGAAGGTGCGCACCATCGATGGCAACGCGGCGCGCGTGATCGCCCCCTATCTGTCCGCCTCGGTTCTGGCCGCCAACCACAGCGCCGATGAGGGCCATGCCGATCCTCGCACGGTGACGCCCGCGCTCGCCGCCGCCGCCCGCGCGGCCGGCGCGACGATCCGGACGCACAGTGCGGTGCATGCCATCGATCGCCGGGCGGGCGGCGGTTTCACGATCACGGGCAGCGGCTTTTCGCTGCACGCCGATCAGGTACTGATCGCGGCGGGTGCCTGGACAGCCGCGCTCTGCGCGCTCGCCAATCTCCATATGCCGCTCTATCCGGTCGCGCTGCTGATGAACGCCACGGAACGAAGCGCACCGATGGTGCCGCACCTCGTCCAGCATGTCGGGCGCCGGCTGTCGCTCAAGCAGACCCATGCCGGGAACCTGCTGATCGGCGGCGGCTGGCCGTCGCGGCTCGCGCAGGCCCCCGGCGGCGGTTTCGATCTGTCGCGCCGCGCGACGATGATCCCGGATTCGCTGTCCGGAAACCTGCACGCCGCGATCGACGTCGTCCCAGCGATTTCGCGGCTCAACCTGATCCGGAGCTGGACGGGCATCACTGCGATTTCCGCCGATCAATTGCCGATCGTCGGGCAGGTGCCGCGCATGCCCGGCCTATGGGTCGCTGCCGGTGGGTCAGCCTTCACGCTCGGCCCGACCTTCGCGCGGCTGACCGCCGCCGCCATGGCGGGCAAACCCGCCGATGCTCTCGCCATCGTCTCGCCGGCGCGTTTCGAGCACCTCAACGGATTCATGGGATGAGCGGCTCGCGCATTCCCGGAGAGACGCGTGGGGCGGAACTCACGATCGTCGTTGATGGCACACCAACGTCCGCCTTTGCCGGAGAGACGCTTGCCACCGCGATGCTCGCCGCCGATCGAATGGCCTTTCAACGGGACACCCATGGCGCCCCGCGCGGACTGTTCTGCAATATGGGCAGTTGTTCCGAATGTCTTGTCACGCGGATCCCGGACGGACGGCGCGTTCGCGCCTGTCTGACCGAAGTTGTCGACGGACTGGAGATCCGCACGCATGGCTGATGCGGTGGACGTAGCGATCATCGGTGGCGGTCCGGCCGGCCAGGCCGCAGCCCTGATGCTCGCCGGCCGAGGGCTCGACATCATCATTCTCGATGAACAGCCCCGGCCGGGCGGGCAGATTCTGCGCCAACCGCCCGCGCGTTTCACCATTCAGAACTGGCTGCCCGGTCGTGGATATGTCCGGCTCAAGCAGCAACTTGCCGGTTTCGAGGCGCTGGAAGATGTCCGCTGGCTCGGCAATCATTCGGTGCTCGACCTAGCGCCTACCAGCGGCGGCCTGTCTCTGCTCGCCGCCATCTCCGGCGGGATGCATCGCATCCACGCCCGCCATGTACTGGTTGCCGCCGGCTGCCAGGATCTCGCCGTCCCCCTGCCCGGCTGGACGCTGCCAGGCGTGATGTCGACGGGCGGTATCCAGGCCTTTATCAAGAGCCAGCGCTTCATTCCGGGCGATCGTATCCTGCTGGCCGGCACCCATCCCCTGCAACTGATTGTCGCCGAACAGATCGTGAAGGCGGGCGGTTCGGTCGCATCGGTGCTGTTCGCGCAGCCGTGCGGCAAGATGATCGCCACGGCCATGCGCCATCCGCTCACCGCATTACGGCGTACATCCGATCTCACCGCAGCCGTGTCAGCCATGGCGACCCTGCGCCGCGTCGGTGTCCCCGTGCGGTTCGGCGCCGCCCTTCACGCCATTTCAGGTGTGGACAGGGTGGCGGGCGCCGTGACCGGCGTAGGCGAGATCTCCTGCGATACAGTGGGGCTCTGTTATGGCTTTGTGCCGCAATCGGCCTTGCCGCGCATGGCAGGCGCGCTGATGCGCAGGGCTGGCCCCGCTGGCGGCTGGGCATGCGAACATGATCGGTGGTTGCGCACGTCTGTTCCGGGTCTTTCGGCCGCAGGCGAGACGCTGGGCGTTGCAGGTGCCGCGGCCGCGGCCGCGGGTGGTGCGATTGCGGGGATTGGCATCGCCCGCGAACTGGGGCTGGTCACACCCGAGCAGGGCGAACGCATAGTCCGGCCGTATCGCCATGCCTTTGATCGCCATCGCGCCTTTGCCGCAATGCTCGACGAGATCGCCAACCCCAACGGCCATATGCCCGCACCCGACGCCGAAACGCCGTTATGCCGGTGCGAGGATGTAAGCGCCACGACGATCAGGCAAGCGATCGGACATGGCGGCTCCGCCAACGCCATCAAGCTCGCTACGCGCTGCGGCATGGGCGCGTGCCAGGGCCGCAATTGCGAACCGACCTTGCTTCGATTGCTCCGCGACGCGGGGCGGGGCGACGATCCCGGCTTCACCGCGCGTTTCCCGGCCCGGCCGGTCGCGATCGGCGACCTTGCCGCATCCGGTTGATCCCTTGCGTTCCAGGCAACGATATTTGCGGGATCGTTGCGTTGCGCGCGCCAGTTTCGCCGGACACATTGGCAAGATCATCCATCGGAGTTTGTCATGAGCGGAGCCGCCGAAAAGCCCCAATTCCTGTCGGTCGATCATATCTCCTGGACAGTGCCCGACCTCGAAGCCGCGATCGCCTTCTATCGTGACGTGATCGGCGCGGAGGAACTGTTCCGCATGGGGCCGCTCGATGCCGCGGATATCCCCCTCGACGAACAGGGTCGCGACTGGATGGAAACGCATGTCGGCGTCAAAGGAGCCAGGCTGACGCTTGCGATGCTCAAGCTCACCGACAATCTCAATTTCCAGCTCGTCCAGTACGACAAGCCCGACGATCGGGGACAGACCCTGCCGCGCAACTGTGACCGCGGCGGCCATCATCTCGGGCTCAAGGTCGACGATGTCGACAAGGCGATCGCCTATCTCGCGGCGCATGGCTGCACGCCACTGGAGATCATCCACATCGATGCCGGGCCACTGGCCGGCAAGAAGAACGTCTATGTGCTCGACCCCTTCGGCCACCAGCTCGAGATCGTGGACTGATCATTTTCGCGGAGACCAATCAATGCCCAACAGCAAGATCAATCCCGCCGCTCTTTACGATGCGGTCGGTTACGGCTTTTCCCATGCCGCCCTGCAGGATGGCGGTCGCACCCTTCACCTGGCGGGACAGGTCGCGTGGGACAAGGACTGCAATGTCGTCGGCGGTGACGATCTGGCCGCGCAAACGCGACAGGCGCTCGCCAATTTGAAGACAGTGCTGGCCGAAGCCGGCGCAACGCCCGCCGATATCGTCCGCCTCCGTACCTATGTGGTCAATCACAGCCCCGACAAGCTGGGCGTGGTGCTGCCCGAGATCGGCGCCTTCTACGGAGAGGCTACGCCCGCACCGAACACCTTCCTGGGCGTCGCCGCGCTCGCCTTGCCCGATTTCCTGATCGAGATCGAGGCGACCGCCGCGATCGGATAACCCGAGTCAGGCGATAAATTTCAGCAGTTCAAGCCTTGTCGCCTCGCGCACGATACGTTGCGCGAGGAGATTGCCGTTGGCGCCGTTGGTGAAGATCACGATGGCGCGACCGGACACCGCGTCGCCGACGCCGAGCGTGCGGAATATCCCGTAATTGCTGCCACTATGCTCGAACAGCGTTCTTCCCGGCGATCGTTCGAGCTGCCAACCCAGGCCGCGCGTGAAATCGGGACCACGAACCTCGAGTTCGGTGGTGAGCATCGCCCTCCGCCCGGTATCGGAAACCTCCCAATCGGCGCGCCTCCGTCCATCCATCATCAGGGCCATGAAGCGCGCATAATCTGAAACGGTGGTCAGCAACCCACCCGCCGCGTTGATCAACAAGCCATGAGGCGACGGCGTCGTCGCGGGATCCGCTTCCCGCATGGCGCGCACCGAATCCTCATAGGTCCAGGCAGCGATTGGCCGCCCCCAGCGCCGTGCGATCGGAAGCAGCTGGTCGCCAGTCTCCCGCGTCGGCTGCGCCGGCAGATTCCCCTCGTCGTCATGACCATGGACCGCTGCCTTCGCGATGTCTTCCGTCCAGCCGAAAGTGCTGCGCGACATGCCTGCCGGACCCAACAGTTTCGTGCGCATCGCAGCGTCCAGCCCCATGCCCAATAGCTGTTCGACGACCAGTTGCAGCCACACATAGGCCTCGCCCGAATAATGATAGCCCGTGCCCGGCTTCGCGATCGTCGCCAGCCGTCCGGTCGCCCAGTTGGGTAGGCCGGCAGTGTGCCGAAGCGCGTCGCGCACGGTGATCAGCGACAGCGCCGGATCATCCGAAAGATAGTCCGGCCGGCGATAATCGACGAGCGGCCGATCGAGCATCAGCCGTCCCTCGTCGACCAGCCTCATCACGAGATAGGCGAAGACCGGTTTGGTCATCGACGCCACCTCGAACAGCGTCTCGTCGGTTACCGGATCGCCCGTGACCGCATTCTTGACGCCGAATCCGCGTGTCCAGGCGAGCCTCCCCTGATCGACCACCGCGATCGCCAGCCCCGGCACCGCCGCGATGCTCATGAGCCGCGGCAGGTCGTGCTGAAAGGCATCGGACGGGATCCATGACGATCCGGCGTTATGCGGCGCAGCACGGCCAGCACCAGCCATAGCGCCGGTCAGCCCAGCGCCCAGCACGAGCATCTCCCGCCGGCTGAAGCTGATTTCAGGAACTTCCGTCATTACCGCGCCCCTTGGCTATCACTGCGACCCTAGACCGCCAGATGCCAAAAAACAGCATCCGGTGACCATGAAAGGCTTGGCGTTTCATGCCGAGTTCGTCAGGACGGATCCAATCATCTCAACATCTTCGATCCGCGCCACAAGGAAGACTTTTGGAAACCATCACGATCGTCCTGCTGCTGCTGCTCGCCGTTATCCTGAGCGGCATATTCTCCCGCATGGTGCCCCTGCCGCTGCCACGCCCATTGTTCCAGATCGCACTGGGTGCCCTCATCGGCATGGCCGCGGACTGGCGCGTGACGTTGGATCCGGAAATCTTCTTCCTTCTTTTCCTGCCCCCGCTGCTGTTCCTCGACGGCTGGCGCATCCCCCGAGAGGAGCTGTTCAAGGACGGCAAGACGATCGTCGAACTCGCGCTCGGCCTGGTCATATTCACCGTTGTCGGCATGGGCTTCTTCATTCACTGGATGATCCCCGCGATGCCGCTGGCCGTCGCATTCGCACTTGCCGCAGTCGTCTCTCCGACCGATCCCATCGCGGTATCGGCGATCGCGCAGCGGGTGCCGATCCCCAAACGCATGATGCACATCCTTGAGGGGGAATCGCTGCTCAACGATGCGTCAGGCCTGGTCTGCCTGCGCTTCGCCATCGCCGCCGCATTGACCGGCGCCTTCTCGATCCAGAACGCCGCGCTCAATTTCCTGTGGGTCGCGTTGGGCGGCATCGCGGTGGGCGCCAGCGTCACATGGATCGTCGGGCGAACGAAGCAATGGATATCGCGCCGCTATGGCGAAGAGGGCGGGTCGCAAATCCTGATCAGCCTGCTCATTCCGTTCGGCGCCTATCTCATCGCCGAACATCTTCACTGTTCGGGTATCCTCGCGGCGGTTTCGGCCGGGCTGACCATGGGCTTCGTCGAGGCGCGTGGCGAACTGGAGGCCACGACACGAATCAGGCGCAACACCGTCTGGGATGTCATCCAGTTCACCGCGAACGGGATCATTTTCGTGCTGCTGGGCGAACAACTGCCCGAAATCCTCGCCAGTTCGGCGGAGACGGTGCGCATGACCGGACATCACGAAGCCTGGTGGCTCGCAATCTATGTGGTCGCGATCAATCTGGGGCTGGCGGGCCTGCGTTTCCTCTGGGTCTGGCTGTCATTCAGGATGACGCTGTTCCGGGCCGGTCAATGGCGCACGACGCCGAACTGGCGGATCGTCGCAGCGATGTCGTTCGCCGGCGTGCGCGGCGCAATCACGTTGGCGGGCGTCCTCACCCTGCCGCTGGCGATGGACGACGGATCGGCTTTTCCCGCACGGGATCTCGCGATCTTTCTGGCGATGGGCGTCATCATCACATCGCTGATCGTCGCCAGTATCGGATTACCCCTGCTCCTCAACGGCTTGCAAATGCCTGCCGAGCACGACCTGCAAGCTATCGAGGATGCTGTCCGGATCAGGGCGGCCGAAGCCGCGATCGCCGAGATTGAGAAGGTCCAGCACAGTCTGGCGGAGGGACGAAACGATGCAGACCTTTACGTCTCTGCGGCGGCCCGGCTCATGGACGCCTATCGTCAGCGGATCGAAAGCCGCGCCGGCAACGCCGAAAGCAATGCCCTGGGGCGGCGATCAGAGGAGATCGAACGGAGCCTCCGTCTTGCAGCGCTCAGGGCCGAACGTACGCAGATCTTCCGGATGGTCCGCAAACGGGAACTCGGCAGCGAGCTCGCCCGCAAACTGATCCGTGAACTCGACCTGCTCGAAGCACGCTATTCAGCGACAGGCTGAACCGCGCCGACCAAAAGGGCAAAAGCGATCCCCCCGCACTCGCCCGTCCGTCTATCGAGCCTTCCCGACGCCCTGGTTCGCCCGGATGAAATCGACGATCGCATCGACAAGGCCAGGCGCCAGAGGAAGATCCGGATTGGTATAGGTCGCGTGGTTGGTCGCCGGATCGGCGGGAGCGACCTTCAGCACGTGGTTCATGCCCTCGATCAACGCCACCTTGATCCCTGCCCGCGCCTGGCCGAGCCGTTCGGCGTCGGCGACCGCGGTCTGGAGATCGGTGGTACCCTGAACGACCAGGATCGGGCCGGGATAGGCGGCCGCGAGCACGGGCGGATCGGCCGCAAGCATCGAGATCATAAAGGGCTGCACGCTGGGGCGGAAAAGCGACATGAGGGCGGGGTTCATCCCCTCACCCGGCACTGTCCGCCCCGCCTCCAGTTCCGCAAGCATCCGCATCGCGTCATCGAGCATCGGCGCGAATGCCGGAATCGAGCGGAGCTGCCCGCGCAATATCTCGCCGAACGGCCGACCGACCGGAGAGACGAGGATCAGGCCGCAAATCCCCTCGCCTTCCTGCGCTGCGATCAGCGCGTGCAACGTGCCTTCGCTATGGCCGAGCAGCCAGACGCAGCGCGCACCGGTACGTTCGCGCAATGCCTTGGCCCAGGTGCGGGCATCTGCGGCATAGGTCTGGACGCGCAGCGCATCCTCCGACATCATCGCGGCCGCGCTGGCGGCGATACCGCGTTTGTCGACGCGCAGCGCCGGAATGCCGGCGCTCGACAGTGCTTCAGCAAGCAAGCGATAGGGGGCAGCGCTCACGCCGAGCGGACTGTTGCCGTCGCGATCCGTCGGGCCCGACCCCGCCAGGATCAGCACTGCCGGCGCTCCGGTTTCCGCCTTGGCCGGCGACAGCAAGGTGCCGTGAAGCATCCCTGTCCCCTCGCCGACCGTCATATCCGTCGGCGTCGCGATCGTGGCGGCGGCAAGCATCGCCAGAGGAGCAATTATCGACATCATCCTTCCCTCCCGAAATCCGGCCAGAGCCGGAACCTTCAAAGAATCATGATATCATAATTATATCATCAAGTGGCATGCGCAAGCGAAATCGCGCGGCATGGTACCAAGCCGCGCGGTCGCTTCCATCAAATGACCGGGAAATCAGAAGGGCTGTTGTTCCGGGACCGCCGCTCCGTCGGTCCGGGGATCCGACGCGCCGTAATGCACGGGCTTGCCATCGCGCGTCTCGACCGCATTGCCGCGCCCCATGCCTTCGAAATAGCGCGGCCAGACCTTGATCTGATGCCCTTGCCCGTTAAGCGCCGCGACGGTTTCCGCCGGCACGCCATCCTCCATCCATAGCCCGCACCCTTCGAAATCGAGCTTGGTGAAGCGCGCCGCGTCGAGCGCACCCTGAATGTTCATGCCGTAATCAGCGATGTTCGAGACGAACTGCGCATGCGCCTGTGCCTGGTTGAAGCCGCCCATGATCCCGAAGGCGATGTGGCGGTCCCCCTTCTCCATATAGGCCGGGATGATGGTGTGCAGCGGGCGCATGCGCGGGCGCAGCGAATTGGGGCGGCCGGGCTCGAGCGCAAAGCTCTTGCCGCGATTATGAAGCGCGAAGCCCGTGCCATCGGCCACCAAGCCTCCGCCAAAGGCGCTGGCGACACTCTGGATCAGCGAGACCTGATTGCCCTCCTTGTCGACCACGGTGAGATAGGTCGTATCGCTCGATTGTTTCGCCAGCTCTGCCTTGATGTCGGAGGGGAGCACGTTGCACTGCGCGCGCTCGCCGATCGTCGCGGCCCGCTGTTTCGCCAGCGCCTTGGAGAGCAGGGCCTCGACCGGGATCGTGCTGGCGCGCGGATCACCGATGAACTGCTGGAGATCGGCATAGGCCAGCTTCTTGGCCTCGATCATCGCATGCAACGCGCGCTGGCTGTTATGCCCCCACTCGGCAAGCGGGAAGGTCTCCATGATGTTGAGCATCGACAGCGCGGCGATACCCTGGCCGTTCGGCGGCAGTTCATAGACCTTCCAACCGCGATAATCGGTGCTGATCGGCGTCACCCATTCCGGTTCGAAGCTGGTCATGTCTTCGGCGGTCATGAAACCGCCGAGCTTGCGCTGCAGCGCCAGCATCGCATCCGCGGTCGGGCCCTTGTAAAAGCCGTCGCGCCCGTTTTGCGCGATCCGACGCAATGAGGCGGCCATGTCCGGATTCCGGACCAGATCACCCACCGCAGGCGCCTGTCCGCCGGGCAGGAATGCCTTCGCGAATGCGGGATCGCCGGCAAAGGGCATGCCGGTGTTCTTCCAGTTGAGCGCGTCGTTCTCCGGGATGCCGAAGCCATCTTCGGCCAGCGCGATCGCGGGGGCCAGGCTCTGCGCGAGCGGCAGTTTGCCCCAGCGTTTCGCCATCGCGTCCCACCCCGCGACGGCGCCCGGCACGGTCACCTGATCGATGAGGCGAAGCTTGTCGATCTTGCGCTTCTTCAACGCTTCCAAGTTCAAGCCGGCAGGCGTCCAGCCGCTGGCGTTCAATCCATAGACCTGCTTGGTCTTGGCGTCATAGACGATCGCGAACAGGTCTCCGCCGATGCCGTTCATCATCGGCTCGATCACGCCCAGCGCCGCATTTGCGGCGATCGCGGCATCGACCGCGCTACCGCCCTTCGCCAGGATCGCCGCGCCCGCCTGCGATGCCGCGACCTGGCTGGTCGCGACGATGCCATATTGGGAAACGACCATCGATCGGGATTGCGCGCGCGCGGGCTGGCTGGGCGCAGGCCGCCCTTCCGGCGGAAGCTGCGCCGCGGCAGGCATCGTCGCCATGAGGGAGACGATCGCCAACCCGCCCGCAAGCCATCGTTTCACTATCTTATGGCCGCCGCCCATCACGCATCCCCCCGTTGAATCGAGCGCAATGCTAGGGTGGCTCACATCCTCGTCAAGATCGAATTTTCCATTTGGAAACATCGATCCAAGACCGCCTATTTGACGAGCAGGATACGGCTGTTGGCGGGATACACCCATTCCAGTCCGCGCTCGGTGACAACACCGTCATCTTCCAACGGGATCTTGATCTTGCGACTGCCCCATTCGGGCACCACGGTATAGACGAACAGCTCTACCGACAGAAAATTGCTGGGGCAGAGCTGATAGGTCATCCTCAGCGGATTGAAATCCGCCATGGATGGTCCTGATCCATGGCCGAAATCGCCCACCGAATGGCTGCCGATGACGACGTCGGTCAGCTTGGGATCATTGCCGGGATTGTCGTAGCCGGGCGCAAGCACGAAGCCCGGCGTTTGCGCCACCCGCTTGTTGACCGCCGCGAGCGCGTCCCCCGCCGTCGCGCCGGGGCGGATGACGTCCAGGATCATCCGGCGAACCTGCAAGGCCTTGTCGAACGCGCGCTGCACTCCGGCGGGCGGCGCATTCTCACCCGGTTTCAGCACATAGGCCATGCGCTTCATGTCGGTATAGCTGAGTAGATAATTGACACCCCAATCCATGGTGATCAGATCGCCCGGCTGGATGACATGATCACCCGACACGGGGCCGCGCTCACCGGGACCGAGGATGTAGACGCTGGGCAGGCCGAACGAATTGCCCAGCCCCTCCTTGTGGAGCTGCTCCATCATCCACCAGGCGACATCGCCGGTGGTAGTATGGCCGGGCTTGATCACTTCATTGGACAGTGCCCGTTCGGCGATGGTGCGCGAATATTCGCCGGCCTTCGCAAAGGCCGCGATCTCCGTGGCGGTGTGGCGTGAGCGGAATTCGGAAACCAGTTTCTCCGCTGGCACCATGCGCGCTGAAAGTGTCGCCCCGAGCGTCTCCCGCAGTCTCTCGTGCAACGAATAGCTCAGCCCATCGGCGGTGCCGATCTCCGTCGCGACGTTGATGCCGATCCGTTTGGGAGCGCGCGCCTCGACAAAGGCGCGGAGCGTATCCGGCGATGCCTTGATGTCGTAGAGCGGGCACTGGTCGAACGCGGCGCCGCCGACGCCGAAACTGGCGCGCTCGATCCGGTCGCCACCGCGATCGGTAAAGACATAATAGCCGATATCGCCGACATAGCCGCCACCCAGCATTTCCGCATTGGGATCGGCACGCCCCTCGCGCATCGCGACGATCCACATGTCGATGGCATTGCCGCGCATCGCCTCGGGCAATATCCGGTCGAGCTTGTCCTTCCGGATCTGGCAGAGCTGGTCCCAGCGCCGCTTCGCCTCTTGCGCGGCGAGCGGCTGTGTGGCGAGGAAGCAAGCCAGCCCAAGGGCGGCGGCCCTGACGATATCAAGCGCTTTCATGCCTTTGCCTTTCCCGTCCGGTTTCCGATACGGGGTAGCCGCCCGGCGTGGCGACGGCAAGAAATTACAACCTAAATCACACGATTTTACGAACCTTCGGTGACTGCCCGGTCACTCCATCAGTCCGCCGCCGAGCGCGACATAGAGCGAGACGAGATTGTCGGCCTGCGCCCGGCGAAGCTGCATCAACGCCTGTTCCGCCGCGAAGAGGTTCCGCTCGGCATCAAGCACTTCGAGATAGCCGGCAACGCCTTCGCGATAACGGGTGCGCGCGAGATCCGCGATGCGGCGGGTGGCCAAGGTGCCACGCTCCTGCGCGGCCACCTGCTCCGCCAGATAACGGCGCCCGGCCAGCGCATCCGCAACCTCGCGGAATGCGCCCTGCACCGTTCGTTCGTAGGTTGCGACCGCGATATTCTCGCGGGCTTCCGCGACGGTCAGATTGCCCTTGTTGCGTCCGAAATCGAAGATCGGCAGGTTGATCGACGGTCCGAAGCTCCAGCTCAGATGGTCGCTGCCGAGCAGGTTGCCGAGGTCGACCGAGGCGAAACCGAGCGAACCGGTCAACGAGATCGAGGGGAAGAAGGCGGCGCGCGCGGCACCGATATTGGCGCGCGCGGCACGCAGCCTTTCCTCCGCCGCCAGTACATCGGGCCGGGCCACGAGCAGGTCGGACGGCAATCCGGCTGCGAGCGCGGGCGATTGCGTCTGCTGCGCGAGCGGCAGTGCCGCCGGCAACGGCGCGGGCACCGGCCCGCCGGTCAGTACGCCGAGGAAATTCTCGCTTTGCGAACGCGACAACCGCAGCGCCGCCAGTTCGGTCTCCGCCTGTGTCAGCAGCGTTTCGGATTGACGATAATCGAGCGCGGAGGTCACGCCCGCATCAAGCCGTCGCTTGGCGATGCGCAATCCTTCCTGGCGGCTTTGTACGGTCGCTTCCGCCAGCGCGATCCGCTCGCTGGCCTCGCGCAGCGCCAGATAGGTGCTGGCAACGTCGCGGACGAGTGAAAGCCTGAAGGCGCGTTCGGCCTCGACAGTCGCCAGATATTGCCGGCGGGCTGCTTCCGACAGATTGCGTACCCGTCCCCAGAAATCGAGTTCGAAACCGGTGACGCCCACGCCCACCGAATAGCGGGTCTGGGTGATCGATCCCGTGGCGCCCGGAATACCGGCGGCTGCCAGCGGCGTCCGGCTGCGTGTCGCGTCTCCGGTCGTGGCGAGCGTCGGTAGCTGGTCCGCACGCTGGATGCGGTACTGGCCGCGCGCTTCCTCGATCTGCGCGACCGCGACCGCGAGGTCACGATTGCGCTGCAGTGCTTGCCCGATCAGCGCCTCAAGTTGCGGATCGGCGAAGAAGGCACGCCATCCGATCTCGGTCGCCCGTTGCCCCGGCGCCACGCCACCCGCCGATTCCGCCGGATACTCGCTGGCGGTCGGCAACGCCGGCCGTTCGTGCGGCGGCGCAAGATTGCAGCCGGCCAGAAGTGCCAGGGCGGCGGCGGGAACTATCTTACGCATGACCGGCCTCCGGCTCGTGATGCCCCTTCTCGCTTGGTGCCGGTGGACGGCGCTTCGAGATCCAGCGGCGGACCGCCAGGTAGAAGAGCGGAATGAAGAAGATTCCGAAGATCGTCGCCGCGATCATCCCGCCCATCACGCCGGTGCCGACGGCGCGGCGGCTGGCTGCCCCGGCGCCGCTCGCGATCACCAGCGGCACCATGCCGAGGATGAAGGCGAGCGAGGTCATGATGATCGGTCGCAGGCGAAGCTTCACCGCCTCCATCACCGCATCGAGCGTCGATTTGCCCTCCGCTTCCTGTTCGATCGCGAATTCGACGATCAGGATGGCATTCTTGGCGGCGAGGCCGATGATCGTGATCAGGCCCACATTGAAATAGATATCGGCATTGAGACCGCGCAGCATCGAGAAGAGCACCGCCCCGAGCACCCCCAGCGGCACCACCAGCAACACCGAGATCGGCACCGACCAGCTTTCATAAAGCGCCGCGAGCAGCAGGAAGACCACGACCAGCGAGAGGCCGAGCAACAGCCCGATCTGGCCGGCCGATTGCTGCTCTTCGTAGGAAATACCCGTCCATTCGAAGGTGAAACCCGCCGGAAGCTTGCCGGCCAGTTGCTCCATCTCGGCCATCGCCTCGCCGGTCGAGCGGCCGGGCGCAGGCGTACCGGAGATCGTCATCGCGGGATAACCGTTATAGCGTTGGAGCTGCGGCGGCCCAGCCGTCCAGTCGACTGTGGTGAAGGCGCCGAAGGGCACCATCTCGCCCTGAGCATTGCGCGCCTTGAGGTCTAGCACGTCCTGCGGAGTCATCCGGTACGCCGCGTCAGCCTGAAGCAGCACACGCAATACGCGGCCGTCGCGGGTGAAGTCGTTGGCATAGGCGCTGCCGAAGGCGATCGCGAGCGTCGCATTGACGTCGCCAACCGACAGGCCGAGCGCACGCGCCTTGATCCGATCGATGTCGACGCGAAGCTGCGGCGCATCCTCCTGCCCCTCCGGCCTGACGCCGGCCAGCACGGGGCTTTGCGACGCCATGCCCAGCATCTGGTTACGCGCCTGGAGCAAGGCGGCCGCTCCGTTGCCGCCGCGATCCTCGAGCTTGAAGGTGAAGCCGCTGGCAGTGCCCAGTTCTGGAATGGATGGCGGATTCAGCGTGAAGACCATCGCTTCCTTGATCTGCATGAGCGCGCCGAGCGCTTTGCCCGCCAGCGTGTCCGCGCTGTTCTCCTTGCCCTTGCGCTCGTCCCAGGGGTGGAGCGAGATGAAGCCCATCGCATTGCTCTGCCCCTGGCCGAAGAAGCTGAAGCCGCGCACGAAAACCATGTTCTTCACCTGCGGCTGGCTCTCGAAGAACTTCTTCGCTTCACTGATCGCGACATCGGTGCGTTCGCGGGTAGCGCCGGGCGGCGCCTGGATCACCGTGATGACGAAACCCTGGTCCTCCTGCGGCAGGAAGCCGCCAGGCAGGCGCTGGAACAGGATGAAGGTGATACCGACCAGCGCCACGAAAACCGCCAACCAGCGCAATGGCGCCGACAGGATCTTGCCGACACGGCCCTGGTATCGATCTGTCGTGCGTCCGAACCAGTCGTTGAAACGGCCGAAGAAACGGTTCAACCCCGCCTGGAAACGATTGGCGGATTCCGCATGATCCGGATCGTGCGGTTTCAGCAGCGCCGCGCACAAGGCGGGCGTCAACGTCAGCGCGAGCAGCGCCGAGAACGCGATTGAGATCGCGAGCGTGACCGAGAATTGCCGATAGATTCCGCCCGTCGATCCCGGGAAGAAAGCCATCGGGATGAACACCGCGATCAGCACCAGCGTGATGCCGATGATGGCGGAGGTGATCTGCCCCATGGCCTTCACGGTCGCGTCATAGGGCGAGAGCCCTTCGTCGCGCATGATGCGCTCGACATTTTCGATGACGACGATCGCGTCGTCCACAAGGATGCCGATCGCCAGCACCATGCCGAACAAGGTAAGCACATTGATCGAGAAACCGAACATCCACAGGCCCAGGCATGCGCCGGCCAGCGCGATTGGCACGACCACCGTCGGGATGATCGTCGCCCGGAAATTCTGGAGGAACAGGAACATGACGAGGAAGACCAGCGCCATCGCCTCGACGAGAGTCTTGACGACCTCCTCGACCGAAATGGTGATGAACGGCGTGGTGTCGTAGGGAACCGACCAGGTGATGTCGGGCGGGAAGCCCTTTTCGAGCTCCGCCATGCGCGCCTTCACGCCTTCGGCTGCCTGCAGCGCGTTGGAGCCGGACGTGAGCTGGACCGCCAGGCCGGCCATCGGCTTGCCGTTGAGTTCGGTGCCGAAGAGATAGGACTGCGCGCCGAGCTCGACTCGGCCGACGTCGCCCAATGTGACTGCCGATCCGTCCGGATTGGCGCGCAGAATGATCGCCGCGAACTGTTCGGGAGTGGTGAAGCGGCTCTGCGTCTTGATCGTCGCGTTGATCTCGGTCCCGCGCGCGATCGGCTGGTCGCCAAGCTGGCCACCGGGCGACTGGCTGTTCTGCTCCTGCACCGCCGCCAGCGCTTCCGCCGCCGACAGATTATACGTGGCGAGCTTGGCCGGATCGAGCCAGATGCGCATCGCATATTCGGACGAGAAGGCCTGGATATTGCCGACCCCTTCGACGCGGCGAAGTTCGTCGACGATCCGCGTGCTCGCGAAATTGCCCAGTTCGAGCGTCGGCGTGCCACCGCTCTTCGACGTGATGGCGACAATCAGCAGGAAGCCGGGATTGGCTTCGTTCACCTGGATACCCTGGCGGCGCACATCCTCGGGCAGGCGCTGTTCGACACGGCGCAGCCTGTTCTGCACGTTCATCTGCGCGATATCGATGTCGGTGCCGGCATCGAAAGTGATGGTGATCGTGGCGGTGCCGTTCGAATTGGAGGTCGACGCCATGTAGAGGAAACCCTCTACGCCGTTCAGTTCCTGCTCGATCACCTGGGTGACGTTCTGCTCCAGCGTCGCCGCGTCGGCGCCCGGATAGGTCACGTTGATCGCCAGCGATGGCGGCGCGACGGTCGGATATTGTTCGATCGGCAGACCGCGCAGCGCGATAACGCCCGCGAGCAGGATGCCAAGTGCGATCACCCAGGCGAAGACCGGGCGATCGATGAAGAAGCGGGGCGCCATCATCGGACCGAACTCAGCGCTTGCCGGGCTTGGCGGGAGCAGCAGGATTAACCGGCTGGCCCGGCATCACCTTCTGCAATCCGTCGACGATGACGCGGTCGCCAGCCTTCAGCCCTTCACGGATCACCCATTTGTCACCCTGGAGCTCACCGAGCTTCACGGGCCGCGCAACCGCGACATTCTTGGGGCCGACCACGATCACGCTCGCCCCTTCGGTCGAGACCTTCACCGCGCGCTGCGGCACCATGATGCCGTTGGGCCTGACGCCCGCCTCCAGCCTTGCGCGGACAAACTGTCCGGGGAGCAGGAGCTGGCCGGGATTGGCGAATTCGGCGCGGAGAGCGGCGGTGCCGGTCTGTTCGTTGATCGAGAGATCGAGGAAATCGAGATGGCCGACGAGCGGCGAGACGCTGCCATCCTCCAGCACCAGCTTCACCTCCACCCGGCCGAGTGCTGGTAGCGCGAGCTTGCCTGACGACATGTCGCGGCGCACCGCGAGGAGATCCGAGCTCGACTGCGAGAAATTGACGTAGATGCGATCGATCTGCTCGATCGTCGTGAGCAGCGTGCCGCCGGCGGCGCTGACCAGCGCGCCTTCGGTCACCTGTGCGCGGCCGACACGGCCGGAGATCGGCGCGGTGACGGTGGTGTAGCCAAGGCTGAGCCGGGCGGAATCGAGCTGCGCGCGCGCCTGTGCGACATCGGCCTGCGCCGTCCGCATCCGCGCCACGGCCGCATCATATTCCTGCTTGCTGATCGCCTGGTCCGCGATCAAGCCCTGATAGCGCTGCACATCCTGCTGGGCGTTGGCCGCCGTCGCCTGTGCTCGCGCAAGCTGCGCCTGCACCGCATTCAGGCCGGCGCGGAGTTCGCGCGGATCGACCTGAAAAAGGGGCTTGCCGGCCGGGACATCGCTGCCCTCTTCATACAGGCGCGCTTGTACGATGCCGTCGACGCGTGCGCGCACTTCGGACGTCCGATAGGCCTGAACGCGGCCGGGAAGTTCGATGACGTTGGCCACCGACTGGGGCTGGATCGTGATCGTCGTCACCTGCGGCGGCGGCGGCGCGGGGGGAGCCTCTTGTCCACAAGACGCAAGAACTGTCGCGGCAAGCAGGCCTGCCGCGATCCGGATCGGGAAAAAACGCTTCATCATACTTCCCCTGTCAGCGCGGCACACGATGCTGCGTCGCAACAAGAATGGACGTGCGCTTTAGTGTAATGTACATTACAGTCAATGACGAACATGATCCAACAGATATTTTCATGAGTGCCGCCACACTCTCGCCCGCCGATAACCGGCGCGAAGGGAGACGGCTCGCGATCATCGAGGCGGCCGAATCGCTGTTCCTGGAACGCGGTTATGAACGCACCAGCCTGGCCGCGATCATCGAGCGTTCGGGCGGGTCGCTGGCGACGGTCTATGAATTGTTCGGCAACAAGCAGGGCCTTCTGCGCGCGGTCGTGGAAGGGCAGAAGCACCAGAGCGGCATCGATCTTTGCAGGATGGAGGAGGATGCAGATACCAGGGAGAGCACCGCTGCCCTGCTGATGCGCTATGCGCACGAACTTTACGAACATATGATGCGGCCGCGCGTGATCGAACTGATGCGCGTGATCATCGTCGAATCGATGCGCGATCCCGATTTTGCACGCGCCTTTCACCAGGATTTTCATGTGCCGGTGGTTCAGGAGATGGCGGATATCTTTGCGCGCTGGACCCGCGAAGGTCGCGCCGATATCGATCGTCCCGAAGCGGCGGCTGAGCTTTTCCTGGCCATGATCATCAGCGATGCCCAGTTAAGGGCCATGACGGCGATCGCACCGCCGCCACTGGTGGAGGCCGGACTCGACTGGCGGCTTGCGCCATTTCTCGGCCATTTCCGATTTCGCTGAACGATGCGGGCAACGAAGATTTATCGACGAGGTCGATTGAGCCCCGCCGCTTGACGGGCTAGCGCAATGCCATGAGCGATCTTTCGAAGCTGATCCAGCCGGACAAGGGCCAGCCCGCCCGCACCATCCATCTCGTCGATGCCAAGGGTTATGAGGATTGGGTGAAGGCGCAACCACCGCGCCACCGCGCCGCGATCGATGCACAGCGATTGAAACCCTCGGGCTTCGCCAGCGCGATCCTGCCGGGAGACAAGCCAGAAGACTGGTCCGTGGTCAGCATCGTGGCGAACAGGGTCGCACTTTCGCCCTGGTGCCTTGCCAGACTGGCGGAAACCCTTCCCGAAGGCCATTATCGGCTGGCCGATGGCGAACCTGGCCCGGCAATGCTCGGCTGGCTGACCGCGCAATATCGCTTCGAGCGCTATCGCAAGGACGAGAAGGTCGCTGGTCCGCGCGTGCTCCTGACCGGCGACGTGGCGCGGATCGCCGAAACGGTGCGGATCGCCGCCGCGACGGCGCTGGTCCGGGATCTGGTCAATACCGCCGCGGCCGATCTGGGCCCCGCCGAATTGCAACACGCTGTCGAGGCCTTGGCCAAGGCGCATGGCGCGACCACCTCTGTCGTGAAGGGGCATGATCTCGAGAGTGGCTATCCGATGGTCCATGCCGTCGGTAAGGCGGCGGACAAGACACACGCGCCGCGCCTCATCGAACTGGAATGGGGCAATCCCGTGCATCCGCGCGTCGCGATTATCGGCAAAGGCGTGTGCTTCGACAGCGGCGGCCTGGATATCAAGCCCAGCGCGGGCATGCGGCTGATGAAGAAGGATATGGGCGGCGCAGCGCATGCGCTGGCACTGGCGCAGCTCGTGATGGAGCACCGCCTGCCCGTACGCCTCCACCTGCTGATCCCCGCGGTGGAGAACGCGATCTCCGGCAACGCCTTCCGCCCCGGCGACGTGCTCCGCAGCCGCAAAGGCCTGTCGGTTGAGATCGCCAATACCGATGCAGAGGGACGATTGATCCTGGGCGACGCACTGGCGCGGGCATCCGAGCAGGCCCCTGCCCTGATCGTCGATTTCGCGACGCTGACGGGCGCCGCGCGCGTGGCGCTCGGGCCCGATCTGCCCGCGCTGTTCGCCAACGACGATACCCTCGCCGATGCGTTGCTCGCTGCTGGCTTGGCCGAGGACGACCCGCTTTGGCGTCTTCCGCTGTGGCCCGGCTATGCCGATATGCTCAAATCGGACATCGCCGACCTCAACAATGCGCCCGATGGCGGCTTCGCCGGATCGGTGACGGCGGCGATGTTCCTGGAACGCTTTGTGCCGAAGGAAACGCCATGGGCGCATTTCGACACCTTCGCATGGCGCCCAGCCACAAAACCCGGACGCCCGAAGGGCGGCGACGCGCTTGGGTTGCGCGCCGCATGGGCGATGCTGAAGGCGCGCTACGCCTGATCGCGAAGGCCGGCAAAACCGCGGTATTCGCGATGCGGCACGACAAAAGCGCGACAAGCCTGAAACCGCAGCGCTGCTAGCGCGTTATGCCATGACGTAGCCGTTCCGATCGGCGCGACTGGCAGAGCGAGGTGACAGCTCCGTGGTTTACGAGGCAATTCTGACGAGCTGGATGAGGACGCTGACGGATTATGTCCGCTCCGGCGAACCCGATCTGACCAATCGACAAATGGCGCTTTTGCTGGTGGTCTATCTGAAGCCGGGACCGCATACGGTGCGCGGCCTCGCGCGCATTCTCAACGTCTCCAAGCCAGTTGTGACGCGCGCCTTGAATAAACTGGGGTCGCTCGGCTATTTGCGCCGCCAGCGCGATGACGCGGACCGCCGCAACATCTTCGTCGCGCAGACGCGTGAAGGGACAGAATTTCTTGAAGGCTTCGGTGAACTCATCGACAACACAAGCGGAGCGCGCCCACGCGAAGCCGTGTGACAGGTTCGGCCTGACCGGCCCATCCGTCGTCCTCGACCGCCGGATCAATGCCGTGCGCGGCGATATCGCCGACATCGCGCTTGCCGGTATCCTGTTCGCCCCTCACTACGCATGCCCAATGGCGCGACGCTGCGCCGTTCCGTCCGTGCCCGTTCGCGATCGAGCAGGTGACGACGGCGCGCAGATATCCGAACTCATTTTCGGCGAATCATTCGAAGTACTCGATTTGAGCGGCGGCTGGGCCTGGGGCTACAGCACTGCGGACCACTATGTCGGTTATGTACCGGAAGGCGCGCTTGCAGCTCCTCTGGAGGGGCCATGGCGTGTCGCCGTGCCGCAAACACGATCCGATGCCGGCGAAATCCTCTATATGGGATCGCGGATCGACGGCATCGTCGAAGGCGCGCTGCTGACCAGTGCGGTCGGCACCGTGAAGCTCGGCGAGCTCGCCGGCCCGGACGCGGTTTTCGATCCGGTATCCTTGGCCGAACTTTTCCTGGGCGCACCCTATCTTCTCGGAGGGCGCACGGTACGTGGCATAGATTGTTCGGGGCTCGTCCAGATCGCCTACGGCATGGCGGGACTAGCCCTGCCGCGCGATAGTGACCTCCAGGCGGCGACCGGAACACCACTGGCGGATGGTGAAGCGCGCCAGCGCGGCGACCTGGCCTTTTTCCCCGGCCATGTCGGGATGATGATCGATGGAGAATGCATGATCCACGCGACCGCGCATAGCGGCAACGTCACCATCGAACCGCTTGCGGATGTCGAGGCGCGCACCACCGCGGCACAGGTGCGGCGGCCATGACGCGCGTCTTCATCGACGGTGCGGCGGGCACGACCGGCCTTGAAATCCGTGAACGGCTGGCCGGTCGCGACGATCTTTCGGTCATCGCCCTGTCCGATGCCGATCGCAAGGATGCGGCCGCCCGACGCGGCGCGCTCAACGAAGCCGATGCGGTGATCCTCTGCCTGCCCGACGATGCGGCGCGCGAAGCGGTGTCGCTGATCGAGAATCCCGACGTGCGTGTCATCGATGCCTCGACCGCGCATCGCACCGCCGCCGGCTGGGCCTATGGTTTTGCGGAGATCGAGCCGGAACGCCGCGCGGAGCTGTCGGGCGCCAGGCGCATCTCAAATCCCGGCTGCTATCCCACCGGCTTCCTGGCGCTGGTGCGGCCGCTGGTGCGTGCCGGTCTGATTCCGGGGGACTGGCCATTCACGGTGAACGCCACGTCCGGCTATTCGGGTGGCGGCAAGTCGATGATTGCCGCCTTCGAAGATGCCGGCGCGCCCGATGCGACCGACACCGCGTTCCGCATCTACGCCCTCGGCCTAGGGCACAAGCATGTCGCGGAAATGCAGGTTCAAGGCGGCCTTGCCCATCCGCCACTGTTCATGCCGGCGGTAGCGCGCGCGTATCGCGGCATGCTCGTCGAGGTTCCGTTGCAGTTGCGCGCCATGGCGAATGCGCCGAGCGCGGCCGCACTGCGCGACGCGTTGGCCGACGCTTACGCGGGCAGCCGCCTGGTTTCGGTGCATCGGGGCGACGATCCGTCACTGCTGATGCTGGAACGCACGGCCGGAACCGATCGCCTGGAACTGTTCGTCTTCGCCAATGAAGCGGCAGGCCAGGTCCGCCTCGTCGCGGCGCTCGACAATCTCGGCAAGGGTGCGGGGGGGGCGGCCGTCCAGAATCTCAATCTGGCGGTGGGCCTGGACGAATATGCGGGGCTGCGCCTCTAGTGGATGGTATCCGACAAAAGCATCCGCTTTTGACGGAGGTCCGATCCACTCAGCCATGGAAGAGTAGTCTGACCGAGACAGATGCGGATGCATCTGTCTCGGTCAGACTACTGGCGGGATCGATATTGCGTTGACGACACTTTAGGCGCAGCCTTCCCTCCGGGAGAAAAAGGGGGATGCCATGAATGAAGTCGCCATGGCCGCGCCGACATGGTTCTGGATCGTCGTCGCCGTCTTCATCCTGTGGAGTCTGATGGGCTGCTGGGCCTGTTATAGTCAGTTGACCATCACGCCCGAGAAACTCGCCGCCCTGCCCGACGCGCAACGCGATGCGTGGACGGCCCAGCCGGGCCTGGTCAAATTCGCCTATGTCGTCGCGGTCGGCGCGGGACTTGCCGGTGCGCTGCTCCTCGCCGCGCGGATGGATGCGGCGCGATGGGCATTCGTCGCATCGCTGGTCGCGGTGGTCATCCAGTTTGGCTGGTTCTTCGGCCCCTATCGAGGCGGCCAGAAGCTCGGCTGGGGAACCGCGGGCTTTCCGCTGTTCATCGTCGCCATGTGCGTGATCCAGATCTGGTTCACCTGCTTCGCCGCAGCGAAAGGCTGGATCGGCTGAACCCTAACACGGCACGGCCCGCCGATCGTTACATCTCGCCCTTGGCGCGACGCAGCGCATACCATTTCTGCACATTGGCGTTGTGCTGCGCCAACGTCTCGGCGAAGACATGGCCGCCGCTGCCGTCCGCCACGAAATAAAGCGCCCGACTCTGTTCGGGATCGAGCACCGCGGCGATCGATTCAGCACCGGGATTCGCGATCGGCCCGGCCGGCAGCCCCGCCATAGCATAGGTGTTGTAGCCGTTCTGGGCATTGAGCTCTGATCGCAGGATCCGCCGGCCCAGCGGCTTGCCCTTGGTAACCGGATAGATCACCGTCGGATCGGCCTGGAGCTTCATGCCGGTGCGCAGGCGGTTGCTGTAGACCGAAGCGACCATGCGCCGCTCGCTTGGAACGCCGGTTTCCTTCTCGACGATCGACGCCAGGATGATCGCCTCGCGCGGGCTGGAGACCGCGCTGGTTGGCTTGCGCGTCGCCCAAAGCTCGTCGAGCTTCTTCGTCATCGCGGCCTGCATGCGCTTGAGCACCGCTTCTCGCGGCTCTCCGCGTTCAAAACTGTATGAATCGGGCAGCACAGATCCTTCGGCCGGCACTTCGACCGTTCCGGTCAAAAGCTTCTCCGCCATCAGTTTTTCACGGACCAGGATCGAAGGCATGCCTTCGGGCACCGTTACGAAGCGTTGCAGCGTCTTGCCGCCCTGGAGCATCTTGAGCACGTCGGACGCGCTCATGCCCTTGGGAATGCGATATTCCCCCGACTGGATCGGGGCATCCTCCCCCAACAGCTTCGCGAAGGTCAGGAACAGATCGGCCGAGCGGATGGCTCCAGCCTGCTCCAGCGTTCGAGCAGCGCCCGTCAGCGACGAACCGTCCTTGATGACGACGGTCATGTTCTGCTCGGCCGGGCCGGGGCCGCCCCAGGTCCGCAGCACATAGAGCGCTGCCAGGCCAAGGGCGGCGGCAACGATCAGGCCGAGGCAGCCGGCCTTACGCATCGGATCAGACCGCCCGCATCACCAGGCTGGCGTTGGTACCGCCAAAGCCGAAGCTGTTGTTGAGGATCGCCTTCACCGCCCGCTCCTTCGCGACATGCGGCACGAGGTCCACGCCGTCGCAACCGTCGCTGGGATTGTCGAGGTTGAGCGTCGGCGGCACGATCTGGTCGCGGATCGCGAGGATGCCGAAGATCGATTCGACCGCGCCGGCACCGCCGAGCAGATGGCCGATCGCCGACTTGGTCGAGCTCATCGACAGGCCCGCGATATCGCTGCCGAACAGCCGCTTGACAGCGCCAAGCTCAAGCTCGTCGCCAAGCGGAGTCGAGGTACCGTGCGCATTGATATAGTCGATATCCGCCAATGACAGGCCGGACTTGCGCATCGCCATCTCCATCGAGCGATAAGCGCCCGACCCCTCGGGATGCGGCGCCGTCACGTGATAGGCGTCGCCCGACAGGCCATAACCCAGCACTTCGGCATAGATCTTGGCGCCGCGTGCCTTGGCGTGTTCATATTCCTCGAGGCAGACGATGCCCGCGCCTTCGCCCATCACGAAGCCATCGCGATCCTTGTCCCAGGGACGGCTGGCGCGGGTCGGTTCATCGTTGAAATTGGTCGAAAGCGCGCGCGCCTGCGCGAAACCCGCGATGCCGAGCGGGCAAAGCGCGCCTTCGGCGCCGCCCGCGAGCATGATGTCCGCATCGTCCATCGCGATCATACGCGCTGCGTCGCCGATCGCATGGGCACCGGTCGAACAGGCGGTGACGACCGCGTGGTTCGGCCCCATCAGCCCATATTTGATCTGCACCTGTCCGGTGATCAGGTTGATCAGCCGGCCATGGACGAAATGCGGGCTGACGCGGCGCGGCCCCTTTTCGTGCAGGACGATCGATTCTTCCTCGATACCCGGAAGGCCGCCGATGCCCGAGCCGATCGAACAGCCCGCGCGATAGCGTTGCGCTTCGGTCAGATCGGCGAGGCCGGCATCCTCATAGGCCTGGCCGGCCGCATCGATGCCATAGATGATGAAGGGATCGACCTGGCGCTGGACCTTGTGGTCGACACGCTTGGCAGGATCGAAGCCATATTCATGATCGGCGGGTTTCACCTCGCACGCGATCCGGCAGGCATAGTCGGTCGCGTCGAAACGCGTGATCTGGCCTGCGCCGGACTTGCCCGCGATCAGGTTTCTCCAGACGGTTTCGACTTCCGCCCCCAGCGGCGTCACGAGGCCAAGTCCGGTTACGACGACGCGGCGCATAGTCTCACTCCGATAGAAATTCCAACGCAAAACGGCCCCCCGGCCCTGATGAACCCGGGTCGGGGAGCCGCTTCCATATCATTTGGCGGCCGAACGGCCAGCCAATCAGCCCTTGTTGGCGTCGATATAGGAGATCGCATCCTTGACGGTCGAGATCTTCTCGGCCGCATCGTCGGGGATCTCGACGCCGAATTCTTCCTCGAAGGCCATCACGAGTTCGACGATATCCAGGCTGTCCGCGCCCAGATCGTCGATGAAGCTCGCGTCTTCGGTCACTTTCTCGGCCTCGACGCCGAGATGTTCGACGACGATCTTCTTCACGCGGTCGGCGGTCTCGCTCATGAGGTCATCCTTTTCTTAATAGGTGTTCAGCTTCACGACGCACCTAATGTGCCGCTGCGCCGCTGGCAAGAGGGCCAGGGAACTGGTTCGAACCAGCCGCCAATTCACAAGGAATTCTGCGCCCTCGAACCAAAGAAAAAAGAGATATCAGAAGATCGGGGCCGAGATTGCCGCCCCCGATGGCCCGATCAAAGCATCGCCATCCCGCCATTGACGTGCAGGGTCTGCCCGGTGACGTACGATGCCTCCCGGCTGGCGAGATAGACCACCGCGGCGCCGATATCGTCGCCCTCACCCAGCTTACCCGCCGGAATCCGGCCAAGCAGAGCCTCTTTCTGCGCGTCCGGCAACACATCGGTCATCGCCGAGCGGATGAAACCGGGCGCCACGCAGTTGACGGTGATGCCGCGGCTCGCGAGCTCCTGCGCCAGCGCCTTGGACATGCCGACAAGCCCGGCCTTGGACGCCGCATAATTGGCCTGTCCCGGATTTCCGGTGGCGCCGACCACCGAGGTGATCGAGACGATCCGGCCGAACCGCGCCTTCATCATCGGTTTGGCGGCGGCGCGGGCGAGGCGGAAGGCGGCTTCCAGATTGACGCGGATCACGGTGTCCCATTCCTCATCCTTCATCCGCATCGCCAGATTATCGCGCGTGACGCCGGCGTTGTTGATCAGGATATCGATCTGGCCCAACGCCTCGACGGCGCGGGGGACAAGGCCGTCGACGGCGGCGCCGTCAGCCAGGTTGCAATCGAGCGCGACATGTTCGCCCCCCAGTTCGGCGCGGAACGCCTCCAGTTTCTCGACATTGGAGCCCGACAGCGCCAGCCGCGCGCCCTGCCCCGCCAAAGCCCTGGCGACGGCGGATCCGATTCCGCCCGAAGCGCCGGTCACCAGCGCGGTCATCCCTGTCAGATCGAACATGTCTTCATTCCCTTCACGTCAATGCCGGCAAATCCGGCATCTTGCGTACCCCTCGAGATGCCGGACTTCGCCGGCATGACGCTCGACAAGGGCCTTACAGCGTCTTCAGCAACGCTTCGATATCGTCCATCGAAACCAGGCTGACGGCCTCGACTTCGCCGGCGGTGCTGCGCTTGACCATGGGGCCGAGCACCTTGCCGCCGAACTCGACGAACTGAACGACGCCCGCCGCTTCCATCGCCAGCACCGATTCGCGCCAGCGCACGCGCCCCGTCACCTGCTCCACCAGCAGTCCGCGAACAGTATCCGGATCGACGGCGGGTGCGGCAGTGACATTCGCGAACACCGGGACCAGAGGCGCGCGGATCGCGGCATTGGCCAATGCTTCCGCCATCGCATCGGCGGCCGGTTGCATCAGCGGACAATGGAAGGGCGCGGAAACCGGCAGCAGGATGCCACGCTTGATGCCGTGATCCTTGACCAGCGCCACCGCGCGATCGATCGCGCCCTTGTGGCCGGAGATCACGACCTGCCCCGGATCATTGTCGTTCGCGACAGTGCAGACTTCGCCTTCCGCGGCAGCTTCGGCCAGCGCCTGCGCCTTGTCGATATCGGCGCCGAGCAGCGCGGCCATCGCGCCCTCGCCCACCGGCACGGCGGCCTGCATCACCTGGCCGCGCAACTTGAGCAGGCGCGCGGTGGTGGCAAGATCGAACGCGTCGGCAGCGCACAAGGCGCTATACTCACCCAGGCTGTGCCCCGCGACGAAATCGGCCTTGTCCACTAGGCTGACGCCGCCTTCGCGTTCGAGCACGCGCAAGGCGGCGATCGCGTTCGCCATGATCGCGGGCTGTGCATTCTCGGTGAGCGTGAGCTGATCCTCCGGCCCTTCGGTCATCAGCCGGAACAGATTCTGTCCCAGCGCCTCGTCGACCTCCTGAAACACCTCTCGAGCGGCGGGACTCGCATCGGCCAGCGCCTTGCCCATGCCGACGGCCTGACTGCCCTGCCCTGGAAAAATGAACGCCTTCATGGCCAGTTCTGCTCCTGTTACAATTCGCGACACAAATCTGATTGGCGCGGAAAATCGGTTGCGGCAGGACCTAGAGAGAGGAAAGACGGCACGCAAGCCGCATGAATTTCATTCCCCGTTCAGGCGGAAACGGAGTCAATCCACGGGTGCCCAGCAAGCTGATCCTATCATTGAGCCTCGCCTCGCTGGTCGCGGGGTGTGCGGCAGGGCCCGATTACCGGCCCGCGCCCCCGGCCGAGCTCGGGGTTCCCCAGTCCTACATTCAGGGCAGCGGCGCGCCGCTGTCCCCGGAAACCATGGCGAACTGGTGGACGCAATTGGGCGATCCCGCACTCGATGCGCTTGTCGAACGCGCGACCGCCGCAAATCTCGATCTTGCCCAGGCCACCGCCAGGCTTCGCCAGGCACGCGAAGCGCTGGTGCAGGCGCGCGCCGGGTTGTTGCCGACGCTCGACGCCTCTGCTGGCGCAGGACGTAATTTCAGCAGCCCGGGCACCGATCGCAGCAGTTTCTCGCTCGGCGGCGACGCGGCGTGGGAAATCGATATCTTCGGCGGCATCGGCCGCTCGATCGAGGCGGCACGCGCCGATGCGGAGGGCGCGGGCTATGATCTCGCCAATGTCCGCGTCGCCATCGTCGCCGAAGTCGCGACCAATTACATCCAGGCGCGCCTGTCGCAGGAACAACTGCGTATCGCGCGTGAGACCCTGACCAATGACAGCGAGAATCTCGATATCGCGGGCTGGCGCGTCCAGGCCGGACTGGTCTCGTCGCTCGATCAGGAACAGGCACGCGCGCAACGTGCAAGGACGGCTGCGTCGATCCCGAGCATCGAAGTCCAGTATCGCGGCGCACTCAACCGGATCGCCGTGCTGACCGGCGAGGCGCCGGGTGCCGCGACGGCCGCACTGGAGGCATCCGCCCCGATCCCGTCCGCGCCCGACACTATCGCGACCGGCATTCCCGCCGACACGCTGCGCCAGCGCCCGGATGTACGCGCAGCGGAACGCACGCTCGCCGCCGCGAGCGCGCGGATCGGCGTCGCCGAGGCGGATCTGCTGCCCTCGCTTCGAATCACGGGCAATATCGGCACCAGCGCCTTCTCGCTCGGTGGGTTGTTCGACACCATCACCGGCGGTCTCTTCGCAAACATCGCTCAATCGATCTTTGACGGCGGACGACGCCGCTCGGCCGTGCGTTCGCAGCAGGCGGCGGCCGACGCCGCCTTTGCCGCGTACAAGCAGACTGTGCTCACCTCGCTCGAGGATGTCGAGAATGGGGTCAACGCACTCGGTTCAGCCGGCACGCGCATGGGCGAGTTCACGACGGCGCTCGATGCCGCCAATAATTCGGCGATCCTGGCACGCAGCCAGTATCGCGCCGGCCTCACCGATTTCCAGACGCTCCTGCAGACCGAGCAATCCTTGCTCTCGGCGCGCAACAGCCTGGCCTCCAGCCGCGCGGACAAGGCGCAGGCGGTTGTTCAACTCTATCGCGCGCTCGGCGGCGGATGGCAAAGCATGGACGGAATTGCCCGATGAACGATACCACGACCACCGCCGGCCTCGACGATTTCCTGGGCGTTCAACCCGGCAAGCCCTGGCGCAAATGGGCGGTGCGCGGCGGGGCGCTGGCGCTGCTCATCATTCTTGTGCTGTTGGTCGCGCGCTGCTTCGGCGGCAGCGAGGAACCCAATTACACCACGCGCGAGGCGCGCAAGGGCGATCTGACCGTCACCGTTTCCGCCACGGGCAACCTGAAGCCGATCAATCAGGTGGATGTCGGCTCCGAGCAATCGGGCCTGATCACCGAAGTCTATGTCGACGTGAACGACCGGGTCACCAAGGGGCAATTGCTCGCAATTCTTGATCCCGCGCGGTTGAACGACGCGGTGACGCAAAGCCGTTCCCAGCTTTCCGCATCACAGGCCGGCGTCGCTCAGGCCGAGGCGCAGGAAGCCCTCGCGCGCGCGACCCTCGCGCGCCAGGAGGAGGTTTTCAGGCTGTCGGGCGGCAAGGTGCCATCGAAGACCGAACTCGACACGGCACGCGCAAATTTCCGCCAGGCAGTGGCGCAGGTGCGTTCGGCCCAGGCGCAGGTCGAGGTTTCGCGCGCGCAGCTTTCGTCCGCCCAGTTCAACCTCAGCCGCGCGCAGATCGTCTCTCCGGTCAACGGCGTCGTGCTGTCGCGCGATATCGAGCCGGGCCAGACGGTGGCGGCATCGTTCAACGCACCGGTGCTGTTCACCATTGCCGAGAATCTTCAGCAGATGGAGGTCGAGGTTTCAGTCGACGAAGCCGATGTCGGCCAGGTCAAGGACGGGCAGGAAGCGACCTTCACCGTCGACGCCTTTCCCGGTCGCCACTTCCCAGGCCGGATCACGCGGGTGAATGTCGGCTCCAACGCCGCAAGCAGCAGCAGTTCGTCGTCCTCCTCGTCGGCGGCATCGTCGAGCACGGGCACCGTGGTCGCCTATACCGCCGTCCTTTCGGTCCAGAACGCTGACGAGACGCTCCGGCCGGGCATGACCGCGACCGCCGATATCGTCACGAAGCAGCTTCAGAACGTCCTGCTCGTCCCCAATTCGGCTCTCCGTTTCAATCCGCAACAGGCCGGTGGTAGCCAGCGCGGCGGGATCACCAGCCAGATCGTTCCCGGCCCCCGCCGCTTCGGCAATCGCGCCACGCGTGAAGTCAGTTTCGGCGCGGGGAGCCGCCAGACTGTTTATGTGGTGGGCGACGACGGCAAACCCAAGTCGATCGACGTCGTCATCGGCGACAGCGACGGCAATCGGACGGTCATCACCGGCGGCGACCTCAAGGAAGGCATGAAAGTCATCACCGGCCAGCTCGCGGCCGGACAGCAGGCGCCAGAAGCGGATCGCGGCGAGGGCCAAGCGCGTGGCAGCGGCAAGCGCGGCGGCCCGGATGCGCCCGCCAACGGAACGACGCCCGCGACCTTACCGCCATCCGGCTCCGGTCAGACCGGCACCGCCGCCGGTGCCAGCACGACTTCGCCGCGAGACAGCGGCGGGGCCGAAACACCGGAACGCCGCCAGCGCGGACAATCCGGCGGAGCGGCCGCGCCCAATGGCCAATGATCCGATCATCCGCCTGCGTGGGGTCACCAAGACCTATGGCAGCGGCCCGACAGCCTTTCAGGCGCTGAAGGGCGTCGATCTCGACATCCAGCGTGGCGACTTCATCGCTGTCATGGGGCCGTCGGGCTCGGGCAAGTCGACGACGATGAACATCCTCGGTTGTCTGGACGTGCCGAGCGGCGGATCGTTCGAGTTCAAGGGGCATCGAGTCGAATCGCTCGATCGCGACCAGCGCGCGCTGCTCCGCCGCCGCTATCTCGGCTTCGTCTTCCAGGGCTTCAACCTGCTGAGCCGCACGACCGCGCTCGAGAACGTGGAATTGCCCCTGCTTTATCGCGGCGAGGACAAGAAGGCGCGTTACGACGCCGGCATGGCCGCGCTCGACAAGGTCGGGCTGAAACCCTGGTGGGATCATACCCCGGCCGAACTGTCGGGCGGTCAGCAGCAGCGCGTCGCCATCGCGCGCGCGATCGTGACCAACCCCGACGTGCTGCTGGCCGACGAACCGACCGGCAATCTCGACAGCGAGCGCTCGATCGAGATCATGGAGTTGCTCACCGACCTCAATCGCAACAGCGGCATCACCGTGCTGATGGTGACGCACGAGCCCGACATGGCGGCCTTCGCGAACACCATCGTCCATTTCAAGGACGGGCTGGTCGAACGGATCGAAAAGGGGCAGCGCGCATGATCCTGGGCACCACCGTCACGCTCGCCTTCCGCGCGATCCTGCGCCACAAGCTGCGATCTTTCCTGACGACGCTGGGCATCATCATCGGCGTGGCGGCGGTCGTCACCATGACCACGCTGGGCAATGGCGCGACCGCTGCGGTGCGCGAGCAGATCGCCAGCCTGGGTGCGAATATCCTTCAGCTTCGCCCAGGCCAGGGTTTCGGCCGCGGCGGCGGTGGACCACGGCCGCCCGATTTCAAACCAGAAGACGTGACCGCGATCGCCAACCAGATCACCGGGGTCCGTGCCGTCGCGCCGCAGGCGCAGACGTCGGGCACCGCGATCTACGAAGGCAACAACTGGTCGACGACGATCAACGGCACCACCGCGTCCTATTTCGAGGCGCAGCAATGGGCGCTGGAATCGGGGCGACTGTTCATGCCGGAGGAGGAAGAAGCCGGTAAACCGGTCTGCATCATCGGCAGCACGCTGCGGCGCAACCTGTTCAAACAGGCCGATCCGCTCGGCCAGCGCTTCCGTATCAAGGGCATCAGTTGCCAGGTGGTCGGCGTTCTTACCACACGGGGCCAGGGCGGTTTCGGCCAGGATCAGGACGATGTGGCGGTGATGCCGATCAAGTTCGTCCAGCGGCGATTCACCGGCAACCGCGACCTCGGCCTGATCATGGTCGCTGTCGACGACGCTTATGACACGTCGGTCGTGCAGACCTCGCTGGAGGGACTGATGCGCGAACGGCGCCGCATCAAGCCCGGCGACCAGGACAATTTCAACGTGTTCGATACCAAGCAGATCTCGGACACGCTGACCGGCACCACGACGATCCTGACCCAGATCGTCGCGGCGGTGGCAGCGATCTCCCTGCTCGTCGGCGGTATCGGCATCATGAACATCATGCTGGTTTCAGTGACTGAACGCACGCGCGAGATCGGCATCCGCCTCGCCATCGGCGCGGTCGCCAGCGAAGTGCTGCTTCAGTTCCTGGTCGAAGCGATCGTGCTGTCGTGCCTGGGCGGATTGATCGGCATGTTCATCGCCTTGATCGCGTCAATCGCGATCGCACCGCTGATGCAGGTTCCTTTCATCTTCGACGTGAAGATCAACCTGCTTGCCTTTCTTTTCTCAGCCGCGATCGGGGTGGTATTCGGTTATTTTCCGGCTCGTCGTGCGGCGCAACTCAATCCGATCGACGCGCTTCGGCACGAATAACGAGCGATTCGCTGCCGAAACGACCTTCGCGCTTTGGAGTGGTTTTTTGAGGCTGAGTGGAATTCGCCAGTCTTTCCAATCGACTGCCTGATTCCATGGTCCCGCTTCGGCACGACCGTTCCCGAATGTTTCGCAGAAAAACTTGCGATTTGAAGCGTTTTTGGGCAAGTTGATCGAGGTTAGCCGTCGATATCCTTCGCCGGTTTCCAGGAAAATTCCGTCCGGTTTTCGGGCGGCCGGCCCTTGTCGGGATGGGTCGGGGCTTTGCCAATGTGGTTTAGGGGTTTGGGAATGATCCGATCAGAACTCGTCCAGCGGCTCGCCGGCGAAAATCCCGATCTTTCGATCAAGGATGTGGAGCGCATCGTCGATGTGTTCTTCGACGAGATCACCGCACGCCTGGCAGAAGGCGGACGCGTCGAGCTTCGCGGCTTCGGCGCCTTCTCGACGCGCGCACGCACGGCCCGCGTCGGCCGCAACCCGCGCACCGGCGAGTCGGTGGACGTGGACGCGAAACGTGTCCCTTATTTCAAGCCGGGCAAGGAAATGCGCGAGCGCCTGAACGTCTGAGGCGCGCGCAATTCGGGTTATGCCGGCCTGAAAACGGCGATATTCTGTGCTTCCGGCGCCGACGTGCTGAACTGCGCGGTGCTCCGGTTTTCAAGTTTCTCGATTTTGACCGCGTGACGCGATCGTCCACGGCTCGGCTCGGCCTGCCCCCAATTCCAGCCCTCGAATCCCATACGGATGCGAAAGCTGATATCTGGCAAGATATTCCGCCCTCAATTCTTCAGCCGATATCCCGTCCGGAACATCCAGCCGACGACGCCGAGGCAGATCAGCAGGAACACGAAGACCGCGATCAGGCTCACTTCGATCGCGACGTCGCTCTTGCCGAAGAAGGTCCAGCGGAAACCGCTGATCAGATAGACCACCGGATTGAACAAGGTGACCGTCCGCCACGCCGCGGGCAGCATATCGATCGAGTAAAAGGCGCCGCCCAGAAAGGTCATCGGCATCACCACCAGCATCGGCACGACCTGAAGCTGTTCGAAGCTTTGCGCCCAGATGCCCAGGATGAAGCCGAACAGGCAGAATGTGACCGCCATCAGCAGCATGAAGAAGATCATGGCCAGCGGATGAGCGACCTGCACATCGACGAACAGGTGCGCGGTCGCGAAGATGATCGAGGCGATGACGATCGATTTGGTCGCCGCCGCACCAACATAGGCGACGACGGTCTCGAACGCCGAAACCGGCGCGGAGAGCAGTTCGTAAATCGTCCCCGACCATTTGGGCATGTAGATGCCGAAGCTGGCGTTGAAGATGCTCTCCGTGAACATCGTCAGCATCATCAGCCCCGGCACGATGAACGCGCCATAGGGCACCCCGCCGATCTCCGTCATCCGCGATCCGATCGCCGAGCCGAAGACGATGAAATAAAGCGAGGTGGTGATGACCGGCGTGATCAGGCTGGTCAGCACGGTCCGCCCGAAGCGCGCGACCTCGAACTTGTAGATCGCCCAGACACTGTGAAGGTTGAACGCCATCATTTGCTCCCCGCGCCGTCATGGACGAGGCTCACGAAGATCTCCTCCAGCGAGCTCTGGCGCGTGTTGAGGTCCTTGAAGCCGATGCCGAGGTCGCTCATCCGCCGCAGCAGCGACGGAATGCCGGTGCGCTCGTCATGCGTATCGAACACATATTCAAGCTCATGGCCGTCGTCCTTCAACTCCAGCGTCCAGTCCGACAGCCCGTCCGGAAGTGCCGTCATCGGCTCGGACAGGTTGAGCGTCAGCGTCTTCTTGCCGAGCTTCTTCATCAGCGCGGTCTTTTCCTCGACCAGGATCAGTTCGCCCTTGCTGATCACCCCCACCCGATCGGCCATCTCCTCGGCCTCCTCAATATAATGAGTGGTCAGGATGATGGTGACACCGCTCTGGCGTAGTTCGTGGACAAGCCCCCACATATCGCGGCGCAGCTCGACATCGACGCCGGCGGTCGGCTCGTCGAGGAACAGGATCTCGGGCTCGTGGCTCAGCGCCTTGGCGATCATCACGCGGCGCTTCATGCCGCCCGACAATTCCATGATCTTGGACTTGCGCTTGTCCCACAGCGACAGGTCGCGCAGGATCTTCTCGATATAGGCCGGGTTGGGCGCCTTGCCGAACAGCCCGCGCGAAAAGCTGACCGTGGCGAGCACCGTCTCGAACGCGTCGGTATGCAGTTCCTGTGGCACCAGCCCGATCTTGGTGCGCGCGGCGCGATAGTCGCGCACGATGTCGTGGCCATCGGCGGTCACCATGCCCGAACTTGGCCGCACGATCCCGCAGATGATGCTGATGAGCGTGGTCTTGCCGGCCCCATTGGGGCCAAGCAAGGCGAAGATCTCACCTTTGCGAATCTCCAGATCCACGCGCTTCAGCGCCTGGTGGCCGGATTTGTAAGTCTTGGTGAGATCCGAGATCGAGATGATCGGCTGCATGGGTCGGATATTTAGGCGCTGACCCTGCCGACTGCAACGACCACAAGCATCATCTCGCGCGCAATAGACTGGCGGACAGTCAATGCTGCTCCGGCTGATGCGGGGAGGTCTGGCCTTCCAGCCACGGATCCCTGGTCGCGGCCCGCCACGCGGTCAGCCGCGAAGCCAGGGCCTCGCGCTCCACGCGTCGATCCGCCTGTTCGGCAAGGTTGACCACCTCGTCGCGATCGCGCGTGAGATCGTAGAATTCGCGCGCCGGGCGCTGGAGATAGGCCGCCTGGGTTCGCCGCCCGATCCGGATCCGGGAATCCGACGCGATCGCCTTCCAGCTCTCCGACCCCGCCACGTCGCCCGCGACCGGATAGGGCAATTGCCAGGCGAGATTCTCGATATAGCTGCGCGTGCGCGTGCGGATCGCGCGCATTGGATAATATTGATTGATCTCATGAAATTCGTGGCTGGCGAAGATCTCGTCCCAGCCGGGTGCGCTGCGTTGCCCCAGCAGCGGCAACAGCGAACGTCCGGGAAGCGCTTGGCGCGGCCCCGCCGTTCCCGTCCACGCCAAAATCGTCGGTGCGATATCGACCCAACTCACCATCGCGTCGCACACAGCCCCGCCGCCCACGCCCGGCGCGTGCACAATCAGCGGCAGATGCAGCCCCGGATCATAGAGATTGGTCTTGGCGCCCGGAAAGGGCCGGCCATTGTCGCTCAGGAAGATGATCAGCGTATCATCGCTATGCCCCGTTTTCTCGAGCATGGTGCGCAACATGCCGACACCCTGATCGAGGCGGCTGATCGATTCATAATATTGCGCGAGATCGGCGCGCACTTGCGGCAAATCGGGCAGATGCGAAGGCACCGTCACGCGCGCCGGATCATATCTGACCTCCTCCACCCGGGGCCAGGGCCGGTCGTTCCCGAAATTGACGGGCGCGCGATGCGGATCGCTATAGCCGATGGTGACGAAGAAGGGCTTGTCTCCGGCAGCGCGGACGAACTGCTCGGTCGCGTCGGCGATCAGCGCGACGTCGCGGATGCCCGATTTCTCGGGCGCAAGCTCCGCGTCATATGGAAAGGCGCTGTCCGGACGGATATGTTTCTTGCCGACAAGCGCGGTCGCATATCCTGACGCCTTGAGCAGGGCCGGAAGCGTTTCCACGCCGTCCCTCAGCGACTGGTTGTGAACGTCGTGCGCCAGCCCGTACATTCCGTTCTGGTGGGTGTAGAGCCCGGTATAAAGCGTGGCCCGGCTCGGGCTGCATGACGATACCGCGGCATAGCCATGATCGAAGCGCGTGCCCTCTTTCGCCAGCGCATCGAGATGCGGCGTCTTCACCGCAACGCCAAGGCTTCCCAGGTCGAGCCCCTGGTCGTCGCTCACCACCAGCAGCACATTGCGCCTGCGTGCGCGATCGAGTCCGGCGGCTAGCCCCCGCCCCGCCTGAGCGAGACCCAGCACCGCGCCGGCCCCGATGCCCAGGACCTCCCTGCGCTTCATCTCCATACCCTCTTTCTCCTTTAGCGCCGGGCCGGCAGCGGCCCGGCGTGCGCGATCAGAAGCGATACACCGCCGTCGCCTGGAAGGAGCGGCCGAAGTTCGAGCGCGCGATGACCGATCCGCCGGTGGTGCCGATGATCCGCGCATTGCCCTCGGTCAACGCCAGCGTGTTGGTGAGGTTGTTGACCGTCACCTGCAGTTCGAACGGATCGACCTTCAGCGCGGCGCCCAGATCGATCGTGTCATAGGCGGGCAGCTTCTGAAGGTTCTGGATGTCCGAGAAGCGCGCGCCGACATGGGTATAGGCGCCAAACAGCGTCAGATCGCCGCCATCGAACGGGATCATGTAGCTGGGGCCGATCCGCGCCTGGAAGCTCGGCTGGCGCGGCACCCGATAGCCGTTCTGGACGCCATTGGCGACGCCGGCGTCGATATCGCGGAACCGTGCGCGGAAGGCGGTGGCGTTGAAGTTGATCGCAAGGTTGCGCGTCGGACGCAGCGCGCCTTCGAGTTCGGCGCCCCAGGTCCGCGATCCGGCGACCGCGATCACGGTGGTGATCGCGCCCGTGGTCGGGTTCACCACCTGCTGCGAATAGGTCTGGCCTTCGAAGTCGTTGCGGAACAGCGTTAGCGATGCATCCAGGAACCGCTGCGCCGTCTTGAAGCCCAGTTCATATTGCTTGACCTTCTGGACGGTGCGGAAGCCGCCATAGATTTCGTCGAAGGTGGGGAAGCGGAAGCCCGAGTTGATCCGCACGAAGGTGGTGAGGCGCGGCGTGATGTAATAATTCGCACCTGCGGTGTAGGAGAACTGCGTCTTCGAATATTCATAAGCGCGCGTCTGCCCGGTGAGCACGGACACGGCATTGTTGTAGACCGTCAGCAGGTTGTTATCGAGGTTGACGTTCGAGGCAAGCCCGACCGAACCGCTCGTCTTGTAATGTTCCACGCGCACGCCGGCATCGACGCGCAGCGCGTCGCTTACTTCCCATTCGTCGGCGATGAAGCCGGCGATGTTCGTGCCGTCGAAACTGTCGCTGAAATTGTTGGTGGCATAGCCCGTGAAGCCATTCTGTGTGATCTGCGCGCCGTTGTTGAGCGTCACATCGATGCGACGGGCATTCGGTTCGAACGCCAGCAGCGCATTGTTGCCCTGGTACCAAAGGTCGCTGATCGAATGCGTCGCGAAATAGGATCCGATCGTGAAATTATGCTGTCCGAAAGTCCGGCTCACGCGCAGATCGTTGGTGAAGGTTTCGACATGCTTGTCGATCGACCAGAAGCCGGCGACGATCACGGGCTGGTTGCCGTCGGTGATCGCGGTGCCCGTGGAGGTGAACCGCGCCGTGCCTGAGGTCGCGAGACCGGCGGCGGCCACGATTCCCGGGGTCGCGTTGATCGCGGTCACCCGTCCCGCGATATAGGCGCTCAGCGTGGTCGGAACGGCGCTGGTGAAGATCGCGCGCGTGTCCGCCGTGCCCGTCAGATACCCGATCTTGTTGCTGATGCGCCAATCGCCGGGCGTGAAATCGAAGCTGCCGCCGAACTGGGTGAGCTTGATGGTCCGCCCGTCGGAGAAATCGCGGTTGATCGTCCCCGGCGTGGCGCCCGGCGTCACCTGGAAGGTGAGCAAACGGGTATCCTCGCCGGCCAACGCATCCTTGCGCTGATCGAAGAAGGGATAGACGCTCAGCTTTCCGCTGGCGGAGGACAGCAACGGTGCACCCGAGAAGAAGACATTGGAATCCTTCACGCGGCGGGCCCACACCGTCACTTCACCATCCGCGAAGCGATGGGTGAGCGTCGCGCTTATCTGCCCGCCGTCATCGGCGCGGAACTGGGTATCGCGCAGGCCGTCGCTGACGCGATAGAAACCACCGACCGTCGCATACCAGCCCTCGCCGATCTTGCCGCCCAGGAACCCGTCGAACCGGTAAAGGCCTTCGGCGCCGACCGTGACGCGTGCGCTTCCTTCGGGAACGTCCTTGCCCTTTTTCTGGATGAAGTTGAGCGTGATGCCCGGCTGGCCGTTGGAAAAGATCGGACTGGGGCCGCCACGAAGCACCTCGGTGCGTTCGACGGTGTCGTCGACGCGGAACAGGCTGAAGCTTTCGATGAAGCCCAGGGTATTGGGCGGAAACAAGGTGGTGCCGTCGAGCTGGACGGTGGAGAATTGCCCGCCGCCGTTCATCGGAAAGCCGCGCACGCCGACGCGCAGGCCCGCGACGCCGCCGGATGACTCGATATAGGTGCCCGGCACCGTCTTGAGCACGTCCGCGGTGCTCAGCGGCGTGATGCGCTGCAGGTCTTCCGCCGTGACCGTCGTGATCGAGAAGCCGGCATCCAGCCGGCGCAGGCCGCTCGACCGCGCCGTGCCGGTGACAACGATATCATTCGCAGCGGAGTCGTCGCCGCCCTGATCATTGGCGGATCCAGCCGGTTGCGACTGGCCGGCTCCGGCAGCGCCATTATCCTCGGCATAGGCCGGCGCCGTCATCAGGACCGAAGCCGCGGAGGCCAGCAACACTGTGCGCGTGTCGAAAATCATCGGTGTTTTTCCTTTCCCTGCATATCTCGTTTTCATGTGCCTTCGCCCCAAAATCAGTCCGTGACCGCCTGTGCGGCCGCCCTTTCACCAAGCATCCGATGCATCAGCACCAGCAGCAGCCCGAGCAACAGCGCGGGAACGACCACAAGTTTGAAGGCAGTCGCGCCGCCCAGCGCCGCGAACACCCGGCCCGTCACCAGAGAGCCGGTGGTGCCGCCGAGCGCGGAGAAGACGATGATCAGCCCGGTCATCGCGGCATGCCGTTCGCGTGGCAGCGATGACAGGATCGTCGAGTTGATCGTCGGATAGATCGGCGCCAGGAACAGCCCGATCAGCGGCATCGCATAAGTTGCGAGCGGCGCGTTGAACCAGTTCATGTCCGGATGCGGCGACGATCGCGCGGCGATCGGCATGACGATCAGGACGACCGCCAGAATGCCGACGATGCATCCCAGCAGCACCGGCAGCCCACCGGCCACGCGAACCAGCCCCCCTGCCCCCAACCGGCCGATCGCGAGTGCAGCAGCGAACAGGCTCGCCGCCTGTACGCTCATCGCCGTCGGCAGATGCAGCACTTCGGCATTGAATGTGGGCAGCCAGGTGCCCACGCCCTGCTCGATCAGCACGTAGAGGAATGCCGAGAAAACGAACACGAACACCGCAGGGCGCGCGACCAGCGCCATCATTGCCCGCATATCCTGGATCGGGCCGGACGACGCGGGATCGACGGCGCCGCGTTCGTCGAAGGGGCTCGCCGCGAGCAACGCCATGTTGGCCAGCGCGACAGCGAAGAGGATCCAGTAGACATCGAGCCAGCCGTTGCCCGACGGATCGGCGGGATCGATGAAGGCGGCGAACAACCAATAACCGCCGAGCACGCCGACCATGAACAACCCTTCGATCAGGTTGGTGAGGGCTGCGTGGGAACGCCGGTCTTCAGTCACCAGCCCGATCGTCGCGTAGGTCGAGGTCTTGACGAGCGCGAATGCCACCCCCGTCAACAGGAACATCAGCTTGGCCGTGGCGAATGACGGGATCAGCGGCATGGCCAGCGCCCCCGCCGCGACCAGACACAGCCCCACGATCATCGCACGACGATAGCCGAACCGGGGCAATATCGCCGCGACGGCGAGCGAAACGATCGCGATCGGCAGATCCTTGAAGGCTTCGAGGATCGCGGCTTCGGCCTTGGCGATACCGAAGCTCAGCATTGCCTGAAGGATCACCGTGCCGACGCTGTTCAGCAGGATCGCGAAATTCGCGTAGGTGAGGATCAGCGCAAGCGCGACCCGCCGGCGCTGCGCGCGTATCGCCATCTCAGCGGGCATGATAATTCTCCAGCCGGAAATCGGCGATGGAGGGAATGACGCGATCCGCGTCCGAAAGCACCTGCGGATCGCCGATGCCGATCGCGAACATGCCGGCGGCATGGATCGCCGCGACACCGGCCGGCGCGTCCTCCACACCCAGGCATCGATCTGGGGACATGTCGAGTTGGCGGGCGGCGGCCAGGAAGATGTCGGGCGCCGGCTTGCCGTGCGCGACCGACGCCGGGTCCACGACGACATCGAACAGGTCCGCGATGCCCAGGCGATCGATCAGGGCAGGTGCATTCCGGCTGGCCGAGCACAGGGCGCTGCGCAGACCGGCGCCGCGTACAGCGTACAAGGCCTCGCGCGCGCCGGGAAAAAGATCGGCGGGGCCGTAAGCCTGGATCGCCTCAAGATACCATCCGTTCTTGCGGCTCGCCAGCGCCTCGCGGCCTGCCTGATCGACGGAAAGGCCGCCATGCCGAAGCAGAAGATCGAGCGATCCCATGCGGTCGACGCCCTTCAGCGCCTCGTTCGTCGCTTCGTCGAAGGGCACGCCCAATTCGTCGGCCAGCCTTTTCCAGGCAGCATAATGTGCGTGGGCGGTGTCGGTCAGCACGCCGTCCAGGTCGAACAGGACCGCGGAGATGGGGGGTGGATGCCTCATCGTGCGGTGTCGCCGAACCATCTGCGATCGCCCGGTGCGAGCAGGATCTCGGTATCGCCGTGACACAGCGGCAGTGACGGCCCCGATGACAGTGAATAGCCACAACCGTCGCCCGTCACTTCAACATGCAGACGGGATCCCCGCCACGACAGGGTGAACGCATAACGATCCCATGCGTCGGGCAAAACAGGAGAAAAATGGGGGATGCCGCCGATCGGACGAAAGCCGGCGAAACCCCAGACCAGAGCCTGCCAGCTACCGGCCATCGCCGCCATATGCGCGCCATGATGCGTGTTGCGGTGCCGATCCTCGAGATCGACGAACGCCGCCTCGCGGAAATGGCGCATGGCTTCCGCATCGCGGCCCACCTCACTCGCCAGGATCGAGAATGCGCAGGCCGACAACGTCGAATCATGAACGGTCACGGACGCGTAGTGATCGAAGGCGCGGCGCTTGCGATCGCGATCGATATCCTCGCCCGCCAGGATCAAGGCATGGACGAGATCCGCTTGTTTCGCGACCTGGTGCCGATAAAGCGTCATCGGATGATAATGGAGCAGCAGCGGGAATTTGCGCGGGGGCGTTCCCGCGATATCCCAGCGCGGCTTGGACAGGAAGCTGTCGTCCTGCGCGTCGATATCGAGCGTTTCGTCATAAGGCAGGCGCATCGCATCGGCGATCGAGCGCCAACGTGCCACTTCCTCGTCCGTCACCGCCAGGCGCGCCGCGATCGCGTGCCATGCGTCCGGCCGTTCGGCACGCAGCCGGTCGACGCTGTTCGCGGCGAGGCGCAGATGCGCCTGCGCCATGCGGTTAGTGTACCAGTTATTGTCGATGAGCGCGGTATATTCGTCCGGGCCGGTCACGCCATGGATGCGAAACTCGCCCGATCCATCAATTGCATCATGCCCCAGCAGCGGCCAGATCCGGGCGGTCTCGATCAGCAGTTCCGCGCCCTTTTCGGCGAGGAAATCCAGATCGCCGGTCGTCGTATCGTAGAGGCCGACGGCAAAGGCGATATCGGCATTGATATGATATTGCGCCGAACCGCTTGGATAATGGGCGGAGCATTCGCGCCCCGCGATCGTCCGCCACGCGAAGAGCGCGCCGGCATCGAGATCGAGCGCCCGCGCATTGGCGCGCGCAGCCTCAAGCGTCGAGAAGCGGTAATCGAGCATCGCCCGGGCAAGCCGCGGCGCGGTACATGCCAGCATTGGCAGGACGAAGATCTCGCTGTCCCAGAAGCAATGGCCTTCATAGCCTTCGCCGGTCAGCCCCTTGGCCGCGACACCCGTCTCTCCCGTCCGGCTGGCCGCCTGGAAGACGTGGAACATGTTCAGCCTGAGCGCGAGCGCGGCCCGATCGTCTCCGTCGATCACGACGTCGGCGTCGCGCCAGAAGGAGGAAAGCGCATCTGCTTGTGCCTCGGCGATCGCTGCGAACCCGCGCGCGATCGCCGCGCGCACGTCACGATCCGCGCCACCATCGCGCCAGCGATAGGCGACCATTTTTTCAAACCGGAAGGGTCGCCCAGGCGCCGTTTTCGCCACCAGCCGCGTACCGACTCCACCCGCGACATCGAGCGGCTCACCCGTCAGGTCGTGCGCGATCGCGGCCGCCACTTCGATGTGACTTCGACGGGTGCGCTGGACCAGCAGGCCGCGCACCGCATCGCGGACGATCGTTTCCAGCCCCTGCCCGTCCCCCGAGGCACCGATCCTCGGATCATCGCCCTGCGCCGCGCCGGCCACCGATGGCAACAGCAGCGAGCGGACCTCGACCACTACCGGTCGGTCGAGCGCCTCGATCGTCAATCGCGTCGCAATCGTCGCGTCGGTGTCAAACGGCACAACCCGTTCGGATGTGACCGCGATCCGGCCATGCGCGCTGTCCCACACGCAGCGCCGCGTCAGCACGCCCGTGCGCAGGTCCAGCACGCGCTCGCTGGTGGCGGGCCAGAGCGTCGATCCAATCGAGACGCCATCGACGAACAGCTCGACAACCGTGCCGTCCGCCACCGGCACACGCGTATCGGTGCTGGTCGCAAAACCCTTGAGCTGCTCATGATAGTGGATCGGATTCTGCTCGAACACCGCGGCAAGGAAGGTCGAGGGGCGCCCCGCCGGAGCTTCCTCGATCACGCCGCGCACGCCGAGCGCACCGTTCGAAAGCGCGCAAAGCGTTTCGGCCCAGGGTTCGCGATCGGCCGGAATGTCGGACAAGGTCAAAAGCCAGCCGGCGCCAGCATCGCCGCCCGACCGCGCGCTCGTCATCGTCGAATCACCGTCGGCGAGCACCGACTCTCCTCCCCTGTTTCAAGCCGTCAGAGCGGCAATAGGCTTGCCTTAGCGGGAAATGATATCGATACCAAGCAAAATTGGTATCGATATCATAAAGAAGGATTCGGGGAGGAATTCAGGTTTGGCGACTGATCAAATTGGCGGAAACGATCCTGGCGGATGCCGGCGGGGCGCCGTCAGGCTCCAGGCTGGCGAGCAGGGTCGATGCCAGCAGCCGCCCGCCTTCCGTCCAGTCCTGCCGGATGCTGGTCAATGGCGGCACATGCGCCGCAGCGGCGGGCGAATCATCGTACCCCACCACCGAAACGTCTCGGCCAGGCAGCAGGCCATGCTCGCGCATCGCCCGCATCGCGCCGATCGCGACCAGATCGCTGCCAGCGAACACGCCGTCGAAAGCTATCCCTTGCCTGATCAGCGACGCCATGGCGGCGGCGCCACTCTCGATCGTGAAGCCGCTGCTGTGCGCGGCGATCAGCCGCGCACCATGCCCGGCGATGCCAGCCCTGAACCCCTCGAGCCGGCCGGCAAGCTCGGCATGGCTGCTGTCACCCAGGAAGATGAGCGATTGACGGCCATGCGCGCGCATATGTTCGGCCGCCAGCTCGCCGCCCCGGCGATTATCGCCGCCGATCACCACAACCCCGAGCGCGGATTCGACGCCGTCATCGGCGCCCCAGACCACCATGGGAACATCGTGCGCGGCGAGCGCCCGCACGGCATGGTGATGGGAGCCCTGGCCCAGCACGATGATCCCGCTCGCATCCTGCACTTCGGCGCTCATTCGCGGATCGCTGGTGGTCAGCACCACCGCGAAGCCCGCCACGGCGCATTCCTGGACGATGCCGCCCAGCAGCGCCAGCGGATAGGGATCCGACATCGGCCGGTCGTCGGTCGCGGACATGTCGATCACCACCGCGACGCGCCGGCGCTGGCGCAGCCGAAGATCGCGCGCGGCCAGATTGATCCGGTAGCCCGCGGCGGCGGCGGCATCGCGGATACGATCGCGGACTTCCGGGCGGACCAGTTCGCTCCCGCTCAACGCGCGCGAGACCGTGATCTTGGAGACGCCAGCGATCCGGGCGACATCCGCCATGGTCACGCGCCCATTGTCCGCCATGCGTCTTTTCCCCAATGTCGATGCCGGATCGCGGCCCGGCACCATAAGCCCGCGTATCCGACCATCCAGCCACGGGCAAGCGGGCGTGCCCCGGCATCATCCTGTTTGGGTAGGGACGAAAGATCATGCAAGCAGGCGATGCTTGCGGGACGCCATCGGATCATGCCGCGCACTTCGAACGGACGGACAGGGAAAGACAAGCAATGAGATCAGCCATTACGATCGCGAGCCTGTTCTGCGCGATGCCGGCCGTCGCGCAGGATCCCGCCGCACAGCAGGTGCCGGCCTTCACCCTGCCCCCGTCCAGCCAGCTCAGCGCCGAAGCCAGGCAGGTCCTGGCGCGCATGGCCGCCGCGAGAAGTCCGGATTTCAAGGGCGACATCGCCAAGTCCCGCGCATTTTTCCAGCGCTATAACGACGATCGCCTGGCGGAGATGCGCCGGCATTTTCAGACCAGCGAGCGGGAGACCACGATCGCCGGCGTTCCCGTCCACATCGTCACCCCGCGAAGCGGCGTCGCTGCCCGCCAGCGCAGGCGCGTGCTGATCAATGTCCATGGCGGCGCTTTCATGTGGGGATCCGGCAGCGGCGCATTGGTGGAAGCGATCCCGATCGCCGCCGTCATGGGGATCGAGGTCGTCACCGTCGACTACCGACTGACCCCGGAGAACCGCTATCCCGCAGCATCCGAGGACGTGACCACCGTCTATCGTGCGCTGCTGAAGAGCCACCGCGCCGCCACGATCGGCATTTATGGCTGTTCGGCGGGCGGTATCATCACCGCACAGGCGACCGCGTGGATCCGCAAGCAGGGACTTCCAAGGCCTGGCGCGATCGGAACCTTTTGTGGAACCGGCGCGCCCTATAGCGGCGACGGCCCATATCTGGCCGGCCCGACCACCGGATCGGGCCCAGCCCCGGTCGATCCGCTACCCGGCACACTCCCGACGGCCTATCTCGCCGGAATAGCGGCGGGCGATCCGCTGGCCTATCCGATGACGTCGCGGGAAGAGATCGCCGCCATGCCGCCGACCCTGCTGCTCGCGGGAAGCCGCGATTTCGCGGCCAGTGCACTGACGCTCGCGCACCGCGGCCTGAGCGCTGCGGGCGTATCTTCCGAACTGCATCTGTTCGACGGCCTGCCGCACGCATTCTTCGTTTGGCCGGACATGCCGGAATCGATCGAAGCCTATCGCTTGATCGCAACCTTCTTCGATCGACATCTGAAGCCTGGGCGCTGACGAATCGTGCCCGATCCATCCGCCTGGTGCCCCCTCCCGGACTCGAACCGGGACGCCCTAAGGCTCGGCATTTTAAGTGCCGTGCGTCTACCAATTTCGCCAAGGGGGCGCGGCGGCCCTCATGGAACGGGGAAGCATCGCAACGCAAGCCGTGATCGCAACACGCGGATGAATTCGGCCGCTTCGATCGTTCTCTCCATGCCGGCCCTGCAATCGGCCGGCCTGTAATGGAGGCAGCGTATCATGAGACATTCCGCCGTGGGATGGCCCCGTATCGAGAGCGAAGGCGGTGGTGCGAAGATCCTCGTCGGCATAAGGCTCGACAGGGATCTCGTCGCCGCGCTCGACGACTGGATCGCGCGCGAGGATCCATCGATCAGCCGCCAGGAAGCGATCCGCCGAATGATCGTCGAGCGGCTGGCCTGAGGCGGCCGAGACGACCATCAGCATTTGCCGCGTCGGCAGGGTTACGGTAACCCCGATCACAACATGATGACCCATGGTGATCCAGCGGTGTGGCCGTATGTCCGGCTCTTTGTCCGTCGAGTCCTGCGCGTGGCCCTCACCGCCGTGGCGACCGCGTCGCTCGCTGGATGCGGGAATCAGGACGAACCCGACGGGCCGATCCGGGTCAGCGTCATCGGGCCTACGCCTGAGATCACCGCCGTAGGGCGCGATGAGGCGGCCGCACCGCAAGCCGCATTGCTTCTGTCGGTTGCGCAGGGGCTGGTCGCGCTCGACGCGTCGGGGCGGATCGAACCCGGACTTGCACAGCGCTGGATCGTTTCGGATGACGGACTGAGCTATATCTTCAGGCTGCGCCGCGCCGAATGGCGACCCGGCCGCAGGGTAACGACGGAGGAACTGGCGCGCAGCCTGCGCGCCGCGGTCAATCCGGGACAGGGCAATCGCTTCGCCCCCTATTTCAGCGCGGTGGATGAAATCGTCGCCGTCACGCCGGAAATCCTGGAAATCCGCCTCAGCCGCCCACGCCCGCATTTCCTCGACCTGCTTACCCAACCGGAGATGGGTTTCCTCCAGCGCAAGCAAGGCACCGGCCCATATCGCATCACAGGGCAGAGAAACGGCGTGATCGCGCTGGCACCGATCGCCGATCCCGATTTTCCCGAGGAGCAGCAGGCGCGCTATCCGGTGGCGCTGCACGCGGAACGGGCGGCGCGCGCACTTGCCCGTTACGGCCGTGGCCAGGCCGATCTCGTGCTGGGGGGGACGTTTGTCGATCTCGCGGTCGCGCGCGCGCTGGATCCGCCGACGACGCAGCTTCGCTTCGATCCGGCCCGAGGCTTGTTCGGTCTTGCGGTCACGAGCGAGGAAGGTTTCCTGAGCAGCGCCGAAAATCGCGCGGCGATCGCGATGGCCATCGATCGCGACGCGCTGGTGTCGGCTTTCGGCGTTCCAAACTGGAAACCGATGCTGTCGATCGTTCCGGATCGGTTGGAAATGCCCGCCGGTCCGGCATTGCCAGAATGGGCGGCCCTGCCGATGGCGCAGCGGATCGCGCTCGCGCGCGGGCGCGTCACCGCATGGCGCGGGAACAATCCCGAATTTCCGCGCATGCGGATCGCGTTGCCCAAAGGCCCTGGCGCACGGCTGCTGTTCACGCGGATCGCCATCGACCTCGGCCGGATCGGCGTGATCGCCCAGCGTGTCCCCTTCGAAGCGCCTGCCGACCTGCGCCTGATCGACTCAGTCGCCCCCAATGACAGCGCGACCTGGTATCTTACGCGCCTTTCGTGCGGAGTCGGCCTGCCATGCGGCGAAACCGGCGGCGCGGCACTTGCCGCCTCGCGCGCCGCCTCGACGCTGGCGGAACGTGCGGCAAGGCTGGTCGAGGCCGACGCGGCCTATGCCGTCAATACGCCCTTCATCCCGCTTGCGACGCCGCTGCGCTGGTCGCTGGTTCGCCCGTCGCTGCGCGGCTTCCGCACCAACAACCGCGCCGCTCATCCATTGCATCACCTGTTGAACGACTGAGCACAGCTCCCATATCGTTCATTCAGGAGAGGATTGTCGCATGCGCGTGTCACCCGATCAGTTCGAACGTATCGCCCAGGGCCTGCCCCAAATGGGGCGCGATCCCGCATCGATCCGCCAGCGCGTGGAAGCGATGGAGGCGATCTTGGAACGGGTCTTCGTCATTCCCGGCATCAACCGGCCGATCGGGCTCGATTCGATCGTCGGGCTCGTTCCGGTGGTCGGGGATATCGTGACCGCGGCCATGGGCGCGTGGATCGTCTGGGAAGCGCGTAATCTGGGCATGTCCAAATTCCAGCTTGCCCGCATGGCCGCCAATGTCGGCATCGACACGCTGCTCGGTGCGGTTCCGATCGCAGGCGATCTGTTCGATTTCCTCTACCGTTCGAACAGCAAGAATCTGCGCATCATCAGACGGCATCTCGACAAGCATCACCCTTCGACGGTGACGATCGAGGGGTGATGCCTCGGGCCGGCGACCGTCAGGCCGATGCGAAGTCCAGGCCGATATCGGCGGCGGGGGCCGACTGGGTGAGCCTGCCGACCGAGATATAGGTAACGCCGGTCTCGGCGATCGTCCCGATCGTTTCCAGCGTCACGCCGCCCGAGGCCTCCGTCGGCACGCGGCCGCCCACCAGCCGCACCGCGCCACGCAATGTCGCCGGATCCATATTGTCGAGCAGCAAATGGGTCGCGCCGGCATCGAGCGCCGGTTCGATCTGATTGACCCTGTCCACCTCGACGATGATCCGTTCGATCCCGGCATCGACGGCGCGGCGGACGGCTTCGCCCACGCTACCGGCGACCGCGACATGATTGTCCTTGATCATCGCCGCGTCCCACAGGCCCATCCGATGATTTTGCGCGCCGCCCATCCGCGTTGCGTATTTCTCGAGCAAACGCAGTCCCGGAATGGTCTTGCGCGTGTCGAGCAGGACCGCGCCGGTACCGGCGATGGCATCGACATAACGACGCGTGAGCGTGGCGATGCCGGTCAGGTGCTGGACGGTGTTGAGCGCCGAGCGTTCGGCGGTCAGCATGGCGCGGGCGTGGCCTTTCAGACGCAGCAGATCGGTTCCCGGCTGAACCCTGTCGCCATCCTTCACCAGCGCCTCGATCACGACGTCTGGATCAAGCGTCCGGAAAAAAGCTTCGGCGATCGGGAGACCGGCGACCGTCACCGCCTCACGACTGTCCATCACCCCCCCGAACGCCGCATCCGCCGGGATCACGGCGGCGGAGGTGATATCCCCCGCATCGCCCAGATCCTCTGCCAGGGTGGCCGCGACGAACTCGCCGAGATCGAAGCCCGGCAACCCGAAGGGCTCAGTCACCCGTCACCTTCGCCGGCCCGAGATCGCCCATGCCGACCGTGGCGCTCGCCATTTCGAGCATGCGATCGAGCGACTTCTTCGCCGCGACGCGCATCTCCTCGTCCAGTTCGATCCGGGGCTCCAGGTCGCGCAGCGCGACATAGAGCTTTTCCATCGTGTTGAGCGCCATATAGGGGCAGATATTGCAGTTGCAGTTACCATCGGCACCCGGCGCACCGATGAAGGTCTTTTCGGGAACCGCCTTTTCCATCTGGTGGATGATATGCGGTTCGGTCGCGACGATCAGCGTGTCGCCCGCCATCGTCTTCGCATATTCAAGGATGCCGCTCGTCGCACCGACATAATCGGCATGATCGAGCACATGCGCCGGGCATTCCGGGTGCGCCGCGACCGGCGCGCCGGGATATTGCGCCTTCAGTTTCAGCAACTCGGTCTCGCTGAACGCCTCATGCACAATACAGACACCCGGCCACAACAGCATGTCGCGACCGACCTTGCGCTTCAGATACCCTCCCAGATGCCGGTCCGGTCCGAAGATGATCTTCTGATCCTTGGGGATCTGGCTCAGGATCTTCTCGGCCGAGGAGCTCGTCACGATGATGTCGGAGAGCGCCTTCACCGCCGCCGAACAATTGATATAGGTCAGCGCGATGTGATCGGGATGCGCCTCGCGGAACGCCTTGAAGGTTTCGGGCGGGCACGAATCCTCAAGGCTGCACCCCGCCTCCATGTCGGGCAGGATGACGATCTTCTGCGGGCTCAGGATCTTCGCTGTCTCGGCCATGAAGCGGACGCCGCAAAAGGCGATCACATCGGCGTCGGTTTCCGCCGCCTTGCGCGACAGTTCCAGCGAATCTCCCACGAAATCGGCCAGATCCTGGATCTCGGGCTTCTGGTAATAATGCGCCAGGATCACGGCGTTGCGTTCCTTGCGCAGCCTTTCGATCTCGGCGCGCAGGTCCAGCCCCGTCAGGCTTCCGCCAATTCCACCACGTGCATCCATGTCCCTCGGATCCTTGCTGTGTCGTCGCACCCGCTTTTGCGGGCGTCGCGCTGCCTTTAATGCCGTCATCCCGCAAGCAGAAGCGGGAATGATCATCTCAGTCGATCAATTGCCAGCTCTGCTCGGCTTCACGAACCACGCCGCGGTCGCGCATGTCGATCAGATGCGCCAGCACCGATCGCCCTGCGGCAGGATAGAGCCTGGGGTCGATACCCTTGTACATTTGTTCGACCATCACCGGGATTTCACCTGTGCCGCCTTTCAGCAGCCGCAATATCTGCCCTTCGCGTTGCTTCCGATGGCCTATCAGGCCACGTACGAAGCGCTGCGGACGCTCCACAGGATCGCCATGCGCGGGATAATAGACGATGTCCTCTCGTTCCATCAGCAGCGCCAGGCTTTTCATATAGGCCGCCATGTCACCATCGGGCGGAGAAACGACGCTTGTCGACCAGCCCATCACATGGTCGCCGGTGAAAAGCGCCTTTTCCTCGGGCAGGGCCAGACAGAGATGGTTGGAGGTGTGTCCCGGCGTCGCCACCGCGACCAGGTTCCAGTCCGTACCCGTGATCGCCTCGCCGTCGGTCAGCACGCGATCGGGCGCATAATGGCGATCGAATGCCGCGTCGGCACGCGGGCCGCTATCGTCGAGCACAAGCGGCGCGCAGCCGATCACTGGCGCACCGGTTGCATCGCGTAGCGGCGCAGCGGCCGGGCTATGATCGCGATGGGTGTGGGTGCAGCAGATCGCGACCACGCGTTCGGCACGAACCGCCTCCAATATGGCCTGGACATGCACTGGATCATCGGGGCCCGGGTCGATCACCGCGACATCCCCATTGCCGACCACATAGGTCTGGGTGCCGCTATAGGTGAAGGGGCTGGGATTGGGCGCCAGGATACGCCGTACCAGCGGAGTCAGCCGCATCGTCTGGCCGGTGGGAAAATCGTCCATGCCGCTCATGTGGCAGCTTCCGCGCGCGAAACAAGATCGGGCGACGCCACGGATCCGCGGCGTCGCCCGATTCCCTCCCCGAGACGCGGATTATTTGCTGATCGTGCCGGCCTTGAGTTGCTCGATCTGGCGGTCGAGCGAGGCGATCACCTTCTCACGCTGGACATCGCTCAGTGCTTTCTCCTCACCGATTTGCGTGCGGGCCTTTTGCAGCGCGGCGATCAGCGTGCCATCGTCCGGCGCACACACGACGATACGACTCTTGTTGACCTTGCCATCCGCGCCCGACTTGTCGTCTTCATCGATCTGGGCGCGCTTGCCCTTGCAGTGTTCGCCGGCAGCCAGCATCGCCTTCTCGCGTGCCGCATCGACATCGACTTCAGAGGTACTGCCGTCGCGTTTGTGAATGACGATCTTCTTGACCTGGTTCGCCTCGGCCTTGTCGCCATCATTGTGCGGATGCGCCTGCACGGCCGCACCCGAGAGCGCCAGCGCAGCACCGCAGGCCAGCATCTTCGCGATCATTGTCATTCGTTTTTCCTCCTCCGCTTCGTTCAATGCATATCTTCGATCGAATCCTTGAGCCGCTCGATCTCGGCATCGAGGCCCTCCAGAGCCTCACGCAGCCGTTCGCGCTCGATCTTCCGGGATTCGATCAGGCTCTTGCGTGCCTGGACCATGGCGTTGAGCTGCACCTTGCGCACTTCGGCGTCGCTGATACCCCGACCGCAAAAGGTGACGTTGCGACGCTCGTTGCGCGTGTCATCCGCGATCGAGATCAGCGCACCACTTTTGCCGTTGCATGCCGTGGCCTTGCGCGCGGTCGTGACCGCCAGGCGGATCTGCTCGGCCCGATTCTGCGCCGCATCGGCGGCGATACGCATCGCCATGCCATGCTCGTCGAAGCTCATCGCGACCACCGGCATAGCGGGCGGAGACGGTGGTATTGGCGCCCTGGGAGCCGTAGGCACGGCCGGCATTTCGGACAGCGCGGGCGCGATCGGCGCAATGGGGGGAACAGGCGGAGCAGGTGGAACCGGCGCATCGACATTCGCCAGCCTTGCCGGGCGCACCGGCGGAACCGGTGGGATCGGTGCGGCGACATGCGCGATTTCGACGATGCCATCCATGCCGGTCGACACGGCGGAGACAACAGGCTCGATCATGCGCACCTGCATCTTCTCGCGGATTCCAGCGGTCGTCTCCGCCGCGATGCCCCCCGACGCAGTGATCGCCAGACCGCCGCTGACCAGCACGAGCGCAAGCACTCGCCCGCTCATCCCACGTTCCGGTGCATCGCGCATCATGCGCAGCCGGGTCTTGAGCTGGTCGCGCGGATTGAGCGAGCAGGCCGCCACGGGAGTTCGCGGACAGGCTGATTTGACCAATGCCGTCGCATAGCTGCACCGTTCATCCACCGTCGCGCCCTGGAGCACAACCGCATCACAAGCCAGTTCCTGATCGGCGCGGAAGGCACGCCAGGCGCGCCAGGCGACCGGATTGAACCAGTGCAGCGACAGCATGGCGAGCGCGACCATGTTGATCGACAGATCGCCGCGACGGTGGTGCACGGCCTCATGCGTCATCGCCAGGCGCAGTTCCTCGGCGCTGTAGCGGGTACGGTAGTCGTGCGGCAGCACGATCGTCGGCATCAGCACGCCCGCGGCGAACGGCCCCTCGACCAACCGGCTGGCGCAGACCTCGATTCCGTTGCTGTCCATTTCGGGCAGGTCGACGGACTCGCGCAACGCCGAACGGACGAACCGATGATAGGCGAATAGATGCCAGGCCATCATCAGCATCGCCCCGCCCAGCCAGATGCCGAGCAACAACAACGGCCAGTCGATCGACGGGACGGCCGGAACGGCTTGCGCCCCGGTCTGCAACGCCGACATGTCGATCGTCGGCAGATCGGGAAACGACAGTTTCGCCAACGCCGGAATCTGCTCGATCGGCGCAGGCCCGAAACTGTCGGGAAGCGGCGGCAGCACCATGCGCAAAGCCGGCAGCAGCCACAGGAGATAGGCGATGCGCGGGCCGAACATCGCGGCAACCTGCGCGCGAACCAGAAGGACGACCACCATCAGCGCGGTGGTCGCGACGAGCGTTTCGACGACCCAGCCGCTCATGACCGGAGCGCCTTCAGCAGTGCTTCGATCTCGACGATATCGTCGTCGCTCAATTCGTCGCGTTCGGCCAGATGCGCCACCAGCGCCGCACCGCGCCCGCCGAACAGCCGATCGACCAGCCGCCGCGATTCGGTCGAAACATAATCCTCGCGGGCGACCGCCGGACGGTAGAGGTAACGCCGCCCATCCTCTTCATGGACGAGCACGCCCTTTGCGAGCAGGCGCGACAACATGGTCTTCACGGTCCTGTCACTCCATCCGCGTGCCGGATCGATCCGTTCATGGACTTCGCTCGCGGTCAGCGGGGCCTCTTCCCAGAGCACCTCCATCACCGCATGTTCGGCTTCACTGATCCGCTCGCTCATCGACTAGCCCCCTTTTCGGCTGACTACAGGCGTAATCTCATTACGACTACAGTTGTAGTCATGCAAGCGCTGAACGCTGGATGAACGGGCCGGACAGGTTCGTGGCAGCGACACAATATCGCCGACCGGCATCCGATCTTTCGCCGTCGACACTGGCAAAACAGTGCCAAAATTGTCGGGAATTCTTACAAATCTCGCTTATGGTTAACGTGTGCGAACCATCGTGTCGCAGCATTTCCGCCGGATCGCATATTTGGCACGCCGCCTGCTACTTTATCAGCGTTCCCAACACGGTCTCCTGCCGTGTCGCTTCAGAGCGGGAGCGATACCTCCCTGGTCGTTGTGTATCGCTCCCGCTCCCCCCGCCCTCTCCCCAGCACGCGAACAAGCCCCTAGATGGGATGCATGACTCGGGCTCGCGTTCTCATCCTCAACAATGCCGTCGGGCCGCTCGACTATCGGGTGCCGCGCGGCATGTCGGTCGAACCCGGCTCGATCGTGGTCGCGCCTTTGGGGCCGCGCCAGCTTGTCGGCGTGGTCTGGGAAGCGGACCGGATGCCTTCACGCGACGAGGTTGGCGACAATCGCCTGCGCAACCTGCTTCAGGTTCATGACGCGCCGCCGCTCGGAGATCCACTGCGGCGGCTGATCGAATGGACTGCCAATTACTATCTGGCGCCGCCCGCAGCGGTGCTACGCATGGCGCTGCCATCCTCATCCGCGCTGGACGGTGGACGAACCATCACCGAATATCGCCTGACCGGCCAGCGCCCCGAACGGCTGACCGCACAGCGAGAACAGGCGCTGGAGCGGCTCCATGATCGCCAGGGGCTGATCCGCGAACTCGCGACCGCCGCCGACGTGACCGACGCGGTGATCCGCGGCCTTGTGAAGGTCGGCGCGATCGAGCCCGTCGAAGTCGATATCGACACGCCCTACCCCGTGCCTGATCCAACTTATGGCGCGCCCGATCTGTCGGCGGTTCAGGCATCCGTCTCCGAAACGCTGGTCGAAGCAGTGCGCGATCGCGCCTTTCAGCCCTTCCTGCTCGACGGCGTCACCGGTTCGGGCAAGACCGAAGTCTATTTCGAAGCCGTCGCCGAAGCGATCCGCCAGGGCCGCCAGACATTGGTGCTGCTGCCCGAGATCGCGCTGACCGAACCGTTCCTCAAGCGTTTCACCCAGCGCTTCGGCCATGCGCCGATCGCCTGGCATTCGGGACTGCGCCAGTCGCAGCGTCGCAGGGCCTGGCGGGCGATCAGTTCGGGTGAGGGACTGGTGACGGTGGGCGCACGCTCCGCGCTGTTCCTGCCCTATCGCAATCTCGGCCTGATCGTCGTCGATGAGGCGCACGAGACCAGCTTCAAGCAGGAAGACGGCGTTCATTACCATGCGCGCGACGTGGCGGTGATGCGCGGCAGCTTCGAACGCTGCCCAGTTATCCTCGCATCAGCCACGCCGGCGATTGAGACGCGCCAGCAGGTCGAGCTTGGACGTTATCGCGAACTTCGCCTGCCCGCGCGCTTCGGCAACGCCATCATGCCCGAGATCGCGGCGATCGACCTGATCCAGGATCCGCCCGAGCGCGGCCATTGGCTGGCGCCGGCGCTTGTGCAGGCGACCGAGGAAACGCTGGCGCGCGGCGAACAGGTGCTGTTGTTCCTCAACCGGCGCGGCTATGCGCCGCTGACGTTGTGTCGGCATTGTGGGCATCGTTTCCAATGCCCCAACTGCACGGCCTGGCTCGTCGAGCACCGGTTGATACGGCGCCTGGCCTGCCACCATTGCGGCCATGTCATGCCACCGCCCGCTGCCTGTCCGGAATGCAGCGAGGAGGACAGCCTGGTCGCCTGCGGCCCCGGCGTCGAACGGATCGCCGATGAGGTGAAAGCGCTGTTTCCAGACGCGCGCACCGCGATCGTCACGTCTGACACGATCTGGTCGCCCGCCAAGGCCGCAGAGTTCGTCGGCCGGATGGAAGCGGGCGAAATCGACATCGTCGTCGGCACCCAACTCATCACCAAGGGCTATCACTTCCCGAACCTCACATTGGTCGGCGTTGTCGATGCCGATCTAGGGCTGGAGGGCGGTGATCTGCGCGCGGCGGAGCGGACCTTCCAGCAGGTGATGCAGGTGGCGGGCCGCGCCGGGCGCGGCGAGAAGCCCGGCCATGTGCTGATCCAGACACACAGCCCCGGTTCACCGGTGATGGAAGCGCTGATCTCGGGCGACGCCGAAAGCTTTTATGCGGCGGAGACGGAGGCGCGGCGCAGCGCGGGCGCGCCTCCATTCGGCCGCTATGCCGGCATCATCATCTCGTCCGAGGATCAGAAGCTTGCGCAGGATACGGCGGCGCGGATCGGCCGTACCGCGCCGCGCGTGGACGGCATGGCGGTGTTCGGCCCCGCCCCCGCGCCACTCGCCATGCTGCGCGGCCGGCACCGTTTCCGCCTGCTCGTCCACGCCCGCCGCGCGCTGGACGTGCAGGATGTGATCCGCGACTGGCTCGGCGCGCTCGAATGGAGCCAGAAGGTCAGGGTCTCGGTGGACGTCGACCCTTATAGCTTCCTGTGACCGCATCGCCCTGCACCAAGGTCTGCATGCTCGATCCGGCGACACAATGGTGTCGCGGCTGTGGACGGACGATCGGTGAGATCGCGGAATGGGGGGCGGCAACGCCCGAGCGCCGCGAAGCGATCCTGGCCGCGCTTCCCGATAGATTGGTCCGAATGCGACCAGACGGCACCTCGCCCAATTCCGATTAAGGCGCTAGGAAAGATGGCGGTTCTTCCTGGGATAGCCGAGTTGAAATGTTCGCGAGACTGATGATCGCCCTGGCGGTGGTGCTATTCCCCGCAGCCGCGCACGCCCAATGGAAGCGCGCGACCTCGGACAATTTCGTCGTCTATTCGAGCGGCAGCGAGAAAACGCTGCTGGAATTCACCGCCAAGGTTGAGACCTTCGACGCGCTGTTGCGGAGAGCGTCGGGCGTGAAAGCGCCCCCCGCGCCCAAGCGCCTGGAAATCTACCTGCTGCGCGATACGAATTCGGTACAGCGCCTGCTCGGCAAGGGCGGCCGCAATGTCGCGGGTTTCTATACGCCTCGGCTGGCAGGCTCCATCGCCGTCGTTCCGCGGCTGGGGCGCGGCACCAAGTTCGACATGGATGGGGAAACCGTCCTGTTCCATGAATATGCGCATCATTTCATGATGCAATATTTCCCGAGCGCCTATCCGCCCTGGTATGTCGAGGGCTTCGCCGAATTCTATTCGACCGCAGAGATCGGCGACGACGGGAATGCGTCGATCGGCAAGCCCGCCTATCATCGCGCCTATGGCCTCATCCTCGCCAAGCCGTTTCCGATCGAACAATTGCTGTCGAACAATCCGAAGATGAAGGGCGGCGAGGAAGTCGATGCCTATTACGGGCGTTCATGGCTCCTCGCGCATATGCTCACCTTCTCCGACAAGCGCAAAGGCCAGTTGGAAGCTTATCTGAGCGCCTTCGCCTCGGGCACGCCCGCCGAAAAGGCCGCCATCGACGCGTTCGGCCCGCTGTCCGCGCTGGAGAAGGATCTGGATACCTATGTGAAGGGCGGGATGCAGTATCGCAAGCTCACCGGATTCGACACCAAGGCCGCCAGGATCGTCGTCGATGCGCTCGATCCGGCGCAGGACGCGCTGCTGCTCGATCGGTTGAACTATCAAACCGGTATCACAGAGGAGGAGAAATCGCGCGCGCTTTCGTCGGTCCGCAAGACCGCCGCGCGCTTTCCCGACAATCCCTATGCGATCGACATGCTTGTCCAGGCATATCTGCTTGAAGACAAAGAGGACGAAGCGAACACGCTCAACGACAAACTGATCGCGCTCAAGCCGGATTACGGACCGGCGCTACTGCGCAAGGCAGAGTTCATGGCGAACAAAGTGAACGACGCCGAAGATAGCGCAACGCACTGGAAAACTGTGCGGACCCTGATCGTGAAGGCGAACCGGCTCAACAACGACGATACCACCGCGCTCTTCCGCTACTATCAATCATTCATGCGCGAAGGCGTCGATCCACCCAAGGTCGCGGTGGACGGCTTGTTCCGCGCTTATGAACTGGCTCCGCAATTCGGAGCGATCCGGCTTTCGCTCGCCGACCAGTTCATACGCAGCAAGCAACCCAAATTGGCCCGCGCGGTACTGATGCCGATCGCCTACGCTCCACATGGCGGCGATGGCGCCGAAGCAGCGCGCAAGATGATCGCGGACATCGACAGCAAAGGCGATTCAAAATCGGTGAAGACGCCATCCGGCGACGGCAAGGCGAAGCCGAACGATTCGCAACAATCGCCGGAACCGTCCTGATGCCGCGGTCGCCGGAATAAATGGGGGCTCAGGCAACACCCTCGCGTTTCCTGAGCTCCACCTTGCGATCGACGCCATAGGCATAGCCGCCCATCGTGCCGTCGCTGCGCTGGGCACGATGACAGGGAATGACGACTGCCAGGTGGTTGGCGCCGCACGCGGTTCCGGCGGCGCGGACAGCCTTTGGATTGCCGGCCACGGCCGCCAATTCGCTATAGGTCCGCGTCTCGCCCGGCGGGATGGCACGCAGGGCCTGCCACACGGCTTCCTGAAACGCCGTGCCTTTGACGTCGAACGGCAGATCCTGATCTCGCTCGGGATGTTCGACCTCAGTGACGACCTTGCGCGCGAGCGCGGCCAGCGCCTCGCCGCCTGACTGGATATCGGCATTGGGAAAACGGGTCCGCAGCGCCTCCTCGCCCTCGTCGAACGAAACGCGGCACAGCCCCTTGTCCGTCGCGGCGACAAGCAGCGGACCCAGGCTGGTCTCGGCCACGGTCCAGCGGATCGTGATCCCGGCTCCGCCCCGGGCCCAGGCGCTGGGCGTCATGCCGAGCCGGCGCTTGGCATCTTCATAGAAGCGGCTTGGCGCCGAATAGCCGGCGTCATAGATGGCGTCGGTCACGCGATCCTCCTTGGTGAGCGCCTCCGCCGCCTTGCCAGCACGCAGCCCCCGCGCGTAGGCGGCGGGCGTCACGCCCGTCGCGCGCTTGAACAGGCGGTGGAAGTGATGCGGGGCATAGCCGACCATCATCGCCAGCTCATCGAGCGAAAGCCCATCCTCAGACGATTCGATCAATCTGATCGCCTGCGCCACCGCCACCCGATCTCGCCCCACTTCGTCGGGCGTGCAGCGCAGGCAGGCGCGATAGCCTGCCGCGCGCGCCGCCACGCCATCCGCGAAGAATTCCACATTCTCGCGCTTAGGGTGTCGCGCCGGGCAGCTCGGCTTGCAGTAGATGCCCGTGGTCTTGACCGCTCCGACGAACTTGCCGTCGAAATTGCGGTCGCGCCGTTCGAAGGCGGCCCAGGCCATATCGGGATCAATGTGGGTTTCTGTACTCATACAGCCTATCTAGGGATACGGACGGCGGCCCGCATCCCGAGGCTTGCGATCAAAGCGCGAGGCGCGATCAGCCGCCACATACCCTGAACAGAGCCAGCGTCCGCTCGCGCGCCAGTTCGGCACTGGAGGCGTGGAAATCCTTGCGCCGATCCGAGCTGAAGCCATGCCCCGCATCATAGACGAAGATCTGCGCGGTCGGATGATCGGCGGCGATCACCTTCTCCACCCCCTCCATCGGAATGCCCGTGTCGTAGCGTCCGAAATGCATGATCGTCGCGCATCTGGGCTCCAGCCCGGCATTGTCCGGCACCAGACTGCCATAATAGCCCGAAGCCGCGTCTAGTCCGTCGAGCCGTCCCGCTGCCAGCCAGGCGACTGACCCACCATAGCAATAGCCGACGATGAACACCGGCCCCTTGCCCCGCAGCGTATCGATGCAGCTCTGCACATCCGCCATCGACAGTTCGAACGGGTGCCGGTTGCGGGCGAGGTCCATCGCACGTTCCAGATCGGTGCCGGTATAGCTGGCCTCGAATCCCGGGGCCTCGCGATCGAACAAGGCGGGCGCGAGCACTTCATAGCCTTCGGAGGCATAATCATCGGCCATGTCGCGGATATGATCGGTGACGCCGAAAATCTCCTGGACCAGCACCAGCCCGCCCCGGCGTTCCCCATCCGGCATGGCACGGTAGACCGAAACCTCAGCGCCATCGCTCATGATCACTGCGATCGTTTCGCCCGTCATGGCGCCGGCCCTCCCCAGTATCGCGCCCGTCCATTCACGGGCGGCGCGCTTAGATTTCATTCAACGCTCATTCAGCAGCTAGCCCGTCTTGCATCCTGTAACAACCGATGCTAACCGCGCCGCGACCCATCGGGGGCGCTCGTTCGCCCCCTTTTCGCATGGGGCTAATTCCGACTGTCCAAGAGGATATCAGGCGCGTGGAGACTTCCGGCGGCATTCAGGCCAGCTTAGCAGGGCGGTACGCAACCGCGCTGTTCGATCTGGCCCGCGAATCCAACAAGATCGAGACTGTCGAGAAGAGCCTCGGCGCCGTGAAGGCCGCTCTGGCCGAATCGGGTGATTTCAAGGCGCTGACCGCCAGCCCGCTGCTTTCGCGCGCCGATGCCGGACGTGGCATCGCCGCCGTCGCCAAGGCGATGAAGCTCGATCCGCTGACGGCGAACTTCCTGGGCGTGCTTGCGGAGAATCGTCGCCTCGCGCAGGTCGGCGACATCATCCGCGCCTTCGGCCAGCTCGCCGCCGCTCATCGCGGCGAAACCACAGCGCAGGTCACGTCGGCTCATCCGCTGACTTCGGCGCAGGTCAAGGAACTGCAAAGCCAGCTCAAGGCCCGCGTTGGCCGCAACGTTTCGGTCGACCTCACCGTCGATCCCGCCATCCTGGGCGGACTGGTCGTCAAGATCGGTTCCCAGATGATCGATAGCTCGATCCGCACTCGTCTCAATTCCCTCGCGCACGCGATGAAAGGCTGAACATGGATATCCGCGCCGCAGAAATCTCGAAGGTCATCAAGGACCAGATCGCCAATTTCGGCTCCGAGGCCCAGGTCTCCGAGACCGGCACCGTGCTGTCGGTCGGCGACGGCATCGCGCGCATCCACGGGCTGGACAATGTCCAGGCCGGTGAGATGGTCGAGTTCGCCAACGGCATCCAGGGCATGGCGCTCAACCTCGAAGCCGACAATGTCGGCGTCGTGATCTTCGGCACCGACAGCGAGATCCGCGAAGGCGACACCGTCAAGCGCACCGGCACCATCGTCGACGTTCCCGTCGGCAAGGGTCTGCTCGGCCGCGTCGTCGACGGCCTCGGCAATCCGATCGATGGCAAGGGCCCGATCCAGTACGAAACGCGCATGCGCGTCGAGAAGAAGGCGCCGGGCATCATTCCGCGCAAGTCGGTGCACGAGCCCGTCCAGACCGGCCTGAAGGCGCTTGACGCGCTGGTGCCCGTGGGCCGCGGCCAGCGCGAGCTGATCATCGGCGATCGCCAGACCGGCAAGACCGCCGTCGCAATCGACACCTTCATCAACCAGAAGACCGCGAATGCGGGCGACGACGAGAGCCAGAAGCTCTATTGCATCTACGTCGCCGTCGGCCAGAAGCGCTCGACCGTCGCCCAGATCGTCCGCCAGCTCGAAGAGAATGGCGCGATGGAATATTCGATCGTCGTCGCCGCGACCGCTTCGGAGCCCGCTCCGCTCCAGTATCTCGCGCCCTATACCGGTGTGACGATGGGCGAGTATTTCCGCGACAACGGCATGCACGCCGTGATCGTCTATGACGATCTCTCCAAGCAGGCCGTCGCCTATCGCCAGATGTCGCTGCTGCTGCGCCGCCCGCCGGGCCGCGAAGCCTATCCCGGCGACGTCTTCTATCTCCACAGCCGCCTGCTGGAGCGCGCCGCCAAGCTCAACGACGAGAATGGCAATGGCTCGCTGACCGCGCTGCCCATCATCGAGACCCAGGCGGGCGACGTTTCGGCGTACATCCCGACCAACGTGATCTCGATCACGGACGGCCAGATCTTCCTTGAGACCGACCTGTTCTTCGCGGGCATCCGCCCCGCCATCAACGTCGGCCTTTCGGTGTCGCGCGTCGGTTCCGCCGCGCAGACCAAGGCGATGAAGAAGGTGTCGGGCTCGATCAAGCTCGAGCTCGCCCAGTATCGCGAAATGGCCGCGTTCGCGCAGTTCGGTTCGGACCTCGACGCGTCCACGCAGAAGCTGCTCAATCGCGGTGCGCGCCTGACGGAACTGCTGAAGCAGCCCCAGTTCAACCCGATGCCCTTCGAAGAGCAGACTGCGTCGATCTTCGCCGGTACCAACGGCTATCTCGACACCGTTCCGGTTCAGGACGTCGTCCGCTACGAAGCGGCGATGCTCGCCGACCTGCGCGCCAATCACGCCGACGTGCTCAAGACGATCCGTGAGACCAAGGATCTGGGCGACGAGGTGAAGGGCAAGCTGAAGGCTGCGCTCGACCAGTTCGCGAAGACGTTCGCTTAAGGGAAGTCGTCATCCCGGCGAGAGCCGGGATCTCCCTTGCTCTTGGTAAGACAGTGAGATTCCGGCCTCGGCCGGAATGACGGTTGAAGGGAAACAATGGCAAGCCTCAAGGCCCTCAAGATCCGCATCGGCTCGGTGAAGTCGACGCAGAAGATCACCAAGGCGATGAAGATGGTCGCCGCGGCGAAACTGCGCCGTGCGCAGGACGCCGCCATTTCCGGCCGCCCCTATGCCGAGCGGCTGGAAGCGGTGATGGCGAGCCTCGCATCGAAGGTGACCATCAGCGCGTCGAGCCCCAAGCTCCTCGCCGGCACCGGCAGCGACCAGACCCATCTGATCGTCGTCGCGACATCCGAGCGCGGCCTGGCGGGCGCGTTCAACTCGAACATCGTCCGCGCCGCCCGCAAGAAGGCCGAGGAGTTGGAGCGTAGCGGCAAGACCGTGCGCTTCTACATCGCCGGCAAGAAGGGCCGCGGCGTGCTGCGCCGCTTCCACGCCAAGCAGATCGTCCATGATCACGAAATGGGCCATATCAAGAATGTGGCCTTCGCCGACGCCCAGGCGCTCGCCGAAGACGTGATCGCCCGTTACGAGGCCGGCGAATTCGACGTGGCCCACGTCTTCTACGCCAAGTTCGTCTCCGCGCTGGTCCAGGAGCCCGTTGGCCAGCAGATCATCCCCGTCCCCATTCCCGCCGTTACGGCGGACACGGGTGCCGGCGCAGCCGTCGAATATGAGCCTGACGAGGAATCGATCCTGGCGGACCTGTTGCCGCGCAACGTCGCGATCCAGATCTTCCGCGCGCTGCTGGAGAATGCGGCGTCCGAACAGGGCAGCCGCATGAACGCGATGGACAATGCCACGCGCAATGCCGGCGACATGATCAATCGCCTGTCGATCCAGTATAACCGCACGCGTCAGGCCGCGATCACCACCGAACTCGTCGAGATCATCTCGGGCGCCGAAGCGCTCTAAAGACTTAAGAAGGCAAGGAAACCAGTCATGGCAAGCACGCCCGAAACCACTGCCAAGCCCGCCCGCAAGCCGCGCGCGACCAAGGCGGCGACGCCCGCCGCCACCGCCGCAGCCGGCACCGCGACCGGCCGCATCAGCCAGGTCATCGGCGCCGTCGTCGATGTGAGCTTCGAGGGCAGCCTGCCCGCCATTCTGTCGGCGCTCGAAACCGACAATGGCGGCAATCGCCTCGTCCTCGAGGTCGCGCAGCACCTCGGCGAGAACACCGTCCGCACGATCGCGATGGACTCGACCGAGGGCCTGACCCGCGGCCAGCCCGTCGCCGACACCGGCAGCCAGATCCAGGTTCCCGTCGGCCCCGCCACGCTCGGCCGCATCCTCAACGTCGTCGGCGAACCGATCGACGAGCGCGGCCCGGTCGCGACCGACCTGCGTGCCCCGATCCACGCCAAGGCCCCCGAGTTCATCGATCAGTCGACCGAAAGCTCGATCCTCGTCACCGGCATCAAGGTGATCGATCTGCTCGCGCCCTACGCCAAGGGCGGCAAGATCGGCCTGTTCGGCGGCGCGGGCGTCGGCAAGACCGTGCTGATCCAGGAGCTGATCAACAACATCGCCAAGGGCCATGGCGGCACCTCGGTGTTCGCCGGCGTCGGCGAGCGTACCCGCGAGGGCAACGATCTTTATCACGAATTCCTCGATGCGGGCGTTATCGCCAAGGATGCCGAAGGCAATCCGATCGCCGAGGGTTCGAAGGTGGCGCTGGTGTTCGGCCAGATGAACGAGCCGCCGGGCGCACGCGCGCGCGTCGCGCTTTCGGGCCTGACGATCGCCGAATATTTCCGCGACCAGGAAGGCCAGGACGTGCTCTTCTTCGTCGACAACATCTTCCGCTTCACCCAGGCGGGCGCCGAGGTGTCGGCTCTGCTGGGCCGTATTCCTTCGGCCGTGGGTTATCAGCCGACCCTGTCGACCGACATGGGCGCGCTGCAGGAGCGCATCACCTCGACCAACAAGGGTTCGATCACCTCGGTGCAGGCCGTGTACGTGCCCGCCGACGACTTGACCGACCCCGCGCCGGCAACCTCGTTCGCCCACTTGGACGCAACGACCGTGCTGTCGCGCGCCATCTCGGAACTCGGCATCTATCCGGCGGTGGATCCGCTGGACTCGACCAGCCGCGTGCTCGAGCCGCGCGTCGTCGGCCAGGAGCATTACGAGACCGCCCGCGCCGTCCAGTCGCTGCTCCAGAAGTACAAATCGCTTCAGGACATCATCGCGATCCTGGGCATGGACGAGCTGTCCGAAGAGGATAAGCTGACCGTCCAGCGCGCCCGCAAGATCCAGCGTTTCCTGTCGCAGCCCTTCCACGTCGCCGAGGTGTTCACCAACATCCCGGGCAAGTTCGTGCAGATCGAAGACACCATCAAGTCGTTCAAGGCGGTGGTCGACGGCGAATACGACCATCTGCCCGAAGCCGCTTTCTACATGGTCGGCGGCATCGACGAAGCCGTCGCCAAGGCGCAGAAGCTGGCGGCGGAAGCAGCCTGATTTGAATATGTCCCCGTTCGCTTCGCGGCGACGGGGGCTGGTGGGGGTCTTCTTCCGCTTCCAGGCACCGAACTGCCCAGGCGGAAGAAGCCCCTCACCCACAGCGCGAACGCAGATGCGTGAGCGGATCTAAGGAAAGAGCAATGGCCACCCTCCATTTCGAACTCGTCACTCCCGAAAAGCTCGTCCGCTCGGAAGAGGTTCACATGGTGGTCGTTCCCGGCACCGAGGGCGAATTCGGCGTTCTGGCCGGCCACGCACCCTTCATGTCGACGGTACGTGACGGCGATCTCGCCATCTACCGCAGCGAAACGGGCGAGCCCGAGCGTATCCGCATCGAAGGCGGTTTCGCCGAAGTGAATGAAAAAGGCCTCACCGTCCTCGCCGAGAAGGCCGAAGGCTGAGCCTTCGCGTTCAGCCCCAAGGCTGGAACATCACCCACCCATCGGCCGATAGGTCCATGCGATGGCGTTCGCGCCATCAGCACCCGATATCTCCGCCTTGAGCAATGCACCCTCACGCCAGTAGCGAATTTGTTTCGGATAATCGTGCGCGGCGTTCTCAAAGCTGATCGAAAGCGCATCCTGCCGGGTCATCCTGAAAACCGTCGGTGCCTTGCCGAGCGGTGATGCGAAATAGGCTAGCCGACCATCACTGTCGGGCGCGATCCGCGCGAATTCCCAGCTTTCGAGCTTTGTTCCTGTGCCGGACCGGCTGGATCCCATCTGCATCCCGCCACGCGCGGCAGTCCAATATTCCTCGGCCCATCGATCGCCCTTCCGCTCGATCCAGGCGCCCGCCATCCAGTTCGGCGCTGATGGCGCCGGCGCATCAGCCGTGACCAACAGCGCAGCCGCCGTCATCAATCCGAAATATTGCATGGCCCCTCTCCTGTCGCTCAACATTTGATAACCTGACGCGGGCATCATGGCCTGAACGAACACGACAGGCGAGAGCGCGCGTGGACTATCGCGAAATACCGCTGCCCGATGCGCTGGATGGACTGGTGAAAACCGTCTGGACGATGGAATCCGGCGGCAAGGCCGGAGAGTGGATTTCCCAGGAAGCCACGCCCGACGGCTGTGTCGAGATCATTCGCCGCCTTGCCGGCTGCTCGCGCTGGCGGCGCGATCAGCCCGAACTGTTCGTGGCAGGCGTCATCGACACGCCCACCATATTGACGTTGAGCGGAGACGCCCGCTTCGTCGGCATCCGGCTCTGGCCCTGGGCCTGGAACCTGTTGGGGGCTCCATCGACACCCCGGTTCCTGAACGACTGGTTCGCCGCTCCACCCGAATCTCTGGCATCGCTGCTTTTGGCTGATCCCGATCGTGTCGTCGCCGCACTCAGCGAAACGATGGCCGGTTTCACAATTCCACCCATCGCGCCAGCGATCCTGCGCTCACGCAACGTCGCCGAGGTTTCGATCCGCAGCGGCCTTTCCTATCGCCAGATTCAGCGCTGGTTCGCATCGGAGGTCGGAATGGCGCCGCGCCGTTATGTGAAATTGCTCCGCTTTCAGCGCGCCTTTGCGGAAGTGCAGTCAAGTTCTGCTGGACTTGCGGAGCAGGCGGCGGAACGCGGTTATGCCGACCAGGCGCATGTGGCGCGCAGCTTTCGCGAAATGGCCGGCAAGAACGCGCAGACCATACGTGCGCGAGGGCGCGGCCCTTTCGTCTGAAACGGGGTGGAATTAGGTAATTGTCAAAGTTTCCACTCTATTCACCTTTTCCCGATACCAGTTCGGGGATCGGACAGAGGAATGGCAGCGTAGCATGAGCGCTTTCGGAAAACGGGGTGGGATCGGCGGAACACCGTCAGGAAACCGTCCATCCTTCGGGGTCGCGAAGCCGATGCAAGGCTCCCCCACGCAACGGCGGGCACCTGAAGATGGTGAAGGCGGCAGCCAGTTCCCGCCGCTCGACACCCTGCCCTTGCCCACCGACATTGACGATGCCGGCACGCAGCCGGCCGCGATCACCGATGCGATGAAGCGGCTCGAGAATCGCGTCAACGAAGTCCACGATAATGTCAGCCGCGTCGAAGGCTTCGAAGCATCGATCCACAAGATCAAGGAACAGGTGCTGCCGCGCCTGCTCGAGCGCGTCGACCCGGAAGCCGCCGCCACGCTCAACAAGGACGAACTGGCGGAGGAATTCCGCCCGATCATCGGCGAAGTGCTCGCCGAACTGAAGCTGACGCTGAACCGGCGCGAACAATTCGCGCTCGAAAAGGTTCTGGTCGATGAATTGCTCGGCCTGGGCCCGCTCGAAGAGTTGCTGTCCGATCCAGCAATCTCCGATATCATGGTGAACGGCCCCGAGCAGACCTATATCGAGCGCAAGGGCAAGCTGGAGCTGGCGAATATCCGCTTCCGCGACGAGGAGCATCTGCTCCAGATCGCGCAGCGCATCGTTAACCAGGTCGGCCGCCGCGTCGACCAGACCACGCCGCTTGCCGACGCCCGTCTGAAGGACGGCAGCCGCGTCAACGTGATCGTGCCCCCGCTCAGCCTGCGCGGCACCGCGATCTCGATTCGTAAATTCTCCGACAAGCCGATCACGCTCGACATGATGGCGGGTTTTGGATCGATGTCGCAGAAGATGGCGACCGCGCTCAAGGTCGCAGGCGCCAGCCGCTTCAACATCGTCATTTCCGGCGGCACCGGCTCGGGCAAGACGACGATGCTCAACGCCCTGTCGAAGATGATCGATCCGGGCGAACGCGTGCTGACGATCGAGGACGCGGCCGAGCTCCGGCTGCAGCAGCCGCACTGGCTGCCGCTCGAAACCCGCCCCGCCAACCTGGAGGGCCAGGGCCAGATCAGCATCCGCGATCTCGTCATCAACGCGCTGCGTATGCGTCCGGATCGCATCATCCTGGGCGAAATTCGTGGCGCCGAGTGCTTCGACATGCTCGCCGCCATGAACACGGGCCATGACGGATCGATGTGTACGCTCCACTCCAACAGCCCGCGCGAGGCGCTGGCGCGTATGGAGAACATGGTGATGATGTCCGACATCAAGGTGCCGAAGGAAGCGATCTCGCGCCAGATCGCCGATTCGGTCGACTTGATCGTCCAGGTGAAGCGCCTGCGGGACGGCTCGCGCCGCACCACCAACATCACCGAGGTGATCGGCATGGAAGGCGACGTGATCGTCACCCAGGAACTCTTCAAGTTCGAATATCTGGACGAGAGCGCCGACGGCAAGATCATCGGCGAATACCGCCCGATGGGCCTGCGTCCTTACACGCTGGAGAAAGCGAAGCAGTACGGCTTCGACCAGGCCTTCCTCGAGGCGTGCCTCTGATCGGGGCACGATCATGGCGGAAGCAGCCGGTGCCGGCGGCGGGGCGACTCGACCGCATCTGACCCCACGCGCCTTCGCATGGGCCTCGGCCGCAATATTGATGCTTGCGCTGGCGCTGCGTATCGCCGCGGCGCTGCCCCTCTCGATGCATCATCCGGATGAGATCTTCCAGTATATCGAGCAGGCGCACCGCCTGATCTTCGGATATGGCGTGGTCACCTGGGAATATCGCTATGGCATGCGAAGCTGGCTGCTGCCCTGGCTGTTGAGCGGCCCAATGCAACTGGGCGCGATCCTTTCCCCCGCCTCTTCATTGTACCTGTTTCTGCCCAAGCTTACCTTGGTCCTGCTTTCACTCGCTATCGTCTGGTCGGCGCGGGCGATCGGCCGGCAAATCTCGCCATTGCACGGCCTCGTCGCCATGTTCGTCACGGCGATCTGGTTCGAACTGGTGTTCTTCGCCGGCCATGCGTTGACCGAAGCGATCGCCACGGCCTTGTTCATTTCGGCCGCCGCCCTCGCCAATAACGGCCGCGATCGCCGTTCCTTCGTGATCGCCGGCATATTGCTGGGGCTGACCGTTCTTGTCCGCTTCCACTATGCGCCGGCAATCGGGGTTTATGTGCTTTTCGCCAATCGCCTGGCGATACGCGACAAATGGCTTCCGATGGTGGCCGGCGGCTGCACGGCGCTGGCGGCCGGCGCCATGGTTGATCTCTGGATGGGGCAAACCCCGTTCGCGTGGATCGTCGAGAATTTTCGTCAGAACATCATCCACGATCGCGCCGCCAATTACGGCGTCAGCGGTCCGACTGAATATTTCCGTTTCATCGCGGTCTATTGGTCGCTCTGGATCGTCCCCATCATGGCATTGTTAATCATTGGCCTACGCAGGCAGCCTGCCCTGTGCGCCGCCGCGCTCGCCAATCTCGCATTCCATATGATGATCGGCCACAAGGAGTATCGTTTCATCCTGCTGTCGATGACGATCTTCATCCTCATCGCCGCGATCGGATCCGTCGACCTCTTGCGCTGGATCGAAAAGCGGGCTGACAAAACCACCATGCCCGTGCTTCTTGTCGCCATGCTCGCCTTCTGGAGCGTGGCGTCAGTCACTCGCGCGGCGGACGCCCAGATGCGGCCAAAATGGACCGGCCATCAGCCGGTTCTGGATCTCGCTCTGACAATGCGATCGGTGCCCGGCCTGTGCGGCATCGCCTATCATGATGTCGATCCGATCTGGGGATCTGGCGGCTACAGCCATATTCATCGCGATGTGCCGCTCTTCTTCTACGAGGGGACGGCGGCAGATACCCAGAAACTGGCGCTGGATAGCGCCGGCTTCAACGTCATCGTCGCGCCGATCGGCTCCAGCGCCAAGATTCCACGCTCATATATCAAGACTGAGTGCCGAAGCGCGCGAGGCGGACATGGTACGACAGATGTGGATACCCGCGATTTCTGCCGCTTCGTGCGCCCCGGACCGTGCGATCGTGCCGTGGACGACGCCAATCGTGTCGATCGACTTCTGATCAGGCACGATCTGTGAGGCTGACAAGCCTCGCACCTCTTCGCACCTCACCGGGGCAAGGGGTCAGTCGAGTCCGAGCGCCTTCCTGACGTCATCCCAGGCAACCAGCTTGAAATTCTGCGCGCCTGCTTCGTTGAAACCATCCTGCGCGATGAAAAGCCCGCCCGGATAGGCAGGGCCGAAATCGCCCGTAACCAGATCGATTCCGTCGGTCTCCTCAGTCGCGCCGACAATACCCGCCGCGATCCGGAAACGGCCGACATAGCTGTCGTCCTCGATCCGGTAGAGCGTATAGGCATTGTCACCCTGGCTGGAGACAATGACATAGCCGCCACGTTCCCCGACCGGGGCGATCGCGACACCTTCGGCATCCGCGACCAGATGCTTGCCATCAGCTGGTGCGACCTTCACCGGCTTCGTCGAGCCCGTCGCGGCGGCTTCGAACCGCCAAAGGCCGACATCTTCTTCGGCGACATACAGACGATCGATACGTTCATCGACCGCGCAGCCTTCGGACTGGGTTCCGAGTTTCATCGTCCGCACGATCTTTCCGGAAACAGCATTCTCCGAAATGTCGATCGACACCTGGTTGATCGTACCGTCCTTCACCACCATGAATGCGTCCAGCGCGCTGCCCCGCTGCAACAGGCAGACGCCATAAGCCTCACCGGATCCGGCCGCGACCGCGCCCAATGTCGTCAGCTTCGCCGTGGCCGGATCCAATCGGAACACGACCAGCCTGGCATTCGCGACATCGTTGCGATCGCTTGCCACAACGATGATGCCGGCAGCCCCCATATCGCGCAGATCGACATTGTTCACCCTACCGGCGTCGTTGAAGTCGCGCACCTTGCCGTCCAGGCCATAGACATAAAGGCCGGCCTTCTTGTCCGTTCCCACGATCAGGCTCGCCGTGGGATTCGCCGCATTGCGCCAGATCGCGGGATCATCCGCCGCATCCGCATTGCTCGTGCCCACCGGAGCGGTTTCGCCGCGCGCCTGAACCGTCACCGCAGGCGCCGCTCGCGCGATGCGCATCTCCACGGGTTCTTCGGCGGTGGCGCATGCCCCGACCATCAGGGCCGCGACGGGCAAAAGTTCGCGAATCCTCATGCCATTCCTCCAGCGTCGCGCGATCGTTCCTTGCATCAGAAGTTCGCCGTCACGCCGAATTTCGCGGTCCAGCTATACTCCTCATATTGGAGCAGGCGCCGCGACCCGCCGAAATTCTGATAGGCGAAATAGGGCTCGTTGGCGACATTCACCCATTCCGCGAACAGGCGAACATTGTTGGTGATCCGATATTTCGCGCTCAGGTCGAGCTGGAAATGCTTGGCGACATAGCGGTCTTCGTCAGCCTTGCCGCCCACTTCATCCAGATATTTGTCGCGATAGGTGCCAGCCACGCGCAGGCTGAGCGGTCCCTTTTCGTAACCGAGCACAGCGTTGAACGTGTGCTTGGCCGAAGCCGGAAGGCGAATGCGCCGCGGATCGGTGATGTCACCATCGGTGAACACGGTGCCCTTCGCATCGGTATAGGTGTAGTTGAACTGCGCCAGCAGGCCATCGAACGGTGACGGCAGGAAGCCGAACGCCTGGCTGTAGCTGAACTCGAAACCCTTGATCTTGGCGCTGTCGCCGTTGATCGATGTGGTGCCTTCATCCAGCGTGATGCCGTTATACACCACATCCTGGATCGTCTGATCGACGATATAGTCCTTGATATCCTTGTAGAAAAAGCCAGCCGAGATAGCGCTGCTCTTCCCGAAATAATATTCGATCGAAAGGTCGGCGTTCCAGGCACGATAGGGCTTTAGGTTAGGATTGCCGAATTCACCCTCATTATCCTCGATCACCGCGCGCGGCGCGAGCTTGGACAATTTGGGGCGGACCAGATTCTTGTATCCGGCCGCGCGCAGGACAAGATTGCGCACCGGTTCGTAACGGATCGTCAGGCTCGCCAGCCAGTCGGTATAGCTGCGCTTGAAGGACTGCGGCGTGACGACGACATCTTCCTCCTGCGTGACATTTCCGTCATCGTCCTCCTCTTCAGGAATGATCGTGACGATGTTGCCGCTGATGTCGTTCTTCGTCCGCTCCATGCGAACACCGCCGACGACCCGCAGCGTCGCACTGTCCCAACGACCGAGCAGATACGCGGCGGTCACATCTTCGTCGACGCTATAGTCCGATTCCGACGAGCCGGTTGCGGTGTCGATCGGATCCAGCTCGAAATCGCCCATCTTGCTCTTGAAGATCGGCCGGAACGTGCCCTTCGCCGGCACGGGATCGATAAGCGCAAGCCCGTAATCCTGTTTGCCCAGCACATCGGCGAGCGTCAGATCACCGTCATAACCGTCATAGACATCGATCTGAGCGTTGTACGACTTCTTGCGCCAGCGCGCCTTCGCGCCGGCCTGCACCGTGAATTCGCCACCCTCCATCGCGAAGGCGCGCGACACATCGGCGCGCAGCGCCCATTCCCGATCCTGCGAGTCGCTGAGCGTGGTGCGCTCGACCTTGTCGAATTCATATTTGCCGGCGTTCAGGAAATCCGCCTGACCGGCCGTGACATTATATCCGGTATAATTGGCCTTGCTGTAATCGAACACGACGCCAAGCTGGCCCGGATCCTCGAACTTCTGTTCGAACACCACCGGATCGATCGACCCGTTCTCACGTTCGGTCGATTTGGCGTAGCTTCCGGAATAGCTGATCTTCCAGGGACCGGTCACGGTCTCACCGCCGAGCGAAAGGGAACGAATCTTCTGCGACTCGAACCGATCCTTCAGATCGCGCTGGACGCTGATCTCGCCATCGTCCGAGCGGAAGGTCGCGCTGCTCGCGGTGCCGCTGCTCGGCGCCTCGTCCATCTCGAAGATCAGCCGACGGCGATATTCCTGGTCGTCGAACTGGCTGTAGAGGCCGCGCGCATAGAGCTTGGTGGTCTCCCCAACGCGGAAATCGAAGCCCAGCGACGCGCTGATCCGTTCGCGCGTGACGTCATAGTCGCGATATTCGACCGTGTCGGCATAGACGATGCCGTCATCCTCGTCCCAGCCGTCCATCTCCATATTGTCGGTCGCGAATTTGCGCCGATAATAGGAAACACCGCCCGCGACGCCGACATTCTCACCGAGCTTGGCCGAAAAATCGAGACTGCCCTTGGGCGAGAATTCGTTGATCAGATCATTATAGCTGCCCTCGACGCTTACCTTGAAAAGGTTCTTCTTGCGGTCGAAGGCGCTGGTCGTGTTGATCTCGATCGATGCACCGATCGTATCGGCGTCCATGTCCGGCGTCAGCGATTTCTTGACCTCGATCGATTCGATCAGGTCGCTCGAGATCACGTCGAGCGCGACCGAGCGGACATCGGATTCGGGCGCCGGCAGGCGCACGCCGTTGACGGATGCGGCGTTGAGTTCAGGATCAAGACCGCGAACCGAGACGAAACGCCCCTCGCCCTGATCGTTGAGGATGTTGACGCCGGGCAGGCGACGGAGCGATTCCGCGACATTCTGATCGGGAAACTGGCCGATTCCGTCGCGCGTGAGAACGCTTTCGACGCCATCCGCCGCACGCTGGCGCGACAGCGAACTCGACAGGTTCGCCTGTTGGCCGATCACCAGAATGTCGCTGCCCGCCGTCCCCATGCTGAACGAAACCGTCGCGGGTGCGCCTTCAACGACGGTCACCTTCTCAACCGCCTCGTCCGCGCCAGCATAGCGCGCGATGACCGTGTAGCTTCCTGCCGGAACATCGGGGAAGCGAAAGCTGCCATCGGCGGCCGCCTCTGCGGTCCGGCCAAGCTCGACAATCGTGATCTCCGTGCCCTGCAAAGCGCGCGTGCCGCTGGCATCGACGACGCCCCCACGCAGCGTCTCAGCGTACGCGCCCGTGGCGACAAGCGCCGTCGTCGACAGCAAGGTTATAGCGAGCACGCCGCTACGGTGGGCGACGGGATGGAATTTCATGGACGGGCCCCTAACTGGATTCGCGGATCGGAATCCTTTTCGGGGCCGCCGCTATCCGGCGGTGGTGACGTGCACCTTGCGCATCGAAGTCAATTTGGTTGCGGTCACATGACGATCGCGCGTCACGCGGGCGTCTTGAGCGCCAGCGCGATGAAGATCATGGTCGCCACCACCCCGATCAGAGAGAGCGAAGTCCAGGGCATGAAGCCGACCCGATCCGGATCGGATCGGCGCTGGCGCTTCCAGTCGGCAAAGCTTGAAAATGCGGCAAGCGCGGCGGATGCCCCAGCCATCGTCCAGAGTTGCACTTGCCAGTCCCTTTCGCCGTCGCCAATGTTCGCCGCACCCAGATAGGAGAGGAATCGAGATGCGAAAGACCCTGATGTTTTCCGCGCTACTGATCGGAATCGGCGCCCCCGCCGCTGCCCAGCATCAAGGCCATGCCGGCCACATGATCGCTCCCTCCCCGGCGCTGACGGCGGCCGTCGCGGCGCCGACACGGACCGATGCCAACCGCGCCCGCGATCAATATCGCCATCCGGCGGAAACTCTTGCCTTTTTTGGCGTCAAGCCGGGCGATACGGTGATAGAGGTCCAGCCCGGCGGCGGTTGGTATACCGAGATCCTGGCGCCCTACCTGAAGGCCAAGGGCTCACTTGTCCTGGCGCAGGCCCCCGGCAAGGGCCGCGATACGCTGGCGGAAAAGCTCGGCACCGATGCCGCGACCTATGGCAAGGTGAAATGGACCGGCCTGCCGATCGACGATGTCGCGCCGGGCAGCGCCGATGCGATCCTGACCTTCCGCAACGTCCATAATTTCATCATGCGCGGCGGCACCGCTGCGGATGATATCTTCGCCAGCTTCTTCAAAACGCTGAAGCCCGGCGGCGTCCTGGGCATCGTCGATCATCGGCTTCCCGAAAGCCGTGATTCCGCGCTGGAGAAGACCAGTGGCTATCTGAAACGCTCGACGGTGGTGGCGCTTGCCGAAAAGGCGGGCTTCAAGCTGGCCGGCGAAAGCGAGATCAACGCCAATCCCAAGGACACGGCGGACTGGGAAAAGGGCGTCTGGACGCTGCCCCCCACCTACCGCAACGGTGAAGTCGACAAGGCCAAATATGCCGCGATCGGCGAGAGTGACCGCATGACGCTGAAGTTCGTGAAGCCTAAGTGATACCAAAGTCCCTTCCTTTTGAGGAAGGGCTTCGGGGCGGGTGAGAAAAGCCCGGGGCTCGACACCCCGGCTTTTCTTTTGGTACTGGTCCCCCACCCCATGAAGAGGAAAGGCTTGAGATCAGAGATCCGGCAACACTTGCGCCGCCTCTCCCCATCCTTGCAGCGCAGCCGACCCGGCCCGTTTAAGCAGCCCCTTCACATCCTTGACCGAATAGAGCCCGGCGCTTTCCACCTTCTTCAGTTCGGCCCAGCTCAAAGGCACAGCAACCGGTGCCCCAGTGCGAGCGCGCGCCGAATAGGGCAGAATCGCCGTTGCCCCACGCTGGTTGCGCAGCCAGTCGACAAAGATCAGGCCCTTGCGCTTGGCTTTGGACATGGTGGCGATGAAGCGTTCAGGTTCCGCCTGGGCCAGCGAAAGCGCGAAACGCTGCGCGAAATCCTTGACCTCCGACCATTCCGCCTTCGGCGTCAGCGGAACCACCACATGGACGCCCTTGCCACCCGAAAGCATCGCGAAACTCGCTAGCCCGATCTCTTCCAGCGTACCGCGAATATCATTGGCGGCCTCCTTCACATCATCGAAACCCACCGCTGGGTCGGGATCGAGATCGAAGATCAGCCGGTCGGGTTTTTCGATGTCGGGAACCGAAGCCCCCCAGCCATGGAATTCGATCGTGCCCATCTGGACACAAGCGAGCAGTCCATCGATCGTATCCACATAGAGATAGGGTTCGACGCCACCATCCCTCTCGCGGATGTCGAGATGGCGCACAGCCTCTCCGAAACTGCCGGCATCATGCTTCTGGAAAAAGCACTTCTTCGCACGCCCCTGCGGGCAGCGGACAAGGCTGATCGGCCGGCCGAGCGCCCAAGGTGCCATGACCGGGCCAATCGCCTCGTAATAATCGGCGAGATCGCCCTTGGTGACCTTCGCCTCGGGAAAGATCAGGCGGTCGCGATTGGTGATCCTGACGGGTTCCTCGTCATCCAGCCTGCCTGGTTCCTCCAGCGACACCTGCCTGCCCTCCTTGTCTTCGCGTAATCCCAGGAAACTCGCATGACGCACCGCTTTGTCGGCGGTGAATTCGGCGAAGGCGACCTCGGCGACCAGTTTCGGCGTCACCCAATGGCCGCCACGCGCGACCGCGCGCGGAATACCCACGGCGGGGGACTTACGTTCGATCCGGGCAAGGCGAGCCATCAGGTCACCCGAATTGCCAGCGTTGAATCCGGTCCCGACCTTCCCGGCATAGCGGAGCTCCCCATCCTCGCGCGTGCCAAGATAGAGCGATCTCAGGCTCCGTCCGCCAGCGCTGGACGGTAGCCAGCCAAGGATCACAAACTCCTGCCGCCGCGTGCACTTCACCTTGAGCCACGCCCTGGTACGACCGGCGCGATAAGGCGCATCAGCCTTTTTGGAGATGATGCCCTCCTGCCCCGCCTTGCACATCGCGTCGAACAGGCGCTCGCCCGATCCCAGCACATGTTCAGCGTAGATGATCGGGGGAGCCGCATCAGCCAGCAGCGCGGCCAGCTTCTCCTTACGCGCGATATTGGGCGTTTTCGTCAGATCCCGGCCCTGAAGCGACAACAGATCGAAGGCGAAGAACGTAAATCCCTGCCGATCTTCGCGAAGCGCCGCCTGCAACGCCGAGAAATCGGGTTTTCCCCGCTTGCCCAGCATCACGATTTCGCCGTCGATCAGCGCCGGCGGCAGATCCAGCGCCTGCGCCGCCTCAGCGATCCCCGAAAACCTGTCGGTCCAGTCCAGGCCGGTGCGCGTATGGATCCTCACTTTACCGCCGCCGATCGCCAGCAGGCAGCGATAGCCGTCATATTTCATCTCGTGGAACCAGCCATTGCCGGTTGGCGCATGATCGACGAGCGTCGCTTTCTGCACCGCACGAAAAGCGGGCAGCTTCCCCGGATCCCGAGGAGATGACGTGGAAGCCCGGGTGACCTTTTCCGCCTTCTTCATCGCCGCGTCGAAGGCCCTGCCCCGCTTACCTTTCAGCGAAACGGGTTTCGCGCCGCACGCGATCTCCGCCATCGAGCGTCCCGTCGCCACGCTCGTCAGCGCATGCGTAACCAGATCGTCGCTGCCGCCGGCATGGGCATCATCCAGCTTGCGGAGCAGCCAGTTCTCGCGTTTCTCGCCGGGGCGCGGCTTGAGGCGGATCAGCAGCCATTCGCCCTTCATTCGCTCGCCATCGAGCGTGAAATGCAGATGCCCTTGTTCAAGCGTCTTGCGTGGATCCTTGCCGGGTGCGGGCGTCCATGTACCCCGATCCCACAACATGACGGTGCCACCGCCATATTCGCCCTTGGGGATCGTTCCTTCGAAGCTGGCGTAGCTGAGCGGGTGATCCTCGGTGCGGACCGCCAGCCTTTTGTCATCGGGATCGAGGCTCGGCCCACGCGTGACCGCCCAGCTCTTCAGCACGCCGTCCAGTTCCAGCCGGAAATCCCAGTGCAGACGGGTGGCATCATGCTTCTGCACCATGAAGCCGTTTCCCCGCGCTCTTCCCTTCCTGCCCGCCGGCTCCGCCGTTTTCGCGAAGTCGCGCTTGGCATTATAGGCGGCAAGTGGATCGGCTGCGCAGGACAATTCAACCACTCCTTCGCGCGTTACGCCGTCGCTCGCTTGCGCGCCGGTGCTTTCCTGGACGCCGCCTTCTTCGCCGAAGGCTTTCTCGCGGGCGCCTTCGCACCCGGTCGTTCGAGCGATTTCTTGAGCGCGGCCATCAGATCGACGACATTGGATCCGCTCGGGCGCGCCTCCTCCGGCTCCGCTGTGATCTTGCGGCCCTTAGCCTTGCGCTTGCGTTCGACCAGTGCGCGTACCGCATCGGTATAATGGTCGGTGAACTTCTTCGGATCGAAGGCCGCGCTTTTCTTCTCGATCAGCGTTTCGGCCAGATCGAGCAGTTCGGGATCGGCCTTCGCATCGCCGATATCGCGGAAATAGCCCTGCGCCTTGTTGACTTCCTCGGCATAGCGCAATGTTTCCAGCACCATGCCGCGCCCGCACGGCTTCAGGCTGACCACATATTCGCGCCCGCGCATCGCGAGCTGACCCAGTCCCACTTTCCTGGTGCGCTTCAGCGCCTCCCGCAGCACCACATAGGCTTCCTCAGCCAGATCGTCGGCCGGCACCACGAAATAGGGCTTTTCGAAATAGAGCACGTCGATCTCGCTGGCCTCGACAAACTGGACAAGCTCCAGCGTCTTGCGGCTTTCGAGCTTCACCGCGTCGATTTCATCCTGTTCGAGCAGGACATAATCGCCCTTGGCGATCTCGAACCCCTTCATGATCTCGTCGGCATCGACCGGGCCGATACCGGGCACGACCTTTTCATATTTGATGCGCTTGCCCGAAGGCTCGTGAATCTGATGGAACGCGACCGCCGCGGTCGATTTGGTCGCCGGATAGATCTCGACCGGGATCGAAACCAGCGCGAGCCGGATCTGCCCCTGCCAATATGCGCGTGCCGCCATATCAAGCTCCGTCGTTACCGGAGCAGAATGAGCGACGGTGGGTGCGGGTTCCGAATCCGCCTGCGGCCCGGCGAAGTGGCTTCACAACCCCGCCGTCCTTCATCACGAATTCGGCCGGCTTGAACAGCCGGACATCGGCTATTTGCCGAGCTTCTCGATCTTGTCCTTCAGGCTGGCCAGTTCCGCCTTCAACGCGTCGATCTCATCGTCCTTGCCCGCCACTTCGACGGGTTTCGCGGCGCCGGGCTTGAATGCACTGGCCGCCGCGTCGAACATCGCCATGTTGCGCTTTGCCATTTCCGCGAAGGGCCCCGCGCCGAACGCGCCTTCCACAGCCGTGCGGAACTGTTCCTGGTTGCGGCGAAAAGCCTCCATCGAGGCTTCGAGATAGCCCGGCACTACCGCTTGCATCGAATCGCCATACATCGAGATGAGCTGGCGGAGGAAGTTGACGGGCAGCATCGCCTGACCGCGCTGTTCCTCTTCCATGATGATCTGGGTCAGGACGCTGTGCGTGATGTCTTCTTCGGTCTTGGCGTCCAGCACCTTGAATTCGCGATTCTCGCGAACCATCGCCGCGAGATGTTCAAGCGTGATATAGCTGGACGTGTCGGTATTATAGAGCCGACGATTGGCGTATTTCTTGATGATGACGATGCCGTCGGCGGCTGCGTTCTTCTTCATGGTCTGGAGCATCCCCCGCAAGACAATGGCTCACCCTGCACCATTTGATGCCGCACCGCAACACGGGCCGCGCCCCCTGCCCTTGTTCCTCGAGTTGCTGCGCAGCGAAACCGCAGCATCGCCCGATCGCGCGGCGGCGGCGATCCGGGGCTTGAAGGCCTATCAGCATGCCCGCCGCGCCGATCGCGGCCCGCCCATGCCTGTTGCCGCCCGGATCGGCCGGGCCTGTCTGCGCGATTATGGCGGCAGCGGCCGCCCGGCCGTCTTCGTGCCTTCACTCATAAATCCCCCCTTTGTACTCGATCTGGCGCCGGACAATTCGCTGATCCGCTGGGTGGCCAGCCAGGGAATCCGGCCGCTGCTGCTCGACTGGGGCGCGCCTCTACCCGGGGAAAGCGGGATGGGCATCGCCAGCCATGTCGAAACGCTGCTGCTGCCGCTGCTCGATGCCTTGGGCGAAGATGCGGCACTGGTCGGCTATTGCCTGGGTGGCACCATGGCGGTGGCGGCGGCTTCGCTGCGCCCGGTTGCCGGCCTCGCGCTGATCGCCGCGCCCTGGCATTTTTCCGGTTTTCCGCAGGGCGCGCGCAACGACATGACGTCACTGTGGGAAGGCGCGAAACCGACCTGCGCGGCGCTCGGCTACCTGCCGATGGAGATCCTTCAGACCGCCTTCTGGAAGCTCGATCCAGGCCGCACCGTTGGCAAATATGAGCGCTTTGGCATGCTCGATCCGGAGTCGGCGGAGGCGCGCGCATTCGTGGCGCTGGAGGACTGGGCCAATGCCGGCGCGCCGCTGACGCTCGAGGCCGGACGCGAAGCGTTCGAGGATTTGTTCGGCATGGACCTGCCCGGCAACGGCCGCTGGCACGTGGGCGGAAAAGCAATCGACCCCGCCAGTCTTTCATGTCCGCTGCTGGATCTGGTTTCGCTGAGCGACCGCATCGTGCCCGCGGCGTCATCGACCGGCCTTGCCGAACGACTCGAATTGAGCGCCGGCCATGTCGGCATGGTCGTGGGCAGCCGCGCCAAAGCCCAGCTTTGGCAGCCGCTCGCCGCCTGGCTTTCGCACCTGCACAATCATTGATAGATTGCCGGAAACCTCTTCCACCGGAGATTTCCAATGACCGATATCGTGATCACCGCGGCCAAGCGCACGCCCGTGGGCAGCTTCCTGGGCGCATTCGGATCGGTGCCGGCACATGAACTGGGCCGGATCGCGATCGAGGCCGCCCTGGCGCAGTCCGGCGTCGATGCCGCCGACGTCTCCGAAGTCATCATGGGCCAGGTACTGACCGCCGCGCAGGGCCAGAACCCGGCGCGTCAGGCATCGATGGCGGCGGGCATTCCCAAGGAAGTGCCGGCCTGGGGCGTCAATCAGGTCTGTGGATCGGGATTGCGCGCGGTCGCGCTCGGCGCTCAGGCGATCGCCAATGGCGATGCGAGCATCGTCGTCGCGGGCGGACAGGAAAGCATGTCACTTTCCACCCATGCCCAGGCGCTGCGCGCCGGGCAGAAGATGGGCACGGTATCATTGGTCGATACCATGATCACCGACGGGCTGACCGACGCGTTCAACAATTATCATATGGGCATCACCGCCGAGAATGTCGCCGAGCAATGCCAGGTGACGCGCGAGCAGCAGGATGCGTTCGCCGTCCGCTCGCAGACGCTCGCGTCGGCGGCGCGGGCCGCCGGCCGCTTCGCCGACGAAATCGCGCCGGTGACGGTCAAAGGGCGAAAGGGCGACACCGTTGTCGAGCGCGACGAATATATTCGCGATGGCGCGACCATCGAAGCGATGGCCAGCCTCAAGCCCGCCTTCAAGAAGGACGGTTCAGTGACCGCCGCCAATGCCAGCGGCATCAACGACGGTGCGGCGGCGATCGTGCTGATGACGCGCGAGGAAGCCGAGAAGCGCGGCGTGAAGATCCTGGCGCGGATCGCAAGCTGGGCGTCTGCCGGTGTCGATCCCGCGGTGATGGGGCTGGGTCCGGTCCCCGCCACGAAGAGGGCCTTGGAAAAGGCGGGCTGGAACGTCGGCGACCTCGACCTGATCGAGGCCAATGAAGCCTTCGCCGCCCAGGCGCTGGCAGTCGGCAAGGAACTGGGGCTCGATCCCGACAAGGTCAACGTCAATGGCGGCGCTATCGCGATCGGCCATCCGATCGGTGCATCGGGCGCACGCGTGCTGACCACCCTGCTCTACGAGATGGAACGCCGCGATGCGCAGAAGGGCCTGGCGACCCTGTGCATCGGCGGCGGCATGGGCATCGCCATGTGCGTCGAACGCTGAACCGGATCGGCTAGAGTCCATCCGGTTCGGATCGAACCGGATGGACTCCGAATATTCGTTTGTTGCCGTGATTTCCGGGTCGGCAGGTGTTTCCACCTGCCTCGAAATCACTCTAGCGCGTCAAGCTAGGACCAGACGCGCGCATAACGCTGCCCCAGTCCGGTCAGCAGTTCATATTGCGACAGGCCGGACCGCATCGCGGCATCGGGCAGGTCGTAGCCGATCTCGACCCAGTCGCCTTCATGCAGATCCGAACAGGTGTCGATGCAGATCGCGGTCAGATCCATTGATACGCGCCCGATCACCGGCAATTCATGCCCACCCGCCAGCGCATAGCCGGTACCGGAGAAGCATCGCAGATAACCGTCGGCATAGCCGAGATTTAGGATCGCCAGCTCCATCGCGCGCGTCGCCCGGAACGTGCCATTATATCCCACCATATCGCCAGCCGCGACGCGACGGCGCTGCAGGATCTGGGTTTCGATCGCGACCACCTGGCGGATATCGCCTGCCGCCTCCATGCGTGGAACGCCGCCATAAAGCGCGATGCCGGGACGAGTCAGATCAAGAGCATAGCTATCGCCCAGGCAGATGCCCGCGCTGTTCGCGACGCTGAGGCGCCGGGCGCTGGTCTTGCCGCGCAGACCCGTCAGGGCGTCGCGCTGAAGACCGTTCACCGGCAGATCCTCGTCCGCGCTGGCGAGATGCGTCATCAGCGTCTCGATCTCCAGTCCGTCGAGCAATCCATCAGCCACATCGGTCACCGACACGCCCAATCGGTTCATGCCCGTATCGACCATCACGTCGCATGGGCCACCACCGGCCTCGCGCCAGCGGCGCACCTGTTCGGACGTATTGAGCACCGGTCGTGCGCGCGATCCGACGGCAAAAGCCATGTCGTCGGCGCGTACACCGTGAAGAACCGAAAGCGCCGCGCCGTCGATCACCGGCAGCAATGCCTGCGCTTCCGCCCAGGTCGCGACGAAGAAGTCGCGGCACCCCGCATCGGCGAGCCGCGTCGCAACTTCTCGCGCGCCCAGCCCATATCCGTTCGCCTTCAACGCCGCACCACACGCCGCCGAACCGCTGCGGGCGTCCAGCCAACGCCAATTGCCGACCAGCGCATCGCCGTCCAGGCGGATGCGCAATGGGGAGGATATCTCGATTGTCGGCACAGACATCAGTCGTCCCGCCCTGCATTGTCGAGGTTCAAGCGCGTCGTCTCCGGCAACCATAATATCGCGACGACGAGCGCCACCAGCGTCACCGAAAAGGTGTACCAGAGCCCGGAATAGGGATCGCCCGTCCGTGCCACGATATACTGGCTGATCACCGGCAGGAAACCGCCGAAATATCCAGTTCCGATGTGATAGGGGATTGACATCGAACTGTAACGGATCCGCGCGGGGAAAAACTCCGCCATGCATGCGGCCATCGGGCCGAATGTCAGTCCGGACAAAGCCGACAGCACGAGAATGCCGAGCACCATCAACGCCATATTGCCGTGCGATGGACGCACCTTCTCGAAACTGTAGCCCGCCGCGCTCAACGCCGCGTCAAGCCCCGTGGGGCTGGTATCGGCGACCGCCGAGCCACCGATGCTGACCCCGATCGCCGGCGCATCGACCGTCGAATAATGCACGCCCTTGCGCGAGAGATGATCGAGCAACTTGCCGCATTCGTCCGCCTGCACCTTCGCGAAGGGATCATAGGCGCAATCCCGGCCGGCGACGACGACCGACGCGGCGCCCGACGCCTGCGCCATTTGCGGATTGGCGGCCCCGCCGATCAGCTTGAAGAGTGGAAAAAGCAGCAGCAAGGTCAGGACATAACCGATGATGATCGGTTTCCTGCGGCCGATCCTGTCCGACAGCCAGCCGAACAATATGAACCAGAAAAGCCCCGACATCGCGCCGATGCCGACGATGATCTGCGCGGTGCGATCATCGACCTTCATCGCGTTCTGAACGAAATAAAGCACCTGGAACAGCGCGGTGTACCAGATGACGGTGACGCCCGCGGCAAGGCCGAACAGCGCGACCAGGATGCGCTTCGCATTACCGGGATGGGTGAAACTTTCCTTCAGCGGGTTGCTCGAAACCTGCCCGGCCGCCTTCATCGCCTGAAAAACCGGGCTTTCCGAGAGCTTGAGCCGCATCCACAGCGAAATACCCAGCAGCAACAGCGAAACGATGAAGGGAATCCGCCAGCCCCATGCTTCCCAGTTCTCAGGGCCGACGACGGCCTGGGTTCCCAGCACCACGGCCAGACTGAGCGCGAAGCCGCCCGAAACGCTCGCCTGGATGAAACTTGTGAAGAAGCCGCGTTTGCCGGGCGGCGCATGTTCAGCGACATAGATCGCGGCGCCGCCATATTCCCCGCCCAGCGCCAGCCCCTGCAGAATGCGCAGGGCGAGCAGGATGACGGGGGCCGCCAGGCCGATGCTGGCGGCCGATGGCACGAATCCGATCGCGGCGGTCGCCAGGCCCATCATGGTGATGGTGACGAGGAAGGTGTATTTTCGGCCGAGCCGATCGCCCAGATAACCGAAGAGGATCGCGCCCAGCGGCCGGAAGCCGAAACCGATCGCGAAGCCGAGCAGCGACAGGATCAGTTCGATCGTCGGATTGCCGGTGGGAAAGAAGGTGCGACCGATGATCGCGGCAAGCGTGCCGTAGATAAAGAAATCATACCATTCGAACACCGTGCCGAGCGTGGAGGCGGCGATGACCAGCCGGATCTCCTTGCGCGTCGGTTCCCGCACGGCATCAACCGCGATGCTTGCCATTCCACCCCCATTTGTCGCCGAAGTGCGCCGGACGCCCCCGGCACACTCCGACCCGGTCCCTTACTGCCCTCCGTCGCCCGCGCTTTTCGCCACGTCAGCCTTGGTCAGCGTCGGCCACTTTATGCCAAGCTGCTCAAGATAGGTACCGTAACGTTCGGGCTGATAATAATATTTGCTGAGTTCGGGTTTGAAGCGGGCCATGATGTCCGCGTTGAGTTCGAGTGCCGGCTTGTCGGTCGCGCTGATCATCGGCACATATTTCTGGTTCTTGGTCTGGACGTCGGTGAAATAGGCTTTGGACGCCTTGAGCAGTTCCGGCTTCGTCAGCAGGTCGATCATGGTCATCGCCATCACCTTCGCGCCGGCGACCACGCCCTTGTGTGCGATCGGCGTCGCCATCGCGATGGCATTGGACCAGTTATGCCCCGGAAGACCGGGAATGTTCGAGGGATAGCCGATCGTGATCGTCGGCACCGTCCAGGCGACGTCGCCGATATCGTCCGATCCCCCGCTCGGCGGATTCTCGACGGGCGGCTTCAATTCCTCGATCTTCGTCGCCAGCCCCTCCACCTTCTCTGCCTTGAGGTTGGTCTGGACCGCCTTGGCGAACGCCTGGTCGTCGGCGCTCCATTGCGGCAGTCCCACCATCTTGATGTTGGCATAGGCGGCCTCGGCCATCGGCTTGTTGAAATGGCGCGGCGCGGCGGTTCCCAGTATCCGCCGCGTGACCGTGGTATCGGTCATCTTTGCGGCGGCTTCCGCGATGGTGTTGCCGATCTCGAAATTCTTCTTGATCCCGTCGAAACCGATCTCGCGGAAATAGAACCAGATCGATGCACGCTGTGGCACGACATTGGGCTGGTCGCCGCCATCGGTGATCACATAGTGCGAGCGCTGTTCGGGGCGGAGATGTTCGCGGCGGAAATCCCAGCCTGTGCCCATCAGCATCACGCCGTCGAGCGCGGACTTGCCGCGCCAGGGCGCTCCGGCGGAGTGCGCGCTTTCGCCCGAAAAAGTATATTCGACAGAGACCAGCCCGGTGCCGCCCGGCTGGCCATAGGCGGTACCGAGATTGTTGCTGACATGGGTGAACAGCACGGCATCGACGTTCTTGAAGACGCCGTCGCGCACGAAATAAGCCTTGCCCGCCAGCAGTTCCTCGGCAACGCCGGGCCAAAGCACCAGCGTTCCCGCGATATTCTCTTTCTGCATCAATTCCTTGACCGCGAGGGCGGCGACGATGTTGACGGCCTGGCCGCTATTGTGGCCCTCACCATGGCCGGGGCCGCCGGGAACCATCGGATCATGCCAAGGAATGCCGGGCTTTTGCGACGCCTTGGGAATCCCGTCGATATCGCTGCCGACCGCGATCACCGGACCGCCGCTGCCGTGCGTCCAGCGTGCGACCCAGCCAGTGGGAAGACCGGAAACGCCGCGCTCGACGGTGAAGCCCTCCTTTTCGAGCAGGTCGGTCAGGTAGCGGCTGGTTTCGGTTTCGTGCAGGCCGAGTTCCGCGAAGCTGAAAACCGAGTCATTGACCACCTGCGCCAGCTTGGCGCGCGCCTCTACGCCCGAGATCGCCCGGGCCTTGAGGCCGCTTGGTTTCGACTGGGCGGACGCGGCCGCCGGCAGACCGGCCATACAGGCAATTGCGATCAATCCGTGAATCAGTCGAGCGCCACGCATAATTCCCCCTCATTTTTCAAAATCGGAAAGATGCATTGCTATGCCGCAATCGCGGGAGCCGCAATGGGAACGTGCCCAACTTACGCCGATGGCGTGGAGAGTTTCATCACGACAAGGCCGGTAACGATCAGCGCCGCCGCGAAAATGCGGCCGGCGCCAGCCTGTTCGCCGAGCAGCACGATGCCCAGCACGAACGCGCCGAGCGCGCCGATCCCGGTCCACACCGTATAGGCGGTGCCCAGCGGCAACGTACGCATCGCCATCGACAGCAATCCGAAACTGGCGATCATCGCGACAATGGTGACGGCGGCAGGCCCCGGACGGCTGAACCCCTCCGAGAGCTTCATGGAATAAGCCCAGACGATCTCGAGCAAGCCTGCCAGAAGAAGAATAAACCAGGCCATTACGGCCCTCCTTTCAAAGGGCCGGGCCGTCCCGGTCGTTGCTGCCCATGATGGGAGGGGTCGTGGCCCCGTTCCCGCCAGATAGGTCTGCGAGATCTTCGACACAAGCGCCGGCGCTTTGTTGCGAATGGTTCGCGACTCAACTAACGATGCGGCAAGGTCGCTTATCGAGGGCTCGAACATCCGCACAGACGATCCCGATCCATCCGCGCCACCGGTGCAAAAGCTGCGGATGATGTGGCTCGCGCTCGGCTTTTTCTGCGTCGGGTTGGGGATCATCGGCGCCTTGCTGCCGCTGATGCCGACAACGATCTTCCTGATCCTCGCCGCATCCTGTTTCGCGCGATCCTCGCCACGCTTCGAAGCCTGGCTGCTCGATCATCCGCGTTTCGGCCCATCGCTTCGCGCATGGCGCGCGGAGGGTGCGATCCCGCTGCGCGCCAAGATCGCGGCCTGCACCGGGATCACGATCGGCTATGCGATCTTCTATTTGTGCTCGCGGCCATCGGCCGGGCTGGGGGTGTTCGTTGCGGCAATTCTTGCGGGGTGCGCTGCCTATATCCTCAGCCGCCCCCTTCCCCGCCCGACCGGCGATCAGATCACATAGTCGCCCGGCCCGTCGCGTGCGAGACGCGCAGCCGCATTGGCTTCCGCCTTGCGAAACAGGACGTCGAGATCCTCGCGACTGACATCGAAGGTTTCGCCCAATTCCTCCAGCGCCAGATCGATATCCTCGATCGACAAACCAGGCGCGACGCTCACCGGAGCGGGTGCGGATGCAACGGGAACCGGCCGATGCGGATAGCTGTGTCCCGAGAACCGGTGGAACAGCCAGCCGAGCCCGACCAGTAGCGCCGAATTGAGCCCGACCGGCATGAATGCGAAGCCATAGCCGGCCGCGGCGACCGCCGGGCCACCGATCACCGCGGTCAACGCGGCGGCGCCACCAGGCGGATGCAGGCAACGCAGCAGCGACATCGCCAGGATCGCCAGCGAAACCGCGAGGCCCGCGGCGATAACGCGGTCGGGAATCAACCAAGCGACCGTGATGCCCACAAGCGCGGACACGATATTGCCGCCGACGACCGACCAGGGCTGGGCCAGCGGGCTCGCCGGCACCGCGAACAGCAGCACCGCCGACGCCCCGATCGGCGCGACGAGAAGCGGCAAAGCCTGGTCGCCCGCGCCGAGCCAGGTGCAGACCAGCCCCGTCAGGCCGATGCCCATCAGCGCGCCGACGCATGCGAACAGCCGGTCGTTGAAATTGCCGCCCGCGAGCAGCGGCCTGAAGACTTTGAACGGCATAAATAGGTCACATCGGAATGGCAGCGGCGGAATCAGGGCGCGTCCATGCCCAAACCGCCGGATCATCGCCAGTGAAGAAAGCCACGCCGGCGACAAGCTTAGATATCAGCGGCCGGTATCCTCCGGGATCGCCGCGATGCAAAGGATCTCGATCGCTTCGGCCTTTCCGCCGAAGTCGACCTGCTCGCCCTCAAAGCCGCCGATCAACGCTCGCGCCAGCGGCGCCGAAAAGGAGATGCGGCCGGCGGCGGGCTCCGCCTCGTCGTCGCCGACGATGTCGAGCACACGCTCCGTGCCACTCAGTCGGAAGGTCACGCGCGTGCCAAAGGCGACTTCATCGAGCGTCGGCACCGGCGCCAGTTCCGCCGTTGCCAGCCTGGTGTGCCAGTAACGCAGGTCTCGCCGGATCGATTCCCGACGCGCTTCATCGGTTTCGCCCGCGACCTCGGCCTCAAGCACCTCCACCTTCGCCCGTGTCATCGCCAGTCCACGCACAGTGACGAGATTGGGACCGGGCGGTATCGGCAGTTCGAACCGCGGTTCCTTGTGCTCCTCGTCGCTTTCCCGACGAAACGCGACACTCATCGCCTTCTCCCTTCGCTGCGAAGCCGGGGCTTCTGGCGTTTGTCAGCTCGATAGTCCAGCAAACTCACTTCCGAGCCGAGCCATGCGTCCGTGCATTCGAAGCATGCATCGATCGCGCGAAATCGTCTCTACCGTTGCCCCAACTGCATAGCTTCCCTAGCATGTCGCCATGCCGGAAGCTCCACGCCCATGAATCTGCGTCATATCGAGATATTCCATGCCGTTTACGTGAACGGCTCGGTCAGCGCGGCGGCGCGCGCGCTGAACGTCTCACAGCCCTCGGTTTCGAAGATGCTGCGGCATGCGGAATCGCTACTCGGTTTTCCGCTTTTCGAGCGCACCAATGGCCGGCTGGTGCCGACCGACGACGCCCATACGCTGTTCAGCGAGGTCAGCGAGATCCAGGATCGCGTCTATGCGCTGCGCGAAGCGGGCCGCAATCTGCGGCGTGGGTCAAGCGGCATGCTGCGCGTCTCCGCCCTTCCCTCGCTCGCGCTAGACGCCCTGCCGACGGCGGTTTCGCGCTTCCTGCGCGCGCACGAGAATGTGCGCTTCGATCTGCAGACCGTTCACCATGACGATCTGCTCCGCAAGCTCTACGAGCGCGAAACCGATATCGCGATCGCCTATGAAGTGCCGCCGGCCGCGCCGATCGGTCAGCGCTGGCTCGGCGAAGGCGAACTGGTCGTGCTCTATCGCGAGCAGGACATGCCCAATGCGCCGCCGCGCATCGAACTGGAGCGGCTGCGCGGCCAGCGCTTCGTCAGCCTGGCGGCGAGCGGCCCGATCGGCCAGTTGTTCGGGCAGGAACTACAGCGCCTCGATCTCGAACTCGACGAAGTGGTTTCGGCACGTACCTTCTACATCGCGACATCGCTGGTGCGTCAGGGCGTCGGCATGGCGGTGGTCGACAGCTTCACTGCCCAGGCATCGCTCTCACCGGGGCTTTCAGTCCGGCCATTGAAGCCGCAACTGACCTTCGACGTCCATGCCATGTTCCTGCTCAACCGGCCGCCAACGGCACTCGCAACCGAGTTCCTCAAGACGCTCGCACGGGTCATCGACACGCCATAACGAGAGGCTATGGCCGGTATTGCACTCGCTATGCGCGTAACGACGCGGCCGGCGATACGCTGATCCACATGATACCAGCACCCTATCTCCTCTATCTTGGCCGCAGCAACGACGCGGTCGGCATCAAGACATCGCGCGGCCTCGCGGAATTCCGCCCGGAAGATTGCGTCGGCGAATTCCGGCATGACGATGGACCGCTCACGCTCGGCCTGCCGCGATTGACCATGGCCGAAGGCGCCGCTGCCGGTGCGAAGACGCTTGTGCTCGGCATCGCCAATTCGGGCGGCAAGATGGGCGCGGACCTGATCGCCGATGCCGTCGCGGCGCTCGAAGCCGGAATGAACGTTGCTGCCGGCCTGCATCAAAGGCTGCGCGACGTGCCGGAGATCGCCAGGCTGGCCGAGGAGCGTGGTCTCGCGCTGTTCGACGTGCGCGATCCACCGGCGAACCTGCCGGTCGGCAACGGCAATCCCCGCGCGGGCCACCGCCTGCTGACCGTGGGCACCGACTGTTCGGTTGGCAAGATGTATACCACGATCGCGCTCACCCGCGCGATCCAGGCACGCGGCGTTCCCGCCGATTTCCGCGCAACCGGCCAGACCGGCATCCTGATCGCGGGCGACGGCGTTCCCGTCGATGCGGTGGTCGCCGATTTCATCTCGGGCGCGATCGAGCAACTGGCCCCCGCCCGCAACGACAATGGCTGGGATGTGATCGAGGGTCAGGGATCGTTGTTCCATCCCTCCTTCGCCGGGGTATCGACCGGATTGCTGCACGGCGCCCAGGCGGAAGCCCTGGTGATGTGCCATGATCCGATGCGCGAGCATATGCGCGGCATCCCCGGTCGCGCATTGCCCGACCTCGCCGAATGCCTGGAGCATAATCTGCGCGTCGCGCGGCTCACCAGCCCCAATGTCCGCGCAGTCGGCATCTGCCTGAACACCTCCGCGATGGACCGTGACGAAGCGCGCAAGCTGTGCGACACCATCGCCGAACAGCTCGGCCTTCCCTGCACCGATCCGATCGCCTTCGGCACCGATACGATCGTCGACGCATTGCTGGCGGGCTGACCGGCAGACCGCTGAGGCGCGAGGGGGGATAGAGCATGACGGCACGACAATGCGCTGAACCCGGCCGATCCGCCGCGTGCGCCGCGAAGGTGAGCCGCTAACGGTGCTGCGCGTCTGGTTCGGGATCGCGCTGTGGAAGCGCGTGCTGGGGGCGCTCGCGCTCGGCCTCATCTTCGCATTGGTCTGGCCGTCGGCAACGCCTTCCGTCGCCTTCATGGGCGATCTGTTTGTGCGAGCCATCCGGATGCTGGTGGCGCCGATCGTGCTGATCACGATCGCCGCCGGCATCACCTCCCTCGCCGATCCGAAAAGACTGGGCAGCCTGGGCGGGCGCACCGTGGGCCTGTTCGCCTTCACCACCGCGATCGCGGTCTCGATCGGCATGCTCGTCGCCACACTGCTCAGCCCCGGCGAAGGCGCCGCGCTGGGCACCGCCGCACCGCATGCGCTCGGCAAGCCGCTCACGCCCTATGAACAGCTTCTCGGCATCATCCCGACCAATATCGTGGAGGCGATGGCCAAGGGCGACATGCTCGCGCTGATCTTCGTCGCGATCCTGGTCGGCGTCGGCACCGTGCTCGCCGGCGAGGCGGGCAAGCCGCTCGCCAACCTGCTCCAGTCGATCTCCGCCGTGCTGCTCAAGATCGTCGGCGTGATCATGGAAGCGACGCCCTTCGGCGTCTTCGCGCTGATCGCCAATGCGGTGGCGGCGAACGGCACCGGCGTGTTCGTCCATGTCGGCTGGCTTGCGCTCGCCGTCGTCGTCGGATCGGCCTTGCAGATCATCCTGGTCCACAGCCTGATCCTGAAATTCTTCGCGCGGCTGCCGGTACTGCCCTTCTTCCGGGGCATCGTCGATGCGCTGGCCGTCGCCTTCTCCACTGCATCCAGCTCGGCGACACTGCCGGTAGCGATGCGCGTCGCCGAGAAGAATCTGGGCGTTGGACGCTCGGTGTTCTCGACCGTCCTGCCCCTGGGCGCCAGCATCGGCAAGGACGGCACGGCAATGTATGTCGGCCTGCTCAGCATGTTCGCCCTCCAGGCCTTCGGCACGCCGCTGACGCCGCAGGTCTATGGCATCGTGCTGCTGACCGGCGCGCTTGCCGCCTTCGGCACCGCGCCGATGCCCTCGGCATCGCTCTTCATGCTCGCCGCCGTGCTCTCGGCCGTGGGCATACCGCCCGAACAGACCGCGCTCGTCGTCGGTTTCGTCCTGCCCTTCGACCGGCTGCTCGACATGACGCGCACCGTCCCCAGCGCCAGCGCCAACCTGACGGTGGCCACCACGGTCGCGCGCTGGGAAGGCGAGTTCGACGAAACGGTCTATCGCTCGCGCGCCGACACCTGATCGACCGCGCGCACGACGCGCGCCGCATCGCCCTCGCTCCAGCCCGCGGCGAGAAACCTCACCATGTCTTCGTCCGTCGCCGCGCGTCGGCGATGCAGTGCCGCCGCAAGAACACGCAGCGCTTCCAGCCTGGGATCGGCGAGCGGCGACGGTGCGCGGGACAGGGGCGCTATATGCCGCGCAATCCAACGAAACCCACTCGCCCGCGCGGAGCGGGCCTCGCGGGGCGCGGCCGCCAGCCGGATGACCGTCCATTCGAGCGTCGAGAAGCTCATAGCCGGTAGCTCAGATAAAGCAGGCCGTGGAGTTGATCGGTGGACCCGCGCTTCGAGACGATCGGGCTGTCCGCCGCATCGCCGAGCAGCCGGCGATATCCCGCGTCCCCACCGATGCTCCAGCGATCGCCGAGCCGGTAATTGACGCCGATGCCGACGCCCGCATCCTTGAGCCCGGCATCCGGCGTGTAGCGCGCCAGACCGCTCCCCGCCGATTGCGCGGCGTCTATGCCGAAATTGCTGCGCATATATTTGCGGTTCGCCCAGGAGGTCATCGTCCGCAATTGCGCGGAGAGCGTTTCCGAAAGATCGAAGCGGATGCCCGCCTCGATCTCGGCGACCACGCCGCCATGGCCGCCCGCCACGTCCTTGCCGCCACTCAATTGCACCCACCAGCGATCGCCGCCAACACGCGCAAAACCACCGACCTCGATCGAATCATCGACATCGCCGAGCCCGACGAGATCGGCATCGTCCTTCTCGTCGCGGCCCTGGCGATAGCGCGCGGCCGGACCGAAACGGAACCGCACGTCGCCCGACAGCGCGACATCCGCGATTGACACCTGGATCTCCGGCCCGCGGATCGAGAGAATATTCTTATAGTCCAGCGCCAGCACTGGAAACGGCTGGATCCGGTGATCGTCCGATCCTTCATATTCAGGCATGACGATCACGCCGGCGCCGATGGTGAGCTGCCAGTCCTCCTCTTCACGAGGCTGCGCGGCGGCAGGATCCGGCGCCAACGCGCCCAGGGCAAGCGTGCCAGCGATGATATGAAAGGATGTACGCAGTTCTGGCATGACGACCGCCTCGGGCTGTGGAGAACAGTCGCGGAGATAGACCGACGCCGGCCGCGGGCGATTACGGCGCCGCGACATCGTGTTTCAGTTTGTTTCAGTCCACCGATCGCATTGGACTTCGCCCGATCATGTGCGCATCAACCGCGCATGAGCCCCAGGCCACATATCCTTGTCGTCGACGACGATCTGCATATCCGGACGATGCTCGCCCGTTTCCTGACCGATCACGGCCTGAGCGTGACCGAGGCGCGCGACGGGCAGGAGATGCAGGCCCGGATGCGCGCGACGCGGCCCGACCTGATCGTGCTGGACGTGATGCTGCCGGGCGATGACGGTTTCACCCTGTGCGCCCGGCTGCGCGCCGAAACCAATCTGCCTGTCATCCTGCTCACCGCACGTGGCGGGGATACCGATCGCGTCGTCGGCCTGGAACTGGGCGCCGACGACTATGTCGCCAAACCGTTCAATCCGCGCGAATTGTTGGCCAGGATCCGCGCGGTGCTTCGCCGGACGGGGCAACTGTGCGGCGACAAGGCGAGATCGCCCGGCATCTATCGGTTCGCGGGCTGGGTGCTCGATACGGGCCGGCGCACCCTGCTCTCGCCCGAAGGCGCACTGACCGAACTCACCAGTGGCGAGTTCGACCTGCTGTCAGCGCTTGTCCAGCATCCGCAAAGCGTGATGAGTCGCGACCAGTTGCTCGACCTCGTCCATGGCCGGACCAGCATCAATATCGATCGCAGCATCGACGTGCAGATGAGCCGGCTGCGCCGCAAGATCGAAGCCAATCCGAATGCGCCCCTGCTGATCAAGACCGTGCGCAACGGCGGCTATTTCCTGTCAGTGCCCGTCACCGAGGATCATCCATGAGGCCGGTGAGATGAAGCGCCTCTGGCGGTTCACGCGGTTGGGCGTCGCACCTCGCGTCGCTATCGCGCTTGTGCTCGCCATCCTGATCGCGGGCGTGCTCGAACGCGGCTTGCGTGACCTGTTGCCGCCAACGCCTGAACTCATCGTACAGCGAAGCTGGCTGTCTGATGCAATAGAGGAGGCCGCGCAGACCGTGCTCTCGACGCCGCCCGCCGAACGCGCAGCGGCGCTGGCGCGCCTCGATTCGGCCCGTACGCTCGACTATCGCGTGCTGCCCGCAATCCCGGACGAGGCCGTTATGGGGCCGTTTCGCTATGGCCCACGGGCGCCGCAGGTGATCCTGATGGCACGCCACCAGGGCGACGATCCGCTGCAGGATGCCTTGTCCTCCCGCACGTTGCGCAATCTCCAGATCGCCGTCCAGCTCGACAAGGGGGCCTGGCTGATCGTTCGCGAAAAGGCGCCGGCGGACATGTTCAGCCGTTATGCGCTGTACCTGAGCGGCCTGATCGGCCGGATCCTGCTGATCATCCTGTTCTCCTATGCAATGGCGCGGATGATCCTGCGCCCGCTCAGCCGGCTTTCGGCGGCCGCCGAGAAAATGGGGCGCGATAGGGAGCCCACGCTGATCACCGGCATGAGCGCGCCGGAATATGCCGCGATCGCCGAAACCTTCAACGAGATGCAGATGCGGCTGAAACGCCATGTCGACGAGCGCACCCAGATGCTCGCCGCCATCTCCCACGATCTGCGAACCCCGCTCACCCGGCTGCGCCTGCTCGCCGAATATGTGCCCGAGGACCAGCGCGCGCGCATGCTTGCCGATATCGGCGACATGGAGACGATGCTGTCCGATGCGCTCGCCTTTGCCGGTGCGGAAATGCGGCGCGAGCCAGAACAGGCGATCGATCTTGCGGCACTGCTGATCAGCCTGGCCGACACGTTCAGTGATTCAGGAGAGGATGTCACTTATGACGGGCCGGATCACCTGACGCTCAAATGCCGTCCGGTCGCCATCAAACGCGCCTTCACCAATCTGATCGCCAATGGCTGCCAATATGGCGAGGCCGTGAAGATCCGCCTGTCATTCGCGAGCAATGTCGCGGTCGTCGATATCGTCGATCGCGGTTCGGGCATCGCCCCGGATCAGGCCGATCGCGCCTTCGAACCGTTCGAGCGGCTGGAGGCGTCCCGCAACCGGGAGTCCGGCGGGACCGGACTGGGCCTGACCATCGCGCGCGAAGCCGTCATGGGTCAGCGCGGCACGATCACCTTTCTCCATCAGTCCGATGGTTTCACCGTGCGGGTGACGTTGCCGCTCGACCCGAAGACGCCGCGACCGGGATGAAGCGCGCGGCATAACCATCAAGCTGGCGCACCTTCATATCGGCAAGCCCGGCGCGCGCTCTCGCCAGTTCATCCGCCGCCTCGCGACCTTTGCCCTTCACCGCCAGACAGCGCGCCAGTTCGACCGTGGCGCGTTGTGCGACACTGAGATTGCCGAACGGATCGAAATAGGAATCGATGCGCGCCGGATCCTTAACGCCGTTCCAGATCGGCATGACCGAAGCGCCGGGATCGCGGGACAGTTTACGATACGCATCGATCGTCTCCGCAAGTGCGACCAACCCCGTCAACTGACGATAGCGGATACGATAGAGTCGCGCCTCCGGCCCCGGCGAACGAGCCTCGAACGCATCGAGCACCTCTCCAATCCACCGCCAGTCAACATTGCCTCCCTCGCCCTGAACGCCCAGCAGGTTGAACGACAGAATCGCTGCTCGATGCACCTGCGTGGTGGCACGCTCGACCTCGTCCGGCGTCGGGCGCGGCAGGCTGGAAGGCTGGACGAGCACGATGGCGGGATCGTCGCGCAGAATCGCCTCGATATCGGGCTTGTGGAACTGGCCGACGACGACGAGCACGGTGCCGCCCGGACGCCGCCCCGCCGCCGCACGGATGCGCTGGGCCTGCATGAAGGTGCGATAGAGATAGAGCCGCCTGGGGAAATCGCGATCGGCCCGGGGCGCCGCCGTTCCCGCCCAGCGGCGCATCGGCTCGGTGGTTTCCGCACGGTCGGCGTCGAACAGGTCGCGTTTCAGGATCGCAGGCTCCGGAAAACTAAGGAAACCGCGAAATCCCGATTGCGGACGGAGTTCCGGCGGCGTTTCCAGATCGAGGCCGAGCGCCAGCTTCTGATCCTCGACCGGGGGCATCCAGTCGAACGGGCAGATATCCGCGCCGGTTTCCAACGCCAGCGGCAGCAGCACGCCCTGGATCTCATAGGTGAATTCATAATGGTCGCCGCGCGCGAACTGCTCGGGCGCCCGCTCGATGCAGATCGCATCGGGTGCGAGCGACTTCGCAAATGCGGCCAGCGCTCCGGGCTGGTCCGCCCTGGCGACGAGTTGCGCGGCATGTTCGACGCCGAGCACGATCACGCGAGTTGGCGCGTCGGCCGCCAATGCCCCCTGTGGACAGAGCAGCAGCACGAGCAGCGCGATCACATGGCGATACATGATTTCCGCATCCTCCGTCCCGCATCGCATTGCCAGATGGCTGCGATGATCGACTTCAACCTTCGACCGATGTCTTCTGCCGCTTGCGCTTGTCGTTTCAGCGGATACTGCTGTGCCGAACACCAACAAAGGGATCATCATGGCGGACGGGATGAAGAATGGAACGGATCGGCGCACCCTGCTGGCAAGCGCTGCGGCGGTCACCGGCGCGGCGATGATGGCACCTGGCGCGGCGCTGGCGAAGACGGACAAGCTGGCGGACGTCAGGAAGGCGATCGCGGCAGGCCATGACGCATCGGTCAAGCGGCTGCAGGACTGGATCGCCCTGCCCTCGATCGCAGCGGAGAATCTCAACTATCCGGCTGGCGCGGAATATATGCGCAAGCTCGCGCTCGATGCGGGTTTCCAGCATGCCGAGATCGTGCCGTCCAAGGGCAAGCCGGGCGTGTTCGCAACGCTCGACGCGGGCGCCAAGAAGACGCTGGGCCTGTATTTCATGTACGACGTGAAGCAGTTCGTCGCGTCCGAATGGGAAAGCCCGCCGCTGGAAGGCCGGATCCTCGACCGGCCGGGCATGGGCAAGATCCTGATGGGCCGTGGCGCCGTCAACCAGAAGGGGCCGGAATCGACAGTTCTCGCGGCGCTTCATGCGATGAAGGCGGCGGGACGCAAGCTGCCCGTCAATCTCGTACTCGTCGCCGAAGGCGAGGAAGAAATCGCCTCCCCCAATTTCCATGAGATCGTCACCAGGCCGAATGTCGCCGAAGCGCTCAAAAAGAGCGTTGGCGTGATCATCCCCTTCGCCGCGCAAAATCCGGCGAACGGCGCCGTCACCCTGTTCCTGGGCGCCAAGGGCGCGATCGAGATGGAAATCGTCGTCTCGGGCGAGAAATGGGGGCGCGGCCCCAAGGGCGATATCCATTCGAGCGAAAAGGCGCGCGTCGACAGCCCGCCATGGCGGCTGGTCGCGGCGCTTTCGACGCTGGTGAGCCCCGACGGCAATACGGTGATGATCGACGGCATCCAGGATCAGGTGCGCCCGCTCACCGATCGCGAACGCGCGCTGATCGCGGCGACAGCGGCCAAGACCGATGAGGCCTCGACCAAGAAGCAATTGGGCGTGCAGCGCTGGATCGACGACATGACCTGGGAACAGTCGCTCGAACGGCTGGCGGCGGTACCGACGATCAACATCCAAGGCCTCGTCTCGGGCTATACCGGCCCCGGCGGCAAGACCGTGCTGCCCGGCCGCGCCGTCGCCAAGGTCGAGATGCGGCTGGTGCCCAACATGACCAAGGAAGAGACGATCGCGAAACTGCGCGCGCATCTCGACAAGCGCGGCTTCACCGATGTCGAGGTGAATGTGACCGGCGGATACGGCCCGACCGAGACACCGGAAACCGCGGCACTCACCCGTGCACAGCTGGCCACCTATGAGCGGTTCGGCGTCGAGACCACCGTCTATCCGCGCATCGCGGGAAGCTGGCCGGGCGTGATCTTCACCGGCCCGCCGTTGAACCTGCCCGCCGGCCAGTTCGGCCTGGGCCATGGTTCGGGCGCGCACGCGCCCAACGAGTTCTTCCTGATCGAAAGCGCCAATCCCAAGGTACTGGGCATGGACGACGCGGCGCTCGCCTTTGTCGATTTCCTCTATCAGGTCGCGGCGACTGCCTGAGACGGACACCGTTGAGCCGTGCGACGGCGTGTTGCTGCTGCACGGCCATGGCCGCACCGGGCATTCGATGCGCGGCATGGCCGCGACCTTGCGCAACGCGGGTTATGCGACCCTGGCGCCGCATTATCCCGCGCGGCGATCGCTGAACGCGATCGTCGAACGGCTGCAGCCGCGCGTCGCGGCCTTCACAGCCGAATGCGGCGGCCCGCTCCACATGGTGACGCACTCGCTGGGCGGACTGGTCGCCCGAGCCCTGTTCAAGGTGCATCGCCCTTCCCGGCCTGGACGCGTCGTCATGCTGGGGCCGCCCAATGCGGGCAGCGAACTCGCCGATCTGCTGTTCCGGTTGCGCATGGACGGGATCATGCTGGGGGCAAGCGGCGCGCATCTCCGCACCGGGCGGTCAGCCGCCGATGAAGATATTCTCGGGCCCGTCGATTTCGACCTCGGTGTGATCGCCGGCGATCGCGCAATCGATCCGGTTTTCCCCAGATTGCTGGTGCCGCGCCCCAATGACGGGAAGGTGAGCGTCAGCGCCACGCGCGTCGAGGGCATGCGCGACCATATCGTAATGCCGGTATCGCATACGCTGATGGTTTATGACCGCCGCGTCCGCGCCCAGACATTGGCGTTCCTGCAGCGCGGCAGCTTCAGCCGGTAGCCACGACAGCCTTCGGCCCGGATCGCGGATGCCGCATATCCGGCAGGAAGGCCGCGATCAGGCCGATCGCCGGCAGGAACGAACAGATCATATACACCGTCTCGATCCCGTAGACGTCCGCCACCTCGCCCAGCACGGCCGCGCCGAGCCCGCCGACGCCGAACGAGAAGCCGAAGAACATGCCGGAGATCATGCCGACCTTGCCCGGCATCAGTTCCTGCGCGAACACCACGATCGCGGGAAAGGCTGATGCCAGCAACAGGCCGATCACGACACTGAGCACGCTCGTCCAGAACAGATCGACATGCGGCATCAACAGGCTGAACGGCAGCACCGCCAGGATCGAGATCCAGATCACGAACTTGCGGCCGATGCGATCGCCCACCGGACCACCGACGAATGTGCCGACCGCGACCGCGCCGAGGAACACGAACAGGTGGAACTGCGCGGTTTCCACCGACACGCCGAAGCGATGGATGAGATAGAAAGTGAAATAGCTGGTGATGCTGCCCAGATAGACATATTTCGAGAATGTCAGCGCGAGCAGGATCAATATGCCCCTGCGCGCCGCGCCGCGCGGCAATTCCAGCCCCTCCAGCCTCTTGTGCCCCGCGCGCAAGCGCGCCAGCCCGTGATCGCGATACCAGATGCCGACCTGCCACAGGATCGCGCATGACAGCAGGGCGAGCAGCGCGAAAAAGGCGAGGCTGCTCTGGCCGAAGCGCACGACCACCAGGGCGGCGGCGAGCGGACCCAGCGCCGAGCCGGCATTGCCGCCCACCTGGAACAGCGATTGCGCCATGCCCTTGCGCGGCCCCGCCGCCATGCGCGCGACCCGCGAGGATTCCGGGTGGAAAACCGAGGATCCCATGCCGAGCAGCGATGCGCCGACCAGCAGCAATCCGTAGCTGTGCGCGACGGAGAGCACAGCCAATCCGGCGAGCGAGAACAGGGTTCCGCCCGGCAAGGCCAGCGGCGAGGGCTTCCTGTCCGAATAGAGCCCGATCAATGGCTGCAGGATCGACGCCGTGATCTGGTAGACCAGGGTGACCAGTCCGATCTGGCTGAAGCTGAGCCCCAGTTCTTCCTTCAGATTGGGGTAGATGGCCGGCAGCAGCGCCTGCATCATGTCGTTGAGCAGATGGCAGAAGCTGATCGCGAAGATCACCGGAAAGACGGTGGTCTCGATCGCGACGGGTTGCGGAGCGACGGATTTGGGGGCGGCATCGATCGGGCTGCTGGACATCGGCATTTCCTTTGACGTCACGATGCGATAGGCCCGCCAAACCTGTCCCGCATCTTCGCTTGGGACTTTCAGTTTTGCGAGTGGGACATGGCAAAACCGTGGACCGATCCGGACGATTACGATCATGCGCCGCGCCCCGTGGTCGCGATCGGCAATGATTATCCGCCCTCGTTCGAGCTTGCGCCGCATCGGCACGGCCGCGGGCAGTTGCTCTACGCGGCCAGCGGCGTCGTCGTCGCCACCACGCCCCAGGGCGTCTGGATCGCCCCGCCCGAGCGGGCGGTGTGGATACCCGCCGGGATCATGCATGCCGTGCGCATGGTCGGCCCGGTTTCGACGCGCAGCCTGCTGCTCAACGCGACCGCGAGCCGCGCGCTGGGCGGCGACTGCATGGTGCTGGCGGTCTCTCCGCTGCTGCGCAGCCTGCTCGCCGTGTCGGTCGATATCGATCCCAATTACGAGATGGCCGCTCGCGACGGCCTTGTCATGGCACTGATCGTCGCCGAACTCGAACGCGCGCCGCGCATTCCGCTGGCAGTGCCCTTTCCCGCCAACGCCGCGCTGGCGCGCCTCTGCCATGATTTCCTGGAAGCGCCGGCGCCGCACGATACAATCGACGACTGGGCCACGCGCCTAGGCATGGAACGGCGTACATTCACAAGGGCGTTCAGGCGGGAGACCGGCATGAGCTTCGGCGAATGGCGGCAACAGGCCTGCCTGCTCGTCGCGCTTCCCCGCCTCGCGACCGGCGCGCCGATCACCGCGATCGCGATGGACCTCGGCTATGACAGCCCTGCCGCCTTCTCCACCATGTTCAAGCGGCTGCTCGGCATCTCCCCGGCGCGTTATCGCGCCGACCGCTTAGCGACGGGATGAGTGCCCGGCGTGCCCAACCGCGCATAGCGACCGACAAAGGAATGGCGCCGGCCCGCCGCCCCGACATATGATCGCACGATAGCCTGAGAGGAGAGATGCCATGCGAACCATGCTGATCCTAGCGGCAGCCGCGATCGTCGCGACGCCCGCCCTTGCCGCCGGTCCGGTCAAGATGGTCACCAAATTGAGCGGCGCCGCCGAAGTGCCCGGACCGGGCGATCCCGACGGCAGCGGCACCGCGACGGTGAGCGTGAACGCCGCCAAGGGTGAGGTCTGCTACACCCTCTCCGTCGACGGCATCGATGCGGCGACAATGGCGCATATCCACAAGGGCGCGACCGGCGTTGCCGGCCCGCCGGTGGTCACGCTCGACGCGCCGGCCGGCGGCACGTCCGAAGGCTGCAAGGCGGCGGATGCGGCCGTGATCGCCGCGCTTATCGCCGCCCCGGCCGATCATTATGTGAACGTCCATAATGCCGCCTTCCCCAAGGGCGCGGTTCGCGGCCAGCTCGGCAAATAAGGCAAAGAATGGCTCGCTTGCAGCGCGATTCGCGCCCGGCGTCCTTGCGCTGGCTTGATTACATAACCAACTAGATATATAGACGAGTCGTTATGAACGACTCGCTCAACCTCAAATTCGCCGCGCTCGCCGATCCCACGCGCCGGGGCATTCTCGCCATGCTCGCGCGGGGAGAGGCGACCGTCACCGATCTCCAGAAGCCGTTCGGCATCAGCCAGCCCGCGATCTCCAAGCATCTGAAAGTGCTTGAGGTCGCAGGACTGATCGAGCGCGGCCGCGCGGCCCAGTCGCGGCCGCGGCGATTGAACACAGCGGCACTCGCCGAGGCCGGCGCCTGGATCGATGGCGTGCGCCAGCTCTGGGACGACAGTTTCGACCGGCTCGACGAACTTCTCGCCGATTTGCAGCAACCCGAAACCAAGGAATGACCCCGATGACCGAAACCAACAATGCCCATTTCACCATCACCCGGATGCTCGATGCACCCCGCGCGCTCGTCTGGCGCGCCTGGACCGATCCGGCCCTGCTCGCCCGCTGGTTCGGCCCGAAAGGCACGACCACCACGGTCCTGGCGCATGATCCGCGCCCCGGCGGCATCACGCATCTGCGCATGGACATGTCCGGTGGCGGCGCGATCTGGGCGCGGTTTGTCCATCGCGAAGTGACGGAGCCCTCTCGGCTGAGCTGGGTGCACTCCTTCGCCGACGAACGGGGAGACCTGGCGCGCGCGCCTTTTTTCGACGGCGTCTGGCCGCTCGAACTGCTCAACAGCGTTGTGTTCGAGGAAGATGGCGACCGCACCCGGATGACGCTGACGTCTGAAACGATCGGCGCAACGGCGGAGGAATGCCGCATCTTCATCGAACAGATTCCCTCGATGAACCAGGGCTGGGGCGGCAGCTTCGAGCAGCTCGATGCGGTGCTGGCGTCGCAGCCGGCATGATCCCGCCTGTTCTGACTGGCGCGCTCTCCGCATCCTGATAGGAACGGCCTGCCCGGCACAGTGCCGGGCCGGCTTGCGGAGACCCGGGTGAAACGGCTGGAGCACGCTTACAATGTCACAGACCTGCGCCTGATGGCGCGACGGCGGCTGCCGCGCCCGATCTTCGACTATATCGATGGCGGTGCGGACGACGAGGTGACGCTGGCGCGCAACATGTCCGCCTTTTCACGGTACGAGCTGGTGCCCGATGTTCTGGTCGACGTTTCCAGCATCCGCACCGAAACCAGGATGTTCGGCCAGCCTGCGGCCTGGCCACTGATGCTGTCGCCGACCGGGCTCAACCGGATGTTCCACGGCGACGCCGAACTCGCCGTCGCCCGCGCGGCGGCGCGTCACGGTCTGCCCTATGGTCTCTCGACGCTCGGCACGACGCGACTGGAGGATCTCGCCAGGGCTTTTGGCGGGCCGAAGATCTTCCAGATCTACATCTTCAAGGATCGCGGGCTCACCGCGGAGTTCGTCGCGCGGTGCAAGGCGGCGGGCTTTCACGGCCTGGCGCTCACCGTCGACACGCCGGTCGCGGGGAATCGCGAGCGCGACCGGGTCAACGGCCTGGCGGTGCCGCCGCGCCTGACGCTGCGGTCGATGCTCAGCTATGCCCGCCATCCGGGCTGGTCGATCCCCGCGCTCTCCGCCGCACGCTTCGATTTCGCCAATGTCAGCCACCGCGTCGACGCGCTGGCCGATGGGCCGATGAGCCTGTTCGATTATATCGGCGGCCAGTTCGACCGCACATTGACCTGGCGCGATGTCGAATGGCTCGCGGCCGAATGGGGCGGGCCGCTCTCGATCAAGGGCGTGATGACGCCCCAGGATGCGAAACACGCGATCGCCGCGGGTGCGACGGGGGTGATGATCTCCAACCATGGCGGGCGTCAGCTCGACGGGGCCCCTGCCCCGATCGACCAAGTCGCCCCGATCCGCGAAGCGCTGGGCGACGGGCCGGACGTGATCTGCGACGGCGGCATCCGGCGCGGATCGGATGTGGTCAAGGCGCTGGCGCTGGGCGCCACCGGCTGCTCGATCGGGCGCCCTTATCTGTTCGGCCTGGCCGCTGGCGGCGAAGCCGGTGTCGATCGTGCGCTGACCTTGCTGCACGAGGAGTTCGAGCGGACGATGGTGCTCGCCGGCATCGCCGATATCGCCGCGATCCAGCCCCGCCATATTCGCGGCATTTCGCGCGGCTGACCGCCGGCGGATAAAAACGCCCTCCCCCGCCGCCGCGATCTGTGCCACGGGCATCGCCATGCCTGCCGACCCCAGCCAGTTCGATGCGATCATCCTTGGTGCCGGAGGCGCGGGGTTGATGTGCGCATCTGTCGCCGGCCAGCGCGGGCGGCGCGTGCTGGTGATCGATCACGCCGATGCGGCAGGCAAGAAGATCCTGATTTCGGGTGGCGGCCGCTGCAACTTCACCAATATCGACGCTGCCCCCGATCGCTATCTCTCGGCCAATCCGCATTTCGCCAAATCGGCGCTCAGCCGCTATCCCGCGCAGGATTTCATCGATCTGGTCGATCGTCATGGCATCGCCTGGCATGAAAAGACCCTGGGCCAGCTCTTCTGCGACGGTTCCGCCCGGCAGATCGTGGCGATGCTGCTCGACGAATGCGACGCCGGCGACGTCCGGCTGGCGCTGGGATCGCCGATCCGCGACGTCGCGCATGCCGATGGCGGCTTTCGCGTCACGCATGGCGATCGCATATCGACCGCACCGGCGCTGGTGATCGCGACGGGCGGGCCCTCTATCCCGAAGCTGGGCGCGACGGGCTTCGCCTATGATCTTGCACGCCGTTTCGGATTGAAGGTGGTGGAGCCTCGCCCCGCACTGGTTCCGCTGACCCTGCCCGACAGCGAAGCCCTGTTCCGCTCCTTGTCCGGCGTCTCCGCGCCCGTCATCGCCCGGTGCGGCAAGGCGAGCTTCGCCGAGGCCGCACTGTTCACGCATCGCGGCCTTTCCGGCCCCGCGATCCTGCAGGTCTCCTCCTATTGGCGGCACGGCCAGCCGATCTCGATCGACTTCGCACCCAGGGCCGAAGCCGATTGGCTGATCCAGGCGAAACGCCAGCGTCCACGCACCACCCTGCGCGCCGCACTCGGCGCGATCCTGCCCGACCGGCTGGCGACCGCACTCGCGGACAGGCTGCCCGCGGGCGAACTCGGCGCGCAAAGCGATACCGCGCTGAAACAGGCCGAACGCCTGATCGCGGACTGGCGCTTCATGCCCAATGGCAGCGAGGGCTTCGCGAAGGCCGAAGTGACGGTGGGCGGCATCGCCACTGACGGGTTATCGTCGCAGACGATGGAAGCCCGCAAGGTCCCAGGGCTCTACGCGATCGGCGAAGCCGTCGACGTCACCGGTTGGCTGGGCGGCTATAATTTCCAATGGGCCTGGGCCAGCGGCTGGGCGGCAGGGCAGGTCATTTAAGGTTTCTGTGCGAGCGCCGAGCGGAGGTTGCCCTTAGCAGCCGCCAGTCGTTCACGCGCTTCATCGACACTCGCACCGCCCGCGATCAACACCGCCGCCTTGATGTCGCGTCCGGCGGCATCGAGCGCAGCCTGCGCCGCCGCTTCATCGACGCCGGCAAGATCGCGGACCATCGCGGCGGCGCGGCGCTGCAACTTGATGTTGGAGATGCGCATATCGACCATCAGCCCGCGATAGACGCGGCCGCAGCGCAGCATCGTCGCGGTGGAGAACAGGTTGAGCGCCGCTTTCTGCGCCGTGCCCGCCTTCATGCGCGTCGATCCCGCCACCAGTTCGCTGCCCGTTTCGGCGAGCAGCGCATGTTCGGCCACCGCGAGCAGCGGCGCGCCTTGATTGTTGGCGATGCCGATGGTCAGCGCGCCAGCGGCCCGTCCAGCCTCGACGGCGGCGACGGTATAGGGGGTGCGTCCGCTCGCGGCGACGCCGATGACGACGTCGAGCGGGCCAACCCCGGCCTCAGCGATCTCGGCGCGCGCGGCATCGGCATCGTCCTCCGCGCCCTCGACGCTTTCGGTGAGCGCACCCATGCCACCCGCCATCAGATAGACGAGGCGATCGGACGGCCAGTCATAGGTTGGGGTCAGTTCGACGCCGTCCTGCACCGCGATCCGCCCGGACGTGCCGGCGCCGGCATAGACGAGCCGCCCGCCCCGGTTGAGCCGCTCCGCCGCCGCGTCGCTCGCGCGCGCAAGCGCGCCGACCTGGCTTTTCAGCGCGGCGACGGCGGCCAACTGCCCTTCCAGCATCGCTTCCACCGCCGTTTCGGTCGGCCAGAGGTCGATATCGACGAAGCGCGGATCGACGGTTTCGGTGGACATCTCGGCTCCTGAATTGCTGATCGTCTCTAATAATGATTGGCGTGGCGCGCGCCATCGCTATTGAAGGCATATGCCTACCGAAAGCCTGATGATCCGCGAGGCGGGCGAAGCCGCCTCGGTCTGCGAACGCCAGATCGCGCGCAACCGGGATGCCGTGAAGTCGGCCGCCGAACGCCTCCGCGCGCTCGATCCGCCCTTTGCCGCAACGCTGGCGCGCGGCAGTTCGGACCAGGCGGCGGGGTTCGCGAAGGTCCTGTTCGAAACCCGGCTGAAACTGCCGACCCTCAGCCATGCGCCGTCGATCGGCGCGCTTTATCACGCGACCTCGCCGCGCCTGGCGGGCACGCCGATGATCGCGATTTCCCAATCCGGACGCAGCCCGGACCTGCTGTGCGCGGCGCAGGAAGCACAGGCGGCAGGCGCCCTGCTGATCGCTCTCGTCAACGATGAAACCTCCCCGCTCGCCGAAATGGCGGATATCCTGCTGCCGCTTCATGCCGGGCAGGAAAGCAGCGTCGCCGCGACCAAGAGCTTCATCGCCGCGCTCGCCGCACTCGCGCATCTGACAGCGGAATGGAGCGGCGACGGCGCGTTGCTGGCGGCGCTCGACGGCATCGGCGATACGCTGCGCGCCGCTTCGGCGCTCGACTGGAGCGCGGCGATCCCGCCGCTTGTCGACGCAACGAGCCTGCTCGTGCTCGGCCGCGGCCTGACCTTTCCGATCGCGGGCGAGGCCGCGCTCAAGTTCAAGGAAACATCCGGTCTCCATGCCGAAGCGTTCAGCAGCGCCGAAGTCGCGCACGGCCCGATGACGTTGGTGGAAGCGACCGATCCCGTCTTCGTCTTCGGCCCAGCAGATGCGGCGCGCACAGGCCTGGCCGAACGGATCGCGAGCTTCGCCGAACGCGGCGCGACCGTGATCGCGACCGGCCGGAAGGAGGACCTTCGCGGCGCGTCGATCGCCCTTTCCTCGCTTGAAGCCGCACATCCCGTGCTTGGCGCGATCGCGATGATCCAGGCCTTTTACGGTTTCGCGAACGCTCTTTCGCTCGCGCGCGGCCGCGATCCCGATCGCCCGCCCTATCTTGCCAAGGTAACGCGCACATTATGACGCGGATCGCTCTCAAAGGCGCGGGCATCGTCACCCCCGACGCCGTGATCGACGACTATGCGCTGCTCCTCGATGGGCCGCATATCGCCGCGATCGTGCCGGAACGCAGTCTCGCCTCCGGCGTGGAGGCGATCGATCTCGACGGCGGCTGGCTGCTGCCCGGTTTCATCGACGTCCAGGTGAACGGCGGTGGAGACGTGCTGTTCAACGATCTGCCGACGCTGGAGGGCATCCGCGCGATCGCGGCGGCGCATCGACGCTATGGCACGACGGGGCTGCTACCGACATTGATCAGCGATGAATTGCCCATGGTCGGCCGGGCGATCGATGCCGTCGATGCGGCGATCGCGGCGGGCGAGCCCGGCATTCTCGGCATCCATGTCGAGGGGCCATTCCTCAATGCCGACAAGCGCGGCATCCATGACGCGTCGAAATTCCGCATTCTCGATGCGGATACGATCGCGCTGCTCGCACGCCCAGGTCCCGGAAAAAGACTGGTCACCATCGCGCCGGAACTGGCCCCGGCAGGCACGATCCGCGCACTCGCCGATGGCGGTGTGATTGTCGCGGCCGGACACAGCATGGCCGACTACGATACGACGCGCGCGGCGCTTGCCGAAGGTCTGCACGGCTTCACCCATTTGTTCAATGCGATGACGCAACTCGGCAGTCGAGAACCCGGAATGGTCGGCGCCGCGATCGAGGATCAGAAAAGCCGCTTCGGACTGATCGTCGACGGCCATCATGTCCATGCCGCCGCGATGACGATCGCGGTGCGCGCGCGCGGCATCGACGGTGTGATGCTGGTGACCGATGCGATGCCGCCCGTCGGCGGAAAGCTGCCCGGTTTCACGCTGATGGGCCGCGAGATCCACATGGTTGACGGTATCTGCCGGGGACCGGACGGCACGCTGGCGGGATCGGCGCTGACCATGGTGGAGGCGTTCCGCAACGCGATGGACTGGATCGGGCTTTCGCTGGTCGAGACATCGCGCGCGGCCAGCGGCAATCCCGCCGCCTTTCTCGGCCTTGCCGACCGCACCGGCGCGATCGCGCCGGGGCTGGCGGCCGATCTTGTTCATCTCGATCGAGACCGGCGAGTGACGCGGACATGGATTGGCGGCGAACTTTCTACGTTGAGGGAGTGAGAGCCAGAAGCGAGTCTAGCGCCCGAACCCCGCCAACAGCAGCGCGCCATCGAGCGGATCGCCCTGCGGCTCGCTCAGTTGCGCGACGGTGCGCGCGCGCAGCCAGGGGCGCATGCGTTGCGCGAGGCCGCCCGCAAGCGCACAGGCGGGGGCACCCTGGGCGAAGATCGTTTCGATGAAGCGTTCGATATGGAGCGCGGCATCCTCGACGATCGAGCGCGCGATCGCATCGTTCGCCTCGGCATAGTCCATCACCAGCGGCGCGAGCGCGGCATAATCCTTCGGCGTCGCCTCATCCATCCAGGCGACGGCCTGAAGCGTATCGTGGCCGAAGCGCTCCGTCACCGCCGCGCTGAGCGGCGTGCGCTGGGTACGGCCGTCGAGCGCACGCAGCGCATGCCGCATCGCGCTCAGCCCGAGCGCGGCGCCGCTGCCTTCGTCCGAGATCGGAAAACCATAGCCGCCGATCGAGAAGTCGCGCCCGCCGACGCGCAGTTGCGCGATGCTGCCCGTGCCGATCACCAGCACCGCACCATCGCCGCCGCGATGCGCGCCGATATTGGCTATCGCCCCATCGGTGTCGAACGCGACCGAGGCGAAGGGAAAGTCGAGATTGGCCAAGGCTGCGCGCACGCCGGGGCGCCGGATGCCCGCAATACCCATTCCCGCGCGGATTCCGGCGACAGCGTTATCGTCGAGGCCGGCGGCCGCGATCGCCTGATCGGCGGCGTCACGCAGCGTGGCAGACAGCCGGTCCATGCCAATCTTGGCATTGGCCGGTCCGGTTTCCCCGGTCCCGAGAATCGCGCCGCTCTCGTCGACCAGCCTGCTGCGGCAATGGCTGCCGCCCGCATCGATGCCGAGATAATAAGTCATGCGCGCGGCGGTCGGTTCATGATGTGCATGGATCCGCTCTAGCCGCTCGGCGCGGCCCCGTCCTAGAAAAACAGCTTCCGGATGCTCAGCATGACGCTGCGGCCGACCGGATCGAGATAGGCGGGCTGATAGCGCAGTGGTGTCGCGCCCGTCGCATCGGTCACCGAACGGCGGCTGTTGAAGAGATTGTTCACCGACAGCGAAACCTGCGTGCCGCGCAGGAAGGGGTGCGCCGTCACCAGCTTGGGCATCTGGCCGAGATTGGCGAACAGCCGCAGGTTGGCGGTCGCGAGATCGCCGAATTCCAGGCGGGACGTGCCGCCCAGCGCCCCATCGACATGCGTGCCGCTTTCCCAGTTGAGGCTGAGCCGTGCGCCGAGCCCGTTATTGGTATAGCCGGCGCGCGCCTCGATCTCGTGACGCGGCTGTCCGCCCGACGATCCCACCGCATCGCCATCGAGCAGATCGAGCTTGGGCACGCCCGGCGCGATCAGGATCGATTCGGTCAGATGCCAGGTGTGATAAAGGCCGAGCTGGATGCGGCCACCACCACCCTGCCCGCCGCGACCGCCGCCGAAGCGCATGCGGCCGAAACCACCGCCCGGCCCGCCGCCGGGGCCCGCGCCATCGAGCCCGCCTGTGCGCTGGCCACCCTCGCCCGGCGCGCCTTCGGGGCGCTGGCCGCCCTCACCGGGATTGCGCCCCTCTTCGCGGCGGCGATTGCCGAACAGCGCCCGCAATTCCTCCGGCCGATCCTCCGGCTTCGCCCCGCCCGCGCGCCAGGCCTCGATCTTCTTCTGGATCGCCGATTTGACGGGGATCGACAGGTCGAAACCCCAGCGCAACCTTTCGCTGTGCGAGCGCAGGAAATTGATCGGCCGCGAATCGATCTGGATCAGCGCGCCATCGGCATCGCGCATGAAGCGCTGTGAGAACGCGGCTTCGATCGCGGGTGTGGGCGATGGGAAGGCCGAGATCGGATTGCTCGTGCGGCTGTTCAGATAATTGGCGGTGAGCGTCAGGTTCAGCTTCTCGAAGGGCTTGATCGTTGCGTTGATGCGGAACTGATCGCGCACGCTTTCGCGCAGCAGCGCATTGCCGCCCGAAATCTGGGACACGAACACCGTTTCGCCACGCGCATAGTCGAACACCGGCACGTTGGGCGTCACCACCTGCGGATCGTTGATCTGCTGTCCTGTTGGCGCCGCGCGATCCTGGTTGGCGGAGACGAGAATGCGGACCTGCTCGATCGGCGTCCAGCGCGCGCCATAGCCGAGCGTCGACAGGGTGCCGAAGTCCGATAGCTCCTGAACACCGGCATTCATGTTGACCGAGATGTCGCCGAGCGCGCCGAGAACGTCGCGGCTGCGGTTGGTGAGCGGCACATCGACGCTGATCTGCCCGCTGGCGACCTCGCGAGAATAATCAAGCGCATAGGGTGTACCCGATCGGATCGAGCGACTGTTGAAGCCGTTGGCCGAAGCACCCGCCTTGATCGATGTGGTGACCGTGCCCGCAGGCAGATCGAACAGCGATCCGCTGACAAGCAGGTCGCCGCTGATCGCGCGATATCTCGATTGTGCGGTGTCGGTCAGCCGGTTGGTCAGCAAATTGGCGGGCAACGCACCGTAAGGATTGAGCGCCGCATCTCCGGCATCGAGCAAAGACTGGATGGCGGTGGCGGAAATGCCGCGATCGGTGCGCGTGCGGGTGTCCGAGATATCGCCGGCGCCGGTGAACGACCATTGCCAGCCCTTGGCGATCCGACCGTTCAGCGTCAGGCCGACATGACCGGTGGTGCCGCGCACGCGCTGGGCCAGCGCACCATCCTGATCGAGATAACGCAGCAGCCGCGTATCCCCTGCGAAGGGCGAGAAAGGATTGGCCCCCGGCACGGTCAGCGCGAGCGAAGGCAGGCCCTGGAGCGACTGGCTGTCACTCAGTTCCAGCCGGCCGTTGAGCGATGCCGAAACGCCACCCAGTGCGCGCGCATAGGTCGCGTTCGCCGCGAAATTCTCGGTCTCGGGGCTGAGCGTGCGATAGCGTCCAAGGTCGTCGACATCGGTAACGCCAGCACCCGCGACGAAATCGGCCAGCGAGGGGGCGGATGCGGCCGCGCTGCCCGGCACCGCGGCTGTCGTGACCGTCCGGCCGGCCAGCCCCGACAGCGCGGGATCGATCTCGCCCCCGGCAAGCGTGGAGGTGATCGTGCCGGCAAGCGAATAGGGGCGCCCCGGCGCGGTCGGGATGATATCGCGCTGGCTTTCGAGCAGATCCGCCGCACGCGAATATTTCAGATCGACGGTGAAGCGATCGTCGCCACGGATCCGGAGCAGTCCCGTGTTGACGCTGCCATTCTCACGACCGCCATCAGTCGATACACCGCCGCGCACCTCGCCCGTCATCGCGCGAAAGCGCTGGCGCAGGACGATGTTCACCACCTTCTGGTTGGGCGAATAGCCATAGCTCAGCGACACCTGTTCCGGCAGCACTTCGACGCGGGCGATCGCCTCGGTCGGCAGGTCCTGGATCTCGGAGAAGCCGGAGATGCGCTTGCCGTTGAGCAACACCACGGGGGCGCCGCCGGCGGCATTGGTCTGCGGCGCCAGTTCGGTGATCAGTTCGGAAACCGAAGTCACACCATAAGCGCGGATATCGGCGGGGCTCAGCCGCTGTTCGGGTTCGATCGTGCCGATGACGGATCCGCGCGGCCGAACGCCCGAAACCACGATCTCCTCGTCGGACATGTCGTCGGTGCTTTCGGCCTGCGCCGGCGCAGCGGCAGGCGCTCGCTGGGGATCGGCCCCCTGCGCCATCAAGGCGCCGGGGGCGGCGCCCAGCAGGAGGGAAAGGAACACGACGGATTTACGCTGGATCACAACAGGCCCCTGAATGCTCTTCGGTTGATGCCGAACTAGGGGGCACCTGTCGTCAAATCATGGCAGGATTGGCACGATATTGTCGCAAATTGTAACCGCACCGCCCGGTTTCAGCGTGCCGGAGCCGCGCTCTTCGCGCCCGGTCCGCCCAACGTACTGTCATACCAGTCGAGGATCCGCCGCCACATGTCACGAATGTTGGCGGGCGAGTTGTAGACATGATCCTCGCCATAATAGCGGACCATCACCGCATCCTTGTTCAGCCGGGTAAGCGCGGTGAAGAACTCCTCGGTCTGCGTCGTCGAGACATAATCGAGATCGCCGGTCATCAGCATGATCGGCGTCTTGATCTTCTCGACATGCATCAGCGGGCTATTGCGCAGATAGCGTTCGGGATCGGCCCAGGGCGGCGCCCCCATCCCGCCCTGTCCCGTTTCCATCAGGCTGGTTGAAAACAGGTCGAGCCCGGTCTTCTCCGCCTTCAGCCGCAGGTCCATCACGAACTGGCCATAGCTGCTGACCAGATCGTAGATACCCGCCTGCGCCACCGCGGTCTTGAACCGATCGGTCAGCCCGACAAGCGCACCGGTGGTGTAGCCACCATAGCTCTGCCCCTGGACGCCGAGCCGATCGGGATCGACATAGCCCTGCGCGACGGCCGCATCGATCGCGGCGAATATCTGTTCGGGCAGGCCCTTCAGCGGATCGCGCGGCAGCTGATCGTAATCGACCGGGATCGAGGGATAGAGCACGGCATAGCCATGCGCCGCCAGGATATGGTCGTTGAGCGCATGGATGTCGTCGAGAGACCATTTGCTCCAGGTTCCGCCGGTGAAGAACGATCCCGGATAGACATTAACGATCGTCGCCACCGGCATGCCCGGGCGATAACCGGGCGGCAGCAGGATCCACGAGGTGCGCGCATCGCCGCTCGGCCCCTTGTGATCGATACGGACCGGCGTGCCGCCGACGACATTCTGCAGATGCCGGTTCAATTGCGCCACTTCGCGGCGAGATCCGTCGGCCCCCACAACCGAGAGCAGGGTGGTGTTGCGGTCGCGTTCGATCAGCGCGGCGCGCCGGCCGACGGGAGACGCGGCGACGAATTCCCCGCCCGGCAGCGACGCGGCGACCGTGTCGACCAGGCCGGACGCCAGTTCGACGAAGATCAGCCGCTCCGGCTTGCCGGCGCCCCCGGCGGCGAGCCGCAGGGTGACGCAATCGCTCGGCTGGAGATTCTGTTCGGGCACCGGACCGAACGGCCCGACTGGCCGCCAGGGTCGCACCGGTTCGGCGATAGCGGCGGTCAGGTTGCGGCGCTTGCCAGTCCGGTCGATCGCCCAGGCCTCTCCATCGTGCAGGACGATCAGGGTGTCGCGGCCGATCCCGATCAGTTTGGGCGCGGCGCCCCCAAAAGCGGCGGTCAGATTGCGCGGCTTTCCCCGGCCGACCAGATACCAGTCCGCCCGGACGGGCGTGCCCGGCGGCGTTCCGGCGGGTTCCGCGAGGATCGCCAGCCGATCGCCGATCCATGCCGATTGCATATCGAGCGCGAAGCCCATCCGGCCAGCATGCGGCTTGAGCGCGCCGAGATCCACTGTCGACGCCCGGCCGCTGCGGCGATCGTAGATCCTGTAGCGGGCAGTATCCCAGCCCCTGCCCTCGTCGCGCGCGACGAAGGACAGCAAGGGCGCGGAGGCCGACCAGTTCAACGAGGATGCAAGCACATCGCAGCCGGTGCAGGGCTCATCCGGCTTCTGCGCCCCCCCCGCGCGCGGATCGAGGATCAGCAGCCGGCGCTGGATGCCCCCCATATTGGCACCATGCTCGATCCGCCGCGCAGGATCGATCGCCAGCCGTTCCTCTCGAAGCGCAGCGACGATCGAACCGTCGGCGGATGCGTGCCAGGTCGAGAAGCGCCCGGACGCCAGCGGAGCCGTCCGCATCGAGCCGGCATCGGCCACGACAAGGCCGCCGGAGGTTTCCGGAAGGACGGCAAAACGGCCGCTGCCGATCACGCCGGCGGTCGGCGCATCGCCGCGATTGCGCCGCGCCCAGAGCCCGGCAAAGGCGGCGGCGGTTCCGCCGGCCGCCGCTTCACCTGCCGGTTCGGCGGAGAATACGACGCCCTGTTCGATCCAGGACAGCGACTGGATCGGGCTATAGGTCGGCGAAAGATCGAATTCCCGCGCCGCTCCCCCGGCGAGCGGCACGACGCCCGCTCTGGCACCGGTGCGCGAGGCATGCCGGAAGACGAGGCGCCGGCCATCGGGAGAAAGCCCGCTGATCGTATAGCCGCTCGCCGGATCCTGTGGGAACAGTGGCGAGGATGCCCCCGTCCCGTCCAGATCGACGATCAGGATCTTCGAGCGCAGTTCGCCGATCACGTCCTGCTGGCCGAAATCTGCCTGACGATCGAACGGTCCGTAACGCTCGTAGATGAGCCGTTTGCCCGATGGATCGAACCGGACACCGCCGACCGACTCCACCTCCAGCATGTCGTCGACATCATAGGGTTTGGCGGCATGCGCCGTGCCGAAGGCGCATGACATGAGCAGCAACATGCCCGAACGCATGGCGTTGACCATCGGAAACCTCCCGAAAACCGTTCTTTGCGCTATGCCCGGTTCACCAATGCTTGGTCACCGACAGACTGACGAAGCGGCCGATCGCCGAATAGTTGGTCGAGTCATAGTTCACGACATAGTCGACGATCGGCGTCATCCGGGGCGGGCTCCTGTCGAACAGGTTCTGGATCGACAGGCCCAGTTCCACGTCCGAGAGGATCGAGCGTCCGGGATCGGTGCGGTAGCGCAGATTGGCGTCGACCGTGGTGAAGGATCCCGTCGGTGCGGGCGGCGCCTGCGTGTCGTCGGTGACGCTGCCGACATGATTGACGAAGCCCGCGAGCGTCAATCCGCCCCGGTTCCAGACCAGTCCCCCGCGTGCGCTGAATTTCGGCGGGTTGAAGACCAGGCCGACCGTTCGGAACGCGGGTTCGCCCGTGCTGTTCTGCTGGCTGCCCTTCAGCCAGGTCGCGGATCCGCTGAGCCGCGCATGCCCCGCGCCGAGATCGAAGGCATAGGATGCTGTCAGGTCGACACCGCTGACCTTTGATCGCGCCGCATTGGTGTAGAGATTGTGAAGCAGGGCGACGACCTTGGCCGGATCATAATCCTCGCCCGCGCTGTTATATGTGATCCCTGTTGCCGAAGCCGCGATCAGATCGCCCTGCGCCGCGGCCGACGGGCCCAGGGTCAGGAACTGGCGATAAGCGGGATCGACGAAGGCGCGTTCGGTGAAGGTGATGGGCTGGACGACGCGGTCACGGTAATCGACGTTGAAATAGCTCAATTCCATCCGCAATCCGGAAAGCGCGCGAGGATGGATGGAGACTGTCGTCGACCAGGTCTCGGCCCGTTCAGGCTTCAGGTTGCGGTTGCCGCCATAGGACATCAGCACCGTCGATCCTGGCGGATAGTTCACGCCCGCGAATTCGTCGATCGCCATCAGATAGACGATCGATTCCGAATATTGCTGGAGCAATGTCGGCGCCTTGAACGATCGCCCCCAGGATGCGCGCAGGCTCAAGTCCGGGATCGGTTCGTAGATCAGCCCGAGCTTGGGCGTGGTGATGCTGCCGGTATCGCCATAATCCTCGTAGCGCAGCGCCGCCGTCGCCGTCAGCCGGTTGATCCCGGATATGCCCTGGCCGGGGCCAACCAGCGGCATCGAAACCTCGCCGAACGCATAGCGGCTGCTGCGCCGGCCGCTCTCGCGGGTCAGCCTTGTGTAGGAGATATAGTCGAAATCGCTGCGCCGATATCCGGCGCCCACGGCGACACGCAGATCGCCGCCCGGCAGGTGGAACAACGGCCCTTCCGCATCGATCTCCACCGCATGGCTTTCGTTGCAATAGCAGCCGCGGGAATCGATCTGGCGATTGATCGAATAGATCGAATAGCTGGCGTCGAACTCGGTCTTGTCGCGGCTGTAATTACCGCCGAGCGTGACCGACCAGTCGCCGGGCAGGCGCGCCTTCAGGCTGGGTGAGACTGCATAGACGGTGGATTCGACCGCCTGGCGGACGAACTGTGCCGGTTGCGAGGAGAGGCCGGTTCTCGATGCGCGATGGGTGTAGAGCCCGTCGACGCTGAACTCCAGGAAATCGGTGATGCCCTGATGCAGATTCACGATCGCGCTATGCTGCCGGCGCGACGGATAGATCAGGTTCGGATCCGGCATATAACCGGTATAGCTGCGCTGATCCGCGAAGATTGCCCTGGCATCGGTATATTCATAGCCGGCGATCAGGCCGCCGCTCGCCCAGGTCGTACCCGCCGTCGCGCCCAGCTGATATTGCTCGCCGCCGCCATCGGTCGGCAGGCCGAAGCGCGCCGTCGCATCGACGCCGTCGAAATCGCGCCGCAGGATGATGTTGGCTACGCCCGCCACCGCATCCGACCCGTAGATCGCCGAAGCGCCGTCGGCGACGATCTCGATCCGGTCGAGCGCCCCCACCGGGATCACAGAGACGTCGACCGCCTGGACAAAGCCGTTATACGACATGCGGCGCCCGTTAAGCAGCGTCAGCGTCGCATCGGGCCCCAGGCCGCGCAGGTTGAGCGCCGAGCCCGACGAGATATTCTGGTTGTTGATGCCGCCAGCGCCCAAGCCGATGCCGGGATTCTGCCCGCCCGAGAAATTCTGCGGGATACTGCGGATCACCTGGCCAAGCTCGGTGAAACCGGCGTCGCGCACCTGTTCGCGCGTGAGCTGGATCACCGGCGAAGGCGTCGTCGCTCCACGGATGCGCGTGCCGGTGACGGTGATCTCCGCGCCTCCCTCCTGTCCGGCGAGGGCGGCCTGCTCATCGGCGACGCCCGCCGCCGGCACGTTTCCCACCGCGGCAGCGTTGCGGACGATCGTCCATGTCCTTGCCCCGGTCTTCTGCGCCGACAGGCCGGTGCCCGCGAGCAGCTTTTGCAGCGCCTGCTCTATCGTCATGTCGCCGGTGACCGTATTGGTCCGCACGCCGCGCGCGATCCGGCCGGGCAGCAGGATCTGCGCCTCGGCCTGACGCGCCAGCGCCGAAACCGCCTCGATCGCGGGCTGCGCCGGCACATCGAAAGGACGTGATTGCGCCATGGCCGGCGCCGCGCAGGACAGCGCAATCGTCGCGGCGGCCGCCAGCCAGGCGCAGCGCACCACATGCGCCCTCGATTTGCATGCGATCGTCATTCCCGTTTCCCCCTGTCCCTTGCCCTTGCGGCCTTCCCGCTTCCGGAGCCTAGACAGTCGAGCGACGGCTTTCCGGGGACCACCCCGTCATTTTTTTCAATCTTCCTATCCGCCGATCCGGATCTCGTTTCCGGCCGTCTTCACCGGCACCTCGAAACCGCGATGCACGGCGTCGGCGAAACTCTGCGGATCGTCGACACGGAACACGCCGTAAAGCGGCTCATTCGCGAGCGTCTTGTCGGTCAGCACCAGCTTCACGCCATTATAGCGATTGAATTCAGCGATGGCGTGCGCGAGGCTCTCTCCCGCCAGGTCGATCTGCCCGGCGCGCCAGGCGAGTGCGCGCGTCACTTCGGCGGGAGCATCGGCCCGGCCGGTCACCGCGGCGTTATCGGCGACAAAGGCGCGCTGCCCCGCCGACAGCCGGATCGCCTGCCCCTCCGCACCATCGGCCCAAGCCTCCACCACACCTTCGGTCACCAGAATCTCGGCCCCACCTATCCCGCTCCCGCCTTCCGCCCGCCGGCGCACGGCGAAAGCCGTGCCGACAGCGCGAACCCGGATGCGTCCCGCCTCCGCGACGAAGGGGCGCGCCTGGTCGTGCGCGACCTGGAACCAGGCCTCGCCTTCGTCCAGCCGGACGGTCCGCCGTTCCGGGGCAAGCGCAACCGTCAACCGGCTGGCGCTGTTGATCGTCGCGATGGATCCGTCGGCAAGCGGAACGCGGCGGATTTCGCCGATCGCGGTATCATAGCCTTCGCCGCGCCCGATCAGCAGCGCCCCCCCCGCGACCGATGCCGCGAGCGCGGCCGCACCGCCCGAAGCGATCAGGCGCCTGCGGCTGAACAGCCCGGATGTCGAAGGCATGGGCAATATGCCCGCCTCCCGCTCCGCTGGTGCGGCGAATTCACCGACCAGCAGGTTCCACGCGGCTTCCGCCTGCAGCAATGCACCGCGCCGGCGGGTGTCGCCCGCCAGCCAGCGATCCAGTTCGGCCAGCAATTCGGGCGTAGGGCCATGACGATCGAGCCGTGCGAGCCAGTCGGCCGCCTCGTTCTCGATCGCTTCCGCACTTTGCCGTGTCGTCATGACCTCACCTAACCGCGCCCTTGCGCGAAAAATCCGTCACATCATCGCCGCGCGCGCGCAAAGCCTTCACCACCAGCTTCAATCCGCGCGACACTTCATATTCGACGACATTCTCGTTCACCCCCAGCCGCTCCGCGATCTCCCGCTGCGAAAGCCCTTCGATCCGCCGCAGTTCGAACACCCGGCGGCAGCGTTCGGGCAGATCGGCGATGCAGGCGCGCACACGCTCCAGATCGCGTCGTGCGCCTGTCACGCGTTCGGGCGATGGCGCATTGTCGGCCAGGCCCAGTTCGTCGAGCTCGGCCACGGTCTCGATCCGCACCAGGCGCGCGCGACGGATATGGTTGAGCAGCAGGTTGCGGACGGTCTGGAAAAAGAACGCATCGGGTCGCGCGATCTGCTCGAACGCCTCGACATTGGAGAGGCGGCAATAGGCTTCCTGGATCAGGTCGTCGCTGTCGGACTGGCTGACCAGCGATCGCGCCAGCCAGGCGCGCACAAGATGCTCGCAGGGCAGCACGGTGCGTGTCACCCATTCCGCGATCCGTGCCTGCCGGTGCCGATCCTCCATGCCTGCCCTTCGTCGCCGCGCATTTCACGGCCGTTCCAGCATAGACACATGGCCGGCAATTTTCCGGAAAGATGCCCGAAATATTTTCGGCGCGCCCTTGCGCCACGCGGCATCACGCCTTGCACCGACCGGTCCGGCGGCTAGTTTCACCCGATGATTCCCTCGCTTACCCGTCGAAACTTCCTGGGCTGCACCGCTGTCGGCGGTGCCGGACTGCTGAGCGCCGGCTGCACGCCCACCCGCGTCGCCAGCGCCGGCACGAAACCGGCCTGCCTGCCCAGGGTGAATGTCGCGCCGGAACGGGTTATCCGCCATCTCGTCGGTCTTCGGCCCTATCGCGCATCGGGATTCGTGGTGCGCGCCGAACAGATGGGCGCGACGAAGCTCGTCCATAATTACGGGCATGGCGGCGCGGGGATCACCCTCAGCTGGGGCAGCTCGAAACTGGCGGTCGATCTGGGGTTGCCCGGGCACAAGGGCCCCGTCGCGGTGATCGGCGCCGGCATCATGGGGCTGACCACGGCGCGGCTGGCGCAGGAAGCGGGGCATGCCGTCACCATCTATGCCGACGCGTTGCCGCCCGACACGACATCGAACATCGCGGGCGGGCAATGGCATCCCTTCGGCCTGTTCGACAAGGATGCGGTCACACCCGAATGGCGCCGCCAATATCTGGCGGCGGCGGACTATAGCTGGCGCCGCTTCCAGATCATGGTCGGCGACGACTACGGCGTCCACTGGCTGCCCACCTATACCGAGCGGCCCCAGCCGGAGACGCCGCTGTTCGATACCTTCCCGCCCGAAAACCGCATCCTTCGCGCGGACGAACATCCTTTCCCGGTCGAATCCGCCGGTCTCTACATCACCCTCTATGTCGAAACCGGGCGATTCCTGCGCCAGATGCTGCGCGACATCCAGGTCGCGGGCGGGCGGATCGAAGTGCGCAAGCTCGGCCCCGGAGACATCGGAACCCTGCCCGAACGCCTCGTCTTCAACTGTACGGGACTGGGCGCGCGCGACCTGATCGGCGACCAGGAATTGCGCCCGGCGCGCGGCCAGCTCGCCGTGCTGCTGCCCCAGCCCGAGATCGGCTACGCCTTTGCCGGACGCGCGGGCTACATGTTCCCGCGCGCGGACGGCATCATGCTCGGCGGCACCTTCGAACTCGACAATTGGTCGCTCACGCCCGACCCGGCGACCGCCGAGCGCATCCTGAAATCACACCGGCAATTCTTCGACGCTTTCCGATGTTGAGGAGCCCGCCGGTCAATCGCCGCGACGACCAACGGCATCGGCGCGATCGACGCTCCAGGTCGCCAACGTCTCTGCCGTCGCGGGGTTGACGATCGCCATCTCGTCGGTGGCGATGGAAATCAGGCAGATGGGGCGTTGTTCCACGCCGGCAGGCTGGCGACACAGAACCGGGCTGTTCCGGCCGGGAACATTCGCGATCCGGCCGCTGATCCGCAACCGCAATCCTTGCGAAAGATCGGGCACCTCGCCAGGCACGCGCTGGACTGTTTCGAGCGGCTGGCCGGCGCGGCGCCCCTGTCGCCGCCCTTCGACCAGATGGAATTGCGCCAGTGCCAGCGCTTCCTCCGGTGCAGGTGCATCCATCACCTGCTTCCCGGCAATATTCGCGGGGCAGCTTTCGCTCGACGTCCATGGCCGCGAGATCCAATAGGCTTCCGCCACCGCCTCCACCTCTGGCGGTGATGGCTGCAGCCAATCCGTGGAATCCAACGCGGCAGGTTCGACATGGACGCGCAGTGCCTTGCCTTCGATCCGCCAGCGCATCGCGGCATCGCTTGTCGCAGGCGCCGGTCCTCCGCACCCGAAGGGCAGGTTGATCAGGAAACGACGGCCATCCGACTGGATGACCCGTTCGGGGGGCGGCGCTCCCGCCGCCTCGGCATCCGTGGCGGCGGCGGCCAGCGCGATCAGGCCCGCGCGATCGAGAACATTGGCATTGGGATCGACCGGCACCACCACGGGGCGAGGCGCCGGCGCAGGTGGCGCGATCGGCACGGGATCACGTTCGGACGTGTTCCGCCCAAGCAGGAATCCCGCCCCGCCGACGAGCAATATGCCGACAATACTCCCCGCGATCGCGAGGCGACTGGCGCGCAGGCTTGGCTCTTTCATTCGCACTTGATAGCAAATTCTGCGACAGTCTCCAGACCGTTCGGGCTATGAGACTGCGTGGGGCAGAAAGGGTCATGTTGCGTAAGGCCATCGAAACGCGATTGAAAACGGCAGTTCGCCGGTGAATGCCGACCAGATATTGACGCTCGTCGTACTCGCCGCCGTCGTCGCGGCGCTGATCTGGGACAAGGTGCGCGCCGATGTCGTCGCGCTCTCCGGCGCGGCGGTGTTGCTGATGACGGGGGTCGTGCGCCCCGTCGAGGTGCAGGGCGCCTTTGCCAGCCCGGCGATCATCGCGCTCGCCTCGCTGTTCGTCATCGCCTATGCGCTCGAACTCTCCGGCCTGCTCGATCGCGCGATCGCGGCCGCCGTCGGCATGTGCAAGCGATTGGGCGCCGCCGGGCTCTGGCTGCTGCTCGGCGCGATCGGGCTGGCCTCCTGCTTCCTGAACTCGACACCGATCGTCGTGCTCGGCGCGCCGGTGGTGCGCGACGTCGCGACCGCGCTCAGGCTTTCGCCCAAACGCTATCTGATGCCGCTGTCCTACATCACCGTGCTCACCGGCTGCTGCACCCTGATCGGCACGTCGACCAACCTGCTGGTCGACGACATGGCAAGCAATGCGGGCCAGCCGCGCTTCGGCATGTTCGAGATCACGCCGGTCGGCCTGCCGATCGCGCTGGCGGGCGGGATCTACCTGTTCCTGTTCAGCGGCCGGCTGATGCGCCGCAGCCTGAACGAGCCCGATATCGCCGCCGATCGCGCCGCCATGCCCGGCAATATCGACACCGACGACGCACAGGTCGGCCATGCCGAATATTTCGCCGAACCTCGCCCTTTTCAGCCCATGAAAGCCGTGATCGCGCTGGCGATCTTCATCGGTGCGATCGCAACCGCCGCGCTCGGCATCGCACCGATCGCGGCGTCCGCCTTTGCCGGCGCGGTGCTGCTGATCCTGTTGCGCGTGATCACGGCGGACGAGGCCTATGGCGGCTTGCGCCCGCAGATCCTGATCCTGATCGCGGGCATGGTGGTGATCGGCATCGCGATGGAGGAGAGCGGCCTGGCCGCCACCGCGACGGGGGCGCTTGTCGGGTCGATGCAGGAATTCGGGCCGCTGACCGCTCTGATCGTGCTCTACGGCGCGACGATGCTGCTGACCGAATTACTGTCAAACGCAACGGTGGCGGTGCTGGTGACGCCCATCGCGGTGGCGCTGGCCGAAAGCCTGGGCGTCAGCCCCCGCCCCTTCATCGTCGCGGTGATGATGGCTGGAAGCGCCGCCTTCGCCACGCCCTTCGGCTACCAGACCAATGTGATCGTCTATCAGATGGGCGGCTATCGCTATATGGATTTCGTCCGCGTCGGCCTGCCGCTCAACCTGCTGACCTATGTGGTGGCGATCGTCGCGATCACCGCATTCTTTCCGTTCTGAACGCCTGCGCAACCATTGAAACGGCGGATCGGACCGCTCATCTCCCCGCGCATGAACGCATCAGGCCATCGGAGATCATCTTGAGCCAGCCCCGACTGTTCCAGCCGATCGAGATCGGCGGGCTTAGCCTCGCCAACCGCATCGTCATCGCGCCGATGTGCCAATATTCGGCCGAGGACGGCTGTATGACCGACTGGCATCTGATCCATCTTGGCCAGCTTGCGCTGTCCGGCGCGGCGCTGCTGACGATCGAGGCGACCGCGGTGCTCCCCGAAGGCCGGATCAGTTGGGCCGATGTCGGGCTGTGGAACGACGAGACCGAGGCCGCGATGGCGCGCACGCTGCAGGGCATTCGCAAATGGTCCGCCATGCCCATCGCGATCCAGCTTGCACATGCCGGCCGCAAGGCGTCGACCGACCTCCCCTGGACGGGCGGCGGGCAGATCGCGCCCGCCGATCCGCATGGCTGGCAGACCGTCGCTCCATCCGCGATTCCCTTCGCCGAAGGCGAGAATGCGCCGGTCGCGCTGGACCGCGACGGCATGGACCGGGTGCGAGATGCCTTTGTCGCGGCCGCGCGCCGCGTCGCGCGGCTGGGCATCGACGCGATCCAGCTTCATGGTGCGCACGGCTATCTGATGCATGAATTCCTGTCGCCGCTGTCGAACCGGCGTGACGACGAATATGGCGGCCCGCTCGAAAACCGGATGCGCTTCCCGCTCGAGATCTTCGACGCCGTGCGCGACGCCTTTCCTGCCGACCGGCCGGTGACGATGCGGGTCTCGGGCACCGATTGGGTCGATGGCGGCTGGGATGTCGAGCAGACCATCGCCTTCGCGCAGGCGCTGGAAGCGCGGGGTTGCGCCGCGATCCATGTTTCGAGCGGCGGGCTTCACCCGGCACAGGCCATCCCGGTCGGCCCCAGCTACCAGGTACCGCTGGCGCGTGCGGTCAGGCAGGTGGTATCGATGCCCGTGGTCGCGGTAGGACTGATCACCGACCCCGAACAGGCCGAAGCGATCGTCGCGACCGGTGATGCCGATATGATCGCGCTGGCCCGTACGATCCTCTACGATCCGCGCTGGCCCTGGCATGCGGCCGCCGCGTTGGGTGGTCAGGTGACGGCGCCGAGCCAGTATCTCCGTTCGCAGCCGCGCCAGTTCAGGACATTGTTCGAGAATGGATGACCGCACATTGCGATCCGCGCCGATCCGCTGCATCGTCCGCGCATGAGAACGGTTTCGGATAGCGTGTCGGTGCGCCTCTATCACCTGGATGGTGAAACGGAGGGTGGTGCGGCGACAACCCTGTTCTACGGCCCCCTCGGTGAAGCGCTCGCGATCGCGGCGCGACAGCCCGGCGAGCTTCAGGACGGCCTGTTCATCGCGACCGACAACGACGTGGTGAGCTATCTGGACCTGATCGACGAATAGAGCATTTCCAAGTTGACCGTTTGCGGTCGACGGCTCGGAAAATGCGACCGCGAAAAACAAGGGCGTTTCCACACATGTTGGAAACGCTCCGGGGCCTGGACGGCCCGCCTGTCGGGGGAGAGGCGCGTGGGGGGATCGAACGGTTGCACGGAGCGCGACGGCGCGCTCGACGCGCTGCGTGGCATCGCTGTGCTGGGCATGGTGCTCGTCAATCTCCAGGGATCTGGCGATGCCGCCTTCCGCGCGTTCGTCCATGCCGAATGGAACGGCTTCACCTTTGCCGACCTGGTCTTCCCGCTGTTCCTGCTGGCTTCCGGGCTGGCGCTACCGCTCGCACTTGACCGGCGTACGCCACCACCGGGCATGGGCCGCATCCTGCGCCGGTCGATGCTGCTTTACCTGATCGGGCTGGCGCTGGGCGCGCTGATCGGCGGGATCGTCTTCGCGCGCCTCGACCTCGCATCGATCCGCTTCACCGGCGTGCTCGAACGGGTCGCCATCGCCTATCTGGCCTGCGCGATCGCCTGCCGCGTCACGCGGAGCTGGATCGGCCCGGCCGCACTGGCCGTGCTGCTGCTCGCACTTCACGGACTGCTGCTCCATCTGCCGGCGCCCGGCGAAGTCGCGCCCAGCATGGCGCCGGGCCAGGGCCTGAGCGGCTGGCTGGATCGCGCACTGCTGCCGGGACGGCTGTTTCGCGAAACCTGGGATCCGGAAGGACCACTCTCGACATTGTCCGCGATCGCGACCGCACTGATCGGCGTCGCCGTTCAGCGGCGAACGATGCGGCTGGATCGGTCCGTGGTGACGACGCTGGCCGCCGCCGCGCTGTGCCTGATCCTTGCGCGTGGCGCGTTGCTGTTCTCGCCGCTCAACAAGGCGCTATGGACACCCAGCTTCGCGCTGCTGACCGCCGGCATCGGGCTGGCCATGCTCGCTGCGCTGCGGGCGGCATGGCCGATGCTCGAAGTGCAACGATGGGCCCGACTGATGGCCACGCTTGGTCGCGACGCACTGACGCTTTACGTCGTCCATGCGTTGCTGACGGCATTGCTCGTCGTCCGCATCGGTGGCGAGCGGATCTGGGCATTGTCCTTCAACGCACTCTCGACACTCGGTCTGCCGCCGGGCTGGTCATCCTTGCTCTACGCCATGCTCGGCGGTGCGCTCTCGATCGCGATCACGCTGCTGCTGCTTCGGCGCGGATAGCGGCTGCGCGTCTGACCGGGCTTGAAAGCGTGCGTCACCGCGCCTAGTTGATGGGACATCACCAACCGAGGATGCGCGTCCATCATGGATTTCAACCCGACAGCAAAGCCCAATCGCCTTGCCTTCAGGGAAAATCCATATGCCTGCCATCACCCTATCCAATCTCAGCTGGTCAACGCCTGACGGGCGCCACGTCCTTTCAAATCTCGATCTCGCCTTCGGCCCCGAACGCGCCGGGCTTGTCGGCCGCAACGGCGTCGGCAAATCGACATTGCTTCGGCTGATCTCGGGCCAATCGCCCGTGCAATCGGGCAGTCTCTCGATCACCGGCAGCTTCTTCATGCTGCATCAGGCGGTTCGCGTCTCAGACAGTGAAACAATTACCGACCTGTTCGGCGCCTCAGATGCGCTCGCCCTGCTCCGGCGTGCCGAGGCCGGCAGCGCGAGCATCGAGGATCTGGAGAATGCCGACTGGACGATCGAGGAACGGATCCAGGCTGCGCTCGGTCATGTCGGGCTCGACGCGCAGGCGGATACGCCGCTGACCGCATTGTCCGGCGGCCAGAGGACGCGTGCGAGCCTGGCGGGCGCGATCTTCGCCAAGCCGGACTTCCTGCTGCTCGACGAGCCCACCAACAATCTCGACCGTGCCGGGCGCGAGGCCGTGATCGCACTGCTTGACGGCTGGCGTGGTGGCGCGATCGTTGTCAGCCATGATCGCGAACTGCTCGAAACCATGGATGCGATCGTCGAGCTGACGACGCTCGGCGCGACACGCTATGGCGGCAATTGGAGCCAGTATCGCGAGCGCAAACAGGCCGAACTGGAAGCGGCGGAGCGCGACCTGGCCGATGCCGAGAAGCAGATCGCGCAGGTCGAACGGCAGGTACAGGATACGATCGAGCGCAAGGCGCGCAAGGATGCGGCTGGCCGACGCCGCAATGCGAAAGGCGACCTGCCCCGCATCCTGCTCGGCAAGCGCAAGGACCGGGCCGAGGACAGCAGTGGAGAGAATGCGCGGCTGGCACAGCGCCAGCGTATGCACGCGGCTGAAATCGCTGATGCCGCCCGCGAGCGTATCGAGATACTGAAGACCATGTCGGTCGTCATTCCGCCATCGGGTCTTCCCACCAACCGGATGGTGCTGGAGATCGACGGCGTCACCGCCGGCTACGAACCGGGCCGGCCGATCTTGCACGATCTTTCACTGACGATCAGCGGGCCGGAACGCGTCGCGATCATTGGTGAAAACGGATCGGGCAAGACGAGCTTGCTCGCGCTCGTCACGGGCAGGCTCGCGCCATGGGCGGGAACGATACGCACACTGCCCGGCTTCGCCATGCTCGACCAGACGGTCAGCCTGCTCGATCCCGACAGCTCGATCCGCGACAATTTCGCGCGGATCACCGGCGAACGCGACGAGAACAGTTGCCGGGCGGCGCTCGCCCGTTTCATGTTCCGGGCGGACGCGGCGCTTCAGATCGTTTCCACCCTGAGTGGCGGCCAGATGCTGCGCGCCGGGCTCGCCTGTGTGCTCGGCGCGCCGAAACCGCCGCAGTTGCTGATCCTCGACGAACCGACCAACCATCTCGACATCGCTTCGATGGAAGCTGTCGAAGCCGGATTGCGCGGCTATGACGGCGCGCTGCTGGTGGTGAGCCATGACGAGGCGTTTCTCGACGCGATTGGGATCACGCGGCGGGTGGCGCTGGGGTGATCCGGCAGGAACCGCACACCTTCCCGCCGCTCCAGCGCAGGCTGGAGCCCATGCGATACGTCAAGCTACGCCGTGCTTCGACGAACATATGGGCCCCAGCTTTCGCTGGGGCGACAACAAGGTCAGGTCGATGACGACGGGTATTTACCTGCCACCCTCGGCCACCAGGATCGCGCCATCGGGCAAGGCGCCTTCCAGGATCGGCTTGCCATCGGCCAACACCGTCAGCGTCGGCTTACCGTCGCCGAACGGATCGGCCTGCTCAAGCTGGAGCGTGATCGCTTCCACCTTGCCCTTGCCGCGCTTGCCGGTGCCGGTGATGCTCGCCCACCCCCTGGTGGTCTGAAGGATGCTCGGCGTGAAGACGAGCGTGCCGCCGGGCAGCCCCTTCACGCTGACCTTGCCCGTCGGGGTCGCCGCGCCGGCGGCCTGGGCCAGATTGATCGCGATGGTGGCGCCGCTCACCTTGCCCGTCGCCGACACGCTGCGCGCGATATCGAAGTTCATCGGGCGCGACGGTTCGTGGCGCGAACGGACAAGGCGCGCGCCGAACGTGCCGTCGACCATCTTGCCGTCGTCGAACGCCAGCTTGCCGTTGACCAGCACGGCCTGGATGCCGACCGAAGGCAAGGTCGGCGCTTCCACCGTGGACCGGTCGATCACCGTCTTCGGATCGAACAGCGTGATGTCCGCCATCATGCCGGGCAGCAGATAACCGCGCTCGGACAGGCCGACCATCGCCGCGGGCAATGCCGTCATCTTGCGCACCGCCTCTCCCCAGCTCACCAGATTCTGCTCACGCACATAGCGGCCCAGGAAGCGTGGGAAGGAACCCCAGTTGCGGGGATGGCCGACCTTGGAGGTATTGGCGCCGCAGTCGCACGAAACGACCTGGAGCGGATCCTTGAGCAATGCCGCCTGGTCCTCCTCGGTGCCAAAGCTCAGCAATACGCGGCGATTGCCCTCCTCGAGCAACTGGACGATCGCCTCGCCGCCCGAGATATTGCCGCGTGCCGCCATCTCGACGGGGAGCCGCTTTTCGATATCGACGATGTAGACGCCCTTGGGCCCCATCCAGCGGATATCGATCTGCTCGTTGGTCTCGGCGATGATCTTCGCGCGCAACGCTGGATCCTTGAAGCGCTTGAGCATCGCATCCCGCCCGCCTTCCTGCGCCCAGGACGGGATGGTCAGCTGCTCCAGGCTGGTCGAGCCGTAGGTGTAGGGATAGGCGTCCATGCCGACATCGACGCCGCGCTTCTTCGCGTCGGTCGCGAGCGCGAGCGCCTCCGCCGTCTTGCCGTTGTCGCGGCCCTGCAGTTTCATATGGGTGATGACGGGCATCAGCCCCGCCTTCTCGCCGATCTCCAGCGTCTCCCTCATCCCCGCCATCGAGCTATAGCCATTGCCGGGGAAGACCCGCTCGTGATTGGTGAAGTTGGTCCGCCAGGCGCCCGACGCCACCTTGGCGACCGCGATCACCTCGTCCGTCGTCGCCCAGAAGGACGGCTTGTAGTCGAGGCCTGACGACAGGCCGAAGGCGCCGTCCTCCAACCCCTTGAGCACCAGCGCCTTCATCCGCTCGATCTCGTCGGGCGTGGCGCGGCGATTGTCGAAGCCGACGACATTGCCCCACACCGAATTGAAGCCGATATAACCGCCATAATTGAGCCCGAGCGGGACATCGAGCTGCTTGACGAGATCGAGTTCACCACCGCCGTCGGGATTGGCGATCGCGGTGGTGACGCCCTGGGTCAAAATGCCCTCCGGACGGGCATAGGATGTGGGTGCGCTGTGATCGTGCACGCTGACGAAGCCGGGCGACACGTAGAGGCCCTTCGCATCCTTTTCGACCGGCGCTTTCGCGCGGGAAAGGTCGCCGATGGTGATCACGCGATCCCCGACGATGCCGATATCGGCGACACGGCCTTCCGCGCCGGTGCCATCGAAGACGGTGCCATGGCGGATGATCACGTCATAGGATGACGAGTCAGCGGGCGCCGCCAAAGCACCGCACGCGGGCAATCCCATCGCGGCCGTCGCGAGCAAGGCCGTCATCATCCTGTTCATATCGAGCATCCTTTTTTCGCGCGGTCCCGGCCGGCGGTTTTGGGTGGACAGCGCCAAGGGAGCGATGCCCCGTTCGACGCCGATTTTCAGTTCCGGATCATTGGTCAGGATCGGGCCGAAAATCAATTGACACTTTTCCGGATGGGATAATACGATCCCGATCAGACCAAATCTGGGCACGGTCCAACACGGTGTGAAGCCGAGATACCAGCCACCGGCGATGCGATCTCCGCCGGCATGAAGCATTTGGGGAGCAGTGAGACATGATCCGACAATCGCGGCGCGAACATATCCTGGGCCTGGCAACCGTCGCCGGGCTGATGGGGCTGCCGATGCGTGCTTTCGCGGCCGATGCGCCGCAACCGACGCTCGAAGGCTTCACGTCGGCCGCACTCGCGAAGCTTCGCGCGACGGGCGGTATTCCGGCGCTCGGCGGCGCCCGCTCGGCCGATGGCGGCAAGGCGATGCTCGTCGCCGACGGTGTCCGTTCGCTCGCAGCCGCGACGCCCGTCACCACGAACGATCTCTGGCATATCGGATCGATCACCAAATCCTACACCTCGACATTGGTCGCGCGCCTGGTCGAGAAAGGCGGGATCAGTTGGGATACGAGCGTGGGCGAGATTCTGGGCAGCGCCGCGCCGGGCATGAAGGAGGTCTACAAGACCGTCACCCTGCGTCATCTGTGCAGCCATCATTCGGGCCTGCCGCGCGGCATCGCCAATGCGGAGATGATGAATTTCCCGGTCGCCAGCCCCGCCGATCCGCGGCCCGACCGGCTGCGTTATTCGGCATTGGCGCTGGCCGACGATCCGGTCGCGGCGCCGGGTGAGAAGATGCTCTATTCGAACAGCGGCTATGTGATCGCCGGTACCATGCTGGAGGTGATCTACAAGCAGAGCTGGGAAAAGCTGCTCGCCGCCCATGTCTTCAAGCCGCTCGGCCAGTCTTCGGCCGGTTACGGCGCGCCGGGCACCCCCGGCAAGCTCGACCAGCCGCTCGGCCATACGCTGTTCGGCGAACCCAAGGCGCTGACCCCGGTGCCGCTCGACAGGCCCAATCTGCCTGCCGATCTACCTGCCGTGCTCGGCCCGGCCGGACTGGTGCATATGACGCTGGCCGACATGGTCAAATATCTGAACGCACACCTGCAGATGCCCGCTTCCTTCCTGAAGCCCGAAAGCTGGAAGACGCTGCACACCCCGCCCTATACCGAGAATTACGCAATGGGCTGGGTGGTGCGCCCCGGCGGCGAGATCTGGCACAATGGCTCGAACGGCCGCTGGTATGCTGAAATACTCGTCGATTTCACGCGCAAGCGCGTCGCCTTTTCGGCCTGCAACGATGGCGACCGCACCCAATCCGGACCCGCCGTCGCCGCGTTGCTCAAGGGAGCAATCGACGCGGTTTAACAACCACACCCGCATTCTCCCCTTTCCGCTTGGATCGATCATGCCGGCCCGATAGGACGCGGCATGATCGATGACCTGTTCGCCGAACGCGCCGTCATCGGGCGCACGCTTGCGCGCGCCGATGTGGAGGCGCTGATCGCATCCCGGCAATCGCATCTCGTCGATTGCGATCTCGAGGAAGCCGATCTGTCCGGGCTCGACCTGTCCGGATGGCAATTCGAACGGTGCAATCTGCGCCGGACGAAACTGTCTGGCGCGAAGCTGGAAAAGACGCGCTGGCAGGGCTGCCGTGGCGCCTTTGCCGATCTGGTCGGGGCCGATCTGGCCGAAGCGCGCTTCGACGCCTGCGACCTCAACAATGCCGCGCTGCGGCGCGCGTTGCTCAACGCCGCACGCTTCAAGGGATGCAAGCTGACGGGCGCGGACCTGACCGAAGCCCGCGCCATGGACATGGTGCTGGAGGAGACGCTGCTGATCAACGCGCGCCTGACATCCTTTTCATTCCGCAAGCAGACGCTGCCCAAGGTCGATTTCAGCCAGGCCGACCTGCGCAAATGCGATTTCCGTGGCGCATTCTTCGACGGGTGCAGCCTGCGCGACGCCAATATGGCCGGCTGCCGCTTCGAGGAAGCCGATCTGCGCGGCGCCGATCTGGGCGGGCTCCGCCTGTTCGACGCCGCGCAATTCCGTGGTGCCACCATATCGCGCGAACAGGCCGGCCAGCTTCTCGCCGAGCTCGGCCTGAACGTGCGATAATGGCGATCGCCTTGTCCGCGATCTCGCGAAGATGCTGCGCATCCAAGATCGGCTCGCTCAAGCGCCGCGCGGGCTGATGCCCGTGTCCGATGAGTTGAACTCAGCCGGCACGGGCATTACGCGTCGATGAACTCAGGCTCGTCTCGCACCGCGCCCGACTGGCGATCGAACAGCCGGCGATAGCGCCCCTGCGGATTCTCGAGCAGAGCGACATGATCGCCGTCCTCGACGATCCGGCCCTGATCGAACACCAGGATACGATCGAGCGTGCGTACCGTCGACAGCCGGTGCGCGATCACGATCGCGGTGCGCCCGTGCATCAGCCGCTCCATCGCCTGCTGGATCAGCGCCTCGCTTTCCGAATCCAGGCTTGATGTCGCCTCGTCCAGGATCAGGATCGGCGCGTCCGCCAGGAAGGCGCGCGCCAGCGCCACACGCTGGCGTTCGCCGCCCGACAGCTTGACGCCGCGCTCACCGACAAGGGTGGCGTAGCCCTTGGGCAAGCGTGCGATGAAGTCGTGCGCATTGGCCAGTCCGGCCGCACGCTCGATCTCCGCCATCGTCGCATCGGGGCGGGCATAGGCGATATTGTCCGCAAGGCTGCGATGGAACAGGATCGGTTCCTGCTGGACGATCGCGATCTGCGAGCGCAGCGACTGTTGGGTGGCATGTGCCACGTCCTGCCCGTCGATCGTGACGCACCCGCCGGTGACGTCGTAAAGCCGCTGGATCAGCTTGACGAAGCTGGTCTTGCCCGATCCCGAATGGCCGACCAGACCGACGCGCTCGCCGCCCCGGATCGTCACCGAGAGGCCCTCGTAAAGCGGCGTCACATCCGTCCCATAGCGGAAGGTTACGTCGTCGAAGCGCACTTCTCCGGCGGTGATCGCGATCGGTTCCGGATCGGCGCGATCGTCGATCCCCAGCGGCTGATCGTGGATCTCGACCAGTTCTTCCATCTCGTTCACCGAACGCTGGAGGTGGTGGACGTGATAGCCGATATCGGCGAGGTGGCCGTGCAGCACGAAATAGCTGGTGAGCACATAGGTGACGTCACCGGGCGTGGCGTCGCCCCGCCACCACAGCCACACCGCCGCACCGACGACCAGCGTCCGCAGCATCCAGAGCACGGTGAGTTGCATCGTGCCGGACCAGGTGCTGCGCATCCACGTCCGCCGCGTGCGGTTGCGCCATTTGTCCACAAGCCGGGTGAACCGGTCTTCCTCGCGCAGTTCCGCGCCGAAAGCCTTGACCACCGCATTGGATCCGATCGCATCGGACAACAGGCCGCCCATGCGCGTGTCCCATGCGTTGGACAGGGTCGAAGCCGGTGCGACCCAGCGTGTCGCGAGCAGCACGGTCAGCACGATATAGGCAATCGCGCCCAGCCCCATGACAAGGCCGACCAGCGGCCAGTGGAGCCCCAGCAATATCATCGTGCCGACCAGCACCACGAACGAACCGAGGATGTGGATCAGCACGACGTCGTTCAGCATGTCGATCGCCCACATGCCGCGCGTGATCTTGCGCACCGTCGAACCGGCGAAGCTGTTGGCATGCCAGTCGGTCGAGAAGCGCTGGACGCGACGGAATGCCTGCTCGGCGACGTCGCTCATCATCCTGAGCGTGAACGGCACGATCACCGCGATCGAGATATGGCGCGCCGCCACGGTACCGATGCCGAGCGCAGCCATCGCCGCGAACAGCAGAGGCACGCCGGGCCGGTCGCCGGCGGCGAGCGCGTCGACCAGACGGCCGGCGACCATCGGCACGAAGACTTCGAGCGCGACGCCGAAACAGACAAAGCCGCAGACCAGGGCGATACGCAGCTTTTGCGCGGCCCAGTGGCAGAAAGCGAAGGCAAGGACAGCGCGCACAGTGCCATGTGCGCCCTTGCGGGATTGATCGGTCATAGTCGTGAACCGGCGCAGCCGCGCCGCCTCCAAAGCAAGTCTATCGGGAAGAATCCTGGCGGCGAATGGCCGGGATCAGGGTGGTTTCAGGACCTAATGGCGCAGCGCGCCCGTGGTCCTGTACCTGCCGAGAGGGAAGTGAACGGTCGATATCATCATCAATGTCCCTCCCTCTGCTTGCGTTGAGACGGCTGTTTCCTAGCAGTGATGATCGGATTCGGCAACGGGGCGTGGGCCCGGGCACTTCTCGACTACGGTTCTCGACAAGCTCGAACCAAATGGTGAAGATTTTCCGTTGGCTTCGAGCAGCGTCGAGCGTAGCCGAGATGCGACTGTCGAGAAGAGGTCCTACCGCTTCGTCCCGAACCAGATCACGTGCCGCGGCCCCTTGCCATTGCCGCGCGCGCGGACGGCGACTTCCTCCACACTGAACCCCGCCCCGCCGAGCCGACGCGCAAAGGCGGCGTCGGGCGCGGCGGACCAGACTGCGAGGATGCCGCCGGGGCGAAGCGCAGCCCTGGCCGCAGCAAGCCCCGGCGACGAATAGAGTCGGTCGTTCTGGTCACGCGTCAATCCATCGGGGCCATTATCGACGTCGAGCAGGATCGCGTCATAGGACGAAGCCGCCGAACGGATCACCGCCGCGACATCGTCTTCGATCAATGCCACGCGCCGATCGTCGAGGCAGCCGGCGGCAAGCTCGACCATCGGCCCGCGCGCCCAGGCGATGATCTCCGGCACCAGTTCCGCCACGGTCACGCGCGCATCGCCGGCGAGCCGCCCCAGCGCGGCGCGCAAGGTGAAGCCCATGCCATAGCCGCCGATCAGCAGATGTGGAGCCTTGCGCCCGGCAAGGCGGTCGCAGGTCATTGTCGCCAGCGCCTCTTCGGATCCGCTCATCCGGCTGCTCATCAGTTCGTTGCGATCGAGCACGATCATGAAATCGCCGCCACGCCGGAACAGCCGCAATTCCTCGCCGCCGCCCGGCACTTTCGCGCTACCGATCAGTTCGCGTGGGGTCATGACGGCGTGCTCCGGCTCGATCGATCTCGAGGCCCCTTTGCCCGTTCCGCCCGAGATGGCCAACCCCTCCCGATCGTGAGCGATGCTCAGGCAAAGCGCGGCAACCACATGCCCGCGACGGCACCGAGGATGCCGATCGCCATTGCGAGGGTCAGGACGAACAGCCCGATCCCCATGGCGGCGCGCGCGACCGGTCCGCCCCGCGCGCGGACATGCAGATAGAGTTCGAGTAGCGCCAGCGGGACGAGATAGCAGCCAAAGGCCCAGAAGCGGACGAACGGACCGTCGAAATCCTTGCCGATCCCCACCGGTGCGCGGTTGGCGAGGATCCAGAACATCAGCCCGACGCGAAAGAACCACACCCCGCTCACCAGCACGAAGATGCGCAATGCCCAACGCCGATGCGCGGCGATGCGACGGCCGAGTGCCTCGCGCCAGGCGATCGTCGCGCAGACGATGATCAACACGCCGTTGATGCTGATGCCGATCCGCATCGCGGGGCCCCCGGCGGTTCCGCGCGTCCAGACCATATAAAGCCCCGCCAGGCTGATCACGATCGCCGTCACCATGTAGATCCGGCCGTTCCAGCGATGGAAAGGCAGCGCGCGGGCACGAAGCCCGGGAATGAGCTGCAGCGGGCCACCGACCGTTATGACGATGGCGAGCAACAGATGCGCCGCCAGGACGACATTGCCGAACGTGCCGCCGCGCACATAGCCGCCGACCAGCACGTCGTTCCACGCGCCGGGATCGCCCCGCGCGGCGGCACCGCCATAGAAAGCCGCTATATAGCTCACAAAGGCCCATTGGCCGATCGCGGCCGCCACGAACCAGAAGGATGCGCCGGCGTTCAGTACGGCCTCCGCCGTCCATCGCCGCGCCGTCGATACAGCGGTCGCCATCGTCCCGTTCGCCCTTGTTCAGTGCCGTTCTCACGAGGCGATAACCGCTCTATGGTCGTGCCCACATGATCGCGGCGATCAATCGTCTGACTTTTGGACCGGAGAAGAGCTTGGATGGCTGAGGCGACGGTTTCGGCGGGTTATGCCGACAATCTGATGCGCTTCGCCGAAGCCCGCGGTGCAAGCCCTGAGCGACTGATCGAAGCGTCCGGCATCCACCCGAACGATCTTCAGGACCCCGACAATCGCATCGAATTCACCCGCTATGTGGCGCTGATGCGGGCGGCCAAGCAACTCTGCGCCGATCCGGCGCTGGCGCTTCACCTGGGGGCCGCGCGCGATTTCCGGGAATTCTCGGTCGTCGGGCTGATCTGCTACGCCTCCGCCACGATGGGCGAAGCGCTTGCGCAGCTCAATCGCTACGGGCAGCTCGCGATCGAGGTCGACCTGCCCCGGCGGGGCGTCGGCCGCTTCGAACTGATGCGGATCGACGGCGGCCTCTGGCTGGTCGACATGCGCACCGACCCCAACAGCTTTCCCGAAATGACCGAATCCACCTGGTCGCGCTTCATTTCGGAAACGGGGCGCCATTTTCCCGATGCGCCCTTCGCCATGGCGGTCCATTTCACCCATGCCGAACCCGATCACGCGGCCGATTATGCGGCGATACTCAAAGCCCCCATCACCTTTGGAAGCGACCGCAACGCGATCCGGATCGATCCGTCCTGGCTCTCGATCGAGCTCCACAATCCCAATCGCTACGTCTTCGGCGTGCTGAGCGAGCATGCGGACAGGCTGCTCAAGAGCCTGGAGGATGCGCAGACGGTTCGCGGGCGCGTCGAAGCGCTGCTCATCCCGATATTGCACAAGGGTGACGTCGGCATGGACATGATCGCGGCGCAGCTCGGGCTCAGTCGCCAGTCGCTCTATCGCCGGCTGAAGCGCGAAAATATCAGCTATGACGATCTGGTGGATGCCTTGAGGCACAAGATGGCGTTGCATTATTTGAGCGGACGCAAGGCATCGGTCAATGAAACCGCCTATCTGGTCGGTTTCTCGGATCCCAGCGCCTTCTCCCGCGCGTTCAAGCGGTGGACCGGCACCAACCCGCGCGATGTACGAATGCGTTGAACGGGATCAGTTCGGTTTCTTCGCGCGGCCGGCATGGAGGAAATCGATCGTCCAGCGTCCGTCACGACGGCTGAGCGTAGCGGATTCGAGCCAGGTGACGGGTTCCATCGCGGCGACCGGGCCGGCCCGGCCGACATTCTCCCACGACGCCCAAGCCATGTCGCATGCGACATGCGCGTTGATCGTGCCGGGATTCCATTCGAAATCCATACCGGCATTGCGCCCCTTTCGGACCAGGCCAAGCAGCTCAGCGCCCTTGAAACGCTCGCCCCCGTCATAGGCGTAGAATGTCGGCGATGTGACCTGGGTGAAGCGCGCCGAGTCCTCGCGCGCGAGCGCGACGTAGAGGCCCCGGATCGTCTGCGTCACCGCGGCGACCGCCGCCGCATCGGGCGGGCAGGCTTGCGCCGTGGCGGCGGACACGGCGTTTGCCGGACGGAACGGGCTGTCCGCGCGCCATGCCGGCTTCTGATCGGCATCGGCGACGATATCGACCATGTCGTAGAAGAAGCGGTTGAACTTGGCCGCCGCCGTCCAGTCCATCGGCTGCGTCACATCATCCTGCGGCTTGTGATAGCGCCGATGATACCATTCGCGATACCGCACCTCGGACTCCGTTCCCGGCCGATAGCCGAAGACAAAGCCGGTCGCGGGAATGCCCGCCTGGACGAAGGGCCAGTGATCGGCGCGGCGCATCAGGTTGCGCTCGGGTTCGGGATCGCGCTGCACGGAAATGCCGAGCGCGCTCGCGGCACGGCGCGCGGCATCGCCCAGGCCGGTATCGTCGAGCCCATGGACGGTCAGCAGATCGAGCGGGAAGATCGGGCGGATCTGGTCGAGGTTGATATTGGCGACGATCGATCCCGACGGCACCGTCGGGTGCGCGACGAAATGGCGCGCGCCGAACAGCCCCTTTTCCTCACCGGTGAACGCGGCAAGCAGGATCGTGCGGCGATACCCCTTGCCGCCCCGCCGCTCGGCCAGGCGCTGAAGCAAAGCGACATAGGCCGCGTCGTCGAGCGTCCCGTTATAGAGCCCGTCACCGTCGACGGGTTCGCCACGACCATAGCCGTCGAGATGCGCGGAAAGCACGACGACTTCGTTCTTCAATACCGGATCCGTGCCGGGCAGCAGGCCGAGCACATTGGATGAAGCCAGTGCGCGCATCCGCACGTCGAACCGGGCAACCAGGCGACCGGAAAGGTCGATATTCGCGAGCGGCCGCCCCGCGCTGCCTTCGGCGATGATCCTGGCCGCATCGGCGCCCTTGCCCAGCACACGCGGCAGCGCATCGGCAGCAAGCGTCGCCACCAGCATGCGATCGCCGGCAGGTGCCGCCTCCCCCACCATCGTCATCGTCCGTGCATAGGCGGCGGGCCAACGCGTCGGCTCGATCGTGAAGCCGGGATCGGCGATGGTGATCAGCCCGACGGCGCCGGCTTTCTCGACAGCATCCTGGCGTTCGGCGGCATTCGTCAGCCCGGCGCGGCGCCAGCCATAGCAGAGCACGACCTTGCCGCGCACCTCACCCAGGGCATCCGCGCCACAATAGCCGCGAAAGACCATCGGCGCATTCAAACTGCGCGGCATGCCGGGGCTCGGCCGCAGCGTGATATCGTGGAGGAAGCGAAGCTTGGCAGCCCCCGCCGAGATCCGCGTTCCCGGCTTCGCCACCGCGACCTCTTCCAGCCGCAGCGTCTGCAGCCTGCCGCCATTCTCGCCCGCCGGCTTCAATCCGTTGCGCTCGAAAGAGCGTGCGACGATGTCCGCAGCGCGGGCATGGCCGGGCGAGCCGGTATCGCGTCCTTCCAGATCGTCACCCGACAGCGCTTCGGTCGCGCGCCACCAGGCGCGCGTATCCTCATCGGCGATTTCGACGGTACGCGATGCAACCTGGGCGGCAATCAGCGGTAGCGTCATCGTCATCAGCAACATGGCGAGCCTCGTCCGAAATGGTCCATCAATCGGCTAGCACGGCCCGCGATACGGAACGAGTGCCACGCTCAATAGAAACGGACATTCCCGATTTCGAGCCAGGCCTTGCCACCCGGCTCGCCATCCAGGCGCACGATCAGCGCCCTGAGCTTCGCCAGATCGAGCGCGGCATCCTTATTGCCGCCGGCAAAGGCGGTGAAGGGGATACGGATCTCCCGGCTTTTCGAGCCCGCCTCGAACCCCGAACGGAACCACTCTCGCTGCTGGATCGCATAGCTGTCGAACAGCATCTCGTACTTGCCCGCACCGCGCGCTTCGAAGACGATGCCTGTGAAGCCGCGCGCATCGGCGAGCTGTACCGCACCTTTGGTAAGCGGCAGGATGAGCTGCGCGAAGGGCCGGGGTGCCGCGCCCATCTGCGCGACGAGGAACAATGGCCTGCCCGCTTCCTCCGCACCCGGTCGAACATAATCGAGATGGCTGTGATCAACGCCCGGTTCGGTGCTTTCAACCGGCAAGGTGTCGAGATCGGTACGCCCGGCCGGGCCACGGCCGGTTTCGATCGGTCCTGCCATCCTTGTGACGGGCAAAGGCGTTGGCGTGTCGCCAGTCACCAGCACCCGCAACGGCGCCAGCGCCATGTCGCGCCCGGCCACGAAGACGCGGCGCACGTCATGGATATCGTCGATCCGTTCGTCCGGCCGGCCACCGGTCAGCACCAGGTCGGCGCGCTGACCGGGCGCGATCCGCCCATGCGTCTCGCCCGCGCGCAATATGCCGGCGCTGACGCTGGTTCCGGCCGCCAACGCCTCCGCCGGGGTAAAGCCCAGCCTTGCCAGCCAGCGGATCTCGCGCAGCGTTGACGTGCCGTGATAGACGCCACCGATGCCGGCATCGGTACCGATGCCGATGCGGATGCCGGCGGCCTTCAGCCGTCGGACATTCTCCTGCATGATCTGCCAGCGCTTCGCCTCCAGCGGCGCGATCGCCTCGATCGGGGCGGCCATGCGCGTTTCCTCACGCGCGCGTTCGGGCTGACGCAGGCTTTGCCATTCGCCGGGCACGAAGCTGCGATCCTGCTGCGGTTCGTACACCACCAATGTCGGCACATAGGCAGTGCCGTTGCGCTTCATCAGTGCGATCAGCTCGTCGTCGACCAGCGCATCGCCGATGCCGTGCCCCAGCGCGTCGACGCCGGCCGCCGCCGCGACGCGCGCGCCCTCCATCGTCACCGTATGCGTGATCACCGGAATATTGGCGGCGTGCGCATCCCTGACGATCGCGGCCAGGGTCGGCTCGTCCATGCTGTTGAGCGAGGGCGAGCGGCCATAGCGCCAACCGTCGGCGAACACCTTGATGACATCGGGCCGATAGGGCAGCGCCTTCGCCATGGCGAGATGCGCGGCGCGCGGCGTCGCCGCCTTCATCGTGAAGAAATTGCCCCAGCCATATTCGGTGCCATGGCCGCCGGGCACGCCCATCCGTATCGCAAGCTCCAGATTGGGGGCAGCCACCGCACCCGATCCCGTCATCTCGCGGATCAGCACCAGCATCTCACCCGAAACCGAGAAGTCGTTGGCGGTGGTGACGCCGCTCAGCAGATATTCGGCATAGGCCTTGCCCAGATCGTCCGGCGCCGAAAAAGCGGGCGAGCGCAAATGGGTGTGCAGATCGTGAAAGCCGGGAAGCACCGTCAGCCCGCGCGCATCGATCACGCGCACCCCCTTCGGCGCGGACAGTCTCGGCCCGACCGCAACGATACGATCGCCCCGCACCAATATGTCGGCGACCGTCGCGGCCGAACCCGTACCGTCGAACACCCGCCCGCCCCGGATCAGCATATCGCCCTGCACGGGTGGTGCTTTCCCGTCGGCGGTGACCGGCAAGACCGGCAACGCCAATGCCAGCCCGGCCGCACACAGGCGCGACCAAAAAACCGTTCGTTTCATCATGGGCCCAGTCTGAAGGCCGATCGGACGCGCGGCAACGTCGCCATGCATGCCAGTTATGATGCGGGCAACGCTCTGAATGGCATGCAACCAGTGGCATAGACGCGGCCTTCGCCCTAGGCTCGCCCCCCATGACGACGATCCTCAATGCGCGCCGCGCCGCTTCGCTGTTCCTCATCCTCGGCACAGCCGCCCCCGCCTGGGCGCAGACCACGCCGCAATCGCTTCAACAGCGCGTCGAGGCGCGGCTGGCGCAGATCGGGCCGGGCACCCGCTTCGGAGTGGTCGTCACCGACGAGAATGGCCGCGAACTGATCGCGATCGCGCCGGACGACCGCTTCATACCGGCGTCGAACACCAAGATGTACAGCACCGCACTCGCCTTCCACCGCCTCTCCGGTTTCGACCAGCCCGATACGGCGAGCGGTACCGCCGTGCATATCGAGCCGGGCGCGCGCGGCCAAAGCGACGTCATCCTCGAGGGGCGCGGCGATGCCCGCATGTCGAGCGCGGCGGATTGTACGGTGGATTGCCTGTCCACCCTGGCCGACGCGGTCGCGGCACGCACGCGCAAGGTCCGCAACGTGGTGGGCGATGACAGCATCTATCCAGACCAGCGCTGGGGCGCGGGCATGGCCTGGAACAATATCCAGACGCGATCGGGCACCGCCGCATCGGCGCTGACCATCGACGACAACGAGTTGCCGATGCTGGTGAAGCCTGCCGCCATCGGCGAGGCACCCAAGGTAGAGATCGAGCCCTATTACGATATCGAGAACCGCGCGACGACGATCGCGGCTGGCGAGACCAAGCTGTCGTTCACGCGCGAACCCAATGGTCGCACGGTGCGTCTTACCGGCACGATCGCGACGGGCGCCGAGCCCGAGCAGATGCGGCTGGCGGTCGATGATCCTGCACATTTCGCGGCATGGCGGTTGAAACGCATGCTGGAGGCGCGCGGCGTGCGCGTGAGCGGTACGGTTGACGTCCGCCATCGCCCGCTGATGCCCGCCGACGATCCGGCGGTTCGCGACGGCGCCCCCGCCGCCAAGCCGCCGCTACGCCAGGCGCTCGCCTCGCTGGCGCCCGCGCCCTTCATCGAGGATCTGACGCACACCAACAAGGTCAGCCAGAATCTGCATGCCGAGCTCACCCTGCGCCGCGTCGCCTATGCCGTCGGTAGCGGATCGAATGCCGACGGCATCGCGGCGGTGCAGGCGATGCTGACCGAGGCTGGCGTGCCGCGCACCGCCTACGACTTTTCCGATGGCTCGGGCATGTCGACCTATAACCGCGTCGCACCGCGCGGCATGACGATCTTCCTGCGCTGGATCGCCGCCCAGCCCTGGGGGGCCACCTGGCGGACGACGCTGCCGATCGCCGGCGTCGACGGCACGCTCTCCAAGCGGTTCAAGGGTACGGCACTGGAAGGCAAGCTGTTCGCAAAGACCGGCACGCTCAACGCCAGTTCGGCGCTGTCGGGCTATATGCTCGCGAAAAGCGGCAAGACGCTGAGCTTCTCGATCTTCGCCAACGATATGCCGCAGGGGGTATCGGCGACGGGCACGATGGATGCCGCGCTGGAGATGATCGCGGCGGAGAATTGAACGGCCCGCCACCGTCGTTCCGGCGGAAGCCGGAATCTCGTGACCAATTGCGAAGGCGCTTCCGGCTTTCGTCGGAATCGTCAGTCAGCCCTTCGCGGAATCCGAAGCGCCCAACCGATCCAGCCATGCCTGCGCCTGCTTCGGCTCGCCCACCGCGCTCGGGCTGACCGGCCCGCGCGACGCCAGGAATTCCTGCTGAAGTTCGAAGGGCGGCATGCCGAACTGATCGCGGATATCGTCGATCGCTTCTCCGATCTCAGCCAGCCCCTCGATAACCGGCGCGGTCGCGGCGCGCGCGGCCTTGTCCTTGTTGTGGTCGAACAATCCCCAACGGCCCGCAGCGGTCGCGCGCAGCGCTTCGATCAGCGCGACGCGATACTCTTCCTCAAGTTCGATGCGGCGGTCGTCGAGGCGAGCGAGACGGTCAGCTTTGGCCATGAACGGCTTGTAATCGCAGATGGTCGACGATCAATGGCCGTCCGGCTCCAGCGCCGAGAAAGCCGGTGCATAATCGATCGTACCGATGGTAGCCGGCAGCGGCACACCCAGCGGCAACACCATCAGATATGGTCCGGCATAAGGCGAAACGAAACCCGTCGCGAGGTCTGCGCGGAAGCCGAAGCGCCCATAATAGGCCGGATCTCCGAGCACGAAGATCGCATCCCATCCGTCCGACCGCGCCCGATCGATCGCCGTTTCGACCAATGCCCGGCCGATACCGATGCGTTGATGGGCAGGCGAAACGGAGACCGGCGCCAATCCCAATGCAAGAAATGGTGCGGACATCGGCGAGAGCAGGACATGCCCGGCCACCGCACCGTCGATCAGCGCGACCAGTGAGATCGCGGCATCGCCGTCCGCGCGCAGCCGTTCGACGAGGCGCGCCTCATCCGGCTGGCCAAAGGCAAGTTCGACGACAGCCGATATCGCCGCCACATCGGTCGGGCCTTCAGCGCGGATCAGCATGGGAGATGCCGTCACCCCGCCCCATCCCAAGCCGCGATCACCGCATCGCCGGTTTCCGGACGCAGCACGAAGATGCCGCTGTCGCGATGGCGCGTGGGGTGGACGCGGTTGGTGAGCAAGGTCCAGGTGAGGCCGCGATCGAAATCGATCCACAGACCGGTGCCCGTGAAGCCGGTATGGCCGATCGTCTCGTCCGAACAGGCATCTCCCCCCGACCAGCCGGCGAAGCGGCGTTCCCAGCCGCAGGTGCGGTCACCTTGCACGCGCGTGCGGATCGCCGCGCGCATCGCCGGGCTGGCGCTGCTGCCGTCGAGCAGCCCCCGCGCGAAATCGAGCACGCCACCGAGCGTGCCGAACAGCCCGGCATGGCCGGGTGCGCCGCCCAATGCGAACGCGTTCTCGTCATGCACCTCGCCCTTCAACACCCGGCCACGCCACCGGCAATGCTCGGTCGCGACCGCCGGTCCCGGCGGCGGACCGTAGGACAGGCCCGGCGGCAAAGGCCATTCGCTGAGCGGCTTGCCGGTGATCCGCTCGATCGCGATGCCGAGCAGGATGAAATTGATGTCCGAATAGACCGATGGGCCGTGCCGCCATTCGCGCTGGAGCACGAAGGCGCGCAACCGGGCGGGGTCGTCGCCATAGGTGTAGATCGGTTCGACCGCGGGCAGAAAGCTGCGATGGGCCAGACAGTCCCGGAAGGTGAGGTTCCGTTCCGCCGCATTGGCGACGTCATATTGGCGTAGATCGGGAATGGCGTCGGTCAGCGGCCGATCGAGATCGATCCGTCCCTGATCGGCCAGCGCCAGGATCATGGTGGTGGTCGCGACCACCTTCGAAACCGAAGCGAGATCGAACCAGTGGTCTTCGGTCAATCCCTCGGGCTCGGGTTCCAGGGCGGCCATGCCCGCGAATTTCGTCCAGCGCCGGCCGTCCGCCGCAACGATGCCAAGCGCTGCGCAGGGAATCCGGCCGTCGGCGATGGCGGCGGCGGCGGGAGCGAAGGCGGTGTCGATCATGTCATATCGTCCGGACGCGGCTTGATCCGCGCAAGCAGGGGAAGGAAGGGAATGGCGGCAAGGCTCGCCACGCCGGAGATCAGGAAGAATATGTCGAAGCCGTTATGGCCGGCCTTGTCCAGCGCCTCGACGATCGCGCCGCCCGCCCCCGACAGCAATCGCGGCAGCAGGAAGGCGAAGCCCGAGAGAAAGGCATATTGCGCGCCGGGATAGCGCGGGTTCACCAGGAGCGAGAGATAGACGACGAATACCGCGCCGGCCAGGCCGTTGCCGAACTGGTCGGCGGCGGTGGCGATGTAGAGCAGCGCCTCGCTGGGCGGCTGATGCGCCAGCCAGACGAACCCGAAATTGCCGAGTGCCGCGAAGAAGGCGCCGATCGCGAGCGTGAAGCCCTGTCGCCAGCGGATCACCATCCAGCCGCCAAGGCCGACGCCGACCATGCTCGCGATCAGCGCGACGAGACTGTCCGCCCGGCCGATCTGGGTGAGCGAATAGCCGAGTTCCTTGATCATCGGCTTGGAGAGGTTGAGCGCGAGCACGTCGCCCATGCGATAGATCGAGACGAACCCCATCAGCACGAGCGCACCGAAGCCGTAGCGCCAGAAGAAATCGACATAGGGGCCGAGCGCCGCCGACTGGCGAATCGCGGAGTCCGGCGGCAGCTTGCGGATCCTGGGCACCGCCGCCGCCATGATCAGGAACGGCACCATGCAGATCATCAGCACATAGGGCGTGACGTTGGTCTTCGCGCTGATGCCGATCTGTTCGGCGATGCCGAGCACGACCCAGCCGACCGAGGCGGTCAGCACCAGCACACCGAGCAGGATCGCCGCGCTGGCGACCAGCCCCGTCGCCAGCGCCGTCCAGCGCCCGCCCCCATGGCCGGGATCGGGCCGCATCGCGATCAGGATGGGGAGCGGGACGAAGGCTGCGGCGGCGATGGCGAGATAGGATGCCGTCCAGCCCGAACGATCGGCGATCAGCAGCGCGCCGCTGCCCGCCGCAACCATCGCGCTGCGATAACCCCAGAGATTGGCGGCGGTGATCGGCCCCTGTTCCTCGCGCGTCGGTGCCAGTTCGATGCGCCAGGCATCGGCGGCGACCTCCAGCGTGGTCGTCCAGAAGGCGAGCAGCACCGCGAACAGCGCGGTGACGGGCAGGCTTTCGTCCGACGCGGTGAGCGCCATGGCGATCATCGAGGTGAGGATGCCGAGCTGCGACAGCATGATCCAGCCGCGCCTTTTGCCCCAGAAGCGCGAAAATCCAGGTATGTCGTATCGGTCGAGCAGCGGCGCCCAGGCGAATTTGAAGGTCGGCAGCAACTGCACCCAGGCAAAGAAGCCGATGACGACCAGCCCCACTTCATGCGCCTGCAGGCGGAGCCCGAGGATCGTCGAGAACATGAAGAATGGCAGGCCGGCCGAAAAGCCGAGCAGGATGTAGAGCGCCATGCGGCCGAACCCCGGCGGCACCGCCACCGACCTGGACACATCACCGTTTTGCACGTCGGCCGGTTCAGCCAAGATTACGAACCCCGCGCCCGAAAAAGATTGGCATTGTCACCGCCCCTCAGGAATCCCGGACCCACGCTTGACCGGAGCGGGGCAAAGGTCAATGGCACGACATCGCCAGGCGCCCCGCACATCGCCCGGTTTGCCCATCACCCTATGGTGATTGGTTATATGCCCACAAACAGAAACTATGGCGCGTTATTGACATTCCTGTTCCTTAATAGCCGGGCTCGCTTCGGAAGAAAGCGAGGTTCTGGGGGAATTTCATATGCTTGCTTCGTCGTCGCTTGGACAAACCCGGACCGGGCAAGTCGCGCGCGAAGGCATGATCGGCTCCACACAACCAGGCACAGACCGGACCGTTCGCAATACGGATGCGACGAATTCGCGCGATCGCTCGTTGAGCGTCCGGCTGGATAACGAGTTCTGATAAGGGGGCATCGCCCGACCGGCCCGGCACATGCCGGGTCGGCCGGGCGATGAATTTCTCGATGCTCCTGGCGCTTCTCCTCGCATCGGCCCAATCGGCGGCTGCTCCCACGCCGGCGCCGTCGCAGCCCGTCGCCACCGTCCGCGTGACCTTCGATCGCGACGGTGAGACAGGCGTTTCCGCGACGGGCCTTGCAGACATTGCTGCTGCCCGCCCTGTCACCGCCGACGATCCGGTGCGTGTCGCGTCGATTTCCAAGCTGGTCGTCGCGATCGCGGTTATGCGCCTGGTAGAAGAGCGCAAGATCGACCTGGATGCCGATGTCTCCGCGCTGCTCGGCTGGAAACTGCGCAATCCCGCCTTTCCCGATCGGCCGATCACGCTGAAACTGCTGCTGTCGCACCGATCGGGGCTGACCGATGGCGTCGACTATGTCCTGCCGCTCGATGCCGATCTGCGCGCCGTGCTTGCCGACCCCAAGGCCTGGGACGCGGCGCATTCACCGGGCACATTCTTCCGCTACACCAATCTCAATTTTCCGGTGGTCGCCGCCGTGATGGAGCGGGCGACCGGCGAACGGTTCGATCGGCTGATGGACCGGCTGGTGCTGACGCCGCTCAGGATCGATGCATGCTATAATTTCGCGGGCTGCTCGGACGCAGCGGCGGCGCGGGCCGTGGTGCTCTACCGTGCAGGCAAGCCGGTTCGCGACGATCATCGCGGCGCGCGGCCCGCCTGCCCCGTCACGCCGGCGAGCGACGGAAGCTGCGACCTGACGCGCTGGCGCGCCGGCGTCAACGGCGCGATCTTCTCCCCGCAGGGCGGCTTGCGCATCTCGGCGCGCGGGCTGGCGAAGATCGGCCGGCTGCTGATCGGCCGCGGCACGGTGGATGGCGTGACCTTGCTGACACCACGCTCGGTCGCACAGCTCGAACGCCCGCTCTGGACCTTCAACGGAAATCCGGAAAAACCGAACGGCGAAACCGGCAGCGATCCTTCGACCGGCACGCCCTTTGGCGGCTTCTATTGCAGCTATGGCCTTGCCGTGACCTTTCTCGCCACCAGGGCGAGAGGATGTCACGACGACCCGTTCGGCGACGGCACCCGCCGCCTCGGCCATGCCGGAGACGCCTATGCCCTCCGCTCGGGCCTGTGGATCGACCGCGCACGCGGCACCGGCGTCGCCTATTTCGCGACCGATGTGCCGATGCTGGCGGGCACGCGATCGGCCTTCACGCCCGTCGAGGAAGATCTGGCACGGGGAAGCCCTGTCGTGCTGGCAAAATAGTCCGACTTGATCGAAGCTTTTGCCTGATCTATTGGGCCGGCCGTCAATATCGACATCGTCCTTGAGCACGGAAAGGAGAGTAAAATGCAGACTGCAAACGCAAATCGCACCACCACTTTCGAATTCCGTCATGTTCAGGAACGAACCACATGGGCAAGTCCCTTGCGGGCAAACACGCTCGCCTGATTCTTTGCCGCGGCACAGCCGCGGCGACATATTTCTCGATTACCGACACATCCCGCCCGCTTTGCCGCGGAGCCGCGCCTTTCGCGAACCATCCGGTCGCGGAGGTGGACCATGGCTAATGCGCGGATAAGCGTCATCGCGTCCGATCAAAGCTGGATCGATCCGGTCGCGATCGAACAACTGCATCGTTCGGCAAAGCTGGAGGGGATCGCGCGCGTCGTCGGCCTGCCCGATCTCCACGCCGGCCGCAGCATCGCGGTCGGCGCCGCTTTCTGGTCGCCCGGCCATGTCCATCCGCATCTGGTCGGCAGCGATATCGGCTGCGGCATGGGCCTGTGGAGCACCGGGCTGGCGGTGCGCAAGTTCAGGCCCGACGCCGTCGAACGCCGGCTGCACGGCCTGGAGATGCCATGGTCCGGCGATGTTTGTACAATGCTCGATCGATCGGGCCTGCCCGCCGGGCTGGCCGGCGAAGCGCTGGGCACCATCGGCGGCGGCAATCATTTTGCCGAATTGCTGCGGATCGACACCGTCCACGATTCCGCGGCACTCGATGCGCTGGCGATAGACCAAAACCGCATCCTGTTGATGGTGCACAGCGGCTCGCGCGGGCTGGGTCATGCGATCCTCGAAAACCAGCTCGCCCGCTCGACAACCGCAGTGCTGGAAGCCGACAGCCCATCGGGCCGAGCCTATCTTGCCGAGCATGACGACGCGATGCGCTGGGCGATACTCAATCGCGAAATCATCGCGTTACGCATCTGCGAACGGCTTGGCATGCGGGCCCAACGCCGGCTCGACATCTGCCACAACAGCGTGACCCCGCATCAGGGCGGCTGGCTTCACCGTAAGGGTGCGGCGCCCGCCGACAAGGGCGCCATCGTCATTCCCGGATCGCGCGGCGACCTGACCTATCTGGTGCTGCCGCGCGACGAACGCGCGGATGAAGCGCTCCATTCGCTGGCCCATGGCGCGGGCCGCAAATGGAGCCGCAGCGAAGCGAAGGCCAAGCTGTCAGCGCGGTTCAAGGTCGCGGATCTGGAGCGTACGCGGATTGGCAGCCGGGTGATCTGCGAGGATCGCGACCTGATCTACGAGGAGGCGCCCCAGGCCTATAAGGACATCCATCAGGTCGTCCGCGATCTCGAAGAGGCCGGGCTGATCCACATCGTCGCCACGCTGCGGCCGCTGATCACCTACAAGACGAGGCGGGCATGAACGATATCGTGCTTCATCTGTCATCCGGCCAGGGACCGAAGGAATGCGAATGGGTGGTTTCCGCGCTGGCGGCCACCTTCTGCCGAGAAGCGGCGGCTACCGGCACCGAATGCAGGGTGCTGGAACCGGTATCGGGGCCGGCCTCCTCCCTATTGCTGAGCGTGAGCGGGCCGGGCGCGGAAGCCTTCGCGCTTGCCCGCACCGGCACGATCCGCTGGGTCGGCTCCAGCCCGTTCAGGCCGACGCACAAGCGCCGCAACTGGTTCGTCGGGGTGAGCCGGCTGGCAGGTGCCGAAGACAGCGCCGGCCTTCGCGACGCCGATATCCGTTATCAGGCGATGCGCGCATCCGGCCCCGGCGGCCAGCATGTCAACAAGACCGACAGCGCCGTGCGCGCGACGCATCTGCCGACCGGCCTGAGCGCATTCTCACAGGATCAACGGTCACAATTCGCCAACCGGAAGCTGGCGCGGCTCAAGCTCGCACTTCTCCTCTCCGAGCAGCGCGAGCGGGAGGAAACGAAAGGCAGGAAGGCGGCCTGGAACCGCCACCGCGATCTGGAACGCGGCAACGCGGTGCGCACCTATCGCAGCGCGGATTTCCGGTTGCATGGCTCATAATTGAACACCGTATAATATTTTAATTGAACATCGATCAATAAAATGACACCTTCAGATCGTTCGGCGATTCGTCGGACGATCATGGAGTTGTCGACATGCAACCCGTTTATGTGACCGCGACCGCGCAATGCCTTCCGGGCAGGCCGATCGCGAATGATGAGATGGCCGACTATATCGGCCGCCTCTCCCCCGAGGCGGAACGGTTCGGCCGCCTGACCCTGCGCCAGAACGGCATCCGCCACCGCCATTATGCGATCCGTCCCGACGGTACGTCCGACTGGACCGTCGCGAAGCTGGCGGGCAGCGCGGTGCGTGCGCTGATCGACGATGCCGGGCTGGACAAGGGCCGGATCGGTTTCCTCGCCACTGCGACCACCCAGAACGACATGCTCGTTCCCGGCCTGGCATCAGGCGTCCATGCCGAATCCGGCCTGCCGCCGATCGAGCTGGCCAGCCTTCAAAGCGTGTGCGCCAGTTCGATGATGGCGCTGAAGACCGCAGCATTGCAGGTCGCGGCGGGCGAGCATCGCGCCGCGATCGTGGTCGGCGCCGAATTCTCGAGCCGCTATTTCCGCCCCGGCCATTATCTGGGCACCGATACGATGCAGGCGGACGGCACATTGCCCGGCGATGCCGAATTCCTGCGCTGGACGCTCAGCGATGGCGCAGCCGGGTTGCTCATCGAGGACCGCCCCGCCCCGCGCGGCCTGTCGCTACGGATCGACTGGATTTCGCTGCGCTCGTTCGCCGATCGTTTCCAGCCTTGCATGACGGGTGGTGCGGCGCGCGGCGCGGACGGGGCGCTGCTGCCCTGGAGCCTGCATGACAGTGCGGGCGAAGCGGCGCGCGCAGGCGCGTTCCAGCTCCGCCAGGATGTCGAGGCGCTGCATCGCATGCTGCCGGTGTGGATGGGCGAGTTCATGCGGCTGGTCGATGAGGGGCGGATCGATCCGCCGACGACCGACTGGTTCCTTTGCCACTTCTCCGCGCACAGCCTGCGCGAGGAGATGGTGAAGCTTGCCACCCGCGCGGGCTGCATGATCCCGGAGGATCGCTGGTTCGCCAATATCTACGACAAGGGCAATGTCGGCGCCGCCGCGATCTTCCTGATGATCGACGATCTGATGCGATCGGGCCGGCTGCGCGGCGGGCAGCGGATCGTTTGCGCCGTGCCCGAAAGCGGCCAGTGCATCATGGCCTATGCCGGCATGACGGTGATGGAGGACGGAGAATGACCGATACGCCCCATGAACCCGCGAACCTCGCGCTCGTGCAGGCGACGCATCGCGGCCTGGCGCAGGTCTGGATCGATTTCGAAGGCGCGCTGGTGCAGGTGCCGGTGATCGCGCGACTGACAAGCGGGCGACTGCGGATCGAGGAGTATCGCAGCCTGCTGCGCAACCTGCGCCAGCAGGTGGTCGAGGGCAGCCGCTGGATCAGCCGCGCCGCATCCAATCTCGGCCCCGATCACGAGGAATTGCGATCGCTGTTCGTGCGCCATGCGGTTGCCGAGCATCGCGACTATCGCCTGCTGGAGCAGAATTACGTCGCGGCCGGCGGCAAGGCGGAGGATATCCGCACGGCGCCCAAGAATATCGGATCGGAAGCGCTTTCGGCGTTCATGTATCAGGCGGCGTCGCGGCCCGATCCGCTCGGCATGCTCGGCGCGATGTTCGTGATCGAGGGACTTGGCGAGAAACTCGCGACGCCCTGGGCGCTGGCCATCCGCGCACAGCTCGGGCTTGGCGAGGAGGCGACGAGCTTCCTTGCCTATCATGGCGAGAATGACGGCGGGCATCTCGACATGTTCGATCACGCACTGACATTGGCTGTCACCAGCCCGGCGGTTTCCGGAGACATTGTGCGGCATGCCAGGATCGTCGCCCGGCTCTATCGCCTCCAGCTCGAGGAACTGGACAATGTCTGACGGTCGGCTGGATCCGGCATCCCATGATCCGCGCGATCCCGATCCCTGGCTGGCGCTGATGCTCGATCGCTCCCTGCCCTTTGCGCCCGCCGCAAAGGCCGCGTTGATCCGCGACCAGGCATCGCGCAGCCGGCAGTTCCTGCTGCCGATCGTCCGTCCCCTCGCCCGGATCGCGATCGTGCTGGCGCAACTGGTCCACACCACCACCCCCCGCTGGCCGCACGCGCCGCGCCTGCTCCATCGTTCGATCGCGTTCGGCATGCGCCATTTCCTGACGCCCGACGCCGACCGCCTGATCCTGCGCCATTTCCATCTGGGCGCGCAGATCCTGCGCTTCATCTCGGACAATGCGACGCCCGGTTTCCACCCGGCGCTCGAACCGATGACGCCGCGCACGATCGACGATGTGAAGGACAATCTGTTCCTCAAACACGATCTGAACATCTTCAACTTCTTGATTCAATTGAACCGGGAAATGGATCGCCGCGGCGCCGTGCTCGGCCGGGTCGCGCAGGTCGATTTCTCTGCGATCAGCGACGATATCGCGATTGATCCCCTGCCCCATGGGCGGCTCAACCTGATCGACCTGCAAACCGCGATCGAGCTTTATACGCCGGCCTATGCGATGCTGCTGACCGATCGCGATTTCTGGCGCGCCTCCAATTCGCTGCAACTCGACGAGACCGTCGGCCTATACGCCGCCCGGCTGACCGGCGAGGAAAAGCATCTCGCGATGATCAACAACCGCCACCCGCTGGTGCCGCATTCGACGCTGCGCGCCGGTTTCCGGCTGATGCTCCACGGGCTTTCGACCGAAGTGCTGCACGGCTTCCTGATGGAATTGAAGATGCGTCAGACCGCAGCGACAGGCCCCGCCTGACGCGATCTGGCCGAACGGCGCGATTTGCGTCATGATCGCGAGGGGAAACGGCGCACGCCGCGTATGAACGATATGACATTGGAGACTTCCGCTTGACCGATATCGACGTCATGCTCGCGCAGCTTCGCGACGGCCCCGTCCATCCCGGACTGACTGCCATCGACGCGGCGGTGATGGATGAGCTTGCCGAACGCGCGCAGGCGACGCCCGCGCTCAGCGGCAAGGCGTTCGGGATGGCCGCGGCCATGGCGCTGGTCGTCGGCATCGCGGGATCGGCACTGCCTGGTGGCGAGGTGAGGGCCGCGCCGATCTCGCCGCTCGGCGCGCCGCCAATGCTTGCACCCTCGACATTGCTCGGCAACGCCCGGTGAAGGATTATCGCCGTATCGCACTGATCGCGCTGATCGCGTTCGCCGCCGCGGTCGCCGGCGTGGTGATCGGCCGCGAATATGTCGTTCCGCAACGGCCGGTCGAGAATGAATTGCATGATCTGCTGCACAGCCAGCTCGATCTGGACGCGCAGCAGCATGCACGGATCGAGGTGATCGAGAAGCATTTCGCAGTGCGCAAACAGGCGCTGGAACAGGAGCTTCGCGACGACAATGCCCGGCTGGCCGCCGCGATCGAGGCGGAGCGCGGCTACGGCCCGAAAGTCGCCGGAGCCGTCGATCAGTCACACGAGGCGATGGGCCAGCTCCAGAAGGAGACGCTCGAGCATATCTTCGCGATGCGCGGCGTACTGCGCCCCGAACAGGCCGCGAAATTCGATGCGGCGGTGGTGAAAGCCCTCACGGCCAAGGAGAGGTGACCGCCGATCTTGCCGGCTGCACGGACGGGGAACTGGCCGTGATCGCCATGGATGGCCGTCAATCCGCCTATGGCGAATTGATGCGCCGCCATCGCGACTGGGTCTACCGGCTCGTCCGCGGCCATATCGGCGATGCCGACGAAGCGCTGGACGTGACGCAGAACAGCTTCGTCGCCGCCTTTTCGGCGCTTGCCCGTTACGACGGCACGCGATCGTTCCGGGCGTGGATCGCGCGCATCGCCATCAACAAATCCCGCGACTGGGCCAGGCGTCGTGCCGTGCGCCGGCTATTCGCCTTCGCCGTGCCGATCAGCGAGACCGAGGAGATCGCCGACGGCACTGTCGCGATCGACGATTCGCTCGGCGCCGCGCAGGAACTCGATCGTGCGATGCGTGCGATCGGCACGCTGCCGGCATCGCTCAAGGAGCCCCTGATCCTGCGGACGATCGAGGATATGAGCCAGGCGGAAACCGCGCAGATCCTGGGAATCAGCGAAAAGGCCGTGGAAATGCGCGTCTATCGCGCGCGGATGAAATTGTCGGAAATATTGAGGGATTAGGGCTGGCCGCGCGTATCATCGCATAGGGGCCAACATCCACAGATCACAAGCAGGACCAATGACAGTAACGAGTATCGACCGCCGCACGCTTTTGCGGGGCGCAGCCTTTTCCGGCGGCACGGCCGCACTCTCCGCGTGGTTTCCGGCATGGGCACAGCCCGTCTCGGCCGGCATAGTCCGCCCGCTTCCCACCGTATCGGGAACCGAGATCTCGCTGCGCATCGCGCACCAGATGATCACCGTCGACGGCCGCCAGACCCATGGCATCGGCATCAACGGCACAATCCCCGCCCCGCTCGTCCGCCTGCGCGAGGGCACCAATGTCCGCCTGTCGGTCACCAACGATCTCGACGAGGACAGTTCGATCCACTGGCACGGCCTGCTCGTGCCCTTTCACATGGACGGCGTGCCCGGCGTCAGCTTTCCCGGTATCAAGCCGCGATCGACCTTCACTTATGAATTCCCCATCGTCCAGTCCGGCACCTATTGGTATCACAGCCATTCCGGGTTGCAGGAGCAGATGGGCCATTACGGCCCGATCGTCATCGATCCCGCTGGCGTCGATCCGATCCGGTCCGATCGCGAGCATGTCATCGTGCTGTCCGACCACAGCCCGCTCCACCCCCATCTGATCTTCCGCAAGCTCAAGCAGCAGGGCGGCTATTTCAACTATCAGAAACAGACGCTCGCCGGTCTGATCAAGGGCGACGATCAGCCCGCCTCCGAACGCACCGCCTGGGGCCGGATGCGGATGGACCCGACCGATATCAGCGACGTCACCGGATCGACCTATACCTATCTGGTCAACGGCCATGGCCCGCGCGACAACTGGACCGCGCTGTTTAGCCCAGGCGAGCGCGTGCGGCTCCGCTTCGTCAACGCCTCCGCGATGACGACCTTCAACGTCCGGATACCGGGGCTGAAGCTTACCATCGTCCAGGCCGATGGTCTTCCCGTTCGCCCCGTGGCCGTCAACGAGTTCCAGATCGCGATCGCCGAAACCTATGACGTCATCGTCGAACCTGACGAAGATCGCGCCTATACGCTGATCGGTGAGGCGATCGACCGTTCAGGCCTGGCGCGCGCCACGCTGGCGCCGCGCGCGGGCATGGCAACCGAAATGCCCGCGCTCAGGAAACGCCCGCTCGCCACCATGACCGATATGGGCATGGGCGGCATGAATCATGGCACGGCGTCCGCCGGCGACGACGCCTGCCCGCCCGAACATGCAGCGATGGGCCATTGCACGCCTGCGGATGCTGCAACCGGAACCGGCGGCACCGCGATGAAGCATTCGATGCGAGACATGTCGCTGGCGCCCACCGTCAAGGATACGCCGACCGTCCAGTCGATCTCGCCGATGCCGATCGACCGCACGGGCGAACCCGGCCAGGGGCTGGCCGATGTCGGCCACCGCGTGCTCGTCTATCGCGATCTGATGGCGGTGGATCGCAACCCGGACGTGCGCGCGCCCGACCGGGCGATGGAGATCCATCTGACCGGCAATATGGAACGCTATATGTGGGCGTTCGACGGCGAGAAATTGAGCGAGGTCAAGGCGCCGATCCCCTTCACCAAGGATGAACGCGTCCGCGTGACCCTGGTCAACGACACGATGATGGGCCACCCCATCCATCTTCACGGCCATTTCTTCGAACTGGTGACCGGGCATGGCGAATATGCCCCCAGGAAACACACCGTCCAGGTCCAGCCCGGCGGCAAGGTGACCTTCGACGTCACCACCGACGCGGTCGGCGACTGGGCGTTCCACTGCCATATGCTCTATCACATGCATGCGGGCATGATGCAGGTCGTGACGGTTCGGCCCCGCACGGGAGAAAGCGCATGAAGCCGCTCCTTCTGCTTTCGGCCGCCGCACTGGCGATCGCCGCGACGCCCGCCACCGCGCAGACCATGGATCACAGCGCGCACGACATGTCGGCCCATGGGGATCATGAAGCCCAGCCGGCGCCTGCCGCGCCTCCGCCGGCAACCGACCCACATGCCGGTCACAAGATGACGCCCCAACCGGCGGCGCCGGCGCCCGATCCGCACGCCGGACATGACATGTCGGCGATGCAGCCGGCCGCGGACGACGCCATGCCCGCCCATGGAACCGGCGGCACCGCGCTTCCCGCCGGCAACGCGCCCGCTCCGGCGGCTCCGGACGCCAATTATGCCGACAGCGTGTGGGGCGCCGAGGCGATGACGGAATCGCGCACGGCGCTGAGGAAAGAGCATGGCGGCGGCAGCTTCTCGCAGGTGATGATCGATCTCGCCGAATATCAGGTGCGCGGCGGCAAGGATGGCTTCCGCTGGAGCGGTGAAGCCTGGTTCGGCGGCGACATCAACCGGCTCATCGTCAAGACCGAGGGCGAAGGCGCATTCGGAGAGGGCGTGGAGGATGCCGAGGTGCAGGCGCTCTACAGCCGCGCGATCGGCCCTTATTTCAACCTCCAGGCCGGCGTCCGCCAGGATATCGGCCCCGGCCCGTCACGCACCCATGCGGCGATCGGGTTCGAAGGACTGGCCCCTTACTGGTTCGAAGTCGAAGGCGCGCTGTTCCTGTCCGACAAGGGCGACCTGTTCGCCCGGCTCGAGGGCAATTACGACCAGCGCATCACCCAGCGCCTGATCCTCCAGCCACGCGCCGAATTCGATTTCGCACTGCAGGACGTGCCGAAAAGCGGCATCGGTTCGGGCCTGAGCGATGTCGAGCTGGGCCTGAGGCTGCGTTACGAGATCGTCCGCGAATTCGCCCCCTATATCGGCGTGTCATGGGATCGCCGCGTCGGCGGCACCGCGCGTTATGCGCGGCTTGCCGGCGAGGATGTCGAGAACACAAGTTTTGTTGTCGGCGTACGAGCCTGGTTCTGAGGAGACGGAGCGAAAGATGAGCAAATCGGGTCTTCTCGCAGCCTTGCTGATGCTCGGCGCGCCCGCCGCCGCGATCGCGGCCGGAGATATCGCGATGCACCGCGATCCCGGCTGCGGCTGCTGCGAGAAATGGGCGGCCCAGGTCCGCCAGCAATTCGGCCGTCGGGTCGCCGTTATCGACGATCGGCAACGCGCGGCGTTCCAGGCCAAGCGCGGCGTGCCGCAATCGCTGTCGTCCTGCCATACCGCCATCATCGACGGCATGGTGTTCGAAGGTCATGTGCCGATCGCCGACATGAAGCGCGTGCTCAAGCAACGGCCAAAAGGCGTCATCGGCCTGGCGGTGGCCGGCATGCCGATGGGCTCACCCGGCATGGAAGTGCCCGGCGTTCGCCCGGAAGCCTATGACGTCATCGCCTTCGGCCCCGGTGGGCGGCAGGTCTATGCCCGGCACAATGACGGTGCGCGCCGCTGAGGCATTTTCCAGTCATTGCCGCGTGCGCTGGAAACCAGCTTCTTCTTTCTGATGCTTCACGGAATAGCTGGATTCCCGCGTGCGCGGGAATGACAGGGGCAGGACTTACCTTTTGCACCCCGCAATTTGTCGAATCGAGCTCGACTTGTATAGACAGGCGATGAAGAGCGTCGAGCCAACGTCCGTTTCGTCCATCACCGGGTCTGACGGCGCAGCGTCATCCCCCCGTTACGCCGCGATCAAGCACGCGATCACCGCCGCGATCAGCAGCGGGTCGCTGAAGCCCGGTGATCGCGTCGCTTCGGAAGCCGAGCTGGTCGCGCAATTCGGCGTATCACGGATGACCGCAAATCGTGCACTGCGCGAATTGCAGGCAGCCGGCCTGCTGGTGCGGCGCGCCGGCATCGGATCCTTCGTCGCCGAACCCCGGCCGATCGGGCATATGATCGAGATCCGCAACATCGCCGACGAGATCCGCGCACGCGGCCACGACTATCGCGCCCGGGTAATCCGGAACGAGGCGGAACGGGCGACACCGGAAACCGCGGCTTTGCTCGGCGTGCCGGTCGGGACGCGCATCTTCCATTCGACCATCGTTCATCATGAAGCCGAATTCCCGATCCAGCTCGAGGAACGCCTGGTCCTGGCGTCGGTCGCGCCCGGCTATGCCGAAATGGACTTCACGCGGACGACTCCGAACGAATATCTGACCCGGGTCGCCCCGCTCGAACGCGTCGCGCATCGCGTGCAGGCGACGATGCCCGATCTGAGGACCCGCGGCCTGCTGGGGATGAACGAAGGCGAGCCCGTGCTTGTGCTGACGCGCCAGACCTGGAGCCGCGGGCGCCTCGCCTCCCATGCCTGGCTCACCCATCCCGGCGGCCGCTTCGAACTGTCCGCATCCTTCGAGGTTCCGAACGAGGTTCCGAACGGATAACCTGCTATCCCGCCGCTGCCGGTTTCGCGCGCGGCTTGCGCCGACGCAGCCAGCGGAAATCGGTGCGGGTGAAGCTTTTGAACAGCAGATAGAAACCCGTGCCCGACAGCCAGAGCGTGCCGAAGGCGACGAAGATGATCAGCGGGTGATTGAAGCTTTTCCGCCCGACATAGTCCATATTATGGAGCATCCAGAAGAAATCCCAGGTCCGCCACGTATCGCCCCGCATCACCAGGAAACGGCCAGTATCCATGGACACATAGGCGCTGCTGTTGGCTGCGTCGGCGAAATTGACCCGCCACATCGGCCCGGCATGATCGCGCGCCTCCAGATTGGGTTTCGCCAGCGCCTCGACATTGCGGACGGGGGCATCGTTCATCATCGTGGCGATCGTTCGGGCAAGGCGGGCGTCGATCCTGACCGGCTTGCCGTCGATAGCATCGGCCAGCCGGATGCCGCCGGCCGTGTGCAGTTCATAGACCGGCCGGCCCGCAAGATCGCGCAGCGAGATGCCGGACACCGCGCCGACACCCGCGATTCTGGCCGGTGCGATGAAGGCGGTATCGGCGGGCAGCGGGTGGACATGCGCCATCGCCATGTCGTGACCGCCGACCGCGTCCTTGTCGAGCAGCGCCATCACCGCGCCGCTCAACGCCCACAGGCAGAATTGCAGCCCCAGGATCAGCCCCACCCATTTGTGGACGCGGCGAAAGAACAGGGGAGAGAAGCGAATGCGTTTCATGCCGCGACCTTCTTCTTTTTCCGGCGACCCGAGAACGACCAGAGCAGCAGCCAGGCGCCGCTCAGCGCCATTGCGAACGCGCTCCAGGTTGCGACCCGAAGGAGCGGATTGTTGACGTCGGTGCGATCCCGATAGTCCATGATGTGGAGCATCCAGGCGAAATCGAAGACACGCCACAGCATGTGCCGGCGCGAGATGAGTTCACCCGTCTCCGGTCGCAGATACAGGGTCGGCCGGTTCCAGCCGGCGAACTCGACCTGCCAATAAGGCGGCTTGCGGGCCTGCATTTCGCGTGGCGCCTCGGTCAGGAGCTTGACCGAGACGATCTCGCCGTTGCCGGTATAGATCCGCCGCGCCTGTTCGCGGATCGCCTGTTCGTCGGGCGGCGCCAGCCGTGCGCCATTGCCCGCATCGTAGAGCACCGGCCCTTCCGGCGTCTGCGCACGCCAGACGGTTCGATCGAGCCATTGCTGCAAACGGACTTCCGATGTCCCGGGCACTGCCGCCGCAACCTGCGAGGGCGGCACCAGCGCGGCCAGATCATAGGTGCGGGCAGCGGGCGCCCGCACCAGGTGATCGCCATGGATCGTATCGATATGGACGACGACCATGTAGAAGCCGGTCAAGGTCCACAAAACGACCTGGATGCCGACGAACAGGGCGATCCATTTGTGCGTGCGCCGTACAACCAGCGGCCAGCGAATTTTTGCCACGATGCCCGTCCCGTTCAGAACGCGGTCCGGAAACCGACATAGAACCGGCGCCCGAGCAGATCATAGGTCATGGTGTCGGTGTTCGCATCGGTGAAGCTCTTGATATAGGGCGCCTTCCTGTCGAACAGATTGTCCGCACCGATCTGGAAGCGCGTCTTCCCGTCGATTTCGAAGGCAAGCTGGAGATTGTGATAGAAGACGTTCGGCGTCCTGTAGCCGATATCCGTGCGTGCCGCATTGAAGTCGGTCGCCTTGCCGATCCACTGGGTCGACCAGGTCGCGCTGATGCCGCCCTTCTCCACAGTGAGCACGCCATAGCCGCGCCATTTCGGATAGCCGCCATTGCCGCCGCCGATATGCCCGTCGAAATCGATCGGCGTTCCGCCCACGAAGGGCAGGACCACATATTTCCGGAGCCATGTCGCGTTGAGATCGAGCGAAACCGCGACATCGCCGATCATGTGGCTGTAGACGAGGCCGAGATCGAGCCCGCTCATCCGCTCGCGACCGGTGTTGATCGGCTGAGCGGACAGATAGGTGACTTCGCCGGTCAGCGGGCTGCGCGTGAAATCGTCGCAGAATTCGCTCGAGAGATTGGCGCTGGCATAGCAGACCGCGAGCTTGGTCGAGCCCGGGATCGCGCGGATCGCATCCTTGATGTCGATATCGAACCAGTCGGCGGTCAGCGACAGGCCCGGCACGAGATTCTTCGGCTGGATCACCGTACCGATCGTCCAGGTGGTCGAGCTTTCGGGCTTCAGATTCTGGTTGCCGCCGGCGGTGGTCAGGATCGTCGTGCCAAGCTGGACATAATTGGCCGGAACGCCGGACGCCTGGCAATTCGCGATCAAGGTCGCATTGCCGCTCGTCGAATAACGGCTGCACGGATCGGTCGTCGTCAGATTGCCTTCGGATACGCCGCCGAACAGTTCGGGCACGTTGGGAATGCGGAAACCCGTGCCATAGGTGCCGCGCAGGCGGAAGCCGTCATCGATCACCCAGTCCGCGCTCAGCTTGTAGTTCCAGTCGCCGCCGAACAGGTCGTAGTTCGAATAGCGCACTGCACCGTCCAGGGTCAGCGCCTTGAAGAAGGGCTGGTTGGCGAGTACCGGCACCGACAATTCAAGATACGCCTCCTTGGCGGTGCTCGAGCCCGAGATCGGATCCTGCTGGTTGGTGTTGGCGACGCCGAGCACGGTCAGCGGATCGGGATCGCGCCAGCCCTTTTCCTTGCGATAGACCGCGCCGGTCGCGAACGAGACAGCGCCGGCCGGAAGGTCGAACAGGCTGCCCGTCAGGTCGGCGGTGACGGTGGCAAGCTCGTTGCCGCCACGATCCCGCGAGGTGAACAGGATATAGTCGAGCACCTGCGGCGTCAGGTCGCCAAAGCCGAGATAGTCGCCGCACGGGATCGCGGCGCCGGCGGCCAGACTGCATTTGCCGGTATCGAGCGTGTTGGCGACGCGTTCAAGATTCGCGATATTGGTGGAACCATCGACCGCGGTGTTGCGGCCGAAACTTCCCGCGACTTCCCAGGTCCAGTCGTTGGAGAATTTGCCGCGCAAGCCGAGCGTACCCTGCCAGGTATCGGTTTCCTGGAAGAACTGGCGCGGACCGGGTTCGGCGAGCCGGCGCTGGATCAGGACGATATTCTGCCCCGTCGGATTGGTGGGATTGCTTGCCGCGATCGAGAGATTGCGCAGCGTCCCCGGCGTCGCGATCTGGTTGGACTTGCGGACGGTGTAGAGGAATTCGCCGAACGCCTCGATGCCGTCGGTCAGGTCGTAATCCGCGAAGAATGCGGTGCTGACGCGTTCGATCGGGCTGACCGCATTGAGGAACGGCGCCGAATTGAAATTGTGCTTGGCGGCGCCGTAGGGCTCGTAGAAATTGCCGTTGCCACCCGGCACCTGATTGAAATTGATCTGCTGGCCATTGGGCAACACCGCACGGCCGCCAACGGTGGAGGCGCTGTTCACGCATGCGAGCTTGCCCGGCGTCGTTTCTGCCAGCGAACAGGGCGCACGGCTGGCCATGTTGACGGCGCTCGTCTTCTGATAGGTGACTGCCGCCATGAAACCGCCGCGATCGTTGCGGATGCCCCAGATCAGATCGGCGGTGAAGTCCGAACCATCGCCGCGCTCGCTGATGCCGTAGCGCGCATTGATGCCCAGCCCTTCATAATCGGTTCGCGTCACCAGATTGACGACACCAGCCATCGCGTCCGCGCCGTAGATGGCGGATGCGCCGTCCTTGAGAACATCGCTACGCGAAAGCGCCACGACCGGAATCATGTTGAGATCGGGCGACGAGTTGGCACCGGTGCCGCCCGCGACGAGACGGCGGCCATTGAGCAGCACCAGCGTGCGCTTGATGCCGAGGCCGCGCAGATTGACCTGCGCCGTGCCATAACCATTGCCCGTCCAATAGGCGGACGTCTGGTTGCCTGCGGAACCGGCATTGGCGGGAAGCCGCTGCAGCACCGTCTCGATATTGGTGAGGCCGGTATTCTCGATCTGCTCTGCCGAGACGACGGTGGCGGGACCGACCCCGGCAAGGTCCGGGCGGCGGATGCGCGATCCGGTCACGACGATGTCGCTGACCTGCGCCGGCTCGCCCTCCGCGTTCACGGCCTGGCTCGACTGCGCGGTCGCAGCCGTCGACATGCCGACGATCGATGCCGCTCCGATCAGCAGCGCCGTTCTCATCCTCATGACAATACCCCCTGTTTCCTGTTGTGATTTCCAGCAGAGAGCATTGGTTGTATATACAGGTCAATACATATTCTTTGTTTTAATTCAAATAGTTATATTCAAACCAGAAGGTCGCAGCCGGTAACATCAATACGCAGGCAAAGCCGCTACCCCTCAATTTCGGCCGAAATTTCCGTATCGGAGGAAAAACGGGTGCGCGCCGGTCGGTCCCCGCCCCGAAAAGGGACGTGGCCGAAGGCGCGCCACGTGCATCGAACGACTCGGAATCAGTGCTGCCAGGGCGTGAGAATTGACGCCCCGGGAAGCGGATTCAGCGGAGTCGGGTCATCCTTGCGAAGGCAAAGCTCCGAGAAAACCCAATGGCACTGCGCTAACAGGCGTGCGCAGCATCACTCGCAATGACGGATTGCCCAGGGCCTAACTTGCCGCGTCGAGCGCCTGCGCGAGATCCTCGAGAATATCGTCGATATGCTCGAGCCCGATCGACAGCCGCACATAGCCGGGCGAAACTCCGGTCGCGACCTGGTCTTCAGCCGAGAGCTGCGAATGCGTGGTCGATGCCGGATGAATCGCCAGGCTGCGCGCATCGCCGATATTGGCGACATGATAGAAGAGCTTGAGCGCGTCGATGAACTTGCGCCCCGCTTCGACGCCGCCTGCCAGTTCGAAACCAAGCAACGCGCCCAGCCCGCCGGTCAGATAACGGTCCGCCCGCGCCCGCTGCTCGCCGGTCTGGCGCGAGGGATGGATCACCCGCGTGACGTCGCTGCGCCCGGCGAGATACTCGACGACCTTGAGCGCGTTCTCGCAATGGCGCGGCATGCGCAGCGCCAGCGTCTCGATACCCTGGATCAACTGGAAGGCGTTGAAGGGCGACAGGGCCGAACCGAGATCGCGCAGCAGCACGGTGCGGGCGCGCAGGATATAGGCGATCGGGCCGAGCGGCTTGGCCGCCTGCGCCCAGACGGCGCCGTGATAGCTGGGATCGGGGGTGTTGAGCAGCGGCTGGCGATCGGGGAAGGCTTCCCAGTCGAAATTGCCGCCATCGACGATCATGCCGCCGATCGAGGTGCCATGGCCGCCGATATATTTGGTGGTGGAGTAGACGACGATGGCCGCGCCATGATCGAGCGGCCGGGCAAGCAATGGCGCGGCGGTGTTGTCGACGATCAGCGGAATGCCGAGCGGCCGGCCGATGGCGGCGATCTCCGCGATCGGGCAGACCACCAGCTTGGGATTGGGCAGGGTCTCGACATAATAAGCGCGCGTGCGATCATCGGTGGCGCGCGCAAAAGCTTCGGGATCGGCGGGATCGACGAAGCGGACCTCTATCCCCATGTCGCGCAGCGTGTTGGCGAAGAGATTGTAGGTGCCGCCATAGAGGTCTGTACCGCTGACGATATTGTCCCCGGCGCGCGCCAGATTCTGGATGGAATAGGCCGAAGCCGCCTGACCCGACGAAACCGCCAGCGCCGCGGCACCACCCTCCAGCGCCGCGATGCGCTGCTCAAGGATATCGATCGTCGGATTGCCGATGCGGGTGTAGATATTGCCGAGTTCCTTGAGCGCGAACAGGTTGGCGGCATGCTCCGCGCTCTGGAACTGATAGGATGTCGTCTGGAAGATCGGCGGCGCCACCGCGCCCGTCGTCGGATCAGCGCGCCAGCCCGCGTGCAAGGCCAGTGTTTCGGCGCGATACTTCCCTCCAGCCACAATCCATTCTCCTGCTGATCGATCGAAGCATCGGGTTAGCCCGAGACGATCAGCAGCGCCAGAGGGGCCGCCGGCACCACAATCGAAGCCGAGCGTTCTATCTGCCGCCGACCGCGCCGTTGGTGCCGATGATCGCATTGCGCAACCGTCGGCTTTGACAGCCGAAAATCACGTTGATATCAACTTTTATCAAGACAAACCTCAGGAGCGGATGATGCCGGCAGAAGATTCCCTCACCCCGGCGCGGGCGCTGGCCGCACGCAACACCGCGCAATTTCCCAACGAAAGCGCCGAATATCGGGCGGCGCGCAATGCATTGCTGGCGGAGGAGATCGAACTGCGCCGCCATATCGAGCGCGTCGCCGAACAGCGTCGCCAGCTGCCGGCCGGCGGCGAGGTGACCAGGGATTATCGCTTCGTGGGCGAGGACGGATCGGTGACGCTGCGCGACCTGTTCGGAAACAGGGATAGCCTCGTCATCTACAGCTATATGTTCGGTCCGCAGCGCGAGCGCCCCTGCCCCATGTGCACGTCGTTCATGGCATCGCTGGAGGGCAAGGTGCCCGATATCGAGCAACGCGTCGCGCTGGCGATGGTCGCGCGATCGCCGATCGAACGGCTGGTGGCGGCCAAGCGGGAACGCGGCTGGAACCAACTCAAAGTCTATTCGGACGGCGATGGCGATTTCACGCGCGCCTATGTGAGCGCGGAGGATGCCGACATGCCCGGCTATACCGTCTTCACGCGGCGCGACGGCACGATCCGCCATTTCTGGAGCGGCGAGATCGGCGGCGACATGGCCGATCCGGGGCAGGATCCGCGTGGCGCCCCCGATCTCGATCCGCTCTGGACCTTGCTCGACACCACGCCGGAGGGGCGCGGCGGCGACTGGTATCCGAAACTCGACTATGACTGATCCGCAGCGGATCGACCGCGCATCCCGCATCATCCACGCGACGCCCGAGGCGATCTGGCTGGCGTTTGTCGATCCGGAGGCGCTGGCGGTTTGGCGGCCGCCCGCGGGCATGACCGGCCGGTTCGATAGCTTCGACGCGCGCGAGGGCGGCAGCTATCGCATGACGCTGACCTACGACGATGCCGGATCGGCGCATGGCAAGAGTTCGAATGATACCGACATTGTCGATGGGCGCTTCGCCGAGCTGGTGCCGGGCCGGCGCATCGTCGAACTGGTCGATTTCCAATCGGACGATCCCGCTTTCGCCGGCACGATGAAGATCACCACCAGCCTGACGCCGGTGCCGGGCGGCACCGAAGTCGCGATCGCCTGCGAGAATGTGCCGGGCGGGATCAGCCCCAAGGATCACCAGGCAGGCATGAACTCCACGCTCGCCAACCTGGCCGCCTATATCGAATGAAGCGGCGCATCGATCGCTGAAGCCGCGCGTGCGCGCCGGAGCACCGAGGATGCTTCCTCCTCATGATCCTGGGTCTCGCCGAAATGATCCTCGACGGTGCGGCCGTCATCGCGTCGCGCGTCGCGGAACAGGAAACCGATGATCTCGTGGATCCAGACGCGCCTGCCCATCCGGTAATACCAGCGGATCGCGTGGCGGATCCTGGGATCGGGGTTCCAGACCCAACGGCGCAATGAACGCGGGCGGAGCTGGGCGATCGCCTCAATCGCCTTCACCCACAGGAACAGACGCCATGGCGGCATCCGTTCCATCGCGAGCACCTGATGCTTGTAATCCCAGCGGGTACGGTCGGGCTGGACGACGCGGCGGTCCTTCGCCTCGCGATAATAGGGCGTCCAGCGATGCGGCGTCACGTACAGCGCCTGGATCTGGTCCGGATCATAGGAAATCAACTGACGCAGCCCGCGCCACAGATCGGCATCGCCCTGATCGCTGAACCCGGCGACCCAGGTCGCCATCGACAGAATATTGTGTCGGCGGAGCAGCCGGATCGCCTCACGATCGGCGGTGGTGGTGCCGCCTTTCCGGATCAGCTTCAGCGTCGCTTCGTCGGTATTCTCCATGCCGAGAAGGAACCGCTCGAACCCAGCCTGCTTGTAGAGATGCAGGATATCGGCATCGCGGACGATATCGTCGGCGCGGGTGGAACCGACCAATGTCACGCAGACATTCTCGGCGATCAGCGCCTCGAGAAAGGCCCGCCAGGCCTTGCGCCCGGCGCTGGGATTCTCGTCTGCGAAGTTGAAGACCTCCACGCCGTGGACGCGGTGCAGATATGCGATCTCGACCGCCAGCTTCACCGGATCGCGATGGCGCCAGCGCGTCCAGAATCCGCGCTGGCCGCAATAGGTGCACAGATGCGGGCAACCGCGCGAGAACTGGATGACGACGGCGCGCTTCCCGCCCCAATAGCTGTAGCGCGCATGATCGATCAGTTCCCAGCCGACCCGATAGGCGTCGAGATCGGCGATCACGGGCGCGGCCGGGGTCGCGACGGGCACGCCGTCGCGGCGGAAGGCGATGCCGGGAATATCGTCCAGCGGCGCGCCACGGTCGAGCGCGCGCATCAGCCGGCGCGCGGTCTCCTCCCCCTCACCCCGCACGACCGCATGGACATGGGGCTCGTCGCGCAACACCTCTCGCCAGAAATAGGTCGGGTGGACGCCGCCATAGACGATGCGCGCGGCGGGCAATGCCCGCGCCACCATCGCCGCGACGCGCGCGATGACGGGGTGGCCCGATGAAGAGCCCGAATGGCCGAACAGCACGGCATCGGGCGCGAGCCGCGTCACCGCCCTTGCCAGGTCCGCGATCGGCATGGGGCCGAACTCACCGTCGATCAGCGTCACGCAATGGCCGTCGTCGATAAGCGGCCCGCCCACGCTCAGCAGCCCGAGAGGCGGGAGTTGTTCGCGCGGGATGCGGCTGCCGATCGCGGGATGGGGTACATTGACCAGCACGATACGCATTGCCGACCTCCCTGAGCCGCGACGCGACGGGAATGGCAGGCTCAGGTCGAGCGGTGATGTGCGGGATGTGGAAAGATCGTGCAGACGTGCTGGGAGCCTTGCCATCCGTTCGGGCTGAGCCTGTCGAAGCCCTCGTCCTTTCTCTTTGCAGCAGCGCCGAAGAAGGACAGGGCTTCGACAGGCTCAGCCCGAACGGATTTTTTGGGCCGCAAGCATATCAATCCTGCCCCTTCGCCCCGATCAGTTCGTCGAGCATGAATTCCCCGCCTTCGCGATACAGGTCGGTCAGCGTCTCGAAGGTCAGGTACATGTCGTGCGTCTCGTTGGGGATGACGCGTTCGACCATCTTCACGTCCGGCCGTTTGGCGCGAAGCAGGTCGGCCAGCACCATCGACTGGTTGAAATCGACATTCCGGTCGTCGTCGCCCGCGGCGATATAGACGGGTGAGGTCCATTTACCGGCATGCGCCATTGGCGAATGCGGATATCCGCCCTTCAGGAAATCATGCACGCCCGCCATGTCGAACCCGACCGCGAACACATCCGAATTGCGCGCCAGTGCCTGCGCGGTCAGATAACCGCCCCACGACAGGCCATAGATGCCGATCCTGCCCACTTTCAGATCGGCCCGCGACTTCAGATAGTTCGCGCCGCCCAGCACATCCTTATATTCGCTGGCGCCGGCATCGCCCCAGCCGGGCGCGTTGCGGAAGGCGTGGCCGCGCATGATGCTGCTGCGATATTCGACCGAGAGCACCGCGCAACCGCGATCCGCGAAATACTGGTTCATCTCGTACAGGTTCGAATAGGCGTCGATATAATGATAGCCGAGCAGCATCTGCCGCCGGATGCCGCCATGGACATAGACGACGCCGCAGCCGCGCGGTTTGCGCGGCACGAAAAGCTGGCCATAGGCCATCTCGCCATCGGTGCCCGGAAAACTCACCGCCTGCGGTTCGACCATCGCTTTCGCAGGATAGTCGGCCGGAATGGCGGGCAGCGCCTCCGCCGCGCTGCGGCCGTCGCCGTCGCCGTCGCGGATCGTCACGCGCGGCGGATCGGCCCAGCCGGCATGGATATAGGCCAGCCGCCCGTCCGCAAGCGGCGTCGCGCCCCATTGGCTTGCGTTGCCTGTCGTCAGTTGGCGGGGAGCGCCACCGTCCAGCGCGACCGATGACAAATGCCGCCGGTCGAGATCGCCGATATTGTGGCTGTAGACCAGGCTGCGACCGTCATGGGACAGTGCGGCGGATTCGACCTCTCCGTCCCCCGCCGTCAGCAGCACGGCATCGCCGCCGCGTTCGGGGACCGCGTAAAGATGGCGCCAGCCGTCGCGTTCCCAGACAAAGCCGATCCGGCCGCTGCGCGACCAGAAAAGCTGGTCGGCGCGAACGCCCGTATTGGTCGCGTCCTGGGTCAGCCCGTAAAAGGCCGAGCCCATGCCGGGCTGCGCCTGCCACAGCCGGCGCGGCGCCAGATCTTCCCCGCCGGCATCGCCGCTGCTGCTCCAGATCGACCAGGGTTCGGCCGAAACATAAGGCCCTTCATAGCCGATGCCGAGAAAGGTCGGCTGCTTGCCCACCACGCGGCGAAAGGCGACATTTGCGCCATCGGGCGACCAGACCGGACCGGCATCGACCGCATCGGCGGGTTTCGTCACGGTCCGCCGGTCGAGCGTGGTCAGGTCGAACAATTCGATATGGCCGGCACGCTCGAAGACCAGTCGCCGGCCATCGGGAGAGAAACGCGGATTGGCGACCGTACCGGACAACAGCAACTCACCCGTCCCGAGAGCCCCCGTCAACGGCGTGCTTACCAGCCCGCGTTCGGCACTCCAGACGATGCGTGTGTCGTCGGGAGAGATTTGCGGATCCTCACCCGTTCCCAGAAGCTCGGGCGATGCCCCGCCATCGGTGCGGACACGCCAGATCTGGCGCGACGGTGCTTGCGTCGTCGATCGGGGATTGGGCACCTCTCCCTTGTTGTTGACCGGACCGCCGCGCACATAGACGAGCACCCTGCCGTCGCGACTGAGCGCGACGTCGGACAATTCCTGCCCGTCATCGTCGGGATAGACCGCAACCGCGCGTGCGGGTTCGCCGAGACGCTTGAAATAGATCGCGCGCTTGCGGCCTTCGCGCGCGACATAGGCGATCGAGCGCCCATCGCCCGAGGCTTGGGGCTGATAGACCAGCGGCGCGCCCAGCACCGCTTCGATCGCGAAGCTGCCGGGATAACGGGCCGGCGTGGAAGCGGGAGGTTCCGCACCGGGCCGTGCGATGGTCAGCCGGGCCTCGGCCCGCCCTGCCGCCTTGCGCGTGAAGGAGATCTGTCGCCCATCCGCTGACCAGCGCGGATCCAGGTCGCGCGCAAAGGCCGGCTCCAGATACGCGATGCGACGGCTGCCGAAATCGAAGGTCGCGATATAGCTCCATTCGGTCTGGCGTGCCGAAACATAGCCGCCAGTGACGTGGCCGCCGCGCGGATTCTCGAACGCCACCGCCATGCCGTCCGGCGAAAAGACGGGATTGCGCACGCCGCCCCGGATGGTGAAGGCGATCTTGGGCGCGCTCCATCCGCCATTTTGGACATCGCGCTCGACCAGCCACAGGCCATTGCGCTCCTCGTTGAGCCAGACCGCGCGGTCTCCGCCCGGCGAGCGCAGCGCGCGCGCCGGCACCGCGGTGACGGCGGCACCTCGATCGCCCGGTGCGGCCTGGGCGGCGGCCGGCGCGAACAGCAGCGCCATCGCTCCGGCCCGAACAAAGCTCTTACGCATAAAACCCCCCGCCCCGCCATTTCACCCGATTAGGCCCGAGAGGACCTCGATCGTCAATGATTTGATGATCGGAGAAATGGCTGGAGCGCCTCAACTTTCCGGCTCGATTCCGAGCCCGACAAGCAGCCGCGACACCATATTGTACGAAGCGACCACCATCACCAGTTCGAAGGTTGCGGCGGGTTCGGGAAAATGCCGCCGCAGTGCATCCATCGTCACGGCATCGATCCCGACATTGCGGCTACTCTCATAGGCTAGCGCCAACACCGCGCACTCAGCCGCATCGAACAGGATGTGGTTCGCAGCGGCCCTCGCCACGTCATCGAGCGCATCGAGTTGCGCCTGACTGCCACCGGCATCCAGGAACGGCCCGCGATGATGATGGAATTCGTAATCGGCGCCATTGATGCGTGCGACAGCGCAGATCGCCAGTTCGCGATGAAGGGACGAAATGGCGGGGCTCGCGCGAACCTGCCCCATCAGCGCATTCCAGCCCGCGGCGATGCCTGGGCTGTGCAGCAACATCCGGTCCAGATTGAGCAGTTGCCCGCCGCGCCGCGCGCGGATCGCCGCCGCAACCGGTTCCGCATCGGCATCATAATCGTCGCGATAGCTTATGCTCGGCATGGTCCCTCCTGCGCCGGTCCGCCATCCAGTATCCGCCGCGCGACGCGCAGTTCAATCTCCCTTCGCCAGCATAGCCATATGGTTGCGAAAATATTCGCCGACGCTAGGCTCGCGCGCAGGAGGGACAGGATGGCTGGTTCCGACGCCCGCGCCGGTTCGACACGCGGCACGACCATGACGACATGGCTCGCCGCCCTGCTGGCGCTTCCCTTCATCGCGCCCGACCTTGCCTGGTTGGTTGGTCTTCACCCCGGCCTCTTCGCCTTTCTCGCCTGGGCCGCGCTCTGCGTCGCCGCCGTGCTGCGGGGATGGCTTTTCGGCTGGGCCGTACTCTGCGTGCTTCCGATGGTCGTTGTCGCTCCGGACTGGCTTTTCGGGCCGGTCGATCCCGGCGACGCGTTTCACCCCTGGGGGTCGATCGGCATGTTCGCAGGCGCGGCGATCGTGATCGCTGCCACCGCCCTCTTGGCGCTGCTGCGCGCCAGGCAAACACGATAACACACCTTATCCATATCCGGCTCAAGCAGAAATGGACCCAAGCTGTTGCTCTCCGATATCTTCTGGATCGACACGCCTCGACGACGGCGCCTGGCGATCATGGCGCGCCCGCGCGCAGGTGATTGGCTGACGGACGAAGTCGCCGGCTGGCGCAATGCCGGCGTCACCACGGTCGCGAGCCTTCTTGAACGGGATGAAGTGTTCGACCTCGAGCTTCGTGAGGAACCGATCCTATGTGGCCGGCACGGTATCGAATTTTTCTCTTTCCCGATCCCTGATCGGGGCGTGCCCGAGATGTTCGACGCGAGAGCCTTTGCAAACGCGCTCTTGTCCCGCCTTCATGCGGGAGACTCGGTTGCCATCCATTGCCGGGCCGGCATCGGCAGGTCTTCGCTCGTCGCCGGCGCGGTGCTGGTTCTCGACGGCATGGCGGCAACCGATGCGCTGACTGCGATTACGCGCGCACGGGGAACACCGGTTCCAGACACGGCCGCCCAGACTGACTGGCTGATGGCATTCGAAGCCATGGCCGCAGGCTTGCGTTGAAGGCACATCTGTCGATCAGCCCATCACAATGAATTGCTAACGACTCGCAATTTCGTTACCGAAGCCATGCGATGCTTAGATATGGCGACGGCTTTGACAAATGAGTGATCGGGTGGCAGCACTGGATATCGGCGGCGTCTATGCCGCGCATGGCCATTGGCTGCAAAGCTGGTTGCGACGGCGGACGCGCTGCCCGCATCGCGCATCGGATCTGGTGCAGGACACGTTTTGCCGGATCATCGAGCGACGCCCGGCCGAAGCGCTCACCGATCCCCGTCGTTATCTCGCGGTGATCGCGCGACGGTTGCTGATCGACGATGTCCGCCGCCGCGAGATCGAGCGCGCCTATCTCGACACCCATGCCGAAATGCACGGTGACACCGACGATCTGACGCCCGAACGTATCGCCGCCGCGACCCAGCTCCTCGACGGCATCATGCTGCTGCTCGGCGCGCTTTCGGCACAAGTGCGCGTGGCGTTCCTGCTGCGCCGCGTGGACGGGCTGTCCCATGCGGAGATCGCTGAGGAACTGGGCGTTTCGGAACGCACGGTGAAGCGCCATATCGCGCGGGCCTATGCCGCCTGCTACGAATTCGCGTATCCCACCTGACATGCGCGACGCAGCGATCGAACGGCCCAGCGCCGCCGTGATCCGCCAGGCGGCGCGCTGGGTGGCCGAACTGGACAGCGATACCGTGACCGCCGAACGACGCGATGCGTGTGAGGCCTGGTGCGCGAAACATGCCAGCCACCGCCTGGCCTTCGACCGGATGCGGGGATTCGACAGCCGGTTCGACGGGCTGGATCCGATCGAGCGCACAGCGCTCACCCGCGCTGCGCGGCAATCGCAGGGAAGCGGAGCGACGCGACGGCTGGCCGGCGGCCTGCTGGGGCTGGGCGCGATCATGGTGGCGGGCTGGTTCGGCGCGACGAGCTTCGCGGGCCGCGCCCTCTTCCCCGATCACCAGACCATAGCGGGCGAACTGCGCAACGTAGCAATGGCCGACGGATCGACGGTGATGCTCGATACCGACAGCGCCGCCGACATCGATGACGCTGCGGCGTCCCGCCATGTCCGGCTGTTCCGGGGGCGGATCATGGCGACGGTTGTCGCCAATGCCGCCCGCCCCTTCCAGGTCGAAACCCGCGACGGCACGGTTACGGCACTTGGCACCGCCTTCATCGTCGAGCGCGTCCGCGATCGCACGTTGGTGACGGTGGTGGAATCGCACGTCCGCGCCTGCGCCACCTCGCCGACGAACGTCTCCGATTGCGTCACGCTCGCTCCGGGGCAACGCGCCACGATCGGTGCCGAACGAGTCACCCGGCTCGGCGCGGTCGATGCGGATCAGGCAGCCGCATGGACGCGCGGCTGGCTGGAGGCCGACGATCGACCGCTCGTCGAGGTGCTGACCGAACTCAACCGCTATCGCGGACGACCGGTCCGGTTCGATGCACGGGCACTTTCGCATGTCCGCGTGACGGGCAGCTACCCGCTGGCCGACGCACCGCGGGCACTCGCGGCGATTGCCGGCACCGCCGGCATCGCGGTGTCGCAGAACGCCGATGGCGACGTATTGGTGAGTGCACGCTGATCTTTTTTCCATCTTTTTCGCCGTCAGCCTGTCCCCTTTTCCGGCGTCATCCGTCCCACCTTGCGAACAGGTCCGTTTTCAAGGGGATTTCCATGGTTTCGATCTCGATGCGCGGGGCGGCGCTGGCCGTCCTCGCCACCGCTTCTCTCGCGGCAGCGGGGGCGCCCGCCACCGCGCAGGCCGCACAGGCATCGCGCGCATTCGACATTCCGGCTGGATCGCTGGGATCCGCACTCGCACGGCTCGGCCGCCAGGCGGGCACCGTGGTCTCGGTCGATCCCGCACTGGTGCGCGGCAAGCACAGCACCGGATTGCGCGGGGACTTCACGACCGCGGCGGCGCTTTCCCGCATGCTCACATCCACCGGGCTTTCGGCCCGGCCCGACGGACGCGGCGGCTATCGCATCATGGCGCAAACGCCGGCACCTCGCCCGGCCCCACGAGCCGCCGCGATGCGCGCGGCGCCGGCGCCGCTGGCCGGCGCCGTCGACATGCCCATGGAGAGCGACACCGGTGGCGCGGACGAGCAGATCGTCGTCGTCGGCGCGTTGACCGATGTGGAGATCGATCGCGAACAGATCGAGTTCCGCCAGGCCAATGATCTGGGCGATCTGTTCCGCCAGGTGCCCTCGGTCGCGGTCGGCGGCTCGGTCGGGATCGCGCAGAAGATCTATGTGCGCGGGCTCGAGGACAATATGCTCAACGTCACGGTGGACGGCGCGCCGCAGCGCGGCACGCTGTTCCACCATATCGGCCGGGTTTCGATCGAGCCCGAATTGCTCGCGACTGTCGACGTGAAGGCCGGTGCCGGCGAGGCGACATCGGGCTTCGGTGCGATCGGCGGCGCCATCCGCTTCCGCACGCGCGATGCGGAGGATTTGCTGAAGCCCGGCCAGTCGGTGGGCGCGATCGCCAAGGCCGGCTGGTTCAGCAATGACGGCTACAAGCTTTCGGCAACCGTGTTCGGCCGGCTCACCGACGATCTCGGCATCATCGCATCCTATGCGCATGTCGACCGCGAGAATATGAAGGACGGCGGCGGCGAGACGCTCTACGGCACCGCCGCCACGCAGAAGCTCGGCTTCGTCAAGCTGGGCGGCACGCTGGGCGGACGCCACCGCTTCTCCGCAAGCTACGAACAGCGCAACGAGCAGGCATCGTTCGGCCAGCGACCCAACTGGCCGGTTCTGGCAAGCGATCCGCTGTTTCCCGCCAAGGCGAAGCGACAGACCGCGATCCTCAATTACGGACTGGACGCCGGCAAGGGCGTGGACATCGAAGCGACGGGCTATTGGACGCGCTCGCGCTTCGTGCAGGATCGCTACGATCGCTGGGGCCTTTATGGCGCCGCGATCCGCAGTTACGGCTTCGATATTCGCGGCCGCTTCCGCCAGGGCCAGCACGACATTGTCGCGGGCGCCGAATATCGCGACGACCGCGTCGAGAGCCGCTATCTCGAGGATGCCTCGGTGTGGGGGCCCTGGGCGTGGGATCCGGCGATCGGCCGCTTCGTCGAGACCGGCACCGTTTTCGGCCTTTATATACAGGATCACTGGCGCATCGCAGATCCGCTCACCTTGAGCGTCGGCGCGCGCTACGACGCCTATGATCTGACGCAGGTGACCTATGCCAATGCCACCGACAGCGACGGGATCAGCGTCAATGCCGGGCTGCGTTACGAACTGACCGATGGCCTGACGCTGCATGCCAGCTTCGCCCAGGCGTTTCGCGGCAAGGAAATCGGCGACGCCTTCACACTGGAGAAGCGCCCCGGCCGGATCGCGCTCGCGCCCGGGCTACGCCCCGAACGCGTCGACAATTACGAGGCCGGCGCGGCGTTCGATCGCGACGGATTCCGCGCATCTGCGGTCTATTACGACATGGTGATCGACGATGTGATCCTGGACCAGATCGGCAACGGCCCGGCACCCCAGGCCCCCAATTATTACGAGAATATCGGCAAGTTCAAAGCCAATGGCATCGAACTGCGCGCCGGTTACAGCCATGGTCCGTTCTCGATCGACGCCTATTTCAACCACTATCGATCGCGGATCAACGGCCATCCGGTCGAAGGCTATGAGCATATCGGCCTGGGCACGTCGGTGGGCGACAACTGGAACCTGACTTTGGGATATCGCCCGTCGGACACGCTCGGTTTCGAGGCGAGCGTGACGCATTACAACGACCTCAACGACATCGAAGTGCTTCACCGCAATGTCGAGATCGGCTGGATCCCGACGACGCAGCTGGTCGACAAGCCCGGCTATACCGTCGTCGATCTGTTCGGCCGCTGGCAGCCGCTGGGCAGCGACCGGCTGACTCTTCTCGCCGGCGTCTACAATCTGTTCGACACACGCTACCGCGCGCATTCGAGCGTGGCGGATTACAGCGGCATCCCCGATTATGAGGGCGTGGTCGGCGTGCGCGAACCGGGGCGCGATATCAGGCTGACGGTTTCGGTCCGCTTCTGATCATGGCGTCCGCCGCGCGCCGGACGGTGTCGCCGCGACGGCTGCTGCGCCTGTGGCACCGCTGGTTCGGCCTGTTCGCCGCGCTGTGGCTGCTCGTCCTGTCGCTGACGGGTTCGGCGATCGTCTTCTACGACGAACTCGATCGCTGGCTCAATTCGGACTGGTATTCGGTGTCCGTCGCGTCGGCGGGCACCGGGCACGCCGCCGACGCGGCGCTTGCCGCCGCGCACGCTGCGCTGCCCGGTTTTTCCGTGCGTTATGTCGATCTGCCGGACCAGCCAGGCGATACCATCATGCTGCTCGGAACCGACAGCACCTGCGCGCCGGTGCAGATGTTCGCGCATCCGGAAAGCGGAGGGCTCCTCGGCTGGCGGATCGGCGGATCGCCGGCGTTCGATCGCCGCCATCTGATGGACAGCCTGTACGCGCTGCATATGGATCTGATGCTGGGCCCGGCCATGGCATGGTTCCTGGGGCTGGTCTCGCTGCTCTGGGTGATCGATCACATCCCCGCCGCGCTGCTCGCGGTGCCGCGACTGGCGGCATTGCGTTCGGCCTTTCTCGTCCAGGGGCGCGGGCTGCGCCGGCTGTTCGACCTGCACCGCGCGCCCGGCATGTGGCTCTATCCCGTCACGCTGGCGCTGGCGGTGACGGGCGGCTGCCTGACCTGGCAGGAGGAAAGCCGCGATGCCGTCCGGCTGTTCTCCCCGGTATCGGAACGGCTGCATTATGCGTTCGCCGACAAGCCCCCGGCCGCCCGAGCCATCGGCATCGCCCATGCCGCCGCGATCGCACGCCGATATGGCGCCGGACCGGTCGACAGCGTCGCGCCGATCCCCGGCAAGGGGGTCTATGGCGTGCGCAGCTTCGATCCGCGCGACCTGGACGGGATGGGGCGGCTCTGGACCTATATCCGCATGTCCGACGGGCAGGTCGTCGGGCAGCGGCACGACAATGGCGAAAGCGCGGGCGACCTGTTCTTCGCCTGGCAATATCCGCTGCATTCGGGAAAGGCGTTCGGCATGGCCGGCCGGATCGCGATATTCGTGGCCGGCCTGACGACCGCAGCGCTCTGCCTCACCGGTATCCTGCTCTGGTGGCGACGGCGCCGGCCGACTTGACGTTGCACAGCAAGGCCTGGCGCCGATCGGCCGGAATCAATTCAGGGTTGCAGTTCCACATTATACGACATGGCGAATTCCATGAACTTCATAGCCGATGCCATATCTGCCGATTTCCAGCGCACCGAACGCGCGCCGGTGCGCTCGACATTCGGCAGATAGGCGAGAAGTTCGGTGGGGCGATAGAAATGGAAGGTCAGGTCGATCGTCACGGGCTGCGCGGCCTTGGCTGGCTTGATCTGCGCGCTCTTCTGGACGGCCTTGGTCGCGGCGGCGCGGATCTGCCGTTGCGCCTCCGCCGGGACGAGATTTTCGGCGGCATGGAAACCGATATTGCGCTTGACCGCCACCGTCTCGGCGCCGGGAATGACCGGCGCGAGTTCCTCGACCGCCGCGTCGTCACCCGTCGCCAGGATCACCGGTACGCCATATTGGGCGGCGAGCGCGGCGTTCATCGATCCTTCGGAGGCCGGCACACCGTTCAATTTCACTTCGGAGATGCGCGCGCTGGAGAAGGTGTGCGCACGCACGCCGCGTGGATTGGAGGCACTGGAATGATAGCCGATGAAGATCGCGCCGTCATAGCGGCCGTTCTGAATGCCCTCCATCATCATCAAGGGTCGCGGGCTGCCGCGGATCAGGCGAACATCGGCGGGCAATTCCTCGATCAGGATATTCTGCATGTCGCCATGCGCATCGGCGATGACGAACTCGGTCGCGCCGCCTTCACGCGCGCCCGCGATCGCGGCCAGCAATTCGTCGGTCATGATCTTGCGCTGGCGCTGATAGTCGATGCCCGTGCCGCTGATCTGGTTAGGCGTCACCGCGCCCGCGATCCCCTCCATGTCGATCGAGATGAAGATGCGCTTGCCCTGCGCCTGAGCCTCCGCCGGCTGAAGCGCGGCGATCATCGCCATGCCGGGCAAGGTCGCCGCGATGAATCCCCGGAATGTCTGCGATCGGATCGGCACGGATCTTCCCCCTGTCATTTATTGAAGTGATGCGTTGATCGGTCATCCTTAGCATTTCCGTTGCGCTTTTCCATGCGGGATTGCAGTTTTCATAATTGGCGAATCAATTCCGAAATTCGAAACAGGCGCTCGAAAGAGCGAGGGGAGATATCATGACGCTGACGATGACGCGCGCGGTGCTGGGCGCGCTGGTGCTGACGGGAGCCGCGACGCCGGCCCAGGCCGATCGCTTCGATACGGTGCGCGCCGCGATCCGCGAGCAGATCGAGGAGAAATCGGTTCCTTCGATCGCGGTCGCGGTGATGCAGGACGGCAAGATCGTCTGGGAGGAAGGCTTTGGCTGGGCCGATCGCGAAAAGCGGATCGCGGCCGACGAACACACCATGTATTCGCTCGCGTCGATCTCGAAGCCGATCACCGCGACCGGCCTGATGACGCTGGTGCAGGCCGGCAAGGTCGATCTCGACAAGCCGGCCAACGACTATCTGGGCGCGGGAAAGCTCACCGCGCGCGTCGGCGATGCGCGCGACGCGACGGTGCGCCGCGTCGCCGGACACACCGCCGGCCTGCCGCTCCATTACCAGTTCTTCTACGAAGACGAGCCCGTCGCCCGCCCGCCCATGGACTACACGATCCAGACCTATGGCAATCTCTTCACCGCGCCTGGCGAACGCTATCAATATTCCAACCTCGGCTATGGCGTGCTCGATGCGATCATCAGCCGCGTTTCGGGCGTCAGCTATGCGGACTTCATGCGCCGCGAGGTGTTCGTGCCGCTTGGCCTTACCCACACATCGGTCGATATCGGCCCCGGGCTCGAGCGTTTCGCGGCAATGCGTTACGGTCGGGACGGCGAACCGGTGCCCTTCTACGAATTCGACCATCCCGGCGCCTCTGCGGTCTATTCGAGCGCGCACGACCTGATCCGCTTCGCCGGCTTTCATTTGAAGGATCATCTTTCGGGCCAGAAGGCGATCCTCTCCGACGCATCGATCGAAGAGATGCATCGCGGCGTCGACCCCCAGGCGATACGCGACGAGGGCAGCGCCTATGGCCTGGGCTTCGGCACGCGCACCAAGGACGGATATCGCATCGTTTCCCACTCGGGCGGCATGGCGGGCGTCGCGACGCTGATGCAGCTTTTCCCCGATCGCAATACCGCCATCGTCGTGCTGGCCAATTCGAGCAGCCCGGCCCCCCGCATCATCGCGGACAAGATCGCCGCCGTGGTGCTGCCCGGCTGGAAGCCCACCCCGATCCCGACCGAAGAACCCAAGGCGCCCGCCTTCACCCCCTCGGCCGAGCTTGTCGGCACCTGGAAAGGCACGCTGCACACCTCCGCGAAGGACATGCCCGTCGAACTGACCTTCCAACCCGACGGCCTGATCCGCGCGAAGTTCGGCGATCAACTGCCGACGATCGTTTCACGCGCCCGCTTCGACAAGGGCTTTTTCGACGGCGACCTGAATGCGCGCATCCCGAACCCGGAGACGCTGCGCTACAGCTATTCGGTCCATCTCGCGCTCAAGCTGCATGGCACCACGCTCAACGGCGCGGCGACCGCAGCGGGGGACGGCGACAATCAGCGCGTGCGCAACGCGCTGACGCACTGGATCTCGCTCGACAAGCAGCCTTGATGGCTTAACCCGTGACGCGAGCGCGCAGGCGCCAATTGGCGATGTGCGCGCTCGCGAGCAAAAGGCTGCCGGCGACGGTCAGCGCGGTTTCGGCTGCGGCGCGACTGGTGAAGAGCGCCCCGATCATCATCAGCACGAGCCCGGCGATGCCGGTGAAGACGGGCACGAGCGCGCCGTGACGGCGATGCCCGGCCATCAATGCGACGGCGCTGGTCGGGATGGCGGCGGCAAGCACGAGCAGATGGAAACCCTCGCGCAGATCGAGCGCGCGCGCGAGCGCCGGCAATGCGGCGATCAGGATCGGCAGCGCCAGACAATGGATCAGGCACAATGCCGAAGCCCCTATCGAGAGGCCGTCGAGCCAGCCTTGTCCGATACCGTTCCGTCGCATGCCCGGCAGATGATACTTTGTATCATTGATTGCAAGGGCCAGGCGCCAGGATATTTTCAGCGCGGGAAATCGCGACGTGAGCCGGTCTTGTCGACCAGGCTAATATAGGATACCCCCCTATCCTATGCATATATCAAAGAACAAGGATGCCATCCTCGCCCGGATCAAAAGAATCGCGGGGCAGGTCGGCGCGGTCGAACGCGCAGTCCAGTCCGATGCCGGCTGCGCCGAAACGCTTCATCTCGTCGCCGCCGTGCGCGGCGCGGTGGCAGGGCTGATGGACGAACTGGTCGCGGATCACCTTCAGGCGCATGTCGCGGCGCCCGGCCTCTCCGATGCGGAGCGCGCCGCCGCCGCCGAGGAACTCACCGTGCTGCTGCGCCGCCATGTCCGCTGACCCACGCCCCGCGCTCCACCCCATCTTTGCCGATCACGGCCATGACTTTCTGGGCGCCGCGCATGATCGCAATGCGCGACGCACCGCCTGGGTGGTCGCGATCACCGCGCTGATGATGGTCGCGGAGATCGCCGCCGGCTATGCGACGGGATCGATGGCGCTGCTTGCCGACGGCTTTCATATGGCCACCCATGCGGGCGCACTCGGCATCGCGGCGATCGCCTATGGCTATGCCCGCCGCCATGTCGCCGACCCCCGCTACAGTTTCGGCACGGGCAAGATCGGTGATCTCGCCGGCTTCGCCTCGGCGCTCGCGCTCGGGCTGATCGCGCTGGGCATCGCGGTGGAATCGGCGATGCGCCTTGCCGAACCGGCGCGCGTCGCGTTTGGTGAAGCGACCATCGTCGCCATCGCCGGACTGGCGGTGAACCTGATCAGCGCCCTCCTGCTATCGGACGGGCACGCGCATCACCATCATGGCCACGCGCATGGTCACGACCACGACCATCACCATCATGGACGGGACAATAATCTGCGCGCCGCCTATCTCCATGTCCTGGCGGACGCACTCACATCGCTGCTCGCGATCTCAGCGCTGCTGGCCGGGCGCTATCTGGGCTGGGTCTGGCTCGATCCGGCGATGGGGCTGGTCGGCGCTGCGGTCATCGCCCGCTGGTCATGGTCGCTGATGCGCGACAGCGCGCATGTCCTGCTCGACAGCACCGAACCGGCGCTCGCCGCCGAGATCCGCACGCGCGTGGAAGCGCCGGGCGATGCCCGCATCACCGACCTTCATGTCTGGCGCATCGGCCCGTCCGCCCATGCCGCGATCGTCCGCGTCACCGGCGTCCCATCCTCATCGGCGGTTCGCGAACGTCTCTCCCCGATCCGGGCGATCGGCCATCTGACCATCGAGACCTGATCCACGAAACGATCAGGCCCGCCGGCGCAGCTCACCCCGTACGAGAAGCCAGTAGGTAAACCCGGTCAGCGCACCGTAGCAGCCCATCAGCCAGAAGAAGACGGCGGCGGACGTCAAGGTCTGGCCATGCTCCGCCATGCCCCAGATCGCATAGGGTGCGGCCGGGATCGCGGTCATCGCGAACCCGCCGATCGCATGGCTTGCCGCCGAACGCTGGGCCTGGCGGATGAGCAGCACACGAATGGGAAAGCCGAAAACGAGTTGCGCCGCATAAAGCAGCAAGCAAACCAGCATCACGATCGACAGCGGCCAGGGATAGGCTCCGGTGGCGACGGATATGCACGCCGCCGCGATCGATGCCGGCAAGGGCGCCAGCAGGAACCGGATCAGTTCCTTCATGTCCCGTCTCGCTGCGGCATCACGACGATCCGCGTCGCCAGCCTTTCGACCTCGGCGCGATCATGGCTGACATAGAGCGTCGGCAGGCCGAATTCGTCGCGGACGCGCTCGATCACCGCCATGATATCGTCGCGCCGCGCGGCATCGAGCGATGCGAGCGGCTCGTCCATCAGCAGGAAGCGCGGACAGGCAAGCAGCGCACGGCCGATCGCGACGCGTTGCGCTTCTCCACCGGAGAGCGTGCGTGGCCAGCGGTCGAGCAGATGGCCGATGCCGAGAAATGCGACGACGTCGTCGAGCGCGAGATCGAGCCCGGTCGCCCGCGCCGCCGGCGTGGCGAGATGTGTTCCGTAAAGCAGGTTCGCGCGCACCCGGCGATGCGGGAACAATCGGCCATCCTGAAACACATAGCCGGCGCTGCGCTGTTCGGGGGGTAGATCGATCCCGGCATCGGCATCGAAAAGGATCCGCCCCGCCACCGCGATCCGGCCCCGATCAGGCCTGAGCAATCCGGCGACCATGTTCAGGATGCTCGTCTTGCCCGCGCCCGACGGACCGAACAATGCGGTGACGCCATCGCCAGCCTCCAGATCGAGCGCGATCAGGCCGTCGCCGAGCCTGCGGCTGATCGAAATCTCAAAGGACATGGCCGCCCCGCCCCGCCCCGGCGCGGCGCGACAGCGCCTCCGAAGCGATCAAGGCCCCCAGGGACAGCAGCACGGAGATGACCGCGAGCCGCGTCACCGTCCCCTCGCCGCCCGGCACCTGCAACGCCGAATAAATCGCGATCGGCAAGGTTCTGGTTTCACCGGGAATATTGGAAACGAAGGTGATCGTCGCGCCGAACTCTCCGATCGATCGGGCGAAACCCAGCACCGCCCCCGCCAGCACCCCGGGCAACGACAAAGGCAGGGTAATGGTGAGGAAGCTGCGCCAGCGCGTGGCGCCCAATGTCCGCGCCGCGCCCTCCAGTCGCGGATCGACCGCTTCGATCGACAGCCGCATCGCGCGCACCATCAGTGGCAGCGCCATCACCGCGGCGGCCAGCGCAGCCCCTGTCCAGCGGAACATGAATTCGATGCCCAGCCATTCGGCGAACCACCGCCCCACCGGGCCGTTCGCGCCGAACGCCAGCAAAAGCAGCCAGCCGGTCACGACGGGCGGAACGACCAAAGGCAGATGGACCAGGCCGTCCAGCAGCAGCTTGCCGGGGAAGCGCAGCCGCGCCAGGACCCAGGCCAGGCCGAACGCGATCGGCATGGTCAGCGCCACCGCGACCAGACTGACCTTCAATGACAGCCGGATGATCTCCCAGTCATCGGGCGTGAGGGCAAGGAAGGACGACATGGTCCGGCGATCAGCGTGACACGAAGCCGTAGCGCGCGAAGATCGCCCGGCCGTCGCGCGAGATCAGGAAGCGGCGGAATCTCTCCGTGGCGACCGGATTGCGTCCGGACTTCAGCGCCGCCACGGGATAGGTGATCGGCGGATGGCTGGCGGCTGGAAATGTGCCGACCACCACCACGCGGCGCGAGGCACGCGCATCCGTCGCATAGACCACGCCGAGCGGCGCCTCGCCACGCTCGACCAGCGCCAGCGCGGCGCGAACATTCTCGGCCCGTGCCACCCGCGCCTGTACCTGCGGCCAGACGCCGAGCGCGGTCAGCGCCGAACGACCATATTTGCCCGCCGGCACGGTATCGGGATCGGCCATGGCGAGCCGCCCGCCGCCAAGCGCCCGCGCGATCGGAAAGCCGCGCGCGATCGTCAGCCGCACCGGGCGCGCCGCCGGCGCTACCAGCACCAGCCGGTTCGCCAGGAAAGAGATCCGAGTGCGTGGCCGCAGCAGTCCGCGTTTCGCGACATCGTCCATCCACGGTTCGTCCGCCGAGATGAACAGGTCGGCCGGTGCGCCCGATCCGATCTGACGCGCCAGCGCCGAAGATGCGGCGAAGGACAGCACTGGGCGCGCATTGCCGCGCGCCGCCCAGGCATCGGCCGCTTCGCTGAGCGATTCCTGCAGACTCGCCGCCGCCAGCACCAGCGGCGCGCGTTCCTGCGCGGCGGCGGGCATGAGCCACATGCCCGCCGCCGAAACCATCGCGAGCAATCGAAGAAGGAACCGGACCATCGCCGGGACATTGGCCCGTCGTCCCGCGGTGCGCAATGGGCTTGCGCGTCGCATCCGCCGCTGCGGTTGCATATCGCCGACCGGAATTGCACGGTCTGCCCCGCAACGAGTCGAAGGGGTGAAGATGAAGCGGATCGCGGGCCTGATCACCGGCATTGCTCTAGGAAGCATTTCCGTGGCGGCAGCGGCACAAGCGCAACAGGCCCAGCCACAACAACAGCCGCTGCCAACGGAAGTGACGATCGCCAATACGCGCGTGATCGACTTCGTCTCCTCGGTGAACGGCCATCGCTATCGCCTCAATGTCGCGCTCCCGCTGCGGCCGCCGCCGTCCACCGGCTACCGCGTCATCTATATCTTCGACGGGAACAGCTATTTCGGCAGCATGACCGAGGCCGTTCGGGTGAACGGCAATGCCACCGACGTCGTCGTGGTCGGCATCGGCTATCCCGACAGCGCCGAATTCATCGCCGATTCCGAACGACGGCGCGGTCCGCCGAACCCGGCGCAGGCGGCGATGGATCCGCTGCCGCGCGCACGATCGCGCGAGCGGCCCTATGACCTGACCTTGCCCGCGACCGATGCGGAACTCGCCGCGCAATCTCCATCGGGTCCATCGCCCTACAACTCCGCCAATGTCGGCGGCCTCGATCAGTTCCTCCAGACGATCGAGACCGATGTGAAACCTCGCATCGCCAAGCTGACCAGCATCGATGCATCGAACCAGGCGCTGTTCGGCCATTCGCTGGGCGGACTGGCGGTGCTTCGCGCGCTGTTCACCCGGCCGCAGGCCTATCGCAGTTTCATCATCGCCAGCCCGTCGATCTGGTGGAGCAATCGCGTCGTGCTGGCGGGTGAAGCCGCGTTCGTCCAGGCGGTGAAGACCGGCAAGGCAACGCCAAGGGTGCTTGTCACCATGGGGTCGGAAGAAAGCACGCCGCCCAGGACGCCGATCCCCGGCATGGATGCGGCGACCGTGGCGGCGATGATCGCCCGATCCAACATGGTCGCCAATGCGGGCGATCTGATCGCCCGGCTCAAGGCGGTGAAGGGCGCGCCCGGATATGAAGTGGCGGACTATGCGGTCTTCGCCGATCAGGGGCACGGCATCTCGGTCTGGCCCGCCATCGGCCGGGCGGTGGAGTTCGCGTTCCAGCGATAGGCGCTTGGCCAGAATTCGTTTCTTCTGCAACTTTTTCTTCTTGCCAAGAGCCCATTCAGGTTGAAACATCCTGATCAGGATTTCACACTTTCCGATATGGCGAATCATGCCGGCGGGGTTGGGAGGGACAAGAACATGAGGAATCGAAAGATCGCGCGCTGGCTGGGCGCCGCGCCTCTATTGCTATTGATGACGCAGGTCCTGCCTGCGCCTGCCTTGGCGGGCGCGCCCCGCGCGGCGGCGGCGATCAATAGCTCTGCGATCGACAAGGTGATGGCCGACAGCCTCGCCACCCAGAAGCTCGCGGGCGGCGTGGTCGGCGTGATGAAGGATGGCAAGATCGTCCTGATCAAAGGCTATGGCATGGCCGACCTGGAAGACGATCAGGCGGTGAAGCCCGACACGATCTTCCGCATCGGATCGATCACCAAGCAGTTCACCAGCGCGATGCTGATGATGCTGGTCGAGCGCGGCCAGCTCTCGCTCAGTGATCCGATCAGCAAATATTTCCCCGATTTCCCGAAGGCGGACGGCATCACCGTCCGCCACCTGCTCGATCACACATCGGGCATCCACAGCTATACCGACAAGGTCTTCATGGGATCGCGCGGCTGGCGCGAGCACGACACCAAAGAGATGGTGTCGTATATCGCGGGGCAGGACAATCTCACCGATTTCCCGGTCGGCGCCGAGTATCGCTACAACAACTCAGCCTATGTGATGGCGGGCGCGATCGTCGAGAAGCTGACGGGCAAGCCCTATGCGGTCGCGCTCGACGAGATGATCGTGAAGCCACTGGGGCTGACCGATACCGTTTATGACGACGAGCGCACGATCGTGCCGCGTCGCGCCAAGGGCTATGGCCTGCGCGACGGCAAGCTCGCCTATCCGGTGGCGTTGTCCGTCAGCGTTTCCGGCGGTGCGGGCGCGATCCGCTCGACGGCGACCGACATGCTGCGCTGGCACGAGGCATTGTTCGCCGGCAAGGTGGTGAAGCCCGAAAGCCTGGCGCTGATGATCGAGCCCGCCAAGCTCAAGGACGGGCGCCTGACCAGCCAGGCGCGCAAGCCCGGCCCCGATGGCCGGGCGCCGATGGATTACGGCCTGGGCCTTGGCGTGGGCACGCGCGACGGCCACCGCCTGATCGGCCATGGCGGCGCGATCAACGGCTTCAACGCCATGCTCTACACCTATCCCGATGACGGAACGTCGATCGTGCTGCTCACCAACACCGATGGCGGCGCGAACGAGCTTTACTGGAAGGTCGCGCAAGCGTGGCTGGGTTCACAGGGTGGAGCGGCAAAACAATGATCAGGAGAACAACCATGCGCTCGATCGCGACTCTCTCGTTCCTGTCGTCAGCGGCCGTGCTAGCATTCGCCGCGCCGGCGATGGCCAAGGATACGCCCGAATACGACATCGTCATCAAGGGCGGCACGATCGTCGACGGCAGCGGCCTGCCCGGTTATCGCGGTGACGTCGCGATCGATGACGGGCATATCGTCGCGGTCGGCGATATCGGACCGGCCAAGGCGGTGAAGACGATCGACGCGGCGGGGCTGGTGGTCTCGCCCGGCTTCATCAACCTGCACAGCCATGCCGAACCCGATGCGGTCTCGACCGCGGTCAACATGCTGACCCAGGGCGTCACCACCGAAATGATCAATGCCGATGGCGGCGGCGGCAGCGATATCGCGAAGCAGCTTCCAGACTATGCGTCCAAGGGGCTGGCGGAGAATATCGGCGCCTATACCGGCTTCAACGCGGTCTGGCGTGATGCGATGGGCGATCGCGACCTGCGACCGACCGGGGCGCAGATCGCATCGATGCGCGCCGCGCTGGAGAAGAACCTCAAGGCCGGCGCCTGGGGAGTATCCTCCGGCCTTGACTATCGCCCGGCCTATTATGCCAGGCCCGAGGAAGTGATCAGCATCGTCTCGGTCGCCAAGCCGTGGCGGACCAACTTCCCCAATCACGACCGGCTGCGCCCGGAGGATAACCTCAGTTCCTTCAAGGGCATGGAAGAGACTGTTTCCGTCGCGGAGCAGGCCGGGCTGGTGCCGGTGATCACGCACATCAAGAGTGCGGGCAAGGAACGCGGCAATGCCGCGAATGTGCTCAAGATGGTGTCCGCCGCCACTGCGCGCGGCGCCTGGACCGCGATCGACATCTATCCCTATCTCGCCGGCCAGACCGCGCTCCAGGCCTTTCTCGTCCCCGGCTGGGCCGCCGATGGCGGGCGCGATGCGATGCTTGCCCGTTTCAAGGATCCGGCGATCCGCCCCAAGCTCGTCGAGGCAGCGGAATATGCGATGGCGACGCGGCTGGGCGGCGCCGAAGGTATCGCCCTGCCCGATCTCAACAAGCGACTGACCGACATCATGGCCGAGGAGAAGATCGGCGCTGGTGAAGCCGTGCTCCGTACGCTGGAACGCGAACCCTTTGTCCGCGCCAACATGACTTTCGGGCTGGAAGATGACGTGATCACCTTCCTGAAATATCCCGACACCGCCGTCGCCTGCGATTGTGGCGCGGCAATCACCAATCGTGGCCATCCGCGCTATTATGGCAGCTTCCCCAAGGTGCTCGGCCATTATGTCCGCGATACCGGCGCGATCACGCTGGAGGATGCGGTGCGCAAGATGACCGCGCTGCCCGCCGCCATCATCGGCATGGTCGATCGCGGCCGCATCGCGCCGGGCATGCGCGCCGACGTGACGCTGTTCGATCCGAAAACGGTGCGCGACCATGCCACCTTCGACAAGCCGACACTCCCCTCAGACGGCATTCGCCACGTGATCGTCAACGGCGTCGCGAGTTTTGTCGATGGCGCCGCCACCGGAGCGAAATCGGGCGCGGTCCTGCTACGCGACACGCATATGCCGAGCCGTCCGATGAATGCAGTGAGCGCCGCGCGCGGCATGACCGCGACCGCCAAGTCCGCGGACTATACCGTCTCCATCCAAGCCGATCAGCGCGCGGGTCAGGCCTATGCCACCGGCACGATCAAGCTGACCGACGTGAAATCTCGGACGGTCTGGACCGCCGACCGGCTGGGCGTGCTGCAAACGACGAAGGGCTGGGCCAGCCTGACCGCGATCCTCAAGGACAAGGCGGGCAAGCGCATGGCGGCGACGCTGACGCTCGACCATGCCGATGGCGCCGCGCAAACTCCGGTCGTTTCGCTCGCGCTCGGCAGCAATGCCGCGATTGCCCTGCCCGCCAGCGGATCGGTGCGCTAACCGAACATCAGCGGCAGATGAGCGATGCTCATCTGCCGCCGCGTATCAAATGCCCCGCTCGGAGACGAGCCGAAAGCCCTTTTCCGCCGCGACCGGAACCGCGTGGAAAGTCTCTCCCACGATCCGGTTCCGGCCGGTCGCCTTGCTGAGATAGAGCTGGCGATCGGCGTTGCCGATCCAGAGATCGGCCGTCATGCCGGGGCGGCAACGCGCGGTCGCGATGCCGATGCTGACCGTCACGCACGAGCTCACCTTCGACTGGGTGTGCGGAATGCCCAGCGACTGGATTTGCGCCTGGATTTCCCTGGCCACCGTCATCGCCGCATCGGCATCGGCGCCCGGCAGCACGCAGGCGAATTCCTCGCCACCATAGCGCGCGGCGAGATCGGAAGCGCGGCGCACCGCACGGTTGAGCGCAGAAGCAACCATGGCAATGCAGCGGTCCCCCGCCGGATGCCCATAAGTGTCGTTGAACGCCTTGAAGAAGTCGATGTCGAGCATGATCACCGACAGCCAGTCCTCCGAACGCGCGAGCCGCGCCGTCTCGACACCCAGCGCCTGTTCGAGACGGCGGCGATTGCTGAGCCCGGTCAGCGCATCGGTCACCGCCATCTCGGCAAGCTGGTCGCGCAGGCGCTTGAGCTCGATATGGTTGCGGACACGCACCGCCAGGATGACCGGCTGGATCGGCTTGGTGACATAATCGATCGCGCCCAGCGAAAGCCCGCGCGCCTCGGCATCCTGATCGTCGAGCCCGGTCGTAAAGATCACCGGGACATCAGCGAGCAGCCGATCCTGCTTCAACGTCTTGCAGACCTCATAGCCATCCATGCCGGGCATCAGCACGTCGAGCAGGATCAGATCGGGCAATACCGTGCGCGCGGTTTCGATCGCCTGCTCGCCCGATGTCGCGAAGCAGATCTCGTAACTGTCCTCGAGCACGGCATTCATGATCTCGATGTTCGAAATCTCGTCGTCGACGATGAGGACCACGGCTTTCCGGGTCATGATGACGTCGGTCATGAAAGTGTTTCCTGCAATTCGGGCCGGCCCTGTTTCGCGGTATCGCCGGTTTCCGCGTCGAGCAGTTCCGCTGCCCGGTCATAATCGAGTGCGTCGAGCGCGGCCTTGAGCGGATGGAGGCGGATCGTTTCAGCCGCCATCCCGCTCGCTTGGGCAAAGCGCTCGAAGCCGCCGCGCGCACCCAGGCTGCGCCGCTTCACCAGCCCGCGCAGATCGGTCAGCGCCGCTTCCACGGCGGCCGGGTCGATCACGGCCGCGTCCTGAGGCGCGGCAGTCGATCCTACCGGCGACAAGCTGGCAGCGGCGGCGATTGCCGGTGAGAGATGTTCGTCCAGCCGCATCAGCAAAGGCCCGAGCCCGTCGAGCATGTCGGCAGCAATAGCCGCCTCGATTTCAGCCGCAACCTGCGCGACCGCGACCAGTTCCAGCGAACCTGCCGTGCCCTTCAGCGTATGCGCGAGCCGCCTTGCCTCGATCAGTGCTCCACCGGCGATCTGCGTGCGCAAATCCGAAACCGTGGACGCGAAACCGTCACCGAAGCCCGTGATCAGCTTGCGCAGCAGGACGCGCTTGCCGTTGACCCGCCGGAGCGCGGCCTCGATATTGAAAGGCGGCAAAGTATCAGGAAGCTCGGCAACCGGCTCCGTCGCGGCGACTACCGCCGTCTGTGCTTCACCTGAAAGGATAGCGCCCGGCTTCAACCAGCGATCGAGCGTGCGCACCAGCATTGCGGGGTCGACGGGCTTGGCGATATGATCGTTCATTCCCGCATCGAAGCAGCGTTGCCGCTCGGCCTCATAGGCGTGCGCGGTCATCGCGATAATCGGCAGGCTTTCGGCGGTCCAGCGGCGGCGGATCTTGACCGTCGCCTCCATCCCGTCCATCTCCGGCATCTGCACATCCATCAACACGGCCGCGTAGTGGCCGGCGGCCTCGTCCACGCGCTCGCAGGCGATCCTGCCGTTCTCCGCGACATCGACGACCAGTCCGGCATCGCTCAGCAGCTCAACAGCGATCTCACGATTGATGTCGTTATCCTCCGCCAACAGCACACGCAGCCCGCGCAATGCCGGCGACACCATCGGCACCGTATCCGAAGACTCGACGGCTTCCGCAGGCTTGGAATCCTCTCCCGCGAACAGACCGGTGATGGTCTCAAGAAGCGTCGTCGGTTCGACCGGCTTGGCGAGGAAGGCCGCTATGTCCGCCCTTTCCACTTCGGCTCTGAACTCGTCATTGCCATAAGCGGTCACCATCAGGACGACGGGCAGACTGGTCAGCCGTTCGCTGTCCCGCATCGCCTTCACCGTCTCCATGCCGTCCAGGCCAGGCATCTTCCAGTCGAGCAAGACCAAATCATAGGGCTCGCCCGCCGCCGTCGCGGTCTCGATCGCGCCGAGAGCCTCCGCTCCGGATGCGACCAGATCGACCGGCATCGACCAGGATGCGAAGATTTCCTCCAAGATCTGGCGCGACGCGGGATTGTCGTCGGCGATCAGGACGCGCAGCGCCGCGATGGTCTGCGTGGGCAGCATTGCCGGCGTCGCCGACGCGTCACCCACCACCATCTCGACAGTGAAGCTGAAGACGCTGCCTTCGCCCAATCGGCTTTCGACGGCGATGCTGCCGCCCATCAATTCGACGATCTGCTTGCTGATCGCCAGCCCAAGGCCGGTGCCACCGAAACGGCGCGTCGTTGAGCTGTCGGCCTGGGTAAAGGAATTGAAGAGCGACGCCTGTTGTTCGGGCGTCATGCCGATCCCGGTGTCACGAACCGATACCTCCAGCGTCACGGCATTGCCGATCTGCGCCGACGTGCCGACCGACACGGTGACGGTGCCGTTCTCGCTGAACTTGATGGCATTGCTCACCAGGTTCAGGATCACCTGGTTGAAACGCAGTTCATCGCCAACCAGGCGGGCAGGCACCGCATTGTCGATGATCGAGCGAACCGTGACGCTCCTGGCCCGCGCGTCGGCATCGACGAGATGGAGCTGGTTCTCGAGCGACGTCCGCATATCGAACTGGCGTGATTCCAGCTCCAGCTTGCCCGCTTCGTTCTTCGAGAAATCCAAGATGTCGTTGATCAACCTCAGCAGCGAGGCTCCCGCTCCGTTGATCTTGGAGACATAATCCTGTTGCCGAGGCGTCAATTCGGTGCGTAGCGCCAGATGGCAGAAACCGAGAATGGCGTTCATCGGCGTGCGGATCTCATGGCTCATATTGGCCAGGAACATGCTCTTCGCCCGGCTGGCCGCCTCGGCATCGTGCGTCCGCTCCTCAAGCGCGACATTCTTCGCCATGATCTCGTCGCGCATCGTGCTGATGCGATCGAAGCTTTCGACCAACATGTCGCTGAGCCAGACGAGCACCGCCGTCTGGAACGCGACGATCCCGGCGTGCAGCGCCACGCGCAGCACGTCGTTACCGTTGGGGAACACCGCCGAAGGCAGCAGCAGATCGAGCACGAGATGGTGGATCGCCACCGCCGTGGCGGCGACCAGGATGACACGCCGATCGCACCATGCGATCGTCAACGCCAGCATGGCGAAGAAGTACATGTGCATGTCCATCTGCCACGGATTGCCTGACAACAGATAGACGAGCAGCGCCGGCTCCCCCATCAGCGCGATCGCCGACAAATAGCGGTTCGCGGGCGCGATGCCCCCGCGCCACCACGCGAAATGATAGGAGCTGGCCAGCAATATGCCCGCCAGTGCCGCGCCAAGCACGGAACGGTCGACGATTGCCGCGGTGATCGCCAGCACGGGCACATGCAGCCAAAGCAGTGGCACAAGGAAGCGCGCGAAGCGCGTGCGAAGCTTGTCGAGTTCTGACATCATCCCCCCTGTGCCGGCGCCGATGCCGGCCTGAAACCAACACAGCCGCGAAGCCGCATCGGATCGATCACCGCCCAGGCCCCCGCCCGATAGGCCGCATCGACAAAACCTGGATCGTCGGACTGCGCGATCACCATATTGTCCGGTCCGCCGGCATCGACGATCCCGCCATTGGCGGTACGGATCAGCGCCAGCGTTTCAGGCAGATCGTACCAGGGCGGCGCGACGACGGCATATTGGCCGTCCTGTCCCGTCGGCTTGAGAGTCGCGGCGGCCAGGCCGATCAGGCCCACGAAAAGCAATGCGGCGGCAGGCACAAGATCTCGCCATTTGAAACCGTCCGCAGCCGGGCCGGCAACCTTGGCGATCCGATCCCGGCGACGGGGCTTCATCCGAAACATCGCTTTGCCACTCATAACGCCCGCAAAACTATGCGGACGGGCTTGCGATAGGGTTAATGTTGGATATGCAATCCCGCAGAAAAGCAACCAAAATGGGTTCTATTTCGTCTTCGAAACGAATTATCTCCCGACCGGCGGCCTCAGCCCATCATCACGCGAGCCTGGTTCGAAACCCTGATCGAGGAACCCGCGCTCCCCTCGGCTGAAAGCGCCAGGCCCGTGCTGCCCTGCAGGATCGGCGGATGCCCGCCGATGCGCACGCGCGTCGCCGATACCAGCCATTCGATCCTGATGCACGGCTGCTCCACATTGGCGCATCCCGAAACCGGAAAACCATCGCCGATCGTCGCGATCGGTGCGCCGTCCGCACGTACGCGCGCAGTCCCGCTCATGATCGATGCCCATCCGCCGTGCGGGCACATCAGGATCGCGCCGGTGGTGATTGCGGGACGGCTCATCAGATCACTTCCAGCGCGCCATTGTTGACCGACACATTGGGACCGACCAGCGTGATCGAGGCGCCCTTGCCATTCTGGATATGAATGCCGCTCTCGTTGACGACCAGCGACGCACCGCCGCTTCGCAGCGCGATGCCGCCCGCCGTCCCCGGCGCATCGCTGATCAGGAACGAGGCGCCTTGCGGCGTGACGACGGCCAGTCTGAAATCCGGGGACGAGGCGCCCGCCACCGGCATCTCGGCGGGGCCGCTCCAGAATCCGCCCGTCCAGATCGGGTAGTCGGGATCGCCGCGCTCGAACTCGACCCAGACCGATGCCCCTTCGGGCGGCAGCGCGATCATACCCGCATGCGGCCCGGCCACGGGCACGCATGGCATCGCCCAGCCCAGTATATCGACGCCGCCGACATCGGGCACCTGAACCTGCACCCGGCCCGATGCCAGCGGATCCATCGCGTTGATCACCACGCCCCTGAATTTGCCGAAATGCCGTTTCGTCTGGTCGTTCATTCTGGCTCTCCCTGTGATCCGGGGATCGGCATGGTTGACGCAAACGCGTCCGCCCGCAACGGTGATGCGATGAACGATCCCCGATCCCTCATGAACCGGCGCGACCTGCTCGGCCTTGGTGCGGCGGGCCTGCTATCCCTGGCAGCGACAAATGCCGCCGCCACCGACAACCGACGATCCCGGCTGATCCTGCTCGGCACGGCAGGCGGCCCCACGCCGAAGCCCAATCGCGCGGCCCCTTCGACCGCGATCGTCGTCGGCGACGCGACCTATATCGTCGATTGCGGCAATGGCGTCGCCCGCCAGCTCATCCTTGCCGGGCTCAGCCTCGACAGCATCCGATCGGTGTTCATCACCCATCACCATTCTGACCATAATGCCGATTACGGCAATCTGCTGATGCTCGCCTGGTCGACCACGCTGGCGAAGCCGGTCGACAGCTATGGCCCGCCGCCGCTCAAGCGGATGACGCGGCAGTTCCTGGCGCTCAACGATTATGATATCCGCACACGGATGGCGGACGAGGGGCGTACCTCACTGAAAAAGCTGATCGTGCCGCACGAGATCCGCGCCGACGGGCCGGTAATGCAGGACGACAATGTGCGCGTCACCGCGGCATTGGTGCCGCATCCACCAGTCAGCCCCGCCTTCGCCTATCGCTTCGACTGCCCCGATCGCTCGATCGTCATCTCGGGCGATACCGCGCCTTCGGCCAATCTGGTCGCACTGGCGAAGGGCGCGGATATCCTCGTCCATGAAGTGATGCACCTGCCCTCGCTCGAAGCGATGGCGGCGGGAGAACGCAATGCGAAGACATTGCTCGCTCACCTGCTCGCAAGCCATACCTCCACCGAACAGGTGGGCCGCATCGCGACCGAGGCCGGCGTCAAGACGCTGGTGCTCTCGCACTTCGTGCCCGGCGGCTATCCGCAGGTCGCCGAGGAAGTCTGGCGCGATGCGGTGCGCCCCTATTTCTCGGGCAACCTCGTCATCGGTCGCGATCTGATGGAACTTTGAGCGCGCGCGTCGCGATGAAGGTCGGCAAATAACGATCGATCAGGAAACGCGGATTGGGCTGCATGTCCTCGATAAAACCATCGACGACGAAACCGGCGGCGATCTGCCCGCCGATCTGATCGGCCAAGCTGTGCCCGAACACCAGCGCCTCGCCCCGCGCCAGCTTCGCGGCAAGCGCCCGTTCGTCCAGATCGCTGGAATCCGCATAGGGGATCTTGAAGCACGGGCGGATGACGCCCGCTTCGGCATGGCTCGGATCACGATCACCGACGAAGACGACGGGATTGTAGAAGCTCGACAGCAGACGGCCTCCCTCCGCCAGCACCCGGAAACATTCGCGCCAGACCGGCCGTACATCGGGAACATAGAGGTTCGAGATCGGATGGAAGACGATATCGAAAGCGCCGTCGCCGAAACGTGACAGATCGCGCATATCGCCCTGTATCGCGCTGAGCGACAGCCCATCGCGCGCCGCGACCATCCGATCCTGATCGAGCTGCCGTTCCGACGCATCGAACACCGTCACGTCCGCGCCGGCGGCGGCAAGGACCGGCGCCTGCTGCCCACCCGCCGACGCCAGGCACAGGATGCGCCGCCCGGCGACATCGCCGAGCCAGTCCCGCGGCAAGGGCGACGGCGTCAGACGGATCGACCATTCACCGCGGCGCGCGGCCGCGATCGTTTCGGTGCCGACGGGACGCGACCAGTCGCAATCCTGTGAGGCAAGGCGATCCCAGGCGGCACGGTTGTGCGCCGCGATATCGATGGAAGCTGATGGCATATGAGATGTTCCGTGTCCGATCTTCGCAGTTCAGCGAAGACGATATGATCAGGCAAGGCGATGCCCGGGCACAGAAACGGCGTTTGCGGCTGGCCGGGCGAGGCTTAACGGATCACGGGCGGACACTCCGGAGGAATCTTCGGATAGCCGCCGGCCAAGCCGAACTCAACGGGGTTGCATCCAACCCGCCTCCATCGGCATAGGCGGCGGCCCCGCAGCGACGCGCCGATCCGGAGACCTCATGCAAAGCTTCACCGCCGGCCCCGCGCTCGGGCTCGATTTCGGCACCACCAACAGCGTGGCTGCGATCGCCACGGGCGACGGCGGCACCGAACTGGTCACATTCGACGGACCGGAAGCCGATGGCGCGGTGTTCCGTTCCGCCCTGTGCTTCTGGCATGACGAGGATGTGCGCGGCGGACTGGCGGTCGAAGCCGGCCCCTGGGCGATCTCCGAATATCTCGCCTATCCGGAGGACAGCCGTTTCCTTCAGTCGTTCAAATCGGTCGCTGCCAGCGCGAATTTCGAAAGCGCGTCGGTGTTCGAGAAGCGCTATCGCTTCGAGGAGCTCGGCCGGCTGTTCCTCGACCGGTTCAGGGCGCATGCCGGTACGCGACTCAAGGAAAAGTCCGGCCGCGTCGTCGTCGGCCGCCCCATCGAATATGCCGGCGCAAGGCCCGATCCGGCGCTCGCCCGGCAGCGCTACGACGCGATGTTCGCTGAGTTCGGCGCGGAGATCCACTATGTCTACGAACCGCTGGCCGCCGCCTTCGGCCATGCATCGCGACTGACCGAGCCCGCGCGGCTGCTGGTCGCTGATTTCGGCGGCGGCACCAGCGATTTCTCGATCGTCCAGCTTGCCGAACCCGGCGCCGCCCGGCGCTGCGTGCCGCTGGGTCATGCCGGCATCGGCATCGCCGGCGACCGGTTCGACCAGCGCATCGTCGACCGGCTGATCCTGCCGATGCTCGGCAAGGGTGGATCCTATCAATCCTTCGGCAAGATCCTGGAGATCCCGCGCGGCTATTTCGCCGATTTCGCCGACTGGTCACGCCTGGCGCTGATGCGGAACCGCCGCACGCTCGACGAACTGCGCCGGCTCCAGCGCAGCGCGATCGATGGCGATGCGATCGGCCGGATGATCGCGGTGATCGAAAACGAGCTGGGCTATCCGCTCTACGATGCCGTCGGCCGGCTCAAACGGGCGCTGTCGACCGACGACACGGCGCATTTCCATTTTTCGGGCGCGGGGCTGGAGATCGACACCGATGTCGACCGCGCCGATTTCGAAAGCTGGATCGCCGAGGATGTCACGCAGATCGAGGCGACGCTCGATCGCGCGCTGGCGGCCGCGAACACGCGCGAAAGCGAGATCGACCGCGTCTTCCTGACCGGCGGTACCTCGCTCACCCCGATCGTCCGCGGCATCTTCACCCGCCGTTTCGGCGCCGATGCGATCATGAGCGGCGGTGAACTCACCTCGATCGCGCATGGCCTGGCGCTGATCGCGGCGGAGGAAGATCCCACCCCCTGGTCGGGCTAAGCTTGTCCGCCGTGGTGCATCAGGATGTTGAGCAGCCGGCCGAACGGATCGCGGACATAGAAGCGCCGCACGCCCCAGGGTTCGTCGGCCGGTCCATATTCGAAGGCGATGCCCGCCTGGCGCACCCGTTCGATCACCGCATCGATATCGTCGACCTCGATCGACAGATCGGGGACTGTGCTGCCCGATCCCCCTTCGCTGGCGAAGCTGATCTGCGCGCGACTCGACGCTTCGCCCGCATAGGTGCGGATCCAGCCATGATCCATCGCCAGCTCCAGCCCCAATATCCCGGCATAGAAAGCGTCCGCATGTGCGGGATCGCCGGTCGCGATATTGGCGACGATGCGTTTGACGGCCATTCCGCGACTCTCCTCAATGGCGACAAGGCCCGAGCGAGATGAGCCCGGTGCTGACCGATGTCCAGCGCGACCGCCCTTGACCGCCCCCCGCGTCGCTGCTCTTCATCAGCCGGCATCTCAAGGGAATCATCGATGTTCAAACTGCTGCTGCGCTGCTCGATCACGATCGCGCCCGTCGTTTTTTCCATGGCCGCCCATGCCCAGCAGGCCACTGCCCCGCGGGTTCGCCACGTCGGCACCGCGACGCTCGAGAATGTGCCCGCTATCCCTGCCGATGTGACGGCGGCGGTACAGCGCTACCAGAACAGCCGCGCCGCGCAGTTCGAGGATTGGCTGCCCGACGGCAGCATGCTGATCGCAACGCGGTTCGGCACCACCCAGCAATTGCACCACGTCAAGGCGCCGGGCGCGGACCGCACGCAGATCAGCTTCTACGCCGAGCCCGTCGCGAGCGCGGCGACCATCCCAGGCACTGACCGTTTCGTGCTGACGCGCGATACCGGCGGCGACGAATGGTTCCAGCTCTATGCCAAGGGCCTGACGGGCGAAGCGGCGCAACTGACCGAAGCTGGCACGCGCAACCAGTCGCCAGTGTTCAGTGCCGACGGCAAGCTGCTCGCCTGGGCACAGGCGACCAAGGGATCGGGCAGCTACGCGCTGCTCGCCACCGATCCCACCGCCCCGGCCGCACCACGCCTGCTCTATCGCGATCCGGGCAATGTCGGGCCGGAGGATATTTCGGCCGACAAGGCCAGCCTGCTCTTCTCACGCGGCATCTCCAATCGCGAGAGCCAGTTGTTCCTGCTCGACATCGCATCGGGCAAGGCGACCCGCATCGCGCCCAAGGCGGCGCCTGCACGTTACGAACAGGCGCGCTTCCTCCCCGGCGGCCGCAGCATCATCGCCATTTCGGACGGCAACAGCGATACGCGCCGGCTGGTCGAGATCGACATCGCCAGCGGCCGCGAGACATTGCTGACTCCCGATCTCAAATGGGACGTCGAAAGCTACGAGCTGAGCAAGGGCGGCCGCGTGCTCGCCTATGCGATCAACGAGGACGGTTTTTCGCGTGTCGTCGTGCAGGATCGGATCACGCGGCGCGCCCTGCCCCAGCCCGAACTGCCGCGCGGCGTGCTCACCGCGCTCAAATTCTCGCCCGATGGCGGCAAGCTGGCGATCGGCCTGACCAACGCGACGTCGGCGGGCGATGTCTGGAGCTGGGACGTGACGGGCGGCGAACTCGTTCGCTGGACCAATTCGGAACTGGGCGATCTCGATCCCGCGACCTTGTCCGAACCGACGCTGGTGCGCTTCAAATCCTTCGACGGCCTGTCGATCCCCGCTTTCGTTTATCGTCCGCGCAATGTTCCCGCCGGTACGAAAACGCCGGTGATCATGGATATCCATGGCGGCCCCGAAGCGCAGACCCGCCCGATCTGGAATTATGGCGCGCAATATTTCGCCAATGTGCTGGGCGCGACCGTGATCCTGCCCAATGTCCGCGGCAGCGACGGTTACGGCAAACGCTATCTCAATCTCGACAATGCCGAGAAGCGCGAAGACAGCGTCAAGGATATCGGCGCGCTGATCGACTGGATCGGCACCCAGCCCGATCTCGATGCGAAGCGCGTCGCAGTTTACGGCCAATCCTATGGCGGCTATATGTCGCTGGCGGTGATGACGCATTATTCGGACCGGCTGGTCGGCGGCGTCGAACGCTATGGGATCAGCGACTGGGTGTCGTTCCTGAACAATACCGAGGCCTATCGCCGCGACAATCGTCGCGCCGAATATGGCGACGAACGCGATCCGAAGATGCGCGACGTCTTCGCGCGGATCTCGCCCATGGCCAATGTCGGCAAGATCACCAAGCCGATGCTGGTGATGCAGGGCGCCAACGACCCGCGCGTGCCGAAGTCCGAGTCTGATCAGGTGGTCGCGAAGATCCGCGCCAACGGCATCGATGCCTGGTACGTCGTCTTCGCGGACGAAGGCCATGGCTTTCTGAAGAAGCATAATAACGACCTGCGCCGCGAGGTGGAGACGGTGTTCCTCAAGCGCCTGTTCGAGGCGAAGTGACGCTCGCCGACCAAATATCGGCGCTCGGCCTGGGCGATATCGAAGCGGTCGCAGCGCGGATCGCGCCCGATATCATCCGCACGCCGCTGCTGCCCTGGATGGGCGATGGCGGCGCGGATCGCGACCTGCGCCTGAAGCCCGAGAATCTGCAACCTTTCGGATCGTTCAAGGTGCGCGCCGGGCTCAATGCCGCTTATGTCGCGCGGCAGGGCGGCGGAGGGACGCTGGCAACCGCAAGCGCCGGCAATTTCGCGCAAGGCCTGGGCTTTGCCGCGCGGCGCTATGGGCTGCCGCTTCACGTCCATGTGCCCGACAGTGCGGCCAGGACCAAGCTCGCGATGCTCGAACGGCTGGGCGCCACCGTCCATGCCCATGACTTTGCCGAATGGTGGCGGATCATGGAAACCCGCGACGCGGGCATTGCGGACGCGACCTTCGTCCATCCCGTGAGCGAAGCGGCGGTGATCGCCGGTAATGCTGCAGTCGGACTGGAGATCGCGCAGGACTGGGCCGATGTCGATACGATCACCATCCCCTTCGGCGGCGGCGGACTCTCGACGGGCATCGCGCTGGCGCTGAAACTAATGGGCCGGCAGGTCGAGATCGTCGCCTGCGAGGTCGAAACCTCTGCGCCGCTGACCGCCGCCTTCGCGGTGGGCGAGCCCGTCGCGGTCGAGCGCACCGCCTCTTTCGTCGACGGCATCGGCTCGCTCCGCGTGCTCGGAGAGATGTGGCCGCTGATCGAGCGGTTCATCGATCGCACGGTGGTGGTCTCGATCGACGAATGCGCGACGGCGGTGCGGGAGACAGCGCTGCGCCATCGCCTGGTGGTGGAAGGCGCCGGTGCCGCCGCGATCGCCGCAGCGCTGCAGCCGGAATTCGCGGGAAGGAAGATCGTCGCGGTTGTTTCGGGCGGGAATATCGACCTGGGGACGCTGGGCGGGATGATCGGTTAAGACCCTTCTGCCTGTCATCCCCGCGCACGCGGGAATGACATAGGGAGCAATGCGCGATCTGGTTGGCAGACCCCAGCTTTCGCTGGGGTGACTCGCCGGGGGTTTACCGCTCCCCCGGCCGATATCGGCGCGCGATGTTCCCCGCCAGATCCTCCGGATAATAATAGACCGGCCGTAGCTTGCCATCGGCATAAAGCTGCGCCTGGTCGGCGAAATGCTTCGACGCTGGATCGCCGCTTTCGCCGCCGGCGCTCACCGCCCACGCCTTCAGCCTTGGCCCGAATTCGGCGACCGCGACGAAGCTGTTGCCGCGCGTGCCGTAATAGCGCTTCGTCCCAGGATAACGCATCGCCCCGAAGGCGGCGAGCGAGCCCCATTGCGCCGACGTGAAAGGCACGGCGATGCTGGGCTTGGTGTCGTCGAAAATCTGGACGATCGCGCCGTCATTGCGCTGATAGCGGTTGATCTCGCCCCAGGGCACGCGCCAGCCGCCGAAATCGGCGGTCAGCCGATCCGCCGCCTCGCGGAGCGACGCCAGCCGCTCGGCATCGGTCGCGCGTTCGTCGATATAATCCCACACCGTCATGTCGGCGGCCTTCGCCGCCGCCGAGGTCTTCGCCCAGAGGGCTTCGCCCCAGAACACCGCGAGCGAGGTCGGCGCGGAATCGAGCCCCCAGCGATAATCCCAGCCGCGCAGCAACTCGATCGGCCCTGCAAGCTTCGGATCCGGCTGCCGGTCGTACGCGGCGATCAACTTGGGCAGGAAGCGCGCGAAGGCGGTCAGATAGGGATCATAGGCCGCATCGATCAGCGTCTGCGGCGTGAAATCGCGCCGGGCGGCAAGCACCCGCTCGGCGTGGGGGCCGCGCGGATTCTCGCGCACCTGGTCCATATAGCGCGGGAAGGCCTCGGCCTTGGGGCTGTCCGCGCCCGCCGCCGTCCATGGCCAGTTGTTGGTGTTGAACACCCAGCCATTGCCGGGATTGACCGCCTGGGGCAGGCTCGACAGCGCATGCAACCCCTTCCAGTCGGTCGCGGGATCGCTGCCGTCGACGGGTTTGCGATAATCAAAGCGGTCGTCGCGGATCGGCACGAATTGCGGGTGGAGATAGGCGATCTCGCCCTTCGAATCCGCGAACAGCGTGTTGTTCGACGAATTCGCCTTGAGTTCAGCCACCTTCATGAAGCCGGCATAGTCATGCGCCTTGGTGCGCAGATAGCTTTGCTGGAGCGCGGCCACCGGCCGGTTCATCAGCGCGAAGGCGATCCATCTGCCGTCATCGGCCTTGCGCACGATCGGGCCATGATGCGTGGCATAGGTGGTGAAGCCGCGCTGCTTCATCGTTCCGTCCGCCGCACGGTAGGACAGAGTCACCGGACGCGTGATCAGTGGCCGCAATTGCTTGCCATAGCGATAGGCGCGGCTGCCATCGGGCTTTTCGACGATTGTCTCGGCGAACTCGTCGATATTGTCGATGCCGCTGGACGTGTGCATCCAGCCCGCCTTTTCGTTGAAGCCCTGATAGATGAAGAACTGCCCCCAGGTGGCGGCGCCATAGGCGTTGAGCCCCTCCCCACTCTTCATCTGCAGTTCGGAACGGAAGAAGAAGCTGGTATGCGGGTTGATCAGCAGCAGCGCCTTGCCGTCCTTGCTGTGGCTCGGCGCGATGGCGACGCCGTTCGATCCCTGCGGTTCGCGAAAGACCAGCCCGCGTTCGAGCGCGCTCATCCGGATCGGGCGATCCTCGTAAAATGCCTGGAGTTGGCTCAGCGGCACGCTCTCGATATCGCCGCCGATGCTGCCTTCCGAGAAAGACAGCGCCATCCATGGTTCGAAACGCGTGATCACGCGCGGGCAGGTTTCGGGATGCGTGGCGAGATAATGGTTGAGCCCGTCGGCCCAGGCGATCATCAGCGTCTTCAGCCATTGCGGGCTCCTGGCGTAATCCGCCTTGAGCACGTCATGGTCGAGAAACAGGCGCTGGCGCAGATCCTGCCAGATCGCGCTTTCCCCCTCCGCCTCGGCCAGCCGGCCGAGATTGACGAGATAATTGGTCTCGATCCGGTTGAAGTCGTCCTCAGCCTGCGCATAGATCATGCCGAACACCGCATCGGCGTCGGTCTTGCCCTCGACATGCGCGATACCCCAGGTGTCCCGGGTGATGGTAACGTCGCGCGGAGCCGCGCGCGAAACTGGAGCACCCGGTTGTCCGGCAATGCCGCACGCGGCCTGGGCCGGTGCCGCCAACGCAAGGACAGAGGCCACCGCAATCAGGCACCCGCTCGCATCCAGTCTCGTCATCACCGCCCCTCGTCAACCAGTCTTGTGCTGATGCTCATGCCGTCATCGCGGCACAAAGGACAAGGGCCGACATCTGATCACGCGCAGCTTCGGGTATTTTGAGGCAACGTGTCGCGAGAGGCGTATCGACAAACGCCATTGGTCGAAAATATGTGGGTGCCGATCGGCGGCGATGTCATAGCCGGCCCACGGATTTTCAATCCGTGGCGAGTAGAGATACCCGCGGATGGCCGGCGCGCAGACATCCCAGACTTTGCTGCGTCGGCCATCATCACCCAATCCGCACCCTTGTCAATATACTGGACCATTGAGTGCGGTGGGCTCAGGTCGTGCTATCGATCCGCGATCGAGGTACTCCGCCCTTCCGCGAACATCGCGACGAATTCGCCCGAGGGAATAGCGCGCGCATAATGATAGCCCTGCCCGACGTCGCACGACCATTCGCGCAACAGGGCTTCCTGCTCGCCAGTCTCGATCCCTTCCGCGATCACGTTCAGGCCCAGGCTGTGGCCGATCGTCACGACACCCTTCACGATCGCCGCGCTGTGCGGATCGGCGCCCAGATCCTGGACGAAGCTGCGATCGAGTTTGAGGCTCGTCAGCGGAAAATCCTTCAAGCTGCTGAGCGATGCGAAGCCTGTGCCGAAATCATCGAACGCGATGCCCACTCCGCGCGCATGGATTTCCCGCAACGGTTCCAGCATCCGGACATCATGGCGGAGCACGATGGTCTCCGTGATCTCCAGTTCCAGATCCCCCGGCACCAATCCGTGCCGAGCAAGGGCGTCGTCGATGACATCGACCAGCGTACCGGCGCGAAGCTGCGCCGCGAACAGGTTGACGCTGATCCTCAGCGCCGGAACCCCTGCCCGGCGCCATTGGGCGAGGCAGCGACATGCCTCATCGAGCACCCAGGATCCAACTTCGAAGGCGAGCGCATGGGTTTCGAGGACAGACAGGAAGGATTGCGGATAGAGCAGCCCACGCACCGGATGCCGCCAGCGCAGCAGCGCCTCCGCACCGATCAGCCGACGATCGGCAAGGCCGATCTGAGGCTGGAAATGGAGTTCGAACTGGCCTTCCGTAAAGGCATCGCGCAACTCGTCCTGGAAAGCGCGAGTTGCCGAGAGCTGTCGTTCCATGCCGGTATCGAACAGCCGATAGCGGCGCCCACCATCGTGTTTGGCACGAAACAAGGCAAGATCCGCGCGCACCACCAGTTCCTCGGCATCGCGGGCGTGAAGCGGCGCCAACGCGATACCAACGCTGCCGGACAGGTGAAGCTGGTGCCCGCAGACGTTGAAGGGGCGGCTGATCAGTTCGAGCAGCGCCTGCGCGCGCATGCCGATCCCGCACGGATCCTGCGTCTGGGACAGCAATATCGCGAACTCGTCGCCACCCAGCCTTGCCAGCGCTTCGTCGGCTGCGATCGATGCCGACAGGCGGAGCGCAAGCGCCTGCAACAGCGTGTCGCCCACCCTATGGCCCAATCCATCGTTGACGCCCTTGAAATCGTCCAGATCGACGACGAACACCGCCGCTGCTCCGGTTTTCTCGAGCTGATCCTCGATCCGCAGCCTGAAGCTGTTGCGATTGAGCAGGCCCGTCAGATCGTCATGCGTCGCAAGATGGTGAAGCCGTTCCTCACGCGCGCGCCGTTCCGATATGTCCTGCAACTGCGCGCCGATCCCGAGGCCAAGCGGCCCAACCCAGATCGACAGCGACATCTCGGCAGGGAATTCGGTGCCATCGCGGCGGATAGCGATCACTTCGATCGGCCGGCCTGCCATTTGCGAAGGCGCACCTGTCGCCACTCTCGCCATGCCTTCACGATGCGCGGCGCGGAATCGCTCCGGCACGATCAGTTCGATCGACCGCCCTTCGACTTCGGTGCTGTCATAACCGAACATCTTCTCCGCGCCGTGATTCCAGAAAGTGATGCGGCCGGCGGCATCGGTCGTGATCAGCGCCTGATAGGCGACACGCGCGAAGGGAATGAGGATATCGGCCACCCGATCGCGATTGCGGCAATCGATGCGCTGCGGGCGGGTGCCGATTGTTTCGGCTTTGGCGTCGAGCTGGGTCAATGGCACCTCTTTCAGGGGAGATTGCCGAATCAACGTTACGCAACTCTGAATAACGACCATTTTGGAAAGCGACTGTGCCGAACGATACGATTGGAATCGCCACACATCGCCCCGGTCGGGAGCCGTTCAGCTTCCATATCGTTATGTATCCATAACCGGGGCGATGCATGACGACACGGCGCGAAGCGATTGCTGGATTGGTCGGGATGGCGGCGCTGGCGCGGCTGGCCCCCTTGCACGCGGCAACCGGACGCGGAGAGCCCTTTTCCTGGGAACTGCTGCAGCGCCGCGCGCTCGCATTGCATCGCCAGGCATGGCGTCCGCCCGCCGATGCCGGCGCGCTGCTCGACAAGATGGGCTATGACGCCGCCAACGATGTCGAATACCGGCCGGACCGCACCTTATGGGGCGATGGTGGCGTCCGCTTCTTTCCACTGACCAGCACCGCACGCCATCCCGTCTCGATCGCGGTGGTCGAGAACGGCGTTGCCCGCCCCTTCGCCTATGATCCGGAATTGTATCGCCATCCGGCCGATCATCCGATGGCAGCGATCGGCCAGGGCGGCGGTTTTTCGGGTTTTCGCGTGATGAACCCCGGCGGACGCGGCGATTGGCTGGCGTTCCAGGGCGCGTCCTATTTCCGCGCCGCCGGGCCGCTCTCACAATATGGCCTGTCCGCACGCGGCCTGGCGGTGAACACCGGCACCAATGCGCCCGAAGAGTTCCCGGTCTTCACGCATGTCTGGCTGGAGCGCGGCCAGGACGGCGCCATCACCGTCTATGCATTGCTCGACGGGCCAAGCGTGGCCGGTGCCTATCGGATCGTCAGCGAGCGGCATGCGGGCGAGACCATCCAGTCGGTGAACTCCGTGCTGCATATGCGCCGATCGGTCGAACGCCTGGGCATCGCGCCGCTCACCAGCATGTATTGGTATGCCGAGGGAGATCGTGGATCGGCGCGCGACTGGAGGCCGGAAATCCATGACTCCGATGGTCTCGCGATCCGCACGGGCACGGGGGAACGGATCTGGCGGCCGCTCGCCAACCCGCCGCGCCCGCGCACCAGCAGCTTCGCCGATACCGGCCCAAAGGGCTTCGGGCTGATGCAGCGCGACCGCGATTTCGGTCATTATCAGGATGATGGTGTCTTCTACGAGAAGCGCCCGAGCCTGTGGATCGAGCCGCAGGGCAACTGGGGCAAGGGCGCGGTGACGCTCTACGAATTTCCGACCGACACCGAATATGCCGACAATATCGTGGCGTTCTGGACGCCCGAACGATCTCCCCGCGCCGGCGACCGGCTGGTTCACGACTATCGGATGCGCTGGATCGGCGGTGAACCCGAGCGGATGGCGGTCGCCCGCGCGGTCGCCTGCCGCATCGGCCAGGGCAATATCCCCGGCAAGCCGCCCTCGCCCGATATCGTCAAGTTCGTCGTCGACTTCGCGGGCGACCGGTTCGCCGGCCTCACCCATAAATCCCCGGTCGCGCCGCGCGCGAGCGTGAGCGGCGGCCGCGTGGTCAACCGGGGCTGCTATCCGGTGGACGGCCAGCCCAATCTTTGGCGGCTTATCCTGGATATCCAACGGGACGGCGGGCAGCCGCTGGACGTGCGCGCGATACTCGATATGCAAAATCAGTCACTTACAGAGACTTGGCTCTATCTGCTTGGGTGAAGTGTTGGAAAAACGGGGCAGTTTTACGGAACGCCCCACCCGCCCGACAGTTTTGAGCCGACATCGTCCCTTCCCTCAGGAAAGGGACGAATTGCCATAAAGAACAACCCAACAGGTCGCACATTGCCGGACGGTTCCACACACCCACGCTTGCCGGCAGATATGCTGGCGCCCATCCAGCCGGCGGGCGTGGCCGGAGAGTTGCCCGCCGAAGCCCCGATCGAAATGCCCATCCAGTCATTCCGGGAGCCCCCCCGCCCCGGCCGCCGGGTGGTGTCCACGCCCGACGACATGATCGAGCGACGGATCCTGGTGGTCGTCGCCACCCTCGCGCTCGGCATGTTCGCAGCAACCGAGATGATGCGCCCGCTCGCCGGGCTCAGACTGCCGGGCCTGCTCGACGGCGCGCTGTTCCTGCTCACGCTCAGCCTGTTCTGCTGGATCGCGCTGGGTTTCGTGAACGCCGTGATCGGTTTCTGCGTGCTGCTGGCGGGGCGCGCCCAACCGCATCTATCGACATGGCCGGCCGCCATCCCGCGCCGCCGGACCGCGGTGCTCATTCCCGTTTATCACGAGGATATGGGGCCGATCGCGGCGCGCGTGCGGACCATGGCCGAAACGCTGACCGAAGCCGGCGTCACGCGCCAGTTCGACATCTTCCTGCTCAGCGATTCGGGCGCGGATGCGGCCGAGGCCGAACATGCCGCCTATCTCGCGCTGCGCGATGCCTGCCCCCTGCCCGTCTATTACCGGCGGCGATCGCACAATATCGCGCGCAAGCCCGGGAATATCGCCGAATGGGTCCGCCGCTTCGGCGGCGCTTACGACTATATGGTCGTGCTGGATGCCGACAGCCTGATGCGCGGCGAGGTGATGGCACGGCTGGCTGGCGTGATGGACCGCAGCCCCGGCATCGCGCTGATCCAGACCGTGCCGAGCGTCGTCGGCGGTCGCACGATCTTCGCACGCTGGCAGCAATTCGCCGCCGCCGCTTATGGCCCGATTTCGACGGCCGGGCTGGTCTGGTGGTCGGGCGCGGAGGCCACTTTCTGGGGGCATAACGCGATCATCCGCGTCAAGGCGTTCGCGGAAAGCTGCGGCCTGCCCGAACTGCGCGGACGCGAGCCGTTCGGCGGACATATCATGAGCCACGACATGGTCGAGGCGGGCCTGCTGCGCCGGCGCGGCTGGGCGGTCCATATGGTCTCTATCGAGGGAAGCCATGAGGAATTCCCGCCGACACTGAACGACCATGCGGTGCGGGACCGGCGCTGGTGCCAGGGCAATCTCCAGCATATCCGTCTGCTCGGCGCTGCCGGTTTCCACTGGCTCAACCGGCTGCAATTGCTGATGGGCGCTTCCGCCTATCTCGCGTCACCGCTCTGGCTGATGCTGGCGCTGGTGACATTGCTCCAGGGCGTCGGCCTGGTCGATGCATCATCCTTCGCACCATCGCTCTGGCCGATCATCCTGACGCTTTCGCTGCTGTTCGGCCCCAAGCTGCTGTCGCTGGCCTGGATCGTCATTGATCGCGAACAGCGCGACAAGCTGGGCGGCATGCGAAACGTGCTGCGCAGCATGGGACTGGAAGTGCCGCTCGCGATGCTGGTCGCGCCGGTCACCATGATCAGCCAGACGATCGCGGTGTTCGACATATTATGCGGCAAGCCGAGCGGCTGGCGGCCGCAGCGCCGCGACGCGCACGGCATTCCATTGCGCCAGGCAATCGCCGATTATCGCTATCATGTCGGTATCGGCCTGACCTTCCTGGTCATGATCCTGGTCGCTGGCGGCTCCACGCCCTGGCTGCTGCCGATCGTCTTCAGCCTGTTGCTCGCGCCCGTCACCGCGTCGCTCACCGCGCGCGCCGACTGGGGCGAACGGCTTGCAATGCGCGGCGTGCTTGCCGTGGACGAAGACGCGCCCGCCCTGCCCGTCTCGAACGATCTGGTCGAGATCGGAACCTTGCGCGCCGCGACCGATGGCGACCGCATCACCCTATCCGCACCGCCCCCCTTGCGATAAGGCTGCGCCCCGAACGGGAAATCGGGGGCGGCCATCATGGGATCGACGGGGACGGGCGGAATTTCGCGGCGGGACATGCTGCACGGCGCCACGCTGGCGCCGCTCGCCCTGAGCGCGGCGCCAGCATTGTCTTCGCCACTGGTTCAGGCCAACAAGCCCGGCTTCACCCCCGCCGGACTGCGCCGGCAATTACTGCTTTCACCCGATATCCGTTATTTCAACGCCGCCAATATCGGGCCGAGCTTTCGCAAGGTCGCGGAAGCGCAGGCGCGTGGAACCGCCGCCTTTCAGGACAACCCGTCGCGCGAGTTCCGAGAACGCTATCCCCTGATCGCGGACCGGCTGCGCGCCCGGCTGGCGGCGCGGATCGGCGCCAGGACCGAAGAGATCGCGCTTGTCCGCAACGCGAGCGAGGCGAACAGCGTCGCGGTGCTGGGTCTCGACCTGAAGCGTGGTGACCGCGTCGTGCTGACCGCGCACAACCATCAATCGACGCTCGATACCTGGCGGCTGCGCGCACGGCGCGAGGGGCTGGAACTGGTTGTGCTGCCCGTGCCCGTCAACGCGGCCTCTCCGCAGCAGATCGTCGATGCGTTCGCCGCGGCGATCACGCCGGGAACGCGCGCCGTGTTTCTGTCGCATATCACCAACGTCACCGGCCTTGCCTATCCCATTGCCGACATCGCCGCCCTGGCGCGCCAGCATGGTGCCTGGCTTCATGTCGACGGTGCCCAGACCTTTGGCTGGCTGCGCCTCGACATGGCGGCGCTCGGCGTCGACTCCTATTCGGCGAGCACGCATAAATGGCTGCTCGGCCCGCTGGAAGGTGGCGTGCTCTATGTGAAGCGCGAGCGGCAAGCGGAACTCAGTCCGTTGATGCTGAGTCATGGCTATTGGCTGACCGATCCGAAGAATCTGGAAACCGCGCAAAAATACGAGATTCTCGGCCAGCGCGACGATCCCAAGCTGGAGGCCATCGAAGCCGCGCTCGATATGATGGACGGGATCGGCGAAACCATGATCGAAGGCGGCGTGCGCCATGCCGCCAGGACAATGCGGACGGCCTTGTCGCGCGTGCCCGGTGCCAGGATCGTCGGCGCGGCGCATCCCGACCTGTCCGGCCCCGTGATCACCGTCGCCTTTCCGGGCAAGGATGTCGCAGCCATCCGCGCCCGGCTGTGGAGCGCCGCGAAGATCGCCACCGCGCAGAACGAAGCCGATGGCCAGCCGCTCATCCGCTTCTCTCCACATCTCTACAATAGCGAGGACGAGATCGCGCTCGTGGCGGACATGCTTGCCCGTGGCTGAAGATCAGCCCTGACCCGCCAGCAGCGCGCGCGCCTGATCGTGGAACTCGCGCGCCAGCCGCGAAGGCTGGGAGAGCGCGGAGGTGACGAAGGCATATTCGTGCATGATCGGTGGCGTGAACGCGCGTGCGACGAGCGGATCGCGCAGATAGCTGTGCGCCAGCCGTTCGTTGACGATCGCGATCCCGACACCCCGCGCCGCCAGCGCACAGGCGGAGCCATGGGTATGGGTTTCGATCGCGACGCGTGGACGCAGCCGATATCCGGCAAAGGCCTTGTCCACCTGCACGCGCCACTGTCGCCCCGATCCAAGCAGGATCAGCGGTTGATCCGCCAGCAGTTCGGGCGTCAGCGTGGCGTGGCACGCCAGCGGATGATCGGCGGCGAGCACGCAGACCGAGCCATTGGCCATCAGCGGTTCGCAGCGCAGATCGCTGTCGTCGACGGGCAGCTTCATGAAGCCGCAATCGACGACGCGCGTGGCGATCATCGCCTTGGCGGTTTCGGTCGTCCGCGAATCCAGGCTGAAACGCACGCCGGGAAAACGTTCAAGAAAGGCGGCGACGATCTCGGGCAACAGCCCCTCCGCGAAGCTGGGCGGCGCCACCACGCGCAGCTCGCCGACCGCCGATGTCGCAATATCGCTGACAAGGCTGTCGACACGGCGCAGGCCCGCCAGCGCCAGTTCCACCTCCTCGGCGAGCGCCAGCCCGTCCTTGGTGGCGATCAGCCGGCCGCGATCGCGATAGAAAAGCTCGAAGCCGACATTCGCCTCGAGCTGCGCGATGATCCGGCTGACCGCCGGCTGGGTCATGCCGAGATTGCGGCCGGCGACGGTGGCCGACCCCGTCCGGATCACCTCCGCGAAGGTGCCAAGCGCCCGCACGCCCAATGAAGCGGCCGAGCGCCGTGCCGCCGTCATGACATCAACTCAGGGAATGACGGGCAGCACCACATGGGACGGGTGCTCTCGATCGACATGGATGCGGTTGCGCGCCACTTGCGGCGGCGCGCCGGGCAGGCGCCAGTCGCTGTTCGGGTTGACGTCGAAATGCGGGAAATTGCTGCTCGATACCTCGATCCGGATGCGATGGCCGGCAAGGAAGAGATTGCTCGTCGGGAAGGTCGGGATGGTGAGCATATAGACACTGCCGGGCTCCATCGGCTCGGGTGTTTCGAAGCCATTGCGGAATCGCGCGCGCAGGATGCCATGCGCCAGGTTCATCGCATAGCCCTGCGGATAATCCGCGCTTGGCGGATGGACATCGACCAGCTTGATCGTGAAATCGGTATCGACCGCCGAGGAAGCGACATGAAGATGCGCGACGACGCTGCCGGTCAGTTCGACATCGGCATCGAGCGGCGGCGTTTCGAACACCAGCACATCCGCCCGATCGCCCAGCGCCCGGCCCGGTTTCGTCGCGCCATAAAGTTCGTAGGTCTCGCGCTGGTCATAGGCGCCGGCGAACATCAAGGGCGCACCCGACGCGATCGCGCCACCAATCGTCGGCACCGGATCGGCCGGATCGAAATCATAAGCGAGCGGTGGTGCGCCGCTTTCCGGTGCTGCCGGCCTCAACGCGCCGTCCCCGTGCAGATGAAGCGTCGTCGGCACGGTGCGCGCGATCGGCCATGATTGTTCGTCACGCCAATGCCCGCCATGATCGAGCCGCCCATCGGCATTGCGCCGTCCGCTACCGCCGCCCATCACGAAGATCCGCACCGGCGTAGGCAAAGGTTCGGCAACGTCGCGGCCGCGCAGATGGCGGTCGAACCAGTCCCGGCGAAGCGTGAAATAATCGGTGCCGACATGGCCGTCGAGCGTCGCTTCCGGCCCGAAATCGACGTCGCCGGCATGGGTCACCGATCGCTGGCCGTGCGTCCAGGGGCCGAGCACCAGCTTCACCGGGCCGCGCTTGATCGGCGCCAGCCCCATGAAATTGTCGATCGCGGTCTGCGAATAGGGATCGTACCAGCTCGCCATATGGACCATCGGCACATCGGCGTAGCGGTCATAATAGCCGCGCGCATAGATGCCGATCTGCTTCCAGAAATCAGTGAGCCGGTCGTTGTCCCATTGCTCGAGGATGAAGGCTTCATATTCCGGCGCGGCGGCGAGCGGCGAATAGCCGCAGCGCCAGCGCCGGCGTGTCCAGGTGCCGATATCCTCCGCCTCCAGCGCGGCGCGGCGCACGGGGTCCGCTTCGCTCTCCGGCGCGAGCAATGCGTGCTTGCGTGCCCAGGTGAGTTGTTTCAACTCGAACGCCCCGCCCTGGCGCGCACCGCCATGATAGGCGCTCGAAAAACCGCCGGAATCGAGGAACATCGCCACCAGTCCCGGCGGATCGAGGCAGGCGAGCGCGCTCTGCACATGCGCGCCGTAGGAAAGCCCCATCGTGCCGACGCGCCCGTCGCACCATGGTTGTTTGAGCAGCCAGGCGAGCGTGTCCGCGCCATCCTCCGCCTCGTTCAGATATTTGGTGAACACGCCTTCGGAGCCGTACCGCCCCCGGCAATCCTGGAGGACAAAGGCATAGCCGACCTCGGCGAACCAGCGGGCGATCTCCGGCTTGCTGCGCAACCGGGGCTCGTCGCGCGTGAAATCTCCATGGTTCGATCCCCGCTTGTCATAAGGGGTGCGCTCCATCAGCACGGGCAGCCGATCCCCCTCCCTCCAGTCGGGCGGCAGATAGATGTCGGTGGCCAGCCGCACGCCATCGCGCATCGGCACCATTGCATCGGAAATCACATTCATTGCGATGCCACCAGGCTGTAGCGCGCGGGGGCATCGGGACCGACGGGCAGGTCGAGCGTTACCCAGCCCGCCACCAGCACCAGTCCGGTCAGCCCGATCACGATCGAGAAGGGCAGCATCATCGCGATCAGCGATCCGACACCGAAGCCCTTCACCCAGCGCTGGCACATCACCAGAACCAGCACGAAATTGGACGCGACCGGCGTCACGATATTGAAGATCGAATCCCCCATCCGGTAGGCGGCGGTCGTCATTTCGGGGGACACGCCGAGCAGCATCAGCATCGGCACCGCGATCGGCGCCATCACGCTCCACTTGGCGCTGGCCGAACCGATCAGCAGATCGAAGACCGACGACATCAGCAGCAGCACGATCAGCAGCAGCGGCACCGGCAGGGCCATTCCGCGCAGCAATTCAGCGCCCTTGATCGCCATCACCGGCCCCAGACCGGACCATGCGAAGAGCGCGACGAAGTGCGCCGCGAAAAAGACGATGACGATATAAGGGGCCAGATCGCGCATCCCCTGCCCCATCATCGCCACCACGTCGCGGTGCGACGCGATCGTGCCGGCCGCCGCGCCATAGGCCCAGCCGCATGCCAGGAAGAGCAGGAAGAAGGCCGCGATCAGCGCGCCGTAGAAGGGCGTGAGCCGTGCCGCGCCCCTGGCCGTATCGTCGATCAAGGGATGGAACCCGGGCGTCAGCGTGAGCGCGGCGAACAGCGCCACCACCACCAGCGCCGCCAGGCCGGCCCGGCGCAATCCCCGGCGCTGCGGCACATGCAGTTCACCCACCGGCGCCGCGAGCCCGGCATCGGGGCCATCGGCCTGCCAGCGCGCCAGGCGCGGCTCGACGATGCGATCGCAGACGAACCAGACGATCGGCAGCACGATCAGGCCCAGCGCGGCAGTGAACCACCAGTTACCGAGCGGATTGAGGACATGGCCGGGCGCGATCAGGTGCGCCGCCGCCTGGGTGATGCCCAGGATCAGCACGTCGAACTGGCCGGGCAGGACATTGCCGGCAAAGGCGCCCGAAATGCCGGCATAGGCCGCCGCGATCCCGGCGAGGGGATGGCGGCCGGCCTCCGCATAGACGATCGCCGCCAGGGGGATCAGCACTACGTAGGGCGCGTCCCCGGCATGGTGCGACATCAACCCGACAAAATAGGTGCAGGGCGTCAGCCAGCGCACCGGCAGGTTGCGTACCGCGCGGCCGATCAGCACGGTGAACAGCCCCGCCCGCTCCGCCACCGCCGCGCCGAGCATCACCACGAGCACGAAACCGAGCGGCGGGAAGGCCGCGAGCGTCTTCGGCATCTCCACCAGCAGCTTGCGCAGATTGTCCGCCGAAAACAGGCTCTCGACCGCGATCCTCTCACCCGTCGCCGGATTGATCGCGCTCCAGCCCGCCGCCGCCGCGATGGCGGAGGCCACCATCACCAGCCCGATCAATGCAACGAAGATAAAGGCCGGATCGGGCAAGGCATTGCCCAGCCGTTCCACGCGATCGAGCCAGCTTCGCCGCCCGACCGCCGGTTGATCGTCCATGCGCCTGTCTCCGCCCGCCCCGGTCGATCCTACATCTTCACCGAGAAACGGGCGTAGAGGAACCGGCCGCGCGCATCATAGGTGTAGATATCGTAGTTGATCGGCGCATTGGCATAGGATGCGGGCGGCGCACGATCGAACAGGTTGTTGACGCCGATGCCAAAACGAGCGCGCCCGTCCTCGACATCAAAGCCCATTTCCGCGTCGATATAGGTGACGGCGCTGGTGCGCGCGCTCTTGACACTGTTCACGATATCGGTGGTCTTGCCGATATAGCGCGCGCGCAGCACCGCATCGACTGCATCGCCCGCCCAGCTGAGCGACGCCTGCCCCTTCCAGCGCGGATAGGTCGAGCGTGGCTGGTCGCCCTTGCCCGCGCGATCGTCGATGATCGTAGCCCCCGTCGCCGGATCGGGCGAGACGGTGCGGAAGGATCCGAGATAGGATGCGTCAAGCACCGCGCCGAACTTGCCGATATCGGTGCGGAAGTCATAGCGCAGCGTCGCATCGACACCGTCGGTGCTGATCGAATTGAGGTTCTGCGCGCCTTGGAGCAGTTCCAGGATCGCACCGGTGCTCGCATCGCGCTTCACCAGATCGCAGAATACGCCGGACCGGAGCGCACAGAGCTGCAGGATTTGCGTCGCGGACTGGGCGGCGATCGCGTTCTTGATCTTGATCTTGTAGTAATCGACGGTCAGCGACAGGCCGGAAAGCGGCGTCACCGCCACGCCGACGCTGATGCTGTCCGACGTCTCGGGCTTGAGCGTCGTATTGCCGCTGATCACGCCAGGAATTAGCCCGTTGAGATTATAGTTGATCTGATTGTAGCCCGCCGGAACGCCCGCGCAGCCGGGCTTGCCCGCATTGGCGGCCGAACCGCCATTGCAGGGATCGGTGCCCTGGAAGCTGGTCTGGCGCGCACCCTGATAGAGTTCGAGGATCGAGGGCGCCCGGAAACCCTGCGCATAGGTGCCACGGATCAGCAGCCCGTCGAACGGACGATAGCCCGCGCCCGCCTTGAACGTCGCCTTGCCACCGACCGTCGAATAATCGGAATAGCGGCCGGCCAAGCTGAGATCGAGCGCCTTGCCGAGCGCCGAATCCTTGAGCAGCGGGATCGACAACTCGCCATAAACTTCGTGCAGGTCGTAGCTACCCGAGGTCGCCGTACGCGTCTGCGCCGTCGTCTTGGTGTAGAGCGACGCGTTCAGATAGGTCGGCGCGGCGTTGGCGATCGGGTCGGGATTGTCGACGCCCTTGTTGCGCCGATATTCGTAACCGACGGCCAGAGCAACATCGCCCGCCGGCAGCGCGAACAGGCTGCCCGTGGCGTTGACCGAGGCATTCCAAAGCTCGGTATAGTTGGATTCGCGCGTTGTGAAGCGGATGAACGCCGCCTGCTGCTCCGTCATCGGACCGAACAGGTTGACGGGCACGCAGCCGGCCACCGCCGCGCAGGCGGCGGGACTACCGAGCCCCAGGAACAGATTGTCGTAGTTGATGCCGTTGAGCGCGATCGAGTTGATCTTGTTCTTGGCATAGCTGCCGAACATGTCCCAGTTCCAGCGATTGCCGAACAGCTCGAACCCGCCATCGAGCCCGCCGGCGATGCGGATCGTCTCGACATCCTGGCGATTGTCGCGATTGCCGACGTCGCTCATCACCTTGCGGATACGGAACGCCGAATTGGCGGCGAAGGCGAGCGCGTTCGCCACGGGCACGCCATTGGCGGTGCCGAACGGATTATAGGCGTGGTTGTTGGGGATCGAGAAACCCCGCACCGTGCCCGCCGTACCACCGATGTCGAGCAGCACCGGCGAGAAGAGCTGGTTGGATTTGCGGCGGTTGTACAGCCCTTCGACATGGAAATTGATGTCGTCGGTCACTTCGTAACCGAAGCGGCCATAGATGCCATAGCGCTCCGACGGGCCGGTCGAATAGATGCCCTGCGCCTGGGTATTGTAGAAATCGCCGGGCAGCGACGCGACGTGATAGCTGTTGTCGGCCAGATTGCCCGCGCCATAGCCGGCACCGCCATTGAAGGCGATCGGACTGGCGCTGCTGCCGAAGCCGGCGGCGGTGCCGAAATAGCCGCTATTGGCAAGGCCGGGCAGGATGAACAGGCCGTTGGGGCTCGTCCCCGGCGCCGTCACCGGCACCAGCGACAGCGTCGTCAGATCGCGCGCGCTCGTCAGGATCGGCTGCGACTTGAAATAACTGCCCGACAGGATGAACGAGGCGCGGCCCACGCGCTTCCCGACATTGAGGATCGCGGTATATTCCTCGCCATCGCCCTTGTCGGTGGTCGCCGCACGGATCGAGCCGCGAATGCCGTCAAATGGCTGGATCGTCTTGATGTTGACGACGCCCGCAATGGCGTCGGCGCCATAGATGGCGGACGCACCATCCTTCAGCACTTCGACGCCATCGATCATGCCCATCGGGATGGTGTTGAGGTCGACGAAGTCGCGGAAACCGCGTTGGCCCACCGCATCCACCCAGCGATGGCCGTTCACCAGCACCAGCACGCGATTGCCGCTGCCTTCGCCGCCACCCAGATAGCGGAGGTTGATCGACGCCGCGCCATAGGAGGTGCCCTGGGTGCCGTTGGAGTTGAGGCTGACGCCGGCCGAGGGCAGGCGCTGCAGCAACTCGCCCGGCGACGCGGTGCCCGATTTCGAGATGTCGTCGGCGGTCAGGGTCAGCAGCGGGCCGACGGTTTCGGCATCGCGGCGCTGGATGCGCGAGCCGGTGACGACGATATCGACGGGGTCCTCCGCCGCCTCTTCCACCGGTGCCGGATCGGCCGCCTGGGCAAAGGCCGGTGTCGCGATCGCCAACGCGATCAGGCTGCTGCCGATCAGCGCGCCACCCATCCGTGCCGCACGCGACCGCGCCCAAAGCCAATCCGTCATTTTTCCCTCCATCCCCGATTCGGCCTATTGGCTTAACGATCCGGCGCCACGGCGAAATCTGATGACGGCTTTTCATCTGCTCATATCAGATCGGGCATGACCTTGCCCGCATTCGGCGCGATTGGATATGCCCGTTGCAGAATAGCGGTTTTGGGGGATTATCCGGCATGATGCTCGATCGACGCAGCCTGCTCGCCGCCGGCCTGGCGCTCGGCATTCCCACAGCTCAGGCGCGCCGCCCGCGCGACATGCGCGTCATCCTGCTCGGCCAGTCGCTGATCCAGCAAAATCTCTGCGCTCCGCCCTGGCCGGGCATGGACGCGATCACGCGCCGGATGGCGGGTGCCGACGTGATCTTCACCGATCTCGAGACCGCGATCGACGGGCCCGGCGCCGGACCGCCGACCCGCACGGGTGAAGTGCTCCATGCAGCGCAGCCCGAAGTGATCGATTGCCTGAAGACGCTGGGCGTGACGATGGTGACGACCGCGAACAACCATGCCTGGGATCTGGGCAGCGGCGGCATATTGGCCGCGATCGATGCCCTCGACCGGCGCGGGATCGTTCATGCCGGCACCGGGCGCGACCTGGAGACGGCATCGCGCGCCGCCTTTCAGGATACGCGCGCCGGCCGCGTCGCGCTGGTTTCGGCCGCCGCCGGCGCGATCCGCGACGGCGCCGCCGCCACGCCGCAAAGGCCCGGCGTCGCGGAGATCAGGCGACTGGCATCGGGCGAACTCGATCCCGGCGACGTCGCACGCACGCTCGACTCCATCCGCGCCGCCCGCGCGCACGCGGCGACGGTGATCTTCTGCCTGCACAATCATTATTGGGAGAAGGTTCAGGCCGACACACCCCAATGGCAGCGCGCTTTCGCACGCGCCTGCATCGATGCCGGGGCCTCGACCTTCGTCGCGCACGGCACGCCGCTGATGCAGGGCATGGAACAGTATAAGGGGGCACCGCTCTTCCACGGCCTTGGCAATTTCATCTTCCAGACGCGCAAGGCCGACGGTGCCTATGGCCCCGCCACATGGCGGTCGCTGATCGTCGATGCCCGTTTCCGCGACGGCCGCTTCCAGGGCGCCGATCTGGTGCCCGTGCAGCTCGACGCGCAGAAATATGGCGGGGAATATTCGGCGGGTTATCCAGTGCTCGCCAAGGAACGCTCGACCCGGTTGATAGCCAGCCGATAGATACCGCTATTTCGCCTTGCCCTCGGTGAAATCGAAGCGGATGCGCACCCATTCGCCGACCATCAGCTTGCCATTGAGCCGGGGTGGCTTCACGCGAAACTGCCAGGCAGCCTGGCGCAGCGCGCGCGACAGGCCCGATCCTGGCGGCGACTCCCCGAGCTGACGGCAATCCTCGACGCGGTAGTCGGGTATCGTCCGGCACGCGATCATCGCCCAGCCCACCCGCGCACCGCCAGGCGGCAGGTAGTAGGCGATCTCCGCATCGGTCGGTTCGCGGTACCATTCGGCATTGTAGAGCCGCGCACCGCCCGGCCCCTCACCCGGGCCGATCGCGGACGCACTGTCCTTGCCCGCGCCGCTGTCCGCCCCGCCATTATTGGCCTTCGCCAGTTTCGAGATGTCCGCAGCGGCGAAATCCTTCTTGCTCAGGACGATCATGTCGAGCGGTGGCGGCGGTTGCTCCACCGGCTTGGCGAGAACGGGCGGCGGCACAGGCAGGACGGGGCGTGGCGGCGCGGCGGCCTCACCCGCCTTGGGTTTGGCGCGCTCCCCCTTTTCGCTCTGCTTCGGCGCTTCGGGCCCTTCGGAAACCGACTGCAACTGAAAGCTCTTGGGAGGCTCCCTGCGCACGAACATCTGCGGCGGCGCCAGCATGAACAGCAGCAGCAGGCCAAGACCGTGAATCGCGAACGCCAGCAGCAACGCGATCGCCCGCCGTCCAAGCGGTTCGCGGGCGCGGTCCGGCGAAGAATGAGAATACGCCGAACGCATCGTACACCACATTAAGCACTGGCCCCACGGGCGACAACCCGCCGCGCCGTGGTTTCAGCGATCGTTGGTCAGGAACACGACATAACCACCGAAATTCGGGTTGGTTTCCAGTCCCGGCGGCGGCCGCCATTCGCCATTCTGCAGCAAGCCGATGCGAAAAGGCAGCTTCAGCCGGTCGAGCCGGGCGAGATAGCCGGCATAGCCAGGGATGACGCGGCGTCCCTGATAGATTTGCAGCACTACCTCGTCGACGACGCCCGCCAGCGCGTCGAGCCCGGCGGGATCGCCATTGGCGCTCCAGTCGAGCAGGCCGGTGATCCCCAGCCGGCAATCGGCGGGCAGCCGCGCGCGCAATCCAGCGAGGAAACCGGCATAGCCCTCCAGATGCCGGGTCCGGGCATCGAAATCGATCTGGATGCCGACCACCTTGTTGCCCGCCGCACGCCAGCGATCGAGCTGGACAAGCAACTGATCGTAGAGCTGGGGCGGCCAGCGCAGCGTCTCCACGCGGACGACCATCCAGACATCGGCATGCGCGATCCTCGGGGTCGCCGGGCGCTGCGCGATCAGCCGGACGGTATCGCGCGTGCTGACTTGCCCTTGCAGGATATAGACCCGCTTCGCCCGCTCCAGCACCGGCTGCGGCCGCACCCCGGCCCAAAGCCAGAAGGCGTCATGATGCCGTGCATCCACCCTGTCCGCCGGCGCGGACGCCGCGACGAGCATCGGCGACAGCGCCGCCACCAGATAGCGGAGCGCGCCCTTACCAATAATAGCGCAGCGCCTTCGCCCATGACGACGCCGGATAATCCTTTTTCAGCCGCTGGAACCAGGCCTTGCGCTGTTCGATCGGCACTTCGGTGCCGCCGCAAGTGTTGTTGCCCGATGGGCCATAGCAATTGACCGCGCGATACAGCGCATAGGCCTTGTCGTCAGCGCCCGCCCTGGGATCCGCCATCACGCGCTTGTAGATCTCCAGGCGCGAGAAGGATCCACCCGCGAACAGCGACGGCGTGCCGGCCAGTTCGTCACCCGGCCGCTCGCTGTCGAGCGCGAAACCGTCGAAACCGTTGGCGCGCATGAAGTCGGCCAGGCAGAGCAATCCACCCGAATCGCGCGGGTTGGCAGCCAGCCGCGTCGCGGTATCGCGTAGCGGCTTGCAGCCGATATCGCCAAGTGCGGTGGAACGGGCGAAGATGCCGAGCGGCGGCTGTTCGACGGCGGGAAAACCCCAAAGATAGGAGTCGGCCTTGGCGTCGGCCGGAACCAGCGCGAGATCACCCAGGAAGTCGCGATAAGCGCCACGCGTCACGCCCTTGTAGAGCAAGGTGAAGAGCGCGACGTCACGTTCGTGCCGGGGGGCATTGGCGTCCTTCGCCTGCTGCCGGAGCAGTGCGGCATCCGCGACATTGGCGAGCAGCAATTCGCGGATCGTGGCGTTGCGCACCGGCGAGCCGGCCGCGAAGACGCGCGCCAGGCCCTTGCCGCGCTCCTCGTTCATCGCCAGCGCCAGTTCGATCGCCGCCCGCTGATGCGGCTGCGTCGCCCCCGGCAGCATTTCAAGCCAGAAACCGCGCGCATTGCGATCACGCTTCGCTTCCAGCGCCATGCCGCGCAGTATCTGCCGGCTGAAGGCGAGCGGCGTGAAACGCTGCTGCCGCGCCGCATCGGGGATCAGGCGCAGCACCTCCGCCGGCTGGTTGGCGACATGAAAGGCATGGGTCGCCAGCAGGAAATCGAACAACGCGGTCTTGCCCGCGAACAGGGGGCGCTGCCCCTCCAGTTCCTCACGGCTGATCGCACCGCCGCAGCACATGCCGTCCGATGCCATCGCATCGCTGCGCATCCGGGCAAGATCGAGCGTGGCGAGCAGGATCGGATCCTTCACCGCTTCAGGCTTGAGTTGCGCCAGCAGCTTGTTGTCTACCTCCTCCGCCAGGGTGACATCGTCGATATCGCGCGCGGCAGGGCTCTGCACGAAGGCGGTCGCATATTCGGCGGCCAATCGGTCGGTCTGCCCGCCCAGCCAGTACACGCGGCGCAGCAGCCCCCGTGCCGACGCGGCATAGGTACCGCGTGGATAGTCCTTGAGATAGGCGCGCAACGCTGTTTCGGCGCCCGCGATCGCGGCGCTGTCATTCTGCGCGGCCTCGCGCGGATAGCCATAGTCGTCGAATGCGCCGATCTGCGCGCGGTTCACCTCGACGCGGCCGATCATGTATCGCGCGGTTTCCTTGAGCCAGGGCTGGCCGGCGGAACCGAGCGCGCGAAACTCGGCCGACGCCGCATCATAGTCGCCATCGTAAAAGGCGGCCGCGCCCTGAAGATAATGGCCGAACGCGCCGGCCAGCGGCGAGCGAAGCGCATCCGCCGTCCCCGCCAGCGCCGCGCGGCTGCCGCCAGCGCCCGCGCAATCGGGCTGCAGGCCGCGCCGCGCGGCGATCAGCGCCGTGCGTTCCCCGGCGGAAAGCTTCTTGGCGGCATTGACCGCAGCCTCGAAACCAGCCGTTCCCGTGGAATTGCTGCGGCATCGCGATCCCTCGCCATCGGCATAGCGCGCATCCTCCGCCCTTTCCGCGCGCGGCACCAGGCTCTCGCGGAAACCATACCATTCGAACAGCGGATCCGGCGTCGGCGCGTTGGGTGCTACGGGCGGCGCATCCGAGCGCGCATCCTGCATCAACAGGGTCAGGTTCACGCGTGTGTCGTTGCCCGGCCCGAGCGCCGCCATATTGTCGCAACCGCTGCGGTCGCGATGCGCCAGCTTCCACGACGAATAGCAGCCATAGTCCCCGCTCGCCTCGGCCGGCGCCGACCAGGCGAAGGCGAGAAGCAGCGAGGCGAAAGCGAAACAGACGCGTTGCATGGCGATCCTCCCGAAACGCAAGATGCGGCACAGCCCATTGCCGCGCAACCGGTCGCTTCGCCAGCGGGAAGTTCGGAGATCAGCCCATCGGCGCGGACAGGCGATACCCCACGCCCGGCTCGGTCAGCAGGATCTCCGGATCGGCGGGGTCTTCCTCGATCTTCTGCCTGAGCAGGCTGATATAGACGCGCAGATATTGGGTGTCGGTGGCGCTCGCGCCCCAGCCGGCTGCGAGCAGCCGCTTGTGCGTCACCACCTGCCCGGCGCTCAGCGCCAGCGTGCGCAGCAATTCATATTCCTTGGGCGAAAGCTTGAGCACGTCGCCATCCAGCGTCACGATCCGCGTCGCGAAATCGATCGCGAGCGGGCCGGCAGCGAAGGTCGCAGGCTGGCGCGAATGGCGGCGCAGCGCGGCGCGAATGCGCGCCATCAGCTCGCCGATCTCGAAGGGCTTGTCGACATAATCGTCAGCGCCTTCATCGAGCGCGGCGATCTTCTCCGCCTCCTGATGGCGCGCGGAGATGACGATGATGGGCACGCCTTCCAGCCCGCGCAAGCTACGGATCACGTCCTTGCCGTCCATATCGGGCAGGCCAAGATCGAGCAGGATCACATCGGGCCGGTCGTGATTCACCTGCGCCAGGGCGTTCATGCCCGTGCTCGCCACCGAGACGGCATAGCCGGCGGCGGTCAGCACCGGTTCGAGCACGGCGAGCAGGGACGGCTCGTCGTCGACAAGCAGAATCCGCGTCATGCTCATGCCGGCACCTCCCCGCCTTCCACCACGGGTAGGCGGATCACGATCCGCGTTCCCACCGAACCGATCCCCGGCGTACGCGCGACAATCTCGCCATCCAAGGCTTCGACGAAGCTGCGCGCGATCGCCAGCCCCAGCCCGCTGCCGCGCGGCGATGGTTCGGGCCGGGCAACGCGGTGAAAGCGTTCGAACACCCGCTCAAGATCGGCATCGGGAATGCCCTGCCCCTGATCGGCCACGGTGATGCTGCAAAATCCGTCTTCTTCCACGCAATCCACCTCGATCCGCGATCCATCCGCGCTATACGTCACGGCATTGTCGAGCACGTTGATCAGCACCAGTTCGAACAGCGACGCATCGGCATGCACCAGCGGATCGCCGCCGCCGGGCAATCGCACGATCTCGCGGTCGCCCGCGCGGGTGCGCACCCGATGGATGACGGTGCCCAGCATGTCGCCCACCGAAAGCAATTGCAGCCGTGCGCTGCCCTGCCCCGCTTCCAGCCGGCCCATCTCCAGCAGATTGGCGGTGAAGCGGTTCAGCCGGTCGCACTCGTCGACGATGCCGCGCAGGAAACGCAGCGATGTGGGTTCGTCGAGCTGGTCGCGATAATCAATCAGGCTTGATGCCGATGCGCTGATCGCGGTCAACGGCGTACGGAAATCATGGCTGACAGAAGACAGCAAAGCGGTCTTCAATTCTTCGGTGCGCGCCGCCGCGCGGGTTTCGGCGATGCGTTCGGAGAGGAGCGCACGTTCCAGCGCGAGCGCCAGGAGATTGGCGAGCGCCGCGATGAAGGGCGCATCAAAACGCTCCGAACCGGCCGAGACCGTCATCACCCCCATCATTCCGTCGCTGCCATCCAGCCGGTGCGCGACGAACGCCCCCGCCTCCGCATAGCCGTCCATGCTTGCAAGCGCGGCTTCCGCCAAAGCCCGGCGTTCATCTTTGTCGGCGGCAGCATCGAGTGCGATCAAGGCCACGCCGCGCAAGACGAACAGCGAAATGTCGAGGCCGAGCTGTCCGGCTGCCCTGTCCAGCGATTCCGCCACATCCTGCGGCCTGACCGCGCGCTGCAACGTCTGGCTGGCACCGAGCAATGTGGAGAGATTGCGATTGCTGCGGCTCGCTGCCTGGGCGCGATCCTTCAATCGGCCCGCGAGCACACCGGTCACGATCGCACAGAGATTGAACACGACCAGCGGTGCTACGTCGCGCCCCGTCGCTAGGCGCAGCGTCAATACCGGCTCGGTCAGGTAGAAATTATAGAGGAGAAAGGCGGAGATCGCGGCGAGCAAGCCCGCGACAAGCCCGAAAAATGCGCCCGCCAGGGTGATGCCGAGCATGAAGATCAGTGCGCTGGCAGCCTCTCCATATTCGGGTTCCACCGCGAATGCGGCAACCGAAGAGGCGAGCACGATCACGATCGTTGCCGCGAACTCCTTCAGGCCGAATTGCGGGCGGAACGACGCGAGCGAAAAGCGGTCTTTGGCGAAGCCCGGAGTCATCTGGATCTGTCCATAGGAACTGGACAGTATCATCTGGAACGCGTCCGGTGCGAAAAACCGATCTCCACTTGGGCGCGTGCTCCAGCTTCATGTCTTCTGGTCCACGACAGCGGCGCTGATGCCGGGAGCTGACAGCAGTCCGCTGTCGTGGTGGGACGCGCGATGTCTGGGATCGATTTCACATCTGGGGGGTGAGACCGGCACCACGCAGGATCCGGGCTAGGCCCCCTGGCCCGCCGGGTCCATGCATTTAAATCCTATAGTAACGCCGCCGTACCGACAGCGCCTAGGCTCGTGACCCGGACATGATTCAATCTTGGGGATCGACGTGAAGACACATATCGCCGCCGCGCTGCTCGTTGGAACATTGCTAGCATCGGGCTGCGCGAAAAAGCCCGCCCCCGAAACCGTCGCCAGCCAGGCACCCGGCGCCAGCGAACATACAGCGACGCAGGAAGAAGGCGATCCGACCGCGCGGCTTCAGGCCGATCTGGTCGCGAAGGCCGGCGCCGACCGCGTCTATTTCGACCTTGACGGGTTCGAGCTCACCCCGGCGGCGCAGCAGGTGCTGGCGCGCCAGGCGCAATGGTTCCAGGCCAACCCCAATATCGGCGTGACCATCGAAGGGCATTGCGACGAGCGTGGCACGCGCGAATACAACCTGGCGCTCGGCGAGCGTCGCGCGAACAGCGTGAAGAACTTCCTGGCAGGCCAGGGCGTCTCCGTCTCGCGCCTGTCGACAATCTCCTATGGCAAGGAACGGCCCGAAGCGCTCGGTTCGGACGAAGCATCCTATGCGCGCAATCGCCGCGCCGTCTCGCTGGTCATCGCACCGCTCTAAAATGAGCGATCGCGACAGGGCCTATCTGGTCCGGCGCTGGAAGGACGAGTTGCGCGCGGCCGAACATGCCGGCTGCGAAGAGGCGGTCGACAGGCACCATCGTCTGGCGAGCGGCTATGCACGCCGGATCGCGGCGATCGATGCGGCGTGCACGCGACCATGGGAACGAACGGCATGATCCGGTTGAGATCGATCGTCATGTCGCTCTGCCTCGCGCCGCTTGCTGCGGGCTGCGGCGTGGCGCGCGAACCGCCCGACGCTGTTTATGGTTGCGCGAACAATCTCGGCTTCGAAGTGCGCTACGCCGATACTCTGGCCCATGTCACAACCGCCAGGGGCAATTATACCCTATCGCAGATCGAGTCATCGATCGGCCGGCGCTACACTTCGGCGATCGCTGCATTGGTCGTCGACGAGGAAGCGGCTTCCCTGGTTATCGACGGCGAGCCACGCTATCTGAAGTGCCGGTTGGCTTGACGTAGAGCTGGAGAATGGCCCTATTTCGCGGGCTGCCGGACGACCAATGATCGGCCAGCATAGGCCTGGGGATGGATGCTGCCGATCTTCACGGTCCGCCGCCCGCCTTTGGCCATGAAACTCACCTCCACCGTCACCGGATCGGGTGTCTTCAGCCCGAAATGGACCGGCCCCATGCTCTGGCTGCTGTAGCCGCCCGCCGTCTCCACTTGCCTGGTACCCAGAATCCTGCCGGTCGCGTCGTAGAGCCGAACTTCCGCGCCAGCGCGCGTGTATCGTCCTCTCGCGTCCAGCACGAGCACGCTCAACGACCGTCGCGCGGCATCTCCCGATATCGTGTTGCGGAACAACATATGCCCGCCTTCCTTTCCGAAACTGTCGGTCAGGGACAGGTCGAGCGCGCCGTCGCGATCATAGTCCACCCATTGCACGCCATGATCGGCGACATTGACGATGCCGCCATCCGCCAGCAGATCGACGAAAGCGCCGCCGCCGTTACGGAACAGAGCGTCCCTGGGTCGCAGATCGCTGCCCACGCGGACATAGGAGGTGACCATCAGATCCGGCCAACCGTCATTGTCGTAGTCGCCGAAGGCGGCGCCGACCGCATGGTTGTCGATCCCCACGCCGGCCTGCGTCGCGACATTGGTGAAGCTGCCGCCCGGACCGCCACGATAGAGCGCGTTACGGCCGTAATTGGGCACGAAGAGGTCCAGATAGCCGTCATTGTCATAATCACCGACGGCGCAACCCACACCGCCCTCGTCCTTGGTGCGGCCGGCATTGTCCATGCCCAGCGCCGCCGCCACATCGACGAAGCGGTCGCCATCATTGCGCCACAGCCCATCGGTCGCGCCAGCCTGATTGGCGGTGAACAGGTCGAGATCGCCATCGCGGTCATAGTCGAGCCAACACGCCCCCACCGTCGGCCGCGTGTCGGCCGGTGCCCGATCGGACGGCACCAGCACGAACCGCCCGCCATCGTTGCGATACAGCCTGTTCTCGCCCGCGCGATCGGTCGCGTAGAGATCGACATCGCCGTCATTGTCGAAATCGATCCAGTTGGTGTGACGCGCCGAGCGGCCGGGAATCGCCAGGCCCGTCTCCGTCGTCACATCGGTGAAACGCCGGCCGCTGGCATTGCGAAACAGGCGCGAGGAATGTTCCTTGTCGGTGGGGCCGACCAGCAGATCCGGCCAGCCATCGCCGTCATAGTCGCCCCAGCTCGCCGACCGCATTTCCGGCCCCGAAAGCGGCAGGCCGACCGTCTCGCCGACACTGACGAAGCTGCCGCGATCGTTACGATACAGGCTGACCGCGCCCGACTGGCCGACAAGCGCGAGATCGAGATCGCCGTCCCGGTCATAATCAGCCCAGGCATTGGCGAGCGTTCCAGGCATGGCGAACAGCGCGCCCTGCACGGGTTCGAACCGCAATTGAGCCTGTTGGGCGGCCGCGGCGGTGGCAAAGGGGAGCAACAAGGCAAGGGCCGATGCACGCCTCATCATTGTCCTTTCAAGCAAGCCATGAACAACACAGACATGAACGTCCCGCCGCCGGCGGGCAATAGCCCCCTGCAACGCTTGCATCGCCGGCCCGGCTGGTCCACGTCGCCGGCTATCACCCGCCTTGCCCCGGACCCGACATGACCCTGCCCGATCCATCCATCCAAGATCACCGGATCGAAACGCCAAGGGGGCGACTGTTCGCGCGAAGCTGGACCGTCGACGGCAGCGAAGGGACGGCTCCTGTCGTGCTGCTTCACGATTCGCTCGGCAGCGTCGCGCTGTGGCGCGATTTTCCGGGGGTGCTGGCACAGGCGGCCGGCCGGCGCGTGATCGCCTATGACCGGCTCGGCTTCGGCCAGTCCGACGCGCATCCCGGCCCGATCGAAACCGACTTCATCCGCACCGAAGCGCAGCGCGGCTTCGCGGCGGTACGCGAAGCGCTCGCGATCGACGATTTCGTGATCCTGGGCCATAGCGTCGGCGGCGGCATGGCGACCTGGATCGCCAGCGATTTCGGCGAGAGCTGCCGCGCGCTGATCACCGAATCCGCCCAGGCCTTTGTCGAGGATCGCACACTCCAGGGCATCCGCGATGCCGAACGGGGCTTCGCCGAGCCCGGGCAGATCGAAAGGCTGGCCCGCTATCACGGCGACAAGGCGCGCTGGGTGCTGGATTCCTGGGTACAGAGCTGGCTCTCGCCCATCTTCGCCGATTGGCGGCTCGACGGCAGTGAAATCCGTCCGGTCTGCCCGGTGCTCGCCATTCATGGCGAGGCCGACGAGTTCGGCTCGCCGATCCATGCCGAGCGCATCGTCGCGCTGACCAGCGGCCCGGCGACCGCTCATATCATCGCCGGCTGCGGCCATGTGCCGCATCGGGAACGGGAAACCGAAGTGACCGCCCTTTTCGCCACCTTCCTCGCCGCGATCTGAGAGCCTGCCCGGAACGCCCGGCGCCATCAACAATGCTGCCGATATCGCTGCGCGCCCTGGCCGTGGCGGGTATCATCGTGTCCGTTCCGCATCACGGAATCGATGCTTGTCACACCTGTTCAAATGGCTATACACAAAACCTAGTGCTTACTAGGTAATAATGCGGCGGGAGGGGAAGCTTGATCATCGGCCTGGATTGCGGGGGCGCGAAGACCGCGGGCGCGATCTGCGACCGGCAGGGGCGGATCCTTGCACGCGCCAGGGCGCAAGGCGCGGCGATCGTCGGAGCGCCCGGCGAACGCTTTTTCGCGACGATCACCGGCCTGCTCGACACCCTCTGCGGCGATGCGGGCGCGACGCTCGCCAATATCGAACATGTCGCGATCGGGCTTTCGGGCGTCGATTTCGCCGATGAACAGGCTGAGCAACAGGCTGCCATCGCGCATCGCTACGGCCTGGAATCGCGCCTGACGCTCGTCAATGACGGCATCGTCGCGCTGTGCGGCGTGTCGCCTGAGGCGCGGCTCGTTCTCGTCCAGCTCGGCACCGGTCTCACCAGTGCCTATCGCGCCGAACCCGGCGGCGAGACCGTCCATGACAGCCTGGATGTCGGCCGCATCTACGACGTCCGCGACGCGGCGATCGCGCTGGCCGCGCGCATGATCGACGGCCGCGCGGATCCCACTCCGTTTCTCGACGCGGTGCTCGCATATTGCGGCGTTCCCGCCGCTGATTTCGCGGCCTGGTATCTGCGTTCCCCCGAGGCCGCGGCGCGGCGGACCGGCATGGCGCGCATCGTCTTTTCCGCTTGGCGGCAAGGCGATCCCGCCGCGACCGGGATGGTCCATGCCGCCGCGCGGGATTATGCGCTGATCGCGAAGGTGATGGGCGATCGCCTGCCCGGCAAAGCGCGTTTCGCCACGGCATTTGGCGGCGGCACTATCCTGGAGGGTCAGGCGGACTTCCAGCGCCTGCTATGCGAAGAGCTGACCGCGATCTGCCCGCGCGCCGACATGACCGGCATCCGCCTTCCGCCCGAACTTGGCGCGGCGCTGCTCGCTGCCCGCCCCTGGGGCGTCGATCCGGCAGCATTGTTCGAAACGCTCGCGGCGCAGGACGCCAGCGCAAAAACGGAGATCCCGGCATGAGAGACCTGAACATCTGCATCGTCGGGGCCGGCGGCAGCTATACGCCCGAGATCGTCGAAGGCCTGCTCGATCGCGCCGAAACCCTTCCGGTTCGCGCGCTCGGTCTGGCGGACGCCGATCCCCATCGGCTGAAAATCATGGCGGGATTGACGCGGCGGATGATCGCCGCGCGAGGGGCGCGGATCGCGGTGCGGGCGGAAAACGATCTGCGGGCAGCCGTTGCCGGCGCCGATTTCGTCGTGACGCAGATCCGCGTGGGCGGCATGCGCGCCCGCGCCGCCGACGAGGCGATCCCGCTGCGCTATGGCGTGATCGGACAGGAGACGACGGGGCCCGGCGGCATGTTCAAGGCGCTGCGCACCATCCCGGTGATGATCGACATGGCGCGGACGATCGCGGACGTCGCGCCGGCGGCCTTCATCCTCAACTACACCAACCCCAGCGGCGTGGTGACGGAAGCGGTGCTCAATCACAGCGACGCGCGTATGCTGGGCCTGTGTTCGAGCATCCCGACCATGCAGCAGCGGCTGGCGCATCTGCTTGCGCCCCGCTTCGGCGATATCCGGACGGCCTGTATCGGCCTCAACCATCTGGGCTTCATCCATCGGATCGAAGCGGATGGCCGAGATGTGACGGCGGACGCCCTCGCCGCGCTTGCCCGCCACGACGGTGGCGAGGACCCGCTTTTCTCCTCCGCGCTGCGCACGGCGGCGGTGCTGGGTGCGCTGCCGGTCGAGAAATATGGCGATCTCTATTTCCATCGCCGCGCCGAAGTGGCGGCGATGCATAAAGCGCCCCGCACCCGCGCGCAGGCGGTGGCGGAGATCGAGGCGGAGGTGCTGGCCGAAGCCGCCGACCAACGCGTGGACACGAAACCCGAAGCGCTGCGCCGCCGGGGCGGCGACGGCTATAGCAGCGTCACCTTCGACACGCTCGACGCCATTCTGAACGATCGCGGGCGGGAGATCGTGATGAGCACGCTCAATCGCGGCGCGGTTCGCGACCTGCCCGACAATGCCGCCGTCGAACTGCCCTGCCGCGTCGATGCCCAGGGCGCCGTGCCGCTGCCCGCCGGCGAGATCCCGATCGCCTTTCGCGGACTCGTCCAGGCGGTGAAGGCGCATGAGACGCTGACGGTGGAAGCGGCGGTGACGCGGCGGCGCGATGTCGCGCTCCAGGCGCTGGTCGCGCATCCGCTGGTCGGCGATGTCGATATCGCGGCGCCGATGCTCGACGAGATGCTGGCTGCGCACGCGCTGGATTTCCGGTGACGGTCCGCCCGCCCCTCCACCAACGGCTCGGCTTCGCCGCCGATGCACGGCTGCTGATCGTCAATTGCGACGATGTCGGGTCGAGCCATGCCGCCAATCTCGCCTGCGAGCAGGCGATGCGCGACGGGCTCGCCACCAGCGGCACGCTGATGGTGCCCTGCCCCTGGGCGCGCGAGGCCGTCGGCATGTTCGAGGGGCTCGACCTGGGCGTGCACCTGACGCTGACCGCCGAATATCCCGGCTATCGCTGGCGCACGCTGACCGGTGCCGCATCGCTGCACGATGCGGAGGGCTATATGCCCGCGACCGTCGCCGAGCTTTATGCGCGCATGCGGCCCGACGATGTCCGCCGCGAATGCCGGGCGCAGATCGAACAGGCGCTCGACTGGGGCGTCGACGTCACCCATCTCGACTCGCATATGGGCGCGACGCATTTCGATGCCGGCCTGTTCGAGATCTATCTGGAGATGGCCGAGATCTTTCGTTTGCCGCTGAGGATGGCAAGCGCGGAGGACGAGGTTCGGCTGGGTTATGCCGGCCGCGCGAAAGCCGTCGCCCATGGCGTGGAATTTCCCGATACGCTGATCGCCGAATGGGGCCGCGCCACCAGCGACGTGATCCGCGAACGCTTTCCGGGCCTTTTGCCAGGCGTGACCGAAATCAACATCCATCCGGTGCTCGAAGGTCCGGAACTGCGTGGCTATGATCAGCGCGAAGCCGATATCCGCGTCGCTGATCATGGCTGCGCGCACGATGCCGGAATCGCCGGATTCGTCGATGCGCAGGGCTTCACCCGGATCAGCTATCGCCCCTTGCGCGATGTGCAGCGGGGCCTTGCTTGACCGGCGCCGCGCGCACGCGGACGGGCTATGCCCTTGGGTGCTTCGGCACCGACCTGTTCTGGCAGAGCACCAGCTTCTACCTGCTCTTCTACTATACCGACATATTGCGCCTGCCCAATGCCGCCGCCGGGCTGATCTTCGGCGCGGCGATGATCTGGGACGGGCTGATCGATCCCCTTGTCGGCATGTTCGCCAATCGCATCCGATCGCGGCTGGGCCGCTATCGGACATTGGTGCTGGTGGGCGCGGCGCCGCTGTCGCTGTCCTTCATCCTCGTCTTCGCGCAGCCGTTGCTCGGCCTGTCCGGCGCGATCTGGTTCGCGCTGCTTGCGCAGATGCTGTTCCGGACCGCCTATGCGGTGGTTTCCATCCCCTATGGCTCGCTCTCGGCGTCGCTCACCACCAGCATGCGCGAGCGCAGCACGCTCGCCACCTTCAAGGTGCTGGGCGGGGCCGCTGCCGCGCTCGCGGTCGCGCTGGCGAGCCAGCCCTTCATCGCGCTGTGGCAGGATCCCGCGCTTGGATGGTTCGCGCTCGCCCTGCTCTGGGGCGTGCTCGCCTTCGCCGCCCTGCTCTTCATGGTGCTGGCGACGCACGAGATCGCGGCGGACGATCAGGCGCCCCCGCCCATCGCCACGCTGATGCGCGCGATCCTGGGCAACAGGCCATTGCTGCTGCTGCTCGCCGCGATCACCGCGATGAGCATCGGCACGGTGATCAGCGGCAAGATGATCGTTTACTACTTCACCTATTATGTCGGCAGCCCCGAACTGGCGAGCTATGGGCTGGCGGTGCAGGTGGCCGCGGTGATCCTGCTCACCCCCGTCTGGGGCTGGGTGGGCCGGCGCTTCTCCAAGCGGCTCGCCTGGCTCTGGGGTTCAGGCCTCTCCTGCGCGGGCCAGGCGGCGTTCATCGCCTATACGGGCGGCGATCCCGCCATCGTGCTGATCCTGCTGGCACTCACCTGGCTCGGCGGCGCGGCGATCCCGGTCACACTCTGGTCGCTGATCCCGGACACCGTCGAGGTCGCCGAATGGCGCACCGGCATCCGCGCGGAAGGCATGACCTTCGGCATCGTCACGCTGGTGCAGAAGGTGGCGACCGGCCTTGCCATCGCGCTGTGCGGCGTGCTGCTCGATCTGATCGGCTATGTCGCGGCGGCGCGCCAATCGCCCGAGACGCTGACGGGGCTTCATCTGATGCTGACCGTCCCCACCCTGCTCGGCGGCGCGATCTCGATGGCGTTCATGTGGTTCTATGTGATCGACGAAGCGTTCCACCATCGCCTGTTGCGCGCGCTCGCCCGCCGCCGCCGCTGAATTCGCTACCCGGCCTTGCGCGGACCGCGCGCAAAGGACTGGAACCGCGCATCGGCACGCGCCGCACGGGCGCGCATATCGGCCATCACATCGGCATGCAGGCTGGCGACGTTATAGGTTTCGCCCGGATCGACACGCAGGTCGAACAACAGGTCATAACCATATTGCGACAAGGGCAGGTCGACCGTGCGATAATAGGATCGCCGCACATATTTCCAGCGCGCGGTACGGATCGCCGCCACACTCTCATTGTCGAACAACAATAGCTCGTCATGCGGCGATGGTCCGCCCGCGCGCAGCAGCGCGCCAATATCGCGTCCATCCAGTTCGACGCCCGGCAATGATTGCCCCGTCCACGCCGCGACCGTCGGCAGCAGATCGATATTCATGCTGAGCGCCCCACTCGTCCGCCCCGGCGCGATCGTGCCGGGCTGGCGGGCGATAAAGGGCACGCGGAAACCGCCATCCCAGCCGCCCCCGCCCTTGCGATCGCGCAAGGGGCCGGACGATCCCTCGAACCAGGGGCCATTGTCCGACGTCACGATCACCAACGTGTCGCGATCGATGCCGAGGCGAGCGAGTTCGCCGAGCAACCGGCCAACGCCCGCATCCACCTCCTCCACCACCTGGCCATAGGCGGCTGCGGGCGAATGGCTCGCATGATCGGGATTGGGCACCAGCGGATAATGCGGCGCGGTCAGCGCCATCATCAGGAAAAAGGGCTTCGCCCGATTGGCTTCGATGAAACGGAAACCACGCTCGAAGAAGCGCTCGGTCAGCCGTGCGAAATCGACATCCTCGCGCGTCAGCTCCACCCCCGGCGCATGCGTCTCGTACAATGAGAGCGGCGTCATGTCGTGGCTGTACGGCAGGCCGAAGAACAGATCGAACCCCTGCACCGTCGGCGGCCAATAGGGCGCGACATGGCCGAGATGCCATTTGCCGATCAGCGCGGTCGCATAATCGGGCTTGAGCATTTCGGCGATCGTCACTTCGCCGGGCAGCAGGCCGATCGTGTCGCTGGCGCGGATCACATCATAGGCGAGCCCGGTGCGGATCGGATAGCGCCCGGTCAGCAGCCCCGCGCGAGACGGGGTGCAGACATTGGCTGAGGCATAGGCATCGGTCAGCCGGATGCCCTCGCGCGCCATCCGGTCCAGCGCGGGCGTGCGGATCAGCCGTGCGCCGTAGCTGCCCAGATCGCCCCAGCCCAGATCGTCCGCCAGGATCAGCACGATATTGGGCTTCCGGCCCATGGCGGCCCAGCCGGAGCCGGGCAGCATCGCCGACACCAGAGCGCCCACGCCCGCGCCGATGACCTCCCTGCGCCTCACCTGCCCTCCACCCGATTCTCTAGAATCTGTATTTCGCCTCGATACCATAGGTGCGCGGCTCGCCGCGCTCGACGAAGCGGGCACCGAGGAAATCGGCGGCGCGGTTGACGGTGAACAGATCGTTGGTGAGGTTCACGCCCCACAGGCTGAACTCGAGCCCGCTGCCCATATGCGCGAAGGTGATGCGCGCATTGACGAGCTTGCGGTTCTCCAGCCGCTGGTTCGCCAGATTCTCCTGGCCCGAGAATGTGCGCGAACGATAGCTATACTGCCCGAACAGCGACAGCCGCGAATCCATTCCCGGCAGGTCCAGACCATATTCGGCGGATACGCTGCCCGACCATTTGGGAGAAAAAGGCAGCCTGTTGCCCGACGCGTCCGCACCTGCGGCACCGCCGCCGGGGAAGGATTTGAAGCTGGCATCCATATAGGCCGCATCGAAAGTCAGCTTGAGGTCGCGCACCGGCGCCGCCTCGATGCTGGCCTCCACGCCCTTGGTATGGACCTTGGCCGCGTTGCTGAGCTGGATCACCGTGATCCCGCCGGGGAACAGGTAGAATCGGTTGATCTGGTAATTGTCGTAATCGGCGATGAAGGCCGCCAGATTGGTGCGCAGCCTGCGGTCGAACATCTCCGCCTTCAGCCCGATCTCGTAGGATTTGACGGTTTCGGTATCGAAGGCGAAATCGGCGCGACCATCGCCGTTCAGGTCGCGCACCTGATTGCGATTGAGGAAATCGACGTTCCAGCCGCCGCTTTTGAAGCCGGTGGCGTATTTGGCATAGATATTCACGGTCTCGACGGGCTTGAACGTCACGCCAAGGCTGGGCGTGAAGCGGTTCTCCGTATCCTGGTCGCGGAAATTGTTGAGCGTAGCGATGCCCACCAGGCCGCTGTTCGATCCGTCGAGATTGAACAGGATCTTGCGCCGCTCATGAGTATAGCGCCCACCCAGATTGAGCGTGAGCTGATCCAGCAGGTCGAAATCGATCGATCCGAACGCGGCGATCGATCGGGTGCCGATCCTGGCGGAGGATGGCGTGCTCGAATTGAGCGGGATGCCTAGCCCCAGTGCGCCTGCCGCGACGCCCCAGAAGGCGGTGCGCCGCGTCTTGGCCGTCTCGTCCATGTAGAAGACGCCCGCGACATAGCGCAGCCGGCCGTCGGTGGGCGAGGCGATCCGCAATTCCTCCGAGAACTGCGAAAACCTGTCGACATAAAGCGTATGGATGAAATCGGCGGAACTATAGTCATTGTCGGCCTGGATCGCGAGACGGCTGTCGCGAAAGGCCGTGATCGAGGTCAGCACATGATCGCCGATCTCATAATCGATATTGGCGGATGTGCCGCCGGTCTTGGCGTGCTTGAAGCGCGGCGTGTTGGTGTTGGTTTCGAAGGGCGCCGGCGCGCCCGGATCGATCGTACCGCCGCCGGTGAGCCCTGAAATCGCCTCCGGCCCGCCACGGAACGAGAAGTCGCGCATATAATCGGCGCTCAGGTCGATCGTCAGCCGCTCGGTCGGCTTCAGCCGCACGCCGAAGCGGTAGGACTGGGTATCGAGCGAGCCGATCGTGCGATCGCCGTTGAAGAGATTGCGCGTGAATCCGTCGCGCCGTTCGTAACCGAACGACGCCTTGGCCATGATCTTGTCTTCGACCACGGGCAGGTTGAGCTGGACGCCGACACTGCGATAATCGCTGTTGCCGACGCCGCCGCTGATCTCACCGCCGAAGTCGTTGGACGGCGCGCGCGTGACGATGTTGACCGCACCGGACACGGTGTTGCGCCCGAACAAATGCCCCTGCGGCCCGCGCAGCACCTCGATCCGGTCGATATCGAGCAGCGTCTGATTGAGCGACGCCACCTGGCCGATATAGACGCCGTCGAGATAGACCCCGGCGCGACCGCCGAAACCGATATTGCGACCGCCGCCGCCGACGCCGCGGATATAGACAGCGCCATTGGCACGCTCGACGCTGAAATTCGGGGCGACGCCGGTCAGGTCCGACAGACGCGTAGCATGAAGCGCGTCGACCCGATCACCGCCCACCGCGCTGATCGCGATCGGCACGTCCTGCAGATTCTCGCTCCGCTTCTGCGCGGTGACGACGATCTCGCTCAGCCCCGCGCTGTCCTCAGTCTCCGCAGGCGCCGTCTGCGCCGAAGCAGACGCGGCGGCGAACGCGCTCAACATGGTCCCGCACAGAAGATACCGGTTCATTGCTGCCCTCCCCTCATCCGCCCCGCAGCCCCGTGATTCTCATATTCCTTGTGATCACTAGGTTTTTGAATTGCTAGCAGTCACTAGAAATATGTGCAAGAGCCAATTCCATGAGCGAAAAGCAGAGCAAGATGGCGAGCAGCGCCCCGCCCGGGACCCGCCAGTCGCGCGGCCGCGCACGGCGCGCGGCGGTGCTCGCCGCGGCGCGCCGTCTGTTCGCCCAAAATGGCTTCAAGGGGGCGAGCCTGGCTGCGATCGCACAGGAGGCCGAGTTGACGGACGCCGGCCTGCTCTATCATTTCCCCAGCAAGAACCATCTGCTGCTTGCAGTGGTGGCGGAGGGCGACCGCGAACAGGACGAAGCGCTGGAAAAGGTGCAGACCGCACAGGGTCTGCCGCTGATCGAGCGCATGGCGGAGTTCGGCGCTGATCTGGAAGCCGATCCGCTGCTCACCGCACTCGACGTCACGCTTTCGGCCGAGCACCTGCAGGAAGATTCGGAAGTGAACCGCTATTTCGTCGCGCGTTACGAGCGGTTCCGCACCATGCTGGAGACCGCGTTCGCAGATGCCGCGCGGGCAGGCGACCTGCGCGCCGATCTCGATCCCGCCGCCGAAGCGGTCAACATGACCGCCGTGATCGACGGTTTGCGGCTGCAATGGCTGCTGAGCGGTGGGTCGATCTCGATGGCGCAGAATATGCGCGATTATGTGCGCGGCGTGATCGCCCGCCTCCGGGCCTGACCGAAGCCGATTGATCGCGCGGAAAGCCGCGCTATCTGGAAAAGATCGGTGCGACATCACCGTTCAACGCAGGACAATCCGGATGCAGATCGGCCCCCTGAAACTCAAGGCGCAGCTCTATTGCGGCGACGAGATCGCGATGGGCCCGGGCAAGGCCGATCTGCTGGAAGCGATCGAGCGAGAAGGATCCATCTCGCGCGCCGGCCAGGCGATGGGCATGAGCTATCGCCGCACCTGGCTGCTTGTCGATGCGATGAACCGTTGCTGGTCCGAACGGCTGGTGGAGACCATTTCCGGCGGCGCCCGCAATCGCGGCGCGCGGCTCACACCCTGCGGCCACGAGGTTTTGCGCCTTTATCGCGCGATCGAGCATCAGTTCGAATCCGTCGCGTCGGGCGAGTCCTTCGCGCAGCTATCGGCGCTGCTGCGCGCGGCTCCGCTGGACGCGAAGCATCACAGCGCCACCCCGCAGGCGGACTGAGGCAGCGACAGGCGCCGGTCACCGGTGAAGGCGCGATCGGTCAACGCATCAAGAAACGCCTCGATCGCCCGTCGATCCGCAGCATCCAGCCGATGCGAGATACCGGCGTGACGATCGATCGCAGCCGTGATGGTCGGCGCGCTGCCGTCATGGAGATAGGGCGCGGTCAGCGCGACGTTGCGCAGCCCCGGGGTCCGGAAACGGCCGATGTCGGCGGCACGCCCGGTGATTTCGCCCACCCCCGGGTCACCTGCTTCCGGATCACTTGCACCTGGCTCGATCCGATGGAACCGCCCGTCGCTCAGGTCCGGTCCGGCATGGCAGGCAGCGCAGCGCCTGGCGAACGCCTTTTCCCCCTGCTGCTGGATCTCACTCAAGGCATCGTGTGCCCCGCTCCGCCATCGATCATAGGACGACTGGTTGGAGATCATCGTGCGCTGGAACGCCGCGAGCGCTTTCGCCACGCCCGCCATGTCGATCCGGCCGTCCACTTCGGGAAAGGCATCGCGGAACATGCGAACATAACAGGCATCGCGGCGCAGCCGCATCGCGATCTCGCCTTCCTTGCCGTTCATGCCCATCTCGACCGGCGACAGGCCGGTCACCGGGATCAGCACCTGCGCCTCCAGCGTCCGCACGCGCGGATCGCCCCAGGTCAGGCTTTTCGCCCAGGCGACATTGGCGAGGCCGGGCACGTTGCGCCGCCCCGGATCGCCATGGACGCCCGGATGCGTGGTGTTGCCGTCGGCAAAGGCGCGGCGCTGCACATGGCAGGTCGCGCACGCCATGCTGCCGTCGATCGAAAGATCGGCGTCGTAGAACAGTCTGCGGCCAAGCTCGACCTTTGCCGCACTCATCGCATTGCCCGCCGGCACGCGCGGCGCGGGGCGCCCCTCGGGCCAAGGCCAATGCGGCGGTCCGGCAATGGCGGCGCCGAGTAGCAGCCCGGCGACCGCCAGCCACAGCCTTCCACCGCGCTTCACCCGCGTAATCAGGGCAGGCGTGCGATCATGACCGGCAGACTCGGCCCGCCATTGCCCGCGATTTGCAACACATAACGCCCGGGCTCGAGCACAAAATCGACCATCTTGCGGATGCCCGAACAGGCGGGGCCGCGACCATGGGCGACCGACACCGCCGCCGTGCCAGCCCGCACCACGTCGATCCAGGCAGCCGATCCGATCGCCACCCGATAGGTGCCAGCCCGATCGACGGCAAAGCCGACAAGCCCGCCATGGCTGACCGAGCCACCTGGATTTTCGGGACGCACCGCGTAGCGCACGCTGGGCGTCGGCTGGAGCGAAAGATCGGCGCCCTTGCCGATGGCAAGCATCGCCGTGTCGAGTGCAGCGGGATCGACGGCGGCGGCAAGACCGGCACGCCCGGCCCAACCGGCCAGTTCGGCGGGTAGCGGCGCGGCATCGGCCGGGCATGAAGGCTCCGCCTTCTGCGCAACGGCCGGGCTGGCGGAGAGCAACATCGCCGCGACGATCGCCGACATGGATTTCATGATCTTGGGCCTCCGGATCGGAACACGATATTCCGCTATATACAGCGAACTATATCTCACCATATACGGCGCCCCGAAGGTCGGCAATCGACGCCACGAAAGGGAGTCCGCATGCGCACCATCTCGTTTGTTTCGAGCTGCGCCGCAGCCCTGTTCGCTTCGCCAGCCTTGGCCCAGGACGAGGCGGAGTCCTCGAATGGCAGCTTCGAACTCGGCCAGATCATCGTCACCGGCCAGCGGCCCGACGGTCAACCCCCTCAAGAATTGGCGATCGGCATCCATACGCTGGGGCAAGAGGCGATCGAGACCTTCAACCGCAATTCGCTCGACGATGCGGCGAACCTGATCCCCGGCGTCACCGCCGGCAACAGCGGCGGATCGCGCAACGAACGCCTGCTGTTCGTGCGCGGCTTCGACCGGTTCCAGGTGCCGCTGTCGATCGACGGCATCCGCGTCTACCTGCCCGCCGACAACCGGCTGGACTATGGCCGGTTCCTGACCCCGGACATCGCCGAGATCCAGGTCGCCAAGGGCTATGCCTCGGTGCTCGACGGCCCCGGCGCGATGGGCGGCGCGGTCAATCTGGTGACGCGCAAGCCGACAAAGGCTTTCGAGGCGGAGGCGCGCGGCGTGCTCAACCTCGGCCGCGGCGCCGACTATAACGGCTATACCGTGTTCGGACTGGTCGGCACGCGTCAGGAGCGCTGGTACGCGCAGGCCAGCTTCGCGCGCAATTTCCAGGATCATTGGGATCTCGCGGGCAGCTTCACGCCCACCGTCAACGAAAATGGCGGCGAACGCGATTTCAGCCGTACCGAGGATTGGCGCGTCAACGCCAAGATCGGCTTCACCCCCAATGCCACCGACGAATATGCGATCAGCTATACACGGCAGGAAGGTTCGAAGAACGCGCCCCTGCACCTGACCGACACCAGCAATGTCAGCCTGCGCAACTGGGCGTGGCCCTATTGGAACATCGAAAGCATCTATTTCCTGTCGACCACAGCGCTCGGCGACAAGGCGAGGCTGAAGACGCGCGCCTATTACAACAAACTCGATAACATGCTGCGCTCGTTCGACGATCGCACACAGACCACGCAGATCCTGGGGCGCGCGTTCGACAGCCCTTATGACGACAATGCCTATGGTGGATCCGCCGAACTGGCGGTGGCGCTGACCCCGGCCGACACATTCAGCCTGGCCTTCCACTATCGCCGCGACGAGCACAATGAATCGCAGACCAGCCGGCCGGGCCTGCCCACAAGCGTGCCCGAACCGGAACAGACCAGCATCGAACGGACCTGGAGCATCGCGGCGGAAAATCGCTACGCGTTCAACGAGGCGCTCAGCCTGACGGTCGGCGCAAGCTATGACTGGCGAGACCTGGATGCCGCGGAGGAATATGGCGTGCCGCTGGGCCAGACCGGCGCCAACCGCCTTTACAGCTATCCGCTGCGCAATGCCGGCGCCTGGAACGCTCAGGGACGGCTCGACTGGCGGAGCAATTCTGGCGCGGCGGCGCATCTCAGCGTCTCCTCGCGCGTGCGTTTCCCGACCTTGTTCGAACGGTTCAGCAGCCAGTTCGGGACGGCCGAAGCCAATCCGGACCTGAGGCCCGAGCGCGCAACCACCGTCGAGCTGGGCGGCGAGCACCGCTTCGGCATCATCCGCGCATCCGCCGCGATCTTCTACAGCAAGCTTGACGATGCGCTGGTGTCGGTGCGTACCCCCGCCAATCTCAATCGCCGCGAAAATTACGGCTCGGCCGATTATTATGGCGGCGAACTCGCGATCGACGCCGAGCTGAGCCCAGCGCTGCAGATCGGCATCAACTACAGCTACATCCATCGCAGCTTCGATGTCGGCACGCCGCCCACCGGCGGGCTCATCCGGCCGTTCCGCCTGACCGACGTGCCCGACCACAAGGGCTTCGCCTGGCTGTCATGGAAACCGATCGACGGGCTGGAGATCGTGCCGAACCTTGAATTCGCGTCGGACCGCACCACCGTGACGCCAGCATCGGCCAATGGCCTCGCGCCCGTCTATTACGATACCGGCAGCTATGTGACCGCTGGACTGCGGATCGATTATGCGATCACATCACGGATCACCCTGGGCGTGGGCGGCCGCAACCTGTTCGACACCAAGTACGTGCTGGCCGATGGCTTCCCCGAGCCGGGCCGCACGCTGTTCGCCAGCATTCGCGCCCGATATTGACCCTAACGGCGCGCCGGGGGGACCAATGGACCTCCCGGCTCCGACGTTGCACCGAATTTCCTTCAAATCCCGATTTGATCGGGCCGCGAGACGCGCTATCTGTGCGCCCATGCGTAACCATAGTGTCCTTCGTACCCTGAGTACCGCCATCCTGCCGGCGATCGCGCTGGCGGGTCCCGTTTTCGCGCAATCGGCGCCGACGCAGCTTGTGCCGGGCCAACCGGGCGGGCCACCCGCTCCGCCTGCCGCGCCGGCCGCGCAACGCGTCACGCCTCCGGTGGTGACGCCCGTCGCGCCTGTCATGCCGTTGCCGACCCTGTCGCCGGCTCAGGCTGCCTGGCTGACAGACTGGCTGGGCGACGGCGCGGAGCACGGATTGACCGCGAGCGCCGCTAAACAGCAGGCGCCGGTCGGCGAAGCACTGGTACGCGCGGCGCTCGATCGCGCTCGCGCCCTGCATGTCGGCCGCGTCGATACCGGCGACTTCCTCGAAATCTGGGCGCTGCGCCCCGCAGCTTACGATCCCCTGCCCGCCTTCGCCGCCGCGGTGGCCGCCGATCGCCTGCCGCAATGGGCGACCGATCTCACCCCGCCCTATGCCGGTTATGAGGGGCTGAAGGCCGGCCTTTCCAATTACGAGAAAATCCGTGACGCCGGTGGCTGGCCCAAGCTTGTCGCCGCCTCCGCCCCGGCAGCGGTGCGCGATCGGCTGCTGATCGAGGACAAAAGCGTCACCGCGACCGAGAAGCTGGCCGACGCGATCCAGCGCGCGCAGCGGCGTTACGGCCTCAACCCCACGGGCCAGCTCGATGCGCGCACGCTCGCCGCGCTCAACGTGCCGGTCGCCGACCGGATCGCCGCGATCATGGCGAATATGGAGCGCTGGCGCTGGTTGCCGCGCGAACTGCCGGTCAATCGCGTCCAGGTGAACATCGCCGCCGCCGTGCTGACGGTGTTCGAGGGCGATGCGCCCGTCGCGTCGATGCGCGCCGTCACCGGCAGCCCGGGCAACGAGACGCCGATGCTCGTTTCCAGCATTCATTCGATCGTGCTCAATCCGCCATGGAATGTGCCGAGCTCGATCGCCAAGCGCGAATTGTGGCCCAAGGGCCGTGCCACGCTATTGCGCCAGGGATACAAGATCGTCGGCACGCCGCAGACGGGCGAACGCATCGTCCAGCCCGCCGGGCCGAACAGTGCATTGGGACAACTCAAGTTCGACTTCGACAATCCGTTCGCGGTCTATCTACACGACACGCCATTGCGCACGAAATTCTCAAGCTATGACCGGCTTGCCAGCCATGGCTGCGTCCGTCTCGAAAAGCCGATTCCGCTCGCCGAGCTGATGATGAAGGATGATCCGAAGTTCGGCGGACAAATCCAGGCCACGATCGATACGGGCAAGACCCAGCGTGTCCAGTTGCCCAATCGGGTCGCGGTCTATCTGCTTTACTGGACGGCCTTTGCCAGCGGCAACGGCGCGATGAACTTCCGCGCCGATCCCTATGGCTGGGACAAGCTGCTGGCCGGAAAGATCGAAGCATCCAGCCGCCGTGCGGCCACCATTGCCGTTGCATCCAAGGGGAAATAACCATGCGTATCGTTCTGCTTCTGACCGCCGCGGCGGCCACGCTCTCGCTCGCTGCCTGCGGCAGCAAGGAACCCGAAGCGCCCGCGGTCGAAAACAATGTCGTCGAGATGCCGGAAGACCTAGCGCCGGTGAACGAAACTCTGCCGCCCGAGAATGTCGTGAACGAAGTGGCGCCCGCCGCGCCGCCGCCGGCCTTCACCGAAGATCAGCAGATGCACGACGATGCCGACGCCACAGGCCTGACGGCCCGCCTGCCGCGCAACGACACCGAAGCGCCTGTCGCTAACGAAGCCGCCGCGCGGTAAGCCGCGAAGCCCACGCGTCAATCGGCTCTGACCAGCCCCGGCCCGGCGCATCGTCGCCGGCCGGGGAATTGGCGAAGCCGAATTTTGATACTATATCTTGCATATGGACCGCCGCACCTTTTCCAGGCTTGCGTTGACCGGGCTGGGCATCGCCGTCCTGCCGCCATCGGTTACGCGCGCCGAACCTGAAGACCTGACCGCAGCCAAGGGCACGCAACCCGCGCCGCTCTCGTCATGGGCGCCGCCCTCGGTGCGCACACCGGGCGTTGCCGACAAGCCCTATGCCCGCCTGCTCGACCGCGCGCGTGCGATGCTAGACACGCATGCCGACACCTTCGCATTGCGCGATCGCGTCGCGATCGCAGATTTCAGCATGGCCTCGCGCACGTTGCGCTTTCACATTGTCGACCTCGTCAGCGGCCAAGCCAATTCTTACCTGGTCGCCCATGGTCGCGGCTCGGACCCCGAACATTCGGGCTGGCTCCGCAGCTTCTCGAACGAGCCCGGATCGCTCGCGACATCCGATGGCGCTTACAAGACCGGTGAAATCTATCATGGCGTCCATGGTGCCGCGATGCGGCTCATCGGGCTCGATTCGCGCAACAACAACGCTGAGTCCCGCGCGATCGTGATCCATGGCGCCGATTATGTAAGCGAAAACCAGATCGCGACCTGGGGCAAACTCGGCCGCAGCGAAGGGTGTTTCGCCGTCGCGCCGCACATGCTGCCGCAGGTTCTGGGCATGCTGGGGCCGGGCCGGCTCCTCTACGCCGACAAGGTCTAGAACATACCGTCGGTTTGCCGCGATTTGCGAGCCACGCGATGATTCCTTCGAGCTACAGATCGCCCTAGGCCAAAAAGAACGACTTATCCGGGAGCGATGGCTTGCTCCGCAGCCATGCCGCTGGCATGGGGAAAATCCCTGGGGCGCTTAGCTCAGTTGGTAGAGCATCTCGTTTACACCGAGAGGGTCGGCGGTTCGAGCCCGTCAGCGCCCACCAGGATTTCCCGCATTCACGCCAGCAGGCCCGCTTCCTTCACGGCGGAAAAATAGGCGTTCATGGCGCGGGCCACACGATCGGAAAGCCCGATGAAGACACGGCGGCCATCCATCGGATCAGCCGACCGCACGAATATTCCCTGGTCGCTCATCATCCGGATCCAGCGCAATGCCGTGGTTGGCGGCACCGCCGCCGCGATGCACAGGCTCGATACCGCAACCGATCCACCCTCCAGTCGCGCCGCAGCCAGATCGAGAAGCATGTCCCAGGCCGGATCGGCGAACAGCTCGCTATCGAAGAAGCGCGCGCGCATCCGTCGGGCGCGGATGAGGCGGCGGACATCGTCCGCCGTCACCATGCCGCCTTCATATGATAGCGGTTCCACCTCATAGCCGCGCTGGCGCTCACGCAACCCCTGCCCGGCCTGCGTCTCTTCCGACAGTGAAGCAAGCGCCTGGGCGATCCGCCCCACCTCCTCGCTCAGATCGCGCAGCCGCCTAGTATCGTCTCCCGACAGATCGGCGACCCGGCGCGGCCGCGCCAGATGGAGCGCGAGCGCGCCCGCGATCTCGACCGGCGTCGGATCACAGAGCAGTTCGATCGCAGGATGCGAGATCGCCGCCGCGACACGATCGATCATATCCGGCGCCAGTATGACGAGCCCACGGCAACGCCCATGCGCCCCCGCCTGATCCATTTCCGCAAGCAGGACATCGAGCGCGGGACCATCTTCAGCCGCGGCCGCCAGCACGATCAGGCGCTGCCCGCCCTCCGCGATCAACGCGGAACCCCGTTCATGGTCGAGCGGACCATCGGCATGATATCCGGCCGCGTGCACGGCCGCCAAGGCCGCCGCGGTCGCGAGCGCATTCTCGCCCAGGATCAGCACATTGGCCCGCACCTCATACGCGGCCGAGCCGGCACCCCCGTCGCTCAAATCGTCCTCCTGTCGACCCCCGAGGGTCCGGTTTGCCCGGTTCGCCCCATATCGCAAATCGCAGCCGAACCGGATGGATCAAAGCCGCGAAACCTCCAAAATGGAGCGAATGGAACCAGTTCCCCGATATCCCCCGCTCATCGTCACTGTTCCAGGCGGGACCGGTGCTGGCCACGGCCGGCACATGGCTCACCCGCAATTCCTCCGGAACGGATATATTGGCTTGCGCGGCTACAGTCCATGCTCGCGCAGGCGTTGCTCCAGCGCATCGAGTTCGACCAGGGCGGCAGCGATCCGCTGAGGCAGATCGCCCCGGAAATCGAGGATTTCGCTCAGGCTCAGCGCCCGCGTCAGCGGCCCTCGTGCCGAAGACAGCCAGGCCACGCCCTCCGCGGCTGAATAGGCACGCGGCTCGCCCGCAACGGATATTCCGGATCGCTTCATATCCCGCATTTAAGCCCATGCCGCGCGGAGTGAAGCCACCCGCTCCATTCCGGATCAATCTCCTGTCGCCACGCACCTGTCACATAACGCGCCTAGGCCGTCATCCTCGACCAAGAAGGGGCCCGGCACCGATGAATGCCAGCACGACCGCAGACGGACATTTCGCACGGCCCAATCTCGACAAGGGGCTGGGGCAGATCGGCAATATCGGTTTCGGCGCGGCGATTATCGCCGCGCTTCTCTATGTCGCCTATAGCATCTATGCCGATGCCAGCGCGGTCGGCGTGCACGCCACCACGTATCTCCCCTTCATCCTGCTGTTCGTCGCACTGCTCATCGCGCTGGGCTTTGAGTTCGTGAACGGCTTTCATGACACCGCCAATGCGGTCGCGACGGTGATCTACACCAATGCCATGCCCGCCAATGTCGCCGTGGTCTGGTCCGGATTCTTCAATTTCCTGGGCGTGCTGCTGTCCACCGGCGCTGTCGCGTTCGGTATCGTCTCGCTGCTGCCCGTCGAACTGATCTTGCAGGTCGGCTCCAATGCCGGCTTCGCGATGGTGTTCGCGCTGTTGATCGCCGCGATCGTCTGGAATCTCGCGACTTGGTGGCTAGGTATCCCGTCATCCAGTTCCCACACGCTGATCGGTTCGATCATCGGCGTCGGGGTCGCCAACGCCATGCTGCACGGCAAAAGCGGAACTTCGGGCGTCGACTGGACCAAGGCGACCGAGATCGGCCAGGCGCTGCTATTGTCGCCGCTCATCGGCTTCGGCGTCGCCGCGCTGCTCTTCATCGCGATGAAGCTGCTGATCCGTAATGCGGCGCTGTATCAGGAGCCTAAGGATGGCGTCCCACCGCCGCTTTGGATCCGCGCGCTGCTGATCTTCACCTGCACCGGCGTCAGCTTCGCGCACGGATCGAATGACGGGCAGAAGGGCATGGGCCTGATCATGCTGATCCTGATCGGTACCGTGCCCACCGCCTACGCGCTCAATCGCGCGGTGCCGGCGCAATATACCGCGGAATTCCACAGCAATTCGGTCGCGGCCGCGAGCGCGCTTGGCGGTCGCCCCGTCGATGCGCCGGCACCGGCCGAAGCGCGACGGATGGTGACCAGCTATATCTCGGAAAAGACGCTGAGCCCCGACACGATCCCCGCGCTGGCCACGCTGATCGGCGATGTCGACAAGCAGGTCATGGATCACGGTTCCTTCACGCGTATCCCGGCGGCTGCGGTCGGCAATATCCGCAACGACATGTATCTCGCCTCCGAAGCCATCAAGCGGCTGGGCAAGGAAAAGACGGCAGTGGTGCCCGAGGCCGGCGTCAAGACGCTCTCAACCTACAAGGCTTCGCTCGACGCGGGCACGCGTTTCATCCCGACCTGGGTGAAGATCGCCGTCGCCTTCGCGCTCGGCCTGGGCACGATGGTCGGCTGGAAGCGGATCGTCGTCACCGTCGGCGAGAAGATCGGCAAATCGCACCTGACGTACGCGCAGGGCGCGTCCGCCGAGTTGGTCGCGATGGGCACGATTGCCAGCGCCGACATGCTGGGCCTCCCCGTATCCACTACCCACGTCCTTTCATCGGGCGTCGCAGGCACCATGGCGGCGAACGGATCAGGCCTGCAGATGAGCACGATCCGCAACATGCTGATGGCCTGGGTGCTGACGCTGCCCATGTCGATCATGCTCGCGGGCGGGCTCTACATGATCTTCTCGCTGATCATCTAGAACCGATCGGCACGCTCTGCCCGAGCGAGATCGGGATGTCCGGGATCCGCCCCGGATATCTCAAACCGTTCCGGGATAGCGATCGGGAACGTACATCTCCGTCGGTACCGGATGCCGGATATAGTCGTCGTGGCGCATCCGATCGGGCAGGGTCACGACGGGCTTGGGCACGTCCTCATAGGGAATCTGGTCAAGCAGGTGTGCGATGCAATTGAGTCGCGCACGCTTCTTGTCGACCGCCTCCACCACCCACCACGGTGCCTCGGCAATATGGGTGCGCTCCAGCATGGTTTCCTTGGCGCGGGTATAATCCTCCCAGCGACGGCGAGATTCAACGTCCATTGGGGAGAGTTTCCACTGCTTCAGCGGATCGTGGATCCGCATGTTGAAGCGGAATTGCTGTTCCTCATCGGTGATCGAGAACCAGTATTTCAACAGGACGATCCCAGATCGCACCAGCATCCGCTCGAATTCTGGAACGGAGCGGAAAAACTCTTCATATTCATCCTCTGCGCAGAAGCCCATCACTCGCTCTACGCCGGCGCGATTGTACCAGCTGCGATCGAACAGCACGATCTCGCCTGCGGCGGGCAGGTGCGCGACATAACGCTGAAAATACCACTGGCTCCGCTCGCGCTCATTGGGCGCGGGCAAGGCGGCGACACGGCAGACGCGGGGATTCAGGCGCTGGGTGATCCGCTTGATCGCTCCACCCTTGCCCGCTGAATCCCGCCCCTCGAAGATCACGACCACCTTCAGCCCCTTGTGCTGAACCCAGTCCTGCAATCGCACCAGTTCATGCTGCAGCCTGAAGAGCTCGCGGAAATAAACGCGCCGTTCGAGCTGCTCACGGTCGGGATGGTCGGAAAGATCGCCAAGCAGCGCCTCAAGCCGGCTCTCGTCGATCTCCATTTCCAGCTCCTCGTCGAAGCTGTCGGCGATCTCCGCCTTGATCCTGTCGAGTTCGGGTGAAGATGAGCGGTCGGAAGGGCCAAACATGCGATGCGTCCTGCAGTGACGCATCATCATCGCGACGGATGGTGACGGCGGTGTGACGGTGCTTGTCGCCGAAGCGGAGCTGTTCACACCGCAAACAGACTCCCGTCCGTCATGCCAGCGCAGGCTGGCATGACGGACGGGGAATAGGTCCTAGTGCCCCAGAGACTTGACGATTTCCTCGACCATCTTCTTCGCGTCCGCGAGGAGCATCATGGTATTGTCCATGTAGAAGACATCGTTGTCGACACCGGCATAGCCGACGCCGCCCATCGAACGCTTCACGAACAGCACGGTCTTCGCCTTTTCGACGTCGAGCACGGGCATGCCATAGATCGGGCTGGTCTTGTCGGTCTTGGCCGCCGGATTGGTCACATCGTTGGCGCCGATGACGAAGGCGACGTCGGTCTGCGCGAATTCGGAGTTGATGTCCTCCAGTTCGAACACCTCGTCATAGGGCACATTCGCTTCGGCCAACAACACGTTCATATGGCCGGGCATGCGGCCGGCGACCGGGTGGATCGCATATTTCACACGCACGCCCTGCGCCTTGAGCATATCTCCCATCTCGCGCAGCGCATGCTGAGCCTGGGCGACCGCCATGCCGTAGCCGGGGACGATGATCACCTGTTCGGCCTGCCCCATCAGGAACGCGGCGTCCTCGGCGGAACCGCGCTTCCACGGGCGGTCGACCTTGGCCGCGCCGCCCGATGCTTCGGGCGCGGCGCCGAAACCGCCGGCGATGACCGAGATGAAGCTGCGATTCATCGCCTTGCACATGATGTAGGACAGGATCGCACCCGACGAGCCCACCAGCGCGCCGGTGATGATCATCGCGCTGTTGCCCAGCGTGAAGCCCATCGCCGCGGCGGCCCAGCCCGAATAGCTGTTGAGCATCGAGACGACGACGGGCATGTCCGCTCCGCCGATCGGGATGATCAGCAGGAAACCGATCAGGAAGCTGAGCGCGGTGACAGTCCAGAATACCCAGGGGCTCTGGTCGGTCACGAAATAGGCGATCAGGCCCAGGATCGCGGCCAGCGTGCCCAGATTGATCACGTGGCGCGCGGGCAACATGATCGGTGCGCCCGACATATTCCCGTTCAACTTCAGGAAGGCGATGACCGATCCCGAGAAGGTGATCGCGCCAATCGCGATACCCAGGCCCATCTCGATCCGGCTGACGGGGAAGATCTCGCCCGCCGCATCGACGATATGGAAAGCTTCCGGGTTGAGATAGGCGGCGGCGGCAACGAGCACCGCGGCAAGACCGACCAGCGAGTGGAAGGCGGCGACAAGCTGCGGCATCGCGGTCATCGCGATCTTGCGCGCTGTCGTGATGCCAATCACCGCGCCCAGCGCGATCGCGCCAAGCACCAGCCCGAAGGCCTTCCAGTCGATGGCGAAGCCGGTGCCATCGGCCAGCGCCGTGCCCGGCAGATGCGTCGCCAGCGTGGTGACAACCGCCAGCGCCATGCCGAACATGCCGAAACGATTGCCGCGCCGGCTGCTCGCAGGGCTGGAAAGCCCGCGCAGCGCCAGGATGAAACAGATGCCGGCCACCAGATAGGCAAGCGCGACCCAGGGGTTTACGGGAGCAGCCTCGTGCATGGTCTCAGCGCTCCTTCTTCTTGTACATGGCGAGCATGCGCGCCGTCACTGCGAAGCCACCGAAGATGTTGATGCTGGCAAGCACCACACCGACCAGCCCCAGCCATGTCGCGCTGGCGGATCCGAGCGCCGCCGATGCGATCAGCGCACCGACGATGATGACGGAGGAAATCGCGTTGGTCACCGCCATCAGCGGCGTGTGCAGCGCCGGCGTGACCGACCAGACGACATAATAGCCGACGAAGCACGCCATCACGAAGATCGACAGGATGCTGATGAAGTCCATCGGAAACCCCCCTTTAGAAATCCGCAAAAAATATCAACAATAAAATAGTACGCCATTCACTCAAAAAACGGCAATCCACACAGGACAATCCAGCACACCCACCCATTACTCACGACATTTAATTCGAGTAATTTATTGAAAACTCAAAAATACGAAGGCAACCGCAAACCAATAAATACATCAATTTGAAATGAAATTATCAATATTAGAAGGCGGGTCAGCGATTTTAAATACCCCGGAACTATTTCCAACTATCCCTTTACTTGAATCCATGAAGACGCGAATGCGCGCCTGATTGCCGTCAACCTGAACGATCTCGGCACGAACGTTCAGTGCAGTCGGAGCGGCAGGGCTCAGCGGTGATTCGTTGACCCACGGGACAAAACCACGCCCATTGTCATATTCGACCGAAAGCTTACGCTTTTGAACATCTCCAAGTGACGTCAGCGCATACGACAGGCGGCGAACCACCGGAAACTCTGCTGGCGAGACATTGACGTACCTAGCCGGTGCGATGAGCGGCTTCGCGGAACTCGGATTCCCGCTCGGCGTGAGAGCGCTGCCGTATCCATCGAAAACCGAAAACGTCGAATCGAAGGAGCCATCACGGTCCTTGTCGATCAGACAAGGGCGCTTATCCAACATCGGAATGAACAGCGACTTGGCGGCACTGCTATCGGACTGATCCTTGATCGTGCAGAAGGCAGTATTGCCATCTGGTTGATATACCAGAAATAGATAAGCCTCCGCAGCGAGCCGTTTTGACTGGCTAATCTGCGCGGGCTCAACCAGCCGAACCAAGCGAAGCGGAAGCAGCCGCTGCTCCAGAAATGGCACATCGGCTGTAACCTGCAACTCGCCTATCGGCCCCACTGACTCCAATGTCCAATAGGAATAGAGCTTTTCCGCCTGCGCCGCGCCAGAAGCAAAAACGAGCGCTATAACTACAAAGAAAGGCCGAAGCCTCACCCCAGCAGCCTCTGGTTCACGACCGCGCCGTCCTTGGTCAGCCGGATCGCCTGGGTGATCTCATCGTCGTCGGGGAGGACGGGTCGTCCCGCTTCCTTGTCCCAGAAGGCGCTGAGGAAATTGAACAGATTGCGCGCGAACAGTGCCGAGGTATCGGCCGCCAGCCGGCTCGGCACGTTGCGATGGCCGACGATCTTGACGCCGTGCTTCACCACGATCTCGCCGGCGACCGCACCCTCGACATTGCCGCCTTGCTCGACTGCGAGATCGACGATCACGCTGCCTGGCCGCATCGTCGCGATCTGTGCATCGCTGATCAGCCGGGGCGCAGCGCGGCCGGGGATCAACGCCGTGGTGATCACGATATCCTGCTTGGCGATATGCGCGGACACCAGTTCGGCCTGCGCCTTCTGATATTCCTCCGACATCTCGGTGGCATAGCCGCCGGAGCCTTCGCCCTCGATCCCCGCGACATTCTCGACGAAGATCGGCTTGGCGCCGAGCGACAGGATCTGCTCCTTGGTCGCCGACCGGACGTCGGTCGCGGAGACCTGCGCACCCAGCCGCCGGCCGGTCGCGATCGCCTGGAGCCCGGCGACGCCGACGCCCATGACGAACAGCTTCGCGGCCGAAACTGTCCCCGCCGCCGTCATCATCATCGGAAAAGCACGGCCATATTCGCCCGCCGCATCGAGCACGGCTTTGTAGCCCGAAAGGTTGGACTGGCTGGACAGGATATCCATCGACTGCGCACGCGTAATGCGCGGCATGAATTCCATCGCCAGCGCTTCGACGCCTGCTTTGGCATAATCGTCGACGCGCGCGCGCTCACCAAACGGATTGAGCCCCGCGACCAACCATGCCCCAGGCTTGGCGCCCTTCAGACTGGCAGGCGACGGCCCCTGGACGCCGAGCAATATATCGGCATCCTTCAAGGCGGCCGCGCGTGTTCCCACGCTCGCGCCCGCCGCCGTATAATCGGCGTCAGAGATCGAAGCGTCGCCGCCGGCGCCCGATTCGACCGCCAGCGTGGCTCCCAGTGCGATGAATTTCTTCACCGTCTCCGGCGTCGCCGAAACACGACGCTCGCCGGCCGCGTCCTCCTTAAGGACCGCGATTTTCATGTGCTTAGCGTCAGCTAGCGAGGAGATAGACGACGAGCATCACGACAAGCGCGCTCGCGACGGTTCCCCATTTGAACAGGCCGATAAAGCCGTCATAGGTCTGCTGATGCGCCTTCATGTCGCCATTGCCAGCCATGCTCATGTTCCCCTGCCAACATTTTAGTCCGGGGTGCCTTAGCCAGCAAAGTCGGCCGCCTCAAGCCCTGCTGATGGCAACTTTGCGAGGTCATCTTCTCTTCAGAAGCCATATTTCGTCCCAATGAAGCCGATGCATCCCGAACCGGCGCTCAATATGGTTCATGCCATTTCCAGCGCGATGTTGGTCAGGGAACCAAAGCGGTCGATCGACCGCCGGCTTTAAACCTGTCTTTACCACCCGCATGGCATATCGTCCCCTTACGGGACGGATGGAGCAGAAATGACGCCGAACGGGGTACGCGTATTGATGCTGATCGACGACGAGCCGGCGCAGCGCCGGTTGGTCTCGGCTCTCGCGTCTCGCGCCGGCTGGCGCACCGTCTTCGCGGGTGATTCCGAAACCGCGATCGCCATGCTCGGCACGCAGGACGGCATGATGCTCGACGCCATCCTGCTCGATCACTGGGTTCCCGATGGCGACGCCGGCAATCTGATCGCCGAGATCCGCGCGCGCCGCCCGGCGTTGCCCATCCTCATGCTCACCGCGGTCACCTCGGTTTCGACCGCGGTCGAAGCGATGCGCGCAGGCGCCACCGACTTCCTCGTGAAACCGATTGCGCCCGATCGGCTGTTAGCGGCACTCGACGCCGCGGTCGGCAGCGGCGCGTCGGCCGGCGAACTGCGCCCGCTCACCGAAAAGATCAGCCAGCCGCTAGCATTCGCGGAGATCGTCGGCTCGGCCCCCGATTTCCGCGCAGCGCTCGCCATCGCAGCCAAAGCCGCGCGCGCGCGCGTTCCGGTTTTGATCGAGGGCGAAAGCGGCGTCGGCAAGGAGGTGGTGGCGGAAGCGATCCATGCGGCGTCGCCACGCGCGCGCAAGCGGATGATCGCGGTCAATTGCGGGGCCATTCCAGGCAACCTCGTCGAATCGGCACTGTTCGGGCATGAACGCGGCGCCTTCACCGGCGCGTTCGAACGCCATACCGGCAAGTTCCAGGAAGCCGATGGCGGCACATTGTTCCTCGACGAAGTCGGCGAGCTGCCCCTGGACGCGCAGGTGAAGCTGCTGCGCGTGCTCCAGTCGGGAGAGATCCAGCCGATCGGCGGTCGCGCGGTCGCCGATGTCGACGTGCGCGTGATCGCCGCGACCAACAAGACATTGATCGACGAAGTGGCCGCCGGACATTTTCGCGAAGACCTCTATTATCGCCTCAACGTCGTCCAGGTGACGATCCCGCCCTTGCGCGAACGCCGCGAGGATATTCCTGCGCTTGCCCGCCATATGCTGACGCGCATCGCGCAGCAGCCGGGCCTGCGCAGTCTCGGCATCACCGATGAAGGACTGGCGTTGCTGACGTCCTATGACTGGCCGGGCAATGTCCGCCAGCTTCAGAACGCGCTGTTCCGCGCCGCCGTGCTGTGCGACGGCGATGCGCTGACCCGCGCCGATTTTCCGGAGATCGCCCGTCAGGCAGCCGATCCCCGTCCGCTTGCCGAGCGCATGGCGGGCAATCGCCTGACCGCCGCAGCCGACGGCGCAGGTGTCGCGCTCTACCGGGCCGACGGCAATCTCCGCCCGCTCGAGGAGATCGAGGCCGATGTGATCCGCCTCGCCATCGGCCATTATCGCGGCCGCATGACCGAGGTCGCACGTCGCCTTGGGATCGGCCGTTCGACGCTCTATCGCAAGCTGGGCGAACTCGGGATCGGCGACGCGGCCTGACGCCACCCCTGGCATCGCCATACAACCCGCGATTTTCGTCATTTTTCCGGAAGCAGAGGATCCAGCCGATTGACCGCCGCTGATTCGGCATGTCAGAAAATCGACCATGCGGGACCGGGCACTTTCATCCATCTGCTTGCTGGCAGCCATCGTCGGCCTGGCAGCCTGCGACCAGGCCACAACGCCCGGCAATGGCAATACCGAAGCCGCGCAGAAGGTGACTCCGGTCGATAGCGAACCCGTGGCGCTGGAAGGCGAACCGGACGAACCTGTGGGCACCTATGCCAACAGCAAATACGGCTTCTCCGTCATGATTCCGGAGGGGTGGAAGCAACTGACCGCAGCGGCCAACGAGGACGGCAGCATCTTCGAAGACAAGACGGTGGACGCCGATCTCCGCGCCTATGGCGCCGACAATGAAGGAGATACGGATTTCCAGCAGGCGATCGAGGCCTTGCGAGACGGCACCACCAATCCCGAAGGCGCGATGATAGGCGAACGCGAATATCGCGGCTCGGCCACGGCGGAGGGCGACCGTATCCGTATCCGCCTGCTCAAGACAACCAAGGGCGCGATGGTCAGCGCCATGGTGCGCTACCCGATATCGCGCGCGTCGACCCTCGATCCGATCGCGACGCGCGTGCTGGATTCGCTGAGCGTCACACCCTGACGCGCCCGCCGAGGGTTTCGCTCCACCGATACACTTTCTTCCAACATCATACGTTCAATCGCGATGTGTGCGATTGCCGCACGAGCATATCCAGGCTTGAATTTAACCGATAAGTTAAATACAAGCCTACCGTCATGCAGACCGACCCTCTCAGCGCGACCTTCGCGGCGCTTGCCGACCCCACCCGCCGCGCCATCCTTGCCCGGTTGAGCGAGGGGGAAGCGTCGGTGAATGATCTCGCCGCCCCGTTCGAAATGAGCCTGCCGGCGATCTCCAAGCATCTGAAGGTTCTGGAACGATCAGGTCTGATCAGCCGGGGCAAGGCCGCGCAATGGCGCCCCGCCCGGCTGGAGCCGATGGCGATGAAGCCCGTCAGCGACTGGCTCGATCAGTATCGCCGTTTCTGGGATGCGAGCTTCGATCGACTCGACGCCTATCTGAAGCGCATACAGTCGGGAGACGGCGATGTCCGACCAAGCTGATGGCCTCTCCGCGCGAGAGACACTTCATCTCGTCCGCGAATTCGACGCGCCGCGCGAGCTGATCTGGCTTGCCTGGACGAAAGCGGAAATGTTGATCGCCTGGCTGGGCCCCGAAGAATTTCCCGCGATCCACGCCGAGCAGGATTTGCGCGTCGGCGGCGCCTGGAGCGCCTGCCTCAAATCGCCGGAGACGGGCGCATTGCTGTGGCAGCGCGGCGTCTATCGTGAGATCGATCCACCTGCCCGGCTGGCCTTCACCTTCAAATGGGAGGGCGATCACGAAGACGGCCCGCCCGTCGATACCCTCGTCACCATCGCGCTCAGCGAACTGCCAGACGGGCGCACGCGCATGGATTTCATGCATCAGGGGCTCAAATCGACACAGAGCGCAGCAGGCCATCGCCATGGCTGGACCAGCAGCTTCGGCCGGCTCGACCAATGGCTGGCCAATGGGAACGCGAGGCTTCGATAAAAGGGAGAATCGGCTGTGAAACTCATCAACAATCTCGTCTTCAAGGGCAATTGCCGGGAAGCGTTCGAGCGCTACGCCGAGATATTGGGCGGAGGGATCACCGCAATGTTCGCGTTTGCCGACGCGCCGGAAGACGTCCCGATCGACGAGAAGGATCGCGGTCTGATCATGCATGCCTGGCTGCAGATCGGCGAGCAGGCGATCATGGGCTGCGATGCCCCGGCCGATTACGCACAGGAAATGGGCGGCTTCAGCGTGTCCTATCATGACGAGGACGCCGCCAGGAACCGCGCCATATTCGATGCTCTGGCCGATGGTGGCAGCGTGGAGATGCCATTCGGCCCCACCTTCTGGTCGCCAGCCTTCGGCATGCTGACCGATCGGTTCGGCGTGCCGTGGATGATCAACACAATCCCGGCCGAAGGCTGGACTCCGGGCCAGCCATGAGCACCAAAAGCGGCGGCAACGCGATGCTCTGGACCGGTCGAGCGCTGACCGGCCTGTTCGCGCTATTCATGATCGGCGCATCGGTGACACCCAAATTGTTGGGGATGCCGGTGGCGGAGGAGACGATGGCCGCGCTCGGCTGGCCTCCCGGTTACGCCTTTTCGATCGGCCTGATCGAACTGGCCTGCCTGATCCTGTATCTGGTGCCGCGCACGAGTGTGCTGGGCGCGGTACTGATGATGGCGTTGCTCGGCGGCGCAATGGCGACACAGATCCGCGCCGGCAGCCCGTTATTCAGCCACATCCTGTTCAGCCTCTACCTTGGGCTTTTCATGTGGGGCGGCCTGTGGCTGCGCGATCCGGCGCTGCGCGCGCTGTTTCCGATGCGGAGAGGCTGAGTCGGATCAACGCCAATTGCGATCCCGCGCAACCGCCTCACCGGCGGTGTCGAGCGGGTCGCCCGTCATCATCGCCTGCGCGGCCACCAGGACCGCCGGATCCATCGAGCCCGCCTGCCGATACTCGGTTGCCGCCTTCCTGGCTGCGCTCACCATGTTGTGCAGCGTCCAGTTTTCACCCGATCGGCAGGCGAGCCCGTCGATCCGTTCGGTCTGGAAGGTTCGACAATAAACCCCGTCGACGCTGCGGAAGCTGATCCCGATCCGTGTGGCGGCATCAGCGGGCTGGGCCGATGCGAGTTGGGTGTCAAGCGCATCGGCCAGCGCCCCTTGGGCGACCACGACACCGTCACTCATATGCACGGGCCCGGGGTCGTTCGCCATCCGGCCAGCGAACACGCCGATCACCAGCGTCGCCGCGATCGCCGCTGCGTTCATGAACCATTGCCGGATGGGCGCGCGTCGCGCACGCGCTTCCGCGATGTCTGTGACACTGGTGTCGAGCAAAGCCCTGAGCCGGTCGGGAACCGGCTGGTCTATCGTTCCGGCATAATGACCAGAGATACGGGCGCGCAGCGCACGATCCGCATCGACCTGGGCGGCGAGCGCCGGATCGGCCGCGATCGCCTGTTCGACGCGGCGGCGCGTGAGTTCGTCCAATTCGCCATCGGCATAGGCCATCAGCGTCTCGCGATCGATCGTCATGCCGCTTCCCCCAACTCGCGCATCAATGCCTCGCGCCCGCGCACCAGTCGCGACGTCAGCGTGCCCATCGGTATGTCGAGGATCTCGGCCGCCTCGCGATAGGCGAAGCCCTCCACCAGCACCAGCGCGATGGCTTCACGCTGTTCGGGCGGCAACCGGTCCATCGCACGGCCGACATCGGTGACCTCGACCGCCATCTCGATGCGCCGGTCGCCATCGTCGCCCACCATCGCCCCGGCTTCTTCGGGCGCGAAGGTCCGGTCGCGGCGGCCGCGCATCCTCACCTCGTCGATCCACAGATTGCGCATGATCCGAAACATCCAGCTATCCAGTCGCGTGCCCGGTTGCCATTGGTCGCGCGACCTCAGAGCGCGCTCCACCGCCATCTGGCACAGATCGTCACCATCGATCGCATCGCGCGACAGGCTCAAGGCGAAGCGCCGCAGCCGCGGCAGCAGCGTGAGCAAGTCGCTTTCGAACGCCATCAACGCATCACCATGTCATGTCCTTCAGGGATGAAACGGTCGAACTCGCGCGTTTCATCCTATCATGACGAAAAAGATCACACGAATTCCAACGCCAGCGGCTAGAATGCTCAAAATGCGGCGCATATCCCCCATGATCCTGTCATGCGTCATTGCCGTCACGGCCGCCCCCCTGCACGCGCAACTCGTGACCGCGCTTCCCCCGGTGGTGGAACGCCTGCCCGATGCGATCGATCGCACGATCGCCGGCACGCTCGATCGGGTCGAACCCGTCACGACGGCGGCGCGAACATTGATCGGCGACAGGACAAGGCGATTGCGCGACCTTGTTTCCACGCATCCCGACGCGCTCGAACTCGACGCCGACGGGGATCCGGCCGTGCGCGGCGAATTGATGCTCGTCGATGCCGCGCCGGATATGCTGCGGCGAGCGGCGGAGGCAGGATTCACCCTGATCGGCGAAGAACGCATCGATGGTCTCGACATCGTCTACACCCGCCTCGCCACGCCCAAGGGCATGAAGCTTGCTCGCGCGGAGAAAAGACTGCGCGCCATTGCCGGTGATGCGGCGGTCAGCGCGGACCAGCTTCACTTCCACAGCGGCGCGTCGGCGCCCATGCCCCTGTTCGCCATGGTCGGCCAATCCGCCTCCCCCCGGCCCGCCACATCGATCGGCATGATCGATGCGGGTGTCGCACGACATCCCGCGCTTAGCGGATCGATCGAACAGCGCGGCTTTGCCGGACCGCCCAAACCAAGCGATCACGGCACCGCGATCGCATCGCTGCTTGTCGGCGGCGCACCGATGCGGAGTCCCGCTGCGGGATCGCGGCTGTTCGTGGCAGACGTCTATGGCGGCAATCCGGCCGGCGGCAACGCCGCCGCGATCGCCCGGGCGCTGGGCTGGCTCTCAGTTCAACAGGTGCCGATAGTCACGATCAGCCTGGTCGGCCCGCGCAATCCGCTGCTCGAGCGCGTCGTTCGCGCGGCGCAAGCGCGCGGCATGATGATCGTGGCTGCGGTCGGCAATGACGGCCCCGCCGCGCCGCCCGCCTATCCCGCATCCTATGATGGGGTGATCGCGGTCACCGGCGTCGATGGGCGCAATCGCGCATTGATCGAAGCGGGCCGCGCGCTTCACCTCGATTTCGCCGCCCCCGGCGCGGACATGCGCGCCGCCGATGGCCGGGGTGGCATGGGCGCGGTTCGCGGCACATCGTTCGCCGCGCCGCTCGTCGCCGCATCGCTGCTCACGCATTATCCCAGCCCCGATCCCGCGCGACGCGACGCAGCCTATCGCGCGCTCGCCCGTGAAGCGATCGATTTGGGCACCAAAGGCTCGGACAAACTCTATGGCCAGGGGCTGATCTGCGGCACCTGCCGGGTTCGCTGAAAGAAAAAAGCGCCGTCCGGGATTAAATCCGATGCGCGCTCCGTTCTCCCAGTGACGGCGGCCTGACCGCCGGACTGAAGGGAAGGACATCATCATGAAGATTCTCCTGATCGCGAGCACGGCAGTCCTCGCACTGGCCACGCCGGCCTCGGCGCAATTGCTCGGCGGCAGCGGCCTTGGCCAGACCATCGGCGGCCTTTCTGGCGGGCTGTCTGGTGGATTGGGCTCCACCATGGGTGGAACAATCGGCCGCAGCGGGGAAACCCGGCTCGATCGCAGTGTCGATCGCCGCTCAGGCCGCGCGAGCACGCGTGCCTCGACGCGTCAGTCGGCAGATGGCAACGCCAACGGCCGTACCGATGTGATCGGCCGGACGATCGGCGGATCGGCATCGGGAAGCGGCAGCGGCTCGGCCGATACCGACATCACCGCGCAAGCGATCGGCACCGATGCGGTCCGCGGCGCCGTGCAGCCGACGGTCGGCCTGGTGCGCGACACCGCCGGCGGCGCGCGCAACGCGGCGTCCGCGACGGCAGCTTCGGCGGGAAGCAGCGCAAATGCGATCGGCGGCAGCGCAAATGCAGCCGGATCGCTGGCCGGCAGCGCACAGGGCGGCCTGGGCCAGCTCACCGCGGCGGGCAGCGGCGCGGCCAATGGCGCAGGCAATTTCGCCGTCCAGCCCGGCATGATGGTGGAGGATGCGAGGGGCCGCGCGATCGGCACCGTCCAGTCACTTCGCACCAGCGCCGACGGCACGGCGACAGCTCTGCTGATGACCGTGGGCGACCGCAGCGTCGCGCTGCCCGCGGGCAATTTCACGGCATCGGGCGATGCGCTGGTCTCCGCCATGTCGAAGGGCGAGGTGAAGTCCGAAGCGAAACGCCAGGAAGGCGCGGCGCCGAACGCTGGGGGTGGCGAACAATCCAGCGAATAATCGCGGCAGGCTTATCCCATGGGCCGATCGGGTCGGGTTTTCTTGAGCTCGGCCCGATTGGTTATGTGCGGTCGCGCCCCTTCCCGCTATGGACCCGGCATCACGATGAAATCGCCGGAGATTGGCGCTGATGTTCCGTTTCCTGACAGCGTTCCCGCTTCTCGCCGCCGCCGCTTCCGCGACGGCGCAGACACCAACGGCACCCACCGACGATATCTATGCCCCCGGCCGCGCCGTGGTTGCCGATATCAACCGGATCGTCACGCCCAATGGCGTGCAGGAGACCTTCGAAGCCGTGCTGGGCGGCGCGCGCCAGGTGGTGAATGTGCGCGGCGCCGATCGGGCGAATCCGATCCTGCTGTTCGTCCATGGCGGCCCCGGCGCGGTCGAGATGCCGATCGCCTGGTCGTTCCAGCGGCCATGGGAGGACTTCTTCACCGTGGTGCAATGGGACCAGCGCGGCGCCGGCCGCTCCTTCCCGCTCAACGATCCCAAGGCGATCGCGCCAACGCTCAAGCCCGATCGCTATCGCGACGATACGATCGAGCTGATCGAACTGCTGCTGCGCAAATATGGCCAACGCAAGGTCTTCCTGATGGGGCATAGCTGGGGCTCCATCGTCGGCCTGAGCGTCGCGGTGAAGCGGCCCGACCTGCTCCACGCCTATATCGGCATGGGCCAGGTGATCGATTTCCGCGAGAATGAACGCGTCGGCTACGAATGGACGCTCAAGCGCGCCAGGGAAACGGGCAATACCGAGGCGGTGCGCGAGCTCGAGGCGATCCGCCCCTATCCCGGCCCCGGCGCATTCGACATCGCGAAGATGACGACCGAGCGCAAATGGTCCGTCCATTATGGCGCGCTCGCCGCCGGTCGCGACAATGCCGATTTCTATTTCCGCGCGCCACGCCTCTCGCCCGAATATACGCCCGCCGATCGCAAGGCCTGGGACGATGGCAGCGCCTTCACGATCACGACCATGTTTCCGCAGCTTGCAGACGTCAGCTTCGCGAAGCTCGATCGGCTGGACGTGCCCGTGCTGATGCTGCTCGGCCGCCAGGACTACACGACGCCTTCAACGATCACCGCCCAATGGATGGATAGGCTTCGCGCGCCGAAGAAATCGATCGTCTGGATGGAACATTCCGCGCATCTGCCGATGATCGAGGAGCCTGGCCATGTGCTCTCGGCCCTGCTCGAGCGGGCTCGGCCATTGGCGGCGAAGAGCAAGACCCGCCGCCGAGCGGTCATGCAGGATGTGCCCTAGGCCACAGCTAGACGCATGAGCTCCGCTGTTTCTTCATCGGCAGGGAAGAAGGTTTCGAGCGTCAGCTCGGCCAGGGTGACGTCCTGCGCGGTGCCGAACACGGTGGTGGTGCTGAGGAAGCTCAGCACGTGATCGCCGACCATCAGCTTCATTGGCACCGCGATGCCCCCCAGATCCTGCGGCCGCGCATCGGGCATGGGTGGCACCGGATAGGATTCGAGTTCGGCCAGGAGTGGATCGAGCGCGCCATCGATTGATGCGCGTGCCTGCTCGCGCAAGCGCTCAATCAGGTGATGCCGCCATTCCGCGAAATTGACGATGCGCGGCGCGAATCCCTGCGGATGCAACGCCAGTCGCATCGCGTTGGCGGGGGGACCGAGCAGTTCGGACGGAATCCCCGCAAGCATCGCCGCGATGCCGCGATTGGCCGCGACGAGGTCCCAGCGCCGGTCGACAACCAATGCCGGCCAGGGTTCGTGCGCCGCCAGAATCAGGTCGATCGCGCGGCGGGCGCCCGCCATGTCGGGATCGTCGAGCGAGCGCTCCCCGAACAGCGGCGCAAAACCGGCAGCCGTGAGCATCGCGTTGCGATCGCGTAGCGGCATTTCGAGCTGCTCGGCGAGGCGCAGGATCATTTCGCGACTGGGCCGCGCACGCCCGGTTTCGAGAAAGCTCAGATGCCGCGTCGAGATTTCGGCGTCGAGCGCAAGATCGAGTTGGCTCATCCGCCGCTTCTGCCGCCATTCGCGCAAATGATCCCCAACGCCCCGTACCGCGACCATCATCGCAATCCTCCGTACTTGAACAGCGTCCAGCGAATAACGCGATGGCTGTTCAGTCGACATTACCTGCCAGGTAATCGACGCGACTACCTGGATCGACGAAACCTCCGCTCGTCAACCGACATGCATTCAACCGCTTTGCATCAGGAGTTTCATCATGACCCACACCGACACCCGCATCGTCCGGAAAATCCTGTCCTTCGACGCGCTAACCTGCCTGGCGGCCGGCGCCGCGATGGCGTTCGGCGCCGAACTGCTCTCCGGACCGACCGGATTGCACCAGCTCCTGCTGCTTGTCGCCGGGTGCAGCCTGTTCCCCGTCGCCGGACTGTTCGCCTGGATGGCGCGCACGCCACAGCTCAGCCGTCCATTGGTGATGCTTGCCGTAATCGGCAATGCCGGCTGGGTCGCGGCCAGCGTCGCGGTGCTCGTGCTGGCCACCCCGACGGCCTTCGGCATCATATTCGTGGCGGCCCAGGCACTGGTTGTCGCGATCCTGGCCTGGCTGGAGCTCCGCCATGCGCCACACGGGCGCGACATGGTCGCCGCCTAGCGGCGTGCATGCCACCCGCGTGAAAAAGGGGCACATCCGCCGGATGCGCCCCTTTTGGCATATCAGCGCACGGGCATGATCACCTGTCCGCGCACCGGCTCCCCATCGCGGGACGGGCGGCCATCGACGGTCATGTCTCGAAAGGCGGCGGGCAGCCCCTGCCCACCGTCATCGAAGGTCGGCCCGGTCTGGAGGTGAAAATGGACATGCGGCTCGGATGTGTTGCCGCTGTTGCCACACAGCCCGATCGGCTGACCGGATTTCACCGCATCACCCTTCTTCACCTTGGTCGATCCGTTCTGGAGATGCGCAACAAGCGAATATTGCTTCTCGCCGTGTCGGATGATGACATGGTTTCCCGCTACATGCTTCGAATCCATCCGCCCCACCGGCATATCGGCAAGACCGTCCACCGCTTCGGATACGATGCCGTCGGCGGCGGCCAATACGGGCTCTCCCCAAATATGAAGAAAGCTTATCCGAGGGGCCGTCGAAGGTCCGTCCGTCGCGCGCCACCAGCAAATCGAAGGCGTAGGTCTGGGCTGGCGCGATCATGTGATAGTTGCGCACCACATTGCGCCCGCCCCAGACGGTTAGCCAGTCCCCCTTCGCCGATTTGGCAAAGGGCAACCGCACCGGTACGCCGGATCCAGCGGCTGGCAGAGGCGGTGGCGCCGGCTGGATCACCGCGGAGACCACTTCGCCCTTTTCATCCCATATGACCGTCGTTGCGCCCGTGGGGAGCCGCTCATGCGCCGCCAGCCGCTGATAGAAGATGTAGCCGTTCAACTTCATGGCGATCTCGTCGAGAACCTTGGTCTGGACACCCATTTGTCCCTTGATCGCTTCGGCGAACGCCGTCGCACCGCCGGCGGATTCGATGGTGGAACGGAGCCCGGGAGTCGCCGCCTTGGTCAGCGCCGCGACACTCTCGGCGGATGTCCAGTCGGACAGGGCACGCCCGCGTTGGATGATCGCATCCTCACCCTTTCCTCCCGCATAGGCCGTGGTGGCGGCAGCGGCCGCCATCGTCAGCGCGGCCACGGTCTTGCCGGGAAATCGCATGGTCATTCTCCTACTCTTGCCGGCATTCCACCGGACATCTGTCGTATGGCTTGTGGAAAGCGAAAGGCTGGTGGATCAGCGCGACCCGATCTGGGCATCCAGTTCAGCGTCGAGAATGCGAGCGGCCCGGCGATTGATATGGATGATCCAGGTCACGAAGGCGATCTGCATCACCCCCACCGCCCCGACGAACGGCCAGTTCCTCGCTTCCGTCTTGAGCAACACGGCAACATACATCGTCACGAGACCGGGCACGCACGGTGCGACATACCAGAGCCAAACCGACGCCAGCGCATCGCGCTGGCGTCGCAGTTCGATGCGATAGATTTCGATGCTGGGCCGAGCTCCGTCGATCGCCACCGGACCGGTGCGCCGGTGCAACTGCCAGACCACCGTCATCACGCCAAACAGAAGCAATATCGCGCCCAATGTCTCCACATCGAAGATGCCTCGCACGATCTGGCGAACGGCGAACACCGCAAACACCGTGAACGTCAGTCCACCAGCGATATATTCGATGCGATTGCGCCTGCGGATACGGCCGTCGAGACGATCGATGCGGGCGCGGATATCCTGTGGAGTCAGGATATGCGGCTGCACGGATTGCTGCTTCCACATCGTCGTGGGGGCGTCGGGTTCCTTGCCCGTCATGACAAATCTCCTTTCGCAAAATCCTTTGCGAGCAATGCCTTGATGCGATGGATGCGCGTCGCGACCGCGCCGGGGGTCAGCCCGGTGATCTCGGCGGAGTCCGCTGCATCCACCTCTTCGAGATGAAGCAGCAGCAACTGCCGATCGATCGGCCGCAATCGCCAGATCAGCGCGTAAAGCCGGTCGAGCGTCACCGCCGCATCAGCCTGCGCCTCCGGATCAGCGCGATCGTCGGCAAAGTCCATGCCGTCGAGATCGGCCAGCACTTCGATCCGCTTGCCGCGTACGGCCTTGTCGACATGGCGTGCGCCAACATTGTGCGCGACCCGGTGGATCCAGGTCGTCAGGCTGCATTGGCCGACATAGATGGCGAAGCTGCGCCAGAGCTGCAAATGCATTTCCTGCTGCAGGTCCTCACGCAAGCCCGGCTCGGCTTCATAGCCCGCGCACAGGCGCGCGATCATGCGGCCATGCGTACGCGACACCTCCGCATAAAGCGCATCCTGCTCACCGCATTGCCGGGCGTTCGGCCCCGTCATCCTCACGCTCCTGCGTCCTGCTCGACTATAGCAGTCGCAAGGCCACGGCGCTTCTTACGGATTTATTTTTAGCCGGGAGCAATGCTTAGCTGCCCCAGATCTCCCTGCCGTAGCGCAGGAAATTCTGCCCTAGGATCTTCTCGATCCGCGCGGTCGAATGGCCGCGCTTGCGCAACCGGTCGGCCAGGTCGCGGAACTGGTTGGGGCCACGCAGGTCGATCACGAACGGGAACGTGTCCGGCCGTTCGCCGGTGGCGCCGATGCCGGCCGCGCGGCGGCGCTCGACCTCCTGCGCCAATCGCGACTTATAGGCGATCATGTCGTCGATCTGGGTCGTGCCGCCGTCTGTGCCGATGCCGACATGATCCTCTCCGCAGACGTTCACCGCATGCTCGATATGCGCGACGACGTCCTCAGCGCTGGCATGCCCGCTGATGTTGAGGAACGGCATGAAATAGATACCAACAAAGCCGCCACGCTCGGCGACCAGCCGAAGCTCGGCATCGGTCTTGTTGCGCGGCAGATCGGTCAGCGCACGACAACCGGTGTGATTGATCGAGATCGGCTGTTTCGATGCGCGCGCCGCTTCCAGACAGGTTCGTTCGCCGCTGTGCGACAGGTCCACCATCACGCGATTGGCGTTCAGCCGCTCCACCACGGCGCGGCCGAAGGGGGTGAGCCCGCGATTCTCGCGCGCCATCGAACCGTCGCCGATCGTATTCGCGGGATTATAGGTGAGTTGGATGATCCGGACGCCCAGATCGGCGAAGATATCGGCCCGGTCGGCCTTGTCGCCCATCATCACCGCATTCTGGAAACCGTAGATGATGCCGATCCGGCTCTCCGCCTTGGCACTAACGATATCCCTCACACCCAGGATCTTCACCAGATCCGCGGGATGGTCTCGGATCAGCCGGTCCCACCCGGCGATGGTGCGCACGCTATATTCGAAGGGCTCCATCCCGCCCGAAACATAGCCCATCGTCACATTGACCGCGCTCAGCCCGGAGGCGCGGGCATCGGCGATGGTGCGGGCATCGATGCGACGGACCGGATCGATCCCGCCGTCGTTCTCCACATTCGGATTGGACAATCCGCCAAGCGCATTGACAATGACAGCATCGCGCCACCGTCCGAGCGGCCGCTTGGGCGTTCGCGCCGACACAGACGCCAGCGGTGCGGTGACGGCGCCCGCCCCGATCATGGAGAGCATGCTGCGGCGATCAAGAAGGGCGGCTGCGGTTTCGCGCGTCTTCGTCATGACCCTATTGCCCCATGCCCGACTTGTAATCCTCGCGACGATAGACCGTGCCGCGCTTGACGGTGAAGACGACGCTGCGGAGGTTCGAAACGTCCTGCAAAGGATCCTTCGCCACGAAGACGAGATTGGCGAGCTTGCCGGGCTCGACGCTGCCCATCTCCTTTTCCTGCGCGATCGTCCGCGCCGCGATCGAGGTCGCTGCGCGGATCACGTCCATAGGCGGCAACCCCGCCTTGTCGGACAGCAACTCCAGTTCCTCGTGCAACGCGGAATAGGCATCTTTGGCGTCGGTCATCCCATCGGTGCCGGCCGAGATCATCACGCCCTCGCGCCACGCCTGGTTCGTCAGCCGATACGCGATATCGGCCGGGCAATAGGATGGTTTACCAGTCTCCGCCGCCCGTTTGTCGCCTTCGACATAGACGCGGAGCGTCGCATCCATCACGATCCCCTTCCGCTTCATCTCGCGAAACAGCGCTGCCATCCCGGCATTGTCGCCTTTCGCGAAAGGCGTGGGGTCGACGGGCACACGATCGCGATAACTTTGCGGTCGGCGCGCCGAGGCCTGCCAGCCGAATGCGCACATATGCGAGATCACGTCAGGGCCGGCCGCGACCACCTCTGCCGGCGTTGCGGGCGAGACCTGGCTGTGAGCCCAGACCGGAAAGCCCTGGCGATGCGCCTCTTCGGTGATCTTCCGGACCATGTCTCCCGACAGGTTCGCGTAGATCTTGAGCCCCGTCGCGCCAGTGCCGCGCGCTCGCGCGACCGCCAGCGCCATATCCGTCCGATCGTCCACCGCCTGCATCCAGGCCGTTGCGCCCGGCTTAGCGCCCTGCGCCGCCGCGATGGTGCGCGGATCGTCAAAGAAGCTCGGCCCCGCCATCAGCGTAGCATAATAGATATCCGGTCCCGCAATCTCGCCGAGCAGCGACGCGCGTGACAATTCGCCAAGCGCGCGCACATCGCCTGCCATGTCGCGCACCGCCGTGATTCCGCCGTACAGATCGCGCTTCATCTGCGCTTCGGCCCAGTTGCGATCGGGCGAAGTGGCGAGATGTTCGTGCGTGTCGATCAGTCCGGGCAGGACGTAGAGCCGCGAGGCATCGACGATATCACCGGTGTACCGCGCAACCTCCGCATCGGGCATCACCGCCTTGATCCGGTCGCCTTCAACCAGGATCGACATATTGGGCCGCGCCACGCCGCCATTGCCGTCAATCAGCACCGCACCACGGAACAATGTCAGTCGTTTCGGCGCCGACTCCGGTTTCTCCGACACTCTTGCCGCAGGTGCATCCTGCCACCCATTGCCCGGCCCCTGTGCTTGCGCCGTCGCGGCCATCATCAGGAGCGCCAAGCCGATCGTCCGCAACGCCATGTCCCCCTTGATCCGATCCCGATCAGAGACCGCCAACGGTTCAGGCATATCGGTTATTCGAGCCGCCGATCAATCCTTATCGCGAGGCCCGCCGCCGTCACTCCACCGTTACCGATTTCGCCAGGTTGCGCGGCTGATCGACGTCGGTGCCCTTGGCGACCGCGACATGATAAGCGAGCAACTGCACCGGCACGGCATAGACGATCGGCGCGATCAGCGGATGCACCTTGGGCATCTCGATCGTCGCGACCGCATCATCGCCGGCCTGGGCCAGCCCGTCGGCGTCGGAGATCAACACCACCTGCGCACCCCGCGCCTGCGCTTCCTGCATATTCGAAACCGTCTTGTCAAACAGCGGACCGGACGGCGCGAGAACGATCAGCGGCACATTGTCATCGATCAATGCGATCGGGCCGTGCTTCATTTCACCCGAGGCATAGCCTTCGGCATGGATATAGCTGATTTCCTTGAGCTTCAGCGCACCTTCAAGCGCGAGCGGATAGTCCGGCCCACGCCCCAGATACAGCACGTCGCGGGCACCGGCGATGGTGCCGGCCATGGCCTGGATCTCGTCGTCATGCGCGAGCGCGGCGTTTATCGCCGCAGGTGCCTCGACGAGATGGCGGACGATTTCGCTTTCCTCCTCGGCTGAAAGCTTGCCCGTCGCACGCGCCAGATTGACCGAAAGGGCCGCCATAACCGCGAGTTGGCAGGTGAACGCCTTGGTCGATGCCACGCCGATCTCCGGCCCGGCATGAGTGGGCAGCAACAGATCAACCTCGCGCGCCATCGAACTGGTCGGCACGTTGATGATACCGGCGGTGGTGACGCCGTTCGCCTTCATATGTCGCAGCGCCGCCAGCGTGTCGGCGGTCTCGCCCGATTGCGAGACGACCACGCCCAGCGTGTTGGGCAGCAATACGGGATCGCGGTAGCGGAATTCGGACGCGACATCGACTTCGACCGGGATGCGCGCGAAACGCTCGATCCAGTATTTGCCGATCATGCCGACATAGGATGCGGTGCCGCAGGCGACGATCGCGACGCGCTCGATCGTCCCCAGGTCGAAATCCATGTCAGGCAAGGCGACCATCTGTTCGATCGGGCGGAGATAACTTTGCAGCGTCTGCGCCACAACGACGGGCTGCTCGTAGATTTCCTTCTGCATGAAGTGGCGGTGATTGCCCTTGTCGATCAGCGCGGCGGATGCACCCGAATGGACGATCGGCCGCTCGACCGGCCGGTTCTCGCGATCGAAGATCTCGACGCCCGAGCGCGTGATCGCCACCCAGTCGCCCTCGTCCAGATAGGCGATGCGCTGGGTCAGCGCGGCCAGCGCGTGCGCGTCGGACCCCAGATAATTCTCACCATCGCCATAACCCACGGTCAGCGGGGCCCCCAGGCGCGCGCCGATCAGCAGATCGGGCTCCGTGCGGAACATCACGCCGAGCGCGAAGGCACCATGAAGACGCGGCAGCACCGCCGCGACCGCATCGCGCGGCGCGGCGCCACGTTCAACTTCGCGCGCGATCAGATGCGCGACGATCTCGGTATCGGTCTGGCTCAGGAACACCCGCCCTTCAGCCAGCAATTCCTCGCGTAGCGGCTTGAAATTCTCGATGATGCCGTTGTGAACGATCACCACGTCGCCCGCGATATGAGGATGGGCGTTGTCGGTGGTCGGTGCGCCATGCGTCGCCCAGCGGGTATGCGCGATACCGCTGGTGCCGGGCGCCGGATCCGCCGCCAGCACGCGCGCCAGATTTTCCAGTTTGCCCTCGGCGCGGCGGCGGATCAATTGACCATCATATACGGTGCAAATGCCGGCGGAATCATAACCGCGATATTCCAGGCGCTTCAGCCCGTCGACCAGACGGTCGGCGACGTCGTACTTGCCCAGGATTCCGATGATTCCGCACATACTCGCTTCTACTCCATTCTCTCCTCCCGCTTGCAGGAGGGGGATTGACGGCTATTTGTTCTTCTTCGCGCTCATCACCTCGCGAAAGCGTTTCGCGCGGCCCGGCTTCGCTTCCTGCTGGCCACGCGCCACCGCGAGCGCGTCCGCTTCCACGTCGCGCGTGATCACCGATCCTGCGCCGACGATCGCGCCCGCGCCGATCCGGAGGGGCGCCACCAGCGCGCTGTTCGATCCGATGAAGGCACCCTCGCCGATCTCGGTGCGATATTTGAAATAGCCGTCATAATTGCAGGTGATCGTGCCCGCGCCGATATTGGCGCCGGCCCCCACCTCGGCATCGCCCAGATAGGTCAGGTGATTGGCCTTGGCGCCCGGTCCGAGCACCGCCTTCTTCATCTCGACGAAATTGCCGATCTTCGATTTCTCGCCCAGCACCGCGCCGGGGCGGAGCCGCGCATAGGGGCCGACTTCGGCGCCGACACCGATCGTCGCGCCCTCGATATGGCTGAAGCCGCGAATGGCGACCCGATCTGCCACGGCAACGCCGGGGCCGAAGAACACATTGGGTTCGACCGTCACGTCGCGCCCCAACACCGTATCATGCGCGAACCACACGGTTTCCGGCGCGATCAGCGTCGCTCCCTCCGCCATGGCGCGCGCACGACGACGTTGCTGCCATTCATTCTCCACAGCCGCCAGTTCGGCGCGGCTGTTGACCCCCGCCACTTCCCAGGGATCGGCCTCCACCACCGCGCTCCGCCGCCCTTCGGCGAGCGCGAGCATCACGATATCGGGCAGATAATATTCGCCCGCCGCATTGTCGTTGCCGATGCGGCCGAGCAGATCGAACAGATCGCGCGCGCGCACCGCCATCAGCCCCGAATTGCACAGGTCGATCGCGCGCTCTTCCGGCGTCGCATCCTTATATTCGACCATCTTGGCGATGCTGCCGTCGCCTTCGGTGACGATCCGGCCATAAGCGGCGGCATTATCGGGCCGGAAGGCCAGCACCACCGCGACGGGGCGGTCATCGGCGTTCAGCCGCGCGATCATGCCGCGCATCGTCGCTTCGCCGACCAGCGGCACGTCACCGTAAAGGATCAGCACATCGCCGTCGAAACCCGACAGCGCCTCCTCAGCCTGACGGACGGCATGCCCGGTTCCGAGCTGTTCGGACTGGACGGCGAAATCCACGCCGGCGCCGGCCAGCGACGCCTCGATCTGCTCGCGCCCGGCACCGACTACCACCACCGTCCGCTTCGGCGCCAGCGTGTTCACGCTGGCCAGCAGATGGTGCAGCATCGGCCGCCCGGCGATCGGATGAAGCACCTTATGGATATCGGATTTCATCCGGGTTCCCTGGCCCGCTGCAAGAATGACGGCTGCCAGGTTTTCAGCGGGTGTCGCGCTCATGGATGCTCCCTTGTCGCGCCCGCACTTGCCACGGAAATCTTGCCATTTCCATAGCGTCCGGGGCATGGGACGCGTCATGCACGACAGTCTCGCCCCTTTTCCCTTTCAGCTCGTCGGTTTCGATCTGGACGGCACCCTGCTCGACACCAGCGCGGACTTGACCGGCGCGGTCAATCACGCCCTCGCCCTCGCCGGACGACCGCTGCTCGACGTGGCGGCGGTGCGCCCGATGATCGGTGGGGGTGCGAAACGGATGCTGGAGCATGGGCTGACGGCGACGGGCGGTTGCGAACCGAAGGAGATGGCCGAACTCTACCGGGCGCTGCTCGATCATTATGAAGCCAATATCTCGGCGGAGAGCGTTCCCTTTCCCGCCATGGCCGAGACGCTCGACGCGCTCGATGCGATGGGCGTCAAACTCGCCGTCTGCACCAACAAGTTCGAGCACCTGGCGAACAAGCTGCTCACCGAGCTTGGCCTGCGCGATCGCTTCTTCACGCTGATCGGCGGCGACACCATGGGCAAGGGCAACGCCAAGCCCTCCGCCGCGCCGATCCACGAGATGATCAGGCGCGGTGGCGGCGGCCGGGCAGCCTTTGTCGGCGATTCGATCTACGACGTCATGGCGGCGAAAAATGCCGGTGTGCCCAGCGTGGTGGTCCGCTTCGGTTTTCTCGGCGGCCCGGCGGAGGGCCTAGGTGCCGATGCGATCATCGATCGCTATGAGGATCTGATCCCGACATTGCGAGCGCTATAAGGACGCGCCCCTCCCTTGAGGCGCAGAGGCTAAGCTGCCTTCCGCCACTTGGTCCAGAGGTGCCGCGCCAGCATCAGCGGCGGCATGCGCAGCCAGTGCGAACGAATATAGAAAGCGAGTTGCGTGAATTTGCGCGTCTGGCGTCCCCAACCGTCGCGCGCGAGAAGGCGCCGCACAAACCAGCGATCGAACAGGCCCGCGCGGCCGGCCAGCGCGGGGTCAACCGGCGTCGCGTATAGGTGCCGCGTCAGCCGCAAGGTCAGCGCCAGATGCCATTCGAGCCCATGCAGCCGCGCCCGCGCGCGCAGTCGATCCCAGAATCCTGCCGCAGCCCCCAGCTCGCGCAGCAACCGGTCCTGATCCCACAGATTGCGCAGGCCGCCAGCAAGATCGCCATCGGCGAACAGGTGCGCGACGCCGTGCAGCACCATGTCTTCGGGGGCCATGATGCGCAGCCCATCATCCAGCACCACACTGTCCGCCAGCATCGCCGTTGCATCGGGAGTGATCCGCGCGGTCAGCGGCAATGTCGTGTGATGCACATCGATCATCCGGTCGCGCTCGCGATGGATGAGCGGCGGCAGCTCGTGCATGTGATCGCGATAATAAGCGTCGTCATAGGGATCGGGCTTCACCCATTCCCAGCCCGCCGCGATCAGCGCCGTCTCCGCCGCCTTCAGCGCGTCGCGCGGCACCATGATATCGAGATCGCCGATCGAGCGCCCTGCCCCCGCACCCATGCCAGCGGCGGCATAGGCCGTTCCCTTCATCAGCACCACCGGCAGGCCGAGCGGTGCGAGCGCTCGACGCGCCATCTCGGCTTCCCAGAGCGCTGATCGGCGCCATTGTTCGGCGGACGCGCGCGCATCGGCGAGGATGCGCGATGCGGCTTCGGGCATGGGCTGTGCTTCCAGCCGGAACGCCAGACTGCCGATCATCTGTTCGGCGCGCGCCGCCGCGAACAATGAAGTCCACCCCTCCGCATCGAGCGTGGCGGTGGTCGCGGGTTCACGCATGGCATCGGCGAGCGCCTTCACGCCAGCGTCTCCGTCCAGAGCCGTTCAACGAGCGTGACCGCCCCCTCCGTATCGGGATAATCGATCGCCCGGCCCGGCACGTCTCGCACCAATGCGGCGAGCGCGTCGAAAGCGGGTTCGCCCATCGCGACATAATTGGTCGATGCCTGGGTCAGCCGCACGAACGCTTCGCTCGCGCCGACCGGCCGATCGGCAGCGTCAAAACCGTAACGGGGGAACAGTATGAGGGCTGGCTTTGCCGGAGCGTCCATTGCCGACAACGCCGCCGCGTTCGGCCGCAGGTGCCGGATCGCGCCCTTGGGTGTTCCTGTCAGCAGAGGTCCGAAACGGTCGGGAGCGACCTCGGCGGTCATCGCGTCGATCGCGGCATTCTTCAGACTCACCAACCTGGGAAAGGCGTGGAGCAACCCCGTCCCGGGATCAAGCAGCGCGAACTCGTCGCCCATGAACCGCCAGCCGCGTTCACCCAACAAGGCAGCGAGAGTCGACTTGCCGGCACCGGAATGGCCAGTCATCAGCAGCGCGCGACCACCGCGCTCGACGACCGAGGCATGAAGCAACAGATAGCGCCGCTGACCCAGCGCCATCTGCAGGTTCATTCCCATCTCCGCCGCGAGCAACCCTTGCGCGAGCGGCAGCGGTGCCGCGTCGGGCAATGTGAAATCGCCGTGGATCGCGACCGAGGGACGCAGATAGCGGCGCCAGGGCCGTTCGGGTTCGAGCCGGACGGTGAAGTCCGCGATGCAGTCGTCAGGCTCGGGATAACCGGCATAAAGGTTGCGCAACGCGGCGATCGGCTGTGGCCAGGCGGAACCGACACGGAAGCCGACGGGGCCTATACGGACGTCGAAGCGATATCTCATGCTCGCTCGACCAGCCCGATCGCTTCGAGTTCGGCGAGCCGGGCGTCGACCGCCTCCACCGCGCCTTCGGGATCGAAGTCATGCTGCTCCAGAAGCCGCGCGACAATCGCTTCAGCATCGGCCGGTCCATCCGTGAGCACGTCGAGGATCTGGGGCACCGGTTCGGACACGATATGCGTCATGCCCGAAGGACGATGATAGATCAGATCGAGCGCATCGAGCGCCACCAGGCACCGCGCCGACGGCGGATCCGCCCGGTAGACGATGCCCATGGCGGAAAGATCAGCGCCGCGGATTCTGCAGCGAGGCGTAGCAGGTGAAGCCGCTCTGGCCCTGCTGGAGACGACGGATATAGTTGGTATAGGCTTGGCTGCGCGACGGATCGGTGCCGGGCAGCGAACGGCCGCTGCGGAACGCGGATTTTACTTCCTCACCCTTGAACGCGCGCGGCGAGGGCGGGAAAGCGCCCGGCGTGTTGGCGGGAACCAGGCTGCCGTCCGGCGCGATATAATTGCCAGCCCGCGCGGCATCGGGCACCGGAATCTCGCAATTGAGCACCGAACCAGCGGTCTGCGCGAGCGCCGGGCGGATCGACACCACGGCGGAGGCCGCGACCGCGCCGATCATCAATGCCTGGCGCCGCGACGCGTTGGGCTTTGCGGTTTCGCTGTTCTCGTCCGGCTGGTCCATCATCGCACCCCATTACCCGTTCATGCTTGCATAAACGTAAATCCGGCCCAAGGCGACGCCGTTAACCACGGCGGGATTCTGCACATAAGCGTCACATATATGGGATAAGGGCGCCACGATGAATTCATTCGACTCGGCCTGGACCGCCGCCGCCGCGGTGATCGTCACGATCGCAGCACTTGTCGGCCTCCTGCTCGGCGCTCCCTTCGAAGCCGTGCTGATCTTCCTGACGGGCGGGATCGGCGCGATCCTGCTCGCCATCTATCCACGCGCCTCCACGCCCGAAATGCCGGTTTCCAGCGCCGAAGGCCCAAATACGAGTGCGAGCGCCAACGAATTGCTCGACGCTCTCACCGATCCGCTGTTGCTGATCCGTGATGGTCGCATCGTCGTCGCCAACACCGCCGCCCGCACTCTGCTCGGCGCACATATATTGGGTGAGGACGTGCGCACCGCGATCCGGCATCCCGCCGCCTCCGAGCACCTTGCCCGCCCCCTGGATGGCGTGCTCGATCGCGGCATCGAACTGATGGGGCTTGGCACGCGCGAACAGCGTTGGCTTATGCGTGTCGCCGAACTTACCGACGGCCGCCGCCTCGTCCATCTGATCGATCGCAGCCTGGCGCATGCCGCCGAGCGGATCCGCGTCGATTTCGTCGCCAACGCCAGCCATGAACTGCGCACGCCGCTCGCCGCGATCCTGGGTTTCGCCGAGACATTGGGCGGAGAGGCCGGCGCCGATGAGGCGACCCGCACCCGTTTCCTGGGCGTGATCATGAAGGAAGCCCAGCGCATGCAAGCGCTGGTCGACGACCTGATCTCGCTGTCGCGGATCGAGGCGGAGAAACATCGCGCGCCCGACGACGCCGTCGATCTGCGCGCGCTGACCGGCGAAGTGACGCGCGTGATCCAGGATCAGCCCGCGAGCCGCGACCGGGCGTTCGAGATCGAGACGGCCGGAGAGCTTCCGCCGATTGCCGGAGATCGCGCGCAGCTTTCGCAACTCCTCCACAATATCGTCGGCAACGCGATCAAATATGGCCGTGCCGGCAGCCCGGTGCACATCGCCCTCGCCCCCGTCGATGGCGGCATGGTTCGCCTGACCGTCGAGGACCAGGGCGACGGCATCGATCCCAAACATATCCCGCGCTTGACTGAGCGCTTCTACCGCGTCGATTCGGGCCGCAGCCGCGCGATGGGTGGCACCGGCCTCGGTCTCTCGATCGTCAAGCACATCGTCGAGCGCCATCGCGGACGGCTGGATATCGCCAGCGTTCCCGGCAGCGGAACCACGGTGACGGTGACTCTGCCCGCAGCACCCTGAGCGCTGTCACAAAAGCGTAATCAATGTGCAACAAAAGCCTCAAGAGTCACTGCTAGGGCCGCGCCCAGCAGAGATTGTTACGCTGTCGGGAGACTCGAATGTTCAGGAAAATCGCCCTTTTCGCGCTGCCGCTCGGGCTTGCCGCCTGCGGAGGCGCTGGCGGCGATTCGGCCGGCGCGAGCCGCGACCAGATCAAGGTAGTCGGCTCGTCGACCGTTTATCCCTTCACCAAGGCGGTCGCCGAGCAGTTCGCCAGCAAGAACAGCCAGTTCAAGGCGCCCGTCGTCGAATCGACCGGAACCGGCTCCGGCATGAAGCTGTTCTGCGCCGGCGTCGGCGTCCAGCATCCCGATATCGAGAATGCCTCGCGCCGCATGAAGAAGTCCGAGTTCGAGGACTGCCAGAAGAACGGCGTGAAGGACATCGTCGAGATCCAGATCGGCATCGACGGCCTGGCGCTGATCGAAGCCAATAACGGCCCGGCGATGGCGCTGACCGTCGAGGATATCTACAAGGCGATCGCGGCCACCCCCTATGGCAAGCCGCAAACCGCCAAGACCTGGAAGGATGTGAATCCGGCGCTGCCCGCGATCGCGATCCAGGTGCTCGGCCCGCCCTCCACCTCAGGCACGCGCGACTCGCTCGCCGAACTGATCATGGAAAAGGGCTGCGATGCCGATCTGGCGATGAAGGCGCTCAAGGAAAGTGATTCCGAAAAGCACAAGACGATCTGCACCAAGGTCCGCGAGGACAAGGTGTATGTCGAGCAGGGCGAGAACGACAATCTCATCGTCCAGAAGCTGACATCCAACCCCACCGCGATCGGCGTGCTGGGTTACAGCTTCCTGGAGGAAAATCTGAACGCGGTGCGCGGCGTGAAGATCAACGGCGTCGCGCCGACCTATGAGACGATCGCCGACTTCACCTATCCGGGTGCCCGCGCCATGTACATCTATGTGAAGGGCGCACATCTGAGCGCGGTGCCGGGTCTCAAGGAGTTCGTCGCCGAATATGCGAACGCCTGGAACGCGGATGGCTATCTGGCGCGTCGCGGCCTGATCGCGTCGCCCGACGCGGTCCGCGCCGCCAACGCCGAAACCGCGCGTACGCTCAAGTTCATGGACGGCAAAGACCTGAAGTGAACCTGACCGTGCCAGGTCACCGCTCCGCTCGTCCTGAGCGTATCGAAGGACTGTCCTTTCCCCTTTCCGGTTTCGGCAAGAAGGACGGAGCTTCGACACGCTCGGCCCGAACGGCCTTTGCTATGATCAGCTAAGGATTCACGTGTCCACCCTCGCTCTCCTCTTCCTGGTGCTGGGTCTCGGGCTGATCGCCTGGATCAGCGCACGGGTGCGCGCCTCGCGCTTCGTGATCGCCGGGCCTGCATCGCAGCGGCCGCATTCGCTGCCCGCCTATCACGCCTGGTATGTCGGGCTGTGGGTGGCGGTGCCCGCCCTGCTCTTCCTCGCGGTCTGGGCCAGCGTCATGCCCGGCCTGGTGACCCAGGCCGTGCTGGCGACGCCCGCCGCAGCCGAACTGCCGAGCTTCGGCATGGAGCGCGCTGCGATCCTGGGTGAAGCCCGCGCATTGGCCGATGGTTCGATCAAGGCGGCGTTCAACCCCAAGGCAACAGCACTCGCCCCCGCTTTCGAGCAAGCACTCGGCTTCTACGGCACGATCGGCGCGGTCGTCGCGTTGCTGCTCGCCTTTGCCGGCGGCGCCTATGCCTTCACCAAGGTCAAGCCCGACTTCCGGGCGCGCACGCGGGTTGAACGGCTGGTGATGGGGGCGCTGCTGACCGCCTCACTCGTGGCCATCCTGACCACGATCGGCATCGTCGCCTCGCTGATCTTCGAATCCGCGCGCTTCTTCTCGATGGTCTCACCGATCGAATTCCTGTTCGGCACCCAGTGGAGCCCACAAACCGCGATCCGCGCCGATCAGGTGGGATCGTCGGGCGCGTTCGGCGCGGTGCCACTGTTCTGGGGCACGATCTTCGTCGGCGCGATCATCGCGATGATCGTCGCGATCCCGCTCGGCCTGATGAGCGCGATCTACCTCACCCAATATGCCAAGCCATCCACGCGCCGCTGGGTGAAGCCGATCCTGGAGATCCTGGCGGGCGTTCCCACCGTGGTCTATGGCTATTTCGCCGCGCTAACCGTGGCGCCGGCGCTGCGTGACATGGCGGTCGCCATCGGGATCAGCAGCGCGTCTTCCGAATCCGCGCTCGCGGCCGGCCTCGTCATGGGCGTGATGATCATCCCCTTCGTTTCATCGATGGCCGACGATTCGATCGCGGCGGTGCCGCAGGCGATGAAGGATGGATCGCTCGCCATGGGCGCAACCTCATCGGAGACGATCCGCAAGGTGCTGCTGCCCGCGGCGCTTCCGGGCGTGGTCGGCGGCGTGCTGCTCGCCGTCAGCCGCGCGATCGGTGAAACCATGATCGTGGTGATGGCCGCTGGTCTCGCCGCCAACCTGACCGCCAACCCATTTTCCAGCGTGACCACGGTTACCACCCAGATCGTCCAGCTTTTGACCGGGGATCAGGAATTCGACAGCGCCAAGACGCTTGCCGCCTTCGCGCTCGGCCTGGTGCTCTTCGTGATCACCCTGCTGCTCAACATCGTCGCGCTCCGCGTGGTGAAGAAATACCGGGAAGCTTATGAGTGACAGTCTAGTCGCCCCATCGCCCGTCTCCCCGGCCCAGCCGGCGCCACGCGCGCCGACCGACTGGAAGACCGATGCGATGCAGACGCGCATCCGCAAGCGCTACGCCGCCGAACGCCGCTTTCGCCTGCTCGGCCTCAGCGCCGTGACGATCTCGGTCGCCTTTCTGGCCTTTCTGCTGATCACGATGGTCGGCAACGGCGCACGCGGCTTCACGCAGACCGAAGTCCGGCTGCCAATCGATTTCCCGAGCGCCGGGATCGTGGTCGACGCCGCTGCATTGCACGGCGACGGCGCTCGCGCGGCGCTGGCCGCGGTCGACCTTGAAGGCGTGACGGCGAAGGCCGCGACCGCGGCGTTCGGCAAGCAAGGCCCAGCGATGCTTTCCGATGGCGCCTGGCTGTCGGTGCGCGACGCAATCGAAGACGATCCGTCGATCCTGACACGCAAGATCGACGTCGCGGTGCCGGTCTCTACCAAGATCGACCTCGTCGCCAAAGGCAATGGCGACGATGCCGAGGCACGCGCCGCGCACGATCAACTGGCCAAGGCCGGCAGGCTTTCGACCGACTTCAACGTCAACTTCCTGACCGCGTCAGATTCGACCGATCCCATGCGCGTCGGCATCTGGGGCGCGCTCAAGGGCTCGCTGATCACGATGCTGGTGACCTTGCTCCTCGCCTTTCCGATCGGCGTGCTGGCGGCGGTCTATCTTGAGGAATATGCGCCACGCAATCGCTGGACCGACCTGATCGAGGTGTCGATCAACAATCTGGCGGCGGTGCCCTCGATCATCTTCGGCCTGCTCGGGCTCGCGGTGTTCCTCAATTTCATGCACCTGCCACGATCGGCCGCGATCGTCGGCGGCCTGACGCTGGCGCTGATGACGATGCCCGTCATCGTCATCGCCGGCCGCAACGCGATCAAGTCCGTTCCGCCATCGATCCGCGACGCCGCCTATGGCGTCGGCGCATCGCCGGTACAGGTGGTGTTCCACCATGTGCTGCCGCTCGCATTGCCGGGCATCCTGACCGGCACGATCATCGGCATGGCGCGCGCGCTGGGCGAGACCGCCCCGTTGCTGATGATCGGCATGCGCGCCTTCATCGCGACGCCGCCGAGCGGCATCACCGATCCGGCCACCGTGCTCCCCGTCCAGATCTTCCTATGGTCCGACGAAGTGAGCCGTGGTTTCGTCGAGAAGACGTCGGCCGCGATCATCGTCCTCCTGGTCTTCCTGCTCACCATGAACGGGCTGGCCATCTATCTCCGCAACAAGTTCGAGCGCCGCTGGTAATGGAAAACATGACCGAAACTCTCAAAATGACCGCGCGCGACGTCAGCGTGTTCTATGGCGCCAAACAGGCGATCAAATCGGTGTCGATCGACATCGACATGGCGAACGTCACGGCCTTTATCGGCCCGTCGGGCTGCGGCAAATCGACCTTCCTGCGGACGCTGAACCGCATGAACGACACGATCGCCGGCGCACGCGTCGAAGGCCGGATCGAGCTGGACGGCGAAGATATCTACGCCTCGTCGATGGACGTGGTGCAGCTTCGCGCCCGCGTGGGAATGGTCTTTCAGAAGCCCAACCCCTTCCCCAAGTCGATCTACGAGAATGTCGCCTATGGCCCGCGCATCCACGGGCTGGCGCCGGCCAAGGCCGATCTCGACCGCATGGTCGAAAGCGCGCTGCGCAAGGCCGGATTGTGGGACGAGGTGAAGGATCGCCTCAACGAAAGCGGCACCGCGCTTTCGGGCGGCCAGCAGCAACGGCTCTGCATCGCGCGCGCGATCGCGGTCGATCCCGAAGTGGTGCTGATGGACGAGCCCTGCTCGGCGCTCGACCCGATCGCGACCGCCAAGATCGAGGAACTGATCCACGAACTGCGCGGTCGCTATGCGATCGCGATCGTGACGCACAACATGCAGCAGGCCGCGCGCGTGTCGCAGAAGACGGCGTTCTTCCATCTGGGAACGCTGGTCGAATATGGCGACACGTCGGAAATCTTCACCAACCCGCGCGAAGAGCGCACCAAGGATTACATCACCGGCCGCTACGGCTGAGGATAGATCGCGTTTTAAGAGGACTTGCGATGGGTACCACCGAACATACCGTCAAGGCGTTCGACGAGGATATCGGCGAGCTGCGCGGGCTGATCTCCGAGATGGGCGGCCGCGCCGAAGCCGCGATCGTCGCGGCGATGGACGCGCTGGTGAAGAGCGACACGAACGCCGCGAGCCGGATCGTTTCAGAGGATACACGCATCGACGAACTCGAAAGCCAGGTCGAGAAGCTGGCGGTGCGCATCATCGCGCTGCGCGCGCCGATGGCCGACGACCTGCGCGAAGTGGTCGCCGCGATCAAGATCGCGGGCGTGATCGAGCGCATCGGCGACTATGCCAAGAACATCGCCAAACGCGTGCCGCTGATCGAAAGCCGGCGCATGATCGAGCCGATCTCTCTGCTGCCCGCGATGGCGAACACCGCGACCGAGATGGTTCACGATGTGCTCAACGCCTTTGCCGCGCGTGACGCCGCGCTGGCGCTGCGCGTGATCGAGCGCGACAATGTGGTCGACGATTTCTACAATTCGATCTTCCGCACCCTCGTCACCTTCATGATGGAAAATCCCAAGACCATCGGTGAGGCCGCGCATCTGCTGTTCGTCGCGAAGAATCTCGAGCGCGTCGGCGACCATGCCACTAACGTCGCCGAGATGGTCTATTATGCCGCGACGGGCGAATATCTTGGCGACCGCGCCGGGCGGGAGGGCTGATCATGGCACGCGCAGACATGCTGCTGGTCGAGGATGACGCCGCGCTGGCCGAACTGCTCGTCTACACCTTCCAGCGCGAGGATTTCGCGGTCCGCCATACGCCAGACGGTGAGGAGGCGCTGCTGCTCGCGCAGGAATCGGCGCCCGACATCGTGTTGCTCGACTGGATGGTCGAAAGCCTGTCGGGCATCGAGGTCTGCCGGCGCCTGCGCCGCGCGCCCGATACCGCCAATGTGCCGATCATCATGCTGACGGCGCGGGGCGAAGAGGAAGATCGCGTGCGCGGGCTCGACACCGGTGCCGACGATTATGTGACCAAGCCCTTCTCGCCGCGCGAACTGGTCGCGCGCGTCGGCGCCGTCCTGCGCCGCGTGCGCCCAGCCCTTGCCGGCGAAACGTTGAGCTATGCCGATATCGAGATGGACACGGTCGGCCACAAGGTGAAACGCGGCGGCGCGGTCGTGCCGCTCGGCCCTACCGAATTCCGGCTGCTCAAGCATTTCCTGGAGCATCCCGGATGGGTGTTCTCACGCGAAAGGCTGCTCGATTCGGTCTGGGGCCGCGACAGCGAGATCGAACCACGCACGGTGGACGTCCATATCCGCCGCCTGCGCAAGGCGATCAACCAGGGCGACCGCGCGGACATCATCCGTACCGTCCGCTCCGCCGGCTACGCGCTCGACGCCGACGCGGCCTGACCTGTCACCACATCGCAGGCGCGCCCTGGAGTGCGCCTGCCCCTTGATAGGCCGAACGCACTGTCGACACGGCGGAACGTTCGGCCATCCCATGCGCGCAGGAACCAGTGCGTGTTCGTTTCGTTTTCGTGCTGACGCGGGCGGGCAAGGAGATGAAGATGAAATCCATGTTCCTGATGGCGGCACTCGCCCTGAGCAGCACAGCGATCGCACAACCGCCGCCGCCCGAGCAGGCTGATCAACCGCCAGTGGCGGATGCGGCGGCACAGCCGGCGGAGATGCCACCGCCCCCACCGCCGCCCGGCCAGGCGAAGATCGTCCGGCCATCGCCGCCAGTGGAGCAGGCTTTCCCGCCTCCGCCGCCGAAGGCCGAATATCCCTGGTGCTCGCGTACCGTCACCGATGGCTGCAAGCAGCGCAACGATCCGGGCAACCGGAAATGACCCGGGCCTGATCCATCGCCGCCGCCCGCACCTCGAGCCGGGCGGCGGTTAGACCTTCCCATCGATGCGACGAGGCTTTAGGTGACGTTCGCGTAAACGTCATTCGGAGCAGGATATGAGCATCGATTTCAAGGACCGGGTCGCGATCGTCACCGGAGCCGGCGGTGGACTGGGCCGCGCCTATGCGCTCGAACTCGCCAAGCGCGGTGCGAAAGTCGTCGTCAACGATCTCGGCGGATCGCGTGACGGCACCGGCCATTCCAATGCCGCGCTGAAGGTCGTCGAGGAGATCGAGGCAGCCGGCGGCACCGCCATGTCGAACGGCGGCAGCGTCACCGAATATGAGCAGATGGTCGAAATGGTCGCCAAGACCAAGGAAACTTGGGGCGGCGTCCATGTCCTGATCAACAATGCCGGTATCCTGCGAGACAAGAGCTTCGTGAAGATGGAGCCCGTCGATTTCGATCTGGTGGTGAAGGTCCATCTGATCGGCTCGGCCAACTGCACCAAGGCGGTGTGGGACACGATGCGCGACCAGGCCTATGGCCGCATCCTCATGACCGCCTCGTCGACGGGCCTTTACGGCAATTTCGGCCAGGCCAATTACGGCGCCGCCAAGCTCGGCCTCGCCGGCCTTACCAAGACGCTCTACCTTGAGGGCGCCAAATACAATATCCGCGTCAACACACTGGCGCCGGTCGCCGGCACGCGCATGACCGAGGACATCTTCCCCGAAGAAGCCTTCGCCGCCTTCGCGCCCGAGAATGTCGCACCGGCGGCGCTATTCCTCGTTTCGGAGGACGCACCGAGCAATGCGATCGTCGGCGCCGGCGCCGGGGTTTTCCAGGCCGCTTATGTCACGCTGACCCAAGGCGTGTTGCTGCCGCAAGACGAGCGCACCCCCGAAGGCGTCGCCGCCCACTGGGCGCAGATCACCGATCGGACCGGAGAGATCGTGCCGCAATCGGGCGCCGAACAATCAATGGTCATCCTGTCCAAATTGCAGGGTAAATAGCCCTCTTCTGAGGCGCCAAATAGTGTATTGCTGATTTAATACAGTAATGCTACCCTCCTGGGGCAAGGGGAGGAGAAGCCGCATGTACAGTGAAACCGACCTGGAAGCAGCGGTGGCCGCGGGCGTGATCACGCCTGCGGCCGCCGAAGCCTTCCGAAACCATGTCGCGGCCGGACGCGCCACGCCAACCGTCGATGAGGAAAGTTTCCGTCTCCTCACCGGCTTCAACGATATTTTTGTCTCGATCGCACTGGTGCTGCTGCTGGTAGCACTCGGCTGGATCGGCGGAGAACGCTCCGCAGCGCTCGCGGGCGCCCTCGTCGCCGGGGCAAGCTGGGGCTTGGCTGAATATTTCACCAAGCGTCGTCGCATGGCGCTGCCGAGCATCCTGTTGCTGCTCAGCTTCACCGGCGGTGTCGCCGCCACGATGATCGGCGCGCTTGTTGATGTGCAGGCCGATTTCGGGAACCGCACCAGCGCATTGTTCCTGGCCGGCATCGGAGTGATCACAGCCGCCGCAGCCTGGGGCCATTGGCTGCGCTTCCGCGTGCCGATCACGGTCGCGGCGGGTGCAGTGTCGCTCGTTGGCGTGGTCGTGGCGCTCGCGCTGGCGTTTAATCAGGAACTCGTCGACTATGTGACCTGGCTGGTGCTGGCCGGCGGCATCGCGACCTTCGCCTTCGCCATGTGGTGGGACATGTCGGATCGCACGCGCCAGACCCGACGTTCCGATGTTGCCTTCTGGCTCCATCTCGTCGCTGCGCCCATGATCGCGCATCCGATCTTCCACGCGCTGGGCGTGCTCGACGGCATGATCGGAACCGCTCAGGCCGCGATCGTCATCGCGCTCTACATCATATTCGCGATGATCTCGCTTACGGTCGATCGCCGCGCCTTGCTCGTCTCGTCGCTCGCTTATGTTCTCTACGCGATGAGCGCGCTGTTCGAGAAATTCGGCGCGGTGAGCATGAGCGTGGCGCTGACCGGTCTGGTCATCGGCTCCGCGCTGCTGACGCTCTCGGCCTTCTGGCACACGGCCCGCCGGCTGGTGGTCAATACGCTGCCCGGCGATCTGCGCGCGAAACTGCCGGTACTCGACCGACCGGCGATCAGCGCCTGACCCCATAAACATAAGGGCCACCCGGCTGCAACGGGTGGCCCCCTTCCATCCTTCCCCCCACCCCAGAGGGGGGAATTTTTTATGCCATCAAATGGTGGGCACCAGCTTGAGCAACTTGCGTTCGACCGGCGCGAGCACCGAACTCAACTCATGCCCACGCCGCAGAACCGCACCGGCTTCGCTGACCAGCGCCCACATGCCCTGGCGATTGCGCAGCGCCGGACGCTTCTCGATCCGATATTCTGGCCGCTCGGTCGCACGGCGGAAAGCCGAGAAGATCGCGGCCTCACGCCCCAGATCGATCGCATAATCGCGCCAATAGCCCGCCGCGACCATCCGCCCGTAGAGATCCAGAATCCGCATCAGTTCGCTGCGATCAAACCCGATCTGCGGCGTTACGCCGCGCGAAACCGGGAATGGCGTGACAGTCGCGCTCATGCGCTTTCGCGTTCACCGTCCGTCTTGCCGGACTTTTCGGCCAGCATCGTATCGAGTTGCTTCTGCATGCGTTCGAGCTCGCATTTCAGGATTTCGAGCTTCTGCGTGGCCGGATCGAAGATATCGCTGCACGGCGTGCCATAGGGCACGAAGCCCTTCTGATATTCGACGGCATCCACCAACGTTTGCCGCGCGGGAATGCCCACCATCACCGCACCTTCGGGCACGTCTTTTGTGACGACCGCATTGGCACCGATGCGCGCGCGCGGGCCAACGGTGATCGGGCCGAGCACCTGCGCGCCCGATCCGACGATCGCGCCGTCGAGCAAGGTGGGGTGGCGCTTTCCGGCAACACCGTTGGCCGGATTGGTGCCGCCAAGCGTCACGCACTGGTAGATGGTGACGTTATCGCCGATCACCGCCGTCTCACCGATCACGGTGAAGCCATGATCGATGAACAGGTTTCGGCCGATCTGCGCGCCGGGATGGATGTCGATCGCGGTCAGGAAACGCGACAGGTGATTCACGAAGCGCGCGACGAAATACAGTTCCGCCTCGTACAGCCAATGCGCCACCCGGTGCAAGCCGATCGCCAGCACACCCGGGTACAGCAGAATCTCCCATCGCGACCGCGGCGCCGGATCGCGGGCCTTGATCGAATCGAGATAGGTTTTCAACTCAGCCAGCATCGCGGGCCCTCCCTGGAACGGACATAATCTAGGGACAAAGACGAGCCGTTTCAAATGGAGGCTGAAAGCGCTTGTCTAGCCCATTGATAGGGAATCTGTCTTGTCCATCCTCTCTCCCTAGTGCAGCACAGCCCCGCGACGAGAGGGACCGGTAGCCGAATGATCGAACTTATCCAGGAACATTGGCTTGCCATCCTGCCGTTTGTCGCGGTCGGATTCGCCGCGCAGATGGTCGATGGCGCGCTCGGCATGGCTTTCGGCGTGATCTCCTCGACCTTGCTGGTCAGCGTGCTCGGTGTGCCGCCCGCGACCGCTTCGGCTGGCGTCCATCTGGTCGAGTGCTGCACCACCGGCGTGTCCGGAATCAGCCATGCGATCCACAAGAACGTGAACTGGAAACTGTTCTTCCGGCTGCTCGTTCCCGGCATGATCGGCGGCATCGCCGGCGCCTATCTGCTCACATCGCTCGATGCATCGATCACGCGTCCCTTCGTGATGGCGTATCTGGCCGGCATCGGCATCTACCTGCTTGTGCGCGGCCTGCGCTATCCGCCGCATACGCATCGCGAACCCAAGATCATCGAACCCCTTGGCCTGGCCGGCGGCTTCCTCGACGCGGCCGGCGGCGGCGGCTGGGGCCCTGTCGTGACGTCCAACCTGCTCGTTCAGGGCGCGCAGCCACGCACCACCATCGGCACCGTCAACAGCGTCGAGTTCTTCCTGACGATCACGATCTCGGTCACCTTCCTGATCGGCATCGGCACGGACGGTTTTTCCGCCGATTTCTGGTTGCCGGTGATCGGCCTGCTCGTCGGTGGCGTCGTCGCGGCCCCATTTGGTGCGCTTATCGCCAAGCGTGTCCCCGCGAAGACATTGCTCGTCATGGTCGGTGTCGTGCTGACCGCGACCAGCTTGTTCAGCATCTATCGCGCGATTTTCTGACCGTCTTCAAACAGTCACATATTCGATGATATACCCCAAATTGATCGGATGGGGTAATCAATGTCGACATATTTGCCGACGCTCAAGCAGCTTCAATATCTTGTCGCCTTGCGCGAGCATGGCCATTTCGGCCGCGCGGCGGAAGCGTGCTTCGTCACGCAATCGACGCTGTCGGCGGGGTTGCGCGAACTCGAGTCGCTGATCGGCATCACGCTGGTAGAGCGCACGCGCCGGGTCGTGCGGTTCACCCCGCTCGGAGATCGGATCACCGACAAGGCGATCAGGGTGTTGCGAGAGGCGGAGGAATTGTCGGCGATGGCGCGCGCCGCCGGCAAGCCGCTGTCAGGGGATCTGCGCATGGGCGTGATTCCGACGATCGCTCCATTCCTGCTGCCGCGTATCCTGCCGCGCATCCGCGCCGACTGGCCCGAGCTCAAGCTCTACTTGCGTGAGGAAACCAGTCGTTCCGCCTGCGAATCGCTGCATCATGGTCAGGTCGACTGCGTGTTGCTCGCCCTGCCCTATGCCTGTGGCGATGTTGAGGGGGAAACGCTGTTCGACGACCGCCTGTTCATCGCCTTTCCGCACGACGAAGGCGCGAGCCTTCCAGATCAGGTGCGCGCGGACACGATCGACGAGAGCCGGCTGTTGCTGCTTGAAGATGGCCATTGCCTCAAGGACCATGCGCTCGCCGCGTGCAATCGTCCGGAACTGCGCGCCGAAGCCTCGATGCTCGGGACCTCGCTCCATACCCTCGTCCAGATGGTCGACAACGGGCTGGGGGTGACCATGCTGCCACAAATGGCCCTCGACGCCGGCATATTGAGCGGAACCAATATCGAAGCGCGCGCGCTTGACGCCGAGGCTCCCTCACGCCGAATCGCCCTAGTCTGGCGCAAGGGGTCTCCTCGTGAGAAAGACTTCCGCCTGCTTGCCGAGGTACTGCGCTCCGCCAGCGTCCGATCGCCCGACTGAGACGTCCTGGCTGAAACCAAATTGCAACAGGCCGTGATCCTTTGTAGCTAAAACGCGCGAAAGCGCCCTCTTTCAGCTCAAATGGAGATCATGATGAAGTCACCCAGGAACGGCGTTGTTGTTCTTGCCGCGTCCCTGCTCGCCTTTGCTGCCCCCTTCGCGGCTCAGGCGCAGGACGCAACCGCCGCCCCCAACCCCGTCGTCGGCGGCGCCGAAATGCTGCCCACCAAGACCATCGTCGAAAACGCCTCCGCATCGACGGACCATTCGACGCTCGTGTCCGCGATCAAGGCCGCTGGCCTTGACGCCGAGTTGTCCGGAGCCGGCCCCTTCACCGTCTTCGCGCCTGCCAACGAAGCGTTCGACCGGCTTGCGCCGGGCACGATGGACACGCTGCAAAAGCCGGAGAACAAGGCAACCCTTGCCAAGATCCTGCATTATCATGTCGTGCCTGGCGCATTGTCGCTGGAAACGCTGGTCAAGCAGGCCAAGGATGCTGGCGGCAGCACGACGCTGACCACCGTCGAAGGCGGTACGCTGACGCTGACCGCCGAGGAAGGCGGCATCGTCAAGCTGACCGACTCCAACGGCAATCCGGCCTATATCGCGCAGCCCGACGTCACGCAGTCGAATGGCGTGATCCACGTCATCAACGGCGTTCTGGTCCCCAAGCTGGGCTGACGCCGGATCTATCGCCGCTCCTCACCACGGGAGCGGCGCCCTTCCTGTTTCAATCGCGAGTCCATCGATCGCGCGCGGCATCATCGGCGATACGTGCCTCGACCCAAGCACCGCCACCGTCGCGGTGCTCCTTCTTCCAGAACGGCGCTTCGGTTTTCAGCCAGTCGATCAGAAAGTGGCAGGCATCGAGCGCCGCGGTACGATGCGATGACGCCGTCCCCACGAAGACGATTCGTTCGCCCGGCGCCAATCGACCCACGCGATGGATCAGGACGATACCCAGCAATGGCCAGCGCCGTTGCGCCTCCTCCGCCAGCCGCGCCAACGCGCCATGAGTCATCGACGGATAATGTTCCAGTTCGAGGGCGGTCAGGCCACCGTCGCCGCGCACGATGCCGGTGAAGCTCGCGACCGCGCCACCGCCCAGCGCTTCGAGATCAGCCAGCCGGGCGGCAACGTCGAAATCCGCCTCTCCGACTTCGATGGCGATCATCCGCCGGTGACCGGCGGAAAAAGGGCGATCTCACGCGCGCCGGTGATGGGAGCGTCAAGCGGCGCGAACACCTGGTCGATCGCCGCACGTATTCGCGAGCGATCGGTAAAAGCCCGGGCATGGCCATCGCTCAATGTCGAAAGCCAATCGAGCACGGCCGCCACCGTCAGCGCGTCGGCCGGCGGATCGAGCCGCTCTCCATCGCGGCCGATCGCTTCACGCACCCAGGCAAAATAGACGAAATCGATCGCCATGCCGTTTCCCTAAGGCCTGTCGCCGAGCGGCCGGGCGCTGGTGAAGCGCGGCACGAACCGCCGGACTTCACCGATGAACAAACCATCGCGAACCGCCGGATCCGCGGCCACCAGCGCCTCGGCGGCTGCGAGGTCGCGTATATGCAACAGCACCAGCCCTCCATCCGCGCCCAGCGGCCCGGCCGTATGGATGACGCCCTGGTCGACAAGCCGCTTCATATAACGGGCATGCTCGCCCAACCCCTGTTCCGCCATCGGCATGCCGGTCTTCCAGGCCGGGCCAGGCCGATAGATGACCGCGAACAACGAACGATCCGCTTCGACAGCCGATGGCTGCCCCGCCTGGACCGGCGCAGCGACCGCGCAAAGAGACAGAAGAATCGCGAAGCGAAGAGGTACCATCCTCAATCCATATGCTTCAGGCCGACGCGCAGATAATCCCAGCCGGTCAGCAAGGTCAGCAAGGCGGCGCCCCACAGGCTGATCAGCCCGACATCATGCACCCAGGGCCAATATGGCACCGCGCCCGCCAGAATAAGCGCGCCGAGCGAGATGAGCTGGAACGTCGTCTTCCACTTGGCGAGCTGACTGACCGGGACGGAGACGCTCAATCCCGCCAGGAATTCGCGCAGGCCCGAAACCATGATCTCGCGCAGCAGGATCACCAGCGCCGCGATGATATGATAGGTGCGGATATCGTCGATGAAGACAAGCATCACGATCACGGCGGCCACCATGATCTTGTCGGCGATCGGATCCAGGAAAACGCCCAATCGCGAAACCGTGCCCTTGGCGCGCGCCAGATAGCCGTCGAAATAGTCGGTGATGCCCATCAGGCAGTAAAGCGCGAACGCCAGGAAATAGTCGAACGGCTTGGGCGTCGGCCACAACAGGAATACGAGCAGCGGAACGGCGAAGATCCGCGACAAAGTGAGCAGGTTCGGCAGCGTCAGCATCCTGTCTTCCCCATAGAGCCTGATCGCCCGGCGTGGAAGCGCTGAGCGTGCCAAACAATATTCGCGATCGATATCGAGACTTTGCGTTGGATGCTTGTGCGCGATCCGCTATGGAACGGCCACGGACAGACCTCGGAGCGAATTCACCGATCCATGCAAACTTCGCTCGGGCTCCTTTCGCGCCGCCGATTCCTGCCGCTGTTCGTCACGCAGCTCCTCGGCGCCTTCAACGATAATCTCTTCAAACAGGCGATGGTCCTGTTCGTCGTCTACGGCGTCTATAACGACGCCGCGTCGGAAACGATCTTCAGCGGCATCGCCACCGGCATCTTCATCCTGCCCTTTTTCCTGCTTTCCGCGATGTCGGGTCAGCTTGCCGATTCGATCGACAAGGCGAAGATCATCCGCATCGTCAAATTCTGCGAAATCCTGATCATGCTTGTCGGGGCGGCGGGACTGGTGCTGGCCTGGCAGGGCTATGCGGTGAAACTGATGGCGATCCCGCTGCTGCTGCTCGCGCTGTTCGCGATGGGCATCCACTCCACCTTTTTCGGTCCGATCAAATACGCCATCCTGCCCCAGCATCTGGAAAAGGACGAAGTGCTCGGCGGCACGGGACTGGTCGAAGCCGGCACCTATATCGCGATCCTGGCAGGCACGATCCTCGCCGGCGTGATCCCGGTGGAGATCGCGGCGATCGGCGTCGTGATCACCGCCGTCATCGGCTATTTCGCCGGACGGCAGGTTCCCCCTGCCCCGCCCGTGCACGAGGATCACAGCATCGACTGGCATGTGATTCGCGCATCGGTCGCGCTGGTGCGCGGCACCATGCATATCCGCCACCTGTATCTGGCGATCGTCTCGATCAGCTTCTTCTGGACGATCGGCGCGGTGCTGTTCATCCAGTTCCCGCCTCTCGCCAAGAACGTGCTGACGGCCGACAAGGCCGTGGCCAGCCTGTTTCTCGCCGTCTTCTCGATCGGCATCGCGATCGGATCGATCGCGATCAACCGGCTGCTGAAGGGCAAGGTTTCAGCGCGCTATGCACCAGCATCCGTGATCGTGATGGCGATGTTCGTCGTCGCCTTCTATTTCGTGTGCACCCAATGGGGCGGTGCGACCGATGGACGACTGTACGGGATCGGCGAATTCCTGAATCACCACATGGCGATTCCGCTGCTCGGCAGCCTGCTCGGCATCGCGATCAGCGGCGGCATGTTCGTGGTGCCGCTTTACGCCTTCCTCACCACCAGTGTCGACAAGAGCCAGGCGGCACGGACCGTCGCGGCGAACAACATCGTCAATTCGGGGGCCATGGTGGTGGGCTCGTTGATCGCGCTTGGCCTCAGCGCGCTGGGTGTTTCGATCGAGCATCAGTTGCTGCTGAGCGCCGCGATGTGCCTCATCTCGGCATGGTTGGCGCAAAAGCTCCATCGAGCCTGTGACTGACCACCGCCCTTCCCGCGAAAGCTGGAATCCGGCCGCGTAGCCCAAACGAAGAGCGTATCGCGACAAAACTCCGCGTTCGCGGGACCGACGAAGCAATTATCCGGCGAACACGCCGCAAGCAATGCGGCCGCCGCTGTTGCCCGAGGGATCGGTCTTCATGTCGTCAGCCGTCGCGTGAATCACCAGCGCGGCACCATCGGCGTCGAGCAGGCCACCCTCGCCACTCAGCTTAGCGCCGGGCAGATCGATAGTGAGCGAACCGCTGCCGTCCGCGCCGATGGTAATATTGGGCAAGTCGCCGCTATGCGCACCCTGTGGATTGTCGTGCCCGTGCTGACGCGCCGTCGGGTTCCAATGGCCGCCCGCGGTCTGGAAATCCGGGGCATCGCATTTGCCAGTGGTGTGCACATGGATGCCGTGAATGCCGGCGGGAATGCCCTGCGCAGTGACCATCAACTTCAGACCGGACGCGGTCGCGACGATGCGCCCCTCACCCGCCGCCGTACCGCTGGCCATGTAAAGCGGAGCACGCGCACCGGGTATCGCGGCAGCGGCGCCATCTGCGGTCGCAGCATCGCTCGCAGCGCATGCCCCCAGCAACGCAAGCCCCATGATCGCGGGTAGAGTGAACGGCTTAGCGTTGCTGATCATAGATTGCCTCCTGAGGTGAGAATCAAATGCAACAAGCACGGGATTGGTTCCGGTTCAAGTTCAACCTTGCCCACTCGAATTGTTCGATGGACGGGATTCTCGCCACCTCGCCGTCCGGTTGCCCATCCCTTGCTCCCTGTCGAAAATCCCCCCGCCATACAGTTTGTTCTGTTGATCGCGTGCGCGTTGCGCCCTTTGCTGCGCAGCGGCATAAGCGCGCAAAATCGTTTCTAGCGGGGACGCACTCATGGCCATTCTTGTCACCGGCGCCGCCGGGTTCATCGGCTACAGCCTCAGCCGGGCGCTCACCGCGCGCGGCGACACGGTGATCGGGATCGACAATATCAACAGCTATTACGATCCCGCGCTCAAACAGGCCCGGCTCGCCGAACTCGCGGCGCATGCTGGCGACCGTTTCCGCTTCGCGCGCGTCGATTTCGCCGACGAATTGGCTCTTGAGGAGGCAGTTGCCGGCCAGGGCATCGATCGTATCGTCCATCTCGGCGCGCAGCCCGGAGTTCGTTATTCGATCGAGAATCCCCGCGCCTATGTCCGGTCGAATCTGGTCGGGCATCTGAATCTGCTCGAACTCGCCCGTCATGGCGGCGTCAAGCACTTCGTCTACGCCTCCTCATCCTCGGTCTATGGCAATACGCCCAACCTGCCCTTCCGCGTCGAGGATCGCGTCGACCATCCGATCTCGCTCTATGCAGCCACCAAGAAGTCAGACGAGCTGATGAGCGAGACTTACGCACATCTCTACCGCCTGCCCGCGACGGGACTGCGCTTCTTCACCGTCTATGGCCCATGGGGCCGTCCCGACATGGCGGTCTGGGGCTTCACCGAGAAGATCCTGGCGGGCAAGACGATCCAGGTTTTCGGCCATGGCGACATGCGACGCGATTTCACCTTCATCGACGACATCATCGCCGGTGTTGTCGCGGTGCTCGACAATCCGCCGCCGGACGACGGCCTGGAAAAAGCTGGCGGCAGCGTCGCGCCGCACCGCCTCTACAATATCGGCAACAATCGCTCCGAGGAACTCACCCGGATGATCGCAGTCCTGGAAGATGCGATCGGCCGCAAGGCCGAAACCGAATTGCTTCCGATGCAGCCCGGCGACGTCAAGGACACCTATGCCGATATCAGCGCGATCGAACGCGACCTCGGCTATCGTCCGACCACGCCGATCGACCGTGGAATCCCGACATTCGTGAACTGGTACAAGGCATATCGCGGGCTTTGATCCGCTCAGGGATTGGTAAGAGGATTCTGCTAGCAGACGCGGCATGAACCAGAATCGCAAGGTCATGCTGGTGTTCGGCACCCGCCCCGAAGCCATCAAGCTGTTTCCCGTCGTGCATGCGCTGCGCGCGATCCCCGGCATCGAAACGCGTGTCTGCGTGTCCGCCCAACATCGCGGCCTGCTCGATCAGGTGCTGGAGATCAGTGGCCTGACGCCGGACATCGACCTGGATCTGATGCAGGCGAACCAGTCGCTCGATCAATTGACCGCACGCCTGCTGTCTGAACTGGGCGCCGTTTACGACCGCGAGCGGCCGGCGCGCGTCATCGTGCAGGGCGATACGGCGACCGCGATGGTCGGGGCGCTGGCCGCCTATTACCGAAAGATTCCGGTCAGCCATGTCGAGGCGGGGTTGCGCAGCTACGACATATACCAGCCCTGGCCGGAAGAGGTGAATCGCAAGATCGTCGGCAGCATCGCCGATCAGCATTTCGCGCCCACCGAAACAGCGGCCCAGGCGCTCTCCCGCGAAAATGTGACAGCCGAAACCATCCATGTCACCGGCAACACGGTGATAGATGCGCTACACGCAACCGTCGCCAAGATCACGCAGGCACCCGCGCTCGCCGCCGGTCTCGACCCCGTGCTCGCGCCGTGCGCGGGCAAGCGGATCATCGCGGTCACAACGCATCGCCGCGAGAATTTCGGCGACGGCATGACAAGCATCGCGCGCGCGATCCGGCGGATCGCCGAACGCGAGGACATCGCGATCATCTTCCCCGTTCACCCCAACCCCAATGTCCGCAGCGCCATGGACAGCCTGCTGGCGGACAAGACGAACGTCGCGCTGATCGAGCCGCTCGATTATCCGCATTTCGTTCGCCTGCTCGGCGCGTGCCATGTCGTGCTGACCGATAGCGGCGGCGTACAGGAAGAGGCTCCTGCGCTCGGCAAGCCAGTATTGGTGATGCGCGAGACGACGGAGCGACCGGAGGGGGTGACCGCGGGTACGGCGAAACTGATCGGCACCAGCGAGGACCGCATCGTTTCCGAAATATTTACGCTGCTGGACGATAACGCCGCCTGGTCAGCGATGGCGCATGCCCATAATCCCTTTGGGGACGGGCAAAGCAGCCAACGCATAGCGAGGATCGTCGCCCATGCTTTCGGATTGCCCGCCTAAAGTCGTCGTTCTCGGCCTCGGCTATATCGGATTGCCCACCGCCGCCGTCATCGCGCGTTCGGGTTGCTCGGTGCTGGGCATCGACGTCAGCGAGCATGTTGTCGAGACCGTGTCCTCCGGCCGCGTCCATATCGAGGAAGTCGATCTGGATGGCCTCGTCCAGGGCGTCGTCGCGCGCGGAACGCTGCGCGCATCCACCCAGATCGAGCCCGCCGACGTGTTCCTGATCGCGGTACCTACGCCGTTCGGGACCGACCATGTTCCCGATATCGGCTATATCCTACAAGCCGCGACGAGCATCGCGACGGTGCTCAAGCCCGGTGACACGGTGATCCTGGAATCGACCTCACCCGTCGGCACCACCGAACAGGTTCGCGACCTGCTGGCGCAACTCCGCCCCGATCTCCGCGTGCCGGGCAAGACTGGGGAAGCCTCCGACATCGCGATCGCCTATTGCCCGGAACGCGTCTTGCCTGGCCGTATCCTTGTAGAACTGATCGACAATGACCGCTGCATCGGCGGCATCACGCCGCGTTGCGCGCGCAAGGCGCTGACCTTCTACCGCCGCTTCGTGCGCGGCCAGTGCGTCACCACCAATGCGCGCGCCGCCGAAATGGTGAAGCTGACCGAAAATGCGTTTCGCGACGTCAACATCGCCTTCGCAAACGAGCTCTCCCGCGTCGCGGACACGATGGATCTCGACGTCTGGGAGGTTATTCGGCTTGCCAATCGCCATCCCCGCGTCAACATCCTCCAGCCCGGCCCTGGCGTTGGCGGCCATTGTATCGCGGTCGATCCCTGGTTCCTGGTCCATGCCGATCCGGCGAACACGCCACTCATCCGCACGGCGCGCGAAGTGAACGACGGCAAGACGGACTATGTAATTGAAAAGGCCAATGAACTGGTCGAATCACTGCCGGGCGCGGCGATCGCTTGCCTCGGTCTCGCCTTCAAGCCCAATATCGATGACTTCCGCGAAAGCCCGGCGCTAAAGGTCGCGGAAGCGCTTGCCCATAAGCATGGTGACCGCATCAAGATCGTTGAGCCCCATGCCGGCAGCTTACCGGCGGCATTCGACGGCACCGGGGCCGAACTGGTCGATATAGATACGGCGCTCGCCACCTGCCCGGTCTTTATCGTGCTGGTCGATCATGACGTATTCAAATCCGTGCCAGCGGACGAGCGCGCCGACAAATGGGTCTATGACACGCGTGGCATCTGGCCGGATCAGCCGAAGAACCGTCGCATCGAGGCCGATCTGCGCCTCGCCGGCTAGGTTCGCGCCAACGGTGGATCAGGCTGCGGCGACAGCCGCCTCGCCGGTTTGCAGGAACCATCGTTCACCGCCCTCCAGCGCGATCGCGGTCAGCCGCCCCGACGCGAACGCGCCGGTATCGATGCCGATCCGGTTGGGGCGCTGATCGACCTCCTCGCTGATGCTATGGCCGTGAACGATGACGCACCCGTGCGAACCATCGTGCCGCAAAAACTCTTCACGGATCCAGCGCAGATCGGACACCCGCTGTTCGGCGAGTTCGACGCCAGGACGAATGCCCGCATGAACGAATACATAGTCGCCAAGTTCGATCACATCCTCGAACTTGGCGATGAACGCGACATGCGCGGCAGGAACGCGCTCGGCAAGCTGAGCGGTTAATCCGTCATAGTCGAGATCCTGATATTCCTGTTCGCTGAAGCCGTAGCTGATCAATGTCGCACGGCCGCCGACGCGGACAAGCAGGCGGGTGGCGCGAACGTCCCCCTCGATCGCACGAAGAAACACCTCCTCATGGTTGCCCATGAGAATGCTCACCGCAGGGCTGCTCCGCTTCAGCAACATCGCCTTCTCGATCACGCCTGCGGAGGACGGCCCGCGATCGATCAGATCGCCAAGCAGGATCAGCCTGACATCGGCCGGCGGCCGCCCCGCATTGTCGGCATCAATCCTCGCGAGCAGAGCCTCGAAAAGATCGAGACGGCCGTGAATGTCACCGATCGCGTAGATACGCATGCCTTCAGGCACTCGCGGCGCAACTTCCTGCTTACGCCGCTGCGTCCATCGTTTCAGTCTCGAATACAGCATATCATCCAATTATCTCGAAACCGCGCCATAGCCCGGAGAATCGACGCACGCAAAGCCCCGCCTCCGGCTCAAACGCATCATTCGCGCGTTTCGATGCCGGATCGGAAGTCTTCGGATTCGATCGTGATGCCGCCAGCTCCGACTGAACACTTCATGCCGACACGCCGAACAAAGCGAATCTTGTTGCAGTTCGGCAACGCCTTGTCCTCATTCACCAACGGGTCGCATCAAATGATTTTCTTCACGGAACTTTATGACCCAAGACGGATTTGCTTGAGGAGCCGCCATCGGGTGCGGTTCGCGCGATTGGTTTATGCTTGTTTTTGCGCGTGATGACGCTTTTGAGGCTTGTGCTCGGCAGGATCATGTGGCATCGCAGCGGCAATCAGAAGGCCGGTTGTTGTAAAGGGAGCCAGAATATGCGTTTGGGTAAAATCTCTATGGCGGCGATGGTAGCGCTCAGCATGGCTGGCACTCCCGTGCTCGCACAGACCTCGAGCCCTGCTTCGAAGCTTTCGGTTTCGGCAGCCGCCTCGAAGTCGGTTCGCACTGATGCGACCATGAAGGGCGAGAGCGAAGCTCGCGGCAGCAGCCTGATTCTGGCGGTTGGCGCCATCGGCCTGATCATCCTCGGCGTCGTCGTCGCTGCCGGCGGCAACAGCAAGCCGAAGAGCCCCTGATCTCATCAGGACTCAGGAATAGAAAAATGGCGGCTTCGAGCCGCCATTTTTTTGCCCGTCATTCCCGAGAATTGCGTACCGCAGATTTCCCACATTTTTCGTAGGCCTGTGCCTCCAGATCTTCACGGATCCGGTTCGAGCGCCCAACTTTGTGGGATTGCCTCGCAGCAGCACGTCCCCCGAAAAATTACGAGGGGCTGTTCATAGCTGTGACTGGGCTATCCGCACGATGGCCGATCGCGGGCTGACGCGACCACATCCGGTCGCCAGTCGTTTGCACGCAAATCCACCCCTACCGCATTGGTAGCGGCAAAAGCTTATGACGGCGACCCAACCGGCACGTAGCGCAGGCCTGCCCGCTTCGCCTCGCCGGCCGAGTAGATATTGCGCAAGTCAATCAGCAACGGCGAACGCATAGCCTTGGAGATCCGCGCCAGATCAAGGGCGCGGAACGCATCCCATTCGGTAACGATCGCCAGGGCATCAACGTCGCGGGCAGCCTCATAGGCATCACCGACCAGTTCGACATCGCCGATCAGGGGCTTCGCGACCTCCATGCCTTCAGGATCATAGGCCTTGATATGCACGCCGGCATCCTGGAGGCTTTGGATGATCGCGAGCGACGGGGCGTCGCGCATATCGTCGGTATTGGGCTTGAAGGTCAGGCCCAACAGTCCGACGGTTTTGCCACGAAGATCCGAGCCCATCGCCTGGAGGATGCGCCGGCCCATCGCACGTTTGCGACTGTCGTTCACCTGCACCGTCGCCTCGACGATCCTGAGCGGAATGGCATTGTCCTCGGCCGTCTTGAGCAGCGCGACTGTATCCTTCGGGAAGCATGAGCCGCCATAACCCGGCCCCGCATGCAGGAATTTCGCGCCAATCCGGTTATCCAGACCAATGCCGCGCGAGACATCCTGAACATCGGCCCCCACCGCCTCGCAGAGGTCGGCGATTTCATTGATGAAAGTGATCTTGGTCGCGAGAAAGGCATTCGCGGCATATTTGATCAGTTCGGAACTGCGCCGGCTGGTGAAGACCATCGGCGCCTGATTCAGGTAAAGCGGCCGATAGATTTCGCGCATCACATCGCGCGCCCATTCATTGTCGCTGCCGAGGACGATGCGGTCCGGCCGCTTGAAATCGCCGATCGCTGCGCCTTCGCGAAGAAATTCGGGGTTGGAAACCACTTCCACCTTCAGCTCGGGCCGCAGCTCTCGCATAATCTCTTCCACCCTGTCGCCCGTGCCGACAGGCACTGTCGATTTGGTGACGATCACCGTGTCGCCGGTCAGGGCACCCGCGATTTCACGTGCGGCTTCGTAGACATAGGTCAGATCAGCGTGACCGTCGCCACGGCGTGAGGGCGTGCCCACGGCGATGAAGATCGCCCCTGCCCCATTCACCGCCTCCGCGAGATCGGTCGTGAAGGACAGGCGATCCGCCGCAACATTCTTGGCGACAAGCGCATCGAGCCCCGGCTCGTAGATCGGCATCCGCCCGGCTTCGAGTGCCTCGATCTTCCGGGGATCCTTATCGACACATACGACGCTGTGGCCGAAATCCGAAAAGCACGCGCCAGACACCAAGCCGACATAGCCGGCGCCGATCATGGTGATCTTCATGTCATTCCCCGATGATGGTTTGAGAGCTTCTTAGACACTGTCCGGCCCGGATCAAACCCGAACGGGTGAAGGTGATTTCTGTTTACCGCGATTTTTGAGACGTCTGCCTGATTCGACGAACATCGACACGTTGCATCGCAGCATTCTGCTCGCCGAGCTTGCCATTTTCGCCGGAATCCAAAGGCACTCTCGCTCGATTTGACCGTCATGCGGCGCAGCAAGCGCACAAAAAGCGCACAAAAAAGGAGGCCGACCCAAGGGTCGACCTCCGATTTTTGTCGCATGAGGCGATCCGAAGATCGCCCGTCGCTTACATGCCCGAACCGGGTCCGTAAGTGATTTCCACGCGGCGGTTCTGCAGTTCGCGGACACCGTCGGCGGTCTCGACGCGCGGACGGCTTTCGCCGAACGCTTCGGTGGAGATGACGCCCGAAGGAATGCCCTTCGATTCCAGATAGGAGCGAACCGAGTCGTTGCGGCGCTGCGAGAGGCCCACATTGTACTTGTCCGAACCCGACTTGTCGGCGTGGCCGGCAAGCATGACCTGGGCGTTGCCGCAATTCTGGTACGCGGTGACCGCGTTGTCCAGGATCGAAGCCGCTTCCGGCGTGATGTTCGACTTATCCCAGTCGAAGAACACGATGTACGGTCCCGGCGTGCACTCCGGCACCGGCGGAGGCGGCGGCGGGGGAGGCGGCGGCGGGGGAGGCGGCGGCGGCGGCGGCGGCGGGGGAGGCGGCGGCGGGGCAGCCTCACCGAAGTTGAAGATCACCGAGCCGAGCAGGCTGTGCGAGCGGAAGCGGGTCTGCACGTCACGGCCCAGACGATCCACCAGATCGACATTGTTCACGTTGAAGAAGCGGTACTTCAGGCCAACGTCGATATTGTCGGTCAGCGGAGCGCGAACGCCCGCAATCGCCTGCCAGGCGAAGCCGGTGTCCGAATCGTTCAGGAAGCCGGGGCCAGTCGAGTTGATCGAGTAGTTGTCCGCCTTCACGCGGGCGACACCCGCGCCGGCACCGATGAAGCCCTGAAGGCCGTCATCATCGCCGAAATCGAGCATGCCGTTGACCATGAAGCTCAGAGCGGTCGTCTTGCCGCCAGCATAGTCATAGGTGCCCGAGGCGGAAACCGCGCTTCCGGGACCGAAGGGCGTGGGAACCGCCGACGTGTAGCCGTCGACGCTCGCGCTCTTGTAGCCGACTTCGGCTTCAACGCGGAAGCCACCGAAATCATAACCGATGATCGCGTCGAAGTCGTAACCATAGTCATGATCGACCCGAGCGGCATCGTTCCGGGCGCCGATGTCGAGATCGAGATCCTCGACGATCATCGCGCCACCCTCGACTCCGATGTACCACGCATCGTCGCGGGCGAGAGCCGGCGAAGCGAGGGCCGTGGAGGCAAGTGCCATCGCCATGGCGACTTTCCGCATAGGTATTCCCCTTTCTTGTTTGTCACTTAGGACAGCAAAAACTCACTACCCAATGCCATGTTTCCACGCAAGCGAAACAATTGGGTTGGGTGTGGCCAAAAAGCCGCACATCCCCCGCATCGGACACGCGCAGAACCAAAGAGTACCAGGAAGGTTCCCGAATATCGGCGGTGGCCGCGAAATAATTTTGCGCGACCCAACATCGAACGAACGCCAAGAGCGCATTGCGAAAGCGCAATCGCAGGCGACCTCTTTACGGCCCCTGCCCGCCATGCTCTTGTCCACGCCATGAAGACACGTCTCGCGCTGGCGCTCAGCCTTTCCACCGCCCTCATCGCCAATCCGGTTCTCGCCAGCCCTGCGGATGAGGCGAAAAAGGAACGGTTCACCGTGATCTTCGGACAGAAGAATGTCGGCCACCTGATCGCCGACACGCGGGGTTCCAGCACGAGCATCGATTTCGACTACAAGAATAACGGCCGTGGTCCGACGATGAAGGAGCGGATCGACGTCGATTCCAGCGGCCTCCCGATCGCCTGGACCATCACCGGCGCCACGACCTTCGGCAGCAAGATCGACGAACGCTTCAAGGCAACTGGCGGCCGATCGAGTTGGACCGATTCAACCGGCAAGGGCAGCGCGGTGACCAAGGAGGCCGCAGCTTACGTGGCGCAGAGCTCCAGCCCCTGGTCGCTCGGCCTCTATGCCCGGGCCCTCTTGAAGGATGCGGACCATAGCCTGCCCGCCCTGCCCGGCGGCACGCTGCGACTTGAACCGGCCGGCAGCATCGCGGTCGACGGCAAGGGCGGCGCGGAGGCGGTTTCCGCCTATGCGCTTGGCGGCATCGACCTCAATCCCAGCTATCTCGCGCTCGACGCGGACGGCGCTCTTTTCGCCTATATGACGCCCGATTTCGTCGTGGTTCGCGAAGGATATGAGCGTGACGAGGCGAAGCTGCGTGCCTTCGCCGAGAAGCTCTCGACCGAACGCTATGTCGCGATCGAAAAGCAGACGGCCCATCGCTACGGCGCGCCTATTCGAATCCGCAATGTCCGCGTCTTCCGTCCCGGCCAAGGCACGCTTTCGGAACCCCTGTCGGTGCTGGTCAACGGCAATATGATCGCCGCTGTCGAGCCGCTCGACAGCCCGGCCACGCCCGGAGAGGTCGCGATCGACGGCGCCGGCGGCACGCTGCTTGCCGGCTTCAACGAAATGCATGGGCATATCAGCCAGGACGACGCCCTGCTCAACCTGGCCGCCGGCATCACCACCGTGCGAGACATGGGGAACGACAACGCCGTGCTCGACACGCTGGTCCAGCGGATCGACAGTGGCGTGATCGGCGGCCCGCGGATCGTGCGCAGCGGCTTCATCGAAGGGAAAAGCCCGTTCAGCGCGAATAACGGCTTCGTGGTCGATAGCGAAGCAGCCGCTCTCGATGCGGTGCGCTGGTATGCCGCGCGAGGCTATTGGCAGGTCAAGCTCTACAACAGCATGAATCCGGCCTGGGCTCCCGCGCTCGTCAAGGAAGCCCATCGCCTTGGGCTCCGCGTTTCCGGCCATGTGCCGGCCTTTTCCAGCGCCGATGCGATGATCGAGGCCGGCTACGACGAGATCACGCATATCAATCAGTTCATGCTCGGTTGGGTGATCCAGCCGAACGAGGATACGCGCACCCTGTTCCGCCTCACCGCGCTCAAGCGGCTGCCCGCGCTCGATCTCGATGGCGAAAAGGTCAGACATACCGTCGGCATGATGGTCGATCGCAAGCTCGTGATCGATCCGACGATCGGCATTCACGAGATGTTGACCCAGAACCGCGATGGACAGGTTCCGCCGGGCGCCGTCGATTATCTCGATCATATGCCCATCGGCTATCAGCGCGGTGCGAAAAAGGCGTTGATCGACGCCTCCGCGCCCGGGGATGACGCGGCCTATCGCGGTGCGTTCGACAAGATCGTCGCGACCGTGAAGCTGCTCAACGATCGCGGTGTCCTGATCGTGCCGGGCACCGATACCGGCGGATCCTTCACCTATCATCGCGAACTCGAGCTGCTCCAGCGCATCGGCATGACGCCTGGCCAGATCCTGACACGCGCCACATATGACATGGCGCGCTACCTCGGCCAGGATCAGCGGCTCGGTTCGATCGAGAAAGGCAAGCTCGCCGATTTCATGCTGATTCCGGGCGATCCGACAAAGGACATCAAGGCCATCAAGCGCATCGCCATGGTGGTGAAGGATGGCACCTTCTACTATCCGAGCGAAATCTATCCCAAATTCGGTATCACGCCCTTCGCGGACGCGCCGAAGGTCACCCTGCCCGCCCGGTAACCGGTGGCGGCATGCGTCAGGACGAGATCGGTTCGCGCATGAAATAGGCCCTTTCGCGCTCCACCCAGTGCGAGAACGACGGACGCGACAGGATGGCCTCAAGATAGGCCGTCGTTCGCGGATGCCTGACAGGATCAGGCCGCACGTCGATATGTCCGAGATTGGCGAAGGGGCTAGCGACCGCCAGATCCGCCAATGTCAACCGGTCTTCCACAAGGAAACCGGAGTCCGGAATGGTGCGCTCGAGATAGTCGAGGATCGGCGGCAGTTCGTCACGCTCGGCCGCGTCGGCCGCCGACAGGTCGCCCGGCCGACCAAGGAAGCGCGGAGACACCACCCGGTTGAAGAACATCTTCACGCCGCACCCCATCACGATGGTGTCGCCGAACTCGTCGTACCAAATCGCGCGCGCCCTCGCCCTGGGTTCGACCGGGATCAGGTTCGGTTCCGGATATTTGGCTTCCAGATAGGTGATGATCGCACTTGAATCGCAAATGGTGAAGTCGCTCCCGCCATCCGAACCCGGATCACGAAGCGCCGGCATCTTGCGGAACGGGCTGGCTTCCTCGAACTCGGCGCCTCCCTGCCCCATGCCCCCGGGCTTCAACTCGAGAGCGATGCCCTTTTCGGCCGCATAAGCCAGGACTTTCCGGACAAAGGGCGACAGGGACGCACCATAGAGAATCATCGAGCCAGCTCCCACTCAGGATCACGCAAGATCATGGTGCCATTGCCCGTTTCGGTCCACAACGCACCGTCCACGCAGAACCCACTCGCAGAATCGGTAAACCGGATCGGGCCGCCTCCGGGATTAGCAACCGCTGCTTTCCGATCCAGGAAGCCATCATGCTCAGTATTTGCATTCTTTCGCCCGAGTCCAGCCATCATCTCTACGCGCCGATGTGGCCCGTTCAGGCGAGAATCCTTGCCGATACCCTGGCTCTGGCGGAAATCACGCCCGAATTCGTGCCCTGGATCGGCGATCCACAGAGCGGAATCGATCTCGCGCGCTACGATCTGGTCATGCCATTGCTCACCTGGGGGTATCACGACGTACAGGAACGCTGGTGCGCGGCGATCGACATGTGGGAAGGCCGCGGCGTCCGCCTGGCGAACCCTGCGGCCGTCCTGCGCTGGAATTATCAGAAATCCTACCTGATCGAACTTGCCGGGCGCGGCGCCCATGTCGTTCCCACGCTGCTGACGGAGGCGATCGTGCCTTCCGATCTGACACTGGCGCGAGCACGCTTCGGCAATGTCGAAATCGCTGCAAAACCCGTCATATCCGCCAGCGCCCGTGGCATTGTCAGGATCGCGCCGGACGCCGGTTTTCCTGAAGCGCTGACCGGAAGAAGAATGCTTCTTCAGCCCATGCAACCCCTGATCATGAGCGAAGGCGAATATTCGCTGTTCTGGTTCGCCGGAAGATACAGCCACGCCTTTATCAAGCACCCTGGAGTGGGCGATTTTCGCGTCCAGCCTCAATATGGCGGCCGCGACATGCCGATAACGCCGCCGGCGTCAGCGATCCGAACCGCGCAGGCGGCGCTCGCGCTGATCGAAAGCCCTCTGCTCTATGCGCGGATCGATCTGGTCGGTGACGGACATGGCGGGCACGCAATGATGGAGATTGAATTGATCGAACCGCAACTGTTCCTCGATCACGCGCCGGATCGCGGCCGTCCATTCGCCGAATCGGTTCGCATGCTTGTCACCTGACACGCCAGCCTTCGCCCCCATCGACTGAAAAACCTTGCGGTCGAAACGATATTATTGGAGAAAAGGAACCTGAACGGTTATCGGGAATCGGCTGATGATCACGGCTATTCGCGAAGTTCGACGCGCGAAGCGGCTCACGTTGGCCGATGTCGCCGCGCGCTGCGATCCACCGACCACGGCGCAGACGATCGGCCGGCTCGAAACGGGAACCCGCACGGTTTCCGTCGCTTGGCTCAACCGTATCGCCGCCGCGCTGGGGGTCACCGCATCGAATCTGGTGCGCACCCCGGAACGCATCGACCTGGCTCTGATCGCGGTGCTTGGGCCGGACGGTGCTCGTGCCCCTCTTCACGAAAGCAGCATCGCGCCGCCAGCAGCATCGCCGGATCACGTCGCGATGCGCGTCGAGGCCGGGATCGGTGATTATCGTGCCGGAGACGAGATCTGGTGCGAACGCCTTGCCCCTGACGCCTTCGGCACCGCGCTCAATCGTGACATATTGGTTCCCCGTCCCGGCGGACGCTTCCTGTTCGGTCGGCTCATCGGCCGCGAAGACGGCCGCCTCCATCTGCTCCCGCTGGGTGCTGGATTGCGCCAGCAGGTAACCGCCGATCCAGCCTGGATCGCCGTGGCCACCCGCCTGATCCGCAAGTTATAGACAGCCCGGCAGCTGCGGATTTTCGCGACTCGGAACTGCTCCGAAAAGCCCCCCGGGGGCGCAGAAGCTGCGCGGCAGCAATGCCGCAGAACAAGGTTCTGCATATATCGATTTTAATAGGACATCATCACCCAAATCCGCCAATTTCGCGGAAAGAAAAGAACCATCTGATTTGGGGATCAGGATATGGTTTGACGATGAAGCCGATCCTTTCGAACCGCGAACGTCAGCCACGGTCGGATCGGCCGCGCCGCGCCGATCGCCTTGGCTTCCGCAACTTCATGTCGGAGATTCGCGGATGACTCTTGATCGCGACAGCGCCCGGGCGCTCGACATGGCGGATCCCCTGCGCACCAAGCGCGAACAGTTCGCGCTGCCGGAGGGTGTCATCTACATGAACGGCAATTCGCTGGGCGCCGCCCCTCGCGCCGCAGCGGAACGCATGGATCGGATGATACGCACTGAATGGGGCCAGGACCTGATCGGAAGCTGGAATGCCCATGGCTGGATCCGTACCCCCCAGCGCGTCGGCGGCGCGATCGCCCGGCTGATCGGCGCGGCGTCCGACGAAGTCGTCGTCGCCGATACGACCTCGGTCAACCTGTTCAAGCTCCTCGTCGCTGCATGTACGCTGCGTTCGGATCGATCGACCATATTGAGCGAACCCGGCAATTTCCCGACTGACCTGTACATCGCGCAGGGCGTCGCCACCACGCTGCCCGGCCGCATCGTGAAGACCGTCGCGGCGGATGCGCTGTACGATGCGATCAACGACGACACCGCCGTCGTGCTGCTGACCCATGTCCATTACCGCAGCGGCGCCATGCACGATATGGCCGCGATCACCGCGGCAGCACATGCGCGCGGCGCATTGGTGCTCTGGGATCTCAGCCACAGCGTCGGCGCGCTGCCGGTGGATTTGAACAGCTGTGACGCCGACCTCGCGGTCGGCTGCGGCTATAAATACCTGAACGGCGGGCCGGGGGCACCGGCTTTCCTCTATGTCGCAAAGCGACTGCAAGATGTGCTGGTTTCGCCACTCACCGGCTGGATGGGCCATGGTGCCCCCTTCGCCTTCGACGATGCCTATATTCCCGCCCCCGGCATATCGCGTTTTCTGTGCGGCACCCCGTCTATCCTCGGGATGGCCGCACTGGAGGAAGGCGTTGCGCTGTTCGACGATGTCGCCCCCGCCGCCCTCCTCGCCAAATCACGGTCGTTGGGGGATCATTTCATCGAGATGGTCGAAACACGCTGTGTCGGTCATGATCTGACATTGATCTCGCCGCGTGACGCCATACGACGCGGTAGTCACGTCTCGTTCGCGCATCCCGAAGCCTATGCCCTGTGCCGGGCGCTGATCGCACACGGCGTGGTTGGCGATTTCCGCGCACCCGACGCGATCCGCTTCGGCTTCACGCCGCTCTATCTGGGGTTCGAGGACATATGGCGCGCCGTCGAGACGCTGGTGACGATTCTGGAAGAGCGCGCCTGGGATCGCGAGAACTACAAGGTTCGCGCCACCGTCACGTGATGAAAGCATCCCGAAGGACACCAAGCCCAATGGAAAATGGAGAGGGAATATTTCATGGTGAAGGCGGGCACGATCGCCGCCAGCGGCGCGCGGCGGTCGCGGCCGGGGCGACCCATGGGAGTGGCATGGACAGGATCGATCGCAACCTGCTCGCTGAACTCGAGCGCGATGCCAGACAGCCCTTCGCCGCGCTCGGCGAGACAGTGGGGTTGTCCAAGACCCCATGCTGGTCGCGCGTCCAGGAACTGGAGCGTAGCGGCGCGATCACCGGCTACCATGCCGCCCTGTCGCCGGCGGCGCTCGGGCTGCTGATGACCGCTTATGTCGAAGTGATCATCGAAGCCCCTCGCCGTGCGGAATTCGAAGCGGCGGTGGTCAAGTCGCCAGTGGTCGTCGAATGCCGAACGATGGCGGGCGCGGCTGATTATCTGATCAAGCTCCATTGCCGCGATGCCGAGCAGCTCGATACCATCTTGCGCCACGACCTGACGGTGCTGCCGGGTGTACAGCACACCAAGACGACGATCTGCCTCAAGGCTGTCAAGACCGACGGTTCGCTGGCCGAAGCTGCGGCAGCACTCGCCACGAGATAACAGCAGGCCGCGGTCGAGGAACAGCGGCGCCGGGCAAACGAAGAACGGGAAAATCCACCGGAACGGCCGCGTTCCGGCAGGGGAAACGCGCGCCCTGGGTGCGCCGAAAAGGATGGCAAGGTGACGGGGATTTCGTCCGAGGCTGTGCAGGCACGCGAACAAGGGCTGAATCGCGGCTTGAGCCAGCGTCTGTTGACCATGATCGGTATCGGCGGCGCGGTCGGCCATTATGTCCGTTTCTGGATACCCAGGCTGCTCGTCCGGTTGCCCATGCTCGCCTCCGGCCTGGCCGGGCCGCTCGCCATCGCCGTCACGATGGTACTGGCCGGCGGAGTCTGGCGACTGTCGGTGTTCATCGGCGCCGCATGACTGGCACTGACCGTGATCGCCTTCGCGTTGCGTCCCCACATCCGGAACGCGTCATGATCCGGCCGCACAGCCCCCGCCCCTGTGCCGCACCGCCTCCATTGCAGGGACAGAAGCGATGAACACCTCCCATATCGACCGTTTCGTGATCGACCGGTTACCACCCATCGAAGCGCAGCCCGAATTCCGCTTCGACCTGCCGGCGCTTCGCTATCCCGAACGCCTCAATGTGGGGACGGCACTGATCGACGCGGGTGCTCCCGATCGGCTTGCCGTCGTCAACGCCGCAGGACGCTGGACCTATGGGGAGATGCACGCATTGTCGGATCGGATCGCGCGCCTGCTGGTCGAACAGGAAGGCCTGATACCGGGCAACCGCGTGCTGTTGCGTGGCCCCAATACAGCGACCATGATCGCTGCCTGGCTCGGCATCCTGAAAGCGGGTGGGGTGGCGGTGGCCACCATGCCCATTCTGCGCGCGGGCGAAATCGCCAAGATCATCGATAAGGGCGCAATATCGCATGCGATCGTCGACGGCCGGACGATCGAGGACTTTACGGCGGGGGCGACGATGGCGCCGACCATGCGATCGGTGCTGGACTATAATGGAGACGCCGGTGACGGCGCGCTGGAACAGCGACTCCGCCATGTCGCGCCGGGCTTCACGCCGATCGACACGCATCGCGATGATCCCGCGCTGATCGCCTTCACCTCGGGCACCACCGGTGTGCCAAAAGGATGCATCCAGTTCCACCGCGACATATTGGCCTGCGCAGACAGCTTCGCCGCCAATCTGCTCGATCCCCGCCCCGACGATATCTGGATCTGCTCCGCGCCATTGGCCTTCACCTTTGGGCTGGGCATGCAACTCGTCTTTCCCTGGCGTTCCGGCGGGGTCGCCGCCACGGTCGAGACGCCCGGCCCCAAGGCGCTGCTAGATGCGGCAACCGAACTCGGCGCCACGGTGATGGCGACCGCGCCGACCGGCTATCGCGCGATGTTGGGCATGCTGGCGGACAGCTTTCCCTCCCGGCTGCGCTGTTGCGTGTCAGCCGGTGAAGACCTGCCGGAGACGATCTGGCACGACTGGCATCGCGCGACTGGCATGAAGCTGGTGAACGGCATCGGCGCGACCGAAATGATGCATATCTTCATCAGTGCCTCGGATGACGATATCCGGCCGGGCACCACCGGCCGCGCGGTGCCGGGCTATCAGGTGACAATCCTCGACGATGCAGACCAGCCGATCGTCGAGGGGATGGGTCGTCTGGCGGTGAAAGGACCCACTGGCTGCCGCTATCTCGATGATCCTCGCCAGGCGGATTATGTGCGCGACGGATGGAATGTCACCGGCGACATCTACCGCCGCGATGCCGACGGCTACTTCGCCTATGTCGGCCGCGCCGACGATATGATCGTCTCCAGCGGCTACAATATCGCGGCGTCCGAGGTGGAGGTAGCGCTGACGTCGCACGCCGCGGTCGCCGAATGCGCGGTGACCGGGGTGCCCTGCCCTGAACGCGGCATGCAGGTGGCGGCGCTGATCATCGCGGCGCCCGGCGCCATGATCGGCGAAGCGCTGGCCGAACAGCTGCGACACCATGTGAAGGCTTCGATCGCGCCCTATAAATATCCGCGCTTGATCCGCTTCGTCGACGACCTGCCACGCACGCCCAATGGGAAGATCCGCCGGGCTGCGTTGCAAGCGCTGTTCGGCGAGTAAACGCGCCGTCGCCGCTCAGCGGCTCAATGCAAAGGGGATCGCGCGACCGATCTGCGGGGGCAGGACCGAGAAATGATTCTCCTAGGGGAACTGGTCGTATCGCGCCTTCAGTTCCTTGTCCGCTAGGATCCAGGCCATGTCGCGGGCATTGTCGACCATGTGGTTTTCGCGATTATGGGCGATGGCCATGAAGGCTTCGACGCTTTCACCGCCCAACGCCTTGAAAGGGTGTGCTTGCCCCTCAGAGCCCAAGGACCAACGCGAGCCACTTCGAATGCGGCCGACCATTTCGGCAGAGTCACAGCGACAAACGCCTTCCTCGCAGCGTGTTCGGTACGAACATGGCGTCTGGCCATGTCCGGTCACGCAATGGTAACCATCGGATATGGAACGCGCCTTTGACAAACTGACCGAGCCGCAGCGCGTCTGCCTGCGCAAGGTTTGGGCGCGTCGGAACTCCAAGGAAATAGCGCTCGAACTCGGCATATCGCACCACACAGTGGACAAGCGGCTGGAGCGCGCGATCCGCACTTTGGGCGCCACCACCCGTTTCGAAGCCGCGCGACTGCTCGCCGAACATGAGGGCGTGACATACGAACGGCTCGTATCCGAACCAATCGACATTGATCGCGCCGTCACAATCGACACTCTTGCCCCATCGATCAATGAGCGGATCGGCGAAGGACAGCCGGAGCGCAACATGGTGCGGGAAGAACGCCAGCCATATCAGGCCGCGTTCGAGCAACCAGGTGCCTCCTTCCGTCTGCCGATCCGCGGGGGGCGGAGGACGATCAATGACCTGACGGTAAGACAGCGGCTGGGATGGATGCTGATGCTTCCCCTGGCATTTGCCGTGGCGTTCGGAATGCTCGCCATCGGCCTTAGGACCCTGCTCGATCTGGTAGAGGCCGTCGAGCGCGCCATTTTCTAAGATCCCCAGACAATCCAGTGCCGCGCAATGCGTTTGCGCGCAGGAGATGAATCATGACTCAAGCACCCAGCAAACAGCTCTCCGCCGCGATGAAGGTTGCGGAAGGCCTGATCCGTTTCGAACGGCTGATCGATCAGGTCGTCTCCGCCGGCGCGGACCTGACCGCAGCACTTCCCCGTGCCCGCGCCGATGCGAATTTCCCCGCCGTGGTCGGCCAGCATGCGCTCGATTCCATGGGCGAGGCGATGAGCGCGGCGATCGCTGCGCGTCGCCACGCGGTGGCGGCCCATCGCCATCTGGAAAAGGTTCAGGAAACCACGGGTCTTCCCATCATCTCGTGGCGAGACGAAACCCCAAAGCCGCCGAGGCCCTGAGCGTACGGCCATGATTTCCTTGACCCGATCGGCCGAAGCTGATCGGGTCGGGACATGGCGCATATCATCCTGTTCAACAGCCTCCTGATCCTGTGCTGCAGCTATGCCCTGTGGCGTGGCGGTACGCCCGAACGGATCGTCGCCGTGATCTTTCTCTGTGCCGGCCCGGCCACTTATCTCGTGATGCGGGCGAAATGGGACACCGCCTTTCTCGATGTCGAGATGAGGATGCTCCTGATCGATACGGTGATGCTGATCGGGCTCGTCTGGCTGGCAAGCACGGCAAACAGATATTGGCCGATATGGGTAGCGAGCCTTCAGTTGATCCTCGTCGCGGTCCATGGCGTGAAAGCGTTCGATCCGACATTGGTGGCATGGACCTATGCAGTGGCGACGGGCAAGCTTGCCTATCCGCAGCTTGCGCTGCTTGCGCTGGGGACGTGGCGGCATCGCAGGCGGCGGATCGAGACCGGGGCAGACAGATCCTGGGCGACATCCTTGCCCCCATCGCCGGTGCCCGCGCCCCAGGCGCGGCCGAACGCCTGATCAGCCGGTTCGGATCACTCTCAGGGGTATTGGCCGCCGACAGAATGGCGCTTGCGAGAACAACCGGCGACGCGGCAATCGCCGAACATGTCTCCCTGATGCGCGAAGCCATGCTCCATACGCTCCGGGTGGACGCCTTCACCCAGCCCGTGCTGTCCGGTTCGGCCGCTGTCATCGACTATCTGTCCGCCTTACTTGTGCACGAACCGGTGGAGCAGATCAGGATCCTGTTCCTCAACAGCGGAAACCGCCTGATCAGCGACGAGACGATGTGGCGCGGCTGCGTCGACACTGCGCCGGTTTATCCCCGCGAAGTGATGCGCCGCGCACTTGAGCTCGGTGCGGTATCGCTGATCCTGGTCCATAATCATCCGTCCGGCGATCCGAAACCCAGCCTGACCGACATCCGCATAACGGAGGACTTGCGCCAGGCGGGAACGGCGATCGGCGTGGCCTTGCTCGATCATCTGGTGATCGCCCGCACCGGTCATGTCAGCTTCCGTGCGCAGGGGCTGCTTGCTTGACGGTCATCACCGGACCTCGGCCAAAAGCCTCTCCAAAATGGACCAAATCGAACATGGCGAAACCTTGCCCCGGCCCGGTATTTCGCACATGTTGTCGCTCAAGCGCTGCCCGGGGGCTCCTGTGGCGGCGCTCAAAAGGGGGAGAAACTGAAGTCTACCCACCTACGGCGCTGCTCTGCGGCGCCGTGTTTCTATGGGTATCTCCGTGCGGCAACGAAGGTCCCGACAAGGAGCGGCCGACATACCGTCGGGCGCATTTTTTCTGTTGCAATGCACAAAAAACTTGAATCGTCTTTCAGGCTTGTACATGCTGATCGGTATGCCGAGCAAAATACTGCTGGAAGCGATCGCGCTGCAAAAGAGCATCACGGCCCGATATAACCGGGGCGGCGTCAGGCTTGCGCCGCACATCCTCTACACCCGCCATGGCGAATTGCACATCGATGCTGTGACGCTGGAACGCGACGGCAACCCGCCGCGCGAAATCAAGCTGGGGACCTTCAAGCTCGCCGGATTGACCGAGATCGCTTTGGATGGCGGATCGTTCGAACCCTTTGCGGAGTTCGATGCCACCGCGCCACGCTATGAAGGCGCGACACTATTTGCGATCGAGCTGCCCGCCGCAGCTTGAGCTTTCAGCGAAGCCCGTAGCGGTCTTTCGCCCTCATTGCCCGCGTGCATCCGCCGCCTTTGGTGCGGTCTTTTTCGTCTCCAGCGGCGGAATCGTGCGGATCGTCGCGGCATATTCAGCGATCAGCACGAATACCCAGAATTCAGCGCCGAGCCATTCGCCCGTCGTCGCTCCGGCGAACACGTCGATGAGCAGGAACGCCAGTGCGATCATCCGAAAAACCATCGAGCTCGATGTCGGCATATCCGCGCGTAATGACGCGGTGAGCATCATGAAGATGCTGAGCGCCCCAAACACGACCGAACCGAACATGGTTTCCGCCCTGTAGAAACCGTCGAGCGCGGCGATGAACCAGAACAGGCGCGAAACCGCGAACTGGCTCTGACGCGTGAGCTGGCACAATTTGACGATCGGCGGAACGAAGAGCGTCTTGCCGATCCAGAGATCGATCCGGGTGAGCATAACCGCGCGAATAGCGCGCGACCGCGTGACATGCCAGCGTCCAAACGGTGGCTGATCGTGATGATTTCGGTGCCGAAACCCCTATCCTCGCAGAAACTGCATCCGAAACGGATATTTATGACTTCGTTAACGACCGATCTATGACGTTCGGCATATGGGAAAGGTCCAGGAAAACGCCAAAGACTATCATCTCCGCCGAGAGACCGACGAGCGCATGCTTGCCGGCGCGGCCAAGGATCCCCGCGTCGTCCGTTCCCATCTCGTGATGGCGGAACGTCACCGCCTGTTCGCGATCGAGCATCTGACGGACGAGATGGCGCCCCGCGCCTGAACGCCTAAGCGCTCGCCAGATTCCCCCGTCCATTCTCGGTCGATCGCCCAAGCGCAACGATTGCCAGGCCGATTGCCGTACCGACAACCGCGCCGATGCCAGCCGTAGCGACAGGATGATTTTTCGCGGCTCGACCGATCCCGCCGATCAATTCACCAGCATCCTGCTCGCCCGCGCGCCGGGCAAGGCTCCTGAGACCATCCGACGCGGATACGGCATAACCGCCGAACGGCTCGGCGAGCGGCGGATCAGCGCGACGCACGATATCGTCGAATGAATCAGCCAACCCGACCAGACCGCTCGCGACGCGGCCAATCCTGCGATCAACCGTCGCGATCGCGAATTGAGCGAATGTCGAAGGTTCCAGGCGGGCCGGCTCACGAGCATCACCGAAATCCGGCATGACTGGCTGAATCGGGGTGGAAGCCTGAAATGCATTGTCCATGGTCCCTGCTCCTGACGATTGGCTGAAGACCATGGTTCAACCACGCGGCCCGGCACGTGTTCCATCACCAGACCGACAAACACCCCGGGGTCGCGCCGATATGACTGGCTGGCCCGATCAGTCGCGGCAGAAGCCTTCGCTCTGTTTGATCATCAGGCAGTTCTGCTTGCCGGCAAGCCATTTCAGCCCGGTCTGATCGCCTGTCGCCTTCCGGATCACCTCCTGCGTGCCACCGCGTGTGAAGCGGATCACGTCACCATCGGCCGTTCCCGTATAGCTGCCCGACCCATCGAGCAGCGTCACCTTCACATCGTAGCGCCCGGCCTGGGCGGTCTTGGCGATATCGAGCACCAGGCCTTCCGGCCCCGTCCACTTGCCGACCCAGGCATCGGTTGCGGCGCCATCCTCAATCGCAAGATCGGTCGATCCGGTACTTGGCCCTTCGTTCGCCGGTACTTCCTCGATATCCATCGCCATGCCATTTTCCGGGCTCGCGGCGGCGTTCTCCTCGGCGGGTTGCTTGCCGCAGCCCGACAGAAGCAGCGCGGTGACGAGGAGAAGCGGGGCGAGGCGCATCGGCATGTCCTTTCGAAAACGATGTCGGGCGGATATTGACCGTAACAGAGTTGCAATGTCCACCCAATCGCCGGTGGCGTTCGGCGGCCGCCTCCACTAGAGAGCGCGCCATCGACTCATTTAGTTCCGTAGGAGCGCCGCCATGCGCCTTGCCTTCGCATCCGATCATGCCGCAATCGACCTGAAATCCGCGCTCGCCGACTGGGCGCGCGAACAGGGCCATGAGGTGGCCGATCTCGGCCCCAATGACGGCGCCAGTGTCGATTATCCCGATTATGGCTACAAGCTGGCGGATGCGATCGCGCATGGTGCGGCTGATTTCGGCGTCGCGCTGTGCGGATCGGGCATCGGCATCTCGATCGCGGTCAACCGCAATCCGGCCTGCCGCTGTGCGCGCGTTTCGGATAGCCTATCCGCCCGCCTCGCCCGCCAGCACAATGACGCGAACGTCATCGCGATGGGCGCGCGGCTGACCGGCATCGACATGGCGAAGGATTGCCTCGCCGAATTCCTCTCCACCGGTTTCGAGGGCGGCCGTCACCAGCGCCGCGTCGAGAAGCTGACCAACCCCGCAAAGGAGCCCGTATGAGCACCAATCCCGCTTCGCTGAACAACGTCCAGCCCGACGGCTTCTTCACCCGCGGCCTTGAGCAGGCTGATCCCGCGATCTTCGCCGGCGTCCGCCACGAACTGACGCGCGAGCAGACCCAGATCGAACTGATCGCCTCGGAAAACATCGTCTCCAAGGCTGTGCTCGAAGCGCAGGGCTCGGTGTTCACCAACAAATATGCCGAAGGCTATCCCGGCAAGCGCTATTATCAGGGCTGCGCCCCCTCCGACGAGGTCGAGCAGATCGCGATCGATCGCGCCAAGCAGATCTTCGGTTGCGGCTTCGCCAACGTGCAGCCGCATTCGGGCGCGCAGGCCAATGGCGCCGTCATGCTGGCGCTCGCCAAGCCCGGCGACACCATCCTGGGCCTCAGCCTGGATGCCGGCGGCCACCTGACGCACGGCGCGCGCGCCGCGATGTCGGGCAAATGGTTCAATGCCGTGCAATATGGCGTGCGCCCCGACGACCACCTGATCGATTTCGACCAGGTCGAGGCGCTGGCCAAGGAGCATCGCCCGAAGATCATCATCACCGGCGGCTCGGCCTATCCGCGCCACATCGATTTCGCGCGTTTCCGCGCGATCGCCGATGAAGTCGGCGCGATCTTCATGGTTGATATGGCGCATTTCGCGGGTCTGGTCGCCGGCGGCGTCCACCCCACCCCGTTCGGCCACGCCCATGTCATCACCACGACGACGCACAAGACGCTGCGTGGCCCGCGCGGCGGCATGGTGATGACCGATGACGAGGCGATCGCGAAGAAGATCAACTCCGCGGTCTTCCCCGGCCTCCAGGGCGGCCCGCTGATGCACGTCATCGCCGCCAAGGCGGTCGCTTTCGGCGAAGCGCTGCAGCCCGAGTTCAAGAGCTATGCCGCAGCCGTCGTCGAGAATGCCAAGGTGCTGGCCGCCACGCTCAAGGAGCGCGGCGCGAACCTGGTTTCGGGCGGTACCGACACGCATCTGGCGCTGGTCGACCTCACCCCACTGGGCGTGACCGGCCGCGACGCCGACGAGGCGCTGGAGCGTTCGGCGATCACCTGCAACAAGAACGGCATCCCCAACGATCCCCTGCCCCCCGTCAAGACCAGCGGCATCCGCGTCGGCAGCCCGGCCGGCACGACGCGCGGCTTCGGCCCCGCCGAGTTCCGCGAGATCGGCAACATGGTTGCCGACGTGCTCGACGGACTGGCCAAGAATGGTGAAGCCGGCGACGGCCAGATCGAGGCCAATGTGCGTGAGCGCGTGCGTGCGCTTTGCGAACGCTTCCCGATCTATCCGGAGGCGTGATCCTTGAAGTGCCCGTTCTGCAGCCATGACGACAGCCAGGTGAAGGACAGCCGCCCCACGGAAGATGGGGCAGCGATCCGGCGGCGGCGTCAGTGCGAGGGCTGCGGCGCGCGCTTCACCACGTTCGAGCGGATCCAGCTTCGCGAACTGACCATCGTCAAGGGAGATGGTCGCCGCGAACCGTTCGCGCGTGAAAAACTGGAGCGTTCGGTCGCCATCGCCTGCCGCAAGCGCCCGATCGAGCAGGTCCGCGTCGAGCGGCTGGTCTCGGCCATCCAGCGCCAGATCGAAACAAGCGGTGAAAGCGAGATCGCGGCGAAGCGCGTCGGCGAGATGGTGATGGATGGGCTGAAGGCGCTCGACAGCGTGGCCTATATCCGCTTCGCGAGCGTCTACAAGGATTTCGCGGAAGCCAAGGATTTCGAGGATTTCGCGGGGAATGTGAAGGATATGGGGGGGGATTGATGCCTTCCCTTCCCGAACAAACTGGAATCCGCTCATCCTGAGTAGGGACTGAGCTTGGCGAAGGCCCGTATCGAAGGACCGCCCGGTGAGCTTCTACACCTATTTGCTGCAATGCGCCGACGGCAGCTATTATATCGGCCATACTGACAACCTCGAGACGCGAGTCAGTCAGCACCAAAGCGGCGAGCTTCCTGGCTACACTCACAATCGGCGCCCCGTCCGATTGCTTTGGTCTGAAAGCTTCCCGGATCGCGACCAGGCGTTCGCCGTCGAACGACAGATCAAGGGCTGGTCGCGGGCTAAAAAAGAAGCTTTGGTTCGCGGCGATTGGGATAGTTTGCGCCAACTGTCGCGGCCGGTCCTTCGAGACGAGGCTTCGCCAAGCTCAGCCTCTCCTCAGGATGAGCGATCCGTAGAGCCCCAATACCTCGAAAATGCAGCTTTTTCTCCCCCCGCCATCGTCCTCGTCCGTCCACAGCTCGGCGAGAATATCGGCAAGGCCGCACGCGCCATGCTCAATTTCGGGCTGACCGAGATGCGTCTGGTCGCCCCCCGTGATGGCTGGCCCAATCCGTCGGCCGGCCCGGCGGCATCAGGCGCCGATATCGTGCTCGAACGCGCACAGGTGTTCGATAGTGTCGCCCAAGCCGTCGCCGATTGCCCACATGTCTATGCGACGACGGTGCGCAAGCGCGGCGTCACCAAGCCGGTGGTCACGCCCGAAGCCGCTGCTGGCGAGATGCGGCAGGCCCAGGGCCGCTCCGCCATCCTGTTCGGCCCGGAGCGCTCGGGGCTGGAGACCGATGATGTCGCGATCGCGCGCGCGATCCTGACCGTGCCGATCAATCCCGAATTCGGATCGCTCAACCTGGCCCAGGCGGTGATCCTAGTCGCCTATGAATGGTCGAAGGGCGAAGCGCTCGCCTCTCCCACCATGGTCGAACTCGATCCGCCCGCGCCGCAGTTCGAATTGGACGGCATGATCGGTCAGCTCGAAACCATGCTCGATTCCGCCGGCTATTTCTTTCCGCCGGATCGCGTGCCGGCGACGAAGCGCACCTTGCGCACGTTGCTCACCAAGCCGGGCTGGAACAGTCAGGAAGTGCGGACGCTGCGGGGAATCCTGTCGAGCCTCGCCAATCCGCGTCAGCGCTGATCGAACTTCACCAGTTCATAGGCGATCGAGGTTTCGACGAGCAACTCCCAGAGCGCTGCGGCGGCATCGGGCGAAAAGCCGTTGGCGGCCGCATTGGCGCGTGCATTCTCGATCACCTGCGCCTTGCGCGCCTCGTCACGCACCAGTTCCCGATCGGGCTTGATCCGCGCGGCGGCGTCCATGAAACGGAAGCGTTCGCCGATCAGCATCGAGAGCGCGCGATCGATCGAATCCACGCCCGCGCGCACTTCTGCCATGGTGGTGGTTTCTTCGGCGGGAATGCGTGTCTCGGTCATGACGCTCCCCTAGAGGCTGATGGTTTGTGGTGGAAGCCTTTGCGGTTCGATCAAGGCATCGAACATCAAGGAAATCGCCAATGCCGCGAATATCGTGCAGCACAGCACACGCCGCCTTGACGCGAAGGAACAGTTCCGCCATAGGCCGCGCCTTCGCAATTGGCCCCGCATTCCGGTGAAGCGGTGGCCCTGCCGGATTTCTTCCGAATCCCAAGCAGAGCGACATACCGGAAAAAATCCGCCTCGGCGGACCACGTTGTAGCAATTGAAGGACCATATCATGTCGAAGCGCAACAGCGCCAAGTACAAGCTCGACCGCCGGATGGGCGAGAACATCTGGGGTCGCCCGAAGAGCCCGGTCAACCGCCGCGAATACGGCCCCGGCCAGCACGGCCAGCGCCGCAAGGGCAAGATGTCGGACTTCGGCATCCAGCTCCGCGCCAAGCAGAAGCTGAAGGGCTATTACGGCGAAGTCACCGAGAAGCAGTTCAAGAAGGCCTATTTCGAGGCGTCGCGCATGAAGGGCGACACCGGCCAGAACCTGATCGGCCTGCTCGAGCGCCGCCTGGACGCGGTTGTCTATCGCGCCAAGTTCGCGCCGACGATCTTCTCGGCCCGTCAGCTCGTCAGCCACGGCCACATCTTCGTGAACGGCGTCCGCTGCAACATCGCGTCGCGCCTGATCCGTCCGGGCGACGAGATCACGCTGGGCAAGAAGGCGCAGGAAATGGCGCTGGTGCTCGAAGCGCAGAGCCTGTCCGAGCGTGACATTCCCGACTATGTCGCGCCCGACGGCGCCGCCAAGGTCACCTTCACGCGCGTTCCCGCGCTCGACGAAGTGCCCTATCCGGTGAAGATGGAACCGAATCTGGTCGTCGAGTTCTACTCGCGCTGATCGATCGCTTCCGCGAACATTGAGAGGGCGGCCCCGTGGGGCCGCCCTTTTCATTTATGGCGCCTATTTGGGAGAGAGCCCCAGCGCGGTGCGCAGAAAAACGTCGCTCTTCCGCAGCATGTCGGTGCGCGCGGCCGAATCCTGAAGATAATGGTCCAGCTTGGGATAGACCACGAGTTCATGCTTCTTGCCGGCATCGCGCAAACGATCCGCCATCAGCCGAGACTGGCGAACCGAGACATTGATGTCCTTGTCCCCGTGGAAGAGCAGCACGGGCACCTTGATGGCAGCCGCATTCTGCGCGGGTGACCCTTCGCGGATATGAGGCCCGGTGCCGATGAAATCGGACACCGCGAGAAAATTGGTATAGTTGCGCGCGTCGCTTCTCAGCGCTTCGAGATCGGTGACGGGCGCGACCGCGACGGAGGCCTTGTAGAGATCAGGCTCGATCGCCGCCGCCTGAAGCGCCGCGTAGCCGCCATAGGACCAGCCGAAGATCGCGAGCTTGGCGGGATCGGCGATGCCCTCCGATATCAGCCAGCGCGCGCCCTCATTGACGTCGCCGATCGCCGTTCGCCACGATTGGAAGCCATTTTTCTGATACCAGGCGTCGCCATAGCCGGCCGATCCGCGGAAATTGGGTTGCAGAACCGCGAATCCCTGCGCCGCGAAATATTGGGCCAGCCAGTCGAAACCCCATTCGTCGCGCGCGCCGGGCCCGCCATGCGGCATCACGATGGTCGGCAGGTGCTTGCCCGTGCTGCCGGCGGGCACGGTCAGATAACCGGGCACGACCGCGCCATCCTTGGTCTTGTAGCTGACCGGTTTCACCGGCGAGAGCGTGACCTTTTCGAGTTGCGGACGCACCAGCAGCGTCTCCGCCAACTGCCGCGTCTTCTTGTCGAACAGGAAATAGCGACCGGGATCGACATCGCTGCCCGCCCAGAGGAGCAACTTGCCTTCGTCTAGGCTGGAATCCTTGAAATTGATCAGCGGAAGCCCCGGGATCGCCTTGGACAGCGAAGCCTGCAACCGTTTGAGTTCGGGGTCGAAGAATTCGACCTGCCGCTTCTCCGTAGCATAGGACACACCAACGACACGATTGCGCCGGCCGATCTGGACCAGGCCATCGACATCCACATTGGGATGGCCGAACACGAGCTTCTCGGTCATCGCCCCGTCGAGCGACACGCTGAACAGCGCTTGGCGGCCGTCCTTGTCGGCAAACCCATAGGCAACATCGAGATCGCGATCGACGGCATGAGGGTTGAATGCACCGCCGCTGGTCACGTTCACCTTGGAAAGCGGCTTCCAGTCATTGTCGTCCTTGGTGCGATAGCGATAGAGGATCGACCGGCCAGCATAACCGACCGCCCCCTGCACCGGCTGCAGGCCCATGATGCGGACCCGGCCATGCCCATCGGAGATATACTCGATCGCGTCGCGCTTCGGATTTTCGACGACACGTGTTTTCAGGGTCAGCGTATCGATCCGTTCGACGCCCAATCCGTCAAGCTTGTTCGCGACATGCGTTCCGGTATCGCTTTCCGGGATGAACTGCCGGGTCTTGAGGACCGCGCCGCTCTCCTCCGGCAGCCAATCCAGCACCGAACCACCGAACTGGTCAAAACCGAGTGCGCGGTCACTTCCGCGCGTGCTCACGATCTTGGCGCCACTGCCATCGGCGTTGAACGCGACCAGCCTCGCGACCGGGGCCAATACGCCTTCGATCTCGGACATGGCGAAGATCGAACAGACCAGCCGATCGTTCGATACCCAGCGGCACCAGCTCAGGCGCTCGGGATCACCGTCGATCCCGGTCACACGAACCGGTTTGCCGCTCGCGATATCGACGACATAAACCGACGCCCCCTGCCCTGCCGGTGCCGGCTGAATGATCGCGAGCCTGTCTCCATTCGGTGAGAGCGCAATATCCTCGATGCTCTCGCGCACGCCGAACAACGCGGCATTGTCCGTTTGCGCCCACGCGATCGACGCGGGCATGACCCCGGCGACCAGAATGGCCAGATATCTCCTACGCATACTCTTACCCCCTTGTTCGCATACGCTTTGTTCGCAAACTGCCCGCAACAGCCGCCTGAATTCAACTCGCAAAAGCACCATAACGGACCAATGCCCGTGCTTTACGCCCTGCCCGTGCTTCGCTAGGCAACAGCGCCTGCCAGCCCAAGGATATCGTCAGTGACTCTTCGCATGCTTCCCGAATGGGCGCCGCACACGCGCGTCTGGATCGGATTTCCCAGCCATGAGGTCGAATGGCCTGGCGTGCTGGACGCCGCGCGCGCCGAAGTTGCGGCCTTCGCCAACGCCGTCCACGCCGACGGCAAGGGTGAAGCCGTGCACCTGGTTGCCGCCGACGCCGCGTCCGCCGAGGCGGCGCGTGCGCTGGTCGTGCCCGGTGTGATCGTGGAGGAACATCGCTTCGGCGATATCTGGCTGCGCGACACCGGCCCGATCATCGTCGGCACCGGCGCCGCTCGTCAGGCGCGCGATTTCGGTTTCAACGGCTGGGGCGGCAAATATGAGATGCCGGGCGACGAGGATATCGGCGAGCGGCTGGCCGCGACGATCGGCATGGCCGCCACCCGCTGCCACTGGGTTTTCGAGGGCGGCGCGATCGACGTGGACGGCACCGGCCTGGCCGTCACTACCGAGCAATGCCTGCTCAACCGCAACCGTAATCCTGAAATGGACCGCGCGACGATCGAGACGCGGCTTGCGATGGATCTGGGGCTCGATCGCATGCTGTGGCTGGGCGACGGACTGCTCAACGATCATACTGATGGCCATGTCGATAATCTGGCGCGTTTCGTCAGCCCCAATCGCCTGGCGGTGCCCGAGCCGGCGGGCGACGACGATCCCAACGCCGCCATCTATGCCGATGTCCGCGCCCGCGCGGCGGCGATGGGGATCGAGACCGTCGCCCTGCCCTCGCCCGGCCTCGTTCGCCGCGACGGCGAGATCGTGCCCGCGAGCTATATGAACTTCTATATCGGCAATGCCGCAGTGGTGGTGCCCATCTATGGCGCGCCCAATGACGACAAGGCGATCGCTGCGATCCAGTCATTGTTTCCAGGTCGCCGGGTTGTCGGATTGCGCGCCGATCATATCTTGGTGGGTGGGGGCAGTTTCCACTGCATCAGCCAGCAGGTGCCAGAATGAACGAGGTCACGGTCGCCGCGCTCCAACTCGCACTGAGCGACGATATCGAAACGAACATCGCCGCGGTTTCGGCGCTTGTGCGCGACGCCGCCGCGCGCGGCGCGAAGATCATCCTGCCGCCCGAATTGTTCGAGGGCCATTATTTCTGCCAGGTCGAGGACGAGGCACTGTTCGCCCGCGCCCGGCCGACCGCCGAACATCCCGCGGTACTCGCGATGCGCGAGCTGGCGGCGGAGCTGAAGGTCTATATCCCCACCAGCTTCTTCGAAGCGGACGGGCCGCATCATTATAACAGCCTGGCGATGATCGACGATGCCGGCGAGATCATGGGCATCTATCGCAAGAGCCATATCCCCGACGGGCCGGGTTACGAGGAGAAATATTATTTCCGCCCGGGCAATACCGGCTTCAAGGTTTGGAAGACGCGCTACGGCACGATTGGCGTCGGCGTCTGCTGGGATCAATGGTATCCCGAGACCGCGCGCGCGATGATGCTGATGGGGGCGGAACTGCTGTTCTATCCCACCGCGATCGGCACCGAACCCTATGACGACGATCTCGACACCAGCCGGATGTGGCGGCGCGCGATGCAGGGCCATGCCGTGTCCAACGTCGTGCCGGTAATCGCCGCCAATCGCATCGGCACCGAGGGCGAGATGGATTTCTACGGCCACAGCTTCATCGCCGACGAACGCGGCGATTTCCTCGCCGATCTCGGTTCTGGCGAAAGCGCTGCGCTGGTCGCCACGATCGATCTCGACAAGGTGCGCACGCATCGTGCAGGTTTCGGTTTCTTCCGCGACCGCCGTCCGGACCTGTACGGACGGCTCGTCGAGGACATTTGAGGAGAAACGCAGATGACGATCGCCAGGCATTATATCATGCACGCCGCCGAAGGGCATGACGCGACGCTGGAAACCGCGCTCGTGGCGCTTGCCGACGCGGTCCGTGCGGTGCCCGGCAGCGAAGGCGTGGAGTTGCTGCGCGATCTCGGCAACGAACGCCGCTTCATCTTCATCGAAAAATGGGAATCGGTGGAAGCGCACAAGGATGCGCGCAATCATCTGCCGAAGGGCGCTTTCGATCCCGTCGGCGCCGTGCTCGACGGCCCACCCGACGGCGCCTATTTCGATTATCTGAAAACCGTCTGACGCTGACCGACGAACACAATCTTTATGCCGTGGCGCTGGGATCGAACCGGCGCCATGGCCGCCAAGGAGCGCCCGAACGCGTCGTCGCCGCCGCGGTCGCGGCGATGGCCGATATGGGGCTGAACATCCTTGCAGTCTCTCCAACCCTGGCGACGGCCCCCATCGGGCCATCGATCCGCCGGTTCGCCAATACGGCGGCGCTGATCGAAACCGCCTTGCCCCCTGCCGCGCTGCTCACACGGCTCAAGACGATCGAGCGCGACTTCGGCCGCCGCCGTGGCCAGCGCTGGGGCGCGCGCGTGATCGATCTCGATATCATCCTGTGGTCCGGCGGGCTCTGGACCTCCCCCTCTCTCGCGATTCCCCATCGCGCGTTCCGCACCCGCGATTTCGTGCTTTTTCCGCTCGAACGTATCGCGCCGGACTGGATCGATCCCATCACAAATCGCTCGATTCGCCATCTTGCCGCTCGCCTGCGCCGCAGAAGGCCGGTTGACCGTCCCGCGACGCGCCCCTAGGGGGAGGCGCGTAACGATCGTGCCGGGCCGTTAGCTCAGTCGGTAGAGCAACTGACTTTTAATCAGTAGGTCGCTGGTTCGAATCCAGCACGGCTCACCATCGTTTCCGTGGGGCCTCGCAGCGATGCGAGGCCCTTTGTCGTTCCGCCTGCCATAATCGACAGCCTGGCGGAGCGCAGCGATAACCACGCATACATGCCCGCCGTCACCGGCAATGGATTTCAAGATATGGCATGCCCGCCAATCTGGTATCCTCCAACCGATATTGCTCACAGACCAGGCTGATGCGCGCCTCCGCTCCCTCGGTGACAGGCGTCACGCCATGGGTCAGATTTCCGCGAAAATGGACGGCATTGCCGGTTTCCGGGCGGATCAGAGCGATCGGGTGGCCATTCTCACGCAGCACCAGCCGGCCCCCGCGCGATTCCGGTACGCGCAAATACAGGATGCTCACCACCTCCGGGCTGGTTTCGCCATCGAGCGTGCGGTCGACATGCAGGCCGCTTCCCACGCCCGGCGGCAGCACGAGCAGATTGAGATAATAGGCGTTCGCCGCTCCCTTGAGCCCGCCGTCCGGCTGCCAAGGATCCGCCATGATGCGCTCCACGAAAGGCTCCGCCCAAGGCAGCAGTCGCAGCAGGGCCGGCTTCGCTTCCGCGCGCCAGCTTATGCCGAATCCCCGGCTGCCGCCGAATGCGGCGGCGAGCGGATTGTCTCCAGCCAATTCGCATGCCTCCGCAGCCGCCAGCATCTCCGCCACAATCACGGGTGGAAGCGGTCGCGGAATCAGTTCGAAGGCTCCGTCAATCGCCTGACCGTGCGAGGCGGCCAGCCGGACCTTGTCCTCATGGGGCGGTGCAATGTCCGACAACAGACCGAACGTGACGAACGCCTCGACCAGCGACCGCGCATTGGCGTCATAGGCCACGCCCGCCCTGCCCGCCGCCGCCTCCGGCCATGACGGCCCCTCGCAGAACTGAAGCAGCAGGGCGAGCTGGCTGGGCTGCAGCTCGACGAACTGGGGCTGCTCATGTCCCTGTCGCACCCAGACGCCAAGCTGACCGTCATCCGCGAGAATGGCCAGCGGCCCGCTCAGGGCCAGGGATACGTCATGGATCATGACACGGCCCGAAGCCCGGATCGCACACGCGCCTGCATCAGATCGATCGCGTCGAGCGCGGACGGCGTGATCGCGCCCTCGGCATCGGCGAAGATGTCGCGCAGCGCTGGCGCGATGAAACCATGGGCGGCGCGATCGTGAAGCAGCCTGTCCGCTTCACCTGCCATGCCGCGCCAGAACGACCAGAGCGCGAACCAGACGAAACAGGCCTCCAGCAACGCATCGAGCGGGATGATCTGATCGCTCCACGGCGAACAGACTTCGACGGACTTGAGCCGGGCATGATCGAGAATAAAGGGCTGGATAAGCTGGACGGCGTTGAGCAGCGAATGGATCGCCTCATGCAGCAGCGCGTCGGCGATCATCTCGATCGACGCCGCCTCGATGTTGATCAGCACGCTGCGCCCGGGGCAGCGCGGCGAACTGGTCGACAGGAACCCGTCGCGCCCCAGATCCCGCCTGACCGCGATCTCGCGGCTGTGGACATGGACGCACTGCGCGGCCGCCGGCCGTTCTGCAAGACGATCGAGCGCCGCACGGATGCGCCGCTCCGCCAGCCGGCGCGCGCCTTCGCTCATCCCGACAGGCGTGATCAGCGGAATGTCGAAACTCGACCCGGATCCTGCCGAAAAATCGACATAGGGCGCATGTGTGTCGGTTGGCGCCGGCAAGTCGGCGATATGATCGAGATGATCGAGCAATGCGAAGGCATCGCCGTCGGGCGCTAGGAAGCGGAACGTGCCGGGTGCGGTCATCGCCTCCGCCATGCGCGTCGGGCCGCGCCTCGTCATCCGCCGATGCAACGCCTCCACCCGCGCGGGTTCATGCCGGCCGGCAACCCCGATCCGCGCGACCCCGGCCGCGACCAAGCGCAGTTCGAACTGTGCGCGCAATTCGTCGATCAGCGGGATGCCTGGACCGGTCCAGCGCAGCGCCTGGACGATCTGTGGCAACATCGCGCTACCAGTTCCGGTTATTGGGCAGCGCCAGGCTCAGATAAAGCCCCTCCTCGCCCACCATCAGCCCGATCTCGACAAAGGTTGCGAGCGCGCCGCGCAGATCGTCCGGATCGGGCCGATCTCCGGTCAGGCGCTCGACATCGCCGGCAAGCTGATCGAGCGAGCGCGCGGTGTCGCAGCACAGTTCGTACACCTGGCCGAGCAACCCATCCAGCTCGTACCGGACCATCTCGTCCGCGCCCCGGCAATCCTCGACAAGCAGGCCGCCCGGCAGCTTGCGATAAGTGAGCGCCGGCCGCGCATCCGAATCCGCCCAGCGCGCGCGCCATGCGACGATCACGTCCTCGGTTTCGAACAGGCTCTCCGGGGCGGCGACATCGTCCATGCGATAATCGAAGAAATAGGCGACCTTCCGAAGATCGACGGGTTCGGGATAGACGAACGCATAGCTGTGCTCGGGCCGGATATCCTCGATCGGATATTGGTCCTGCCGCGTGAAATAGGGCGAGAAACGTTCGAGCCAGATCCGCGACAGGCCACTGGGCGGCTCGAGATGCGGTATCGCCTTCAGCACCGCGAGCTGACGGACATAGTCATCGACGGTCTCGCCGGGAAAGCCGGAAAGCAGGTTCCAGTTGACGCGGATATCATAATAGCGCGCCCATTTCATGAAGCGCACATTCTGCAGCATCGTCGCGCCCTTGTTCATCAGCGCCAGAATATGCGTGCTCAGCGATTCGATGCCCGGCTGGACACGCCGCACGCCACCGGCACGCAACGCGCGCAATTGTTCGCGCTTCAGATTGGCCTTCACTTCGTAGAAGAACTCGTAATCGATATGGGTTTCGGCGATGGGCTTCAGCACATCCTCGATATGCTGGATCGCCAGGATATTATCGGTCGCATCGAAGCGGTGCAGCAGATGCCGGCCGCTCAGTTCGGCGAGTTCGGCATGGACGCGATCGGCGTTTTTCCGCCGGTATCCCATGCCGATGCCGTTGAGCCCGCAAAATGTGCAATGATGCTTGGCGCCCCACCAGCAACCACGCGAGGTTTCGAAGGGCAGCCGATCGAGCGACGCGATGCGCAGATCGGTCGCCCGTTCGAAATATTCGGCATAAAGCGGCGTCGGCAAGCGATCGAGATCGGTGACGGGATCAGCCTGGCGCGCGAAGACGAGCGCACCGTCGCGGCGATAGGCGATACCGGGGAAATCGGGATCCGCATCGTCAGCCACGGCGTCGAGCAATCGGGGAAAGGCGATATCCGCCTCTCCCACCACGATCATGTCGACCCAGTCGAAATGGCGCATCTGCTCGAGCCCCATCTCGGCTTCCATATTGGCGCCGCCGAACAAAGTGCGCGTCTCGGGGCTGAGCTGCTTGATCTGTCGAGCCAGCGCCAGGCTGGCGACATTCTGCTGGAAGGTGGAGGTGAAGCCGACCACATCATAGCGTGTCCAGTCGGTCGCCCGCGCGCAGCGCTCGACGAAATCGGGCAGGATCTCGCGCCGCAATCTCCTGAGCCCCGCTTCGTCCAGCCCCGTCGCGTCGAACAGCCATTGAGCCTCGTCGGGAAAGGCATCGAGAAAGGCGGCCTCGTCATACGGCGCATCCGCACCGAACGCGGCGGGCGCCATCAGCCACTCTCCCGTCATCCGCCCGCGATGGCCGCACAGCGCTTCATAGATCTCCGCGCCGAGCGTCGCGGACAGATCCAGGTTCAGATGGAGCGTATCGGCGAAATGCCCCGCCTGCCGCGCGACCGCCGCGAGCAGGCCGACCTGGATCGACGGAATGGTCGCCGATGCGAAGGGCATGCAGACCAGCATGACCCGCGCCGCACGCTCACGCAGGGCAAACAGTGTTTCGGCGGCCGGGTCTGCCAATGGCTTCATCATCGTCTCTCCCCCCGTTACGGCAAGGCCGCCAGCGGCCGATAAAGATCCTGGCCCAATGCGGTCAGCGCGCCGATCCGCCGCAGCGGTCGGCCGAGTTGCCCGGTCCAGTCCTCCAGCACCGCCGCGCGGGCGCGATGGACATCGCCTTCCCCGGCCCCGGCGGCCAGCGCATGGCGGTGATAGAGCAGCATGTTCGCGCTCGCGTGGAAGGCGAGCAGGATATAGAAAAGCGGCCGATCCATCTGGCGCGCCGGCGAATAATAGGGCCGGTCGTCGGTCTCATCGTGGAGCGCGCCGAGCCGGCTCGCCACATAGAGATGGAAATGCGCGGCTTCGTGGACAAGCAATTCGCCGATCATCGCCGGCGACCCGGGGAAGGAACAGGTCATGATCCCCGGCCGGTCGATATAGCTGCCGCTCAGATATTGCCGGTTGGGCGGGCGCTTGAGCGGGATCACGCCGGTGATGACGCGCGCCGCCCAGCGCGCATGATCGGGCACATGACGCTCCAGATAATCGACGGCGGAGCGAAGTTCGCCGACGCCGCTTTGATAACGCCGGTCGCTGGCGAGACGCGGATGCACGTCCGCGAAGCTGGCGCAGTCGATGCTCCATGACGGCAGCAGCCGGATCGCACCGCCAGCGATCGGGATACAGCCGAGCGGCGCCTGCCCGTCGGCCCGCCATTGTCCGTCTTGCATCTCGAAATGCAAAGGCGCCGCATTGCGATCGGTTTCGAGCACCGCTCGCTGGCCATCGCTTTCGATCGACACGCGCGTGCCGCAATCGAAGCGCAACCCATCGAACCAGAGCTGCCAGGGCTGGGCGGTCGTCGCTTCGAAGCGACCGGGAATGCCGCCGGCCAGGATCTGCGCAGCGAATTGGGCGGCCGCCATTACCGGATCGCCACCATTGCCGGTGCGCAATGCCGCGCGCAATCGCCCCGCGCCATAGGACCAGGCGTCAGTTGATGTTCCTCCCGCCTCGCACCATGACGCGATGATCCGGCCCAGCCCGCACGACCGGGCCGCCAGTTCACCGCCGAAACGTTCGAGGAAGGCCGCGCAATTGGCGCGCGCGCCTTCGACGACGAGCAGATCGAACAACGGTCGGGGCAGATCCTCGGTCGCGCTCGCGAAACCGGTCATGTCCGGCAGATACGCATCGCCTTGACGGTGTTGCCGGGTCTCGGCCAGCATCGCGGTCATGCCATCACCGGCATGGGGACAGCCGCTGACGGGCCGGCCTTGCCCGGCAGCCCTCGCAATGCCGCGCGGCGTGAAATCGTCTCCTCGGGGCTGATATCCATGCGCCCGCGGATGTGCGCGAACAGCTTGATGAGATCGGCGCACCAGACGCTGGGGTGATCGAAACCGCCATCCGCGTCGAACCGGTGCGGCAGATAGCCGCCCGCGCAGGTCTGCGCCTCTACGCAGCCGGTGCAGTCACGCGGCAACGGCAGCCCGTGCATTGCCGCCGCGATGAAGGGATTGCCGTCAGCGACGGCGCGGAAATCATCGGTCAACACGTTCCGACCGACATGGGTGACGCGGTCTCCGCAAGCCTTCAGCTTGTCGAGCCCCTCCATCTCGCCATCGGTTTCGATCGCGACGAATTGCAGCGGCAGATTGCCAAGACTATCGACAAGGCTGGTGCCGCCCATCAGCAACCGGCCGATGCTCCAGAATTCGCGGACCTCGAATGTGATGCTTCCATTGAAGAACCAGTCGTCGAAGACCGGGATCAGGAAATCGGCGCATGGCGTGGGCCCATGGAGCTGGCGCAGCCGTGCGATCCCGGCACGATCGTGCGTGGGCAGCAGATAGGACAGCGACGAGCAGCCAAGCTCCAGGAAATGGCGATGCGTCGCGACCGGATCCTCGCCCAGGGGAATGACGCACAGCAGGCCGAAACGATAATCCGCTGTCGCCAACCTATCCATCGCGCGGACAACCGCCGAATGGGTGCCATGCCCCTTGTGATCGACACGGTGACGGTCGTTCGCCGCCGCCATCCCATCCAGGCTGATGCCGAGTTGGACGTCATGCGCACGGAACAGCGCGATCCAGTCCTCGTCGATGAGCACGCCATTGGTCTGGATGGCGAGCTGGACGTCGACGAGATCGCCAAGCCTGCGATGTAATATGTGGCACATCTCGTCGAAGCGCCGCTTGCCCACCAGCATCGGTTCGCCGCCGTGAAAAAGAATGAGCGCTTCCGCCTGGCCGCTCTGCACGACATGCCGGGAGATGCGATCGACCGTGGCGCTAAAAATCTGATCCGACATCAGCGCCGGCCGTGAGCGCCAGGCCGTGTCCGCCTGGTTGTAGACATAGCAATAGCTGCAATTGAGATTGCAGCGGGCGGCCGTCTTGATGATGAACGGATGGATGGCGGCCGGCCGGATATCGGTTCTCGAAATCGGTCTGGACATCGGTTTCACCACATCGGGACCGCGCATCGCCGGCGTTCGCAGATACGCGCGAAAAGCCAGCGATGGTTGGTCAGTTGCTACTATGGAGATCGGCGTCGTGGTGCGTGAGGTTAGCCGCCGCCGCGGATGCGACCCGCTGCAATATCTTTTGCCTTGGCGATCCCGCCTTTGACCGATCCGTCGCCGAAAATGCCCGACGCGGCATCGATGCCGGCTTCTTTCAGTTCTTTTTGCAGCGCGGTGTGAAGCGCTTTCTCGACGCGCAGGCGCGCATCCGAGCTGAGTCCGAAGTTCTTGACTGCAATATTTACTTTATCTGGCATGGCATGTCTCCGTGATCAATCGTTAAACAAACGATAAAATCGACTCGACCTCCATGAACATCTTGATGCAGCTAAACAATAAAATCGAGCAATTTCCGAAGTTTGCTAGTATTAACTATAAATTCGAGAAGTACTATTCACGAATTAACCAGTTAAGTATCACGGCATAAAGGATATATTTTGGATATGTAATTAATTATCCATTTACGATTGACAGTAATGTCAATTGTCAATCGTCCTTTTCAGCCACGATATCCCAGCCCAAGCGACAGTAAGATGCGCGAACTGCCGTTCGCGCATCGCCGATTCGAAAAGGCGTGGTTCAGGCGCCCTCCGGCGCCAGCGGCGTAGCGCTAAGCCACCGCCTGACGCACGATGGCGACAAGTCGCTCGACGTCAGCGTCGTCATTATAGAGATGCGGCGTAACGCGCAGGCGATCCCCGCGCATGCTGGCATGCACGCCTTCGACCGCGAGCCTGGCGATCAGATCGTCGGGCAGACCCTGGCGGAAGCGCAGCGACAGATAATGCGGCGCGCGATGCGCGTCGGGCACGACGATCGCGCCCAGCCCGGCCATCGCCTCGGCGATCTCGGCGGTCCTGGCGCCCAGCGTCGCCTGGATCCGGTCGATCCGCCAGTCGAGAAGCTGCCGCAACGCAGCGACCACCGCCGGCATCAACGCCATGTTGGAGCGCTCGCCCACGTCGAAGCGCCGCGCGCCGTCCTGAAAGGTCTCGCTGTAATCGATCAGATTGCGGAAATCCTCAGCACGCTGACGCACCACCCAGCCCTGCTCCAGCGGCACGCCGCCCTGATGACGGGGCGCCACATAAAGGAAACCCGTCGAATAGGGGCAAAGCAGCCATTTATAGCCGGCCGCGACCAGATAATCGGGGTCAATCTCCGTCACGTCGAAACGATGAGCGCCGCAGGATTGCGTGCCGTCGATGACGAGAGCGGCCCCCACCTGTTTGCAGCGTGCGGAGACAGCCGCCAGATCGGTCAATCCGCCACACACCCAATGCGTCTGGCTGATGCAGACCACAGCGGTTTGATCGTCGATCGCCGCGACGATCGCAGCCGTCCAGTCAGCATCATCGGGCCGGTCGACCGTCACGATCGTCGCTCCCGTACGGCGCGCGACATTGCGCCAGGTCAGCACGCTGGCCGGGAACTCCTCGGCCTGCATGACGATCGTCTGCCCCGTCGCCACCGGTAGATTGGCGGCGGCGACGGCAAGGCCGTAGCTAGCGGCCGGTACCAGCGCAACATCGTCCGCCGCCGCCCCGATCATCGTCGCGAACAATCCGCGCGCGGTTTCGGAATCGCCGAAGAAATCGGCCGGCACGATCTCCCATGGCCGCGCCTTGGCGCTCAGCCCGGCCACCCCCGCCGCGACCACGGTGTTGAGCAGCGGCGACATATAGGCGCAGTTGAAATAGGTGATCTCGCGCGGGATATCGAAAAGCTGCCGTTGATCGCCAAGCGTCTCCATCGACCGTGCCACTCCTTGTCAGACCCTTGCGCGCCAGCAGGGCGACGCCACAGGCCAATCCATGACGAAGGGGTCTTCTCGCGACCGACCGCACCATGCGCAAGCATGAAAATGCCGCGCGGAACACGGGGCTTAAATGTGGCGGATGATCCACGCAAACATCAGGACCGCAACGGCCAGCACCGAAAGCACAACCCAGAAGGCCCATTCGCGTCGCACGGACGGCATGTCCACGCACAGGGGATAATCGCCAGCTTTTCGCGCGTTCGCACAACTCCCTGGGCCCATGCGTACTTCGATGAGTTCGGCGACGATCCTTCCGACATCCCGCCACTCAGTCACGCCGGCGCGATCCCCTCTGAGCGCGCATGCCCGCCTGCGCGCCTCGACATGTTCGGAGACGTCGTCACCATATTGATCGAGCAGGACATAAGCCAGGCGTCGCAACAGATCGTCGCGTATCGCCGGCCGATCCGCGCTGTTTGGATGGCTTGCGTCATCCTTCGGTGGGATCGCTCGCACCGTCATATCGGTTCGGATCGCTGCTGGGCCAAGGTCAGTGCGCCCCCAGCCAGCGCAGCATCGCGTTGCGCGACAACTCGGTCAGGGACACATAGATGCGCCTGCCGTCCTCCGGATCCGGGACGCGCGCGATCAGCCCACGCTCCTCCAGCACGCCGATCCAGCGCAGCGCGGTGGTCGACGGCACGCCGGACGCGATGCATGCGGAGGTGATGCTGACGCCCTTGCCCTCCTCGCCCGCGATGAAGAGGTCCAGCAACAGGTCCCAGGCCGGTTCGCCGAACAGGTCGATCGGAAGGAAACGGGCACGAGCACGGCGCGCGTCGAGATGCGCCCGGGCGCGCACGATCGCTTCGCTGCGGGGCGCCTCGGTGAATTGCGCGAGTTTGGCGGAAACGCTCTGAAGTTGCGCGACGAGCGCGCCTAGCCCGGCATCCTCCGCCTGTGTTCCAGCCTCCCCCGATCCAGCGATATGCCGATCACCATGCTCAACAGCCCCGGGATCGCCCACATGCTCTCCATCCCCTGATATATGAGGGGGGTGAAGGAAGGCGATACGAGCGTCGCGAAGTGCGTCGCCACGGAGACAAGTTGGAACGCGGTCATCCAGATCGGCCAATATGCCCGGCTCTTGAGCGTCAATATATACATCGCGGTAAGGACGCTCACGTCCACCAGCATGACCGGCAACTGGGTTTGGCCCCATTGCGCCAGAAACGTAGCCGGCACCGTCAGTATCGAGGCGAGAATGATGATCGCGGTAGCCCATTTACCGTCCCTGCCCCCAGCCACCGCCGCGTAGAAGCAGCAGAGCAGCATGAGGAACCAAAAGAGTAGAATGATCATCATGATGTTGACCGCCCAGAACGCTTCCCGAAAAAGCGGGAACCGGTTTTTCGGCAGGGAAACGCTCCAGATATCAGGCCTGAAGCCCTTCTTGTCCGACAGGACGATATCGTCCTGATGGGAAAGGCTCTAGGACTGCTCATTGAACGGTCAACACCAGATTGATCGGATACGGAATATATCGAAGGCGAAACGTTCAGGCGGGAACGGCTTCGACGCTTGCGATCTCCGTGGTCTGCGATTCCATGAATCCCAGGCCGGCCGGACATCCATAGCTGACCGGCGCGATATTGGACTGGCCCTTGATCGCGGTCAGCTTGGCGATCGTGCCGACCATCGCGGCGCGGCCCGCCATCACATGATTGATGCCCGTCGTCATCGATTGCAGCAGATCCTGGCTGCGCTTGATCGGCAGATCGGATTCCTGCAACGCTTCGATGATCGTCACCATCAACTGGGTATCGCACAGCAGTGCCGCGTCGATCGCGGTCACGGCGCGCTTGGTGTCGGCTGCAACGGCGCCTGCGGCGCCCGGCTGGATCGTGAGCATAGTTTTCCCTTCTGCGCCGCGCGGGCGCCAATGGTTCCGTTTGTGGGGAATTGAGTTAGCTAAACACTCTCATCACGCCCGCTATGCCCAGCGCCAGGCCGGCCACAGCGGCAAGCGACATCGTCGCAACCCGCAATATATGGATCGATTTCTGATCCCAACTGAGGTCATTCGGACGCCCCCCCAATGGCGGGAGAGCAAAGAGCCGGTGAAGGGCCCCCCGCCATCCCTGTGACGTGACGGGTTCAGACAAACCGGATTTTTCGGCGTTGGGAAGCCGTGCCGGATACGTACGTATTTTCTGCTTACTCTCATGATCGGTCAGCATGCGCGCCGCTTCGGCCCGGCTGGGCGCGTTGAGCAGCTTCGCCATGCGCAGGATATGGGTGTCGACGGTCCGGAACGACAGGCCAAGATGGCGCGCGATCTCCTTGGAGGTATAGCCTTCCCCCACCAGGCGCAGAATCTCCTTCTGCCGCTCGGTCAGGCTGCCGATCGGTTCCGATCCGCCTTCATTCATCGCCTGGATGTCCGGTGCATCACCTGATCATCGCCTCGTTACGCAATCGATTCGTTCGTCAGTCTCATACAGTGTTACTCATATCAGGCACCACGCAAGTTCTTTCGACAATTCAATATCGCTACGCTCGGACCTTCGCGTTCATCCTGATCTGAAAATTCCGCCGATCAAGATCCGTTCGCGACTCAGCCGGCCGCCATCCGGCCCATCGTCACATAGTCGAGCTTGCCGGTCCCCAAGACAGGTAGGGCATCAAGGACGCGAATGTCGCGCGGAATCATCAGTTCGGCCACGCCATTGGCCTTGCCCCACGCCGATAGCGTAGCGAAGCGGGCGTCGGGCCGCGTTGTGAACATTACGAGTTGCTCACCTTTTCGGGAATCAGGCCGCGTCACCACCGCATGGTCCGATTCGGGCCACAGCGCCGCCGCGTAGCCCTCGACGGCGGGCAGCGAGACCATCTCGCCGCCGATCTTGGCGAAGCGCTTGGCGCGGCCGCGAATGGTGACGAATCCCTCCGCATCGATCGTGACGATATCGCCGCTATCGTGCCAGCCATCCTCGGGCGGCTGGAGCACGCCCGGCGCCTCAGCCTTGAAATAGCCGCGCATCACATTGGGCCCGCGGATCGCCAGGCGCCCGCCCTCCTCGATCCCCGGCACCGGATCCAGCCTGGCTTCGATGCCCGGCAGCAGCCGGCCGACGGTGCCCGCGCGGAAATGCATCGGCGTGTTGACCGCGATGACGGGCGCCGCCTCGGTCGCGCCATAGCCTTCCAGGATGCGCAGCCCGAACCTCTCGGACCAGGCCTTGCGCGTTTCGTCGCGCACGCGCTCGGCGCCCGCGAAAACATAACGCAGGCTGTAGAAATCATAATCGTGCGCCATGCGCGCATAGCCCGACAGGAAGGTATCGGTGCCGAACATGATCGTCGCATTGGCGTCATAGGCCAATGCCGGCACGATCCGGTAGTGGAGCGGGCTGGGATAGAGCACCGTCCGGATACCGTTGAGGATCGGCAGCAGCGTCCCCCCGGTCAAGCCGAAGCTATGGAAGATGGGCAAGGCATTGAGCACCACGTCGCTGCCGTTGAAATCGATCCTCGAAGCAAGCTGGTGGCAATTGGCCAGCAGGTTGCGGTGCGACAGCGCGACGCCCTTGGGCAGTCCTTCGGATCCGCTGGTGAACAGCACCACCGCCGGCGCATCGGATGACACCGCCTCGCGCCCGTGAATACGACGCGCATAACGGCTTTGCACCAATGCACGCAGCTTTGCGCCCGCACCGATTCCGGCGGCGACATCTTCCAGATAAAGGATCGCGATGCCGTCCGCTTCCAGCCCCGCGATGACGTCGCCAAGCTTCGCCTGGTCGACAAAGGCGCGCGCGGTGACGATGGTGCGGATGTTCGCCGCGATGCAGGCAGCGCGCATGTTGGACAGTCCGGCCGTGAAGTTGAGCATGCCGGGCACGCGCCCCGCCAGTTGCAGCGCGAAGAACGCCGCAACCATGCCGTTGACATTGGGCAGCAGCAGGCCGACCACCTCTCCGGCCGCCGTCCGCGTGCGCAATGGCCGCGCCAGCGCGCAGGCACCGGTGATCAGCCGGTCATAGCTCAGCGGCTCGCGCTTCACGTCCTCCACGACCATCGCCTTGCCGCCATGGATACGGCGGGCATCAAGCAGCGCCTCGAACAGGGTACGATCGATGTTCGATGTGGCGAAGATCATCCGGCTCATCTCGTCGTAGAGCATCCGCCCGGCGATCGCGCGCCGCGCGCGCGCTGACATCTCGCCTTCGACATGCAGGCGGCGCGGCGGCAGGATGGTCAGCTTGATCTTCGGGAACAGCCGCAGCCGCACCTTGCCACGCAGCCGCGAGAAGAGCGAGAATTGCGCGCCGTCGATGCGGACGGGAATGATCGGCGCGTCGGCCTTGTCGGCGACCATGCCGGGGCCGTCGAACACCTTCATCAAGGCGCCGGTCACGGTGATCCGCCCTTCGGGAAAGATCACCAGCGTCCGCCCCTCGCGCACCGCCTTCACCATGCGCTTCGCCGACATCGGATTGGTCGGATCGACGGGAAAGGCATCGAACAGCTTGAGCATCGGCTGGATCCACCAGCTTTTGGCGATATGCGTGTTGACCGCGAAGGTCGGCTTACCCGGCAGGAAGGCGGCAAGCAGCAATCCGTCGAGGAACGAGACGTGGTTGACCACCACCACGGCGGGCTCGCCAGGCTTCGGCATATTCTGCGCGCCCGTCACCTTCACGCCGTAGAGCAGCACCAGCAGGCTGCGCACCAGCGCCTTGATCACGGTTTCGGGGAGCAGCCAGCAGGCGACAAACGCGACCGCCAGCGTCGAGAAGCCGAGCAGGCCGATGATGCCGGGCACATCGACGCCCATGCCCAGCAAGCCGGCGGTCGCCAGCACCATCGCTACGGTCAGCCCGGCATTGATCACATTATTGGCGGCAATCACCTGGCTGCGATCCTCGGGCGCGCTGCGCGTCTGCAGGATCGCGTAGAGCGGCACGATGAACATGCCGCCGGAAAAGGCGATGCCTGCCAGCGCGATCATGATGCTCCACGCGCCGTCGCTGGCGAGGAACGTCGCGACATCGGCGCCCTGGCGCTCGACGTCGTAGCCGCGCGTCGCCAGCCAGAGCCAGATCAGGAAACCGGCCATGGCGAGCGCGGAGACCGGCACGTAACGCGCCGAAACCTCACCCTTGAGCATGCGATTCACGGTCAGCGAGCCGATCGCGATCGCGATCGAGAAGACGAGCAGGAACAATGTCGCCACTTCCTGCTTCGCCGCCAGCACGCCGCTGACGAGCGGCGCGAATTCGGACATGATCACCGCGCCCACCGCGAAGAACCAGCTAATCCCCAGGATCGCCAGCCAGACGCCGCGATGCGAATAGGATGCGCGCAGGATCGCGGCAGTGCCCCTGAACAGGTTGAAGTCTATGGGGTGAGTGGCGCCCGCCGGAGGAGCCGCAGGAACCGCAAGGCTCGCCGCGAGACCGAGAACCGCCAGGCCGACGGCGATCAACCCCGCTTCCCAGGGCGGCACCATGCCCGCCAGCAATTGCCCGCCCAGGATCGCGATGAAAGTGCCCGCCTCCACAAGGCCGGTGCCCCCCATCACCTCGCCCCCACGCAGATGCTGCGGCAGGATGGCGTATTTGACGGGTCCGAAGATCGTCGAATGCATGCCCATCAGGAACAGGCATCCGATCAGCAGCGGCACAGACGAAAGCCAGAAACCGATCAGCGCCAGCCCCATGATGCCGACTTCGGCGGCCTTCACCAGCCGGACGAGCCGGGCCTTGTCCCAGGCATCGGCAACCTGGCCCGCAAGCGAGGAGAACAGGAAATAGGGCAGGATGAACACGCCCGTCGCGATGGTCGCGAGCATCTCCGCCTGTTCGGGCGCCGCCGCATGGATCCCGAAATTGGCCATGAACAGCAGCGCGAACTTCAGCAGATTGTCGTTGAACGCGCCCAGGAACTGGACCGCGAAGATCGGGCCGAAACGGCGCTTGGCAAGCAAGGACAGGTCTGGTGCGGACATGATTGATAAACTCCCCCGAACAGGTCGGTTAGTGGGCGATCATGAGTTTTTGGTTAGGATTCCGTAGCTTGGTTCGCACCGCCCGAAAGCTGGCGGCTATAGAGCCAGCCGATGCCGATCAGGCTGAAGCCGAGCGCCACGAACGATCCGATGCGCAGCAACCCTTCCAGGCCCGATGCATCGCGCAGGAACACCTTCAGCACCGCCGCCAGCATCAGCACCAGCGATGCGATCCGCCAGTCGCGCCCATTGCTGCGGATGCCCCAGAGCAGGAAGCCGATGGCCAGCGCGATCGCGACGATCGATCGCATGATGTCCTCGAAGCCGGTCAGGCCCGGCACCGTCAGCACGCTGCCGACAAAGACCTGACGCAGCGTGGCATAGGCGAACAGGACAATCAGGATCATGTGCAGTACCCGGCGCGCCGGCTCGAAGCGCGGCATCGTCGCGGGCGCCAGCCCGGCGAGCAGCCAAAGGCCGGCGGGCACCAGCGCGAATGCGGGGATCAGCCAGTTGATGATCGGGATCGCCCCCACCGCCTGATCATACCAAAGCGGATTGTGCAACAGCAGCGTATAGGCGAGCGCATGGAGCGTGCCCGCCGCGATCACGCCGATCGCGATCGGACGCGCTTCAGCACGGCGCGACAGCGCCCAGCCGCCGACAAGCAGCAGGCCAGCCCAGATGCAACGCTCGGCAAGGCCGGTGGCGACGAAATCGTCGCCCGCGACTGCGGCGAAACCAATGCGATACAGGCTGTGCATGGCCATCAGCGCCGGCACCGCGATCGTCGAAGCTACGACGACCGCCGTACGCCGCGACAGCAAGGCACGGCCGTGCCAAAGCGCGACACCGGCAAGCACGGCGGGCGCCAATAATCGCTCAAGCACCGACGAGACCGAAAGCAGCGCCGCGTCGATCGTCATCGGCAGGCCGCCGAGCGAAAGCAATGCCGCGCCCAACCAGGTCGCCGCCGGCTCCGCCGCCCAGAGCGCCACGATCGACGCGAGCATGCCTGTGGAGGGTGCAAACGATATCCAATCCGACCGTCGCGCCAGCACGGACAGTCCGATCAGCCCAGCCGCCGCGGTCGCCGGCAATGCCGCCGCCGGCATCAATTGCGCCAGCGCACCATAGACGAACAGCGCGGCAAGCCCCTGCCCGATCATCCGGATGGCGGGCGTCCTGGCACGGACCGCGAAGAGCAAGCCAAGTGCCGCGACCGCCACCCAACGCAACAGCGCGAGCGGATCGATCGCCGGATCGCCGGCCCCGCCCAGCCTGAGCCACTCGTCATAAGGATGATCGCCGGTGATCGAGAGCAGGGCCGGTGCGCCGAGCGCTATCACGCCCGCGATCGCCTCGATCCGCAGATCGGCCTTGCGCATGCCGGCCAGGAACAGGCCAAGCACGGAGACACCCAGCGCCAGCGGCATCGCCCAGCCCGGCGCGACCTGCGCAAGCGCGCCATAGCCGAGCAGCGCCGCGACCAGATAGCCACCCAGCCGGATCGGCCTCGCCGCCGCACGCGCGGCGAACAGCGCGAACACCGCGCCCACGCCCAACCAGCGGGCAAGGCCCTGAATGTCGGCGCCGCGCGCATCGACGCCGGCCAGCCGCACCACCTCCCCGATCGCGCCGGGATCACTGGCGAACAGGATCGGCAGCGCCGCCGCTGCAAAGGCGGCAGCGACCGGTTCCAGCCGGGCATCGCGGGCACGCTCGCCCATCAACAGCATCGCGGCGGCAATCGCGGCGACGCCGAAGGGAAGCGCCCAATAGGGCAGGATCAGGGCCAATGCGCAGGCAAGCAGGAAACCCGTGCTCGTCGCCAGCAGCGCGAACCGCGCATCCGTCAGCCGCTCGGGCTTTTTCCAGCCCAACCCGGCGCCAAGCGCGGAGACCGCCGCCCCCAGCGTCGCCAGCAGAGCGAGCAGGTTATCGATGCTGCCGTCATGGCGATAGAAATGGAGCGCCGTCAGTGCCGGGATTGCAAGCGACAACGCCGAGAGTTCGAGCGCGCGCTGGAAACGCGGCGGATCGCGCCACAATTTCAACAGCAGCGGCGCGCCATGGATCAGCGCCATCGCGCCACCGATCGCTGCGAACCAACCCGCATCGGGATCGAGCCAGACAGCGAGCAGCAACGCGGAAAGACCCAGGCCGATGCTCGGCACGATCTCGAAGCCGCCCTCGCGCCAGCTCAGCCATTGGCCGGCGATCGCGATCAGCGCGAACAATCCCCAATTGAGCGGCGTGAAGCCGCCAACCGCGACCAGCAGCGCAAGCTGGCCCGCGCCCACGAGCGCGGTCAGGCTGCGCAAGGTGGTCGCGCGCGGCCCGGCAAAGGCCAGCAGCGGCAGGCCGAGCGCGAGCAGCATCACCAGCACACCCACCGAGAGCGAAGACGCCAGATCGAGCGCGCCGTTCAGGATCAGCAACAAGCTCCAGCCCGCGCCGCCCAGCAGCGCGCTGACACCCAGCCATGCCCAACGCTTCATCCGCGATACGGCAGTCAGGCCGCCGATGGTGAGCGCGAGATAGCTGGAGAGCAAGGGGATGTCGGGCTGCGCGCTGCCCACCAGCGCGGGCGTGGCGAGGCCGCCGGCAAGGCCAAGCAAGGCGCTGGGCGCGCCGAAACGGATCGACAGCGCCAGCGCGCCGGCGGTGATGAGCGCCATGCCGGCAAAGGCCGCCACCGGCCCGATCAGGCCATAGCCATTGCTCGCCATCAGGACGCTCGCATAAAGCGTCGCCAGGCCCGCACCCGACAAGGCCTGCCGCACGCGATCGTCGCGCACTTTAGCCTCGGCGCGAAGTGCAGCTTCAGCGCCGCCGATCAGCGCGGTACCGAACAACAGCCCGCAGACCACCCGGACCCAGGGTGCGAAAAAGCCCGCATCGATCGCCAGCTTAACGATGAAGACGCCGGCGATGGCGAGCGTGATCCCGCCCGCCCAGATCGGCAGGCGGCGACCGAACAGATCCTCGAAATTGATCGATAGGCCGCGCGGTTGCGCGGGCGCGTCCGCCACCTCGGCGCGCGCGGTGGCTGCAACCGCCTCGGCCGGCGCTTCGGAGGCAGTGGTTTCGGCCGCAGGCTCCGCGGTTTCGGACGCCTTCGGCTCGAGGGGAACATCGCTCCCGATTGCCTCGACCACGGGCACGTCCAGCACGGCACGGCGATGGACGATGCGCGCGGGCCTGCGCTTAGCGGACATTTCCGCCTCGACCGGGGCCATCGACTCGGGAAGCGGTTCGGCGATCTCCGGCGGTGGCGCGGTCGCCTGCACGACAGCCATTTCCGTCACTGCGCCCGGCCGCGTCCCCGCATCCGTCACACTCTCCGGATGGGCCTCGCGCCGCGCATCCTCCAGGATACGGATGCGTTGCTCCATGCGGGACAATCTGCTGCGTGTGTTCAGGATCAGCGCGAAACACACGATCAGCACGATGGCGACGAACACGGCAATTCTCCCCGATGCGGACGGTCGTGATAGTCGTTAATTTATCAATGTTCAATTAAAATATTAGACAACGTTCAATTCACCTTTTATGCCTCTTCCGACGGACATATCCGTCGGGGAGCACTGGACGATGGCGCGATCTTTCCTGGACAATCTGGCACGCGACCTGGAGGCGCCGATCGAAGCGCGCGGCTTCGGCACCGGATGGTTCTCCGGTTTTTTCGGCATCGTGCTGGCGATCGCCGGCCTCAGCTTCGTCGCCGCGCTGCGCTGGCCCGAATTCTTCGCGATGCCCGAGCTGGAAACGGTGCGGAACTGGGCTGGATTCCGCACGCTGATCCATGTCACCCTGCTCACCGCCTATGCCCTGGCGCTGCTCAGCCTGTTGCTGCGCCCGCGCAAGGCGATCGGCATGACCGCGCTCGTCATCGCGCTGGGCGCCACTATCCTTGGCGGTGCAAGCGTCCAGCCTGAGGAGACGCGCACCTGGGGAATCTTCTTCGGCGTCGATTTCTTCGCGATCAACATGATCGCCACCGGCCTTATGTTCGCGCCGATCGAGCGGATCTTCCCGCATAACGCGAAGCAGCGGCTGTTCCGCATCGAATGGCGGGAGGATTTGTTCTATTATCTGCTCAGCTCGATGCTGGTGCAGCTTATCACCTTCCTCGCGCTTGCCCCCTCCACCTTCGTCATGGCGAAGACGGGCAACCTGGCGGAGATGCGCGCCTGGGTGAGCGGCCTGCCCTGGCTGGTCCAGTTCGCGCTCGCGATGATCCTGACCGATCTGGCGCAATATTGGTTCCACCGGCTGTTCCATCGCGTGCCGTTCCTGTGGGGCTTCCACGCAGTCCATCATTCGGCCAAGTCGATGGACTGGCTGGCCGGGGCGCGCATGCATTTCGTCGAGATCATCCTGTTGCGCGGCGTCACCTCCCTGCCCCTGCTCACGCTCGGCTTCCTGCCGTCGGTGCTTCAGGCCTATATCGCCATGGTCTATATCTATGCGTCGCTCGTCCACGCCAATCTACGCGGCGACTTCAACGGGCTCGGTCGCTGGCTGGTCACGCCACGCTATCATCACTGGCACCATGCGATCGAGGCGGAGGGCGTCGACAAGAATTTCGCGATCCACTTCCCGCTGCTCGACCGGATCTTCGGCACCTATTATTTCCCCGACAGCAAATGGCCGACCGGCTATGGCGTGCCTGAAGCGGTGCCCAAGGGCTATCTCGCCCAGTTCAAATATCCATTCGTGCGCAAGGGCGGCTGACCATGGGCCGGCGTTCCGACCATAGCCGCGAAGAATTGCGGGAGATGATCATCTCGGAGGGGCATCGCCAGCTCGCCGAGACCGGCTATGCGCGCTTTTCCGCGCGCGAGGTGGCCAAGCGCATCGGCTATTCGATCGGCACGGTCTATAATGTGCTCGGCTCGCACGATCAGTTGATGCTCGCGATCAACGGACTGACGCTCGACCGCTGGCAAAGCCACCTGGAAGCCCGGCTTGCGGTGGAAACCAAGGACCGGTTGCACCGCGCGATCCAGGCCTATTTCGAGTTCGCGATCCTCAACCGCAATCTGTGGACCGCGCTTTACGATTTCCGCCTGCCCGAAGGCGAGGAGATGCCGGATTATTACCAGCAGAAGGTGCGGGACATCACGCAGATCGTGATCGCGGAGATCGCGGCGGTGCTGCCGCCGGCCCATGCGGACCGCGCCGTGCCCCTCGCCCGCTCGCTGCTCGCCTGCGTCCACGGCCATTGCTTCTTCACGCTCAACGGCACCTTCCGCCTGCTCGGCGAAACCGACCCGCTGGAAGCCGCCTATGCCCGGGTGACCGACGCCATCGCTGCGTGTTCGAACTGATCCTCAAGCAACCTCATAACTGACCCGCAGCCGCCCTTTCTTGCTGCGGATCGCCGTCACGGCGAGCCCGTCCAGCTCCGCCGTGCTAGACACATGCAGCCCGCCACAGCCGACCGGCGTGAAATCGCCGATCGCCAAGGCGCGTGAAGCATGGGGATCGCCAACCACGCGGACGGGCAGCGCCGCCGCCACCAGTTCCACGATCTTGGCGGCCAGATCGGCTTCCAGCGCCTCATCCACCTCCACGGCGCCTTCGAACTCGACGCGCGCCTCCCCCTTCCAGTGGTGGCCCGCCACCGCATGCAGACCCGGCCGGATCGCCTGGACGGCATCGGCGAGCAGATGGCCGGCACTGTGCAACCGCGCGCCTTCGCGACGATACTCCGCATCGACCGCGATCTCGATCACGTCGCCGACCGCAACCCCGTCGACGCTCTCGACGAAATGGTCGACCTCTCCCTCCGCCGCGTGGCGGGTATCGATCACCTGTGCCGGGCCGATCCGTCCCCTGTCTCCGCGCTGGCCGCCGCCCTGGGGATGAAACAAGGTGGTGTCGATACGGATATGCGGTGCGGGCTCCGTGTCGATGGCGGTGATGGTGGCCGTGCCGGTCAGGGCGTCGGATGCGAGGTAGGCCTTCAGAGTCATGGCGCCATGATATCGCGCACGGCCGCGGCGGTGAAGCCGCCAAGCACGATGATCAGCCGCGCGTGGCGACGATCGGATCGGGTGCGCTCGTCACAGGCGCCGCGCCTTGCTCCACCGGCGCGGTCTCGTTGTAGCGGACGAGCGCCAGCCCGCCATGCCGGCCATGCGCGCGATCGAAGCGATATTCGGTGACGCCGCAATTGGCGACGTCGCCGGCACGGTCGATCTCCAGGATTCGCGCCTCGTCCAGCGTCTCGATGATGTAGCGCAGGCACAGCACCACCACCTGATGCGCGACAATCATCACACGCATGCCCGCATAATGCAGCGAGACGGTATCCATCAGCGAACGCAGGCGCAGAATCACATCCGCCCAGCTCTCGCCACCCGGCGGCCGGTGGTAGAATTTGCCCAGCACGCCCCTGAAATGGGATTGATCGGGGAATTGCGCGGCGATGCCAGCATGGGTCAGTCCGTCCAGTATCCCGAATTCCTTTTCGCGCAGTCGCTCGTCCAGGCAGATCGCCTCATCGGCGTCGCAGCCGCCCGCCGCGCGGAACGCCTGCGCCGTCTCGATCGCGCGCCGATAGGGGGAAGACAGCATCACCTCCGGCCGCCCATGCGCGTCGCCGCGTTCGAACCAGCGGCCGAGCGCCTCGGCCTGCTCGCGCCCCAACGGGGAAAGCGGCACATCAACGTCCCGCCCCTCGATGGCGATCCGGAGATCCCCGGCGGCATCGGCGGCATCGCGCGCGACATTGCCGGCGCTCTGTCCGTGCCGGACAATCCATAGCGCCGCGGGCCAACGTTCGGCTTCCGATCGGTTCACGTCTGTCATTCCGTTGATCATCACGGACAATAACGCGGCCCGACCATGCGGTATCCGTCGATCAATGGCGGAGAATGCCGGGCCGGCCCTCCTAGCTTCCATGGGGAGGTATGGTGTGATGAAGCGTCTGCGTATCGCGTCGGTTGCGTTGTTGATGGTATCGGTTCCGGCGCTGGCCGATGGCCCGCCCGCTCCCGCCCCGACGATCGCCGTGCCGCCGATCAGTTTCACCCAACGCACGCTTCCCAACGGCCTGCGCCTGATCGCCTCGCGCGATCCGAAGGCGGCGTCCGCGGCGGTCTATGTCTTCTACGATGTCGGCCAGCGCGACGATCCCGTCCGGCGTGGCGGCTTCGCCCATCTGTTCGAGCATCTGATGTTCAAGACGACGCGCAACCTGCCCCAGGGTGCGCAGACCTATATGACGACGCTGGGACTGCGCGCCAATGCCTCCACCCTGTGGGATTTCACGATCTACAATATGAGCGGCCCCGCCGATCAGCTCGAACGGATGCTGTGGATCGAAGGGGAGCGGATGCGCAATCTGGTGATCGACGAACCCGCTTACATCTCCGAACGCAATGTCGTGAAGGAGGAATTGCGCCAGCGCATCTTCACCCAGCCCTATGGCCGCATCCTCTACACGCTGATTCCCGGCTTCGCCTTTTCAACGCATCCCTATGCCCGCCCGATCGGCGGCACCGCAGCCGATCTCGAACGGGCTGGCCTAGCCGAAGTCCGCGCTTTCCATGAAGCCTATTACCGGCCCGATAATGCGATCGTCGTAGTCGTCGGAAATTTCGATCCCGCGACGCTCGATCGCTGGGCCGATCGCCATCTGGGCGGCATCCCCCGCCCCACCGCCGCGATCCCGCGAGACACGCGCGACGAGGCGCCGCGCACCGCGCCCACCACCGTCGACGCCTATGCGCCCAATGTGCCGTTGCCCGCGCTGATTGCCGCCTGGCGCGCGCCCGCCGCACGCGATCCCGATCGGGCGGCGCTACTGCTGATCGACGCGTTGCTCACTGGAGGTCCAGCGGCGCGGCTCAGCCGCGTGCTCGCGAACGAGAAGAAGCTGGCGTCGAGCGTCATCAGCTACAATCTGCCCGCGCGCGACGGCTATGCCTATGCGCTGTTCGTCACGCTGGCGGACGGCGCAAAACTGGCCGATGCGCAGGCGGCGCTCGATGCCGAGCTCGACCGGCTGCGCAATGCGCCGCTCGATCAGGCCGAGCTCGATCGCGTGCGCAATGCGATATTGGGAAGCGCGCTCGCCGGGCGCGAAACCGTCGATGGACGCGCCTATGCACTGGGCGAAGCCGCGATCCTCACCGGCAGCGCGGCATCCGACGACGCCGTCCTCTCCTCGATCCGCGCGATGACGCCCGCCGATGTCCAGCAGGCGGCCGCACGGCTGTTCCCCGCCGAACGCCGCGTCACCATCCGCTATCAGGACGAAAAAGCCCGGCCAGCGGGCTATGTCGGCGATCGCCCGGCCAATGCCGCCACGGTTGACGCCATGGGCACCGTCGTGCCCCCCGCGATGCGCCCGCCCGCCGCGATCGCGGCGGAGGGCGAGCGCGAAGCGCCGCCATCGGCGGGCACCGCCGTCGCGCGGTCGGTTCCGGCAATCGTCGATCGGCGCCTGCCCAACGGGCTGAGGCTCGTGACAGCGCGATCGACCGATCTGCCGCTGGCGACACTCGAACTGATCGTTCCCGGCGGTGACGCGGCCGATCCGGCCGGGCGCGCGGGGCTGGCCGATGTCACCGCCGCGCTCGTCATGCGAGGTGCGGGCGGGCGCGACGCCACGGGCTTCACATCCGCGCTCGATGCGCTCGGTGCCAGCCTGGTCGCCACCGCGCAGCCCGATGCGACGACATTGCGGCTGACCACACCCACCGCCAATATCGCGGCGGCGGGCGCATTGCTCGCAGACGCCGTGCTGCGCCCCAGGCTCGCCCCCGCCGAACTGGATAACGAGCGCAAGAAACAACTTGCCGCGCTGCGATTGGCGCAGAAGCATCCGATGCAAATGGGGCTGCGCGCGTTGCAACAGGCGGTGTTCGCGGGAACGCCCTATGCATCGCTGCCGATGCCCCAGTCCCTGGGCAGTATTTCGATGAATGACGTCAAGGCGTCACACGGTACCTGGCGCCCCGATGGCGCGACATTGATCGTCACCGGATCGCTTTCCGGCACCGAGGCCGAAGCATTGGCCGGCCGGCTGTTCGGCGGCTGGCGCGGCGACAAGGCTCCTGCGCCCCGCGCGCCGATCCCTGCCGCCGCCGGCCCACGCATCGTCGCGGTCGACCTGCCCGGCGCCGGGCAAAGCGCGGTGCTTGCCGGCTATCGCCTGCCGCCGCGCGGTGATGCCGGTTTTCGCGGCGTGGAACTGGCGAGCGTGATCGTCGGCGGCGGATCGCAGTCCTGGCTCTCGCAGGAGATCCGGCAGAAGCGCGGGCTCAGCTATGGCGCAGGCAGCGAGATCACGATGCGTGCGGGCGGCGGACAATTGCTCGCAGCGTCACAGACTAAGAACGAATCCGCTCCCGAAGTCGTCGATCTGATGCTGGCGCAGTTCGGCCGGCTAGCCAGCGAAATGCCTTCAGCAACCCAGCGCGACGAACGAGCCCGCTTCCTTGCCAATATGCGCGCCACCCTGTCCGAGCGCACGGCCGGGCTCGCCGATTATCTGGCGTCGCTGGTGATCACCGGCGCGCCGCTGACGGAGGCGGTCAAGGAACTCTCCGGCCCGATGCAACTGGCCCGTGCCACCACGCTGCTCGCGCCGGGCAATGCCAATATCGTTGTGGTGGGCGATGCGAAGCAATGGATCGATACGCTGAGAGCGCGGTTTCCCAACGTTGAATTGGTGAGTACGGTTACACCAATAACAAACTGATAAATCTTCGTTATATTTCACACGTGGGAATGACAGAAGGAGAGACGTCACACCCCCGGCACAGGCACTTCGGTGGTGTATTTGATCTGCTCCATCGCGAAGGACGAACTGACATCGTGGATGACGATGTTGGCGATGAGCTTTTTGTAGATGCGGTCATAGTCTGCGATGTCCGCCGCCACCACCTTGAGCATATAGTCGACCTCGCCACTCATCCGATAAAACTCAGTGACTTCCGGGATATTTCGGACATGTTCGGCGAACATGGTCAGCCAGTCGCGATCATGACGGTTGGTGCGAACCGCGACAAAGATCGTGACCCCCAACCCGATCGCCTCGCGGTTCACCAGCGCGACGGTGCCAGTGATGATTCCGGCAGCCTGAAGCCGCTTCACCCGGTTCCAGCACGGCGTCGCTGACAGACCGACGCGCGAAGCCAGCTCGGCATTGGAGAGAGTCGCATCGCGCTGAAGCTCGCGCAGGATGCGGCGGTCGTGACGATCGAGAGAAAGATTTTCAGAACGAGTCATGATCAAGATATATTTCCCTACAAAACCGTAATTTCACTCAAAATCAGGAATCATTTCCGCCATAGATGACGATAAATTCCTTCCGAGATCAAGTTCTGGAGGAAATCATGCGCCTGCTCACCGATCATCCCGCCTCGGTCGGCGAGACCTATCTGGAGCATATGGGCCAAGCGACGAGCTTCGGCACGACGATGATCCTGGCAGGCATCGCCTGCCTGATCCACGGCCTGATCCCCGCATGGTTCGTCTCGACCGGCAGCAAGACCATCAGCCGTCTGCACGATCGGATGGTGATCAATCGTCGACGCAAGGAAGTGCAGTAAGCACTTCTTTTTCTGTCACATACTTCGTGGACTCAGCCCGCCCGGCTCCACCCGCAACACTTGCCGGCCGACAAGGCGCATCAACAGCGCGCCGAGCATCAATCCGGCAAAATATAGGTTGGTGGAGACATAGCGCCAGAGCATCCGGCGCGGCTCCTGAAGCAGCCGATACAGCCATTCCAGGCCGATCCCCTGCATCCAGCGCGGCGCGCGGCGCACCGATCCGGCCAATATATCGATCGCACCGCCCACGCCCATGACGAAGGGCACGTCCAGCACCGCGCCATGACGAGCCAGGAACCGCTCCTTCTTCGGCGTTGGCATCGCGACGAAAAGGCAGTCCGCGCCGCTCGCGCGGATCGCGGCGACGATATCCTCCTCCTCAGCGGCGGCGAAATAGCCGTCACGCATGCCGGCGAAGACCAAGCCAGGCCAGCGCTCCCTGGCCGCCGCGCCCGCGCGCTCCAGCATGTCGGCCCGCGCGCCTAGCACATAAGGCTTCAGCCCGCGCCGCGCGCATTCGTCGAACAGCGTCTCCATCAGATCGATGCCGGTGACGCGTTCGACATGGCGCGCCCCGAACAGGCGCAGCGCCAGCACGATCCCCATGCCGTCGGCCCCGACCATGTCGGCCGCCTCCACATCACGCCGCAGTTCCGCGTTCCGCCGCATCTGAACGAATTTCGCGACATTGAGCGCGACATGCACCATCGGTGCACGCCCGGTCATCGCCGCGACGGCGCGGGCGACACTTTCGTCGCAGGACAGCAGGTCGATCGGCGTGCCGAGCAGATAGACGCATCAGCGCCCTTCCCTTGCCATGATCAGGCAGTGTCCGAAGATAACCCCTTGATCTCTCCGGGTTTGAGTTCACGCGCCAGCGTGACGAACGAACGCTTGGCAATCTGTTCGAACCAGGGCATCCGCGAACGCCAGGGCTTTTCATAGCCCGCGAAGACAGTCAGCCCCTCCATCGATGCGGAGATGAACAGCGCCAGAGTCTCGCGCTCGTCGGCGGGCAGCGCCGGATTGATCTCGGCGATCAGTTCGTTGAGCGAAACGCGCGCGCGATCGTACAATTCCTCCATGCGATCCTGAAAGAATGGATCGTGGTTGGAGAGCACCCAGAGTTCAGGGAAGAAGCGCGTCGTCTTCTTCGTCGTGATATCCTCCAGGATCAGCGTCACCAGCTTTTCCAGCCGCTCTGCGGCGGTGGCGCCAGGCTCGTGCATGATCGCGTCGAACGAATCCTCATAGCTGCTGATCACCGCGTTCAGCAGTTCGCGAATCAGTTCGTCCTTCGAACGGAAATAATAGTTGAGGTTGCCGACATTCATCCCGCTCTCGGTGGCGATTCGACGCAGCGTCAGCGCACCCGAACCATGTTCGACAAGCAGCGTGAGCGCGGCACGCAGGATCTGCTCGAAGCCATCCTGGCCACGGGCATAGCCGCCGTCGCGCGGTGCGATCTTCAGGTCGGGAACAATAAAATCGGTCAAAATCAGCAATCCTGACGTCCTGCTACCCGCGTCCGCATATTAGGACAAGCGATCAAATTTTGGCAATTGACTAATTTTGGACGTTCGTACAGATTTTAGCGACTCGGTCGGACAGGCCGGAACCGGGAGGGAAACCCGGACAAGACAATGAGGGGAGTTCGCATGCGCCGCGCCGCCAGCCGCATCGCCATCGCCATGACCACTGCCGCCCTGCATGTCGCGGCGCCCGCGATCGCCGCCGATTATCCGCAGCCCCTGCCCGAGGAACCGGTGCCCGCCGTCGCGGTCCTGCCGGAGAAATATCCCGAAAGCTGGGTCTTCGTGCACGACCTGCATTTCAACAGCCTGCCCGACGGGCGCGTCGCCGTGGTCGATGTCGCGGCCGAAAACCGCAACGTGAAGGGCCAGATCCCCGCCGCGCAGTTCGGCAACGTCCTGCCCGCGACGACGCGGCCGGAGATCCTGGTCGGCGAAACCTTCTTCTCGCGGCTCACGCGCGGCGAACGCACCGACGTGATCACGATCTGGGACGCGAAGACATTGTCGCCCAAGGGCGAGATCGTCCTGCCTGGCGGCAAGCGCGGCCTGTTCGTCACGCTCAAGAACAGCCTGCAATTCACCAATGACGAGAAATGGGCGCTGGTCTTCAACTTCACGCCCGGATCCTCGGTGACCGTGGTCGATCTGGACGCACGCAAGGTCCTGTCGGACATCGACCTGCCCGGCTGCTCGCTCGTCTATCCCACCGGGCCGCGCGGTTTCACCTCCTTGTGCGCCGACGGCACGATGACCAGCATCGCGCTCGATGCGGCGGGCCGCGCTGGCCCCACTGTCACCAGCAAGGTCTTCAACGATATCGACAAGGACGCGCTGTTCATGAGCCCGGCGATGGTCGGGCGCACCGCCTGGTTCGCCAGCTTCACCGGCAATATCCGTGGCATCGATTTTTCCGGCGCCGCTGCGCGCGACCTGGGCATGTTCAAGATCGCGAAGCCTGCCGGTGGTGACCCCGAATGGCGGCCCGGCGGCTGGCAGGTGATCACCGCCGACAAGGCCGGACTGCTTTATGTGCTAATGAACCCGCACGGCAAGGAGGGTAGCCACAAGGATGGCGGCACCGAAGCCTGGGTGATCGATCCGGTGAAGAAGGCGCTTGTCCGCCGCATCGCGCTCAAGAATCACAGCGTCTCGATCGAGGCGACGCAGCAGGCAAGTCCCTTGCTCGTCGCGTCGAAGCCCGACGGCTCACTCGACGTCTATGACGCGGCGACCGGCGCTTTCCAACGAACGATCGTCGGCGTGGTCCATGACCCGATGACGATGACGGCGGCGCGCTAATGACCGGGATCGCCCAGGCCGCAGCCCTCTTCCTGGCGCTGGTCCTGGCCGCCGCCGCCGTCCACAAACTCGTGGCGCGCGACCGGCTGGCCATGGCGACCGGGCGGTTGACGGGGCTTGCAGCACCGCTCGCCGGCGTCGTGACGCTCACCGCCGCCGCGATCGAGGCCGCTGCCGCGATCGCATTGGTGCTGACGCCGGTGCGCCCAATCGGCGCATTGCTCGCCGCCGCGCTCTGGCTTGCCTATGGCGGGGCGCTGCTCGCGGCGCGCAGGCGCGGCGAAAGCGCATTCGATTGCGGATGCGGCTTCGCCGTCCAGCGCAAGCCCGTTGACGGCTTCACCATCGCCCGTCCCTTCGGCCTGGCGCTGCTCGCGGCCCTTGTCGCGGTGCTTCCCACCACGCCCGTACCGTTTGCCGAGCCGATCTTCGCCGCGCTCGCGCTCTATGCCCTGTTCCTCGCCGCCGGCGAGATCGCCGCCTTGCCCGCCCAGCCTTCCAAACGGAGCCTTGCCCGATGAGCAGCCTGTTTCTCGCTTCGCAGATCTTCCTCTGGATCACCGTCGGCGTGCTCGGCGTGCTCGTCGCGGCGCTCGCCCGCCAGGTCGGCGTGCTCCACGAACGCATCGCCCCCGCCGGCGCGCTGACCCTGCATCAAAAGGTCAATGTCGGCGATGCCGGCCCCAGCATGACGCTGACCGCGCTCGACGGCGCGAAGGTGGCGATCGGCGGTGCCCGCCCTGGCCGCAGCCAGTTGCTGTTCTTCCTCTCGCCCGATTGCCCGGTCTGCAAGACGCTGCTGCCGATCATTCGTTCGGCGAACGGCGCGGAGAATGACTGGCTCGATATCGTGCTGGCCAGCGATGGTGAGGCAGCCGCGCATCGCCGGCTGGTGATGGCCGAGAATCTCGCGGGCTTCCCCTATGTGCTTTCCGAAACGCTCGGCCGGCAACTGGGCGTCTCCAAGCTGCCCTACGCGGTGCTGATCGACGAGACCGGCCGCATCGCCTCGCTCGGCCTCGTCAACAATCGCGAACATCTGGAAAGCCTGTTCGAGGCCAAGGAGCGCGGCGTCGCCTCCATCCAGCAATATCTCGCGCAACGCTGAACACCGGATAGGGGGACCATCATGTCGCACCTCGACAGTTTCGCCGAACGGATGACGCGCAAGGTCGCGCAGTCGTCGTCGCGCCGCAGCCTGCTCACCCTGATCGGCGGTGCCATCACCGGCGCGGCGGTGATCCCCGTCCTCCCCGTCTCTCGCGCGCAGGCGCAGAGCCATGGCGGCGGCCCCAGCGGCATGGCGCCACAGACCACGGGCAATCCGCAGGATCCGGGCGACCAGACCCAGTGCGATTACTGGCGCTATTGCGCGATCGACGGCTTCCTGTGCAGTTGCTGCGGCGGATCCGCGAGCACCTGCCCGCCGGGCACCGAGATGTCGCCGATCACCTGGATCGGCACCTGCCGCAACCCGGCCGACAACCGCGCCTATATCATCAGCTACAATGATTGCTGCGGCAAATCCTCATGCGGGAACTGCCTGTGCAACCGCAATGACGGCGACCGGCCGATGGTGCGACCGCAGGCGAACAACGACATCAACTGGTGCCTGGGCACCGAAAGCGCGATCTACAACTGCTCGACCGCGGTTATCCTGGGCGTGGCGGTGGACGAGAAATGATCCGCCGGCTCGCCCCTCTTCTGGCGGTCGCGCTGCTCGCTGCTCCGGCGGCCGCGCAGACGGCGGACGGCGCCGCGATCTACAAGCGCTGCGCCGCCTGCCATCTCGCGACCGGCGCCGGCGTGCCGGGCGCCTTTCCGCCGCTGCGCAGCGACATCACCGCGCTCGCGTCAAAGCCCGATGGCCGGCGCTATCTGGTGCTGGTCGTGACCAAGGGCGTTTCCGGCCCGATCACCGTGGAAGGCAAGCCCTATCGCGGCGTGATGCCGGCCCAGGCGGGCCTGAACGACGCGCAGATCGCCGCCGTGCTCAACCATGTGCTCGCCACATCGGCCAAGGGCGGAACCGCCAAGCCCTTCACCGCCGCCGAGGTCGCCCAGGTGAAGGCGGGCGCGGCCGGGATGACGCCAGCCGCGATCGGCAAGCTCAACGCGGCGTTGACCGCGAAATGAAATTAGCCGCCACCCTCGCGCTTCTGGCCGCCGGGGTGGTGGCAACAGCCGGCGTGGCAGCGGGCATCGCCATGCCCGGCGTCGAAAAGCCGGCGCGCGCGCACAGCAACTGGATCCTGAAATGCCAGGGCTGCCATCGCGCCGACGCCAGCGGAACGCCGCAGACGACGCCGGCGATGGCAGGCATCATCGGCACCTTCCTGAAAACGCCCGAGGGCCGCGACTACCTCGCGCGCGTGCCCGGCGTGGCGAGCGCGGCGCTGCCCGACGCCGAGCTCGCCGAACTTCTGAACTGGACGCTGCTGCGCTTCGATCCCGCGCACGTCCCCAAGGATTTCAAGCCCTACACGCCGAACGAGGTGGGGCAATTACGCAGCAGGCCGCTCCGGACCGAGGCCGCACAGACGCGTGCGCGCATCCTGGCCGAGATCGAGGGCGGTGGGGGAACTGAATAAACAGGGGAGAAGAGAATGACCGTTTCCAGCCCGCGCGCCGCGATGCGCATTGCAACCCTGCTGCTTGCCGGCAGTTCCGGCGCGGCGATCGCCCAGGATGCAGCACCCGCCCAGGCGCAACCGGCCCCGGAGGAAATGGGCGCCGACATCGTCGTCACCGCCCAGAAACGCTCCGAACGGCTTCAGGAAGTGCCGATCTCGGTTTCTGCGATCGGCGGCGACGCACTCCAGAAACAGCGCGTCACCCAGGCCGACGAACTCGTCAGCAAGATTCCCAATCTCCAGCTCACCTCCACCGTCGGAGACAATACGCCGATCTTCGCGCTGCGCGGCGTCTCCATGTCCGACTACAGCCTCAATCAGGCGAGCCCGGTCGCGACCTATTATGATGAAGTCTATAAGGGCAATTTCGCGTTCCTCGGCGTCGCGATGTACGATCTCGAACGCGTCGAGGTGCTGCGCGGACCGCAGGGCACGCTTTACGGCAAAAACACCACGGGCGGTGCGGTCAACCTGATCAGCCGTGCGCCGCGGCTAGGCGAGACCGAGGGTTATCTCGGCATCGGCTACGGCAACTACAACCGCATGGAGTTGAACGGCGCGGTCAATGTGCCGCTGGGCGACATCGCGGCCGCGCGCGTCGCGGTCACCGTCGCGCGCGCAGACGGCTGGTTCAAGAACCAGTTGCCCGGCCAGCCCGATCTGGCGGGCGTGCGCGAATATGGCGTGCGCGGATCCTTGCTGCTCGAACCGTCGGACGGCGTACGCTTCGTCCTGCGCGCATCGACCAGCTATCAGAATCCGCGCAATTACGGCATTTATGCCCAGCCCGAAGCGGTCAACCGCCCCGGCCTCGGCCGCCGGCAGATCGAAGCCAATGTCACCGACCGGCGCCATGCCCGCACCTATTCGGTGGCGCTCACCAGCACCTTCGATATCGGCGACGCGCTCGCGATCACCAGCGTGACGTCGTGGGACAAGGGCAGCCTTCGTTTCTACGAGGATACCGACGGCACCGCGACCGAGCTGCTCGAAATCCCCTATACCGACCGGGCCACCCAGTTCGCGCAGGATCTGCGCCTGACCAGCGATTTCGACGGGCCGTTCAACTTCATCCTCGGCGCCTATTTCAACCGTGAGAAGGTGTATAACGAAACCACCTTCGAGATCGGCAAGGACATCGACTCCGACGGACTGCCGGGCGTCACCGACCTGGATTGCGCCATCGGATTCCCGCTCAGTTGCTTGTTCCGCAACAGCTTCGACCAGTTGAAGAAAAGCTATGCTCTGTATTCGGACATGAGCTTCGAGATCACCGATGCGCTGAAGCTGCGCGGCGGCCTGCGCTATACCAGGGACAAGGGATCGCAGACCAATTTTGAGTCCAATGCGCTGGGGCCGAACGGCGTGCTGGTGATGAACCTGATCCCGCCATCGTCGCTGCGCTACAGCACCAACAATCTCTCCGGAAAGATCGGGCTCGATTACAAGATCGACCGCGACGCCTTGCTCTACGCCAATTACAGCCGGGGCTATCGCGCGCCGAGCTTCAACGCCCAGGCCTTCTTCGACCCGTCCGAACTGTCGATCGCCAAGGCGGAGAAGATCGACGCGTTCGAACTGGGCGCGAAGACCCAGTTCGCCGATCGCCGCATCACATTGAACGGGGCGGTTTTCCATTACAGCTACAGCAACCAGCAATTCATCAACGTCGACCCGGCGACCGCCGCGCAGACCCTGCTCAACATCCCGCGATCGCGGATCATGGGCGGCGAGGCCGAACTGACGGCACGTGCGAGCGACATGCTGACGCTGCGCGCGGGCATCGGTATCCTCGATACCAAGATCAAGCGCGGCATCGTCAGCGGCGTGGATGTGGCGGGCAACAAATTGTCCAACGCCCCTCCTTCACCTTCGCTGGCGGGTTCGACGCCACGGTGATGGATGGCCCCGGCGGCAAGTTCAGCCTGCACGGTGATCTGAGCTACGCCACCAGCCAATATTTCGAAGTGCTCAACGTCCCCCGGCTCAGGCAGCGCGCCTATGCGCTGCTCTCCGGCCATATCGACTGGGAATCGGCGGACGGCCGCTGGAACGCGTCGATCTGGGGCAAGAATCTGGCGAACAAATTCTACTTCACCTCGCGCGTCGATCTGCTCGCCGGCTTCGGTTTCGACTATAACCATGTCGGAGCGCCGAGAACCTATGGCATCACCGTCGGCACGCGATTCTGACAATGAAGAAGAACGAGGCGACCCGCCGCCTGCAAGGAGAGTGAGATGACCGGATACAAGCTGCTGATCGACGGTGCGCTCGTCGATGGCGACATGACCATGGACGTGCTCAACCCCGCGACCGAGGCCGTGCTCGCCACCTGCCCACGCGCATCGGAAGCGCAGCTCGACGCCGCCGTGGCGGCGGCCAAGGCCGCCTTCCCCGCCTGGGCTAAAACGTCGATCGGCGACCGGCGTGCATTGCTGCTCAAGCTTGCCGACGCATTGCAGGCGCGCGCGCCCGAATTCGCGCGGCTGCTGACGCAGGAACAGGGCAAGCCCCTGACCGAGGCGACGGCCGAGATCGCCTATACCGAGGCGTTCATCCGCTATCTCTCCTCGCTCGAACTCGAAGCAAAGCTGATCGAGGATGGCGACAGCCGCCGCGTCGAGATGAAGCGCAAGCCGCTGGGCGTGGTTGGCGCGATCATCCCGTGGAACTTCCCGGTGCTGATCGTCGCGTTCAAGCTGCCGATGGCGCTGCTGGCCGGCAACACAATCGTGGTGAAACCGGCGCCGACGACGCCACTCACCACCTTGCTGCTGGGCGAGCTCTGCGCGGAGATCTTCCCCGCCGGCGTGGTCAACATCGTCACCGATCAGAACGATCTGGGCGCGCGGCTGACCAGCCATCCCGATGTCGCCAAGGTCTCGTTCACCGGATCGACCGAGACCGGCAAGAAGGTGATGGCGAGCGCCGCCGCCTCGATCAAGCGCATCACCCTGGAGCTGGGCGGCAACGATGCCGCGATCGTACTGCCCGATGCCGATCCGGCCAAGGCCGCCCCCGGCATCTTCGGCGGCGCCTTCATGAACGCCGGTCAGGTCTGCCTCGCGATCAAGCGCGTCTATGTTCATGACGACATCTATGACGAGATGTGCACGGCGCTGGCCCGGCTCGCCGAGGAAGCGGTGGTCGATGACGGCCTGCTCCAGGGCGCGCAGATCGGTCCGCTCCAGAACAAGGCGCAGTACGAGAAGGTCAAGGGCTTCATCGAGGATGCCCGCGCCAACGGCACCATCATCGCCGGCGGCACGGTGGACGATCGGCCCGGCTATTTCGTGCGTCCAACCATCGTGCGCGACATTTCCGACGGCACGAAACTGGTCGACGAGGAACAGTTCGGCCCGATCCTGCCCGTCATCCGCTTTTCCGACGCCGAGGATGCGCTGGCCCGTGCCAATGCCTCACCCTGGGGTCTTGGCGGTTCGGTGTGGTCGGGCGACCGCGACACCGCCTATGATCTGGCCGAGCGGATGGAAGCCGGCACGGTCTGGATCAACAAGCATCTCGATTTCGGCCCGAACATCCCGTTCGGCGGCGCCAAGCAATCGGGCATCGGCGTCGAATTCGCCGAGGAGGGCCTGGCCGAATTCACGCAGATCCGGGTGATCAACGAGGCCAAATGACCCAGGATATTTTCGAGTGGAATCCGCCCGCGCGATATAATTTCGCGCGGGACGGGATCGGCCGCCTCGCCACCGAACGGCCGGGCGATCGCGCCTTGCTGTGGACTGACGCCGCCGGCACCGTGATCGATCGCAGCTTCGCCGAACTGGCCGGCCATGCCGCGCGCGCGGCGGCCGTGCTCGCCGGTGCGGGCGTGAAACGCGGCGATACCGTGCTGATCCTGCTTTCCCGCGAAATCGAATGGTGGGAATTGATGCTGGGTTGCTTGGCATTGGGCGCGATCGCGTCACCCGGCACGATCCAGCTCAGCGCGAAGGATATCGCCTATCGCCGCGATGCGGCGCAAGCGACATGCGTGATCGCGGGCGGGGATATCGCGGATCGCGTGGATGGCGCGCTTGCCGACCAGGACGTCGCGCTAATCCATATCGGCGGCCCGCGTGACGGCTGGCGCGATTACAGCGCGGAGAAGGCAGCAGCAACGCCGCTGACCGAAATCGCGGACACCGCGTTCGACGAGGATGCGCTGTGCTATTTCACCAGCGGCACGACCGGCCAGCCCAAGATGACGATCCACGGCCATGGCTATGCGCTCGCCCACCGGATCACCGGCCGCTACTGGCTCGACCTGAAGCCCGGCGACCTGCACTGGAACCTCTCGGACACCGGCTGGGCCAAGGCGGCGTGGAGCAGCTTGTTCGCGCCCTGGCTGATGGGCGCCGCGATATTCGTTAATCACGCGCCCGGCTTCGATCCTGCGGCCACGCTCGACCTGCTGGCCCGTTTCCCGATCACGACGCTCTGCGCGCCGCCGACCGCCTATCGCATGTTCGTGCGCGCCGATCTTGTCGGCCGCGCCTTTCCCACGCTGCGCCACTGCGTCAGCGCGGGCGAGCCGCTCAATCCCGAAGTGATCGATCTGTGGAAGGCGGCGACCGGGCTCGATATCCATGACGGCTATGGCCAGACCGAGACCGTGCTGTTGTGCTGCAACCGCCCGGGCGCCTCGCGGATCGGCGCGATGGGCCGCCCCGCCCCCGGCATCGACTTGGCGGTGATCGACGAGGCCGGCATCGCCGCGCCGCCGGGCGCGGAAGGCGATGTCGCGCTGCGCGCCGGCGACACCCGCCCGCCCGGCCTGTTTACCGGCTATCGCGGCGAGCCCGAACGCACCGCCAGCGTCTTTCGCGACGGCTGGTATCTGACCGGCGATCGCGCGATCGTTGATGAGGACGGCTTCTTCTGGTTCGTCGGCCGCGCCGACGACGTCATCCTCTCGGCCGGCTACCGCATCGGCCCGTTCGAGGTTGAAAGCGCGCTGTTCGAACATGCCGCCGTCGCCGAGAGCGCGGTGGTCGCCAGCCCCGATCCGACGCGCGGCGAAGTCGTGAAGGCGTTCGTCGTGCTCGCCACGGGCCATTCGGGATCGGAGGCGCTCGCCGCCGAGCTGCAAAATCATGTGAAGACGACGACCGCGCCCTATAAATATCCGCGCAAGATCGAGTTCGTGGCAAGCTTGCCGAAAACCGTCAGCGGCAAGATAAGGCGCAAGGAGTTGCGCGAACAGGAATGGGCCAAGGCGGACGCATGACGCAAAGCTATGTCAAAGGCGCGGATACGCCGCCGCTGATCGAGAAGACCATTGGCGCGCAATTCGACGAGACGGTCGAGCGTTTTCCCGACCGCCTCGCGCTCATCGTCCGCCACCAGGGCGTGCGCTGGACCTATGCCGAGCTGGCCGAACGCGTCGATGCCCTGGCGCGCGGCCTGCTCGCGACCGGCCTCTCCCCCGGCGACCGGGTCGGCATCTGGGCACCCAATTGTTCCGAATGGACGCTGATGCAGTTCGCGACCGCCAAGGCGGGACTGATCCTGGTCAACATCAACCCCGCCTATCGCACCGCCGAACTCGAATATGCATTGAACAAGCTGAGCTGCACCGCGCTCGTCCTCGCGCCTTCGCACAAGACCAGTGACTATGTTGCGATGCTGCGCGAACTCGCGCCCGAACTGGCCGGTGCAACACCGGGCGCTCTTGAAGCCACGCGCCTGCCCGCGCTGCGCCTCGTCGCGACGCTCGGCGACGCTTCGCATGCAGGCTGCCTGCCCTTCGCGGCACTGGCCGCCGGCGGCGACGCGGCGCTTCCTGATACGCTGACGCCCGACGACGCGGTCAATATCCAGTTCACCAGCGGCACGACGGGTTTTCCCAAGGGCGCGACACTGTCGCACCGCAATATCCTCAACAACGGCCAGTTCGTGGGGCGCGGCATCAAATTGCAGCCGGGCGAGCGTGTCTGCATTCCGGTGCCGCTCTATCACTGCTTCGGCATGGTGATGGGCAATCTCGCCTGCATCGTCCATGGCGCGACCATGGTCTATCCGGCCGAGGCGTTCGATCCGCTCGTGGTGCTCGAGGCGGTGGAGGCCGAGGGCTGCGCCGCGCTCTACGGCGTGCCGACGATGTTCATCGCCGCGCTCAATCACCCCGAATTCAACCGGTTCGACCTGCGCTCGCTGCGCACCGGCATCATGGCGGGATCGCCCTGTCCGATCGCGGTGATGGAGGAAGTGATCGCGCGCATGCACATGCGCGAGGTTACAATCGCCTATGGCATGACCGAAACCAGCCCGGTCAGCTTCCAGAGCGAGACCGACGATCCGCTCGACCTGCGCGTCTCCACCGTCGGTCGCATCCAGCCGCATCTGGAGATCAAGCTGGTCGATGCCGATGGCGAGACCGTCGCACGCGGCGAGACCGGCGAGCTCTGCACGCGCGGCTATTCGGTGATGATCGGCTATTGGGACGATCCTGTACGGACGGCGGAGGCGATCGATGCCGAGGGCTGGATGCACACCGGTGACCTCGCCACAATCGACGAGGACGGATATTGCCGGATCGTCGGGCGGATCAAGGACATGGTGATCCGTGGCGGCGAGAATATCTATCCGCGAGAGATCGAGGAATATCTGCTCACCCATGACGGTATCGCCGATGCGCAGGTGATCGGCGTGCCCGACGATCGCTATGGCGAAGAATTATGCGCCTGGATCGTGCTGCGCCCCGGCGCCGCGCTCGATGACGAGGGCATACGCGCCCATTGTCGGGGCCGGATCGCCCATTTCAAGATCCCCCGCCACATCCGCTTCGTTGAAACCTTCCCGATGACGGTGACGGGCAAGGTCCAGAAGTTCGCGATGCGCGAGGAGATGATCGCGATTTTCGCCGGTGAAACGCGCTGAAAGCGGGACGATATGTTTCCTAACCTGGCGTTAGCCACCATTCGTCGCCGCTAGCGCCGAAGCCGCTTTGCTTCGTCCGTCATTTGGGTATGAAGACGGCCGACATTGCATCGCAGCATCGGGAGGCGGTTCTTGCGCAAGGGAATTGTGCTGGCTGGGGGAACAGGCACACGCCTCTATCCAGCAACGCGGGCGCTGAGCAAACAGCTCATGCCGATCTACGACAAGCCGATGATCTATTATCCGCTATCAGTGCTGATGATGGCGGGAATCCGCGAGATCCTGATCATCACCACGCCGCATGAACAGGCGGCGTTCCAGAATCTGCTGGGTGATGGCAGCGACTGGGGCATCACCCTTACCTATGCCGTCCAGCCCGAACCCGGCGGCCTCGCCCAGGCCTTCCATATCGGCGGCGACTTCGTCGACGGCGGGCCGAGCGCGCTGATCCTTGGGGACAATATCTTCTATGGTCACGGCCTTCCCGAATTGCTGACGAATGCCGATGCGCGGGAAACCGGCGCCACGGTGTTCGGCTATCACGTCGCCGATCCCGAACGGTACGGCGTCGTCGAGTTCGACAAGGATTTCCGCGCCGTCTCGGTCGAGGAAAAGCCGGCCAAGCCACGCTCCAACTATGCAATCACCGGCCTGTATTTCTACGACCACCGCGTTGTCGATTATTCGCACCGGATCGCACCATCAGCGCGCGGCGAACTCGAGATCACCGACGTCAACCGCCTCTATCTGGAGGAAGGCGCGCTCAACGTCGAATTGATGGGCCGAGGCTATGCCTGGCTCGATACCGGCACCCATGCCTCGCTGCTCGAGGCCGCGCATTTCACGCAGGTGATCGAGGAGCGCCAGGGGCTCAAGATCTGCTGCCCGGAGGAGATCGCCTGGAACCAGGGCATGATCGACGACGCGCAGCTGCTTCGCCTTGCCGAACCCTTGAGCAAGAGCGGATATGGTCATTATCTGCTCAAGCTGCTCGAACAAAAGGCGCGCGCGTGAAACTGGTCGATACCGACCTGCCGGAGGTCAAGATCGTCGAACCGACCGTGTTCGGCGACGATCGCGGCTTCTTCATGGAGAGCTGGAACGCCGCCACTTTTTCCGGGGCAGGGCTCGATCTGAGCTTCGTTCAGGACAATCACAGCCGCTCGGCAAGGGGTGTGCTGCGCGGGCTGCATTATCAGCGCCGCCAGCCCCAGGGCAAGCTGGTCCGCGTTGTGCGCGGCGCGGTATTCGATGTTGCGGTCGACATCCGTCGATCCTCTCCCAATTTCGGCAAATGGGCGGGCGTGACGCTCTCGGAAGCCAATAAACGTATGCTGTGGGTGCCGCCGGGTTTCGCGCATGGCTTCCTCAGCCTCGAAGACGGCACCGAATTCCTATATAAATGCACCGACTTCTATGCTCCCGACGATGAGCATTCGCTGCTCTGGTCGGATCCGGCACTCGCGATCGACTGGCCGCTGGCCGGGATCGGCGCGCCGCAGCTTTCAGGCAAGGATGCGGCAGCGCCCAGGCTGGACGCGGCGGACGTCTTCGCATGAGATTGCTGCTGCTCGGCGCCGATGGACAGGTCGGTCGCGCCATACGCGCCGCCTGCCCCGCCGATGCATCGCTGATCGCGCTGGGCCGCGATGCCTGCGACCTGTCCGATGAAGCGTCGGTCCGCGCCGCGATCGCAAGCACCGAATGCGACTGGCTGGTCAATGCCGCCGCCTATACCGCCGTCGATCGTGCCGAAAGCGACGAAGCGCTGGCCCATGCCGTAAACGGCGAGGCGCCCGGCTGGATCGGATCGGCCGCGCGCGCGACGGGCATTCGCGTCGCGCATATCTCGACCGACTTCGTCTTCGACGGCGCCGCCGGCACGCCCTATCGGCCTGACAGTCCGACTAACCCGCTTGGCGTCTATGGCCGCTCCAAGCTGGCCGGAGAGATCGCGTTGCGCGCCGCCGATGCCGATGCGCTGATCGTGCGCACGTCATGGGTCCATGCCGCGCAAGGAAGCAATTTCCCGCTGACGATGTTGCGGCTGATGCGCGAACGCGACGAGATCCGCGTCGTCGCCGATCAGATCGGCACCCCCACTTGGGCGACGACGCTCGCCAATGGCTTGTGGCGCCTGATCGCAGACAATGCATCCGGCACGCATCATCTGACCGATGCGGGCGTCGCGAGCTGGTACGATCTGGCGATGGCGGCCGCCGAAGAAGCGGTCGCGCTCGGCCTGCTGGCGCGCATTCCCGCCATCATCCCCATCGCCACCGCGGAGTATCCGACCCCCGCCCGCCGCCCGGCCTATAGCGTGCTCGACAAGAGCTCGGCCTGGGCACTGTTGGGTGGTCCCACCCCGCATTGGCGTTTATCGTTGCGTAACATGCTGAAGGAAGTAACCGAGCGTGTCTGATCTTCTCGTCACCGGCGGCGCCGGTTTCATCGGCGCCAATTTCGTCCGCCATTGGACGGCCAAGCACCCGGCCGATACCGTCATCGTGCTCGATGCGCTCACCTATGCCGGCAATCGCGCCAATCTGGCGGGCGTCGACGTGCCGCTGATCCAAGCGTCGATCTGCGACACCGACTGTGTTCGCGAGATCCTGCGCGACCACGATATCGACACGATCGTGCACTTCGCCGCCGAAAGCCATGTCGACCGCTCGATCGACGGGCCGGACGCCTTTATCGAAACCAATGTCGTCGGCACGCACAGCCTGCTCAAGGCCGCCAAGGCCGAATGGCTCGATAGCGGCATTGCCGGCGGGCGTGACCGTCGTTTCCATCACGTCTCCACCGACGAGGTCTATGGCAGCCTCGCCGCCGACGATCCCGCTTTCAGCGAAACGACGCCCTACGCTCCCAATTCGCCCTATTCGGCATCCAAAGCGGCGAGCGACCATCTTGTGCGCGCCTATCACCACACATTCGGCCTGCGCACGACGACGAGCAACTGCTCGAACAACTACGGCCCATATCAATTCCCCGAAAAGCTGATCCCGCTGTTCCTCATCAATTGCCTGACCGGCAAATCGCTGCCCATTTATGGCGACGGCATGAATGTGCGCGACTGGCTGCATGTCGAGGATCATTGTCTTGGCATCGAACTGGTGCTTGAACATGGCCGACCCGGCGAAACCTACAATATTGGTGGGGGGCAGGAATTGCCCAATATGGCCGTGATCGATGCGATCTGCACCACCGTCGATCACGCCTTCGCCGCCGATCCCACGCTTGCCCAACGCTTCCCGCAGGCCCCTGCCGCGCGTGGCGAACCGAGCGCGTCGCTCAAGACCTATGTCACCGATCGGTTGGGCCATGACCGGCGCTACGCGATCGACGAGCACAAGGCCCGCACTGAACTCGGCTATGCTCCCACGCGCGATTTCACCTCGGGATTCGCCGGAACGCTGGCCTGGTATCTCGACAACGAAGCCTGGTGGCGCGCGGTGCTTGACGGCAGTTACCGGACGGCCGCGTGAGCAAACGCGCGTTCGATCTGGCGCTCGCGCTGATCGCGCTGCTGCCGGCCGCATTGATCAGCATGGTGCTGGCGATCCCCATCTGGATCGAGACCCGCGCGAATCCGCTGTTCGTGCAAACCCGGGTCGGGCGTCACCGCAGCCCCTTCCGGCTGATCAAGCTGCGCACGATGCGCCCAGATACCCAGCATCGCGCCTCGCACGAGGTCGGCGCCAGCCAGATCACGGGCACGGGCCGCCTGCTCCGCAAGACCAAGCTCGACGAACTGCCGCAGATCTGGAACGTGCTGGTCGGCGAGATGAGCTTTGTCGGCCCCCGCCCCTGCCTGCCTTCCCAGCAGGAACTGATCGACGAACGCGAACGCCTGGGCGTCCACGCGCTGCGGCCGGGCATCACCGGCCCGGCGCAGGTCGCCGGCCTCGATATGTCGACGCCGGCACGATTGGCGGTCGCCGATGCAGCCTATCTCGGCCCCTGGTCTTTGACCCGCGACCTCCATCTGATGCTGCGCACCGCCTTTGGCGGCGGCCGTGGCGACGCTGCCGACCGGGCGTGAATTGACTTGGCCGGCTGTCTCTCCATAGGGACGTGCAGTTCAGTCATCGCAGGAAGATCATCGCATGCCGTCCGGAGAAAAAATCGCCCTGATCACCGGCGTCACAGGGCAGGACGGCGCATATCTGGCCCGGCTTCTGCTTGAGCAGGGCTACGAAGTCCATGGCGTGAAGCGGCGCAGTTCGTCATTCAACACCGGCCGGATCGAAGACATCTATCAGGATCCGCATGTCGAGGGGGCACGCTTCCATCTCCATTACGGCGACATGACCGACAGCACCAACCTGATCCGGCTGGTGCAGCAGACCAGACCGACCGAAATCTACAATCTGGCGGCGCAGAGCCATGTCCAGGTGAGCTTCGAGACGCCGGAATATACCGCCAATGCCGACGCGATCGGCACGCTGCGCCTGCTGGAAGCGATGCGCATCCTGGGCATGGAGAGAAGCTGCCGCTTCTACCAGGCGTCGACTTCGGAGCTTTACGGCCTGGTGCAGGAAGTTCCCCAGAGCGAGACCACGCCCTTCTATCCGCGCTCGCCCTATGCGGCGGCCAAGCTCTACGCTTACTGGATCGTCGTCAATTACCGCGAAGCCTATGGCATCCATGCCTCCAACGGCATCCTGTTCAATCATGAAAGCCCGCTGCGCGGCGAAACCTTCGTCACCCGCAAGATCACCCGCGCCGCCGCCGCGATCAGCCTGGACAGACAGGATCGCCTGTATCTCGGTAATCTCGACGCCAAGCGCGACTGGGGACATGCGCGCGAATATGTGCGCGGCATGTGGCTGATGCTCCAGCAGGACGAAGCCGACGACTATGTCCTCGCGACGGGTGAGACAACGCCGGTGCGCACGTTCGTCGAATGGGCATTCGAGGATGTCGGCATCATACTCGAATGGCACGGAGAAGGCGTCGACGAGAAAGGCTATTGCACCAAGACTGGCCGCTGCCTGATCGAGGTCGATCCGCGTTATTTCCGTCCGACCGAAGTCGATCTGCTGATCGGTAATCCCGCCAAGGCGCATGCGAAACTGGGCTGGCGCCACGAGACGCCGGTACGCGATCTGGCGCGCGAGATGGTGCGTGAAGACCTGAAGATCATGCAGGATGCACCGATCGCGAAGGACGCCTGATGTTCAACCTTGCCGGCAAACGCATCTGGGTCGCGGGTCATCGTGGGATGGTGGGAAGCGCGGTTGTGCGCCGCCTTCAAAGCGAATCCTGTGAGATCCTGACCGCCGGCCGCGATATCGTCGACCTGACCGATCAATCCGCGGTTCGCGCCTGGATCGCGAGCGAGCGCCCCGACGCGATCGTGCTCGCCGCCGCCAAGGTGGGCGGTATCCTGGCCAACGACAGCTATCCCGTCGATTTCCTGTACGAAAACCTGATGATCGAGGCAAATATCATCGAGGCCGCGCACCGCGCCGACGTGAACCGACTGCTCTTCCTGGGATCGAGCTGCATCTACCCCAAGTTCGCGCCACAGCCGATCACCGAGGACGCACTGCTGACCGGCCCGCTGGAGCCGACCAACGAATGGTATGCGATCGCGAAGATTGCGGGGATCAAGCTGGCTCAAGCCTATCGGCGCCAATATGGCCGCGACTATATTTCGGCGATGCCGACCAATCTCTACGGTCCCGGCGATAATTTCGATCTGCAATCGAGCCATGTGCTGCCCGCGCTCATCCGCAAGGCGCATGAGGCGAAGCTGGCGGATGCCGAAAGCATCACGATCTGGGGCACCGGCACGCCACGACGGGAGTTCCTGCACGTCGACGATTGCGCCGACGCGTGCGTATTCCTGCTCAAGGACTATTCCGATGCGGAACACGTCAATGTCGGCTCGGGTAGCGATGTCACGATTCTCGAACTGACGCGGATGGTCTGCGATGCCGTTGGATTTTCGGGCGAGATCGCGACCGACACGTCGAAGCCGGACGGCACACCGAGGAAGCTGATGAGCGCTGACAAGTTGCGCGCGCTGGGCTGGTCATCCAGCGTCGATCTGCACGAGGGCATTGCTTCAACCTATCAATGGTTCTTGACCAACCGGAACTAAGCGCAATCCAGTTCACAGTTCACGGAGCGCGCGAGTGCTTCGTCCAATGTATAAGGGGGCGTCCAGCCAAGCTGCCGGAACGTATGCCCCGCATCGACCTGCAAGTTGCCGAAAAGACGTTCCACATAGGCCCCGGCTCCCGGCGCCCGCCCGATCAGTCGGAGGACTGAGGAAGGAACCTGAAAGAGGTGTACGGGAACGGATAGAGCATTCGCCAATCGCCGGATCAATTCGGTTGTCGAAACGTCGACGCCATCACTGGCAAGAAATATCTCATTGTCCGCCGCCTCGCTTTCGAGCACACAGACGAGCAGATCGGCCAGATTGCCGACATGGATCATACTCCGACGATTGGTGAGTCCGCCGAACGGTAGGGGCGCGCCGCTTCTTACGAGCTTCACAAGACGTTCGAAATTGCCTCTCGCTCCAAAACCATAGACCATGGAAGGGCGTATGACCGTATAACCGACCACGCTCCCGCATATCTCCCGCCCGGCAATCTCGGCTTCGAATTTGCTGCGACCATACATATCCTCGGGCTGCGGTGTGTCGTCGAAGCGGAAGGGCGTGCCAGGCAAGGTGCGTTCACCATTCACCTTGATCGAGCTGACCATCACCACACGCCGGACTCCGGCCGCAGCCGATGCATGTGCTATGCGTTCGGTAGCTCCGACATTGATGCGGCGATATTCGGCCAAGGGATCGCCAGCGGTCTCACGCAACACATGCGCTCTACCAGCCAGGTGCACAACGGCGTCCACGCCGCGCAGATCCATTCTGACTTCGTCACCTGCGGCCAGGTCTCCAACGACGCGTTCGTTCGGCAGTCCGGCCTCACGACGAACCAAGGGGATAGCCACATGCCCGGCCGCAACGAGTCGCGTGAGAAGCTCACGGCCGATAAAACCCGTCGCACCCGTCACCGCGACTTTCATTTCAGGTAGCCAAGTAACTTTGCAGGATATTTGGATGCGATCATCAGAGCGTTCGATCTGATCCCATTTTCACGACAAGCGCGCAGCACCTCGCGATTGATGGTGAGCTTGGCGCCGCCTCCCGCCGTGCTGATGCCGCCAGCCCGCATCTTGACGATAATCTCCGGCAGATGAACGTAGCTCAAGCCCTGTTTTCCGAATGCCCGGGCGACGAACTCGAAATCGGCGGCGATCCGATAGTCCGTTCGATATGGACCAACGCGCTCATAAGCCTCCCGCGTAAGGAACATCGCCGGATGCGCGGGCATCCACCCCCAGCCGATCCGCCTGGGAGAAAAAAGACCGCTGTCGTACCGCCTGATCGTCCTCGACGGGTCCGAGCCGCGAAAATATGCGACGTCGCCCAGGACCGCATCGACATTCGAGGATTCAAAGGCGCCTGCGACGTGTGCCAGAACCGTCGGCGACGCATAAAAGTCATCGGAATTCAGTAAACCAACCACATCGCCAGTCGCCAGCGAAATTCCCTTGTTCATTGCGTCGTATAGCCCGTCGTCCGGTTCGGAAATAGCCTTGCCGCCCGCTCGCAGCCGCTGCTTTACAATCGCCATCGTACCGTCGTTCGATCCCCCATCAACGACGATGTGCTCGACGTCAGGATGCGTTTGCTCCGCAACCGACCGCATCGTGTCTTCGATCGTTTCCGCAGCATGGTAGCTGACCGTCACGACACTGATCTTCATTCCACCTGCTCCGGCTACGCATTTGAGCCCTCGACCAAGCTCGCGCGATCGCGCTTGCACCATGGCCCCAGCACGAGCAAGAGTCAGATATGAAGCCACCATCTCTCAAACGACGAGAAGTGCTGACGGCCCTCCCCGCGCTCGCCATATCCAGCCGAAGCGCGGCGTCCTCCAGTGCCTCTCATTCGACGGAATCATCCTGCTCCACCGACGTCTCCATCCTGCGGTTCATTCCTTCAGAATTACATGCCGGGATACGCAGCGAGACCTGCGAAACGGATCTCGCGCCCTTTATCAATCAGGCCATTCGCTACGTGCTTTCGCTGCCCGGCGGCGGAAGCCTGCTTTTCCCTCAAGGGGCCTACGACGTTTCAGAGATAGATGCCACCAATGACGACCCCACCCAATTCTACAAGATACTGAAGTTGAAAGGGTCTGGCCCCTTTGCAACCAAGATCAGATCGGCAACATCAAACAGAATATTGCTCAATGCAATAGGCAGAAACAACATGCATGTGGAAGATATGCAATTCCTGTCCTTGAGATTTCAAAGCCAGGCCGCGATATATCTATGCAGGAGCGAAAAAAGCCCGAATTGCAATAACAATAAATTTGAAAATTTATCAATAAGCGGAAACTATTCAAAATCTTCTATAATATCCATTGGAGCAGAAAGCACAAGCTGGTCAAGATGCAGGTTCGAGAACAGCAATAAAATCAACAAGCACATTTGCTTCTTCACGTCACATGATTGCGATTCAATTGAACTGTCATATAATTTACCGCACAAAAAAATATCTGGTCCAAACACGGATAATTCCATGGTGGATTGTGAATTCTACGTACCATTTGACAATGCCACACCTTTGATATTTTCTGGATCAGCCGCCTTTGGCTTGCATCTATGCACCATAATATGCGGCGACTCATCAAGAACAAAATTGGTTACATACCGCCCATCCGGAGACATATTCACAGGTCCTGTGACATGGATAAATCCTCATTTTGAAGTTATCGGCAATGATAACTGCATTCATTTCCTGGATGCGGTACCCGGCGTATGCTATTTCCGAGGAATCAACAGCTACAGTGGAAATTGCGTCGTTGGAAGCAGAACGGCGTTCCTCCATTTCCCGGAAAACAAACCTCAATCGCAACCGGTATTGCAAACATCCACCTGGACAGTGCCCATCGTACCGCAAGGGCTGGAAGATTTGACCTTTCGCGTTTTTGCGATGAGCGACTCAAGCATAGATTTCAAGATGGGCGAAAACGTCGGCACGCTGGACGTTTCCGGTTTTATGAAGAATTCAAGATACCAGGCTGCCAATGCACACATCGCGCAGATCATCGCCTCCGAGCGCGCGCCACACCGTTGAACCGGCACGAACACCGCAAGCGCGCGCGAGGCTTTCACCGGTCCTGTTTTGGCGCTATCCGCCAGAACAAGGATCGGCAATCGCGAGGCGTCCATGCGCAATATGACGACAAACGCCTCGCGATGGGCTCGATATGGCAGCAACTCCCCTGCGGCGCGCGCGCATCTCTCAAGCCCCTCTCAGCCTACGGACATTATTTGGCAACGCCCATCACTAAGGACACCTTCCCCCAACCGTTTCACGCGGCCGCACATATCCGACGCGCAAGGTAGGCATTGATGGCAATGCCCCTGCCGCCCCACACATGACAGCATGACATCCTCCCTCCCACACAAAGGCCGCACACTGCTGCTGAACAGCGGCATCCTGATCGCCGATCGCATAATCCGATTGATCGGAAACGCGACGGTCGTGATCTGGATGGCCCGCCATTTCGGGCCAGGCGAGTTCGGCCTGTTCAGCTACGCTCAATCCCTGGTGGTCATGGCCACTGCACTGGCGACGCTTGGCCTTCCGGAAATCGTGCTGCGAGAGCTCGTCCGCCACCCATCGCTCGAGACGGAAATCGTCCGCGCATCGCTGATCCTGCGCTTTCTGGGCGGAAGCGCGGCAGCCATCGTTGCCGGCACACTCGCCCTGCTTGCCGATGGTCCACAGAGTCAGAGCCTCTTGCTGACAGCCATTCTTTCCGCCAGCTTGATATTCCAGTCGCTCGACGTATTCGAATACAGGCTGCAGGCCCATCATCGCGTTCCGACCATTGTGCTGATCCGGCTAAGCGCGTTCGCGATTGCCGCGGCACTCAAGATCACCGCCCTGGCGATGAACGGATCGCTGGCGACAATGGCTATATTGACCACCCTTGAGGCGGTCATCGCAGGCGCATCCCTCGTCGCAGCCAATGGCCCCGAACTGCATTCGAAGCATTTGCGCTTCCTGCGCTACGTCGCACTATCCCTGATGCGCCAGGCAAGCCCCCTGTTCGTGCGCGTAGCGGTGATCAGCCTCTACCTCCGCGGCGACCAGATCCTGATCAAGTGGATGCTGGGCCCGGAGCCCCTCGGCATATACGCATCCGCCGTCCGGCTCATCGAGATCTGGTTCTTCGTGCCAACCGCCATCATGACCGCATTCGCCCCGACGCTCGCCAGATACTGGCTCGACGATCGCCAAGCATATTACCGATTATTCGGAAACATCATGAGAATCTTGACACTGACGGCGCTATCCGGCTGCGCCATTGCAACAATATTATCGAATTTCATAATAACAACGATCTTCGGACACGCATATGCAGATGCCGCTCCTGTTCTCTCAGTGATCGTATGGTCGATCATATTCGGAACGATAGGACAAATAACAAATAGCTGGATTATAAACTTCGGAAACACCAAAATTGCCCTTGCACAAACAGCAATAAGCACATCGATAGCAATATGCCTGTACCCCATCCTAATATCAAACTTCTCTTTGATCGGCGCCGCATTTGCATTTGTATTTGCCCAAATGACAATGAATTTTTTGCTAAATTACTTCTTTAAATCGACGAGGCCGATGTTCATTTTTCAAATGAACATTCTATTTTTTAAAAAACTTGATCCGATGATCATTTTCAAATGATGGCATGAAGCAGGATTATTGGATATGCTAGCGTTTTACATGGCCTTCATCATCATCTGTATGATCGGGAGCGCGCGACTGCGTGGCCCTGTGTGGCTCTTTTGCATTGCCTGGCTGATTTGCGTCGGCCCTATAACGTTTGGCCTGATCGACTATCCTTACCTGCACGACGACCAGTACCGCCTGACGATCCTGCTGACCTCAACCGGAGCCGCGTTCATGGCAGGCGCCTTCCTGGCGACGTTGGCCACGCATTCGACCGGCCCTGCCCAGCCGATGTCCCCACAGGAACTGACAAGCGACTTTCACCGCTTCCTACCTATCGTCAAGACGCTCTGGTTTGTCGGCACGGCCGGCGCGATCGCGCAATTCGCAGACTTTGCGCTAAGTGGCGGCCTGAGCGTCAGCAGCCTGGGAGAATTGCGCGAAGCCGTGGTTTTCAAACAATCCGCGACGATTTTCGGCAAGGTCAGCGTGCTCATGACATGGGCAAGCCTGTATTGCTACTTCTTTGCCATCGTCCACCGAAAATTCCTCAGCCGCTCACAGTTTTTATGGCTTGGCAGCGCAGGCATCTGCTTCCTGATGCCCGCCCTGTTGAGCGCCGGCCGCCAAGCCGCCCTGCAGATCATAATCCTTACCATACTCGCCCAGATGATTCACAGACTGCGATCCCCGGAAGATCACAGGGTTTCTGGAAAGTTATTCGGAATTCTCATTTTCGCCATTATGTCTCTATACATGGGATATATCGCCATCGCGAGAGGCGATGACAGGATATCCATCAGCAAAGAGGTCATCCTCGAAGCATTTTTCAAATACCGATTGAATGACACATTCTCCGCCATGCTCAATTTCCTTGGCTCATCGATACGATCTGCAACCATCGAAGCGACCGTATATTTCACACACTCGGCCGCCCTTTTGGATAGATTCTGGGACACATCCACGCAGTTTAAATTCTATGGCGCGCTGAGCTTTCCATTTATACTACGGCAGATTGAAGGCCTGACAGGAATATCCGTCGAGCAAGCCTACAGATACAAAGTTCAACTCCTCGAATCCCAGGGATTTACGGGTGTGGGATGGTCCACGGCGTATTCCAATCTTTACCTTGACTTCGGTTATGCCGGAACACTCGCCATCATGTTCTTCCTGGGGTATTTTTCTACCGGATTCTGGCGAAAGATGATGCGGAAGGGCGATTTGAACGTCGCCGCTCTGGCTGCCATATTTGGCTTGAACATCGCGTATCTTCCGATCGGCTTCGCGGCATCCGATACCAATATATTGATGTTCATCATCTTTACGGTGGTGATGAAATGGTACCTTGACAGTCGCTCCGGAAGCTTCGGAATGCCGGTGAATAGAATGGCAGGATGACATGCTTCGACACCTGATGAACCTGCTGCTGTTTCCCTTGCCGCCGACGCGGTTCTTCGCGCTAAGGCGCTGGATACTCCGCTTTTGCGGAATTCGCCTGGGACAGGACACCTGCGTCAGCGGTGGCGGCTGGATCTATGGCCGTGGCGATCTGAGTGTCGGTGATCGGACTTGGCTGAGCCCCGGCAGCAGAATCTATACTCATCTCGATGCGCCGATTTCGATCGGATCCAACTGCGACATTGGCCCGGATGTACGACTGATCACAGGAAGCCATGACATCGGCAATCACGATCGCAGAGCGGGCAGAGGCCTCGCGCTGCCAATCTCGATCGGGGACGGATGCTGGATCGGAGCAGGCGCCATGATCCTCGGAGGAGTCACGATCGGCCCCGGAAGCATTGTCGCGGCCGGAGCCGTGGTCGTCAATGACATTGCGCCGGATACGCTCTCAGCCGGCATTCCTGCGATTGAAAAGCGGATACTACCCTAGTGCCCCGTAGATTATATTTTTATTCCAATGCTGTGGACGATGACATCCGCCTGTCGCGCGGCATTTCCGGCGACAGCCCTGCCGCGACGCGCAAGATCGTCATGCTCTGTCGTGCACTAAGGGCCAACGGTGTCAGGGCCGTCATCGTCAGCATGGGTCGCGGCCGCGCCGCGCGCAGAGGCGAGCATCACCCCGCGATGGTCGGCCGGATCCAAGGCGTTCCGATTGTCTACGGCCCAATGAACCATCGCCGTATCCTCTCCGAGGCCATCAGCATGTTCTGGATGCTGGCCATGGCCATCCGGCTTTCGCGGCGACGGACATCGGGCACCCACCTCTTCTACAATCAGCTTATCGCATATTTACCTGCGCTCACCTGGCTCAGCGCGCGCAATCAACCCACTCTTCTCGACATCGAGGACGGCCCCGTCACATCTGACCGGACCCGGACGGAATCAAGGGGAAATGCCCCCACAAGCTTTTTCGAACGACTCATTTCCGATGGAGCTTTGCTCGCCTGCTCCGCCCTGGCGGAGGGAACACGAATCAGGCCGACAATGCCCTATTACGGAGCAATCGAAAGAACCGACGAGACAGAGGGTACCGACGACCGGAACTGGAACGGACCTCTCCATATTCTGTTCAGCGGTACATTGACCCAGGAAACGGGCGCAGGGCTTTTGCTCGAAGTCATTCGCCGCATGAGAGGAAGCGGCAACGCCGATTACGCACAGGTAACGATCGACGTGGTCGGCTTCGGAGCAGGAATGGATAGCCTCTCGCAAGAGGCGGTTTGCCCATCCCATCCGGAAATCCGTATCCACGGCAGGTTATCAACGCCAGATTATCGCGCCTTGCTGCAAACAGCGCATATTGGGTTGTCGTTGAAACCCGTGGGCGGCGCCTATGCCGACTCCACCTTTCCATCGAAGACGATCGAATATGCGGAGTACGGACTTGCGCTCATCGCGACAGACATCAGCGATGTACGCGCCATATTCGGCAACAGCGCCTGCTATATCGTTCAGAATGACCCCGAAGAACTCATTGATGCCATTCGGCAACTGATCGAACATCGAGAAAAGCTGAGACAAAGGGCGCTCGATGCCCAGCGTATCGTAAAGAATCGCTTCGCCCTGCATCCTGCGGGAGCCGAACTCGCCGCCTTTGCATTCAGAAACGGCGAAAAATGAACAAGCGGATTGTCTTCTGGCAGCCAGTGCTGACAAACCATGTCAGCCACACATACCTTGCATTGGCAAAAACACTCGGGGCCAGGGCCACGGCCGTAGTCACAAAGACTGAGAATAGCGACCGCAAGGAGCAAGGCTGGAAGCCCGTCGCAACAGAAATCACGACCATCAAACTTCCCGCAAAAAATTGGTACCGCAGGATATCGGATATTCTCAATGAAGATCCGGGAACCATTCATATTTTCGGCAGTCCATTTGAACTCGGAAAATTGTCGATAGCACTTATCTTAGCACTCATTAATCGAAAATATGTTTTTCTGGTTTCCGAACCTTATTCCCCTATCGCTGCTGGATATTTCAATGACACCGGACGATTAGGCAAAATTAAAAAATGGGCTCGCCCAAAAATATACGCAATATACGGGTATATTATAAAAAATTATATAAAGGGCATTTTCTCGATATCGCCCCTTGCATTCGATCAATTCAAAAAAATTGGAATACCGGATTCAAAAATATTCCCGTTCGGTTATTTTATTCCGTCGAACGGAGGCCGCATTGCGATCGATCCGGACCACCTCAAGGTCGCGTTCGTAGGTGCTTTGATCGAACGAAAAGGCCTTTTGACTGCCCTGGATGCGATAAGGGAAGTTGGTGATCTGCGGATCACCTTCGATATTTTCGGCCCTGGGGAAATAGGAGCATTCCCTCCCCTACCCGACAATAGCAGATTTCGCGGCCCGATCCCGTTCGGGAAAACACAGATCACTCTGATGGACTACGACTTGCTCGTGGTTCCCAGCCTTCACGACGGATGGGCTGTCGTTGTCAACGAAGCCGTCATGGCCGGATGCGCGGTCATCGCGACACATGAGACCGGAGCATCCGCGATGATCGATCGCTGGCATTGCGGCTCAACATTTCCGGCCCGAGATTCCGCGACACTTGCCAACCTTCTGCGCAAATATGCAGAAAATAGGAATATGGTCACCAATGCCCGCACGGCCAGCGGAATGCTCGCAGCGCAACTCACACCCGAGCGGGCAGCATCTTATATGGCCGACTGCATCCGCAGCGCGATGATAGACAATATGCCTGCTCCAGCCAACCCTTGGTACTATGCATGACCGTCCGAAACCCAGCCCCGGATCAATCGATCGATATCCTCGCAACAAACCTGCAAGGAATGGGCGCCGTCCGGCTCGCGGAATCGCTTCTCCCCGCGCTCGAGAGAAATGGGGGGGGGCTGATAGGCCAGTTCTGGCTGCCCGATCGAGGGCCGATAAGCCACTACCGTCCGATCCAAAACGATATTCGCTATGCGATATATCGAAGACGGCTGCCCAATGCGATATCACGACTTCTGGAATGCACCCTACTCAGCGCTCGCTTCGGGCGTACGGGCCCCATTCTGGTACTGGGCGATCTGCCGGTCCGCCATCAAGGCTTCCAAGTGGTGCTGGCTCACTCTTCTTTCCTCACCGGCGAAAGCGACCGAACTTCAACGCTGAACACGATCAAGGCGACGATCAGTCGAGCCATATTCCGGGCAAACCTCAAATGGCTGGACTGCGTCATCGTGCAAACCGAGTTGATGCGAAAGCGTATTGTCGAGACCTATCCACAGCTAAATGGAAAGGTCGCGGTCATTCCGCAGCCGCCGCCCGCCTGGCTGCTGGATCAGGGCGATGCTTCTCGTGCCAGTGGAAAGAGCACGGGCAAACTTCGTCTCTTCTTCCCGGCAGCCCCCTATCCCCATAAGAATCATGGCATGCTTGTCGACTATGCCTCGCACGAGGCTGCGGAGCGCGATTTGGAAACCATCACACTGACTTGCGACCGGCCCGCAGGTCAAATGCTTGCTCAACGCATCCATTGGCTGGGGCAACTCGATCCGACTGAAATGCGTGTCCACTATACGAAAGCCGATGCGCTGGTTTTTCCTTCGCTGGAGGAAAGCTATGGCTTTCCGTTGGTCGAAGCGATGTACCTTGGCCTGCCGATACTATGCGCCGATCGCCCCTATGCGCATACGCTCTGCGGAGATTCCGCGATCTACTTCGACCCACTATCCCCTGGCTCACTTGCCGACGCGGTTGCCGATCTCCGCCAACGCCTTGCCGCTGGCTGGGCACCGGATTGGCAAGCCGCGCTCAGCGGGATCCCGCGAGATTGGGATCATGTGGCGAAAGCGATGCTCGATCTTTTTCCGAAGTGACCGCCGGCACGCCCGAATCAGACCAGATCGATCTTCTCGACGACCATGTCTGACGCTCGCCCTACGGCATCGCCGGCAATCTCCATTTGCAGACGCTGCGCCAAGCAGCCCACTGGCACAGGCAACGCAGTCTCGAGCACGTGGCGTCCTTGGGAAACGTTCAGAGATTGACGCATGAACTCGGTCGCTCCGTTGCGCTTCAAACACATCATCGAGACCATTGCCGCGCCTCCACCGGAATCGCCCCGATAGACGATTTTCAACGATCGCGTTCCAGAGGGCAGAAAAAACAGCTTCCTCGCAACTATGGCACGCTCACCTGGCTGCGCGGCAAGGCGCATGACATTGGCATGCTCCTGCTGCTCTATCGATGCGCCGTAATCGGCAGATTCGGCGAGATCCCAGGTCAAGGGTGCAAATCTGGGCGAAACATCGTCGGCATCAAAGGAAGCCCGATTGACGATATCCAGACGCGCGCCCGCCAGGGAACGATAATAGATTCGCGCCGCATCCGGCCATCCTTCGTTCGCCAGCCTGGACAAAAGCCAGCTCTCAAAAGGCGCAAAGGCCTTCTGGCGGGGCATTCCCCCCGCACGAGCCACCATATTGAAGAGCGTCTGTGGATCGGATCGCTTTTCAAGAAAAAAACCGACGAAAGGCGCCAGCCAATCCGGATCTTCCTTGAACTTCGATACAAATGCGCGACGAATCCGATCGTCTGTCAGGGCTTCAGCCAAGATCGGGAATAGCAGCTCCGCGCTGTCGGTCGATACGCTGAGCGCGACGTCGTAATGATGCAGTGCGCCCGGAAGATCGCCTGACCTGACCTTTTGCTCGATAAGCCAAATCTGAGTGAGCAGATCGCGTCGAGAAAGCTGATGCGAAAACGTCATCAAGCGTGCGGCGCCAGCGGGATCCCCCAGAACATCCTTGCTGAACGCGAGTGTCCGAAAGGCTTCCGGATTGATGGCCTGCGATCGAATCGAAGCAAGTGCGTCTCGCTGCAATTCAAGCGCACGCAATCGCGTCGGCGACTCAACGAGCACGTCGTCAACAAACCTCACCGGGCCGATCGGATCCGCTACTCCCAGCGCACTCACAAACCAGGGCGCTCGTCCGGTCGATAAATTTCCTACGGCGCTGACGAAGGTGAAGATCGCCAATGCCATGACTGCGACCACGATCGCGGCCGATACCCATCTGCTCCTTTTCCTGATCGAAGGAGCAGCCGTCATGCGCCGCGCTCCTCCTCGTTGTCACCATAGCCATAACCATAGCCATAGCCATAGCCATAGCTCGCCTGGCGGCGCTTCAACTTGGTCAGGACAGCGCCGTAGATATGGGCGTGGACGGAACCAAGCCGATCAAGCGCCATTTTAACGCCTCGAACCGCGACGCCCTCCGCTTCAACAACAAAAACACTTCCTTCGACCGCTCGTGAAATGAGCGGTGCATCGGCAAGACCCAATATTGGCGGAGAATCGATCACAACATGATCGAATTCCTTCAGCAAGTGGCCGATCAACTGTGACAGCCGATCACTGCTGAGCAGCTCCGCGGCACTCGGAGGAGTCGGTCCCGCGGGCATCAGGCTGAGCCCCTTTGCAGATGTCTCGATCACCAACTGTCGCCAGTCGTTCTCGCCAGCCAGAAAATTACTCAGACCCGCCTTGTTCGACGCGCCAAGGAACTTGTGGATCGAAGGGGAACGCATATCCGCATCGATAATCAGGACATTCTTGCCAGTGCGGCCGAGAACGGTCGCCAAGGCCATACTCGTAGTGCTCTTGCCTTCCGCCTGGCGAGTGCTCGTGATCATGAACGACCGTGGGACACCATGGTCGGTCGAGAAGGCAAGGTTCGATCTGATGCTGAGATAAGCCTCCGAAACGACCGATTTCGCATCGTTCAGCTGTTCCAGCGTATCTTCATGCTCGATATCGGGCACGCTACCCAGCAGCGGAAGTTTCAACTGGCGATTGACCTGACCCGGCTCACGCAACCCTTCATCGATCTGCTCGAGGGCAAAGGTCGTTCCCGCCGCGAGTACCACGCCCGCCAGCAGAGCGAGCGCCAGATTGATCGGCAAGCTGGGTGCTGAGGGGCGTTCGGGTACCTTTGCAACATCTACGATTGCGATGTTGTTCGCACCGACTCCGGCGACGCCGATCTCCTTGTAGCGTTGCAGAAGTCCATCATAAAGCTCACGATTAGTATCCGCCTCGCGCTGATAGATATTATACTGGATACTGTCTCTTTGCTGAAGGCCGAGGCGTCCTTTCAAATTCTCCACTTTTTCCTTCAGCGCGGCTTCCCGCTGAATTGCCTCTCTATATTCGGCCGAGATGCTGCCCTGCACACGTGTCTCTTCTCTTGCGATCGCCGCGTCGAGAGTCCTGACTTGCTCATCGAGAGCCCGAGCAGCCGGATAGCCCGGCTCGAACTGCACAAGCATCTTCGCGTATTCGGCGGCGGCTTCGGCCCGTTTTTGCCGTAGGGAACCTATTGCCTGATTGGAAAGAGCCTCCGGGCTTGCACCACGTCCCGCGCCAGCTCCGGACTTGCTTTCAGCAGCAACCCGCTCCGCGGTCGCGCGTGCAAGGGCCATATTAAGCGCTTCCAGATCCTCAGAAACCAGAGTGCGTTCCGTGCGGGTTTTACCGTCTGCTCCTTCGCTTTTGCTTAGCGATACAATGCCCTTCTGAGCTGCATAGCCGACCAGATCACGCTCGGATTGCTCCAGGCGCCCACGTAATTCCGCCAAGCGCCCTTCCAGGAAAGCGCGGGCATCCGCGGTCGACATGAACCGGCGATCCATGCTGGCCTGCATGAATTGGGTCGTCCAGCTGTTCGCGATCTTCGCGGACAGTGCCGGTGACGAACTGGTATAGCTGATATCGACAAGCCTCGATCCGCGGATCGGCGAGATGGCGATATGCTCGATCAACAGCTTGGTGGCTTCATGCTCTCTCGCCGTGCGCTCCGCCGGCGTAAGCATCCTGTTCTTCCGTGTAGCAAACAGGCCGCCGCTGTCGTCCGCAGGCACCTGCCCGTGTGCCGCAAAAAACTCCTCGCTGGAGGCCAATTTCAGTTCACGAACAACACGCTCTGCCAAGGACCGTGCCTCGAGCAGCGAATACTGAGTTTGATAGAACTCCAGATCCTGCCCAGCCTCGTCCGACTCGAGGCCCTGCACGTTCGTAACCTTCTTTTGCTCTCTGCTGATCTCGATACGGGATGTCGCCGTATACTTTGGCGTCATCAACAAGGTGACAACCAAGCCAGCAGCGACGCAGGCCGCGACAATTCCAACGATCACCCACTTCCAGCGAAGGACGATATGCCAATAGTGAAGCAGTAACGGCGCGCTCGTTTGCGCACCGTTTTCCGGCTCCATCGCGGTAACGGCAAAAGACCGAGGAGAGTCGCCGGGCTCCGGCTTGGCTATTTGCATTCGTGCTTCCCGATTGAAATCGTTGCCGCCAATACGCGGCTAGCGCCGTTGGATCAAAGCGATAATCGGCGTGGTGATCAGCGGAGAAGCCTGCAGAATATCCTTGAAGATCCGCCGGGCCTGCGAGTCGCCTACCACAACGACATCGTTCGCATATACCTCCGGATCCGGATATGCGCCCCGTCTGATCGCTTTCAAATTATAGAGAGCGGCCATCTGCTGGCCATTAACCGAGCGAAAGACGACAACGTCATCGAGGCGCGCGAATTCGCCAGCTCCTTTTGCGGTGGCGACCGCACGCATCAGCGTCATCCGTCCCACCACGGGATAGAGACCTGGCTCGCGCACCTGTCCGTCCACGGTGATGACCTGGCTGACCGTGTCCTTGAGATTTACCGTGACTTGCGGGTCCTTGATGAAACGTCCGCGCAACCGCGATTCAATTTCACCGGCGACCTCTCCGGGTGTCTTGCCGGCCGCCTCGATCACCCCTGCGAGTGGGAACGAGATTCTGCCGCTTGCATCGGTTTGAACTTCTCGCTCGCTCAGTTCCTCGATTCCAAAGACATCGATGATAAGCTTGTCGAAAGGGCCAACCAGATAAGGCCTGTCCTGTGAAAACAGGTCGGCACGCTGAGGTGCTGGCAACTCGCTACCGGGGACCACCTGAATATCCTGTCCACCGCCCAGCGCCGTTGAATGCGCGCATGAGACAAGCGACAATGACAGAATAGCCAGAGTAAGACGTCTGATCATCAAATTTCCTCTTAGCCCCTTCAAAGCTGGCATCATCAGACTATCGCGCTTCGCTGCCATGGAATAATGAAGCCATCCAAACGGCGGAAATCGTGAATACCACCGCTATCGACGGAACACGCAACGGATAGTCCACGAAACTCGCCAAGCCCAGCATCAGCACGATGATCGATCCCAATCTGGCGAACAGGATTTCACGCCCCCGTTCGCCCCAGGAACCGAACGCCCGCCAACTCGAAACAAGCCAAAGCCCAAACGCAACAAGCAACAGCGCCAGTGCGGGAGCGCCGCCTGTCATGACCAGCTCGAGCCAGTCATTGTGAGCATGATTGACATATGAAGGAGAAAGCGAACCGTCAGCCTCCGACACCTTATACACCTCCATGAAGGTGCCCAGCCCGGACCCGAAAGGAAAATAGGTTATCAACAAATTCCAGATCGGCCGAAAGATTGCGGATCGCATGCCATCAACCTCATCGGGAGCCAGGAGGCGCTGCAGCGCGCTCGCGCGCGAAAGCAACGCGGTCAGGACAGCCAAGACGGTCGCAGCCAGGCCTATGAAAACAAACTGGGGATCGATCTTGCGAACCTTGCGCTTTGCCGGTTTGGTGACCAATGGCCGTCGATACAGCAACGCTGCGCCCCCTATACCCAAGGCGCCTAGGATCAGGCCAGCGCGCGATCCAGTGACAAGCAAAAGCGGGATGAGGACGCTCCCTCCACCCAAGGCCAGCCATGCGCGAATGCGAGCCTGTTCGACCGAACGAATTCCAGTCGAGGTGTAGATCGCAAGCATCGGGAATATGCTGGCGAGCAATGCAGCCTGATGATTCCGATTGGCGAAGAACCCGACAGCGCTGCCCTCATTCGTAATCTTGTACAAATAGAGCGGCCCGCTGGCAGGCCCCACCGCCTGCAGAATCCCCAGCAGGCCGCTCGCCAATCCGAGCAGGATCATCAGCCCCAACAGGCGATACCTCTGCTCCTTGGTGCAGCGGATCGCGAGTATCAGCGCTGCACCGGGGACGACCAATGAGCACAAGGCATTGATCGTCCGGACAGGTATCAAGCTGAGAGGACGCCATGGGTGGGAGATACCCGCCAGTGCATCCGCTTGAGCGGCAAGCTCATGCCCTGGCAGCGCCGTCCAAAGAAGCGGCGGCAGTGGAATGAGATGCAGGACAAGGAGAGCCAGACAGGCCAGCGCGAAATAGAGCAATACGCGAAACTCGCGGATTTGAGCGTGCTCAAGTCCCCAGATGCCAAAGCCGAGTGTCAACGCCGCCACCGGGCGCAGTATCACGAGCGACTGAACGTCGGCGCGTGCGCTGCCACCTGTCAGGAATGCCAGCACCACAAAGGCCACCAACATCCAGAAAACCCAATCAGTGCGCAGTTTTTGAGAGAATCTTTCGGTCACATGAAACCGTTATCGCAGGAGCGCCCCCACGGACGTGCACAGGCAGTTCCTGATGGCAGCACGGAATGGCAAAAACAAGCCCAGCTTTCAATATGTACGCTGGAAAGCACCGCTCGGAAATTCACCCTGCAATCAACCCGTGTCGTCAAACCCGCTTCTCGTGCCGCAGACGTTCCAGCGCCACGAAATCGAACATCTCATCGGTCGACTCAAACTCTGGAACAACCTCCCTCAAGATCGCGCAGGTCGACAACGGATCACCATTGCGAAGGGCCGTCATAAGTGCTTGCAGCATCCTGTCCAGTTCCAGCCACGCCACAAAACGTTCATTGGCCATCTGGATGCGCGGATGCCCCGTTTCGCGCGAATCCGCTCCGATCAGCAGTTCTTCGTAGAGCTTTTCGCCCGGCCGAAGGCCGACCACCTCGATTTCGATATCGCCATCCGGATTATCTCCATCCCGCACCGTGAGGCCCGAGAGCTCGATCATGTTGCGCGCCATGTCGATGATGCGGACCGGCTCTCCCATGTCGAGCACGAACACCTCGCCACCCTGCGCCATCGCACCTGCCTGGAGAACCAGTTGCGCGGCTTCCGGAATCGTCATGAAATAGCGGATGATATCGGGATGCGTGATCGTAATCGGTCCACCGGCCGCGATCTGCCCGCGAAACAACGGCACGACCGAACCGTTGGAACCCAGCACATTCCCGAATCGCACCATTGAAAAGCGGGTCTCGCCGCCTTCGGCATGAAGTGCCTGCAGGATCAGTTCCGCCAGCCGCTTGCTGGTTCCCATGACGTTCGTCGGCCTGACCGCCTTGTCCGTGCTGATCAGGACGAAACTCGCCACGCCATATTGCCGCGCCAATTGCGCCATGGTGAGCGTACCGATCACATTGTTGCGGACGCCCTCTACCGGATTGTGCTCAACCAGTGGAACATGCTTGTAAGCGGCCGCGTGGAAGATGCTCTCCGGCCGCCACACCGATACGATCTCTTCCATCCGCGCAGCGTCGCAAACCGATGCGAGCAGAGGAACCAGCGGGAAATCGAGCTGCGGCGCTCCTGCCAGTTCCTGATGCAGCGTATAGAGCATGAACTCGCTGTTATCGACCAGCAGCAGCGTCCTCGGTCCGATCGCCGCGATCTGGCGGCACAGTTCACTGCCGATCGACCCGCCCGCCCCGGTGACGAGCACCGTCTTTCCGGCGATATCCCGCGCCAGCAGCGCGGGATCCGGCGGCACCGATGCGCGCCCCAGCAGATCCTCGATATCCAGCTCCTTCAGATCGGCGATGGAGATCTTGCCGCGCGCGATGTCCATGAGCCCGGGCAAGGTGCGAACGTGCAGCCCATATTCCTTGAGATCGCGCACGATTTCCGTCCGCCGCGCACGATTGGCGGACGGGATGGCGAGCAATATCTCGGTCACCTCGGCCCGAACGACGAGATCGCGCAAGGCATGAGGTCCATAGATGGTCACGCCATTCATCGTCGAGTTGGCAAGCGCCGGATCGTCGTCGACGAACCCGACCAGCTGCATCTCGCTGCTCGACCGCATCGCGGATGCAAGCTGACGGCCGGCCGACCCGGCGCCATAGATCAGAACGCGCGGCACCTGCCCTCGCCGCCACAACGCCTGATATGTCTCCCCCAGAAAGGCGCTCGCCAGGGTGCGCGAGCCCGCAACGAAAAGGAACAGCAGGATCGGCTGGATCAGGCCGATCGTTCGGGGCACGCCGGGAATGGCGCCAAGCGTGAACAGCAAGGCGAACGGGATGGCATAGACGGTAACCGCCTTGCCGATGGTCAGCAGGGCGGCTCCGCCGGAATATCGGAAGATCGTCCGGTAGAGACCGAAGCTGACGAAAATCGGCAAGGCAAGTGCGATCGACGCCAGGATGGGCAATACCGGCGGACCTTCGATCTCCACCCATTCGCCGATCCTGAGATAGAAGGCCAGCAGAACGCTGACCACGCAGATCGCTGCATCGACCGAAAGCACGATCAACCGCTTGGCCGCACGAGGCAGAGCCAAGACAGAATTTACGAAGTCACTGGTTTTCAAGATGTCATTAATCCGCTTCCCGAGCGCCCTTTACGCCGAAGCCGCCCGCATCGCAAACGGTCCGCCGCCCTGAATTTACACCACCGTTGTCAATACACGACCATATTCGGCACTTGTCGCTCCCCTTGGCTTTCATGCCGTCCATCGCTATGCGCCCGCCCATGACGGGTTCCCGGCGACGGGATGAAAAGGGAACGGGGTGCGGCCTTTGGCTGAAGCCCCGGCAGCCCCCGCTACTGTAACCGGCGAGCCATCGCGCCATATGCCACTGGGGTTCTTCCCGGGAAGGCGGCGCGAACCAGGCATTGACCCGGGAGCCAGGAGACCTGCCCGTCATCGTCGTTCTTCCACGCGGGCGGGGTGCACCGGGCGGGCGAGGTCCTCCTCGTTTGGCGACATCGTGACGTCGTTGAACGAAGGGACATTGCCGTGAAGACCATTTCGACCATCGCATTTGCCGCCGCATTTGCCGGCACCGCCACGCCAGCGCTTGCCGACGACGCGCCGGAAGACATCATCATCACCGCGATCGGCGCGTCACAGAATGCCGACGAGACCGGCCAGGCCGTCACCATCATCGATCGCGCAGCGATCGAACGCAGCCAGGCGGTGGTCGCGACCGATCTGCTGATGCACACCCCCGGCGTGTCGGTGACGCGCACCGGCGGCCCCGGCGCCGTGACCGCGCTGCGCATCCGCGGTGCCGAGGACGGGCAGACGCTGGTGCTGATCGACGGCGTCCGCGCGGGCGATCCTTCCGCGCCCTCCGGCGCGTTCGATTTCGGGCATCTGATGATCGGCAATTTCGATCGGATCGAAGTGGTGCGCGGCCCCAATTCGGTGCCCTGGGGCAGCCAGGCACTGGGCGGCGTCGTCAACATCATGACGGCGCGGCCAGCCGAGGGGCTGCAGGCTCGCGCACGCGCCGAATACGGCTCCTATGACAGCGTCAACGCCACCGCGCAGCTTTCGGGCAGCAGTGGCGCTTTTTCGGGGTCGATCGGCGGCAACTGGTATCGCACCGATGGCGTCTCGCAATATGCCGGCGGCACGGAACGCGACGGCTTCCGCCAATATGGCGCTAATGCCCGGCTGGGCATCGCGCTGGGCGAGGATTTCGATATCGACCTGCGCGGCAACTTCGCCGACAGCCGCACCGATCTCGACGGGTTCGCGCCGCCGACCTACGCGTTCGGCGATACCGACGAATATTCGACCGCGCGGGAGATCTACGGCTATGCCGGGCTCAATGCCCGGCTCTTCGACGGCAAGCTGAAGAACCGCCTCGCGTTCGTCATCGCCGATATCGACCGCGACAATTTCAATCCCGCTTTCGGCCCCGTGCCCACGTTCCTCGCACGCGGCCGCACCGAGCGTTTCGAATATCAGGGCGATCTGACGTTCTCCGACATGTTCCGCGCCGTGTTTGGTGCGGAGACCGAGACGTCGAAGCTGCTGACCGACGACGGCTTTTCCCGCACCGCCGCAAAGACCGGCATCGACAGCTTCCATGGCCAGATCATCGTCAAGCCGATCGCCGTGCTGACCCTGACCGGCGGCGTACGCCATGATGACCATGAACAGTTCGGCGGCCACACCACGATCGGCGCCAATGCAGCGCTGAAGCTGGGTACCGGCACTTTGCTGCGCGCCAATTACGGCGAGGGCTTCAAGGCGCCCACGCTGTTCCAGCTCGACGCCAGCCTGACCGGTTACGGCAATCCGCTACTCAAGCCCGAACAGGCGAAAAGCTATGATGTCGGCATCCAGCAGACCTTGCTCGACGGCGCGCTCGTCGCCGGCGTGACGCTGTTCCAGCGCCGCACGCGCAACCAGATCGACTTCATCTCCTGTTCGGCTCCGTTCACGGGCATCTGCGCGAACCGCCCCTATGGCACCTATGACAATATCGCCAGGGCGCGTGCGAAGGGACTGGAATTCCTGCTGGAGATGAAGCCGGTCGAGGCGCTCGACTTCACGGCTTCCTACAGCTTCACCGATGCGGAAAACCGCACGCCGGGCGCCAATTTCGGCAAGGAACTCGCCCGCCGCCCGCGCCACACCGTCAGCGCCGCGATCGATTACACGCCGATGGACGGGCTGAGCCTGGGCGCGGACGTGCTGCATGTCGGCGACAGCTTCGACAATGCGGCGAACAGCGTGCGGCTCGATTCCTATTTGCTGACCGGCATCCGTGCCGCTTACGCGATCGACGGACGCTTCACTCTCTACGGCCGCGTCGATAACCTGTTCGACGTGAACTATCAGACCGTCTCGGGCTACGGCACCTTCGGCCGCGCCGCCTATATCGGCGTGCGGGCGGGATTCTGATGTTCCGGAGCGCTTCCCGAAAAAGTGGGAACCGGTTTTTCGGCCAGGAAGCGCTCCAAACATTAAAACTCATGCGCTGGTGGCCGATGATCCTGCCGCTCGCGGGATGTTCGGCTGCCGGCGTGCCTGAAGCGCGCCATTCGACGATTGTTTCCACCAATCCGTGCGCCGATGCGATCCTGATGGAGATCGCGCCGCATGAGCGGATCGCGGCGATCAGCCATTATTCGCGCGAGCCGGGATCGAGTTCGATCGATCCCGCACTGGCCCGCCGATTTCGCGCAACCGCCGGCACTGCCGAAGAGGTGGTCGCGCTTCACCCCGAACTCGTCATTTTCGGACGCTTCGAGCCGGCAGCGTCGCGCAACGCCTATGCCCGCGCAGGGATCCGGACTTTGGCGATAGACACGCCCTCAACGATCGCCGAAGCGCGCGCGCAGGTGATGACGATCGCAGATGCGATCGGGGAACCCGCACGCGGCCGCGCGCTCGTCGCGCGGATCGACGCCGCCGCAACGGCGGCCGCCCCGCCACCCGGCACCGCCCCCGTCCCCGCGCTGCTTTGGCACGCGGGCGGGCTCGTCTCTGGTGCCGGTACGCTCGACGATTCGCTGATGCGCCATGCCGGCTTCCGCAACGCCGCCGCCGATTACGGGCTCGCCTTCACCGGCTATCTGCCGCTCGACCAGGTGGTCGCCGCCCCGCCCCGCGTGATGCTGGCGCCGCCCACGGCGCGCGGCACCGGCGACGAAAATCGCATGCGCACGATGCGCGAGCGCGCGCTGGATCGGGCTGGTACGACTGTACAGGCCGATTTTCCGGAGCATCTGTCCTGGTGCGCCGGCCCGGTCGTCATCCCCGCATTGAAGCGGCTCACCGAGATCCGCCGGGGGATCGGATGAAGAGCGTTTCGACGATACGCCCATCACGTCATTCCAGCGAAAGCTGGAATCCATACGATTCCGAGTGCCGGGAAACAGGCATGGCATGGGCCCCAGCTTTCGCTGGGGTGACGAACAAGAACAGAATAAATCGCCCCCCTACCTCCTCCTTGATGGGAGAAGTTCGGTGAGCCGTACTCTCAGCATCACGCTCACCCTTGCCTTCACATGCATCGTCATGTTCGGCCTGTCGCTGATGGCCGGCAAGGTCTGGGTGCCCTTCTCCGCCTGGTTCAGCCACGATACCGGCTGGTGGATCATCCTGGAACTGCGCCTGCCGCGCGCGATCCTCGCCACCGCGATCGGTGCGGCGCTTGGCCTGTCTGGCGCGGTGCTCCAGGGGTATCTGCGCAATCCGCTCGCCGATCCCACGCTGGTCGGCGTCGCCTCCACCGCCGCGCTCGGCGCGGTCGGCGCGATCTTCCTGGGTTTCGCGCTCTCACCCTTCGTCATCTTCGGCAGCGCGATGGCAGGCGCGGCCTCCGCCGTGCTGCTGCTCGCCATGCTTGTCGGCCGGTACGGCAGCGCGATCGCCTTCATCCTGGCGGGCATGGTGCTCTCCAGCCTGTCGGGCTCGCTCACCGCCTTCCTCATCTCGATCGCGCCCAATCCTTTCGCCACGTCTGAGATCATCTCATGGCTGATGGGTGCGCTCACCGATCGCAGCTTCGATGATGTCGCCCTCGCCCTGCCCTTCATCTTCGCCGGCATGGCGCTGCTTGCTTTCTCCGCGCCCGCGCTCGACCTGCTGAGCCTGGGCGAGGACGCCGCGCGCTCGCTCGGCCTTTCAACCGGTCGGTTGCAGACGATCATCGTCCTGGGGCTGGGCCTTGCAGTCGGCGCCTGCGTCGCGGTTTCCGGCGTGGTCGGCTTTGTCGGACTGATCGTCCCGCACCTTCTTCGTCCGCTGGTCGGGCAGAAACCCTCGGCGTTGCTGCTCCCTTCCGCATTCGGTGGCGCAATGCTCCTCCTCGCCGCCGACAGCCTCGTCCGGCTGTCGCCCGGCGCCGGTGAGATCAGGCTCGGCATCGCGATGGCGCTGATCGGCACGCCTTTCTTCTTCGTCTTGCTCATGAACATGCGGCGGCGGTCGTCATGGCTCTGACCGCTGAATCGCTCTCGCTCAACCTCGGCCGCCGACTTGTACTCGACAAGATCTCGCTGTCTCTGCGTCCCGGCCGCATCACCGTGCTGCTCGGCCCGAATGGCGCCGGCAAGACCAGCCTGCTGCGTTGTCTTGCCGGCCTGCTGCGCCCCGATCACGGCACAACCGCGCTTAATGGCACGCCGATCGCGGCGCTTGCTCCACGCGAACGCGCACGCCGCATCGGCTATCTGCCGCAATCCGCCGAACTGGTCTGGAGTCTGCTTGCGCGCGACGTGATCGCGCTCGGCCGTCATCCGTGGCGTTCTCCCTTCGCCGCGCCGTCAGAAACCGATCGCTCCGCAATCGCCGACGCCATGGCGGCAACCGACACCGAACGCTTCGCAGATCGGCCGGCGAACGAATTGTCCGGCGGCGAGCGCGCCCGCGTGCTGCTGGCGCGCGTACTGGCTGGCACGCCGGAATGGCTGCTGGCCGACGAACCGCTCGCCAGCCTCGATCCCGCACATCAGATCGACATATTGGATCGTTTCCGCGCAGCCGCTGATCGCGGCTGCGGTGTGGTGATCGTGCTGCACGATCTCAATCACGCCGCGCGGATCGCCGACGATGTCGCACTGCTCAGCGCCGGCCGGCTGACCGCGCATGGCCCGGTCGCCGATACGCTCACCCCCGCCGCCATCGGCGAGATATTCGACCTCTCTGTCGAGATATTGCCGGCAGCCAGGGGCCATCCGATGCAGATCGTCACTTGCGGCAGACGCAACTCGGCGGAATAGGTGCTCGAAATTTACGTTACGGAGCGTTAGAGGCTCACGATCTTTCAAGCGGGGGTGCCCATGTCGTCTTATGATGTCCTGATTGTCGGAGCCGGCCATGGCGGCGCGCAAGCAGCGGTGGTGCTTCGTCAACAGGGTTTCGAAGGCAGCATCGCGGTCGTCGGCGACGAGCCCGAAATCCCCTATGAGCGCCCGCCGCTCTCCAAGGAATATTTCTCGGGCGAGAAGACGTTCGAACGCATCCTGATCCGCCCGGCAAGCTTCTGGGCCGACCGCAATGTTGAGATGCTGACGGGCAAGCGCGTGACCGAGGTCGATCCGGCGGGCAAGGCCGTCACGATCGCGGGCGGTGACACGATCGGATACGGCACCCTGATCTGGGCGACCGGCGGAACGCCCCGCATGCTGCCCTGCGAGGGATCGGATCTGGCGGGCGTCCATGTCGTTCGCACCCGCGCCGATGCCGATGCGATGATGGCCGCGCTCGATTCGATCACCGACGTCGTCGTGGTCGGCGGCGGCTATATCGGGCTCGAGGCCGCGGCGGTGCTCAGCAAGTTCGGCAAGACCGTTACCGTGCTCGAGGCGCTGCCGCGCGTGCTCGCGCGCGTCGCCGGCGAACCGCTGTCGCGCTTCTACGAGGCGGAGCACCGCGCACATGGCGTCGATGTGCGGCTTGAGGCCCGGCTCGACGGCTTTGTCGGCGAGAATGGCAAGGTGACCGGCGTCCGCATGGCAGACGGCGAAGTGATTCCGGCGCAGATGGTGATCGTCGGCATCGGCATCATCCCGGCCGTGGGCCCGTTGATCGCAGCTGGGGCCAATGGCGGCAACGGCGTCGATGTGGATCATATCTGCCGCACCTCGCTGCCCGATATCTATGCGATCGGCGACTGCGCCGCCCACGAAAACGGCTTTTGCGGCGGCCAGCGCATCCGGCTCGAATCGGTGCAGAACGCCAATGACCAGGCCGCGACCGTCGCCAAGGCGATCATGGGCGATGCCCAGCCCTATCATGCGCTGCCGTGGTTCTGGTCCAACCAGTACGACCTGCGCCTGCAGACCGTCGGGCTTTCGACCGATCATGACGATATCGTGGTGCGCGGCGATCCCGCCGCCCGCTCCTTCTCGATCGTCTATCTGAAGGGCGGCAAGGTGATCGCGCTCGATTGCGTCAACGCCACCAAGGACTATGTCCAGGGCCGCAAGTTCGTGCTCGAAGGGCTGTCGCCGACGCGCGAACAGCTTGCCGATGCAGGCACGCCGCTCAAGGAATTGCTGGCTTAAGCATCCACTCTATTCTCAAATATCCCGTCGCTCCGCGATCCGGAGCACGTTGACTCGTGCGCCCTGAAGATGTAGTATCAAATGAAACTACATTGGAGCGCATCATGACCGACCTGTTCGAAAATCCGCTGGGCCTGGACGGATTCGAATTCATCGAGTTCTGCGCCCCGGAAAAGGGCGTGCTGGAGCCGGCGTTCGAGGCGATGGGCTTCGAGCGGATCGCGCAGCACCGCTCGAAGGACGTTCATCTGTGGCGCCAGGGCGAGATCAACCTGATCGCCAATTACGAGCCGCGCAGCCCCGCCGCCTATTTTGCCGCCGAGCATGGCCCGTCGGCCTGCGGCATGGCGTTCCGCGTCAAGGACGCGGCCAAGGCTTATGACGAGGCGATCGCGCGCGGCGCCGAGCCCGTCGAGAGCAAGACCGGCGTGATGGAACTGCGCATCCCCGCGATCCGCGGCATCGGCGGCGCCTTCATCTATCTGGTGGATCGCTATGGCGACAATCTGTCGATCTACGACATCGACTTCGTCTATCTGCCCGGCGTCGATCGCCATCCAGTGGGCGCAGGCTTCAAGCTGATCGATCACCTGACCCACAATGTCTATGGCGGCCGCATGGCGCATTGGGCGGCGTTCTACGAGCGCGTCTTCAATTTCCGCGAAATCCGCTATTTCGACATCAAGGGCGAATATACCGGCCTCACCAGCCGCGCGATGACCGCGCCCGACGGCAAGATCCGCATTCCATTGAATGAGGAAGGCAAGGCCGGCGGTGGCCAGATCGAAGAATATCTGCGCGAATATAATGGTGAGGGCATCCAGCATATCGCGCTGATTTGCGACGATCTCATCACCTGCATCGACAAGCTGAAGGCCGGCGGCGTGCCGCTGATGGATGCGCCGCCCGCCACTTATTACGAGATGCTGGAAGATCGCCTGCCCGGCCATGGCGAGCCGACCGAGGAACTGCAGAAGCGCGGCATCCTGCTCGACGGATCGACCGAGAACGACGATCCGCGTCTGCTGCTCCAGATTTTCGCGCAGCCGCGCATCGGCCCCGTCTTCTTCGAATTCATCCAGCGCAAGAAGGACGAAGGTTTCGGCGAAGGCAATTTCACCGCCCTGTTCAAGTCGATCGAGGCCGATCAGGTGAAGCGCGGCGCCGTCGCGAGCAAGGTAGACGCATAAGATCTCCCCTCCCGTTTACAGGAGGGGTCGGGGGTGGGCCTGAACAACCCGCCCCACCCGAACATGCCCATCATTTTTTCCGAAAGCGGCAAGGGGATCGCAATGACCAGTTATATCCCGGGTTTCGGCAATCACGTCTCGACCGAAGCGGTGTCCGGCGCGCTGCCTGAAGGCCGCAATTCGCCGCAGCGCCCGGCCTTCGGACTCTATGCCGAGCAGCTTTCGGGGACCGCCTTCACCGCGCCGCGCCATGAAAACCGGCGGAGCTGGCTCTACCGGCTACGCCCGTCAGCCGAACATGCCCCCTATCGTCCCTATGAAGGCGCCGTGCATTTCTCGCCCGACATCGCGGACGGCCCCCTTTCCCCCAATCGCCTGCGCTGGAACCCGCTGGCGATGCCCGATACGCCGACCGACCTGATCGACGGCATGGCGACGATGATGGTCAATCAGGACGCAGCCTCGCTGGAGGGCGTGGCCGTGCATGTCTATCGCGCCAATGCCGACATGGTGGCGCGCGCATTCGTCGATGCCGATGGCGAACTGCTGTTCATCCCCGAACGCGGCCGGTTGACCTTGCTTACCGAGCTCGGCCAGATCAATATCGCGCCGGGCCAGATCGCGCTCGTCCCGCGCGGCGTGCGGTTCCGCGCGCTGCTGCCCGATGGCGAAGCGCGCGGCTATGTCGCGGAAAATCACGGCGGTCTTTTCCGCCTGCCCGATCTCGGCCCGATCGGCGCAAACGGCCTCGCCAATCCGCGCGATTTCGAAACGCCGGTCGCCTGGTTCGAGGATCGCGACGAGCCCTTCGAGCTGGTTCAGAAATATCTGGGATCGCTCTGGACGACGACGCTAGACCATTCGCCGCTCGACGTCGTCGCCTGGCACGGCAATCTCGCGCCGTGCCGCTACGATCTGGCGAAGTTCAACACGATCGGCACGGTCAGCTACGATCATCCCGACCCCTCGATCTTCACCGTGCTCACCTCGCCCAGCAACGTGCCGGGCCGCGCCAATGCCGATTTCGTGATCTTCCCGCCGCGCTGGATGGTGGGAGAAGACACCTTCCGCCCACCCTGGTTCCACCGCAACGTGATGAGCGAATGCATGGGGCTGATCCATGGAGCCTATGACGCGAAGGCCGACGGCTTCGCGCCGGGCGCGATCAGCCTGCACAATCTGATGGCCGGGCATGGCCCCGACGTCGCGTCGTGGGAAGCCGCGAGCCACGCCGAACTGAAACCTCACAAGATCGACGGCACGATGGCGTTCATGGTCGAAAGCTGCTGGCCCTATCGCCCCACGCGCCACGCGATGGAGCGCGCCGAGCTGCAGGTCGATTACGATACGGTCTGGGGCGGTTTTCCCAAGGCGAAGCTGCCCTGACGCAACGGGCGTCCGTCCCCTGGACGGGCGCCCTTGAACCCATCCCGGCAGTAGCGCGCAACCCTCCCTTTCGCGCCGCCAACTAATCCTGTCTTTTGCTTCCGCCGTCACGCTCCTAACCGGGCAGCATTAATGCGTGACATGACAGGTTTTTTTCGCGTGACTTCGCTGACCCATATAGAGCGGCTAGAGGCCGAGAGCATTCAGATCATGCGAGAGGTGGTATCGGAGGTCGAGAGGCCTGTGATGCTGTACTCGGTGGGCAAGGACAGCGCGGTGATGCTGCACCTGGCGCGCAAGGCGTTTTATCCGAGCCCGCCGCCGTTTCCGCTGCTGCATGTCGATACGACGTGGAAGTTCCAGGAGATGTACAAGCTGCGCGACCGGATGGCGGTGGAGAGCGGCATGGAGCTGCTGGTCTATCGCAATCCGGAGGCGCTGGAGCGGGGGATCAATCCGTTCGACCATGGCTCGCTGCACACCGACATGTGGAAGACGGAAGGGCTGAAGCAGGCGCTGGACCTGCACGGCTTCGACGCGGCGTTCGGTGGGGCCCGGCGCGACGAGGAGAAGAGCCGCGCCAAGGAGCGGGTGTTCAGCTTCCGCTCGGCCAATCACCGCTGGGATCCCAAGAACCAGCGGCCGGAGCTGTGGCGGCTGTACAATGCGAAGAAGGCGAAGGGCGAGAGCATCCGGGTGTTCCCGATCTCGAACTGGACCGAGCTCGATATCTGGCAGTACATCCATCTGGAGAATATCCCGATCGTGCCGCTCTATTTCTCGGCGAAGCGCCCGACGGTGGAGCGCGACGGCCTGCTGCTGATGGTCGACGACGATCGTTTCCCGCTGCGCGAGGGCGAGGTGCCGGTGGAACGCTCGATCCGCTTCCGGACATTGGGTTGCTATCCGCTGACGGGTGCGGTCGAGAGCGAGGCGGCGACCTTGCCGCAGGTCATCCAGGAGATGCTGCTGACGACGACATCGGAGCGCCAGGGTCGCGCGATCGATCATGACCAGTCGGCGAGCATGGAGAAGAAGAAGCAGGAGGGTTACTTCTGATGACCAATCCCTCCTCCTACCAGGCCGAGGCGCTGATCGCCGAGGATATCGATGCTTATCTGGAGGCGCACCAGCACAAGAGCCTGTTGCGCTTCATCACCTGCGGCTCGGTCGACGACGGCAAGTCGACGCTGATCGGACGGCTGCTCTACGACAGCAAGATGATCTTCGAGGATCAGCTGGCGGCACTGGAGGCGGACAGCAAGCGCGTCGGCACCCAGGGGCAAGAGATCGATTTCGCGCTGCTCGTCGACGGGCTTGCCGCCGAGCGCGAACAGGGCATCACCATCGATGTCGCCTATCGCTTCTTCTCGACCGAGAAGCGCAAGTTCATCGTCGCCGACACGCCGGGGCATGAACAATACACCCGCAACATGGTGACGGGCGCGTCGACCGCCGATCTTGCGGTGATCCTGATCGACGCGCGCAAGGGTGTCCTCACCCAGACCCGGCGCCACTCCTATCTCGCGCACCTGATCGGCATCCGCCATATCGTGCTGGCGGTGAACAAGATGGATCTGGTCGGTTATGACCGGCTGCGCTTCGACGCGATCGTCGAGGATTATCGCTGCTTCGCCAAGAGCATCGGCATCGAGAGCTTCGTCGCCATGCCGATCTCGGGCTTCAAGGGCGACAACATCACCGCGCTGTCGCAGAACACCCCCTGGTACAAGGGGCCGACTTTGATGGGGCATCTGGAGACGGTGGAAGTCGACGCCACCGCCGATCAGGCGCGGCCCTTCCGGATGCCGGTGCAATGGGTCAACCGCCCCAATCTCGATTTCCGGGGTTTTTCCGGGCTGATCGCGGCGGGCACCGTCCGTCCGGGCGACGCGGTGCGGATCATCCCCTCGGGCAAGACCTCGCGCATCGCGCGGATCGTCACGCTTGACGGCGATCTCGATCAGGCGGTTGCCGGCCAGTCGGTGACGCTGACCTTGACCGACGAGGTCGACTGCTCGCGCGGCGACGTGATCGCCATCGCCGAGGCGCCACCCCAGGCGGCGGACCAGTTCGAGGCGACGATCGTGTGGATGGCGGACGAGGCGATGCTGCCGGGCCGCTCCTATTGGCTGAAGGCCGGCACGCAGACCGTGTCGGCCAGCGTGCAGGCGCCCAAATACCAGGTCAACGTCAACACGCTCGAGCAGCTCGCCGCCAGGACGCTCGAGCTCAACGCGATCGGCGTCGCCAACCTCTCGACCGACAAGCCGATCGTGTTCGAGCCCTATGCCGACAGCCGCGACCTTGGCGGGTTCATCCTCATCGACAAGATGACCAATGCCACCGTCGCCGCCGGCATGATCCACTTCGCTCTCAGGCGCGCCGAAAACGTCCATTGGCAGGCCGTCGATATCACGCGGGAAGCGCATGCCAGCCAGAAGGGCCAGCAACCGCGCCTGCTCTGGTTCACCGGACTTTCGGGTTCGGGCAAGTCGACCATCGCCAATCTCGTCGAGAAGAAGCTGCACGCGCTGGGCAAGCACAGCTTCCTTCTCGACGGCGACAATGTTCGCCATGGGCTGAACAAGGATCTTGGCTTCACCGATGCTGATCGGGTCGAGAATATCCGCCGCGTCGGCGAGGTCGCGAAGCTGATGACCGATGCGGGCCTGATCGTGCTCACCGCCTTCATCAGCCCGTTCCGCGCCGAACGCGAACTGGTGCGGTCGATGCTGCCGGCCGGCGAGTTCGTCGAGGTGCATATCGACACGCCGCTGGCGGAGGCGGAGGCGCGCGATGTGAAGGGCCTTTACAAAAAGGCGCGGGCCGGCGAACTCAAGAACTTCACGGGGATCGACAGCCCCTATGAGGCGCCCGAAAATCCCGAGGTCCATATCGACACGACCCGCATCACGCCCGAACAGGCGGCCGAACGCATCGTCGAACAGATCGTCGGCGTCTGGAGCCCGGAACTGTGATTCCAGCTCGTGACTGACGCGGAACTCGCCCATGGTCTGGCGGAAGAAGCCGGCAAGCTGCTTCTACGCCTTCGCGAAGGTCATGACGGTGGTAAGGCGCTCGGCGACGAAGGAGATCGCGCTGCCAATCGCCTGATCCTGGATCGGCTCCGCATCGAGCGGCCCGACGATGCGATCCTGTCCGAGGAGGAAAAGGACAATCCGGCGCGCTGCGGCTTTTCGCGCGCCTGGGTAATCGATCCGCTCGACGGCACGCGCGAATATTCCGAAGGCCGCAACGACTGGGCGGTGCATGTCGCCCTCGCGGTCGACGGCCGTCCGGTCGCCGGCGCAGTCGCCTTGCCCGGCCTGGGTCTAACACTCGCCTCCGATCGCCCGCCGGCCCTGGTCGCCGAAGCGGCGCCACTGCGGATGCTGGTCAGCCGCACCCGCCCCGCCCCCGAGGCATTGGCCGTCGCCGAACGGCTGGGCGCGACGCTCGTCCCCATGGGGTCGGCGGGCGCCAAGGCGATGGCGGTCCTGCGCGGAGAGGCGGACATCTACCTCCACACCGGCGGCCAATATGAATGGGACAATTGCGCACCCGCGGCAGTCGCCATGGCCGCCGGCCTGCACGTCTCGCGCGTCGACGGCAGCGAACTCGTCTATAATTGCGCCGATCCCTGGCTGCCGGATCTGCTGATCTGCCATCGCCATCGCGCCGCCGAGATCCTGGCGTTCGTGGCGGACATGAACGCCTGAAGCCCGGCTCGACCGGGCCAGCCAGGGACATAGTGTCCCACCCCCATTGGCCGTGCTTGAGTTTCCCCGGCCGAGAGCGCATGTCCTTCGGGTGAAGAGGCAAGGCTCTTCCGATCCCTGACCTGCGATCAGGGGCCGTCTCCTCTTTCCGGGGGCAGGTCCGATGTTCGACAATGCCGACGCGCTGCTCCTCGCGCGGATCCAGTTCGCTTTCACCGTCAGCTTCCATTTCATCTTCCCGGCCTTTTCGATCGGTCTGGCGAGCTATCTGGCGGTGCTGGAAGGGCTGTGGCTGAAAACGGGCAAGCCGCTGTACCTCGATCTCTTTCGATACTGGCTGAAGATCTTCGCGATCGCCTTCGCGATGGGCGTCGTCTCCGGTATCGTCATGTCGTATCAGTTCGGCACCAACTGGTCGGTCTTTTCGGACAAGGCCGGCCCCGTCATCGGCCCGTTGATGGCCTATGAAGTGCTCACCGCCTTCTTCCTGGAGGCCGGCTTCCTGGGCGTGATGCTGTTCGGCATGAAAAAGGTCGGCCGGAAACTGCATTTCACCGCGACCCTGCTGGTGGCGATCGGCACCTTCATCTCGGCATTCTGGATCCTGTCCGCCAATTCATGGATGCAGACGCCCACCGGCCATGTCGTCGGCGCCAATGGCCAGTTCCTGCCGGGCGAAAGCTGGTGGACGATCATCTTCAACCCCAGCTTCCCCTATCGGTTGGTTCACACCGTCATCGCCGCCTATCTCACCACCGCGCTGGTCGTCGGCGCAGTCGGCGCATGGCATCTGCTCCGCGACCGCGACAATGCCCACGCCCGCAAGATGTTCTCGATGGCGATGTGGATGGCCGCGCTCGTGGCACCAGTACAGATCTTCGCTGGTGACATGCACGGGCTCAACACGCTGGAGCATCAGCCCGCCAAGGTCATGGCGATGGAGGGACATTTCGACAGCCACCCCGACGGCGCACCGCTGATCCTGTTCGGCCTGCCCGACCAGGACGCCCGCCGCGTCGATTATGCCGTGGAGATTCCCAAACTCTCCTCGCTGATCCTCAAGCATGATCTGGATGCGCCGCTCGCCGGACTCGATACGATCCCCGATGCCGATGAGCCGCCGGTGGCGATCGTTTTCTGGTCCTTCCGTATCATGGTCGGGATCGGTTTCCTGATGCTCGGCCTCGGCCTGCTGAGCCTCACCGCGCGCGCGGCCCGCAAACTCTATGACTGGCGACTGTTACACCGTTTCGCGCTGCTGATGGGGCCATCGGGCTTCGTCGCGGTGATTGCGGGCTGGGTCACCACCGAAGTGGGACGCCAACCCTTCACCGTCTACGGCTTGCTCCGCACCGCCGATTCCGTGAGCCCGCTCGCGGCCCCCGCCGTCGGCACATCGCTGCTCGCCTTCGTCATCGTCTATTTCGCGGTCTTCGGCTTCGGCACCTGGTATATATTGAAGCTGATGCACAAGCCGCCGCACAGCGGCGAAAGCGAACCCGACCGCGCGCCCATCCGCACCGCCGGAATAACGCCGGGGCCGGCGACGGAGGGCGGACAATGAGGCACCATGCTCCCCACCCCCGTCATTCCAGCGAAAGCTGGAATCCATACGATCTTCCCAGCTTCACCGGGGCTCCAGGCACGGTATGGATTCCAGCTTTCGCTGGAATGACGGGGAAGAATGGGATTGGTGCAAGGCTCCGACCGACGGGAGGTCAATCATGATAAATCCCGATCTCACCGTCATCTGGGCCTTCATCATCGCCTTCGCGGTGTTCGCCTATGTCGTGATGGACGGGTTCGATCTCGGCATCGGCATCCTGTTCCCGGTCTTCGGCGTTGGGCAGGAACGCGACACTGCGATGAACTCGATCGCGCCGGTCTGGGACGGCAACGAGACCTGGCTGGTTCTGGGCGGCGGCGGGCTGATGGCCGCCTTCCCCCTCGCCTATGCCATCATATTGCCGGCGCTTTATCCGCCGATCGTCGCGATGTTGCTGGCACTGGTCTTTCGCGGCGTCGCGTTCGAGTTTCGCTGGCGCGATCCCGGGCATCGCGCCGTCTGGGATTTCGCCTTTACCGGCGGATCGCTGATGGCGGCGTTCGCCCAGGGCATCACGCTCGGCGCCCTCCTGCAGGGAATCGCGGTCGCCGATCGCCACTATGCAGGCGGCTGGCTCGACTGGCTGACCCCTTTCACGCTGCTGACCGGTGCGGGCACCGTCATTGCCTATGCATTGCTTGGCGCCACCTGGCTGATCTGGCGGACAGAAGGGAGCTTGCAGGAGCACGCATGGCGCCTCGCCTGGCGCCTCGGCCCCGCGACGCTCGCGGCGATCGTCACGGTCAGCCTTGCCACGCCCTTCCTGGAGAGCAGCTATTGGCAGCGCTGGTTCGAGATGCCCAATGTCCTGTTCAGTGCTCAGGTGCCGCTCCTGGTCGCAATCGCGTCCATCCTGTTCTTTCGCGCGCTCAAGCTGCGCCATGAAACCGCGCCCTTCCTGCTCACGCTGTTCATCTTCCTGCTGTGCTTCGCGGGGCTCGGCATCAGCATGTTCCCCTATGTCGTGCCCGGCGCCGTCACGATCTGGGATGCGGCCGCGCCGGAAAAGAGCCAGGCGTTCATGCTGGTCGGCGCCGGCATCATGGTGCCGATCATCTTGGCCTATACCGGTTTCTCCTATTGGGTCTTCCGCGGCAAGGTCGGCCATGAGGGCTATCATTGATGGGTGAGCCCTCTACGCCTTTGTGGCGGCGGCTCGGCTGGATGGCGCTGATCTGGGCGGCAAGCGTCGCGGCGCTGGGCGCCGTCGCTTACGGCCTGCGCTGGTGGCTCAGGCCGTGACATTGTCGGGGTAAAGTAAGGAAAATGGTGGGCGTGGCAAGGATTGAACTTGCGACCCCTGCGATGTCAACACAGTGCTCTACCACTGAGCTACACGCCCACACACCGGCACCGTTAGGTGTTCGGAGGCGCGTCTCTAGCGAGCCATCGCCCCCTGCGCAAGCCCGCGAAACACAAAATCTTCAAAGACGTTTCAAGTGAGCCCGGCAGCGCTGCCAACCTCGAACATCCGGTCGATTTCAAGGACCAGATCGCGCAGGTGGAACGGCTTTGAAAGCACCTTGGCCTGCGGCACCGTCTTGCCCGCCTTCAGCGTGACGGCGGCGAATCCGGTGATGAACATCACTCGCATTTCCGGTGCCAGCACGCTGGCGCGTTGCGCCAGCTCGATACCGTCCATCTCGGGCATGACGATATCGGTCAGCAGCAATTCGAAGCTTTCCGATTCGAGCAACGGCACCGCCGCCGTCCCACGATCGACCGAAGTCACCGCATAGCCGGACTTCTCCAGCGCGCGCGTCAAATACTGACGCATCACGTCGTCGTCCTCGGCCAGCAAGATCCGGATCATCATATTCCCCACGGCCCCACGGCGCCCATCGCCGTCCCCGCGGACCCAGCTTATGCGCTTACCCCTTAAGATTTTCCAGCTTTTGCTTGAGGTCGCATTGCGAGTCGTCGAATCGGCGGTTAGCGTTCGATGCGATGACGCAGCCCTGCGCCCCATTTCTGCTGCATGGTCCCGAGGTGCCGGAATCGCCCGTCATCCTCTCCGTCCCCCATGCAGGGCGCGACTATCCCGACACTTTGCTGGCGATGAGCCGACTGCCCCTTGCGGCATTGCGCCCCCTGGAAGACCGCCATGCCGATCTATTGATCGAGGATGCCGTGGACGCGGGCCATACCGCGCTGGTCGCCACCCGCGCTCGCGCCTGGATCGACCTTAACCGCGACGTGCGCGAGATCGATCCCGACATGATCGATCCCCCGCTGGCGCGCCATGCCGTCGTCCGATCGGCCAAGGTCAGCGGCGGGCTCGGCCTGATCCCGCGCCGCTTGCGCGGCCATGGCGAGATCCTGCGCCACCGCCTGACGCGAGGTGAACTGGATCGACGCATCGCCCAGGATCACGTGCCCTATCATGCGCGGCTGGCGGCGCTGATCGCCGCCACGCGGAAACGATTCGGCGTGGCGGTGCTGCTCGACGTCCATTCGATGCCGCCCCTGCCCGATACGGGCGATCAAGCCCGAATCGTGGTGGGCGATCTGTTTGGTCGCAGCGCGGCGGCGCGCTTTTCCGCGACGATCCAGGATGTCGCGCGTGATGCAGGCCATGTCTGCTCGCAGAACAGCCCCTATGCCGGCGGCCACATCCTGGCCGTCCATGGAGCGCCGATGCGTGGCGTGCATGCGATCCAGATGGAGATCGATAGAGGCCTTTATCTCGACGCCGCGCTCGACGGCCCAGGGGGCGGTCTGGCCGCCTGCCGCATACTGGTGCGCGAAACCGTGCGTGCGCTCGCTGACGAAGCAACCGGTTCCGCCGCCGCCATCGCCGCCGAATAAAAAACCACCTCGTGCTATGGTAGGCACGAGGTGGCCAAGGTTCAGGGAGGAGCACACCCGAAGGTGTGCGAGTGTTGCGCCGCGAAAGGGGGGACACGGCGCCTCACCAACAGCAAGATAGGCTGCCCGTGATTTGCTTTCAAGTGATTGATATCGACGAAATGCTCTAAATCGTCGCTCAGCGGTGGCGAAGCCCGGGAATCATACGTTCCAGCAGGTTCGTTCCGCCTACGAAATGATGCTTCAGCGCCCCCGCGACGTGCAGGATGATCAGTCCGATCGTCGCCAAACCCATGATTTCATGGGCTTCACCGAACGACTCGGCGAGCGCCTTGCCCTGCTCCACCGGCAGCATCGGCACGATGAACAGGCCGAAGAAAGAGATCGGGCGATGCGTTTCCGCCGCCGACATCCACAGCCAGCCGCTCAGCGGAATAGCGATGATGAACAGATAGAAGAGGAAGTGGACGAGATGGGTCAGGCCCTTCTCCCACGCCGCCATCGGCGGCAGCGGCGGCGGACGGTGCGTCAGCCGCCAGACGATGCGGACAAGGCTGAGCGCCAGGACGAGAATCCCGATCGCCTTGTGCCAGCCCATCATGGTGCGCGAGAGGGCTTCGAAATTCTCGCGCACCAGCACGATCGCAATGTTCAGGATGACGAGCAGGCCGATGCTCCAGTGGAGCCAGATGGCGACGCGCGAATAGGTCGATCGCGCCGCCGGGCTTTCGGCCTGCCCGTGCATGGTCAGGCCGCGACCTGGGGCGGAACCTTGTCCGCCTCCATCTGCTGCTGGAACAGGTCGCTCATCAGGCCCAGCGAGTAGAGATGCGCATAGATCAGCGGCAGCAGGCCGCTGGCGTTCATCTTGCGCAGCACGTCGCCGCGCAGCTCGCGCAGCTTGTTCTCGTCGACCATCTGGAAACCGCGATAGATATAGGGCTGCTCGGCGCCCTGCGGCTGGATAGCGACCTCGCCGTCGATCAGCAGCTTGTTGGCCTCCAGCTCCTTCACGAAGGCACCCGTCTTCTGCCAGCTCTGCTCCCACTGCTCGGTGAAGCCGAGGATGTTCTTGACCACTTCGGTCGGCTGTCCGTCCTCGAACAGCGCCTGCCCTTCCTCGAAATCACCGATGATGCCGGCCGACGGATCGAAGCACAGCGAAAGCTCGTCGCTTTCGGGGCGAAGCCGCGCCAGCAGGAAGGGATAGCGGCGGATATAGGCGGGCACATAGACCCGGTTGACCAGCTTGCCCTCGGCATCGACATACATGTTGACGCCTTCGTTGAGGCCCATCAGCGCCAGCGGCACCGGGTTCTCGCCCGCGGTGAAGACGATCGGGAAGAAGCGCTGCACCATCGGGAATTCGTCGACGGTCACCGGAAAGGCATGCTGGCCGCTCAGCCAGGGCGCCGTATCGACCTGACGCGCCTTCCAATCCTTGTGTTCGTTGGACGAGAGCGGAACGAGATCCTGGTACAGAACCGGAAGCGCATTGGCAGTCGGCACGCTGGCCATTCGATATTCTCCTGAAAACGTCTTGATATGGATGGTTGACCGCGCCCGACGGACGAAAAAAACCGTGTCGCGCCGTTTATGGTGCCGCCGCGCCTGTTGCAAGCGGCACGAGCTTTCCGGGGTTCATCAGATTGCCGGGATCGAGCGCGGCCTTGATCGCGCGCAGCGCGGTCAGCCGCGCGGGATCGGCCAGCCGTGCATTCTCGTCGCGTTTCATCTGGCCGATGCCGTGCTCCGCCGAAATCGAGCCACCAGCCGCGACCACCAGATCATGAACATAGGCGCTGATCGCCTTGCCCGCCCCCATCGCCCAATCGGGCGGTGATCCGGCCGGCGCGCGAACGTGAAAATGGACATTGCCGTCGCCAAGATGGCCGAAAGCGGTGGCGCTGACCCCGGGAAAGCGGGCTTCCGCCGCCGCCGCCGCGTCGATCATGAAATCGGGCATGCCCGCGACCGGCACGGAGATATCGTGCTGCACCGCCGGGCCGTGCGCCCGCTCCGCCGCAGACAGCGAATCGCGCAGCATCCAGAACGCCTCCGCCTGCGCCTCGCTCGCCGCGATCGTCGCATCGCGGAAGAGGCTGGCCTCCAAGGCATCGGCCAGCAGGTTTTCGAGCAGGGTAGCCGGCGACTCCGCCTGCGAATCGGATCGATCGATCTCGACCAGCACATGCCAGGGATGATCGCCTGCCAACGGCGCACGCGCGCCCGGCACATGTTTCAGAACCAGCGCCAGCGAATCGGCGCGGACGATCTCGAACCCCTCCAGCGCATCGGCGGCGCGGGCTTCCAACCGGCGGAGCAGCGCCAGTGCCTGATGAGGGCTTTCGACGCCGATCCAGCCGACTGCGCGATCGACGATCGCGGGCACGAGCCGGAGGCTCGCCGCCGTCACGATGCCCAGCGTCCCTTCGGCACCGATCAGCAAATGACGGATGTCATAGCCGCGATTGTCCTTCTTGAGCGGATCGAGCCCCGCGAAGATCGTGCCGTCAGGCAGCACCGCCTCTATCCCAAGGGTCAGCGCGCGCATCGTACCGAAACGCAGCACCTGGGTACCGCCGGCATTGGTGGAGACGAGCCCCCCCACCGTCGCCGACCCCTTTCCGCCCAGGGTCAGCGGAAAGCGCATGCCGATGGCGTTCGCGGCTTCGTGCAGATTGGCGAGGATTACCCCCGCTTCCGCCACGGCCACACCATCTTCCGATGAAAGGCTGCGAATCCGGTTCATGCGGCGCAGCGACAGGATCAGTGCCGACCCGTCTTCAGGCGGAGTCGCCCCGCCCACCATGCTGGTGTTCCCTCCCTGGGGCACCAGCGGAACACGATACTCGCCGGCGATACGCAGGACTGCCGCAACCTGAGTGGTATCGGCAGGACTGAGCAATGCCCGTGCCTGGCCATGGAAACGACCGCGCCAGTCGGTCAGCCATGGCGCAAGCAGATCGGGATCGTCGGTGAAGCCCTTCGGCCCCAGCAGATCGCGCAATGCGGCGAGAGCGCTTCCCGAGATGGCGGGAATCGGATTTGTCATGGTTCGGCCTTAGCTGATGTGCGGGAATTCATGGCGCGTTCAACCTGAATGGTGCAAGGGCATCGGCGAAAATGAGTGCGATTGCATGACCATCTTGTCGCTCGCGGCAATGCTGTTCGCGGGAAGCGGCGCTTTTGCGTCCTCCGACGCTTCCGTTGCCGCGCCCGAACGTTATGCGCAGGTCACCATCCGCGAGCGCGTGATCATCCGCGTGCCGACACGCCAATCCGCACCCGCGAAACCGCTCAAATGGAAGGAGAAGAAGGCGCCGCGCTGCATCGCGCTCAACGCGCTGGCGGGCGCCGCGATCACGGGAGAGGATAGCGTCGACCTGATCCTGCGCGGCGGCACGCGGCTCAGGGCGCGGCTTGATCGCGACTGCCCCGCACTCGATTTCTATTCCGGCTTCTATCTCAAGCCGACTCGCGACGGCCGGATCTGCGCCGATCGCGACACGATCCATGCGCGTTCGGGCGGCCAATGCGAGATAAACAGCTTCAAGACGCTGGTTCCCGACCGCTGAAAACTTGACAATCACCTGCGTTTCCGTCACGCGCACCGCGCTTGGGCGGCGCTTTTCGGCTGCCCCGAACCTTCCGGAACGAAAATGAGCTTTGCCGATCTCGGCCTGTCCGACGAACTTCTCCGTGCTGTGAACGAGGCCGGCTATGACCAGCCGACGCCGATCCAGAAACAGGCGATCCCGTCCGTCCTGATGGGCAAGGACCTGATCGGCATCGCCCAGACGGGGACGGGCAAGACCGCCGCCTTCGTGCTGCCGATGATCGACATCCTTGGCGAAGGCCGCAGCCGCGCGCGCATGCCGCGCTCGCTGATCCTGGAGCCGACGCGCGAACTGGCCGCCCAGGTCGCCGAGAATTTCGACAAATACGGCAAATATCACAAGCTCTCGATGGCGCTGCTCATCGGCGGCGTGCAGATGGGCGATCAGGTGAAGGCGCTGGAAAAAGGCGTCGATGTACTGATCGCGACGCCGGGCCGACTGATGGACCTGTTCCAGCGCGGCAAGATCCTGCTCACCGGCTGCGACCTGCTCGTGATCGACGAGGCGGACCGGATGCTCGACATGGGCTTCATCCCCGATATCGAGGAAATCTGCACCAAGCTGCCCAAGAGCCGGCAAACGCTGCTGTTCTCCGCGACGATGCCACCGCCGATCAAGAAGCTGGCGGACAAGTTCCTGAACAGCCCCAAGTCGATCGAGGTCGCCCGCCCAGCGACCGCCAACACCTCGATCAAGCAGGTGCTGGTCGAAACGGATTCGCGCAAGAAGAAGGAAACGCTGCGCGGCCTGCTCGAGAGCGAAGAGATCAACACCGCGATCATCTTCTGCAACCGCAAGACGACGGTGCGCGAACTGGCGCAGACGCTGAAGCGCGACGGCTTCGCGGCTGGCGAGATCCATGGCGACATGGAACAGCGCGATCGCATCGCCGAACTCGATCGGTTCAAGGCGGGCACGATCAACATCCTGGTCGCATCCGACGTCGCCGCGCGCGGCATCGACATCAAGGGCGTCAGCCACGTCTTCAATTATGACGCGCCTTGGCATCCCGACGATTATGTCCACCGTATCGGCCGTACCGGCCGCGCGGGCGCGACCGGCACCGCCTTCACGCTGGTGACCTCCGCCGACGCGGAAGCGATCGAGAATATCGAGAAGCTGACGGGCCTGAAGATCGACCGGATCGGCAAGCCGGCCAAGGCGGAGCCCCGGAAAGAACCGAAGCGCGACGACAGGAAAGCGGAGAAACCCGAAAAGCCGCGCCGCGAAAAGGCGGAGGCCAGGTCGGAGCGTCCTCGCCGCGAGGATCGCGAAAGGCCGCGCGCCGAGAGCAAGCCGCACCGCCCCGCGCGCGCGCCGGTTCGTGACGACGGGCCGGATGACGGCTGGAACGGCCCGGTTCCCAACTTCCTGAACGTCAAGCTCTGCGACTGACCCGGTGACGCTCACGCATCGCTGGGCGTGCCTCGACGATGTGCCGGCCCTGCGCGCACTGATGTTCGCGGCGATCGAACAGCTTCAATCCGACGTGCTCGATTCCAACCAGGTGCGCGCCAGCCATGCGGTGATGGGGCTCGATACCCAGCTTATCGAGGATGGCAGCTATGTGATCGTCGAGGCTGACGGCCGGATCGCCGGATGCGGTGGCTGGAGCCGACGCACGACGCTGTACGGCGGAGACCATTCGCCGGGCCGCGACGCCGCGCTGCTAAGCCCGGCCACCGATGCCGCGCGGATTCGCGCCATGTACACCCATCCCGACTTTGTCCGCCGGGGCGTCGGCCGGCGCGTGCTCGACCTGTGCGAGGGCGCTGCCGCGGACCATGGCTTCGCCCGCGTCGAACTGATGGCGACACTTGCCGGCGAGCGCCTGTACAGCGCCTGCGGCTATGTGCCGATCGAACATGTCCAGAGCCCGCCGATCGACGGCGTGCGCGTACCGCTGATCCGCATGGGAAAATCGCTGGCTCGGGGTTGAACAAATATAGCCGTCATCCCGGCATTCGACGGAATGACGATGGGCGTTCCACTTATCCTCCACGCGCCCCATAACGCGCCCGGAAACCATCGGCGAACGCAGTCAGCCGGCCTTCCGCGATCGCGGCGCGCAGTTCCGCCATCAGCCGCTGATAGAACCACAGGTTATGCTCGGTCATCAGCATCGCGCCCAATATCTCGCCCGAGCGGACGAGATGGTGAAGATAGGCCCTGGACCAGCCGGCTGTCGGCGACTCCGGATCGAGCGGCGCCGGATCCTCCGCGAACTTCGCGTTGCGGATGTTGACCGGCCCATCCCAGGTGAACGCCTGCCCCGTCCGGCCGCTGCGTGTCGGCAGCACGCAGTCGAACATGTCGATCCCGCGCTCGACCGCGCCGACGATATCGTCGGGCTTGCCGACGCCCATCAGATAGCGCGGCTTGTCGACGGGCAATTGTCCCGGTGCGAAATCGAGGCAACCGAACATTGCCGCCTGCCCCTCGCCCACCGCGAGGCCGCCGACGGCATAGCCGTCGAAGCCGATATCGATCAGCGCATCCGCCGATGCCTTGCGCAACCGTTCGTCGAGCGCACCCTGCTGGATGCCGAACAGCGCCGCCCCCTCCGCATGCTCGCCGCCCGCATCGAAGCCGGCACGCGACCGCGCCGCCCAGCGCATCGACCGTTCCATCGCGGCCAATTGCTGTTCCGGGGTCGAGGTGGTGGGCACGAGCTGGTCGAACGCCATGACGATGTCAGATCCCAGCAGCCGCTGAATCTCCATCGACCGCTCGGGGCTCAGCATGTGCCGCGAACCATCGAGGTGGCTCTTGAAGCTCACCCCTTCCTCGGTGACCTTGGTGAGGTCCGACAGGCTCATCACCTGATAGCCACCGCTGTCGGTCAGGATCGGCCGGTCCCAGCCCATGAAAGCGTGGAGCCCGCCGAGCCGCGCCACCCGCTCCGCGCCGGGCCGCAGCATCAGGTGATAGGTATTGCCCAGGATGATGTCGGCGCCCGCGGCGCGGACGTCGGCTGGCTTCACCGCCTTCACGGTGGCGGCGGTGCCCACGGGCATGAAGGCAGGCGTGCGGATCTCGCCACGCCGCATGCGGATCGCGCCGGTGCGCGCCTTGCCGTCGGTGGCGGCGATGGTGAAGGAGAAACGGTCTGTCATGATCCGCGCGTCCTTAAAGCATCGCGCGGAAAAGTGGGAACCGGTTTTCGCGTCGCCGATAAGCTATCCAGGGCCGATCGACATTCAGATCAGATCGAGCCGAGGATGGTGGTTTTTCGCGACCCGGAGCGCAGCGTACTTAAAGTATGTGAGTACCGGAAGCCCGGGAAACAGCCATTTGCAGGCCGGTATAGGCTGAATGTCGACTGACCCTAGCGCGGCTCTCCGAAACTCCGCGCTATCTCTCCATCGCGCGTCCGGCGATCCTCGACCAGATGCCCCAGCGCCCTCAGCGCGGGCGCGTCGCTGACCGAATAGAGTACCGAATCCGCGCTGCCGTTGCGATGGCTAGACCACGCCCAGCCGGGCACGACGATCACATCGTTCCGCTGCCAGTTGAGCTCGACACCATCGGCGATGGTCGTACCGCTGCCCTCCAGGCAGACGAAGATCCGCGCGGCGGTGCTGCGCTGTTCCAGCGTGCTCTCGTTCGCCCGCAGCATCTGCATATGGACACCCAGCGTTTTCAGAACGCTGCCACCGGTTTCGGGACTGTAATATTCGACGATGATACCGTCATGCGGCGATCCTTCGTCATCGCGCAGCCGATCGAGCAAGGCGCGGGTCGGTTCGTATTTGTAGAGGAATTGCGGCGATCCGCTACCGCGCGCGACGCGATGGGAAACCCAGTCGGGCCGGACGCCGCCGACGCCATAGGCATTGGCCGACCAGTCGACGCGCGGCTTCACCGTCTGATATTTCTTCGCGACGCGTTCTCCGTTCACGATCTCGGCATAGTCGTTGAAGAAGAAATTGGTGCCCATCGCCCGCGTGAAGGGCAGGTCGAGCGTGTCGAACCACATGACCGGGCCGGTGCCTTCATTGCCGGTTTCGTGCCAGGCGCCACTGGGATTGGTGACGACGTCGCCGCGCTCCAGCCGGCTCTTGTCGCCCTCCACCGTCGTGTAGGCGCCATCCCCTTCCAGCATCACCCGCGTCGCCGCGCCGACATGGCGGTGCACCGGCGAAAGCTCGCCTGCCGGGATCACCTGCACGCCCCCGAACAGCCGCCGGGTAATGGTGCCGCTGCCCGGCAGGCCGGGATTGGAGAACATCAGGTTGCGGCGATCGGCCTCCTCGATCGGGATCACCTCGGTCGCGGCGAAGCCCAACGGCGAGAAATCGGCATAGCGCCAGATGCCCGGCCGTTCGGGATTTTCGGGTTCGAACGATTCATACTCGTGCTTGAGCTTCCAGAAGCCGACAATGTCCTGCCGCCCGAGCGCGTCGCTCAATGTTTCGCGGTCGGTGACCTCGCTGATGGGATTGGTCGACATGTCGGTCTCCTGTGCGTTCGATGTGCGAATGGTTCAGCCGGCGGTCGGTGCCGGATCGGTGGTGCGCCTGGGTGCGATCAGCAGCCCGATCAGGCTGAGCGCGCCACAGGCCGAAAGATAGAGGCCGACGGGCATCAGCCCGCCGCTCTCCGCCATGCTCTGCGCGGCATAGGGCGCCAGCGCGCCGCCCAGGATCGCACCCAGGTTGAACGCCATCGACGCGCCGGTATAGCGCACCCGCGCCGGAAACAGGCCGGGCAGCCACGCGCCGAGCGGGCCATAAGCGAGCCCCATGCAAAGCAAGGCGATCGAAAGATGCAGGAAGGTCAGTCCGATCGATCCGCTTTCGATCAGCGGCGCCATCAGCGGCCCGGCCAAGGCCAGCGTGCCGATGCAGCCGGTGATGAGCACGGTGCGCGGCGAGAAACGATCGGAGAGCATGCCCGACAGCACGATGCCGACCGCCAGGAACAGCGTGGCGCCGATTTGCGCGAACAGGAATTCGTTGCGGCCGTAATCGAGCGCGGTGGTGCCATATCCGAGCAGGAAAGCGGTCGCCATGTAGAAGATCGCGAAACAGGCGATGCCGCCCAGCGTCCCGCACAGGGTGGGGAACAGGTGATGGCGGATCACCGTCGCGATCGGCACCGCTTCGGGCGGTGCTTCCTTGAGCGCAGCGGCGAAGGCCGGTGTCTCGGTCAGTCTCAGCCGCACCCACAGACCGATCGCGACAAGCAGTGCGCTGCCCAGGAACGGGATGCGCCAGCCCCAGTCGTGCATCTGCTCGCTGCTCAGGCCAAGACCCAGCAGCAGGAACATGCCGTTGGCGGCGATAAAGCCGATCGGCGCGCCAAGCTGCGGCACCATGCCGAACCGGCCGCGCCAGCCCGGCGGCGCATTCTCGACCGCCAGAAGCGCCGCCCCGCCCCATTCGCCGCCCAGACCAAGTCCCTGCCCCATGCGCAACAGACACAACAGCAGCGCGGCGACCCAGCCGATATCGTCGTGCGTGGGCAGGAAGGCAATCAGGACGGTCGATCCGCCCATCAGCAGCAGCGAAGCGACCAATGTCGACTTGCGGCCGATCCGGTCGCCGAAATGGCCGAACAGGATCGCCCCCACCGGCCGCGCGACAAAGGCCAGGCCGAAGCTGGCATAGGCCGCGAGCAACTGTGCGGACGGCGATGAGGACGGGAAGAACAGCGGGCCGAAGAACAGGCTGGCCGCCACCGCATAGATGAAGAAATCATAGAATTCGACGGCTGTGCCGACCAGGCTGGCCAGCAGGACGCGGCGCTGCTCCGGCGCGGACGGTGCCAGTTGATTCCGCATCTTCCTGCCCCCCTGTCCTTATTGAATCGCGTTGCTGAGCCTTCCCAGCCCGTCGATCTCGATCGTCACCTGGTCCCCGCGCGCAAGATAGCGCGGCGGATCGAAGCCGATGCCGACGCCGGCGGGCGTGCCCGTCGCGATCACATCGCCTGGCTGGAGCGTGATCCCGGCGGAGATCGCCTCGATCAGCGTCGGGATGTCGAAGATCAGGTCCGCCGTGTTGGCGTCCTGACGCAATTCGCCGTTCACCCAGCAGCGCACGCCCAATGTTTCGGGCGACACGTCGTCCGCCGTCACCAGCCACGGGCCCATCGGGCAGAATGTGTCGAGCGACTTGCCGATTAGCCATTGCTTGTGATGCGCTTGCAGATCACGCGCCGTCACGTCGTTGACGATCATATAGCCGAAGACATGGTCATAGGCGTCGGCGCGATCGATGCCGCGCCCGCCCTTGCCGATCACCACCGCCAGTTCGGCTTCGTAATCCAGCTTGTCGCTGACGCCGGTGGGGTAGCGGATCGGTTCGCCGCTCGCGATCACGCATTCGGGCACCTTGGAAAAGACGATCGGCGCGGTCGGGATCGCTTCGCTCGCATCCTTGGCCGAACTGTCGAAGCCGCTTCTCGTGAATTCCTGCGCATGGGCATGATAATTCTTGCCCACGCAGAAGATGTTGCGCGGCGGGCGCGGAATGGGCGCGAGCAGCTCGACCGAGGACAGCGCGATCCCCTCGCCCGCAAGCGCCGGCCGTTCGCCCGAACGGATCAGCGAGATCATGTCGCTCTCCAGGGGGAAGACCCGCCCCGCCTGTTCGTCGACGACTGCGGCGACCGCACTGCCGCCCCGCCTGATCGTTGCCAGCTTCAATTCATTCTCCCGATCCGAATGGACGCCCGCGACCGGCGCATGGCGAGGAGACTGCCGTGCGCGACCGCATCGGCATGACGAAGCTGCAGGGGCTGCACCGCGCTGCCATCATCCATCCTCCCCACCCGTCTAAGCGGGCCGGTTTTGATCAAGCATGGAGCGTGCCAAGCCCGGGGTGCGATGGGGAGCGCGCATCGGCCGTCTTTTCCGCGCGGCGCGGCTGTCACCTTTATGATCCAGGTGACAATGCCCTTGTCACAGGTGACATCCTTCTTCCGCCCCAGAAACGGCGCACTTCTTTCGCCTCTCCGTGCCGCCGGGTCTTGGCACGGTCCGTGCATCGCAACGACCGGTACCCGCAAGACCGGGGCCATCGGGGGAGAGGAGACGCGACCGGCATGTCACGACGTAACGCCCTCCTCCGCCGCGCCATCAGGCCGCTCGCTCGGCCGATGCCATGGAGGGGAGAGGGATGAGGTTGCGAACGGCAGGATTCTTCATCGCGCTGGCGGCGCTTCCGGCACAATCGGCCCTAGCTCAATCCGGCAAGACGCCCGCCGTCGATAAGGTGATGGCGCACAATGATCGCGCACGATCGGGCTGGAATGCGCAGGAACGCGTGCTGACGCCCACCAATGTCGCGGGCGGCAATTTCGCTGCGCTCTGGTCGTCTCCGCAGCTCGACAGTTTCAACGGCCTGCCGCCGCGCATGTTCTCGGCCCCGCTGTATATCCACGCGCTGCGCCTCACCGGCGGCCAGTATCGCGGCAAGACCGTTCCGGCAGCGATCGTGAGCACCACGACGGGTTATGCCTATGCGATCAGCACCGCCGCCTCGGGCGCGATCCAGCCAGGCACGATCCTGTGGAAGGCCCGGCTGACCGAGACCCCCTGCAACAAGGGCGCGATGGGCAATTACGGCACCGGCATCATCGATCCCAAGACGAATCGCCTGTACGTGACGAGTTGCAGCAATCCGAGCGGCGAGCAGGGCAAGAATATGTGGAGCGCGCATGCGCTCGACATCCGCACGGGACAGCAACTCGCGGGCTGGCCGGTGGCGCTCAGCCAGGCGCTGATTGATCAGCCCTCGCTCAACCGCAACGGCAACCGCACCTGGAAGATGGGTCAGCCCTATCGCTATGTGCAGCGCGGCGCGCTCAATCTCAGCGCCGACGGATCGCGCCTCTATCTCGCCTTCGGCGCCGATGCGGTCGGCTGGATGCTGGTTCTCGACACCAACGCCCGCAAGGTCGCCTCCGCCTTTTCGGCGACGCCCGACGATGTGCAGGATGGCGGCGGCATGTGGGCGCAGGGCGGCCCTGCGCTTGACGATCAGGGGCGGCTCTACGTCACCACCGGATCGAATCTGTACGACGGCATCAAGCTCGGCTTCGAAAGCATGCATGCCGACAAGGAGAATAGCTGGTCGCATTCGATCCTCCAGTTCGAGGACGACCGCGCCGCCGGGCTGAAACTGACCGGCACCTATACCCCCTATAATTACTGCCAGGCGGGCAAGGCCGATATCGATATCGGCAGCAGTCCGGTTATCGTGCTCGACCTGCCGGCCGGCACGTCCGCCACGCCCCGGCTGCTTACGCTGGGCGGCGGCAAGCAAGGCAATATCTACTTGCTCGATCGCGACCACATGCCCGGCGGCCTCACCAAGCGCCAGCCCTGCTCGCTCGATCCGGCGACCGACCTGTCGTTGCTCTCGCCCGACATCCAGCCCGAATGGAAACGGCGCGGCCCGATCAATCTCTTCAAGCCATTTTCCGACGAATATGGCGCTTACGACCAGGCCAAGAGCCGCACATCGGCGTCCTGGTATCGCGACGATGCGGGCGCAACGTGGATCTACGTGTCCGGCGCCAGCAAGAAGGGCGAATTCTTCAACACCAGCACGCCCCCCGGCCTCGCCAAAGTGAAGGTGGTCGCGACCCCCGATGCGCCGGCCTATCTGAAGGTCGACACGCTTGAAATGACGCTGACCTTCCACAATCCGGGATCGCCGGTGATCAGCAGCAATGGTGGCCGCGACGCCATCATCTGGATGGTCGACCAGAATGCCGCGCGCACCGTCAGCCTCTATGCGACCAAGCCGCCCAGGCCGATCCTCTACGCCTTCGACGCGGCCAGCCTGAAGCCGATCTGGAAAAGCGCGGAGGGCGAACTGTTCCCCACCGGCAATTACGGCGAACCGACGGTCGTGAACGGACTGGTGCTGGTGGGAACCGACCGGCTCCAGGCCTATGGCCTGAAAGCGAAATGAGGCGCCGCCGCACGCCATGGCCGATCGCCGCGAGCCTGCTGGCCGCTGTCATCGCCATGCCACTTCATGCCAAGGCGCCCACCGGCTTCACGCCGCTGTTCGACGGGAAAACGCTGAAGGGCTGGCGCGGCGATCTGGCGCTCTGGTCGGTGCGCGATGGCGCGATCACCGGCGGATCGGGCCAGACGATCAGCAAGATGTCGTTCCTGATCCATGACGGTGACTATGCGGATTTCGAGCTGCATTTCCGCTATCGCTTCCCCAGGGATGGCAATTCGGGCTTTCAGTTCCGCAGCGCCGCGAGCGACCAGGGCCCCTATATGGTCGCGGGTTACCAGGCCAATGTCGTGCCGCCCGATCAGTTCGTCCGCTACGGCATGCTCTACGACAATCTCGGCCGCAACGAGATCGCGCTGCTCAGCGAAAAGGTCGAGATCGGCAGCGCCGGAGGCAAGGTGACGCGCACCATCGCGGCGTCGGTCAATCCGGTGAAGACCTTGCTCGCCGCCTATCGTCCCTATCCCGCCTGGAACGACTATGTCGTCATCGCCCATGGCAACCGCATCATCCACGCGATCAATGGCCAGCTCGTGCTGGATGCGGTCGACACTGATCCGGCGCGCGCCACTCACGGTCTGTTCGCGCTGCAGATCGATTTCGGCAAGCCGATGTGGGTGCAGTTCAAGGATATCGCGGTGAAGCGGCTGAAAGCGCCGCCCCGGATCGAGGGCCGCTTCGCCTCAATGCCCGGCGCGCCCGAAACGACGTCCGAAATTCCCAGAAGACCGCCCAAGCCGCCGCAATGAAGCGATGCCCGACAGGATATTGACAATGGAGAGAGACATGACCGGCACAAGGCACGGATATCTGAAACTTGCCGGGCTAACGGCGCTCGCACTGACCATGCTCGCGCCGCTCCAGGCGCAGAAAGCGCCGGCCACCAAATCCGCCGCGATACCCGCCGGCTTCACCCCATTATTCGACGGCAAGACGCTGAAGGGCTGGCGCGGCGATCCCGCGCTCTGGTCGGTGCGCGACGGCGCGATCACCGGCGGATCGGATCAGCCGATCGCCGCCAACACCTTCCTGATCTTCGACAAGCCCTATGCCAATTTCGAGATCCGCTTCAAATACCGCTGGCTTTCGTCGGAGGGCAATTCGGGGCTCCAGTTCCGCAGCGGCCAGATGGAGGGCAACCATGTCCTGACCGGCTTGCAGACCAATGTCACGCCGACCAACGTGCCGCCCGAACGCTTCGGCATGCTCTACAACGAGACCGGCGACCGGCAGGAAATGGCGCTGCTCGGCCAGAAGGCGGTGATCACGCGGCGTAGCGCCAATGGCGCCGGCACCGGGCGCGTCGTGCGGACGGTGACGGGCATGGTCAACGATCGCGCCGCCATAATCGGTTCGATCCGCCCCAATCCCGAATGGAACGAAGTGGTGCTGATCGCCTATGACAACCGCATGCTCTCCGCGATCAACGGGCTGCTTGCCTATGACGCGCTCGACAATGATCCGGTGGGCAAACGCGACGGATTGTTCGGCATCCAGCTCCACAAGGGGCCGTCGATGTGGATCCAGTACAAGGACATCGTGATCAGGCCGCTCACCGCCATGCCTGACGTCGAAGGGCGCTTCAGATCCACCCCGTCAGCAGCCCCGGCGCCGCTCAAGACATACAAGGATTCCACGCGCGCGGCGCTGCCCGACGTCGCCCTGCCCGAATAGGAGCCGCCCCCGGTCGCCGCCGCCCTTGTGGCTGCGGCGGCCACCCCTCGGCAACCACCAGGGTCGCCGGCCGCATGCATGACGGGAGAGACAGATGAGCAGGATCGATATCGGCAAGGCGGGCCTCAAGGGAGCAGCGCTGGGGGCACTCGCGCTGGTCTCCTCATCGCAGATCCATGCGCAGCGTTCCCCGCCTGACGCTCGCCAAGCCCCGATCCCCAAGGGGTTCGTCTCGCTGTTCGACGGCCGAACGCTCAACGGCTGGCGCGGAGATCCGTCTGTCTGGTCGGTGCGCGACGGCGCGATCACGTCGAGTTCGGACAAGGGGTTGTCGAACAACACCTTCCTGATCCTGAACAAAGCATATGCCAATTTCGAGATCCGGCTGAAGTACCGCTTCGTCACGCGCGTCGGCAATTCTGGCCTCCAGTTCCGCAGCGGCCAGGTGGAGGGCAATCATGTGCTCGCCGGCATGCAATCGAACATCACGCCGGCGAACTTCACCGCCTGCGGCCTCCCTTCCTGCGGAGAGGAACGATTCGGCATGCTCTATGAAGAACTCAACCGGCTCGAGATGGTGCTGCTCGGCGAACGCGCCGTGATCACGCGGCGCCAGGCGACGAGCGGCGGCCAAGGCGCGATCGTCCGCACCGTGCTGGGTACCACCAACCCGCGCGAGGCAGTGATCGCTTCGATCAAACCCTATCCCCAATGGAACGAGGACGTGCTGATCGTCCATGGCAACCGCATCGTCCATGTCATCAACGGACTGGTCGCCTTCGACGCGACCGACAACGATCCACTGGGCGCCAAGGACGGGCTGATCGGAATCCAGGCCCATGCCGGCCCGCCGAGCACCGCGCAGTTCAAGGATATCGTGATCCGTCCGCTGACCAGCTTTCCCGATATCGGTCGGCGGTTCGTGACAAGGCCCGACCCGGCGCCCGCACCGGCGCGGACGCAGCTCAATATCAAGCTGGAAAAGGTGGCCGCACACTGAGCATTTGATTGCCCAGCCCCATGCAAATCCGTTCGGGCTGAGCCTGTCGAAGCCCTGTCCTGTTTCTTCGAGGTTGAAGAAGGACAAGGGCTTCGACAGGCTCAGCCCGAACGGATTTGGGTGACAGCGCGCCCCTCAAGCCCCGCGCGCCCATCGACGCGCAGGGGGCCCAGGATATCCTCAATCGCTCATCGGCGTGTCGGGCAGATTGACCTTGGTCGAATCCTTGTAGGTTCGCGCAGGCACCGGCGCGGCGCTGGGTTTCGTGATGAAACGGCCGCTTATGTTCGGGAAGCTGGTCAGCGGCCGGATCACGATGTCCTTGAACTGGACGGTGCTCGCCGGCCCCTTGTGGAGCTGCCAGCCGAGCAAGCCGTCCCTGGCGCCCATCGGATCCTTGTCGAGCGCGTCGAAGGCGAGATAGCCGTTCACCGCATGGACCATGCGATTGCCATGGACGATCAGCACATCCTCGTTCCACTGGCCCGCCGGTTTGACGGCCTTCAATATCTCGTCGCGCGAATTGACCATGCCGGTGACGGTACGGACGATCCTGCCCTGGCCGCCGCCCGCCGCCTGAACGCGCGTGACCTCAGCCTTTTGCCCCAACAGCACCATTTCCTGGCGCTCGCCCAGTTCCTCGTAAAGCATGGCGAAGCGTTCGGGCGACTTGGTGATCGGCGTGACGTTGGCCTGCATGCCGACCATGATGTGGTTGCCGTCGAGCTGCGCGCTGCGGAACTGGAGGCCGGAATTGCCCGCTTCGGTCATGAAGCGATATTTGAAGCGGATCTCGAAATTGGCATAGGGTTTGTCGAGGATCAGATAGGTGTTGTACGGGATCGGCTGGTCCGACGCACCGGTGATCGCGCCGTCGCGCACCGACCAGTAAGTCGGATCGCCGCGCCAGCCCTTCAGCGTCTTGCCGTCGAACAACGAGGTGAAACCCGCCGGTACCGGCGCATGTCCACCGCCGGTCTGCCTGCCACCCGATTGGGCCCCCAGCGGCGCGGCCGCCGCGATCGCGAGCACGGCAAGCGCCGTGGATTTCAGGATCAGTCTGCGATGCGGTCCGCTCATTCCATCCTCCCTTGCTGATTGATCACTTGGTACGCAGGCCGAACGCCTGGATCCGATCGGTACCGACCAGCGCCATGCCGTTGACGATCGTCGGTTCGTTGTACTTGCCCGATGTGAAGAGCTCTCCGGCGCCGGTCTTCCACAGCAGTTTGAAGCTCAGCGCGTCGAAAGCGTAGAGCACGGGCTTGGGTGCGCCGGCGCCATAGAGATTGGCGGTACGCGGCGCATTGTTGTCGAGCACCCAGACGACCGCGTCGCGGCCGCCATTGCTGCTGACGACGGGGTTTCCGGGATTCTTGAAGGTCTGGCTTTCCTCCATGCCATCGACGCGCAGGAAGGCCGGCTTGCCCGGGCTGGTGATCACCTTCACGCGCGCCAGCCCCGGCGGCGCATCGGTCGTCAGATTCTCGCCGATCTTCTTGCTGCCGCTGACGAAGACGTAGCTGCTGCCGCGCGCATCGCGGAAATAGGCGGCGGTGCTGCGGCTCTTGGCCTGGTCGAACGCGCCGAGGTCGTCCGAAAAGGGCTTGAACAGGTTGATCGGGCCGGGTTTGCCGAATTCGGGCTGCGGCTCGGGCGCGAGCAGCGATTTGTCCTGCGACGGATCGTCGGTGCAGGGCTGGCGCTTGACGAGCCCGCCGGGCATGTGATCGCGATCGAGCAAATAGATATTGCCCTGCTTGCCGCCGCCCAGCGACAGCAGGTTGGTCGTGCTCGAACTGCCCTTGGGCAGATCGAACGCGATGACGCCGCTGCTGCCGATATCGATGTCGGTCTTCGATGCCTGGCAGTAATTATAGGGGGTATAGGTTCCGGTAAGCGTCAGCCCCTTCGAGCGATCATCGACGAACTGCATGATCGTCTGGCCCCAGGCATTGTCGCATTCGGGGCAGACGCCCGAAAGCCCATAGAGCCGGCCGGGAATGAGGTTGGCGCCGGTCGAGACATGGATGCGGCCCTGGCGATCGATCGCCGGGCCGCCCGACGCCCACATGCCGCCCTGCTCCTGCTGGTTGGTCTGGATCGAGGTGAAGGCGGTCGCGACCTTGGCGGCAGCGGTATCGACGACGACCAGCCAGCCTACGCCATCGGGGCCGAACGTCAGGTAGAGCCGATCGCCGTCGGCGCTGAGATTGAGGCCACCGCGCTGCGTGTAGCAGGGCGTGCGGCAGACGGCGCGCTTGCCGTCGGACGAGAAGCTTTTCTTGTCGTCGGTCTCGGCCACCCATTTCGTGCTGCCGTTGCGGTTGAGCCCTGGCCGGTTCATCGTCGCCGCATCGAAATCGACGGGCCAGCCCGACATTTCCTCGCCGCTGCGGATGTCGAGCGCATGGACCTGCCATTGCGGATCGCTACAGCTCGTCACGTAGAGCCGGTTGGTCTTCGGATCGATCACCGGTGTCGCGAGATTGGCGAGCGTACCCTTGCCGCACGGCGTTTCGGTCAGGCGCTTGCGCCACAGGATCGTGCCCGCCGGAACGCCGCCAGCCGCCGCCGCGCTGATCGCATAGGCATAGCCGGTGGTGGTGACCGCGAACACGGTCTGGAACGTCTTGCCGGCATGGTCGCCGCCCGTCATGCGGACCGCATTCATATAAAGGGGCGCCGCGAACAGGCGTGGCGGCGTGCCGTTGAAACCGTCGAGCTGTGGTGACGACCAGAGCGCGCCGAAGCTGCCGCCCGCCACCGCCCTGGGCGTCAGCTTCTTCTCATTGGGATTCCAGCCGCTGCGCGCCCGGTCGTTATGATTGGTCAGCTTGTCGAACGGCGAGGTTCGCGTGACCTGCGCCGATCCCGCGGTCGCAACCGCCGACATGACGACAAACATCAGCGCGGTCTTCAGCTTCATCCGGCATTCTCCCCTGCGGCATGGCGCGTCGCCCGTCTGCGCGGAGCGGATTCACGTCAATGCCTGTTTCAATGCACGGACTGTGCCAGTTTCGGGATCGGGAGGAAGCCGCGCTTCGTTGGGAAATCCACGCGTCACCCCTGTCACCGTGTAACACCGGGAACAGTCCGGGTGACAGTTCAGCCGATCGGTTCGCTCACGCCCTGCCGCGCCGCATCCAGCTTCGCATAAAGCGTCTTGCGACTGATCTTGAGGGACGCGGCCGCGACGCTCTTGTTTCCGCCCGCCAGCGCGATCGCACGATGGATGTCCTCGATCGTCACGCGCCGCGACAGCGCATTGTCCGAAACATGGCCGGACGAGACCGGAGAGCGGCGACCGCCATCTGGCTGGAAATAGGCACCGCGCAACACCGGTCCGTCCTCCAGGATCGCCGCGCGCGAAATCACCTGGCGCAGTTCGCGGATATTGCCCGGCCAGCTATGGCGCGCCATGTCCTCTTCGAAGCGCTCGTCGATGGCGAGACCGGACATGCCCAGCTCCGCCGCCGTCTTTTGCAGGAAATCGCTCGCCAGCACCGAGAGGTCGTCCAGCCGTTCGCGCAGCGGCGGAATATTGAGCGTCACCGTGCTCAACCGATAATAAAGGTCGGATCGGAATTTCCCCTCCTCCACCAGTTCGGCGAGCGAACGATTGGTCGCGGCGATGACACGCACATTCAAGGGTATGGGATTGTCGGCGCCCACGCGCACCACTTCACGCTGCTGCAGCACGCGCAACAGCGCAACCTGCGCCGCCGGGCTGAGGTCGGCGATCTCGTCGAGCAGCAAGGTGCCGCGATTGGCGAGCTCGAACTTGCCGATCCTGCGCCGGTCCGCGCCGGTGAAGGCGCCGCGCTCATGGCCGAACAATTCGCTTTCGAGCAGACCGGAGGGAATGGCGCCGCAGTTGAGCGTGATGAAGGGCTGCTTCGAACGCGGGCTCAATTCGTGGATCAGGCTGGCGGCCAGTTCCTTGCCCACCCCGGTTTCACCCTCGATCACGACATTGGCGTCGAAGCGCGCGACGCGCTCGATCGTGCGCACCAGATCATGGAAAGCGGGCGAACGCCCGAGCATCTCGCGCCGCCCCGGCTCCTCGACATCGGGATCGACCAGCCGCAAGGTCTTGCAGCGGCGCACGAAATTCGACGTGATCGCCTGCACCGGCAAACGCTCGAACACCGATCCGCCGGCGATACCGTCCACCTTCACCTGACGGAACAAGGTCGCGAAATCCTCGACATCGGTGAATGGACCGCCATAGACGAGGCAGAGTGGCCGCGAGGCCGCGCCGTCGAGCGCGGCGATCATGCGATTGATATGGATGAGCGAATCCTGCAGCCGGTCACGCCGGTCGCCGATCGCGAACTGGAGCGGGGTCAGCCCCGCATTGATGATGAAGGCATCGACGCCCACCGCCGCGAAGCGGCGGATATCCTCGACGTTGAGCACGAAGGCGAAGGTCGCCATGCCCTGTTTGCGCGCGGCGGCGAGCAATTCGACCTCGTTGGACAGGCCATAGCCTTCCTCTTCGAACGCCTCGCGGATCTTGCCGTCGATAAAACCCACAGTCGGCCAGTTGGTGACCCCATGCACACCCATGCGGCGCAAATGCGCGAGCCGCGCATCGACATCGATCGTCGGATCGCTCGCCATGACTCCCGCCACCACCGGCAGCCCGCCGGCATTGGGCAGGATATGGCGCCTCAACAATTCCTCGGTCTGTTCATTGGCGTTGCCATAGGCGAGCAGTGAGGCCAGCGAACCATGGCCCAGGCTGCGATACAGTCCGGCATTCAGAGCGAAAAGCAGGTCGGCTCCGGCCTCGACCACATATTCGGCGATCTGCCCGGAGCCCGCCGACACGGCCAGCACCGGTGACCCGCTCTGCTTGGCGGTCCGCGCGAGATCGCGCACGAGACTGTGCATCGCCAGCCTTTTCCTCCCCGATTTTTGTTACCTATGGCGACCATGTTGTCACAGGGTAACAAAAGTGACAACCAGATGATGCGAAAAATCGGGCTGACGCGGCTCTCTGCGTTCGCCATGACATTTGGCACGGTCCGTGCATTGCATTGATCGAGCCCATAAAGAGGCGATCGAACCCGCAAAGATGGGTGGAGGGGACAAACGCGATGAGCAATCTGGCGCCGGTCTATGTGTTCGCAACACTGGACACCAAGTTCGACGAAGCGAACTTCCTGGCAGATGCCTTGCGCGCTGAAGGCGTGCAGGCCGTGCTGATCGACGTCGGCACGCTCAATCCGCCCACCGCCCAGCCCGGCATCGACCGCGCGACCGTCGCCGCCTTCCATCCCGAGGGCGCCGGCGCGGTGCTCGGCCACACCGATCGCGGCACCGCGGTCACCGCGATGAGCCGGGCGCTGCGCAGTTTCATGATCGACGCCTATCGCTCCGGCCGCTGCTCCGGCGCCATCGGCCTGGGCGGCACCGGCGGCACCTCGATGATCGCCACCGCGATGCGCGGTCTGCCGATCGGCTTTCCCAAGCTGATGGTCTCGACGGTCGCGAGTGGCGACACCAGCAGCTATATCGGCACCAGCGACATCACGATGATGTTCTCGGTGGTCGATGTCGCGGGCCTCAACCGCGTGTCCCGTCAGATCTATCGCAACGCGGCCGCCGCGATCGCCGGCATGGCCCGCCTCGCTCCCGCATCCGATCAAGGCCAGCGTGCGCTGGGCATGACGATGTTCGGCGTCACCACGCCCTGCGTCACCAGCGTCCGCGAGATCCTGGAACCGATGGGTTACGACACGCTCGTCTTCCACGCGACCGGCGTCGGCGGCCGTGCGATGGAGGAACTGGCGGGCAGCGACATGCTCGACGGCGTGCTCGACATCACCACGACCGAAGTGGCCGACGAAGTGGTCGGCGGCGTCTTCGCCTGCGGCCCCGCCCGCTTCGACGTGATGCTGGAACGGCGCATGCCCTATGTCCTCTCGGTCGGCGCGCTCGACATGGTCAATTTCGGTCCGCTCGACAGCGTCCCGCAGCAATTCCGTGATCGCAACCTCTATGTCCACAACAGCAGCGTCACGCTGATGCGGACGACCGTGGAGGAGAATATCGCCTGTGCCCGCTGGATCGCGCGCAAGCTCAACGCCCATCCCGATGCCGGCTTCACATTGCTGATCCCGGAAGGCGGCGTGTCTGCCATCGACAAGCCCGGTGGCCCCTTCCACGATCCGGAAGCGGATGCCGCGCTGTTCGCCGAACTCGAAAGCGCGGTGATCCAGGGGCCAACGCGCCGGATCGTCCGCTATCCCCATCATATCAACGATCCCGAATTCGCGCAGGCGATCGTCGATGAATATCGCAAGGTGATGCACTGATCATCGCCCACCCCATTTTGGTTGGAGGCTCTATGCGTTGGAAACGTCAGGAAATTCTGGGTCGGTTTCGTGAGAAGATCGCGGCGGGAATGCCGATCGTCGGAAGCGGTGCCGGAACCGGCATTTCCGCCAAATGCGCGGAACAGGGCGGCGCGGATCTGCTGATCATCTATAATTCCGGCCGCTTCCGCATGGCCGGGCGCGGATCGCTGAGCGGCCTGCTTGCCTATGGCAACGCCAACGAGATCGTGCTCGACATGGGCAAGGAAGTACTCTCGATCGTCGAGAACACGCCCGTGCTCGCCGGCGTCAACGGCACCGATCCCTTCCTGCTGACCGACCGCTTCCTGCGCGAAATCACCGAAATGGGCTTCGCCGGGGTGCAAAATTTCCCGACCGTCGGCCTGATCGACGGCTCCTTCCGGCTGAGTCTGGAGGAAACGGGCATGAGCTACAGCAAGGAGATCGACCTGATCGCCGCGGCCAACGCCGCCGACCTGCTGACCACGCCCTATGTGTTCGACACCGAACAGGCGAAGCAGATGACCCGCGCCGGAGCCGACATCATCGTTGCGCATATGGGGCTCACCACCGGCGGACAGATCGGCGCGAAAACGTCGATGAGCCTCGACGCCGCAGCCAAGCTCGTCAACGAGATCATCGACGCGTCTCGCAGCGAGCGGCCGGACGTGATCGTGCTCTGCCATGGCGGGCCCATCTCCTCGCCGGAGGATGTGGAGGTCGTGCTTGGCCGCTGTCCCAATGTCGACGGCTTCTACGGCGCGACCTCAATGGAGCGCCTGCCCGCCGAGATCGCCATCACCGAACAGGTCCGCAAGTTCGCCAGCCTGCCGCTGCAAAGGAAATCATGATGAAGGCGCGTTCCCGCTTCGTCCGCTGGTCGATCGCGACCGGCCTTGCCCTGATCGCGGCGCCGCTGGCGGCGCAGCCGACGATCGTGCTGATCGGGGGCAAGAAGCAGGGGATGGCGACGGGGGAACATGACTTTCCGGATGGCGTGCTGAAGCTGGAACGGCTGATCAAGTCCTCACCCGATTTCGCGAAACTCAAACCGGTGGTGAAGACCTACCCGGTCGGCTTCCCAAAGAATCTGGCGGAAATCGATGATGCCAGCGTCGTGCTGCTCTATTTCGGCCCGGTCGCCGGTGCGGACGGCAAGAGCGTCAATCCGGCGCAGGATCCCGCCGTCCAGGCGCAACTGGCCAAGCTCGCCGCGCGCGGCGTCGGCTTCGTCGCGATGCACCAGGCCTTTACCGTGCCCGACAAGGCGAACGCCGCCCCGCTGGCCGATCTGCTGGGCGGCATCCGCGCCTCGGGGAGCGATTATGCGATGGAAGCGGCGCCCGTCAGCGTCGTCGCCAAAGGGCATCCCGTCACCAGCGGCGTCGGCAATTTCGATTATCTCGACGAATATTATTCGGCGATCGACTTCGGCAAGGTGACGCCGGTGCTCAGCGGCCGCGCGCATGTGCAGTTCCGCCAGGCGGGCGCCGTCTATGAGGAACCCGCGAAGAACCGCACCATCGCCTGGACGGTCGAGCGCCCGGGCGGCGGCCGCACCTTCAGCTTCGCCGGCGGCCATTATCTGGCGTCGCTCGATCATCCGCAGGTCCGCACCGTGCTGCTGAACGCGATCCTCTGGGCCGCAAAGCTGGACGTGCCCCAGGCCGGCGCCACCTCGACGATCCCGACCGCACCGCGCATGGGCGCGGCCCCGCCGCCCGCCCCGCAGATCCTCATCCTGCCCTATTCGGACGTGAAGCCGGAGGCGCAGCCCTGGGGCAAGCTGGAATGGTTCGCCTCGCGCCCGCTCGGCAATTCGAGCAAGCTTACCGTCGGACAGGCGACGATCTCGCCTGGCAAGCAGAACCCGGTCCATTGGCACCCCAATTGCGACGAGGTCCTGCACGTGCTGCGCGGCCACATCATGCACCGCGTGGGCGACAAGGAATATGAGATGAAGGCCGGCGACACCGTCGTGATCCCGGAAGGCGTGCTGCACAACGCCCGCAATATCGGCACCGAGGACGCCGTGCTCGCCGTCTCGTTCAATTCGGCCGACCGCGTAGCGATAGGAGAATGAGGATGCTCTCGCGCCATCATTCGACGCAGACAACAGATACGGCTCGACGAAGACCGTGTCAGGGCGTGCCCTGATCCTGCCCGTCGAACCACCGGGTTTGAGTTGAAGTAGCCAATCAAAAAACGTTGCCGGCGGAGGCGTTATTCCGCCGGAGGGCGGAGCTTTGCCTAGAAAAATCGAGAGGCGGCTCCGGCGAAAACAGAAAAAGCGAGATGGAGGGGATGACATGACCTACAAGATTCATCGCAAACATTATCTGAAATCCGTCGGATTGCTCGCGCTCACCCTGGGCTGGGCTTATCCCGCGCTCGCGCAGCAGGCTCCGGCCCCCGCGGCGGACGCTCAAGACGCCGCGGAAGAGGCGGATACCGGCGCCAGCGCACCCGATATCATCGTCACCGGATCCAGCATTCGCGGCGCTCCCGCGGTCGGATCCAACCTGATCAGCGTCGGTCGCGACGCGATCGAGGACAATGCGGTCCAGACCGTCCAGCAACTGCTCAAGACCGTACCCGCGATCTGGGGCGGCAACGCGGCCGGCCAGGGCGGTTTCGCCGCCAATGACTCCGCCGGCGCCTCGGTACCGCAGATCCACGGCCTGGGCGGCTCCAACAGCTCCAGTACGCTGGTCGTGATCGACGGCCACCGCTTCCCGCTCACCGGCATCATCCGCAACCTGCCCGATCCCAACTTCATCCCGACCAACGCGATCGAACGCGTCGAGGTGCTGGCGGAGGGCGCATCGTCGATCTACGGTTCGGACGCCGTCGCCGGCGTGCTCAACTTCATCACCCGCCGCCGCTTCGAGGGTGTGGAGGCCAACGCCCAATATGGCTTTGGTGACGATTACAAGAACTGGAGCGCCAACATCGCGCTCGGCCATCGCTGGGACAGCGGCGGCGGCGCGATCTTCTACAGCTATACCGATCGCGGCAATCTGCTTGGCGCCGATCGCCCGCTCACCCTGCCCGACCAGCGCGCGCGCGGCGGCGCCAACTTCGCCAATTTCAACTGCTCACCCGCCAGCTTCCAGCCGACCGGCAGCTCGCTCATCTATCTCGCGCCCTACAAGACCGGCATTTCCAATGCCCAGGCCAATGCGCCGTGCGAACAGGCGAGCTACACCGATCTGATCCCGCAAGAACGCCGGCACTCGGTGATGGTGAAGCTCGATCAGCAGGTCGGCGATCGCCTGTCACTCAACGCCGACTTCGTCTTCTCGAGCCGCTCGAACATCCAGCGCAACTCGGTGACGATCGCGTCGAGCACCGGCGCCACCCCGGCCGCCCAGCTCATCACCGCTCAGGTCTTCGGTCCGGGCAGCGGTCGCGGCGGCCAGATCAACCCGTTCTTCGTCGCGCCCGATGGCACCAACGCGACGAGCGGTACGATCCGTTTCGACGCCAACGAACTTTTCCCGGAGGGCGCGCGCGCCAAGGGCGTCAGCGAGACCTTTTACGGTTATTTCAACGCGGAGTATAAGCTCAGCGACAAGTGGCGGCTTGGCGGCTTCGTCATGGCTGGCGTCAACACCGCCAAGACCACGATCACCGGTTCGCTCTGCCAGAGCTGCCTGCTGCTCGCGCTCAACGGCACGACCAACGCGAATGGCAACCTCACCCAGCCGTCGATCCCCAACACCAATGTGCTCGTCAGCAACGTACCGCTCACGACGGCCAATGCGGTTGATGTCTGGAACCCGCGCGCGACCAATCGTACCTCGCCCGAAGTGCTGAAGCGCCTGCTCGACAGCCGCAATTACCAGGCCGCGCGCCAGGTGATCCAGCAATACAACGTCAAGCTCGATGGTTCGCTGTTCGAACTGCCGGCGGGCGAGGTGAAGGTCGCGCTCGGCGGCGACATGGTGAAGTACAAGATCGACACCGAGGTGGTGGAACCCAACAATACCGGCCCCTCCAGCACCGGATCGAGCTTCAACGCCTTCCGCTATCTGCGCACCGTCAAGTCGGCCTATGCCGAAGTGCTGATCCCGATCGTCTCGCCCGAGATGGAAGTGCCCTTCGCCCGGCGCCTCGATGTTAACGTGTCCGGCCGCTATGATCATTACAGCGATTTCGGCAGCATCAAGAATCCGAAATTCGCCGCCACCTGGGAAGTGGTGGAAGGCCTGAAGATCCGTGCCAACTACGCAACCTCGTTCGTGGCGCCGCAATTCTCGACCTATGGTCCCGACGTGCTGAGCGGCATCGACGGCCGCAGCGTCGACACCTTCTTCGGGCCCCAGAACGGCACGCTCAACGTGCCGCTCGACAAATATCCGGAGGCGCGGGCGATCCCGGGCTGCAACACGCCCGGCCAGACCACCTGCATCCTCGGCACCGCGTCGATCGCAGGCATGCGGCTCGACGGCGCCAATCCGGACGTGAAGCCGGCGGACGGCAAGACCTGGGCGATCGGCGCGGATTTCGCACCGCGCTTCCTGCCCGGCCTCACCGCCAACCTGACCTATTGGCACACCACGTTGAAGGGTACGAGCGGATCGCCGCCGCTGTCGATCGTGATCAACTCGGATGCCTTCCACGATCTGCTGAAAATCTATCCGAACGGGGCAACCCCGGCCGAGATCGAAGCCTATCGCGGCGGCCGCCGCCAGCGCTCGCCGCTCAGTTCCGGCCCGATCTATTTCGGCCTCGATTTCCGTAACTTCAATGTCTACACCGTCTTCGTCGAGGGCATCGATTTCGACGTCCATTATCGCCACAGCTTCGACTGGGGCTCGATCCGCGGCGGCATCGCCGGAACCTACAAGACCAAGTTCGACCAGACGGCGGCGGCCGGCGAGCCGGTGTTCAGCGTGCTCAATCGCAACCGCTTCAACGGCACATTCCCGTCGATCCGCACCGATCTGCGCGCAGACCTCAACGTCGATGTCGGCCCGGTCTCCGCATCGGTCTTCGCCAATTATACCGGCGGCTTCACCTTCTGGGGCAGCACCGCGCTTAATCCTGTGACGTCCACGGGCGGCATCCCGAACGGCGGCGGCGACAAGGTCGGGTCCTATACCACCGTCGATCTCAACCTCACCTACAAGTTCGGCGACAGCCTGCCGGGTGAACCGAGCGTCTATGTCCAGGTCTCGAACCTGTTCGATACCTACCCGCCATTCGAGAATACGGCTCAGGGTTTCGACAATTTCGTCGGCTTCGTGCTTGGCCGCACCGTCAATGTCGGCCTCCGCATGAAGTTCTGAGCCGTACAGGGGCCGCGGCGGTTTCCTTTCCCCCCGCCGCGGCCCGGTTTTCGGGATCATCGATCAGGGATCAGCGATCATGAAGAACGTGCTTGCACTTGCCGTCACCGCACTCGTCGCCGCCATATCGAGCGTGATCTGCGCTCGCCTGGGAATTCCGGTCTGGTCGATGTTCATCGGCTGGATCGCCTTCGTCGCGGGGGGGATGAGCGCAAAGACCGCCGCCCCCACTTATGTCTGCGCGCTGCTGGGCCTCGCGCTCGGCTTTATCGGCGCATCGATCATCGGCGGCGGGGCCGCCGCGCTCGGCGCCGATATCGCCCTGTTGCTGGGGGTCTTCGTCATCGTCTTCGCGGCGCTGCTCGCGCAGTTCATTCCCTTCGCCAGCCTTGTCGTCTGCTATTTCATCGGAATGACAACATTTTTCGCCTCAGGCCTTCCCCCGGTGGCGTCGACGGCGCTGGTGCTGGGATCGGGGCTGCTCGCCGGCGTGGTGTCCGGTTTGCTCGCGGTCATCGTCTCGGGTGTGATCACGCGCGGCCCGGCGGCCGAGACCGCATGATTCCGTTCAAGTCCGCTTAAACTCGGATAAGCCATGATCGGACCGGAAAAAGCGTTTAGACCAATAAGCGTTCAGGAGTGAGTGATGTCGACGGTGAAGCGTAAGGGCATTGTGGCCGGCGTCCTGATCGCCGGTATCGCAACCGCCACGGTTACGACCGGATTGAAGGCGCAGGATCCCAGGGAAGGCCCTGGCAAGGAGCTGTTCGTCCAGCGCTGCCACACCTGTCACGAACTCAACACGGTGACGGTCCAGCGCCTGTCGGGCAATGACTGGCGGGTGATCGTCGAACGGATGATCCAGAACGGCGCCCAGCTCACCGAGCCGGAAAGCGAACAGATCATCGCCTATCTGAGCAAGATGTACGGGCCGGAACCCGCGCCGTCTTCGGCGTCTGCCCACTAGAAGAAAGCCGGTCGGGAAAGACCGGACTCGATATGCCCGGCGGCCGCCACGGACCGCCCCGCCCGAACGAGGCCCGTGCTTCGTCGACAGCGATGTCGCGTGCGTAACGGCCAGTGAACAGAACGCGAGTTGAGGAGTTAAGTCAATGACCCTGGCAGTTCGAACACCCGCCCCCGAGGATCGCCCTCGCCCGCCGCTTTTCACCAAGCCCGCTGGCGCTCAGCCCGCTCCGCATGCCGGCAGCGGCAACGTGATCCACACCGACAATCCACGGCTCAGCTACGTCAACCCGAGCTTCATCGAAAAGATGAACGCCCGCCTGCGCGCCCAGACCGCCGAATGCGTGATGGCCACCTTCGGCATCAGCGTGAACACCTGGCTGAAGATGCGCAAAGGCATGCCCATCCGCAAATCGGTGGCCGAACGGCTGGTGCGGCGGATAAGCGCGGATCTGTAATCATCGGGATCGGCCCGCCGCGCCCTGATTTTCAGGGCGGCGAGGACAGTGATGATGGTGATATCACTGCGTATCAGCCATATCCGGCCTCTTTTCGCTATTCGGTATTGCGGATATCCCAATAAAGGGGGCGGCTGCTGTTCGCCGGCACAGTGATGGTCATGATATGCCGACCGTCCGAGATCATATGCCGGCCCGACAGCTTGCGCACCACCCACGCGGAACTATCGGCAAGGCTGATCTCGAGCGTGATTGCACGATTATTTGCATTGGTCGCCAGCGCATGGCGTGTATGCCATTGACCATCCGCAATGCCCCGATCCTTGGCTTTGAGTCCGCAGGCCAGATAGACGGTGCGGGAGTTCGCCAGCGCAAGTTCCACGATCTGGCCAGAGGCATAATCCCGGATCGACTGCTCGCCCAGCACCATCTCGCCAGCCGAAGTCGGTTCGAAAACCGCCACTTTTCCGGACGGCAATGCCAGGCCCAGCCCATGCGCCGCGTCGTTGCGCGCACGCAGCCACAGGGAGACTGGGGAGAATTGGCCATCGCTCCCTTCATTCCCTTCGCTGCTTTCCGGCCTGCATGCACCACGGTGAAAGAGTGTCCCGTCGACCCTGGGTCGATCGAGGAACGCCACCTGCTTCAGCGATTGCGCCGCGACCGTGACGGGTTCGGGGACGCGGTAGAGCTTCACATCACCCAGCGCCTCTTCGCGGGCCTTCATGGCGATCGCAGCGGAAGCGAGCGCCGCTACGCCGGACACCCGGCTGGCTGTGACGATAATTTCTCCAACCTCATCCGCTTGCGCGCGTGGAGCAAGATGTTGCACCGGCTCCGCCATTGTCGCGCGCGCCGTGCTTCCCAGCGGATAACAGGTCAGCCGAAGCGGCCTTGCCTCGAGCGGATCGGACAGGGAGCGAAAATCGCGTTCGACATTGATCGTTCCGGCGACAGCCAACACCGTGGCGCCGGGAAAACTCTGGCCATTGTCATTGGCGATTGTGAGCCACGCGATCAGGCGGAGCTTCTGCCTGGTGGAACCGGTATCCTTCTCCAACGTCGCCAGATAATTGGCCTGCCAATCGAATCCCGTCGCCAGATAGGTCAGGGTGATGCGATAGCTGCCGCCCTTTGGACTGTTGGTATCGATCGAGAAGACCGGCTTGGCGGAAAGCCCGGCGGGCACGTGGCCGAACAGCAGTTTTTCCGGCAGGCCGGCGCAGCGCACGGCTTCAAAACCTTCGCTGGTCTGAAGGACAAGCCCGCCATCGGCGCGGGTGCGGACGATGGCGTTCTCGGTTGTCGCCAGACCAGTCGCGGGATTGGTACGACTGATCGCGACCCGATTGCCCAAACTGCCGTCGATCAACGCGGCCGGGGAGAGCAGATCGCCGTTGCGGTTCTTCTCGATCACGCCGCCAGGCAACCCGGTGACGATCGCGGTGACCGCGATCATGCCTTCCGCCACGCCCTCAAAGCGGATCGTCGATGATCCGGCGGGCAGAACGACGGTGCGGGTCTCGCTGATCATGGCGAACCCGTTCAGCGAAGCGGACGAGTGTACGGTCGGCAGGGGTTTCTCCGCGCGATCAGGATCGCGATAGACGGTGACCGACAGGTCTTGGGGCGACGATGCCGAGACGGTTTCGCGCGCGAGCACGGGTGCCGGCAACAGCAACAGGACGAGCAGGATCAATCGGGCCATCGGATCAGTACCGGCTCTCGAGGACGACGGTCAGTTCGGTGGCGCCATTGGCCGGCACCGGGACCTCCCATTTGCGCCTGTCGGAATCAACCTGTTCGCCAGTTACCGTTTCGCTGACGACACGATAGTCGAGGCTCCACCAGCCCCGGTCCAGTCCCCCCTGGACGAGGTTGACCGTCACCGGCCGCGATTTGGCGTTGGTCAATTTGTAACGCAGCGTCGTGCGGTAGTAGCTCTTGGGCCGATCCACATCGACCTGGGTGACCATCACGCCGTCGCGAAGCACGCGGTAGCGTGCCGTGGTCTCCCATTCTGCGCCGGTGATCGTCTCGCGCTTCACAACATTGGCCTGGGCAAAAACATCGAAGGCGGCGCCGGTCGTCAGCAGCATGTCGCTTCCGGTTGGGGTATGCCGGATCGGGCTCTCGCCGATGAATTGCGGCGTGCCCTTGCTATCGCGCTGATAGAAACGGACGGTGCCGGCGGGAAGCGCATCGCCCAGCCCACCCGCGCGCGACGTCGAAAAGGCGATCTGACTCGATATATTGACCGGCGCGTTGTCGTTCTGCAACCAGTCGATCGTGCGACCATACACCTTGCGCGCCGACACGCCCGCGACATCGAGGAAACCCACCTGCTTGGTCTGGGCATTGGCGATCGTGGTGCGCCCGGCGATCGGATAGAGATAATAATCCCCCAATTGATCGCGATTGGTCTTTTCCGTTCCGGCCTTCACCATCCCGGATTGTCTGGGCTGGCGGTTATACTGATTGTAGGAATTGCCATGGATGGCATTGCCGGTGACCATGGGGCTGCCCGCCACCAGCACGGTGCGGGCATTCGCGAAACTGGTGCCGGTCTGGTTGGTGAGCGTGACCCAGCCCTGCATGTCGATCACGCCCTTGGCCTCGTCATAAAGCGCGACATAATCAGAGGCCCATCCCAGCCCCGGGGTAAGATAGCGGATGGAGGCTGGCCGCGGGCCGGCCCGCTCGCTCTGCACCGTTACCGACAGGGTCGGCCGCGCGCGCAGATTTGGGGGCACGCGATCGAAGATGGCACGGACCGGCAATCCGTCGTCGCGCAGCACCTCTATATGATCGCCGATCCGGACGACGACCCCGCCGGCTGTCGAAAGCACGGTCGCCCGTTCGCGGGTTTCCACGCCGTTGGAAGGATTGGTGCGGACGAGGGTGATCGTCTGGCCGATGGCCTTTTGCATCAGGCTTCCGGGACTAAGCAGGTCGAAGTCGAAATTCTGCTCGCTGATCGCGGCGCCAGCAGCGGCGAAGCTCAGCGTTTCAGGGCGGATGCGGCTGGACACGTCCGGAAATTCGATCCGGTTCCGGCCCACCGCTATGTTCAGGGTGCGCACATCCTGAATCAGGGCGAGGTCGTTATTGTAAATGGTGACTGCGACGTCGCCTTGCGCGCTGGCGTCCTCGGCCTCGGCCGCCGATGGAGTCTTGCCCTGCGCCAGCAGCAGAGTTGGGCAAAGCAGTGCGAAGCCGGTCAATCCGATAAGATACCGATGGCGAAAACGGGGCATAGGATTCTCCCTGGTGACAGCGGCGTCATGATCCGCATGTCACTGGGACGCGCCGACTCCGGATATCCTTGGGAGCGATTGCAAAAGTTTTTCGGGCTGTCGGGTGCCACGTCGCTTGCGGCGAGCGCTGATGCCGGAATTATGGGGATTTCGGTGACCACCCACCAAATCGTTCACGCATGATGCCCCCTTCAGCGGCATCAAGTGCACTGCCGACAGAACCCTGGGTGCGCTCCCCGATCGCCTGAATGGCCGCCATTGGAGCGCGCCGCCGCCCGGCCACTTTTCCGGTCCGTCGTGTGTAGGTTCGATAGTTTATTGCCGCTGACAACGGCTCACGAAATCGGCCTGCATTGCATCCAGCTTGGCCAGAACCTCGACGAAACCGGATTTGAGCGCACTCAACTCGCCAGCTGGGTAGGCGCACTCATGGATGACAGGCGTGCCGCGCTTCCCCGATGCCGTCCCACGCAGAGTCCACCTGAGCGCGCCATCATCACCGGGCAAATCAAGCACCTTGCCGATCCGCTCATAGGCGCTGAAGTGATGTGGGTTGTTGTAGGATTGACCGGCGGGAACTTCGATCGTGCGCCGGTCGCCCAGTTGCAACCGGATCGGACCGGTCATCGGCTCCGCGGTCCGGAAGTAGAAAGTCGCCATGCCATCAGCGAAATCCATCGGCTTTGGATGCGGGTGCCAGTTCACCGATACCGTCAGCGGCGCTTTCTGGTCGGCGGTATAGACATCGGTCCAGGCCGCACTGTCAGTCAGGCTGGCGCCGGCGGCGTCGAGCTGTCGCGAGGCACGGATTTTCGTCATGCCGACAGATTGCTGCGCGCGGCAATTCCATGCCGGGCGGGGCAATGGCTTTGTCGGGGCAGGCACATATACAGTCTGGGCATCCGCCGGCGCCGCGACCAGCATCGCTGCCGCGGAGAGGATCAAAGCGGGGCGCCAAAGGCACTGGAGCGGATCGTTCATGGAGGAACGATAATCGCGGGCCGGCTGCCCCGCAACGGACAGGCACATGGGCATAGCCATATGGCAGCTTCACAACGAAATTGAGATCGATCGCCAGCAAGGCAGCCGATGGCCGAATTTCAATTGCGTCGGTCGAACACCTCCGGCTCCAGGTCCATCGTAGCGCCCTTCATCTTGCCCGTCGCACAGCCTGAATGAGCATAGACACTCTGGAACGGACGATCCTCGGCCTGCACGCCTGCATCCCAGTTCCATAGATTCTCGACCATAATCATCACCGCCCCACAATCGGTTCGATCGATATCATCGCCGCAAAACCAGCATTGATATTTGTTCATGGAACCGCGCTGCCGCAGCCGGGCTCTCAATGCAACGACCACTTCCAATTACGCCCGAGTGCAAGATCCCCCAATTCCGCCGACGGCGAAGATCCTGGCAAATCGAGCCTCCGGGGATCTTTGCCCCTGACACCGGAAAGCAGCATGCTCCCCGCCTCCATCGCCCATCCCTTCGCCCAGGCGAGGCTGGCCACCCGGTTCGCCGCCGGGCGCGCATCTCCATCTATTTTCTGATGGAAAATCCGTAGGATATGTAGAGGAACACTTCGGTATTGCTGACCTGTTTCCAGGCGATGCCCTGATCCAGCCCGGTGACGTCCAGGCCATATTCGGGGCCGTAGAAGCTGATGGCATGCTTGGCCCCCGCCGCGATGCGGCGATAGATTTCGTCGCGATATTGTTCGGGATTGATGATCGTCAGCGCCAGGCCGCCCTTTTGCTGGATCTGCGCGCGGCCATTGGCGGGAACCGATTTGACGAACGCGCCGATCTTCTGCTGGGCGTTGCCGATCGATCCGTCCAGTTTCGTCTTCACCTTCAGCCGCACGGTGGCGGTGCTGCCGTCATCCTCGAACGCCGCCTCGGCGGCATCGTCCTCGTCATCCTCGTCTTCGTCATCCTCGGTGGCGTTCGCCTTGCCCGCCAGCCCCGGAAACTGATCCTGCCAATTGGCGCGCGTCACCTCCACCAGCTCGAACTGGCCGGTGACGAGGTTGAAGCCGTCGCGTTTCGCGCGATCGATCGCGTCGAGCAGCATCGCCTGCACCTCGCGCTTCCGCATCCCGGCCTCACGCGAGTCCGAGACGATCTCGATCGTGCGCACCGCCGAGTCCGCCATCCGCCTGAGGCCGATGACGGGGGGCTTGGGGCTCGCAAGCTGAATGGGCGACATGCTGTTGCTGAGCCTTGACGCCGTCACGACGATTTCGCTGGCGCCGCCGCCGTCCTGGGCGGACAGGGCGGTCGCGAAGGGAAGCGTCGCGAACAGGGCCAGGCCGCGAATGGCGGCGAACGGGATCGCTTTCATGCCGTCTCTCCGGGCAGGGTCATTTGGGAAGGATGGTGTAGCGATAGGGCAGGTACAGGAACACGTCGGTGCCGCTCACCTGCGACCAGGAAATCTGCCCGTCGATGCCGCCCACCTGAACGGCATAATCGGGGCCGAAGATCGCGGCATTGTGCCGGGCGTCGTCCGCCACCAGCTTCACGATGGCGTCGCGATACTGATCGGGATTGCGGATGGTCAGCGTCAACGCGCCGGCCTTGTCGATCGCGCCGCGCCCGGTGCGCGGAATGCCCTTGATGAAGGCGTCCAGTTTCTCCCCCGCCACTGCGGTCGATCCGGCGAGCTTCACTTTCACCATCACATTCGCCTGGCTGGTATCGACGCGGCCCGCGGAGATCAGCGGCAGATCCTGATAATTGTCCTTGGTGACCGGAATCAGCTCGAAATTGCCCGTCACCAGTTCCACCCCGGCGGTGCCCGCGCGGCCGAGCGCGGCCATCAGCATCGCGTGGATTTCGCGCTTGCGGGTCTCGGCATCGCGCGAGTCCGACGAGAACGCCACCTGCACCACCACGGAATCGGCCTGCCTGCGCAGTCCCACCACCGGACGGTCCTGCTGGGCATAGCGCGCATTGAGTCGGTTAGAGGTAACAACGACTTCGCCAAGCCCGGGCGCATCCTGCGCGGACGCCGGAATGGCGGCGCCGCCGAACAGAGCCAACGCCAGAAAAATCGCTGGTTTCATCATCTTCCCTCCGCATCGGAAGTGTCGATCATTTCGGCGGGAATGGCAACGCGGCTAGAACGGAACCTCCTTGCCTTCGAAATCGAACAGCTTGCCGCTGTCAGGCACCTTCAATTCCTCGATCACGTCCAGCAGTTGCAGCGCGGCGCGCTCCGGGGTGAATAGCCGGCCGGCCTGCACATTGCCCTGAAACGGGCGGGACAGTGCCGTATCGACCGTTCCCGGATGCAGCGCGACGACTATCGCGCGATCGTTGCGGCGGCGCTCCTCGATCGCAAGGTTGCGCACCAGCATGTTGAGCGCCACCTTGGAGGCACGATAGCCATGCCACCCGCCCAGCCGATTGTCGCCGATCGATCCGACGCGGGCCGACAGTGCCGCGAACACCGTCCGCCCGGCCCTGGGCATGATCGGCAGGAAGTGTTTCGCCACAAGCGCGGGGCCGATCGCGTTGACGGCGTAGACCTGAGCAAGCCAGCTCGGATCAAGATCGCCCAGCGCCTTTTCCGGACCGTGACCTTCCGAATGCAGCAGGCCGGTCGCGACAATCACCAGCCGGGGTTCCGGACCGGCGCCGACATGCGCGGCCGCGGCGGCAATGCTGGTCTCGTCGAGCAGATCGAGATGCTGCGCTCCGCTTCGCGAGCGGGCGAAACCGTGAACCGCCTCGAACGTGCCTTCTTCGATCAGCGCCGCTTCAAGCGCCCCGCCGATCCCGCCGGAAGCGCCGATAACGACCGCGGAGGTACCGGCCTCCCTGCTCATATATGGCTCTCGACATCATTGGCAGACATCTTCTTCTCCGCTTGCCGGTTGCGCTCCGTACCCGTGGCACGCAGCAAGCGGCGCGATACTATGAACCACTGCGATCGGGAACAACCATGGCCGACCAGGATCCGCGTAGCGCTTGCCCGGCGCCTGCCCTCTCCAGCGGACTCGGCTTTCCTCCACCCTTCCATTGGGGCAATGGCGGACCGGATTTGGGAGAGTGTGATGAGCAATCCGTCAAAGACTTGGGATGGGGAGCGGGTCCGGACATGGCTGGAGCGCCGGTTCGAGGCATCAAGACTGGATCAAGCGGCGGCGGACAGGCGCGGCTATGAGGCGCGGGACGACTATGACAAGGCAGCCGCGGAGGAATGGGTCTGCCGCGCGCTGAAGGGCGCGGATTGCACGAATGAGCAAGCCGCCTTCGCCGCGCGCCTCAAGGAATTGATCGCTCAGGACGACTATCGGGTGACCGGCATCCACGATGATGCGCGGTTCGAGCGGCATGTTCGCGGCCAACTCCGAACGCTGGCAAAGATGACGAAGGCAAACGAGGGGTTCGAGAAGACGCTGCGCTATCAGTAAGCGCCGCAGGACGGAGCTAATCGCGGCTTGCGCCCCATTTGCGGACATTCGGCCGACAAATTACAAGCGCCAGCGCTTGGAGCACCTCAGCCGCGCGTGGGTGGATGGGTGACCTACCCCACCTAACTCAACTCTGCCGTTACGGACGAGCGCCCTGATCGGCCACATCCAGCCGTTCATTGGCCTCCCGCGCACGCGCGAATGCCGATACGAAAGGCTCCACCGGCGCGATCCGCGGCGTCAGGTGTTGCGGCGCATGGTCCCCCACAGGCTCGTCCCCCAGATGCGGCAACGGATCGATCGCCGTGCCATTTGCGCGCATCTCGAAATGCAGATGGCTGCCGGTCGATCGCCCGGTCGATCCCATCAGCGCGATCACCTGCCCCTGCCGCACCATCGCGCGTTCGCCCACCAATATTCGGGAAAGATGCGCGTAACGCGTGCGGATGCCCCCAAAATGCTCGATCTCGATCATGTTGCCATAACCGCCAGCGCCACCGGCATAGCGCACCTCGCCATCGGCCGAGGCGAGCACGGGCGTCCCCAGCGGTGCGGGAATATCCACGCCCGCATGCCGTGCATACCCGCCGCGCAACGGATCGTTGCGGAAGCCGAAGCGCGACGAAAGGCGCGGCAAATAGGACGAGCGCCATCGCGGGGCCTCTGCCTTCGGCGCGATCACCGGCGCCAGTACGGGCTCCGTCGCGGGCGCGGCGGACCAATCCATCATGCGCTGGCGAAAGGCCTGACTGTCCCCCGATGGGAGCCCCCCGGGCGGCGGTCCGGTGCGCGTGAAATCGGCGGATTTCGGTGGCTCGGCGGCAAGGGCAAGCGTCGCGATGCTCAGGCTTATCGCGATCGTGATGGGCACGCGGAACACATGCATGGGGGCTCTACGCTTCAGCATGGGGGCAGGTCTTTAGCGCTTCCGCAGCGATCCTGAAAGCCGCCGCCTGGGAAAACCGGCATCCCGCGAACATATCAACGAAAAATGAACGGCCGATTGCGGGATCATTGTCGGCGCGCCGTCTTAGTGTCGATCAGTAACCGAGTATCGCAAGGGAGACCGCCTTGACACCCACCGAACGCCGCATGCTCGACATGCTCAAGAAAGGCCGCGACCGCCATGGCATCGTCGCGGTCAAGGCCGAGTTCGAAGCGGAGGGCACCCGCCCCGACGAATTCCTGCGACTGCTCGAACTGGCGCACCGCGCCGATCTGAAGGTGGCGCTCAAGATCGGCGGTTGCGAGGCGATTTCCGATCTTCAGGCGTCGAAGCTCTACGGCGTCGATTACATCATCGCGCCGATGGTCGAGACCGCCTATGCGCTCACCAAATTCATCGAGGCGAAGACGAAGACGCATGGCGACACCGGCCATGCCACCCAGTTCCTGTTCAACCTGGAAACCGAGGCGACGCTGCGCAATCTGGAGGAGATCTTGCCCGTCGCCCGCGCCGGCGTCGACGGCATCGTCTTCGGCCGCGTCGATTTCACGCTGTCGCGCGGATTGCCGCGCAAGTCGATCAACGAGCGCGAGATCACCGATGCCGTGCTGAAGGTCGCGCGCGCCTGCGCCGATGCCGATCTGGAGTTGGTCGTCGGCGGCTCGGTCGCGCCCGAAGCGCTGTCGGCGCTCCGCGAGATCCGGCACGTCCGTCTCGATCGCTTCGAAACGCGCAAGATCGTCTTCGACGGCGCCGTCGTCGAGACGAGCGGCTATGACGCCGCCGTCGCCACCGCAATCGCCTTCGAACTCGATTGGCTGGAGAACAAGCGCGACTATTATCGCGAGATCGCCGAGGAAGACGGCGCACGCATCCGCATGATGCGCGAGCGTTCGGCCACCCGCGCGACGCTCTCCAGCGTCGCGGCCTGACCGAACCATGGCCGGGGGCATGCCGCCTCCGGCCAGCCTTTCGAAATCCTGCCGTGAGCCCGCCCTTGCCCTTCTCCATCCTGCACGATCGCGTGCCGGCGCTGCTGCGCGACGTCGCCGCAACCGTGATCATGCCGCGTTTCCGCATGCTCGCCTCCGAAGACATCGTCGAAAAATCGCCCGGCGAGATCGTGACCCGCGCCGATCGGGAGGCCGAATTGCGCCTCTATGACGGGCTCGACGCGCTCGGGCTCGACGCGCGGATCGTGGGTGAGGAGGCCGTGGCGGAAAATCCCGGTCTGCTGCGCGGCGTCGGCGAAGGCCGGGTCTGGCTGATCGATCCGCTGGACGGCACCGCCAATTTCGCGGCGGGGCGCGACCCCTTCGGCTTGATGGTCGCCCTGATCGAGGATGGAGTGCCCGTCGCCGGCTGGCTCTATGATCCGGTGAACGGCAGGATGTGCGTCGCGCAACGCGGCGCCGGCGCCCGCTGCAACGACGTGCTTGTCCGTGCACGTCCGACCGGACGCAACCGGCCGATCGCGGCGCTGGCGACCCAGTTCATGAGCCCGGATCTGCGCGCGCATATCCACGCCCGTGCTGCACGCCGGCTCGATCTGGTGCCGATCCCGCGCTGTGCTGCCGAACATTATCCCAGGCTCTGCCTCGGTCAGAATGACGTCGCACTCTTCCAGCGTACCCTGCCCTGGGATCATGCGGCGGGCGTGCTCTTCCTCACCGAAGCGGGCGGCCATGCCACCCGCTGGGACGGCAGCACCTACCGCGTCGGCGACGGCAAGGCGGGGCTGCTCGCGGCCTCCAATCCAAGCCTGTGGGCGCGCGCGGCCGATGTGCTGCTGGGCGCAGAACTCGGTCTCAATCAACTGGAACAGCGCGCGGCATGATCCCGATCACAACCTCTATCCGGCATCGCCTGCTGATCGGCGGCGCCTGCGCGGCGCTGCTGCTGCCGGCCGGCACCACCGCGCAATTCGCCTCCCCCGTCGCAAGCGGCGCGCAACAGGCGGGCGGCGGCGCTGCATCCAGCGGACGCAGCGCGGCGGCCGGCCAGGTGGCCTTGCCCCCGGTCGATCAAAGCCCGAGCTTTCAGCCTGCGATCATCGACGGCCAGGCGTCTCCGCCGTCGCGCGACGCCGCCGATCCGCCGGTCGCCGGCCCGGCCGATGCAAAACAGAAGCCGCCCCGCCCGCCCGCGCCGCCGAGCGAGTACGAGGTTTTCGTTTCCGATATCGTCGGCAAGCCTCTGCGCCGTTTCGGCGCCGAATTGCTCGTGCCCGATGCGCGCGATTTCACCGCGCCGCCGACGACCAGCCTGCCCGCCGATTACCGTCTCAATCCCGGCGACGAACTGGTGCTCGGGCTCACCGGATCGGTGCAGGCCTCGAATCTGCGCCTGATCATCGACAGCGAGGGCCGTATCTTCGTGCCCCGCGTCGGCGCTATCACCGTCGGCGGCGTGCGCTATGGCGATGTGCAGGGTGTCATCGCGCGCCAGGTCTCACGCCAATATCGCGGTTTCGATCTGGAGGTCACGGTCGGGCGGCTGCGCGGCATCACCGTCTATGTCACTGGCTTCGCCGCCACCCCCGGCTCCTATACGGTCAGCAGCCTCTCCACCCTGGTCAACGCGGTGCTCGCGGCAGGCGGCCCGTCGGCGGGCGGCAGCTTCCGCTCGATCCAGTTGCGCCGGAACGGCAAGCTCGTCTCGGACTTCGATCTCTACGATCTGCTGCTGAAGGGCGACAAGAGCGGAGACGCCGCGCTCCAGAACGGCGACGTCATCTATGTGGCGCCCGCCGGCGCGCAGATCGCGGTGATCGGCAGCGTCAATCGCGAGGCGATCTTCGAGGTCGGCGCCGGCGAGACGCTGAACGATGCCGTGCTCTATGCCGGCGGCATCAACACCGTCGCCGACAGCAGCCGCCTGATGGTGCTGGATTCGCTCGGCCAGCGTGACGCTGGCTGGCAACAACTCTCTGCCGAAGAAGCGGGCAAACGCCACGCCAGCCGCGGCGACATCGTCCGCGTGCTCTCCAATGTCGGCATCGCCCGCCCGCTCCAGCAGCAATCGGTGCTCGTCACCATCAGCGGCGAAGTCGCCAAGCCCGGCCGCTATTATTTCACCCCTGGCACGAAACTGGCGGATGTCGTCGGTCAGGCCGGTGGCCTCACGCGGGATGCCTACCCCTACGCCAGCGTCATCACGCGCGAGAGCGTGAAGCAGCAGCAGCGCGTCAGCTTCGATCGCGCGATCCGCGATCTCGAACTGCTGCTGACCGCGCAGCCCGTCACTTCGGTCAACCGTGCTCAGCTCAGCAATCCCGCCAATCTGGCGCTCGTCCGATCGGTCGTCGATCAGCTCCGCGAACGCGAACCCGATGGACGGCTGGTCTTCGACCTGCCGGTGACCGCCGCCACCCTGCCCGAGGATCTCGTGCTGGAGAACAACGATTCCATCTATGTGCCGGCGCGGCCGGTGACGGTGGGCGTGTTCGGCGCGGTGCCAAGCCCGGCCTCCTTCGCCTATCGCCAGGGCGCGACCATCGGCGACTTCGTGCGCGCGGCGGGCGGCGTGCAGAAACTGGGCGACAAGAGCGAGATCTTCATCGTGCGCGCCAATGGCACCGTGCTCGCGCCGCATGGCCGCCGCGCGATGAGTGAGCGCGCGCTGCCCGGCGATCTCGTCTTCGTACCGATCGACGCCGATCGCGGTGAATTCTGGGCGCGCGTGCGCGATATCACCGGCAGCCTGTTCGGCGGGCTCGCCGGCGCCGCCACCATCAAGACGCTCGCGGAATGAGCCGCCCCCTTCAGCTCTGGCGCTCGGCGGCTGATCTGGTCGCCGACGATCGCCGCCGCCGCATCGGCTATGGTGCGCTCGCGCTGCTGCTCGCTTTGCTGTGCGTGTTCCCGCAGCCCTATGTCTCGCGCGCCAAGGTGACGCCGCAGGACAATAACAGCGTCGGGCTGGGATCGATGCTCAATGCGGTCGGCGGGCAGTTGCAGAGCTTCGCCTCGCTGTTCGGCGGCGCGAAACAGCCTATCGATTTCTATCTGGCGGTCGGCCGCAGCGCCGAAGTGACCGACGACGTCATCCGTCGGCTCAAGCTGGTGGGGCCATCCGCCGATTATGCGACCGCAACCGATGCGCGCATCGCCCTGGCGCGTAAGGTCGATATCCATTCGCTGACCGGCGGAATGATCGAGATCGAGACGCGCACACATGATGCCGAACGCTCGCAGGCGCTGACCAAGGCCTATGTCGGCGCGATCAGCGACCGGATCATCGCGCTGGGCCGCGACCGGATCGCGCGCAAGCGCCAGATCGTGCTCGAACGGTTCGAGGAAGCCGGAGACCGCGTGGTGAAGGCAGAGGCGGCACTCAACGCCTTCCGCCGGCGCAACAATCTGGCCGAACCCGAAGCGCAGCTCGGGTCCGCGCTGGCGCTGCGCACCGGACTTGAGGCACGGCTCCAGGCCAAGCTCGTCGAGCTCCAGACGCTCCAGCGCTTCCAGGGTGCAGAGAATCCGCAGCTTCAGGCGGTCCAGTCCGAAGTCGCCTCGCTGCGCGCGCAGATTTCGCGTACCGTACAGCCCGGCCCAGGCGCCGCCGGCCCCAACGTCGCTGGATTGTCGGAGATTTCGGGCGAATATCTCGATCGCTATCGCGACTATCGTTTCGCCCAGGCGCTCTACGAAGTTTATGCGCGCTCGTCGGAGGAAGTCGCGGTCGAGACGCTCGCAGCGGAAACCGCATCGGACGTGCAAGTGGTCGAAGCGCCGCATCTCGATGCCGGCCGCCATTACAACGTGCCCGCCGTGGCGCTGTTGTTGCTCCTACTGGTCGGCGCCTTCTTCACCGAGGTCTATGCGCCGTCGACCGGCATCGCGCTGTTTCGTCGGCGAACGCAGGCGGATGCGGGACAATGACCGGAGCCGCCCCCCCGGCGGCGGACACGCCTGAACTCTCCATCGTCATTCCCTGCTATAATGAGGAGGAGAATGTCCGCGCGATCTGCGCCGCCGTCACGGCGGAAGCCGATATCCATGCGCGCTCGCACGAGATCATCCTGATCGACAATGGGTCGACCGATCGCACGCGCGACCTGATGCGCGCGCTATGCGCAGCGGATCCGCGCATCCGCGCGATCTTCAATAACCGCAATTACGGCCAGATGCGGTCGCCCACCTATGCCATCTATCAGGCGGAGGGGGCGGCGGTGATCGGCATGTGCGCCGATTTCCAGGATCCGCCCGCGCTGATCGGCGACATGGTCCGCCAATGGCGCGCTGGCGCGCAGGTGGTGCTGGGACAGCGCCGATCGGAACCGGCATCCGTCCTGCTGACCACTGCGCGTCGCTGGGGTTACAGCCTGTTGCGGCGCTTTGCCGATTATCCGATCGTGCCCGGCGCGACCGGCTTCGGACTGTTCGATCGAGCCGTCGTCGACACGCTCGCCGCCTGGAACGAGCCCGAGCCCTTTTTCCGCGGCATGGTGATCGAAAGCGGCTTCCGTCTCGCCGTGGTGCCGTTCGACCGGCCACCGCGCGCGGCGGGCGAGACCAAGAACAATCTCGCCACGCTCGCCTCCTTCGCGCTGTCCGGCCTGGCGGGTTCCGCCAAGTCGCTGCTGCGCATGCCGATCCTGCTGTCGCTCTACGCGGGCGCGGCCGCGCTGCTGTTGCTCGCCGGCACAATCGGCGCAGCGATATTCGGTGGTCCAGCCTGGCCACTGCTCGGCTTCGCCACCGCCTTCGGCATGTTCGCGGTACTGCTGCTCTTCCTCGGCCTGATCGGCGAACAGGTTCGCATGCTGGCCGAACGGACGCGCAACGTGCCGCTGGTGATCGAAGAGGAACGGCTGAACTTCCCGAAGGGGCGCGGGCGCCCCGCCACGCGCACCATCGTCCAGCCGGTCGCGGCGGCGCGACCGTGACCATGCGTCGCCATCCGGCAAGACTGATCGCATTGCTGCCGGAGGTCGCGCTGGCGATCGCGGTGGTGGCAAGTGTCTGCTGGACCGCATCGCTCTTCCTCGATCGCGGTTTCCTGCCGCAACCCTTCGTCTTCGATACCAACGACACCTTCATGGACTGGTTCAACACCGCCTATTGGGCGAACCATCCGGGCGCCTATGGCGTGTGGCGGACCATCTATCCGCCGCTCTCCTTCGTCTTTCTCGACATGTTCAGCATGCCCGGATGCTATCTCCAGTCGCCCTTCTATGCACGCGATTGCGACTGGTTCGCGCGCGGCGCCATCATCGCCTTCTATCTGATCGACATCGTCCTGGTCTGGATCAGCCTGCGCCGCACCGATCCCCGCACCGCCCCGCTTCGTACCGTTGCTTTCGCTCTGGGCCTGCCGCTGCTCTTCACGCTGGAGCGCGGCAATCTGATCCTCGTCGCCTTCGCCTTCTTCGTGATCGCACACGGCCGCATCACCCGGTCCCGCCGCTGGCGCGCCGTCTCGATGGCGATGACGATCAACTTCAAGCCCTATCTGCTGCTGCCCGTGCTCGCGCTGGCGGTGAAGCGGCAATGGCGCCTGCTCGAGGTCGCAGGCATCGTCACCATCGCGCTGTATCTGGTCACGCTGGCGATCGTCGGCGCCGGCTCGCCAATGGAACTCGCATCGAACACCGCGAACTGGGTGATCTTCCAGGGCGGGCAGGTGTGGAACGAAGTCCACTATTCAACCAGCTATGCACCGCTGCTGCAGGTTCGCATGTCGCAGATCCCGATCCTCAGCTTCGTGCCGTCGCGCACGGTGGAGGCGATCGAGACGATCGTGCCGATCATCATCCGCGCCAGCCAGGCACTCACCCTGCTCTGCCTGGCCGGCGCCTGGCTCCAGCCGCGCGCGCTACCGCTTCACCGGATCTCCATCCTGATGCTCGCCGCCTATCTCGTCACCCAGTCGCCCGGCGGCTACACCCAGACCTTCCTGCTGTTCCTGGTGTTCATGGAGCGCTGGCGCGGCCCCGGCCCCATCATCGCGATCGTCTGCGCCTATCTGCTGTGCATCGCCGCGGACTGGCCTTTGTCGACGATCCTCGACGTGTCCGCGAACTCTTGGCTGGGCGAACGGCCGGTCACAGCCAGCTTCGGCCTGGCGATCGGCCATTTCGTCCGCCCCGGCCTGATCGTGCTTCTGCTCTGGGCGCTCGCGCTCGACAGTCTCGCCCGTGTGATCCGCGCGCATCGCTCGGAACGCCCCTCGCTCGGCCTCGCACCGGTGACCGCATGATTATCGAACGCGATCTAGACGCCATCTATGCCACATTGGCTCCACTCTGGCCGCGCCTGGCGGGCGCGCGCATCTTCATGACCGGCGGAACCGGTTTCATCGGCCGCTGGATGCTCGAGGCGCTACGCGATGCCGATCAACGCCTGGGCCTCGGCATCGATCTCGTCATCCTCAGCCGCGACCCCGCCGCCTTCGCCACCAAGGCCCCACACCTTGCTAACCACTTCAGAATGCTCGCCGGCGACGTGCTCGATCATCGGTCGGCAAAGGGGCCCTTCACCCACGTCATCCACGCAGCGACCGACGCCAGCGCCGCGCTCAATCGAGACGATCCGCGCCGCATGTTCGACACCATCGTTTCGGGCACGCGTTCCGCACTCGACCTGGCGGTTGAAAACAATGCCCGGCTGCTCTTCCTGAGCTCCGGCGCGGTCTATGGCGTCCAGCCTTGGGATCTCACCCATGTCGGCGAGGACTGGATGGGCGGCCCCGACCCCCGCGACCCGCGCTCCGCCTATGGCGAGGGCAAGCGCGCCGCGGAGATGCGTTGTGCCATCTACGGCAAGCAGTTCGGCCTGGATGTGGTCAACGCCCGCATCTTCGCGTTGCTTGGACCGCTGCTGTCGCTCGACATCCATTTCGCTGCCGGCAACTTCGTCCGCGACGCACTCGCCGGCCGCAAGCTGGTGATCGAGGGCGACGGGCGGGCGGTGCGGTCCTATCTTTACGCCGCCGACCTGACCGCCTGGCTCTGGACGCTGCTGATCGCGGGCCAGCCGGGCGCCGCCTATAATATGGGATCAGAAGACGCGATCTCGATCGCCGACCTTGCGCACCGCATCGACGCGCTGCTCGGCGGCGGCGGCGTCGAAATCCTCGGCAAGCCCGATCCGGGCTGGAATGCCGGCCGCTATGTGCCCTCGACCGCGCTGATCCGCCGCGAGCTCGGCGTCGCGCCGACGGTCGACCTCGATGAAGCGATCCGCCGCACGGCGATCTGGAATGGATGGAAATCATGACCAAGACAATGAAGCTTTCCGCCTGGGTGGCGGACCGGCTGGCGGAGCATGGCGTGCGCCATGTCTTCATGCTCACGGGCGGCGGCGCGATGCACCTCAATCATTCGCTCGGCACGCACGAGGGGCTGGAAACGGTCTTCACCCATCACGAACAGGCATTGGCGATGGCGGCGGAGGCCTATTACCGGCTGACCAACCGCCTGCCCGTGGTCAACGTCACCTCGGGCCCTGGCGGCACCAACGCGATCACCGGCGTTTATGGCGCCTATGTCGATTCAATCGGCATGCTCGTGATTTCGGGCCAGGTGAAGATCGAGACGACGGTGCGATCGACGGGCCTGCCGTTGCGCCAATATGGCGACCAGGAACTCGATATCGAGGAACTGGTGCGCCCGATCACCAAATATGCGGTGATGGTCACCGATCCGCGATCGATCCGCTATCATCTTGAAAAGGCGCTATATCTGGCAACGAGCGGCCGCCCCGGCCCCTGCTGGCTGGACATCCCGCTCGACGTGCAGGCCGCGAAGATCGATCCCGACGACCTGTTGCCCGGCTTCGATCCCGCCGAACTGGACGAGCCCTGGAAGCAGACCGACCTTTCCGCGACGGCAGAGGCGATCCTGGAAAAGCTGCGGCGAGCGGAACGCCCGGTGGTGTTCGCGGGCGCGGGCGTCCGGCTAAGCGGCGCCCATGCCGATTTCCTGCGCCTGATCGAGAAATTGGGCGTGCCTGTCGTCACCGGCTGGAACGCGCACGACACGCTGTGGAACGATCACCCGCTCTATACCGGCCGCCCCGGCACGGTCGGTGATCGCGGCGGCAATATGGTGACGCAAAGCGCAGATCTGCTGCTGATCCTCGGGAGCCGCCTCAACATCCGCCAGGTAAGCTACAACTGGTCAAGCTTCGCGCGCGAGGCTTACAAGATCTGGGTCGATATCGATCCGCTCGAACTGCAAAAACCCAATGTCTCCCCGGACATGCCGGTGGTCGCCGATCTCGCGCACCTGATCCCCGCTCTGCTGGCCGCCAGGCATGACGGTCCGACTTCGGCGCAAACCGAGTGGCTAGGCTGGGCGCGCGAACGCGTGCGGCGCTTTCCGACCGTTCTTCCCGAATATCGCAACCACGGCCCTGCCCTTCATCCCTATGCCGCGATGGATGCGCTGTTCGGTGCACTGGACGAGGACGACATCATCGTCACCGGCAATGGCAGCGCCTGCGTCGTCAGCTTCCAGGTCGCGGAGATCAAGCGCGGGCAGCGGCTTTGGACCAATTCCGGCTGCGCGACGATGGGCTACGACCTGCCCGCCGCGATCGGCGTCTGCGCGGCGACAGGCAATCGCCAACGCGTCATCTGCATCGCGGGCGACGGCAGCATCATGATGAACCTGCAGGAGATGCAGACGATCGCGGGTTACGGTCTGCCGGTGAAGGTGTTCCTCATCAACAACAACGGCTATGTCTCGATCTTCCAGACGCACCGCAACTTCTTCAACGGCGTCGAAGTGGGCGGCGGTCCTAAGAGCAACGTGACCTTCCCCGATTTCGGCAAGGTCGCCCACGCCTTCGGCTTCGCCTATCACCGCGCCGAAACGCAGGATGAACTGACCGCCGCCATCGCCGCGACGCTCGCCGAGGACGGCCCGGCTGTGTGCGAAATCGTCGTCGACGAACATATCGCCTTCGCGCCCAAGCTTGGCGCCAAGCAACATCCCGACGGACGCATCACCTCCCCTGCGCTCGAAGACCTCTCGCCCTTCCTGCCGCGCGAGGTGTTGCGCGAGAATATGGCGATCGATCTCCTGGACGACGCATGACCCTGCGCGACACCCTCACCCGAGGCGGTCAGCGCCCGCTGCGCTTCGTGATCGCGGGGGCGGCGAACACCGCCTTCGGCCTGGCGATCTATCCGCTGCTGCTGTGGAGCGTGCCGACGCTGCACACGCACTACATGATCGCGCTGGGCATCGCTCAGGCGGTCAGCCTTTGCTTCGCCTTCGCCACCTACAAGCTGGGCGTGTTTCGAACGCGCGGCAATGTCGCACGTGAGTTCGGCACATTCTCCGGTTTCTACCTGATCAACTATGCCGCGAACTGGCTCGCACTGCCGCTGCTGGTCGAGGCCGGAGGCCTGCCGCCCATTGTCGCACAACTCGGCTTCACCCTCATCCTGATCGTCGGCAGCTATTTCTGGCACAGCCGCGTCACGTTCCGGCCAACGACCAGACCGACAGGCGACCATACATGACCCGAACCGATTTCATGCGGCGCCCCTGCCCGATCTGCGGCGCGACCACCGCGCACGAGGAAGTGCGCAGCGAGGAACGCGCCGAGACGATGACGCTGGACACGCTCCGCCCCTTCTGGTCGGGCCTGTTCAAGAAGAAACTCTTCTTCTCCTATCATCGCTGTGCCGATTGCGGGCTGCTTTATGCCCCGGTCTTCTTCGACGGGCCGCAACTCGCCGATCTCTATGCGCAGATGGCGCCCAACATGGACGCGGTGTCGAGCGATGCAGTCGCCGCCACGCAGCGCGGCTATTTCGAACGCGCCGCGCGCCAGGGATCGTCGCGCGGCGGCTATCTGGAGATCGGCCCCGATATCGGCCATATCGTCGCCGAAGCCGCGCAGCATGGCGATTTCGGCCATTTCTGGCTGTTCGAACCCAATCGCGCGATCCACGACACGCTGCGCGCAGCGACGGCAGGGCAGCCGACGACACTCCTCACCGACATGGACGATCTGTCGGCGGTGCCCGACGGATCGATCGGACTGGCAGTGATGGTCCATGTGCTCGACCATCTTCTCGATCCGCTGGCCATGCTGGAGCAGCTCCGCGCGAAACTGCGCCCCGGCGGCACGCTGATGATCGTGACGCACAACGAGAAATCACTGCTCAGGACGGTGATGGGCGTGCGCTGGCCGCCTTTTTGCCTGCAACATCCCGAACTCTACAATCCGGATGTCATGGCAAATCTGCTGACGCGGGCCGGCTATGCCGACATCGCGGTCGAGCGCAGCGTCAACCATTTCCCGATCGACTTCCTCGCGCGTCAGGCGGCCTGGACGGTTGGGCTGAAACTCGATCGCGTGCCGCTGCCGAGCCGGGCCATCGGCCTGAGGCTCGGCAACATCATCACCGTGGCGACCGCCCCCGGTCAGGCGGCGGCCGCACGAACCTCGAAAAGCCTGGAGACTGCGGCATAATCCGCGATCTGAGAGAGTGTGATCGCACGGGCATCCTCGCCCGCACCCGTCGCCTTGTGCCACGTCACGATCCAGTCGAGCGCGCGTTCGAGCGTCAGCGCGGGGCGCCAGCCCAGCGCCGCGCGCGCTTTCGAACAGTCGAGACGCAACAGCCCCGCCTCGTGCGGACGCGGACCGATATCGGCGAGAGGATCGCCCGCGCCATCGCCCCAGGCGGCACGCATCCGCTCGACGATCCAGGATACAGGCCGCGCATCATCGTCGGCAGGCCCGAAATTCCAGGCATCGCCGAATTGCGCCTCACCGCCCATCAGTCGGTCGGCGATCAGCAGATAGCCGCCCAGCGCCTCCAGCACATGCTGCCAGGGCCTGACAGCGTCGGGCGAGCGGATCAACGGGGGTACACCTGCTTCGAAGGCGCGAACCAGATCGGGCAACAGACGATCGGCCGCCCAGTCGCCGCCGCCGATGACATTGCCGGCACGCACCGACGCCACTCCCGGACCAGAACCCTTGAAGAAGGAGTTACGGTACGCGGCAACGACGAGTTCCGCGCAGCCCTTGGAACTGCTGTACGGATCGTGCCCGCCCATCGGATCATTCTCGCGATAGGGCCAGATCCATTCGCGGTTCTCATAGCATTTGTCGCTGGTCACGCAGACCACCGCCGCGACGCCTGGCACCATTCGCGCGGCTTCCAGAAGATGCACCGTTCCCATGACGTTGGTGGCATAGGTCTCGACCGGTTCCTCATAGGACAGCCGCACCAACGGCTGCGCGGCGAGGTGGAAGATCACTTCCGGTCGCGCGTCCTCCACCACTTTGCGAACGGCAGCCGCGTCGCGGACGTCACCTTCGACGTGGTCGACCAGTTCCCGGATTCTCGCGGCTTCGAACAGGCTGGGGCGCGTCGGCGGCGGAAGCGCGAAACCCGTCACCTTCGCGCCCAGCGCGTGCAGCCACAGGCTGAGCCAGCTCCCCTTGAACCCGGTATCTCCTGTCACCAATACGCGGCGGCCTTGCCAATCGCCCATGCCGCTCACCAGCGCTTCCACGGCGCGTTCCCGCTGTTCCAGAGATCGTCGAGATACAGCTTGTCGCGCAGCGTATCCATCGGCTGCCAGAAGCCGTCATGACGATACCCCATCAATTCTCCGCCGCGTGCAAGCCGTTCGAGCGGTTCGGCCTCCCACACCGTCTGCGGCCCGTCGACAAGATCGAGCACCGATGGGTCGGCGACGAAGAAGCCGCCATTGATCTGGCCGCCGTCACCGGCCGGCTTTTCGCGGAAATCGACGACACGTCCCGCGTCGAACTCGAGCGCACCGAAGCGTCCGGGCGGCGAAACCGAGGTGATCGTGGCGCGGAGCCCATGCGATTTATGAAATTTAACCAGATCGGCGATATCGATATCAGCAACGCCATCCCCATAGGTGAAGCAGAAGGGCTCACCCGGCTCCAGATACGGGCGGATCGCGGCCAGCCGGCCTCCCGTCATCGTCGACGGCCCCGTTTCGACCAGGGTGATGCGCCAGGGTTCACTGCGGGTATGATGGATTTCCATGCCGTTACCGCCGCGCAGGTCGATGGTGACGTCGGCGGTGTGCAGGAAGTAGTTCGCGAAATATTCCTTGATCAGATATCCCTTGTAGCCAAGGCAGATCACGAAATCGTTGAATCCGGCGGCCGAATAGATCTTCATGATATGCCACAGGATCGGCATTCCCCCGACCTCGACCATCGGCTTCGGCCGGACGGCTGTTTCTTCACCCAGCCGGCTTCCCAGGCCGCCGGCCAATATCACGGTACGCATTGCAACTCCTGCATCAGGGACCAACGGGCCACATCGACCATGACGGAGTCGGCACGCCCGGCCCGCAACGGAGCGCAAGCATGAAGATCGCCGGTCTCCGCATCGCCACCGCGCCCCTGCTGTTGCTGATGATCCTGAGCGTCGCGACGGCCTTGCGGCTGCACGGCATCGGTTTCGGCCTGCCCGCGCTCAATGACCCGGACGAGCCCCTGTTCATGATGACGGCGTTCGAGATGCTCAGGAACCAGAGCTTCAATCCGGGCTGGTTCGGCCATCCGGGCACGACGACGCTCTATTGCCTGGCGCTGATCTGCCTGGGTGTCGGCGGGATCGGGCTCGCCACCGGGCGCTTCGCCGATGCCGACGCCGTCGCCGCCGCGCTCTATGTCGATCCGGGCATCGCCTTCCTGCCCGGCAGGCTCTTCATCGCCGCCTGCGCGATTGGTTGTGTCTATCTGACCTATCGCATCGGCCGGAAGCTGGGCGGCGAGCGGCTGGGGCTGTCTGCAGCGGCGCTGCTCGCGGTCAACGCCGTCCATATCGAATATTCGCAGATCATCCGCACCGACATGCAGGCGAGCCTGTTCATGCTGCTCTGCGCGCTCTGCGCGATCGATATCGCAAAGACTGGCAGACGGCGCGCCTATCTGCTCGCCGGGATTTGCGTGGGCCTCGCCACCGCGACCAAATGGCCCGGCGCGGTGATCGCACTCTCGCCGGCCTGCGCCGGGCTGTGGCGCATGGCGCAAGACCGCAGCGATGCGGCCAGGCAGGCGGGATTTCTGGCCCTGTTCGGCCTGACGGCGGCTGCGGCACTGGTGATCGCCTCCCCCTATCTGCTGTTCGATTATCCGACGGTGCTACGCAACCTCGCCGGCGAAGCACGGCCGGAACATCCCGGCGCCACTGGCGGCGGGTTCTTCGCCAACCTCGCCTGGTATGTCATGCATCCGCTGCTGACCTCGATGGGACCGGTCGGGCTGGCGCTGGTAGCGGCCGGGGCGGTCTTCGCGGCTTGGCGGAACCGCCTGATCGCCTTCGCCGTCGCGCCCGGATTCCTGCTGTTCCTCGCGATCATCTGCATGCAGGCGCTGCGATGGGAACGCTGGCTGGTTCCGCTGCTGCCCTTCCTGACGCTGCTCGCCGCGTTCGCGCTATGCGGGCTGGCCGACTGGCTGCGCCGGCGCATGGCGCGGCCGATACCCTGGATCGAAGCCGCGGCGGTGCTGCTGCTGGCGATACCGATGACCCACACCGCGCTGATCGAGACGCGCGAACGCACCCACGACACGCGGCAGATGGCATCGGCCTGGGTGCGCGACCATGTGCCGGCCGGCAGCAGCATATTGATCGAGGACGCCGCCTTCGACCTGACCAATGGTCCCTGGCGCTTCCTGTTTCCCCTCGGCAGCGCGGGCTGCGTGGACGTGCGCGCCGCGCTTGGCGGTCGCATCCGCTATTCGAAGGTCGAGGGGTTGCGTGCCAGCAAGCCGCTGGTCGATCTCGGCCATGTCGATCCCGCGCTGCTGCCCACCTGCCGGGCCGACTATGCGATACTCAGCCATTACGACCGCTATCGCGCAGATCCGCATTTCAGGCCCGAATTCGAACAATATAAGCGGCTGATCCGCGATGGCGATATCGTCGCGGAGTTTGAGCCCGTTTCAGGATCGAGCAGCGGGCCAGTCGTGCATGTCGTCCGCCTGGCCGGAACAGGCCAGCCTCAATAGGCGAGCGCCAGGCCGTCGGCCCGCATCTCGCTGGCGGCAGCATAGACGCGCTCGTTGCCGCTCATGCGATGCTCGACACATTGATAACGGCCGAAGCCGCCATCGGACTCGGCCATCACCCAGCCCATGGCGACCAGCGCCTTGCGCGTGGCATCCGGCACGCCGCTTTCGAGGCGCAGGATTCCTTTTGGGCCAAGCCCCGGCAAATCCTCGCCCATGCTCTGCGACGACCCCTCATGATGCCAGCGGGGCGAGTCCCCCGCCGCCTGCGCGTCCAGCCCATAATCGACGCGATTGACGATGATCTGGGTCTGGCCCTGGGGCTGCATGTCGCCACCCATCACACCGAAGGACAGCCAAGGCGCATCCCCCTTGGTCACGAAGCCGGGAATGATCGTCTGGAACGGCCGCTTGCCCGGCGCGTAGATGTTGGGATGCCCCGGCTGCAATGAGAAAAGCTGCCCGCGATCCTGGAACATGAAGCCCAGCCCATCGGCGACGAGCCCCGATCCCATGCCCCGGAAATTGGATTGGATCATCGACACCATCATGCCCGACGCATCCGCCACGGTGAAATACGTGGTGTCGCCACGGCTCGGCGCAGTGCCGGGATCGACCTTGGAATTGATCCGGCCAGGGTCGATCAGCTTCACGCGCTCGGCGGCATAGTCCTTCGACACCAGCCATTCGCCCGGCACCTTGGAGAAATTCGGGTCGGCATAATAACGGGCACGGTCCTCATAGGCCAAACGCTTGGCCTCCGCCTGGATATGGATCGAGCGCGCGGACTGGAAGCCGGCGCCACGCATGTCGAAATGCTCGATCATGTTGAGCATCTGCAAGGTGGCGATGCCCTGGGTGTTGGCGCCTAGCGCATGGACGGTGACGCCACGATAATCGGTCGCATAGGGATCGGACCATTCAGCCTTGTGCGCAGCAAGATCGGCCTTGGACAGCCAGCCGCCGATCCGCTTGAAATAGGCGTCGATCGTGCCGGCGATCGCCCCCTGGTAGAATTCGTCGCGGCCGCCCTGAGCGATCAGGCGATAGGTGCGCGCGAGATCGGGATTGCGGAATATCTCCCCCACCCCAGGCCCTGTGCCGAAGGTCTTCTTCGCATTCTCGACTTCCTCGATACCGCGCCCCGGCTTGACGAAATTGGCCATGCCGCGCCGCATATAATGACTGACGACCTCGGGCACGGGCACGCCCTCGCTGGCATACGCGATCGCCGGCTCGAACAATTCGGCCCATTTGAGCTTCCCATAGCGCTGGTGCAGCGTCCACCAGCCATCGACCGCGCCGGGCACCGATACCGTCACCGCGCCATAGGCCGGCAAGGCGCCATCCCTGGCGCGCGAGCGTGCGGTTTCCAGGCTGAGCGACTGCGGCGACCGGCCCGATCCGGCGATGCCGACGACCTTCTTCTGCGCGGGATCCCAAAGCATCGCAAAGACGTCGCCACCGATCCCGCAGGCCGTGGGCTCGAGGAAACCGAGACACGCATTCATCGCGATCGCCGCGTCGACCGCCGAACCGCCCTTCTTCAATATCTCGATCGCCGCAAGCGTGGCGAGCGGATGGGAGGAGCCCGCCGCGCCTGAGCGGCCATAGACCGTCGATCGCGACGCGAAACTGGCGCCGACCGGCCGGTCGCCGGCATGAACGTCGGGTCGCGCATAGTCTTCGGCACCCCGCGGCTGGAATCCAGGCTGAGCGGCGATGGCGGCCGGCTGCGCAACAGCGCTACCGTCCAACGACAGCGCGACCGCGGAGGCCGGCATTCCGGCGATAAACGTACGACGTTTCATGCGAATCTCCCCATTTGCCGGGCAGCCTAAAGCGCCCGGCGGGAAACAGGAACGCCGGAGATCCATTCAACGCCGGACTCATCCCGAAAGCTGGCTCAGGCCGCCAGAGCCCTCAGCATCGTATCGATATGCGCATCCATGTAGGCGTCGAGATCAATCGGCTCATAAGGCTCGAACAACATCTTCCACACCGCAGCGATCAATGCCGGGCCAATCAGGATTTCCGGATAGCCGGCAAGTGCCCCTGCCCTGAACTCACCGCGTGCGATGCCGCGTTCGATCAGCACACGCAAGGCCGCCTTACCCTTGCTGAGCACCTCGGCGTGATAGAAGCGCGCCATTTCCGGGAAACGTGGCCCTTCGGCGATGATCATGTGGATCAGCCGGCGGCGATCGGTGCCGACCAGTTCACGATAGAAGGTGCCGATCGCCATGCGGAGTTGGTCTGGCGCCGGAGTCTGCGTGTCAGCCGCGATCAGTGCGGCCGCCTGATCGACGATCGGCAACACCGTCGATCGGATTACCGCTTCGAACAGTGCCTCCTTCGACGGAAAATAGACATAGACCAGCCCTTTAGACACGCCCGCGCGCGCTGCGATATCGTCGATCCGCGCCTCGCTGAATCCCCTGGCGACAAACTCGTCGCGCGCCGCGTCGACGATCTCGCCGGGACGCGCCTCCTTGCGCCGCCTGCGTATGCCCTCGGTCATTTCGCGCCATGCTTGATCATGGCGCGCATCATGCTATTGACTATCTAGTCAGTCAATAGCGAGTCCGATATGACCTTGCGCGCGACACCCCTGAAAATGGCTATGATCCCGGCGACGATCGCGCTTGCGCTGACTGGATGCGGACAGCGCGAGCAAAAGGCCTTCACCGGCTATATGGAAGCGCAATTGTTGCTGGTGGGCGCCGAACGCGCGGGACGGATCAGCCGGCTGGCGGTGGAGGAAGGTGCTACGGTCAAGGCCGGCCAGCCATTGTTCGAAATCGACGACGGCGAATCTCGTGCGCAGGCCGATCAGGCGGGTGCACAGGTGGCGCAGGCGGATGCGCAACTTGCCGATACCCTGGCGCCGATCCAGCGGCCCGCCGATCTCGCTGTGCTGCGGCAAGCCGTTCGCCAGGCCGAAACCGCCGTTACGCTGTCAAAGCGCGATTTCGAGCGTACCAGCGCGCTGGCCGGGCGCGGATTCGTGTCGAAGGCGCGGCTCGATGCTGCTCGAGCGACGCGCGATCGCGATATCGCGGCGCTAGCCGAAGCGCGCGGACGGATCACCCAGGGAGAACAGGCCGCCCGCGCCGGCCAGATCCAGGCTGCCGAAGCGGGTCTGGCGCAGGCGCGCGCCGCGCAACGCGGCGCCGACGTCGGACTCAGCCGTTTCAAGGTATCGGCGCCGGCCGCCGGCAGCATTCAGCAGGTCTATTTCCGTGGCGGCGAAGTGGTGAGCGCCGGCCAGCCGGTGGTTGCGCTGCTCCCGCCCGAAAGATTGCGGGTGCGCTTCTTCGTGCCGGAGCCCCGGCTGGCGGACGCAAAGCTGGGACGCGTGGTTTCGGTTTCCTGCGATTCCTGCCCGCAAGGACTGACGGCACGGATCGCATTCGTCTCGCGCGATGCGGAATTCACGCCGCCAGTCATCCTTTCTCGCGGCGACCGCGAACGGCTGGTCTATCTGATCGAAGCGGTACCGGTGGGAAACACGGGCCGTCTCGTCGCCGGACAGCCGATCGACGTCCGCTTCCAATGACCGATGCGGCCACCTCCTCCCCCCCATCGCCAGATCTCGCTATCGATGTCGCGCACCTGACCAAGTCGTTCGGCGGGCGCACCGTGGTCAAGGACCTCTCGATGCAGGTGCCGACAGGCACGATTTACGGCTTCCTCGGCCCCAATGGATCGGGCAAGACCACCACCATCCGCATGATCTGCGGCCTGCTGACGCCCGATAGCGGACGCGGCACCTGCCTGGGCCACGACATCTTCACCGAACGCGAGGCGATCAAGCGCTCGATTGGCTACATGACGCAGCGTTTCAGCCTCTATACGGACCTGTCGATCCGCGAAAACCTGGAGTTCGTCGCCCGCGTCCACGGCATCGCCGATCCCCGCGGCGCCGCGCGCAAGGCAATCGAGCGACTGGGGCTGGAAGGGCGAGCGGACCAGCTTGCCGGCGAACTTTCAGGCGGCTGGAAACAAAGGCTGGCGCTGGGCGCCTGCATCCTGCCCGATCCGAAGCTGCTGTTGCTCGACGAACCCACCGCCGGCGTCGATCCGCGCGCGCGCCGCGAATTCTGGGACGAGATCTACGCGCTCTCCGCAGAGGGCATCACCGTGCTCGTCTCCACCCATTACATGGACGAGGCCGAGCGCTGCCACCGCATCGCCTATCTCGCTTATGGCGACCTGCTGGCGACGGGCACCACCGACGACGTGATCGCGCAGGTCGGCCTGTCGACCTGGACGGTCAGCGGCACCGGGCTGGACATAATTGCGAAACGGCTGCGCGAAACGGACGGCGTCGAGATGGTGGCGCCGTTCGGCACCGCGCTCCACGTCTCCGGCGTCGATCGGAAAAAGCTCGATGCCGCTGTCCAGGCGATCGCGAAAGAGCCCGGCATCACCGCGCGGCGCGGCGAACCGACGCTGGAGGACGTGTTCATCCATCTGATGGGTGAAGCACAGGACAATTTCCAGTGACCGTCCGCCTCGCGGCCCTGTCCCGGATCCTTTCCTCTCATGGCTTCTGGCGGCGCGTCTGGGCGATGACGGTCAAGGAGGTCGCGCAGATGCGTCGCGACCGGCTGACCTTTGGCATGATGATCGCGGTGCCGATCATGCAGTTGCTGCTGTTCGGCTATGCGATCAACACCGATCCCAAGCACCTGCCGACCGCCGTCTATGCCCGCGACAGCGGACCGTTGAGCCGCGCGGTCATCGCCAGCCTTTCCAACAGCGGTTATTTCGACATCGGACGCGTGGCGCGGACGCAAGCTGAGCTCGATGCCCTGCTCGCCTCCGGTCGCGTGCAATTCGCCGTCGAGATACCCGCCAATTTCGAGCGAGACCTGCGCCGCGGAGATACGCCGCAATTGCTGGTGACGGCCGACGCGACGGATCCCTCGGCTTCCGGCAATGCCGTGGCGGCGCTCCAGGGTATCGCGAAGACCGCATTGCGCCGTGAACTGCGCGGCCCCGACAGGGCGATCCGCGCCACGCCCGATCCATTCGAACTGGTGATTCATCGTCGCTACAATCCCACCGGACGCACCCAGCTCAACATCGTGCCCGGCCTGCTCGGCATCGTGCTGACGATGACGATGATGATGTTCACCGCACTCGCGGTGACGCGCGAGATCGAGCGCGGCACGATGGAAAGCCTGTTGTCGATGCCGATCCGGCCGGCGGAGATCATGCTGGGCAAGATCCTGCCTTTTGTCGCCGTCGGCTTCTTCCAGGCTGTATTGATCGTGACCGCCGCGCGCTTCCTGTTCGGCGTGCCGATCGAGGGCAGCATGGTGTTGCTTGCCGGCCTTACCACCCTGTTCGTGCTCGCCAATCTCGCGGTCGGCTACACCTTCTCCACCGTCGCGCAGAACCAGTTGCAGGCGGTGCAGATGACCTTCCTGTTCTTCCTGCCGAACATCCTGCTTTCGGGCTTCATGTTTCCGTTCCGCGGCATGCCGGACTGGGCGCAATGGATCGGCGAAGTGCTGCCCCTCACCCATTTCCTGCGCATCGTGCGCGGCATCATGCTCAAGGGCAATGGCGCCGCCGATATGTGGGTGGATATCGCCGGAATCCTGGCATTCGTGCTGGTGGCGGCGACGATCGCGCTCGCGCGGTTCAGGCAGACGCTGGATTAGGCTTCCGCTCCGACGCCGCCAATCCGGCAGCGAACAGGAATGCGACGATCATCATCGGATAGACGAAGAACAGCACGCCATCGAACATCGCGTAGACGACAAACACGTTGACCGCGACGAATGCGGGCGCCGCACGCGCGCCGGCGCGGCGCGTGCCGATCATCAGCCGCCACCAGAGCATCGCGCCGAGCAAGACGAACACCACGGTCCCTACCCCGCCCCATTGGACAAGCGATTGCAGCAGCGCATTATGGGGATGGTAGAAGATCTTCTGCGATTCCGGCACGACGGTGATGAACTGCGCCTCGCCATAACCAAACAGCGGCCGGGCCAGCAGCGCGCGGAAACTGCCGCCCCACAGGTCGACACGCCCGCTCGTGACAGCGTTCGCGGTCGCGTCCCCCCCCGAATGCAGCATACGCAGCAGACCGTAGATGCCCAGGGGGGGCGAGTGAAGCAGCGACAACGCCGCGCCCCCGGCGTAAGCGACGATCAACGCCAGCGGCAGCCGCAGCGTCCGCAAAGCGGGAACAAGCACCACCCCAACCAGGCTGGAAACAAGCAGCGCCAGCAAAGGCGCGCGCGATCCAGACCAGAAAAGCTCAGCACAGCACAAGGTCGCACCGGCGACGGCCAACCAGTAACGTCGGGGTATCGTTTCGGTCGCGGCAAGGCCGAACGCCATCGCCGCGCCCACCACAACATAGAAACCGGCATGGCGGATATTGACCACCCCCAGGCCGAAATGCATCCAGTCGAAGCGCAGCGGCTGCGCGATCGCCATCACGAACGCGATCATGATGGCGACATAGAGCACCGCGCCGCCAAGCAACGCCCACCACAGCGCGCGGTAATCCTGGAACCCGCGCACGCGCAGCATATCGACGACCGCGAAGCCGAACAGCACATGGACGAGCGTCATCGCACTGCGCATCATCGCCACCGCGCGATCGGGCGCGACGAACAGCGCGTCGCCAATATCGATCGCTACGAGCAGGCCGATCATCCCGGCAATCCAGCCGGGCAACGCCAGGATCGTCGCAAGCGGACGATATCCAGAGGCCCAGGCGATCGCGATCACCACCAGCTCGATCGCGATCACCGGCGGGGCGAGGAAACGCCAGAAATAAAGCGGAACGGAAAAATAACCGCCAGGCGTCCAGGTCGTCACCGCCATCACGGCGGGGGCGAGCGCGACGAGCAGACAGGCGATCCAGGCCGGCCGAAGCCCCGCCTTCCCGTCCACATGCCCCATCTTCGTTCGCCCCCCGGTCCGCCCGGTTCCAGCGTTTAGCGGGTCAGCTTCTTGTACGCCAGCGCGGTCGGACGATCGGCGGCGTCGCCCAGGCGGCGGCGCTTGTCTTCCTCATAGGCTTCGAAATTGCCTTCGAACCATTCGACATGGCTGTTGCCTTCAAAGGCCAGGATGTGCGTGGCAAGGCGATCGAGGAAGAAGCGATCGTGGCTGATCACCACGGCGCAGCCCGCGAAATTCTCGATCGCATCCTCCAGTGCGCGCAACGTCTCGACGTCGAGGTCGTTGGTCGGTTCGTCGAGCAGCAGGACGTTGCCGCCGCGCTTGAGCATCTTGGCCATGTGGACGCGATTGCGCTCACCGCCCGAGAGCTTGCCGACATTCTTCTGCTGGTCCTGCCCCTTGAAGTTGAACGCGCCGACATAGGCGCGCGTGGACATGTCGTGGCCGTTGACCTTCATGTAATCGAGACCGTCCGAAATCTCTTCCCAGACGTTCTTCGAACCTTCCAGATGGTCGCGGCTCTGGTCGACATAGCCCAGGCGCACGGTGTCGCCGATCGCGATCGAGCCGGTGTCGGGCGTTTCCTGACCGGTGATCAGCTTGAACAAGGTCGACTTGCCGGCGCCGTTGGGGCCGATCACACCGACGATGCCGCCCGCCGGCAGCGTGAAGGACAGATCCTCGAACAGCAGCTTGTCGCCGAACGCCTTGGAGATGCCGTTGACCTCGATCACCTTGCCGCCCAGCCGCTCGGGCACCTGGATGACGATCTGCGCCTTGCCGGGCGTGCGGTTCTCCTGCGCCGCGACGAGCTGGTCGAACTTGGCGATACGCGCCTTGGACTTGGTCTGGCGACCCTTCGGCCCCTGCCGGATCCACTCCAGCTCTTCCTTGATCGCCTTCTGCCGGCCGGCGTCCTCGCGATCCTCCTGCTCGAGGCGCTTGGCCTTCTTGTCGAGATAGGTGGAGTAATTGCCCTCGTAGGGAAAATATTTCCCGCGATCGAGTTCGAGGATCCAGCCGACGACATTGTCGAGGAAATAGCGATCGTGGGTGATCATCAGCACCGCGCCCGCATATTCCTTGAGGTGGTTTTCCAGCCAGTCGACGCTCTCGGCGTCGAGGTGGTTGGTCGGTTCGTCGAGCAGCAGGATGTCCGGCTTCTGGATCAGCAGGCGGGTGAGCGCGATGCGGCGCTTCTCACCGCCGGACAGCTTGTCCACCGACCAGTCGCTGGGCGGGCAGCGCAGCGCTTCCATCGCGATCTCGAGCTGATTGTCGAGCGTCCAGCCGTCGACCGCGTCGATCTTTTCCTGGAGTTCGCCCATCTCGGTCATCAGCGCGTCGAAATCCGCGTCTTCCGGCGGATCCGCCATCAGGTTGGAGATCTCGTTGAAACGATCGACAAGGTCGGCGGTCTCGCGCGCGCCATCCTTGACGTTCTCAAGCACGGTCTTGCTGGGATCGAGCTGCGGCTCCTGCGGCAGATAGCCGACCGTGATGTTCTCGCCCGGCCAGGCTTCGCCCGTGAAATCGGTGTCGATGCCCGCCATGATCTTCATCAGCGTCGACTTGCCGGCGCCGTTGGGACCGACGATACCGATCTTCGCGCCCTGGTAGAACTGAAGGTTGATGTTGCTGAGCACGGGCTTCTGCGCCCCGGGGAAGCTCTTGGTCATCCCCTTCATGACATAAGCATATTGTGCGGCCATCGGCGCGGAACTCCGTGGGTTGGGTTTGTCTGGATTTCGCGGCACGCCCTAGCGGACGCTAAAAGGCTTGGCAAACGCCCCCGCGCGGCTTGCATATCGGAACGCCCGGTTTACGAAACAAGCCCATGACAAAATCGATCGCACGCGCGCTCACAGCGCTTCTCGCCACCGCCATTGCCACGCCAGCCCTGTCGCAGCACGACGCCGCCGTGCTGCGCGACGACGCGCTGAAGGACGATATCGCCTGGGACATCACCGAAGGGCTCACAACGGAAATCGGCCCGCGCCAGGCCGGCACCGCGGCGGAGGCCCGTGCACGCGACTGGGGCAAGGCAAAGTTGGAAGCATTGGGTTTCCGCAACGTCCGCATCGAGACATGCGATATGCCGGTCTGGACGCGCGGCGAGGAAAGCGGCTCGATCGTCGCGCCCTTCCCCGCCAAATTGGCGCTCACCGCGCTTGGCAACAGCGGCGCAACGCCACCCAAGGGCATCGAAGCCGAAGTCACCTATTTCCCGACACTCGCCGACCTGGAGGCCGCGCCCGTGGGCAGCCTCACGGGCAAGATCGCCTTTGTCAGCCATGCGATGAAGCGCACGCAGGACGGGTCGAGCTATGGCTATTTCGGTCGCCTGCGCCGCAACGGCCCCGCCGTTGCCGCCGGCAAGGGCGCCATCGGCATCGTCATCCGGTCGATCGGCACCGACTATCACCGCAATCCGCATACGGGCGGAACCGTCTTCCCGGCGGGCACGAAGCCGATTCCGGCGGCGGCGCTCTCGATTCCCGACGCGGAAAATCTCGAACGCATCTTCAAGCGCGGCAAGCCTGTGCGGATGAAGTTGCTGCTGACCCCAATGCGCGTCGAAAAAGGCCAGTCGGGCAATGTGGTCGCCGAAGTGCCGGGCAGCGATCCCGGCGCCGGCATCATCACGATCGGCGGCCATCTCGACAGCTGGGATCTCGCCACGGGCGCGATCGACGACGCATCGGGCCTTGGCATTACCACGGCGGCGGCGAAGCGGATCATGGACGCGGGCCAGCCACGCCGCACGATCCGCGTCGTCTGGTTCGGCGCCGAGGAAGTGGGCGGCTGCGGTGGCCCCGATTATTTCGCGCGTCGCAAGGACGAACATCATGCGCTGACCGCCGAATCGGACTTCGGCGCGGACCGCATCTGGCGATTCGCGGTGAAGCTGCCCGACGCGGCGAAGCCTGTCGCCGATCGATTGGCGATCGCGCTCGCTCCTTTGGGCATCGGACGCAGCCTGGAGCCGGCCGGGGGCGGCGCGGATATCGCCCCCCTGGTGCGCGCGGGGGTGCCCGTGATCGACCTGGAACAGGACGGAACCCGCTATTTCGACGTGCATCACACGCCTGACGACACGCTCGACAAGGTGGACCCTGAACAGCTCCGGCAAAATGTCGCAGCATGGACCGCGATGCTGGCAATTACGGCCAATGCACCCGAGGAACTGGCACCCGTTAACCGTTAATCCTCAATTTGTCGTTGACCGTGCAGGATTCATCGTTATTTGGATCGGTCTCGCGACGGCGTTCGGGCCGGCCGCGAAAAATGCTATGGGAGCAAACCGAATGAAGAAGATGTCTTTCGTTCTCGCTGCCGCCGGCCTGATGACCCTGGCCGCCTGCGACAAGCCTGCTGAGAACGCTGTCGAGAACGCCGTCGAGAACGTCGAAGACGCCGCCGCCAACCTTGAAGACGCTGCCGGCAACACCACGCTCGACGCCGCCAACGGCGCCGCGAACGTTGCTGAGGGCGCCGCCAACGCGCTCGACAACGCGGCCGCGAACGTTTCCAGCGGTTCATAATTCAGTGCCTGCCCGCTCCGGCGGGCAGATACGAAAAGAACGGGCGATCCGTTATCGGGTCGTCCGTTTTTTATTGTCTACCAATTGATCAGAGAATCAAAGCACAGCCCCCCTTGCCAGCGCCTGCAATGCTCCGCTATCGCGGGCGCCGCACGCGGAGGGCCTGTAGCTCAATGGTAGAGCTGGCCGCTCATAACGGCTAGGTTGGGGGTTCGAATCCCTCCGGGCCCACCAGCGTGTAGGCCACGGAAACGGGGTCGGTCGGGGAGTGGCGCAGGCTGGTAGCGCACCTGGTTTGGGACCAGGGGGTCGCAGGTTCGAATCCTGTCTCCCCGACCAAGTTCTTCGGAAATATTGAGATCACGCATGCAGGCATGGCCTGCATGCCCCCGCGCACCGAACAGGGCTCTTCGTCGTTACCGTCGCAGCCCTGATTTCCGGAGGAAATCGATCAGCCTCGCCGGATCGTTGGTGAAGAGGGCATCAACGCCCAGATCGACATATTTCCGCCAGTCCTCCGCAGTATCGGCCACGTTGGAAAAGACGGTTATCCCGTTCTGCCGCAACGCGCTTATGCCTTCCTTATCGATATCGGCGTGGCCAAGCACGATACAGGTCGCATGATGCTGCCGCAGCATCGTCAGATATTCGCGTGTCAGCTTCGGCACGCCCAGCAGACAGGTGCGGATGCGCGGATTGATCACGTGCAAGGCATCGATTGTGCGAAAATCGAATGATTGCAGGATCAGCCTGTCTTCCAGGCCATGTTCGCGCACCGCCGCGTCGAGCAGCATGGCGAACTTGACCGGATCGACATCCGCACCCTTGGGAATCTTGGTTTCGGCGAAGAAGCGCGCTTCGCTGTCGCTGCCCCCCCTCAGCACCTCGTCCAGCGACGGAATGCGCGCACCCGGCACGGCGACAAAGCTCTTGCCGGCATAGGAGGGCCGCACGCCCGATCCGCAATCGAACCGCCTTATCTGCGCGAAACTGAGGCCACGTATCGGCCCAGGCATCACCTTGGCGCCGGGGTCGGGCTTGCAGACGTCCTGATTGATGTCCGCGTCATGATGAACCACGATCTTGTCATCGGCGGTCATCATCATGTCGAATTCCAGCACCTCTGCGCCGAGTTCGACCGCATGGCGCAGCGCAGGTACGGTATTTTCCGGCCGCAGCAGCGCTCCCCCTCGGTGCGCGATCACTGCGATCGATGCCGGGCGACTTTCCGCCTGCCCCGCCGGGGATGCGAACAGCATCATTGTCATCGCGATCCCCCCGGCCAGAAGCCGGGAGGACGAACCGGATAGCCGAGCGGCCTTCATCATCGCCGCCCCCTCAGAACTTGAAGTTGACGTTGGCGAAGACGTAACGGCCATAAACGTCGTAGACGCCGCCACCGCCCTGATAATAGGTGCGCGGCGCGTAAGGCGGTTTTACGTCAAAGAGGTTGTTCACCCCGACGCGCAAAGCGACGTTGTCGGTCATCTGCCAGCCGACATTGAGATCATTGTAGATCCGGCCCGGCAGCCGGTTACCCTCATAGGCTTCATCGGACACGTTGGTGTAGTTGAGCGCCTTGCCCCAGTAGCGCGTGTTGAAACCGATATCCCAATCGCCGATGTCATAGCGCGCGAACAGATTGGCGCGGATACGGGGGTTCTGATAGCCGCCGTCATAGACGATCACGCTGGAAGCGACGCCGGGCAACGTCGTGGTCTCGAATTTCAGGAGATAGCTGGCACGAAGCGCCAGATTGAGACGGCCTGCCCCCAGATTGCGCCGATAATTGGCGCCGATGTCGATGCCCTTGGCCTCCGATTCCGAGACATTCATGTAGCTGGTGTCGACACCCTCGGCATAGCCGCGCGAGTCACGTTCGATACGGTCGCAAAATTGATTGTCGATCGAGGGAAGATCGACGCACAGGTTCAATATGTCCTGCTGCGCGATCGCCGCGATCATGTTGCGGAGCTTGATGTTCCAGTAGTCGACGGTGAGGTCGAACCCAGGCAGGAAGCGGGGTTGCCAGACCAGACCGAAGGTGAGGCTGTCCGATGTTTCGGGCGTCACATCCGCGCTGCCGCCGGTGACGACGAAGCCGGTGCCGATCTCGCTCGGCAACGGCGAACCGACGCCGAGCTTACCCAGCAGTTCGGCGCAATTCTTCTGCCGCGTCGGATTCGCATTGTACGTTGGCTGCATGCAGGCGTCACGCACGCCGATCTGCTGCACCGCGCGCGAGGAATAGCGTTCTCCAAAATTCGGCACCCGGACGCTGTGCGACCGCACCGCGCGCAGCGTCAGTTCGCGCCGCGGCATCCAGGTGCCGCCGACCTTCCACGTATTCGTGGAATCGAAATCGCTGTAGTCCGAATAGCGATAGGCCCCCTCCACCGTCAGCCGGTGGACGAAGGGCAGATCCTTCAGCACCGGGACGACCAGTTCGCCATAGACTTCGGACACGCTGTTCGACGCCCGCAATTCGGGTTCGTAAGGCGCCCATGCGCCAAGGTGCGACAGTTCGTTGGCCGGCGGACGCGCACCATTGTCGTCGACATTGTGGATGCTTTCCTTGCGACGCTCGACGCCGAGCACGGCCTGCACCGGCCCGGCGGGCAGCGCGAAGGGGCTGCCCGCGATGTTGGCGCCATAGATGGTCTGCTTCTGCTCGCGATGCTTGCGGCGCGTCGCCATCATCCAGTTGCGTTGTTCCGGGGTGAGCGGATCTGTGCTGAAGATATTGAACGGCACGCAGCCGATCGCGCGGGCGGCGGCGCTGCGGCATACCGGCGCGCCCGTGACGGGATCGGCTATGACGTCACGCGCGGCGATGAAGCGCGACGCCATGGGGACATTGTCCGCATGGATGTCGTTGCTGCTCTTGCCATATTGCCAGAAGGCCTCCCATTCGAAGCCGCCTGGCAGTTTGCCCGAAAAGCTGTTGCCGACGGTCAGCGTCTGACGATCGCTGTAGTCCGTCATCTGCCCGAAATTCTCATAGCTGCGCCGCACAGCGGTCGATGTGAGTTTGTTGGCGACCATGAGTTGCCGAAACGACGCCGGCAAATAGGGATTGTCGAGATAGGCGGTCGCCCCACCCGCGCCGTTGAGCCAGGTCAGACGATCGTCGTCGCGATAAGGGCGGCGATAGGCATCGTAGCGCGAGCGCCCGTAATCGAAGCGGAAGTTATAGCTGACCCAATCAGCCAACTCGTAGTCGAAGCGCCCGATGAACGAAGCGTTTTCGATCGGCGCGATCAGGAAGTCGCTCCAATATTGGCTCTGCGGAAATCCGCCGTCACCGCCGTCGCGCGACGTGCCGCAGCCCGAGATACAGCCATTGGCATAACTGCCGAGCAATGCCGAGCCGTCGGGCTGCAGCAGATAGGTCTTGCCGCCGACAAAGATGTTCGCGACCGGCTGCAGATACATGTTGGTCATGTTGTAGCGAACGATCCGGTCCGGAATGCCGTCCGCGGGCCCGGTATTGGCCGGATTGGTCTGGTAGCTGAGGTTGGTGTCCTTCGAATAGCGCTGGTGGAAATAGATCGGGTCGTTCTTCATCCAGGTGCCGCCGATGACGATGGATCCGCGATTGTCCGCGAACCTGGTGCCGGCGACGAGCGAGACCTGCGACTTGCTGCCGCCGCCATGCTGGGTGGTGCCCGTCGTCGCGGACAGTTCGAAACCCTGGATGTTCTTGCGCGTGATGATGTTGGCGGCGCCCGTGACGGCATCCGCGCCATAGACCGCGGCGGCGCCGCCGGTGACGATCTCGATCCGTTCGATCATGCCTGACGGGATCATGTTGATATCGACGGCTGAGGAGGACGCCGCGCCCGACACGCGACGACGGCCATCGACCAGCGTCAGCGATCGGCTGACGCCCATATTGCGCAGCTCGATCGTGGCCATGCCGCCGTCATACTGGCCTTCGGGCGCGCTATTGTAAGGGCCGTTGCCTGGCCCCACCGCGATATCGCGCAGGATGGTTTCGTAGGCGGAGGTATTGCCCGCCCGCATCGCGGTTTCCATGTTGATGACGCCGATCGGCATCGCCGATTCCAGTTCCGGCCGCGCGATGCGCGATCCGGTGACGATCAGATCCGCTCCCTCGGCCGATGTGTCCGCGTCCGGTGCGGTGTCGGCGACATCGACGGCTGTGATTGCGGCCATCGGGACCGACGCAGGTTCCGGCCGAGCGGTCGCCCGCGCGATACGCGCCGGCTTCACCACGACGGTGGCGCCCACGATCGTCGCCGAGACCTTGCCTCCGGTAAGCTGCCGCAGCGCGGTTTCGGCGGTGAAGCGGCCATTGACCGCGCCGCTGCGCTGCTGGGAAAGCGTGGAGGTATCGGCGATGATCTGGAGACCGGTCACACGCGAATAGGATGACAGCGCCCTGGCGAGATCCTGGGCAGGAATCGAAAATGAATATACCGAATTGGCATTTCCTTGCGCCACGGCCGGCTGTGCCAGTACCATGGCGGACGTCGCCATCAAAATTGTCGAAAATCCGTTTCTTGAAATCGTCACGACACCCCCCCGTTCAGGATAGCTTTCGGGGGCTAAGTTCCTTTCGAAGACAATAACCCGACAAATTTTTTTAGTTTCAGATACTCTCCATATTTGTGACGATATTATTTCATTCGAGAGTGATACTCACCGCCGTCTCGCGCAGATGCACGCCATATGCCACCTCAATCGCGCGCAGCGTATCCTGCACCGCCTGAACCCGGAAACGCCCGGTGATGCCGCGCCGCGCCAGATCAGGACGGCGGATCAGGATGGGCTTGGCGGAGTAACGGTTCAGCTTGTCGATCAGTGTGGCGAGCGGAACGTCCGACGCCTCGAACCAACCTGTCTTCCATTCCGGCCCCTGCTGACCGGGATCGATCCGCGACATCGTCAGGCGGGTGCCGTCCATATGCCCTGCCTTGCCCTTGTCGATCGGCACCAGCCTGCCGTTGCGCGGGCCAAGGCCGACCCGGCCGCGAAACACCTCGACGACGGTGCTGACATCGCTCTGGCGATCAACATTGAAGGCGGTGCCGAGCACCTTCACCTCATTGGCACCGCTTGCCACCCGGAACGGGCGCCAGCGTTCATGCCGGACGTCGAAATAGGCCTCGCCACGCACCAGCGTCACCGTTCGCGACAGGGCACCATATTCCGCCGCGATCTCGGCATCGGGGCCAAGATCGACGCGGCTGCCGTCCGCGAGCGTGAAGCTTGCCCCTGCTCCCTTGGCCGTCGACAGGCGTTGAGGAGCGCCCGTCGTCAGCCAGAGCGGAACAGCGGCGGCGATCGCGGCCGCGAGGCCGATGCCACCACCCAGCAGCCAAACGCGGCCGCGCGGCGCGAGCGGCGATGCTTCCGCCACCTGCACTTCCACCGACGCATCATCCACCATCAATTCGGGATCGTTCAGCGCCGCTTCCAGCACCGACGAATCCCACAGCGCCTGAAGGCGCGCGAACGCGTCGCCATGGCGCGGATCCGCACCGATCCAGGCATCGAACCGGGTGCTCTGCGCGGTATCGACGGCAGGCCGATTGATCTGCTCGATCCAGTAAGCGGCATCCTTCGCGATGCGCTCTTCGTCACTCATGCAGGTCGCGCCGATCGAGGGCGTCGTTCAGGTCCCGCAATCCCCTCGTGATATGTTTTTCCACCGCTTTCGTGCTCATGTTCAGCGCCTGCGCGATCGTCGCGCAGGATTCTCCCCTTATGCGCCTGCGCACAAGCACTTCGCGCCGCAGCCTGGGCATGCGGCGCAGGATCCGCGACACCAGCGCCACATCCTGCCGCACCGCGACCATATGGTCGGGCAAGGGATCGTCGCTGGCATGGCTTTCCGCGATTTCATCCTCACTCATGCGCGCCGCCGCCCGATGATGCTTCAGCAGGAGCTTGCCGGCGATCCGGAAGCCCAGCCCATAGATCGTCGCGATCTGATTGGTCCGGCCATATTCGATCAGGCTCGCCACCGTTTCCTGTGCGATATCGTCCGCCAGGTCATGCCGGCCGGTTCGACCGAGCACATAATTCCGTATGGCACCGCGAACCCGCGACCAGTCGACATCGCGGGCGGCCTGCTGAAACGGTTGAGGGGAAAGAGAACCGGTCATGGATTCGCGCCTGTAGGACGCCCGCTAGCCAGCGAATGTGACGCGCGCGTGAAGCGATGTATGAAATGCCGGTTCGGATTTTGGTCCGGCAGAACAAGGGGGACGCATGCAACTCGACGAATCCCTGGACAGGCTGCACCTTCCCCACCCCGTCACTTCCGCCTGGATCGCGCAGCTTTCCGAGCCTCATCGCCATTATCACACGCTCGCCCATGTCATGTACATGCTGGCGCACCTGCCGGATGCCGAAGCGAGCCATGAGATGATCGCGGCAATCTGGTTGCACGACATCGTCTATGATCCACACGCCGCGAACAATGAGGAAGCATCGGCCGAACAGGCGCTGAGGGACCTGTCAGCGACCGATATCGAGGCACCGCTGGTGGCCACGCTGATCATGGGCACGAAGCGGCATGAGCCGGGGTCGGACGCGCAGAATCTGCTCAACGATCTCGATCTCGGCATCTTTGGTGCATCACGGGGCGACTATGCGCGCTATTCCGATCAGATTCGGCACGAATATGGCTTCGTACCCGACGATATCTACCGCCCCAACCGTGCGCTCGTGTTGGAACGGTTCGATGCGATGCGGATCTTCCGCACCCCCGGCTTCACCGAGCGCGAGGCCGATGCGCACGCCAATCTGCGATGGGAGATCGCGATGTTGCGTAACGTATCCGCGCGCTGAATGGGGTTTGCCGCGCCGCACATCGAATGGCATCAATTCCTCCGCTGAGATTGGGGGAATCGCGATGGCGGATTTGGACGATTCGAATGCTGCACTGAGCAGGCGCGCCTTTTGCGGGCTGGCGGGCGGCTCGATCGCCGCAATGGGTTATGCCGCGCCGGCGACCGCGACGAAGACCGCGACGAGCGAACTCGTCATGATGGACGCGACCACGCTCGCGGCGACGATCCGGGCACGGCGGACATCCTGTACCGAGGTGATGACCGCGTTTCTCGATCATATCGATCGGCACAACCCTATGGTGAATGCGATCGTCGCGCGACAGGATCGGGCGATGCTGATGGCGGAGGCCGGCAGGCAGGACGATCTGGCAAGGCGCGGCGAATGGCTGGGCGCGCTTCACGGCTTTCCGCACGCAGTGAAGGATCTCCAGCCGGTCAAGGGCATCGTGTCGACGCGTGGTTCGCAGATCTTCCGTGATCATGTGCCCGCCGCCGACGGACTGATGGTGGAGCGGCTCCGCCGTGCGGGCGCGATCTTCATCGGCAAGACCAACGTGCCCGAATTCGGCCTGGGATCGCATAGCTACAACGCCGTCTACGGCACCACCCGCAATCCGTACGACACGACGCGGTCCGCCGGCGGCAGCAGCGGTGGCGCGGGCGCGGCGCTGGCGATGCGCATGCTGCCCGTCGCGGACGGCAGTGATTTCGGCGGCAGCCTGCGCAATCCGGCGGCCTGGAACAATGTGATCGGCTTTCGCACCGGGTTCGGCCGCGTCGCGACCTCGGGCGACGATGTCTGGTTCCCGGGAATGAGCGTGCTCGGCCCAATGGCGCGTACGATTCCCGACCTTGCACTGCTGCTGAAAGTCCAGAGCGGACACGAGGATCGTGCGCCACTTTCGATGGAAGGAGACAGCCTGGATTTGACCGGTGGGCTCGCCGCTGATCCCAAAGGCAAGCGGGTCGGCTGGCTCGGCGATTTCGGTGGCGCGGTTCCCACCGAACCGGCAGTACTGGCGCAATGCGGCGAAGCGCTGAAGGCGTTGGCGGCGATGGGCTGCACGATCGAGGATGCCGTACCGGACATGTCGATCGAACCGGTCTGGCAAGCGCAACTGAAATTGCGAGCCTGGCTGGCCGGCGGCGGCATCGCCGATCTGTATGCGGTGCCTGAAACGCGCAGGCAGATGAAACCGGAAGCGATCTACGAGGTCGAAAACGGGCTGAAACTGTCTGCCTTCGATCTTCGCGCAGCATCGGTGGTTCGCAGCCAATGGTATAACGCGGTGCGCAAACTGTTCGCCCGATATGACTATTTGATCGCGCCGGCGACACAGGTTGTGCCGTTCGATGCGAAGCTCGACTGGCCCCACGAGATCAACGGGCAAACGATGCGCAGCTATCACGAATGGCAGAAGGGCAATTTCCTGATCACCATGTCGGGATGCCCTTCGTTGGCCGTGCCGGCAGGATTCACCATCAACGGGCTGCCCGTCGGCATCCAGATCGTGGCGCCGGTGACGCATGAGCTTGCCTGCCTTCAGCTTGGCCATGCCTATATGCAGGCGAACGACTGGACGGCGAAGCGGCTTCCCCCGCAACTGGCCTGAGCCGTATCAGCCCTTCGCAACGGCGTTTTGCCACTCGCCGGGCGCCACGCCATCCAGCGTCCAGTCGCCGATGCGCCAGCGCACAAGTCGGAGCGTGGGATAACCGATAGCGGCGGTCATGCGGCGTACCTGACGGTTGCGGCCTTCACGGATCGTCAGGCTGATCCAGCGATCCGGCACGCTCTTGCGGAAGCGCACCGGAGGATCGCGCGGCCAGAGCGCCGGATCGTCGATGCATTCGGCCTCCGCAGGTCGGGCCGGGCCGTCATTGAGCGTCACGCCACGCCTTAGCGGTTCGAGAGCAGCGTCGTCCGGATCGCCCTCCACCTGGACGAGATAGGTCTTGGGCAGTTTGAACCGTGGATCAGCGATGCGGGCCTGAAGCCTGCCGTCATCGGTGAGGAGCAGCAGCCCCTCGCTGTCACGGTCGAGCCGTCCGGCCGGATAAACGCCCGGCACGTCCACGAAATCGGACAAGGTTGCTCGCGCACCCTCGGTTCCGCGATCGGTGAATTGCGAGAGCACACCATAGGGTTTGTTGAACAGGATCAGCCGCGCCATCGCGCGCTTTCGGGAATCATGAAGATCGGTTCAGCGCGCGCCCGCACGCTTCCGCCAGGCGGCCGCGACGATCTCGTCCAGCCCGGTCGGCCGGATGCCCAGCTTCGTGAACTCGGCGAACACCGCATCCCACCAGGCGTAAAACTCCCTGAGGTCGGCGGCATCGCGGACATAGGGAGTATAACCGGCCTCCAGGGACGGCGAATGAAAGGACAGGCTGAAGATATCGAGCCCCTCCCCCGCCAGCACGCGGATCGCCTCGCACGCCTCACGCTTGCCATAGCCTTCGGGCGTCAGGGGCACGCGCGTGAACATACCGGTGCGCGACAATATGCCCTCGCCGTGCGGCAGGATCTGGCTGAGCCGGTGCAATGAACGCCCGAAGACGCGCAGATGGCCTATGAAGGCGGCGGTCAGCGGCACTTCGAGCAACGTCCCCTTGGGCCCTGCCCAGAAAGGCTCCAGCCCGAAGCCAATGAAATCCGGCCCGCCCTCACCATGATAGCGGAACAGGCTGCGCACCGAAACGTCGAGCCGATAACCGAGTGACTCCAGGATCGCGGCGCTGTTGGGGCCGATGCCGTAGCGGCCGGCACGATAGATGTCCGGCCGCTTGCCGAAACGCTCGGCGATGCGCTCGGTCAGCGCCACGATCTTCGCGCGTTCGAGCGCGGGCGGAAGATTGCCGCAAAAGCTGTTGCGCGGCGTCAATTCCTCCTCGAACGGCGGATTGACCCAGGTGTGAAGCTGCGTGCCGATCGAGCAGGCGCCGCTTTCGAGCCATGGCCCCATGATGGCAACAGCCTCGTCACTGTCGGCGATGGGATGATCGACAACATAACAAGGCGCGACACCGTTCGCCTCGAACATCGCCTGGCCTTCGGGGAGCGCACGCACCGTCTCGGTCGCGACGTTCTCGCGCGCCAGCGGCTTGGTCCAGTCGAACTCCTCCTCGGTGTCGCACACGACGAAGAAGCGCCGGCCGAAATCGGCGGCGAGCGGTGCATGCGCCGAAGCGGGCGGCGGCACGTCGATCCGCACACCCCGATCCGCGACATTGCTTTCGACATTCCCGGCAAGCTGCGGCTCGGCGATCGCGTCAGCCACTATTTTCCCCCTTTGCCGGCGTACCGATCGCACCGGGCAGGACAAGCGCAAAGCTGTCCGCTCCGATCACGAATTGCCCGCCTGCGGCAAGCGCCAGGTTGCGCACCAGACGCAGCGCGAAGCCGAGGCCGAGCAGCGGCGCTTCCGGCCAGTCGCCGTCCGGACTGTAGCCCGGATCGAGCAGCGCGCGTTCGTCCTGTTCACCCAATGCGCGCGGGCGCCCGATCCTGAGCGCGACCTGAGAAGTTTCGGGCTCCAGCTTCACGCTGAGCGCCTCCCCCGATGCGGTGACCGCGATCACCGCCGCCAGCAGGCGCGAGAACATGCGCTCGAGCGCCGACGGGTCCACCGACAAGGCCGGCAGGCCGCGCGCAACGCTCACGCGCAGGTGAACGCCGCGATCATCGGTGAGCGGAGCGAGCTCCCCACAGACGCGCTGAAGCAAAGCCGCACCATCGACCCGCGCGCGCTCCAGCCGCAGCGCGTTGCTATCGACCCGCGCGGCGGTGTCGAGATCGTCCACGGCACCAAGCAGGCGCCGCGCTTCTCCCAATATCTCGATCGCCTTCGACCGATAATCCTGTGCGGCGGGACCGAGCATCTGCCGATCGATCATCTCGGCGAAACCGAGGATCGCATTGAGCGGCGTACGCAGTTCATGGACAAGCTGGCGCAGCGACTCAGGCGGCAGCGCCGATCCATAAAGGCCAGTGCCGCCGGGCACGCGCGCGACCTCGTCGATGCGTGGGCGACGGGCGGTGCCGCGATAGCCGGTGAAGCGACCGTCCTTATGATTGAAGAAGGGGACAGCGGAAATTCGCCATTCGCCGGAGGATGCTCCACCGCCCGCGACTGACAACCGCGCATCGCGAAACGGTGCGCGCCGACGATAGGCGCCCGCGACATGGCCATCGACGCCATGATCATGCGCATCGGCCACGGCCGCGATCGAAATGCCGATCAGCGGCTCACGCGGTGCGCCTTCGATCCAGGTGACGATGCCATCCGATCCGGTTTCGAACCGGAAGGCCTCCGCCTGCGCCACATCAACGCTTGGTCCGGCCTCCGCCGCCGGAAGCGGACGTTCGCGGCGATAAGCAGCGATACGATCGACCAGTTCGCGGATCTGTACCCCCCCGGTCAACGGATCCGGTTCGGGGGGACCATCCGGCGCGGCGACAGGATCCGCATGGGCCTCGGCTTCAACAACAGCTTCGGCCGACGGGCCGGCGATGACCATGTCGGCGGCGCCGAAGCTGGCCAGCGCATGCTCCACCGCGGGGGCCAGATCGGTGCGATGCCGCAGCAGCGCACGCACGGGCGGCGGCAGTCCAGGCAATAGCGCGGTCCATTGATCGACATCGAATCGCACGGCGCGCGCAAGCGGCGCCGCGATGCCGGCACCATCCTCCGCGAAAAAGGCGAACAGCGCGGGCGGGATCCTGCGACCGGCGAGCGCACGCGCGGTCTGCGCTCGGTCGGAGGCCGGAACCCCGCCGCGCCAGGCACGCAGCGTACCATACACGGTATCAACCTGATCATGATCGGTGCGGGACTGAGCGACCAGATCGACAAGCTGGCGCCAGGCGACGCGGCGTGCCTCCGGCGTCGCGCCCGATCGCGCAATCACCGTTGCCGCCATGTCGTCGAACCGCAAAGCGCTCGCTCCTCGCATTGCCGGGCCCCATTTCGCGGCCCGCTGCCAAGGTGGATAGCCAAGGGGAGGGTTCAGGGGAAGCTAGGAAAAAGCTGCCGTTGCAATGTGGGACAATTGCAATGGTCCGTAATTAAATTATACACTGGCGCCTATACCGGAATGGAAGTTCTTCTGATGGCGCAATTATCCATCGACGATCTCGATCGTCAGATTCTCGCCCTGCTTCAGGGCGACGGACGCATGACGAATGTCGAACTCGCATCGCGCATCGGGCTCACCGCCCCGCCCTGCCTGCGGCGTGTCCGCAGCCTGGAAGATGCCGGGGTGATCCAGGGCTATAATGCCCGGCTCGATCAGGCGGCGCTGGGCTATGGCATCACCATCTTCGCGATGGTGAGCTTGCGCAGCCAGGCGGAGGCCGATCTGCAGGCGTTCGAGAATCATGTCGCGGACCTGCCCGAGGTGCGCGAATGCTATATGCTCAACGGCGAGATCGATTTCCTGCTCAAGATTGTCGCGCGCGACCTCCAGAGCTTCCAGAATTTCCTGACCTCCAAGCTCACCCCGGCGCCCAACGTGATCAGCGTGAAGACCTCGCTGACCATCCGCCGCTCCAAATACGAGCCCGGTGTTCCCTTCGACGATGTCGACCTGCCCTGAGGGCGGATGCGCGCATTGTCCGCTTGAACGACAGGCACGAAAAAGGGGGCGGTGCATGAAGCACCGCCCCCTTTTCATGTGAGGACGACTCAGGCGGCCTTGTCGATCCAGGCCGACCAATATTGCGCGATACCGGCACGCGGCGAGCCCTGCACCTTGGCGAAGGCGGCCTTGGCGGCATCCTTCTGACCCTGGCGCGCCAGCGCGATGCCGAGGCGGGTGTTGACCTCGTCGGCGTCGACACCGCCCTTCTGCAAAGCCAGCTCGTACAAAGTCACCGCCTTCGCATAGTCGCCATAGCCGAGATAGGCATTGGCAACGCCCGCCGCACTGACGCCATTGGCGGCGCTGGCCGCGCTCTTCTCTTCGGCGGCGAGCGAAGTCCGGTCGCCCGCGACCTTGGCGGTTACTTCCTTGTGAAGCTCGTTGACATCGGGGCTGTTGCCCGGCGACTTGCTCGCCTTCAGGTGGTCGAGCACCAGCTTCGCCTCGCCCGGCAGGCCCGCGCGGCTCGCCAGATAGGCATATTCATAGTGGTCCTTCTCGCCGGCGAGCGAATCGGACGCGAGCATCAGGCGATAAAGATCGATCAGCGGCTTGTCCGTCGGGTTCTGGCTGTCGCGGAACACGATCAGGGCGGTGCGCCAGTTCTCGGGCGACGGATAGGCCTTCACATGCATCACCGTCCAGCGGGTGACCTCATTGTTCAGCTTGCCCTTGAACGCCTGACCGAAACCGAACTTGTACCAGTCCTCAGGCGCCTTCTTGCCCGTGGCTTCCTCAGCCTGGATCGCCTTTTCAAGCGTGGCCAGAACCTGCTGGTACTTGCCGGTATCCGCGTAGATCTTGGCCTGGCTCAAATAGAGGTCGGTGGTCGCATAATTGGCGGCGGCGGCAGCCGCATATTCGGCCTCTGCCTTTGCGTAATCCTTGCGATCCGACGCGAATTTGCCGGCGAAGAAGTGATATTTGCCGACGTCGGCGGCTGGAAGCAGGCCAGTGCCGAGCATGGCGATGATCGCCTTCTCCTGGGCGGCGGTGTTCTGCGTCTTGGTGCCGACATCCAGTCGATACTGGTTAAGCGTGTAGACTTCCTCGGGCGTCTTCGCGGCGGGCTCGGCCGCGTCGATGGCGGCCATGGTGCCAGCCCAATCCTGCGCCTTGTAGACCTTGTCGATAGGGCCTGCAGCCTCGCGGAATTCCTTGCTGAGCTTCAGCGGCGCGGGCTTCTCTTCCTTGGGCTTCTTCTGCGCCTGCGCGGGAACCGCCGCCATCGACACGGAGCCCAGCGCGAACACAACTCCCAGCGCCGTCTTCGTTACCAGTTTCATTGATCGTTTCTCCATCTAGATCATGGCCGCGCCGTCACCGCGCGTTCGCCACGCTGCCTAATCCCGCCGGCCTTGCGGCACAAGCCTTGCAACTGCTCATTCCTCTTGCGGTTCCGGCGCTTAATCGCGGTTGAACGCGGTTGCGCGCTATCACTTTGACGTGGCGGACGCCGATGGTCTACGCGGCGCGCAATGTTGGCCTTCCTCTCCCCCGCGAAATCGCTCGACTATGGCTCTGAAATCCCGGCCTTTGCCGCGACGAGCCCGCGCTTCGAATCGGAATCGGCGATTCTCGCCGACGCTGCCGCCACGCTTTCGGCGCAGCGCCTGATGGCGATCATGGATATTTCCGAGAATCTCGCGGTGCTCAACGCTGAGCGCTATGCGAACTTCGCCAACCTGCCGACGCGGCCGGCCATCTATGCCTTCGCCGGGGACGTCTATGTTGGATTCGAAGCGCGAACGTTGGACGAGGGCGCGATCCGTTTCGCCCAGGATCATGTCCGTATCCTTTCCGGCCTCTACGGCCTGCTGCGCCCCCTCGACGCAATCCGTCCCTATCGGCTCGAGATGGGTACGCGCTGGGCGCCGGCCAGCGGCGACCTTTACGGCTTCTGGGGGCAGCGGATCGCCGATCTCGCGGCGGCCGACCTGAATGCGGAAGGATCGGACACGATCGTCAATCTCGCCAGCCGCGAATATTGGGGCGCGGTGGAAGGGCGGCTGGATCCCGCAATCCGCGTCATCACCATCGATTTCCGCGAGGAAGGCCCGGCCGGGCTGCGTTTCAACAGTTTCGCGGCCAAGCGCGCGCGCGGCATGATGGCCCGCTTCATCTGCGAACATCATCACCGCGACGTCGAAGCGCTCAAGACGTTCGACACCGACGGCTATCGGTACGAGCCCGAGGGCAGCGACGAGACGCTCTGGCGCTTCATCCGCCGCTGAGATCGCATCGAAACTTTCATGCGCGCGCGTACGTGCGCACGCGCGCGAGGGGTGGCGCTGCCCTTGCCCATGGGCTAGGACGTGTCATCGACACGAAACAAATCTGAAAGCACCAAATTGAGCACCGACGAGACCGTCCTCGCCGACCCTTCGGACATTACCCCGATCAACATCGTCGATGAGATGAAGTCGAGCTATCTCGACTATGCGATGTCGGTGATCGTCAGCCGCGCGCTGCCCGACGTGCGCGACGGCCTGAAGCCCGTGCACCGCCGTATCCTCTATGCCTGCCAGGAAGCGGGCTATGTCGCCGGCCGCCCCTATCGCAAGTGCAGCCGCATCGTCGGTGACGTCATGGGTAAATATCACCCGCACGGCGACAGCGCGATCTACATGGCGCTCGCGCGCCTGGCGCAGGACTGGTCGATGCGCGTGATGCTGATCGACGGCCAGGGCAATTTCGGATCGATGGATCCCGACGAGCCGGCGGCGATGCGGTACACCGAGGCGCGCCTGGCCAAGGTCACCAATTACCTGCTCGAGGATCTCGACAAGGACACGGTCGATTTCACGCCGAACTATGACGCGTCGGAAACCGAGCCGCAGGTGCTGCCCGCGCGTTTCCCCAATCTGCTGGTCAACGGCGCCGGCGGCATCGCCGTCGGCATGGCGACCAACATCCCGCCGCACAATCTGGGCGAAGTCATCGATGCCTGCCTCGCCTATATCGATCGCGGCGTGCTCGGCGGTGAAGAAGTCACCGTCGACGATCTGATCCAGATCGTGCCCGGCCCCGATTTCCCGACCGGCGCATTGATCCTGGGCCAGCACGGCGCCCGCTCCGCCTATCATACCGGGCGTGGCTCGATCATCATGCGCTCCAGGCACGTCGTCGAGGAAGGCCGCGGCGACCGCCGGTCGATCGTGCTCACCGAAATCCCCTATCAGACCGGCAAGAACAATCTGGTCGAGAAGATCGCCGAGGCCGCCAAGGACAAGCGGATCGAGGGCATTTCGGACATTCGCGACGAATCCAACCGTCTGGGCGTCCGCATCGTCATCGATCTGAAGCGCGATGCGACGCCCGATGTCGTGCTCAATCAGCTTTGGCGCCACACCCCGGCGCAGACCAGCTTCCCGGCCAATATGCTCGCCATTCGGGGCGGCCGCCCCGAATTGCTGAACCTGCGCGACATCATCGAAGCCTTCGTCACCTTCCGTGAAGAAGTCATCACCCGACGCTCGAAGTTCGAGCTGATGAAAGCGCGCGAACGCGCGCACCTGTTGCTCGGCCTGGTCATCGCGGTCAGCAATCTGGACGAGGTCGTCCGCATCATCCGGGGTTCGTCGAGCCCCGCCGAGGCGCGCGCGGCATTGCTTGCGCGCGAATGGCCGGTGGCGGAGATCGCCGGCTATATCCGACTGGTCGAAGCCGTCGAACATGAAGTCGAGGGTGATACGTACAAGCTGTCCGAGCTCCAGGTCCGCGCGATCCTCGATCTGCGCCTACACCGGCTGACGGCGCTTGGCCGCGATGAAATCGGCAACGAACTGAAGATCCTCGCCGACAGCATCGCCGAACTGCTCGCGATCCTGGCGGATCGCATCAAGCTGTACGGCGTGATGCGCGACGAGATCCAGGCGGTCCGCGACGAATTCGCGACGCCGCGCCGGACGCAGATCGCCCCCGCCGCCGACGGCATCGACGACGAAGACCTGATCGAACGTGAAGAGATGGTCGTCACCGTCACCATGGGTGGCTATATCAAGCGCACCAGCCTCGACACCTTCCGTGCGCAGAAGCGTGGCGGCAAGGGCCGCGCGGGCATGGCGACCAAGGACGAGGATGCGATCACCGAGCTGTTCGTGACCTCCACCCACACACCGGTGCTGTTCTTCTCGACGCACGGCAAGGTCTATCGCATGAAGGTGTGGCGTCTGCCCGAAGGCGCCCCCGCCACGCGCGGCCGATCGATGAACAATTTGCTGCCACTAGCCGAAGGCGAGACGATCTCGACCGTGCTGGCGTTGCCCGAGGACGAAAAGGAGTGGAGCAAGCTCCACGTCATCTTCGCGACCGCGCATGGCGGCGTGCGCCGCAACAGCATGGATTCCTTCTCCAACGTGCCGACCAACGGCAAGTTCGCGATGCGCTTCGACGAAGACGCGACCGACCGGCTGATCGGCGTCGCGCTGCTGACCGAGGAGGATGACGTCCTGCTCGCCACCCGCCAGGGCAAGGCGATCCGGTTCGAGGCGACCGCGGTGCGCGAATTCCAGAGCCGCACTTCGACCGGCGTGCGCGGCATCACGCTGAAGGACGATGACGAGGTGATCTCGCTGTCGATCCTGCGTGGATCCGACGCCACCACCGAGGAGCGCGAGGCCTATCTGCGCGCGGCGCCGTGGAAGGATAACGAGAACGAACCGACGCTGGCGCCCGAGCGCATGAAACAGCTTGAGGACGCGGAGGAGTTCATCCTGACCGTCTGCGCCAACGGTTATGGCAAGCGCAGTTCCGCCTATGAATATCGCCGCACCAATCGCGGTGGCCAGGGCATCACCAATATCGACAATATCCGCCGCAACGGCCCCGTCGTCGCCAGCTTCCCCGCGCATGCGCACGAACAGCTCATGCTCGTCACCGACCAGGCCAAGCTGATCCGCATGGGGCTGGACACGCTGCGCGTGATCGGCCGTGGCAGCGCGGGCGTCCGCCTGTTCAACGTTTCCGACAATGAGCATGTCGTGAGCGCCGCGAAGATCGAGGAAAGCGACGACGAGGCCGAAGCCGACGCAGAGGCGACCGACGCAACCGGCGAAGTCGAGAGCGGCACCCCCGAAGTGCCTGCCGGCGAATAACCGGCAGGCCGCCACCCAGGCCGCGTTAACCCATCGTCTTTCCGGAAAATTAAGCGTCACCGGCTAAGGCCGGCGCATGGTGCGCTGCCGGCAATCCGCATGGGCGTAGAGCCCGGAATCCCCGCCATGACACGGGGAGCGCCCGCCGGCCCGGCGCCGGCGGCGATGTTGCTCACGCCCGACGCGCTCGATCCTGCGCTGGTGACGAGTTGGCGCGATCTGGTGCGCCATGCAGCCGAACCCAACAGCTTCCTGGAACCCTGGTTCCTGCTGCCAAGCCTGACGCATCTTTCCGATGGCGCGGACATCCGCATCGCCGTCGTCACCACGGGCCGGATGATGACTGCGCTGATGCCCGTCGTGATCGCGCCGCGCTATGGCCGGATGCCCGCGCCCCATGTCGAAAACTGGGTCCATGGCCAGAGCTTCCTGGGGACGCCATTGCTGCGCGCCGGGCACGAGACCGAGGCTGCGGCGGCGCTGATCGGCCTATTCGACGGCCATGACTGGGCGCGTGGCTTCGTCCATATCACCCATATCGCCGAGCACGGCCCCGTGCACCGTGGTTTCGTCGCCGCCGCGCAGGCGCGCGGGCGCCCCTGCGATACCGTCCACTATCGCGCACGCGCGCTGCTCGAAAGCGATCTCGACGCCGATGCTTATATCGAGCGCGCGATCCGCGGCAAGAAACGCAAGGAATTCCGCCGCCTCGCGAACCGCCTGGGCGAGCTTGGCAAGGTCGAGACGCGCATATGTGGTCAGTCCGACGATCCCGCCGCCTGGGCCGCCGATTTCCTCCGACTGGAAAGCGCGGGCTGGAAAGGCAGCGACGGCGAGGCGCTGGCCAATGCCGATGCCACGCGCGGCTTTTTCGAGGAGGTGATCCGGGGCGCCGCCGATGCGCGCGCGCTCGACATGCTGCGGCTGGACTTGGACGGGCGCGCGATCGCCATGCTCGTCAATTTCCAGGCCCAGCCAGGCAGCTTCTCCTACAAGATCGCCTATGACGAGGAGTTTTCGCGCTTCTCCCCCGGCGTGCTGATCGAGCTCGACAATATCGCGCGCGTGCTGGGCTCCGACACGATCGGCTGGATGGACAGTTGCGCCGCCGAAGGCCATCCGATGATCGACCGGCTCTGGACCGAACGGCGATCGATCGTCCGTATCACCCTGCCACTGTCGGGCATGGCCCGCCGCGTTGAATTCAAACTCTGCCGCGTCGCCGAAAACGCGTCGTCGACGCTTCGTACCCTGCTTGCCGACCGGAAAGGCGCGACATGACCGATATCCTCGCTTTCGACGACGCATCGCGCGACGCGCTTGCCGCCGCCTATCCCGAAACGCCCGCGATCGTGCCCCACCGGTTGCTCGCCCATCCGCTGCTGACGCTGGAATCGCTGGCCGAACTCGGTGCGCGCCTGCCCGCTAAAAGCGTCGAATATAACAGCGGCACGCTGCCGATCGGCGTCGATCCCGCAGCCACGCCAGGCAACGGCCTGGGCATCGAGGAGACGATCCGTTCGATCGAGCAAAACGGATCGTGGATGGTGCTCAAGAATGTCGAGCAGGATCCAGGCTATGCCGCGCTGCTGAACGGCGCGCTGGCGGAGATCGTGCCCGTGATCGATCCTGTCACCGGGCCGATGGACAAGCTTGAAGCCTTCATCTTCGTCTCGTCACCCAATGCGGTCACACCCTTCCATTTCGATCCCGAACACAACATCCTGCTGCAGATCCGTGGCAGCAAGACGATGACGGTCTTTCCCGCCGATGACGCCGAACTCGCCAGCCACTATGCCCATGAGGCCTTTCATCGCGGCGAGCATCATCGCAACCTGCCCTGGCAAGAGGCGTTCGCGGCCAAGGGCAAGGCCTTCACGCTGGCGCCAGGCGATGCGATCCATGTGCCTGTAAAGGCCCCGCATTGGGTGCAGAACGGACCGGACGTGTCGATATCCCTGTCGGTCACCTGGCGATCGGACTGGAGCCTGGAAGAGGCGGACGCGCGCCTCGCCAATCATTATCTGCGCAAGCTGGGCCTCGATCCCAGCGCGCCCGGCCGCTTCCCTCAGCGCAACCGCACAAAGGCGATCGCACACCGCGCCTATGCCAAGGCGGTGCGGACGATCAAAGGCGCCTGAGCCGCTTTATCGATTGCGATTTTCCTTTGCCTGACGCCTGGCTCGGCGCGCTTCTCGCCCGGTCTTGCAGGGCGGTTCGGCGGACGGAGGCGGATTTCGCCGCTTGCGTGAGGGCACCAGATCTTCCCCGCCAAATAACGATAGAATATCCGTAAACACATCGCCCGATCATAAACCGGCTTTATCGGCGATCGTGCGAAACGAGAACGCAGGATGGAGAGCGGACGAATCCGCTCTCCCGATTGACCGAAGTCAGCGGCGGATCGATCGACGCCAATGGCTGTGCAGAGCCACGATATCGTCGCTTGTCAGCAACGACATCGCCGTGCTGAGCGCCGCTTCGGACCAGTGCCACCACTCCATCTCCAGCAACATCGCGATGCGGGCATCGTCGAAGCGTTTGCGGATCGGCCTGGCCGGATTGCCGCCGACAATCACATAGGGTTCAACGTCGCGCGTCACCAGCGCCCGTGTCCCGATAACCGCGCCGTCTCCGATATGGATGCCGGGCAGGATCACCGCTTCCGATCCGATCCAGACATCATGTCCGATCACCGTATCGCCCGCAGGCAGATAACCATTCTCCGCGCCCGCGAACTCGGGTGCATCGGGGTAGAAGTGGAACGGAAAGGTGCTGATCCAGTCGTGCCGATGCCCCTGATTGCCCGCCATGATGAAAGCCGCGCCCGAACCGATCGAGCAGAAGTTGCCGATGATCAGCTTGTCCGCATTCGCATCGGGCAGCAGGTAGCGGGCGCAGTCGTCGAAACCGTGCCCGTGATAATAGCCCGAATAATAGCTGTAGCGGCCGACAATGACATTGGGATGCGTCACTTGCCGGCAAAGCGGGATGCCCTTGAACGGGCTTTCGAAATAATTGGTCATGAAAGCTCTCTGCATGGCGGCTTCGCACCAGTTCGCCGAGGCCGCCGAGATAAAAAGGGATCGCAGCCGAACGACGACGAAAGCCGTTCAGCCCGATGTTCCTCACGTCAGTCGCGTGGGAACGCCATGCAGATGATACACGGAGCGCTTTTCATGCCGCCGTCGATATCCCCAGCCAGACAAGGCTGGCAAGCCCTGCTGGGAATGCCAAGGATTCCCATCGCTCACTGGTGGGATATCAGCCTTTCCATCACGCTCCGCAGCCGGCCGCTCGCAGGCATCGCGGGTTCGGCCGGCGCGAGATCGGGAAACAGCGGCAATTCGTCGGCCGGTTTCTCGGCCATGCCGATCTGATGCGCGGCGCTGATCGTGATCCATTCGATCGCCCAGTCATGCCGCAGCGCAGGCCCTCTCGATCCCCCGATATGCGTGAGCCCAGCACCTGCCACCGACACCTCGAAGCGACAATCCTCACCATCCAGCACACCCTCGACAAGCGTGCCGTCCGACAGCGCGAGCGTGAAGCGCGTTTCCGCGCCCGACATCGCAGAATGCGGTATCGTCAGAATAGTCTCGATGCTCCCGGACACGTGGAGCAACTCCCGCTCGCGATGGATCTGGATCGACATTCTGGCTCCGGCTTTCCCGAATCGGGCGGAAGCCGAGCATAATCACCCACACACCTGTTCTCAATATGTTCCAAATCGATAAGGCGAAGCCTTGCCGATCAGCCCGCCGTCGCGGCGATGATAGCGGCACGCGCCTCGGTGACGGCCGCTGCGACACTCTTCTCGCCCTTGGCGATCTCGTCGGCCAGCTTCATCAGCTTCGGACCGGTGACCGATCCGTTCTCCGGCTCCTCCTGCACGGTAACGCCGTCATGCGCCGTGATCGCCGCATCCCAGGCGGCACGCACCGCCGCCCAATAAGTCTTGGTCTTCGCCCAATAGTCGTCAGCCTTGGCGATCTGAAAACCAGTGTCTTTGTCGTAGCTGTTGATCACGGTCTCCTGCACCACGGCCGACAGCGATCCTCCGCGCGACGCCAGCTTCATGTTATCCTGGGTATGCACCCAGCCGTCGGGCGTCAGCGCATGGCGATTGACGCCGAGATAGCGATCATAGACCGGCTTGCGCACGGCATCGCGGCGCGCGAGCGGCCGCCAGGTCTCCGCGCTGGTCCAGCGGGGCGCGCCCAGATCGTGCCGCCAGCGCCCCACTCCGCCATAACGCGGGGAATCGTCGGTCTGCCAAACGGTCTGCGACCATGCGCCCTTGCGTTGCGCTTCCGGTACCGGCTTCAGCTTCCAATGACCGGCGCCCTCATATTCGAGCAGGGTCGCCGGCTCATAGGTCCAGTCCTGCCGCCAATGCTTGACGAGGAAGACCTCGCCCTCATGGCTCACCACCAGGATGTGCTGAAGGCGGATCACCCGGCCGGTGTCCTCGACGACACGGACAACTTCGAACCCGCCGGATGTCTTCGGATCGATCGGCCTGTAATCGGCGCTCCATGGCACGGTCTCGCGGAAATCGAAATTGACGTGGAAGGTGCCGGCCATGCCGAGAATGGCATTGCGGTCCGCCTCGAAATCGCTCTGCACTGCAGCCTGCGCCGCGCGCTGCGCCTGTGCGGTCGGTGCAAAACTGATGACTTGAAGCGCCGCCATGCCCGCAAGCGCGAGGCGTACGATCGAATGTTTCATGATTGTCCCTCTCGTTTCGGTCGAAGCTCGATCAGAAGCGCGCGGTCAGCGAGACGCTGATATTGCGGCCCGGCTGGGTGTAGGCGTCAGTCACCGTGCTGCTCGCCGCCAGCCCGCGCACGTCGCTCCACCACGCATATTTTTCGTTCAGGATGTTGAAGATGCCCGCGCGCAGCGTGAACGCTTCGGCCACGCGAACAAAGGCGGTGGCGTCCAGGATGGTGAAGTCCCCGGGGCGGTAATTGCCAGCCGCCGCTCGGCTTTCCTCCTTGCGCGCCGAATGCGTCATGATGAGCTGGCCTCCGAAACGGTTGGCGGGGTCACGCCAGCCGATGCCCGCAACCAGCTTGAGCGGATCAATGCTCTGGAGCGGGGCACGCACAGTGCCGCGGAAACTGTCACCCTTGGCGTAGGAAACGGCGAGCTGGCCGAACAGGCCGCTGTCACCATGCACTTCCAGCTTGCCTTCGATCCCCTCGATCTTCACGCGCGCCAGATTGACATATTGATAGATGGTCGGATTGGCGCCGACCGGGCTCACCGTTTCCTGGCTGATGAAATTGCGGAAACGGCCGCTGAAGCCGGTGATCCCCGCCAGCACATGATCGCTGGCGAAACGCACGCCGCCCTCGATCGACTTGCTCGTCTCAGGCTTGAGGTCCGGATTGGGGATGGTGCGATAGGCACCGAAGGGCGAGGTCAGGTTTTCGAAGAACTGGTTGACCTGGCTTGGCGCCGGCGCCTTGAAACCATGGGCATAGTTGGCGAACAGACTGGCTCCGCCCCCAAATTTCGCGACCGCACCGATCTTGGGCGACAGCCGCGATCCGTTCTGCTTGGCCGCCGCGAACGTCGGTAGCAGCGCATCGTCCTTGGGGCTCAGATCATAATAGTCGAAGCGGATCGCCGGATAGAGAGTGAATCGGCCGTCCGCGATCTCGACCCGATCTGACAGATAAGCGCCCGCCAGCGTGAAATCGGTGACCGGGAATGCGCGGGTCGGGAAGGTTTCGGGCGCGGTCGGCACCGTACCGCTCCGCAACCCCTTCTGTCGCGTGACCGAAGCGTCAGCGCCCCATGCCAGTTCGTGCGAGATCGTACCGGTATCGAAGCCGCTGCGGAAATCGGCCGCCGCGCCGATAACGCGGTTCTCGAAGATGTTGAGCCGGGTGCGATCCGCCGCGGTATTGCGATCCTCGGCGATGAACTGCCGGTTCTCGCCATCCTGCCAATAAGCGGTGACCTGCGCGAAATCGATCGTGCCCTCGCCATCGTAGCGCCAGTCAATCGCAGCGCGATTGCGTGAAACGGTATCGTGCGCCTGCAGATCGATCACCGCCGTGGCCGCGAGCGTCGCGGGCGGCGTCGGCGGTGGTGCGACGCCACTCAGCACATTCGTGTCGACCGCCGATTTCTGATATTCGCCGGTCAGGCGGATGCGGCTGTTCGGGCCGGTTTCGTAAACGATCTTGCCCAGCAGCGCGTCCGATGTCGTATCCTGTGGATTGGGCGCGGTCCGCCGTGAATCGGGCGACCGGTTGATCCCCATATTGTCGAGCTCATGGCCGTCGCGGCGCGTATAGGCGAGCATGGCCGACCAGCGACCGCTGCGTCCGGCGAGGATCGCGGTCTCGCTGAACTCCTCGTCGGCACTGTCATAGGATGCGCGCACCCGGCCACCGAAACTCCGCCCTTCCCCGATCAGATCGGCGGGATCGCTGGTGGTGAAGCTGATCGCGCCCGCCAGGCCGTCACTGCCGTAGAGTGCCGAAGCGGGACCGCGCAGTATCTCGACCGACTTGACGAGCCCCAGATCCACATAGCCGCCGCGCCCGGCGGCCTGCGCGCCGAACTCGAATCCGTCGGGCACGCGCACGCCATCGACCTGGATCAGTACGCGGTTGCCGTCGAGACCGCGGATATTGAAGCTCGATGCGCCATCGCGCCCGGTAACGCCGAGCGCCGCGCCGAACCGGCTGGGCGACTGGCGAACGCTGACGCCGGGTTCGAAGCGGACCAGGTCCTTGATATCCGACGCCATCTCGTCTGCGATCTGCTCGTCGGTCTTCACGGTCACCGTGGCGGGCACATCCTCCACCTTTTCGGGTGCGCGTGTGGCGATCACGGTGATCGCCGGTGCGCGCGCCGCGTCGTCATCACCGGGCGCCTGCGCCCAGGCGGGTGCGGCAAGTGCGCACGCGATCACGGCGGACAAGGAGTAATGGCGCATCGATCAACCCCTGAATTGATATTGATAGTGATTCTCGATAGCGCTGTAGGAGTGTAATGAGCCGCGCGTCAAGCGACCTCCGCGAACAGGCCACAAGGAAGCATCCCGGCCTGCGCGACCGGGACGAAAATTGCTGGAAACCGGGAAACCCGCGGCTCAGTCGGCGACGGATGCCTTCGGCGATCGGGCCACGCCGAGGAATATGAAGAGTTGGCCCAGATAATAGAGCAGCCAGATCGCGGCACCGATCCAGACCGCGCCCTCCAGCGGCCCCATGCGCGCGAAGATCAGCAGGTCGGAGATCAGGAACATCATCGCACCGATGCCGGTGCGCAACCGGGGAAAACGGCTCGCCCAGGCAGCGCCCGCCATCGCGGAGACGAACAGCGCGTAAAGCGCGATACCGCCCGCCTCTGTCCGATCAGCCGGCAAGCACCAGGCGATGAACGCCCCCAGCGGAACCACGGCCAACGCCAGCAGGCGCTGGCTGGCCGCCAGGGCAGGCCGGCGATCGAGGAGATAGAGCGTGATCGCCACGATATGCGCGGCCATGAACGCGATCGCTCCTACCGTAAGCCCGGCGATCTCAAGCAGAATGTCGCCAAGCGCCCCCATGGCCAGCATCAGCGCGAGCAGCCAGCCGTCCCGCCCGCGGGCCTCGACCACTGCCGCGACTGCGAGCAGCGCGACGCCCGCCCCCTTCCAGGCCGTACCGATATCGGACGACCATGAAAGGCCCAACACCGGAATATAGCTGAGGCCGAAAGCGATGCTGAGCGCGACCAGAAGGCGCGCCATGCCGCTCAGCCCGGCTTGTGGCACACCGCCTCCACATTGATCCCGTCGGGATCGAGCACGAACGCGGCATAATAATCGGGATGATAATGCGGCCTGAGCCCGGGCGCGCCATGATCGGTGCCACCGGCCGCGAGCGCCGCCGCATGAAATGCATCGACCATCGCGCGATCATCGACGGCAAAGGCTATGTGCGTCCCCTGCCCCACGGCTTCATTGTCACCGATCCAGAAAAAAGGCTTGCCGTCCGCGCCGTAACCGACAGCGGTTCCGCTGGACTCGGTCAGTTCAGGGCCGACCTCCATCAGTTCGGCGATGCCAAGCGGCGCCAGCGCCCTGGAATAGAAGAGCCGCGCCCGCGTCAAATCCGACACCGCGACACCGATATGATCGAGCATTGCGCTCCTCCTCAAACGTAAAGATCGACGATCTCGGCATCAGCGGCGATCGCCTGATGAAGCAATGTACGATGGCACATGCCCGGATCACGTTCGAAACACAGCAACGCGCTGGACTTATCGCGCGCCAGTTCGAGCATCTGTTCCGCCTGAACCATTGCTTCGGGCAGTTCGAGCTGGCCGGCATAGACGCGTTCCAGCCCGGCGCGATTGCCCTTGCGCGCCGCGTCGCGCCCCTCGGGCGGCGTGCCCAATGCCTTCAGGTGGACATACTCGATGCCGGCATCCTTCAATCCGGCGGCGAGCACATTCTTCGAAAAGCCCGGCTTGCGCGACAGCGGCACCGCGCGCACGTCGATGACGCGTTCGACGCCCGCCCCCTTGAGCGCAGCGATGAACTGATCCTGGGTGGCGCCTTCATAGCCGATTGTGAACAGCTTCATGGTCGCGAGCATAGCAAAGACGCATGCCCTGCCCTAGAGGCCAGTCGATGACTTACCAGATCCACATCATAGGCGGCGGCCTAGCCGGTTCCGAGGCTGCATGGCAGCTCGCCAATGCCGGCGTGAAAGTCCGGCTTTCCGAGATGCGCGGTGGCGGCGAGATGACGCCGGCGCACCAGACCGGCGGGCTCGCCGAACTCGTCTGTTCGAACAGCTTCCGCTCCGATGATGCGTCGAGCAACGCGGTCGGGCTGCTCCATGCCGAGATGCGGGTGCTCGGATCGCTGATCATGGCGCAGGCCGATATCCACAAGGTGCCCGCCGGATCCGCGCTCGCGGTCGATCGCGACGGTTTCTCCGCGGGCGTCACCGCCGCGCTGGAGGCGCATCCGAATATCGAGATCGTACGCGAACGGATCGATGCGCTGCCGATGGCCGGCACCACGATCGTCGCCACCGGTCCGCTCACCGCCGCGCGCCTGGCCGAGAGCATCGGCGTAGAGACCGGCGCGGATGCGCTCGCCTTTTTCGATGCGATCGCGCCCATCGTCCATCGAGACAGCATCGACATGGACATCTGCTGGATGGCAAGCCGCTGGGACAAGGTCGGCCCCGACGGCGACGGCAAGGATTATATCAACTGCCCGATGACCAAGGAACAGTACCTCGCCTTCCACCAGGGTCTGCTCGGCGGCGAAAAAACCGAATTCAAGGAATGGGAAAAGGACACCCCCTATTTCGAGGGCTGCATGCCGATCGAGGTGATGGCGGAGCGCGGACTCGACACGTTGCGTTTCGGCCCGATGAAACCCGTCGGACTCGACAATCCACGCACTGGCCGCTGGCCCTGGGCGGTGGTCCAGCTTCGCCAGGACAATGCGCTGGGCACATTGTGGAATATGGTCGGTTTTCAGACCAAGCTGAAACATGCCGAACAGGTGCGGTTGTTCCGCACCATTCCCGGCCTGGAGAAAGCGGAGTTCGCACGGCTCGGCGGACTTCACCGCAATACCTTCATCCAGTCGCCCAGGCTGCTGGACGGCGAATTACGACTGAAGAGCGCGCCGCATATCCGCTTCGCCGGACAGATCACCGGCTGCGAAGGTTATGTCGAATCCTCGGCGGTTGGCCTGCTGGCCGGCCGGTTCGCGTCCGCGGAGATATTGGGCGGCACGCTCGCCCCGCCTCCGCCGACCACGGCGCTCGGCGCCCTGCTCGGTCACATCACTGGTGGTGCGGCAATCGACGACTATCAGCCGATGAACGTCAATTTCGGACTTTTTCCGCCGCTGGAGCTGGAACGAAAGACGAAGAAAGCGGATCGCAAGCTGCTCTACACGAATCGTGCGCGCGCCGCGCTGGCCGAATGGATCGATACGGCGCTCGTCAGCTCTCCTCTTCTTCCGAGGCGGGTCGAGCTGGCGGACAATCCGGCTTCGGCTTGACCTTTCGCACGACCGCAGTCGTCGCGAACTCCGTTCGGTTCAGCTCACCCGATCGATCGGCATCGGCCTTGGCGAATTTCTCGCGCGTCTTGATCGACCATTCGTCGAAGGACAGTCGTCCGTCGCGATCGACGTCGAGCTTCGCGAATGCCTTGCGCCGGCTCGCGAAATATTCCTCGGCCACGATCTCCTCGTTCTTGTCCTTGTCGTAACGGTTGAAGCGCTTCTCCTCGCGGGTCTTTTCGCTTGCGGCCGGCGGCTGCGCCATCGCGTCACCCAGAATTGGGAGATCGAGCCCGCGCGCCGCGAGCTTGGGCGGTTGCGGCAGATCATCCTGCGGCCATCCCCGCCATAGCAGGAATCCGGCCCCCATCAGCAGCACCGCCGCAGCCACCCCCGCCAGGAACCGTCCCATCCCGCTCTCCCCCGTTTTTCCAAGATGAGCATGCTAACCCGCAGCAATTGTCGTGCAAGCCTCAGCGGCCGGTCAGCCGATGCCGAAGCATCGCGATCTGCCGGCCTGGCGAGCCTGGCCGGACTGGAGGCCCGCCGGCCCTTACGTCGCGCAAGGCCAGCGTCGCGATCATTCCAAGCGACCGTATCGCTTTTGGCCATGGTTTCGCGAACGAATTCTCCAGCAAGGGGGATGCCAGCGCCAATGCCCGCCGGCTCGTTTCAGCATCGGAGCAATGAAAAGCCAGATCGGCCAGCGCCCAGCCTTGTCCGGCAAGCTCCAGACCCGCGAACTCACCCGCACCGAGACAAGTGCCACCCGTACGAAACAGCCCCCCTCCACGCCCCGTCGCGAACGCCAGAAGCGCCGCCTCCTCGATCGGAAAGGGTTCAAGCAACTCGGCCCAACCTTCGGCCATGGCGGCAATATTATGACCCGACAGTCCGCTTGCCGCCAAATCCTGCAACAATGGTTCGGCGGGAGCATCAGCGTCACGCAGCGCTCCCAGCGCGTCCCGCCACCAGATCAAGCGCATCTCACCAATCAGGGGTTCGCGCGTGGTCCGCAGAATATCCGCCAATCGCCTGTCGAGTTCGAAGAGAAGCGAAAGATCACGACGTGCGGATATAGGGGCGTATTGCAACGCCAGGTCCAGTTCCACGGCTGCTCCATGCTCGATCATCATCGGCCCTATAAGGGCTTGTTTAATCTTTTGGACCTAAATCTGCTCCGATTCGATCACGCCAGTGGGTAGCGGCGAGGTGTTGATTGATGGGGTGGGGCGGAAATGTCGAAGGTTCGTGAGAAGATGACGGTGCGCTCAGCGCGCGGATTCCTGACACGCTTGGCGCGTGACAAGGCCGGCAACACCATGTTGATCATGGCTGGTGCGCTTGTCCCCATCGCCGGCATGATCGGCGGTGCCGTCGACTTGAGCCGCGCCTATCTGGTCCAAAGCCGCATGCAGCAGGCGTGCGATGCAGGCGCGCTGGCCGGCCGTAAATCCATGGCCGGCAATGTTCTGGCGACCGACGACAAGGACGAGGCATATCGCTTCTTCTTCTACAATTTCCCCAATGGAACCATGGGTTCCGGCCAGATCACGCAGGACAGCGGCACCGCGACCAATCGCGTCATAGCGACGAAGACCACCGACAATCAGCTCCAGATAGACGCGACCACCAGCGTGCCGACAACCCTGTTAAGGATCGTTGGCGTCAATGACATCAGGATCAACGTCACCTGCGAAGCTGAGGAATATTACGTCAATACGGACGTTATGTTCGTTCTCGACACGACCGGATCGATGAATTGCGCCATAGGTGCTGCACTGACATGCGCCGCGACCAGTGAGGCAAGCAATTCCAAGATGTCGAACATGAGGACGGCGATCAAGAAGCTCTATACCGACCTCATACCGGCGCGTGACGCTCTGACGGCGAAGAATCTTCGCCTCAGGATCGGATTTGTTCAATATTCGCAGAACGTGAATGTCGGCAAACTTCTCTACGCCAAGGACTCAACGTATATCAGGAACCCCTATCCCTACTATAATAGTTCGGGAACCCTGAAGACTGCCTATAACCATAGCGCAAGCTGGTTCACGTCCACTTGGGAAGGCTGTATCGAGGAACGCTCCACGACGACGGCGCTGACGGCGACGAGCACGACGATTCCCGCGGCTGCCTATGATCTCGACATGGAAACCATGCCCACCAACGACGCGACGCGTTGGGGGCCGGCCGACCCCGACCAGGAACAGTCCGAGGGCTCGTCATCGACCGCCAACGCCTGCCCGAAGCCGGCCAAGGCGCTTCAGGAATGGTCGACGCAAACTGCGTTCGACACTCATGTCAACACGATCACCAACGGCGTCGGCCGAACCCATCATGATGCGGGCATCATCTGGGGAACACGCATGATCTCGTCAGTCGGGATATTCGGCGCGGACAATCCGACGATGTACAACAACGTCAAGGTCGCGAAGACGATCGTCTTCATGACCGATGGCTATATCGACATCGCTCCCGATTATTACACCAACTATAGCGTGCCCGACACTGCCGGGCGCACGGCTGCGAAGACCGCGACCGAGGCGCAACTCGAAGCGATCCACGAGCGCCGGTTCACCTTGATGTGCAGTCGCGCGAAGGAACTCGGCATCGATATATGGGTCGTCGCGATCCTGCCAAGCGGTTCGACCATTTCGACCGCGATGCAGAATTGCGCGACCACCACCAGCCAGGCGATCACCGTCGGCAATTCGACCGATCTCACCGCCGCCTTCAAGCGGATCTCGGACAAGGTCGGCAATCTCAGGCTGGGCCAATGATACGAAAGTTGCGCCTTGCCAGGCTGCGGCGTGACCGGAAGGGAGCGACCGTCGTCGAGTTCGCGATCCTGCTCGCACCGATGCTCGTCCTGGTCATGGGCGCGCTCGATATCGCCTATCAGCTTTACGCGACCGCCATGCTGCAAGGCACGATTCACAAGGCATCACGCCGCGCTTCGCTCGAAGGCGCGAACCAGACCGCGATCGATGCGTTCGTTCGCAGCAGCCTCAGTTCGATCGCGACCGCAAGCAACATCAGCATCAGCGCCGTCAGCTATCGCGAGTTTTCCGGCGTCGGCAATCCCGAGAAGATCGTCACCGACACGGCGCCGATCGGGACGATCAATTCGGGTGATTGCTGGATCGATGCCAACAGCAATGGCCTTTACGACTCCCAGCAGGGCGGCACCGGCCTCGGTGGAGCCGAGGATGTGGTCAGCTACACCGTCACGATGAAATACAACCGGCTCACCCCGATCTCGAACTGGCTCGGATGGGGCAATCTCGTAACGATTACACGCGCGACGTCGCTGCAGAACGAGCCATATGCGGGCGTGATCGATCCGCCGAAGGTCTGCAAACCATGAGAGTTCCTGTCAGATCGGCCACCACATTCCTCAAGCGCCTGCTCGGCGATCGCAAGGCGGTCGCCTATATGGAATTCGCCTATACGATGCCGCCGGTCCTGCTTCTGTTCCTTGGCGGGGGCGAACTGGCCAATCTGGCGATCACCCATTCGCGGCTGAGCCAATTGGCGCATATGACGGCCGACAATGCCGCACGCGTCCGCAATCGGATGGACGAAGTCGACGTCAACGAGATCTTCACCGGCACACGCCTTGCGGGCGGGTCGATCAACCTGATGCAAAACGGGCGCGTGATCCTGTCCTCGGTTGAGGATAATGACGCCACGACCACCAATACGCAGGATCAGGTGATCATGTGGCAGCGCTGCAAGGGGCTGAAACAGGTCACCTCGAGTTATGGAACCGAAGGCCAGGTCCTGTCCCAGGCCATTGGTTCGGACGGCCGCCGCATCCAGGCGAAGCCCGGCGAGCCGGTCGTCTTCGTGGAAATCCAATATGATTATCAACCGCTGATCGGACGTGGCTTTTTCGGCGTGCAGACGATCAGCTACACCTCCGCCTATATCGTACGCGACCGCCCCGAAGGATCCATGCAGAATGGATCGAACCTGTCGAGCGGCCAGAAGGCGACCTGCGGCACCTACAGCGCGACCTAAGGCCGGACCGGAAACAGCGTGATCTCGAGCCGTCACGCGGCTCGAGATCACATCATTCCGGTTCTTGAGCCACCAGCAAGAGCCCCCGGGGGCTCAGCGATAGCAGACCTGCTTTGCTGCCTTCACCACGCGCCCTGCATCGACCAGCGCCAGCTTTTCGAGATTGGCGGCGTAAGGCAGCGGCACGTCCTCATTGGTGACGCGCAGCACCGGCGCATCGAGATCGTCGAAGCCCTGCTCCATCGCCACCGCGATAATCTCGCTGGAGATCGAGCAGACCGGCCAGCCTTCCTCGACCACCACCATGCGGTTGGTCTTCTTGAGGCTCGCGAGCACCGTCGCGGTGTCGAGCGGACGCAGCGTGCGCAGATCGATCACTTCCGCGTCGATCCCCTCGCCCGTCAGCGTTTCCGCCGCTTCGAGCGCGACGCCAACGCCGATCGAATAGCTGACCAGCGTCACATCCTTGCCCTCACGCACGATGCGCGCCTTGCCGATCGGCAGGACATAATCGTCGAGCTTCGGCACCTCGAAGCTGCGGCCATAGAGCAGTTCGTTCTCAAGGAAGACGACGGGATCTTCCGAGCGGATCGCCGCCTTGAGCAGTCCCTTGGCGTCTGCCGCGTCATAGGGCGCGATCACGATCAGGCCGGGGATCGCCGCATACCAGGGGCCATAATTCTGACTGTGCTGCGCGGCGACGCGCGAAGCCGCGCCATTGGGGCCGCGAAACACGATCGGGCACCGCATCTGCCCGCCCGACATGTAATTGGTCTTGGCAGCCGAATTGATGATGTGGTCGATCGCCTGCATCGCGAAATTGAAGGTCATGAACTCGACGATCGGCTTGAGGCCGGCCATCGCCGCGCCTGTGCCGACGCCGGCAAAGCCATATTCGGTGATCGGCGTATCGATGACGCGCCGTGCGCCGAATTCTTCCAGCAGCCCCTGGGTGACCTTGTAGGCGCCCTGATATTCGGCGACTTCCTCACCCATCACGAAGATGCGATCGTCGGCGCGCATCTCTTCCGCCATCGCGTCGCGCAGCGCTTCGCGCACCGTGGTCTTGACCATCTCGGTGCCCGCCGGAATGTCCGGATCCGACACGCTGGCACGAACCTCGCCCGCGAGCTTGGATGTGCCGGATTCGGCCTTTTTGGGCTTTTCCTCACCTTCGCTGCCAACCGGCTCCTCGGCGGCCGGTTCAGGCGACGCGACCGGGGCGGGCGCAGCCTTGGCGGCCGGTGACGAAGCATCTTCCCCCTCGCCCGCGATCATCGCGATCACGGTGCCGACCTTCACGCCCTCGCTGCCCTCGGGCACCAGGATTTTCGCGATCGTGCCTTCGTCGACCGCCTCGAATTCCATCGTCGCCTTGTCGGTTTCGATCTCGGCCAGGATGTCGCCCGATTTGACGGCGTCACCTTCCTTGACGAGCCATTTGGCAAGCGTGCCCTCCTCCATCGTCGGGGAAAGCGCGGGCATCTTGAGTTCGATCGCCATCAGTAAGTATCCACCAGCACGTCCGTGTAGAGTTCCGCCGCTTCCGGCTCGGGCGAGGTTTCGGCGAAGTCAGCCGCCTCCGCCACGATCTTGCGGATCTCCTTGTCGATATCCTTCAGCGCATCCTCGGAAACGCCGAGCGCCTCCAGTTCCTTCTTGGCGTGCTCGATCGGGTCGGACTTGTCGCGCACTGCCTGCACTTCCTCGCGAGAGCGATATTTGGCGGGATCGGACATGGAATGGCCGCGATAGCGATAGGTCTTCAGTTCCAGCAGCACCGGCCCCTTGCCTTCGCGCACCCATTTAACGGCGGTTTCAGCGGCGCCACGCACCGCGAGCACATCCATGCCGTCAACCTGGATGCCGGGAATCCGGAAGCTTTCGCCCCGGCGATAGAGTTGGTCTTCGGCCGAAGAGCGATTGACGCTGGTGCCCATCGCATACTGGTTGTTCTCGATCACGAAGATGATCGGCAGCTTCCACAGTTCGGCCATGTTGAAGCTTTCGTACACCTGGCCCTGATTGGCGGCGCCATCGCCGAAATAGGCCATCGCCACGCCTCCATCGCCGGCATATTTGTGCTTGAAGGCAAGACCGGTGCCCAACGACACCTGCGCGCCGACGATGCCGTGGCCGCCATAGAATTTATGCTCGACCGAGAACATGTGCATCGAGCCGCCCTTGCCACGACTGATCCCGGCCTCGCGGCCCGTCAACTCAGCCATGATCACCTTCGGATCGATGCCATAGGCGAGCATATGGCCGTGATCGCGATAGCCGGTGATCACACTGTCCTTGCCCACTTCGAGCGCGGACTGGAGACCGACGGCTACGGCTTCCTGGCCGATATAGAGGTGGCAGAAGCCGCCGATGAGGCCAAGGCCGTAAAGCTGGCCGGCCTTTTCCTCGAAGCGGCGGATCAACAACATCTCACGATAAAATTCGAGCAATTCGTCCTTGCTCGCCTCGTAGCGCGCCGGTTCTTCGGGACGCTCCCGATTGGCCGGCGGCGGCGCGCTCGTCGCGCCCTTGCCGGATTTCGCTGTCGATGTTCTTGCCAACTCATCACCCTGGGGAAGGAGGAACGGTGTGAGCCGGTCTATAGGCGCGCGTTCGAGGATTCCGCAACGGCCAGCGCGCGATTATCGGCGTTTAAACATCATTTGACGAAATTAATTGGCCGATCATTTAACAGGCAGGATGATCTCGTCTGGATGAGCGAGGCCAAGCTCGCGGCGGATGAGTTCATCTGCCATGTCAGGATTAGCCCGGCGGGGGTCCAGCAAGCCGACGCGATTGGCAAGCACCGCCTTCTCCGCTTCGAGCTTGGCGAGCACGACGCGCCGTTCCTGAAGCTGACGCTTATAGTCACCCCAGGCGAGCACACCATTCGATCCCATCAACGCATATCCCGCGAACATCGCGATCACGAGGAACATCAGCGCGGACGGCGCCGCCGATCGGAGCAGGGACAGGAAGGAAATTGCCTTGGACATCGCAGAATCGTTGAATCACACGCGATTCTGCGGGTCAAGCACAATCTCGCAACAATTTTCAAAGGGGGTGGACGTCAGGCCACCCCCAACACCCGAAAAGCTGAATCAGCCGAAGATGCGGCCCGCATAGCGCGCGACCGGGCCAAGCTGCTCCTCGATACGGATCAGCTGGTTGTACTTCGCCAGCCGGTCCGAACGCGCCAGGCTTCCCGTCTTGATCTGACCGCAATTGGTGGCGACCGCGAGATCAGCGATCGTCGAATCCTCGGTCTCGCCGGAACGGTGCGACATCACGGCGGTGTAGCCGGCACGCTGCGCCATTGAGACGGCTTCGAGCGTCTCGGTGAGCGTGCCGATCTGATTGACCTTCACCAGTAGCGAATTGGCAAGGCCGTCGCGGATGCCCTGGGCGAGCCGCTTGGGATTGGTCACGAACAGGTCGTCGCCAACGAGCTGGACCTTGTTGCCGATCTTGTCGGTGAGCGCCTTCCAGCCCTCGAAATCATCCTCGCCCATGCCATCCTCGATCGACTTGATCGGATAGCGCGCGCACAGGTCGGCGAGATAATCCGCCATTTCGAGCGGCGAGAGCACCCGCCCCTCACCGTCCAGATGATAGGCGCCGTCCTTGAAGAACTCGGTCGCGGCGCAGTCCAGCGCGAGAACGACGTCGTCGCCCGGCGTATAACCAGCCTTTTCGATCGACTGCATGATGAAATCGAGCGCATCGGGCGCGCTGGCGAGGTTGGGCGCGAAACCGCCCTCGTCACCCACAGCGGTCGCCAGCCCCTTGTCGTGCAAGCCCTTCTTCAACGTATGAAAGATCTCCGCGCCGCAGCGCACGGCCTCGGCCAGGCTGTCCGCGCCAACCGGCATGATCATGAATTCCTGGAAATCGATCGGATTGTCGGCATGCGCGCCGCCGTTGATGATGTTCATCATCGGCACGGGCAGCAGGTGGGCGGAAACGCCGCCGACATAGCGATAGAGCGGCAGGCCACGCGATTCCGCCGCAGCCTTGGCAGTCGCAAGGCTGACGCCGAGGATCGCGTTGGCGCCCAGGCGGCCCTTGTTGGGCGTGCCGTCCAGATCGATCATGGCGGCGTCGACTTCGCCCTGGTCCTCGGCCTCAAGACCCAGAATGGCTTCGGCAATCTCGCCATTAACCGCCTCGACGGCGGCGGTCACGCCCTTGCCCATCCAGCGCGTCTTGTCGCCATCACGCTTTTCAACGGCTTCGTGGGCCCCCGTCGATGCACCCGACGGCACCGCGGCACGGCCGAAGCTGCCATCCTCCAGCGAGACATCGACCTCGATCGTCGGGTTGCCCCGGCTGTCGATGATTTGGCGCGCGTGGACGTCGATGATCGCGGTCATGGGCTGCTGCTCCGGCTGGCGGGATGGAATGGGATGGCGTGCCTCTATCCGCCAAGCCACCGAAGCGCAATTACGGGAAAGCGCACCGCGAGCAAGTTCATATCCGCAAAGTCCCCAGTTGCGGAACTTGCGAAGGATCGAGATTGTTGTAGCTGTGAATCGAGTTTCGAAAGGAAAGCACCATGGCTGACGAGATCACGACCGGCTCCGCCCCGAAGAAGCCCGCTACCCGCAAACCTGCGGCCGCGAAACCCAAGGCGGCCAAGCCAGCCGTGGCGAAGCCTGTCGCAAAACGGGCGGCACCCGTGAAGAAAGCCGCGACCCGCGCAGCGCCGAAGACTGCCCCCAAGGTGGAAAGCAAGCTCAAGACTGCGGCGAACGAAGCATCCTCGGCGGTCCGCAAGGAAGCTGCGGCGCTCAAGGATCAGGCCACAGCGCGCGCGCGTGGCGCCGCGACGGAGGGCAAGGCACGCGCCGCATCGGCGCTCGACAATGTCGCCCGCATGATCGGCGATGCCGCTGGCACCGTCGATGACAAGGTCGGCACGCAATATGGCGACTATACCCGCAAGGCCGCCGACGCGGTCTCGGGCTTCGCCGAAACACTGAAGGGCAAGGATGTGGACGAACTGGTTCGTGACGCGACCGACTTCGTCAAGAAGAGTCCGGCCGTGGCGATCGGCGCGGCAGTGGCCGTCGGTTTCGTCCTGACTCGCCTGATCAAGGCGGGCACCGACAGCGACGGCAAGGCCTGACGGACAGACGGGGGTGAACGACGCGCCGGATATGACCACGCCGCACCTGCCCCCGTTGCCGGCCGATCCCGACATCGTGCCGGAGATCGACGAGAAACGGCATGAAGAGGGCAGTATCGGCGAGTTACTGAGCCGGCTGGTCGATGATGCCGAGGATTTCGTTCGCGCGGAGATAAAGCTTTACCGGGTGGAGGCGATCCACAAGGTGAATATCTATCGCTCGCTCCTTGTGATCGCCGCGATCGGTGGACTGCTGGCCTTTGGATCAGTGACGCTGATGTTGATCGCGCTGGTTTTCGCGCTCTCTCCTTTTATCGGCGCGGCCTGGGCAGCGTTCCTGGTCGCGCTGGTGGCGATGCTGCTCGCCGGATTACTGATCGGATCAGTCACGGCAAGAATCCGTAAGGATCTGGGCGACAAGCAGGACCAAGACGCATGAGCCGCGACGAGATCCGTCTGGCGCGGGCACGCCGTGAATCCGCCGAAGCGCGGGCACGGCTGACTGGCACGCTGATCGAGGTGCAGAAACGCCTGAAGCCCAAGGCGTTGATCGAGGAGGCACTGGAGGACCTGCGCGAAAAGGCCGATGAGATCGCGGCGGATGCGATCGAGACGGTGAAGAAAAGGCCATTCACTGCGGCCGCTCTCGTGGTCGCCGTGCTGGCATGGGTCTTCCGGGCGCCGATCCTGTCGGCGATCGGGGATGTCGTGGAAAGAATGAAGACGCGCCGCGACACGGAGTAGGCACGGAACTGAACGATCGGCCGCATGGCCGCCCTTTGGAGGATGACGCATGACCAAGATCGCTGACAGCGCCAAGAAGGCGAGCGAATTCGCGAACGAAAAGATCGAAGCCGCGCGCGACGCGGCCGAGACCGCGCTCGCCAGTGGCAAGGCGAAGGCCAAGACCGCCTATTCGGCGTCGCGCGAACGCGCCGGCAAGGCCTATTCGAACGCACAGGCTGGTGTGAAGCGCGCTGGCGCGAAAGCCGGCCAGCAGCTCGACGACAACCCGATCGCCTTTCTGGTTGGCGGCATAGCGCTTGGCGCTCTGATCGGATCGCTGCTGCCGCGCACCCAGCAGGAAACCAAGACGCTGGGCGCCACCGGACGGCGGATCAACAAGGCTGCGGGCAATGCGGCGCAGGCAGCGAAAGCCGCCGGCAAGAAGAAACTCGACGCGCTTGGCATCAGCAAGGAAGCCGCCAAGCAGCAGGCGCAAAGCCTGCTCAAGTCAGTTTCGGCTGCAGCCAACGAAGCCGGCAACGCCGCTGCCAAGGCGGTCGCCAAGCCGACGCCGAAGCCCACCCGTGCCGCGAGCAAGGCCGGCGCGAAACCCGCCGCGCCGAAGGCAAAAGCCTGACGGACGCGACGTCCGGCGATTGACGCGCCGGCCTGAATCATTAGGGAGCCCTGTATCTCCGTCGGCACGGCTCAGGGCCTCCCCAGGCCGCCATGGCGACTGATTTAGGACAGGAGCCCGATCGGCTGCGCGGAACATGGGTTTCGCGGCATCGGCGAAAGCATGGCTTGCCTTCGCCGTCAGGCATCGCGCTTCAAGCAGAGGGTTTTCGATGAGCAAATTGCATCTGGTGTTCGGCGGACGGGTCAAGGACCCGCAGACGCTGGACTTCGCCGATCTTTCAACGATCGACATCGTTGGCGTGTTTCCCGATTACAAATCGGCCGAAGACGCATGGCGCGCAGCGGCCCAACGCACCGTCGACGACGCGGAGATGCGCTATGTTGTCGTTCATCTCCACCGCCTGCTCGAACCCGATATGCTGAAGCCCGCTCAGGGCTGATCCGCCGGGACCCGGCGATCTGACCAGTCCGGCGCCGGCCCCAGCAGGAATAGCAGGATGGCAGCGATCGCGAACAGCATCGCCAGGAACCAGAGCATCGGCTGATAGGTTCCGAACATATCGAACAGGGCGCCACCGATCGTGGGGCCGAACCCGACGCCGATGCCGAACAATGCCGCGATCTGCCCGTAGATCGCGGCATAGGCGCGCATGCCGAGATAGCGGCTGACGAGTATCGCGAGCACGTCGAACTCGGCCCCGGTCGCGAGGCCGATGATAATGGCGGCAGAGATCATCAGCGGCGCAGCACCGCCGCCCGGCGCGAGCAATATGCAGGCAGCGACCGGCAAAAGGAAAACGCAGCCGCCGACCAGCCGCGCGGGACAATGATCCATCAGCGATCCGGTGATCAGCCGGCCGACGATCGCCGACATTCCGATCAGCCCGCCGATCGCCGCAGCATCCACAGGGGCGATGCCACGGCTGATTCCCATCGGCACGAAATGGACGATCAACCCCGCGACACCGCCGCCGATCAGCATTGCGGAAGCGGAGAGCATCCAGAAGTGCGGGTGCCGTAGCGCGCGGGGAAAATCCATGCCGGGTGGCATCGGCGCCAAAGCAACTTGCTCCGGTGAAGCGCCATTCAAATGCAGATCGCGCGCGCTGCGGAGGAAAGCCAGGAGCACAGGCATGCCGAGCAAGAAGATCGTGCCACCCAATGCGCCATAGGTCGCCTGCCAGCCGAAACGATCCAGCACCCGCGCACCGAGGAAAAGCGTCGACGCGCCGGCTACGCCTGTGCCGCACAGGGCGACCGCGAGCGCGAGCCCGCGTGAGCGATCGAAACGGCTCGCGACAGCCACCGACCAAAGGCTGGCACCAGCGAAACTATAGCCGACGCCCAGCAGCGCCCACAGCGCATACCAGCTCCACACCGACGGCCCAGCCAGACCCAGCAGCGCCAAGCCAGAGCAATAGGCGGCATAGCCGGGAAGCGCGACGCGACGCACGCCAACGCGATCGACCAGACGCCCGATGCGCGCGGCGATGAACAGATTGACGACCGCGACGATCGCCGGCCCCGACGCGATCGAAGCACGGCTCCAGCCGAAGGCCTTGGCAAGCGGATCGATGAACAATCCTAGCGAGTAGAAGTGCAGCGAGGTGACGCCGATGCCGACGGCGCCAGCAAGCACCACGGTCCATCCCGCCCGCCATTCCTCACGCGTGCCGGGATGCGCGCCTGCCACCATGCACCTCTCCAATCCGGGAGCATGTACCGCACCCCGAATAGATTATTGCACCATAGTATAAAATTTGAAAGCGCTTGCATTGGTCGCACGCACGTTTCTCAAGCGCTGCGATACCGCCACAGGAGCAAAGGCCGCGCCAGCAATATGCCAGCGAAGAAGCCGCCGACCTGCGCCGCGACAGCGACCAAGATTCCGGAACTCGCCGTTGCGACCTGGATGAGCAATTGTACGCCGATCCATGCAGCGGCAAGCCAAAGGATGTTGACCACGGCCGCCGGCACCGGTCCGATCGCCCTTGCCCGCTTCTGTCCGAACAATAGCGCATATGCGCCCACCACTGCGGAGATCGCCCCGCTGGCGCCCACCATCGGCACGATCGACGTAGGATCGACGAGATAGTGGGCGGCAGCCGAAGCATAGGCGCCGATGATGTAGAGCGATGCGAAGCCCCCGGAGCCGAGCGCATATTCGGTATAACGCCCGCACAGGAACAGCATCACCATGTTGAAGGCGATATGGGCCATATTGGCATGCACGAAAACGGCGCTGAGCGGCGTCAGGATGACCGGCACCGCGCCGTCAAGCGCCGGCCCCATCACGCGTGCAGGGATGAAACCAGCCATGACCGACGCCCATCCCAGCCACCCGGCAAGATTGAGCGCCAGCCAGATGACTGCCGTGACGATGACCAGGATATTGGTGTAGCGACCCGCCGGCAGGTTCATGCCGGTCAGATGAACTCGATCTTCGAGACCAGGTAATAACGGTCGCCAGCGGGCACCGTCACCTCGACCTCGTCGTCCACCTTGCGCCCGATCAGCGCGCGACCGAGCGGCGAGTTGTAGGAGATACGCCCCGAATTTGCGTCCGCCTCGGTCTGGCCAACGATCTGGTATTTGAGCGGCTTGTCGTTCTCGTCAAGCAGCGTCACGGTCGCGCCGAAGATCACCTTGTCGCCAGACAAGGTCTTGGGATCGATGATCTGCGCGCGCGAGAGCTTGTCCTCGATATCGGCGATCGACGCCTCGATCTGGCCCTGACGCTCCTTGGCGGCGTGATACTCCGCGTTTTCGGAAAGATCGCCATGCGCGCGCGCTTCCTCGATCGCATCAACGATCTCCGGGCGCTCGGCCTTCAAGCGACGGAGATCGACCGTCAGCTTGTCGAAGCCTTCCTGCAGCATCGGCATTTTCTCGACCGTCGCCATCACTCTCGTCCTTCGTCAAAACTTCCCCAAGCGGCCCCGTCCTGACGAGGCCACCTGTCGCGCGTCATATTGTCGGGATCAGGCGTGCGAACTCGAATAATATGACTGGAGCGGCCGTACTTCAAGGTTTTGATTGCGCATTGCAGCAATCGCCTCAGCCGCGGCGACACTCGCCGAAGCCGTGGTGTAGTACGGAACCGACTTCGAAAGCCCAGAAGCACGGATCGAAGCGGAGTCCTTATGGCTCTGCCAACCTTCGGTGGTGTTGAAGATCAGCGCCACGCCGCCGTCGATGATGCGATCGACGATATGGGGCCGGCCCTGCGCCACCTTGTTGACTCGTTCAACGGCAATGCCTTCCGCTTCCAGGAAATCAGCGGTTCCGCTCGTCGCGACCATGCTGAAGCCAAGTTCGGTCAGCAGCTTCACCGCCGGCAGGATCACCGGCTTGTCGCTGTCCTTGACCGAGACGAACACGGTGCCCGATTGCGGCAGTTCATCGCCTGCCCCCAATTGCGACTTGGCGAAAGCCGTCGCAAAATCCTTATCTATTCCCATCACTTCGCCGGTAGACTTCATCTCAGGCGAGAGCACGGGATCGACGCCAGGGAACCGCGCGAAGGGGAAGACCGCTTCCTTGACCGCGATATGATCGATGCGACGGTCGATCCGCGGCAGCGCCGCCAGCTTCTCGCCCGCCATCACGCGCGACGCGATCTTCGCGATGGGCTGTCCGATCGCCTTGGCGACGAAGGGCACGGTACGGCTGGCACGAGGATTGACCTCGATCAGATAGACCTTGCCGTCCTTCACCGCGAACTGGATGTTCATCAGGCCGCGGACCTCCAGCGCATGCGCCAGCAGTTCGGCCTGACGCTCGATCTCCGCAATGATCGCGTCGGGCAAGCTGTAGGGCGGCAGCGTGCAGGCGCTGTCGCCCGAATGAACGCCGGCTTCCTCGATATGCTGGAGCACGCCGGCGACGACGACCTCGTCACCGTCACAGATCGCGTCGACATCGACCTCGATGGCGTCGCGCAGATACTGATCGATCAGCACCGGCGAGTCGCCCGAGACCTGAACCGCAGTCTGGATATAGGCGTCGAGTTGCGCGAGACCGTCTACGATCTCCATGGCGCGGCCACCCAGCACATAGCTGGGCCGCATCAGCACCGGATAACCGATCCGTTCCGCCACCGCGACCGCCTCTTCCCGGCTGCGCGCGATGCCGTTGGCGGGCTGAAGCAGTTTCAGCTTGGTCACCAATGCCGCGAACCGTTCGCGATCCTCAGCCAGGTCGATCGCGTCGGGCGAGGTGCCCAGGATCGGAATGCCCGCCTTCTCCAGCGCCTGGGCCAGCTTGAGCGGGGTCTGGCCGCCGAACTGGACGATCACGCCGGCTAGCGTGCCGTTCGATTGCTCGACATGGAGGATTTCCAGCACATCCTCGGCGGTCAGCGGCTCGAAATAGAGCCGGTCGGACGTGTCGTAGTCAGTCGAGACCGTTTCCGGATTGCAGTTGATCATGATCGTCTCGAACCCGGCATCCTCGAGCGCGAAACAGGCATGGCAGCAGCAATAGTCGAACTCGATCCCTTGGCCGATCCGGTTCGGACCGCCGCCGAGAATGACGACCTTCGTACGATCGCTCGGCTGGCTCTCGCATTCGGGTTCGCCGAAGACCGGCGCCTCATAGGTCGAGTACATATAGGGCGTTTTCGCCTCGAACTCGGCGGCGCAGGTATCGATCCGCTTGAACACGGGCCGCACGCCGAGCTTGTGGCGCAGGCTGCGCACCTCTTCCTCGGTCACGCCGCCGGTCATCGCGACAACGGCGTCGCGGATCAGGCCCGAACCGCGCGCGACCGCGCGCTCCATGCTCGCTCCACCGCGCAGGTTGGCCGATTGCAGCGCCAGATAGGCGAGCCGCTTGTCGGAAAAGCCCATTGCCTTCAGGCGGCGCATCGCCTGCGCGTCGCGCGGCAGGCCATTGTCGAGCACTTCTCGCTCGGCGGCGACGATCTCGGCGATCCGTTCGAGGAACCAGGGATCGTATTTCGCGACCTGATGGACCTCGGCGACGCTCAGCCCCTCGCGCAGCGCCTGCGCGGCCACCAGCAGCCGATCAGGCGTGGCGCGCGACAGTTCGGCGATGATGTCGTCCTTGGGCGCGCCGACCAGGCTGTCGACGAAATTGAAGCCCGACAACCCGGTTTCGAGGCCGCGAAGCGCCTTCTGGATGCTTTCATGGATGTTGCGGCCGATCGCCATGACCTCGCCCACCGACTTCATCGCGGTCGACAGCAACGGCTCCGATCCCTTGAACTTCTCGAAGGCGAAGCGCGGAATCTTGGTGACGACATAATCGATCGTCGGTTCGAACGAAGCCGGCGTGGCACCGGTGATGTCATTCATGATCTCGTCGAGCGTGTAGCCCACCGCCAGCTTGGCCGCGACTTTCGCGATCGGGAAGCCGGTGGCCTTGGACGCAAGCGCGGACGAGCGCGAGACGCGCGGGTTCATCTCGATCACAACCAGCCGGCCATCCTTCGGATTGACCGCGAACTGCACGTTCGAACCACCTGTTTCCACACCGATTTCCCGGAGGCAGGCGATCGATGCGTTGCGCATGATCTGATATTCCTTGTCGGTCAGCGTCAGCGCCGGCGCGACGGTGATGGAATCGCCCGTATGGACGCCCATCGGATCGACATTCTCGATCGAGCAGATGATGATGCAATTGTCCGCGCGGTCGCGGACCACCTCCATCTCATATTCCTTCCAGCCGAGCAGCGATTCCTCGATCAGCACTTCGGTGGTCGGGCTGGCCTCGAGTCCACCCGCCACGATCCGGCGGAACTCGTCCTTGTTATAAGCGACACCGCCACCGGTGCCGCCCAGTGTGAAGCTCGGCCGGATGATCGCGGGCAGGCCCACCTTCTCCAGCGCCGCCATCGCATCGTCGAGCGAATGCGCGATCGCCGAGCGCGCCGATTCGAGCCCGATCTTGCTCATCGCATCCTTGAACTTCAGCCGATCCTCGGCCTTGTCGATCGCCGCCGCGTCAGCGCCGATCATGATGCAGCCATATTTCTCCAGCGTACCGTCGTTGAACAGCGCCAGCGCGGTGTTGAGCGCGGTCTGGCCGCCCATCGTTGGCAGAACCGCGTCGGGCCGTTCCTTCTCGATGATCTTCGCGACGATCTCGGGCGTGATCGGCTCGACATAGGTCGCGTCGGCCAGTTCAGGATCGGTCATGATCGTCGCTGGGTTCGAATTGACCAGGACGATCCGGTATCCCTCTTCCTTCAGCGCCTTGATCGCCTGGGTGCCGGAATAATCGAACTCGCATGCCTGGCCGATCACGATGGGGCCGGCGCCAATGACGAGGATCGAGGAGATGTCGGTGCGTTTGGGCATTAGTCGGCCTTCGTCTCGAATGTATCGGCAATCATGCTGTTCGGATCGATCACTTGATCATTCCGACGAACTTTTCGAACAGATAATGACTGTCCTGGGGACCCGGGCTCGCTTCCGGGTGATACTGCACCGAAAATGCTTTCTTGTCAGTCAGTTCGAATCCGGCATTCGAACCATCGAACAGGCTGACATGCGTCGCTTTCGCATTTTTCGGCAGTGTCTTGGCCTCGACCGCGAAGCCGTGATTCATGCTCGTGATCTCGACCGCGCCATCAGCGATGCGCTTGACCGGATGATTTGCGCCACGATGACCCTGATGCATCTTGCTGGTCTTGGCGCCCACCGCGAGGCCGAGCAGCTGATGACCCAGGCAGATGCCGAAGATCGGCATGTCACGTTCGAGCAGATCCCTGATCACCGGTACCGCGTAACCGCCGGTCGCCGCGGGATCGCCGGGGCCGTTAGAGAGGAACACGCCGTCGGGACGGTGCGCCATCACCTCCAGCGTGGTCGCGGTGGCGGGCACCACGGTGACGCGCGCGCCGGCCGCCACCAAGTTTCGAAGGATGTTGCGCTTCAGGCCGTAATCGATCGCCACGACATGCGGGCGATCGTCGGTCGCTTCATCGACAGCATAGCCGCTGCCCAGCGACCACAGGCCGTCGCGCCATTGATAGCTTTGCAGCGTTGACACGTCCTTGGCGAGGTCCATGCCCTCCAGCCCGGGCCAGCCCCGCGCCTGCGCCAGCAACGCATCGATATCGAACCGACCCGCCGCATTGTGCGCGATCACCGCATTGGGTGCGCCCTCGATCCGGATGCGCCGGGTCAACGCGCGCGTATCGACGCCCGCCAGCCCGATACGGCCATTGCCCTTCAGCCATTCATCGAATCGCTGGATGCTGCGAAAATTGCTCGGCGCGGTGACGTCCTCGCGCACGACACAGCCCAGCGCGTGCGGGTTGGTCGCCTCGATATCGTCGTGATTGGTGCCGACATTGCCGATATGCGGAAAGGTGAAGGCGACGATCTGGCCGGCATAGGAGGGATCGGTCATCACCTCCTGATATCCGGTCATCGCGGTGTTGAAGCACACCTCGCCCACCGCCGCGCCCTCTGCACCGAAGCCACGGCCCCACAATACCGACCCGTCGGACAGCACCAATACCCCCGTCGCCCCTTCAGGCGCGGTGGACGGTTTGGCATCAGCCATGTGCAGCTACTCCCGGGGAACAGGTTAAACGGCGGGGTCACTAGGAGCCACGCCCATCGGGGTCAATCTATTAAAATCGAGACGCGTTGGCTATGCTGGTAGCTTTCCCAAAACAGGCCGAGAAACCCATGATTCGCGACGACATTAAGGCCGCCCAGATTACCGCCATGAAAGCGGGCGACAAGGAAACCACCGCCACCACCCGCCTGATCCAGGCCGCGATCAAGAACCGCGACATCGAGGCACGCACTGGCAAGGCGCCGACGGATGACGATGCCCTGGTGGTCGAAGTGCTCCAGAAAATGGTGAAGCAGCGCCGCGAATCGATCGAGATGTACGAAAAGGGCGGCCGGCAGGAACTGGCCGATGCCGAACGCGCCGAAGTGGTCGTGATCGAACGCTTCCTGCCCACGCAGCTCGACCAGGCCCAGACCGCCGCCGCGATCGAGGCGATCAAGGCGGAAATCGGCGCATCATCGGTGAAGGACATGGGCAAGGTGATGGCGCTGCTCAAGGAACGCCACGGTAGTCAGCTCGACATGACCAAGGCGAGCGCGGCGGTGAAGGCGGCTTTGGCATAAGGCGAGTCGATCTCTCCCCTCCCGCGCGCGGGAGGGGTCGGGGGAGGGCATGTTGGACAAGGGCTATACGCGTCAGACCGCCCGCTCCCGCGAACTTCGCAGCAATGCCACGCCAGCCGAGCGCGCCTTGTGGCACCGATTGAACTCGCGTCAGGTCAATGGCGTGCGGTTCAATTGCCAATTCCCGATCGGCCCCTTCATCTGCGATTTCGTGTCGCGGGGTGCAAAGCTCATTATTGAAGTAGATGGCGGCCAGCATGATGTTCGGGCGGAAGCCGACGAGCGGAAAACGCGTTTCCTCGAAAATCAAGGGTATCGCGTAATCCGCTTCTGGAACAATGACGTGATCGAGAGGATCGAGGGTGTGATTGCGAAGATCGAGCGGGCTTTGCTCGACAGGCCCACCCCCTTCCCCTCCCATAAAACGGGAGGGGAGTGAATGACCCTGTCCCCGCAATTCCTCGACGAGTTGCGCGCGCGCACCCTGCTGTCGGGCCTGATCGGCAAGACCGTGAAGATCCAGCGCGCGGGGCGCGAATGGAAAGCCTGTTGCCCCTTCCACCAGGAAAAGACGCCCAGTTTCACCATCAACGACGAAAAAGGCTTCTATCACTGCTTTGGGTGCGGCGCGCATGGCGACGCGATCCGCTGGATGACCGATCAGCGCGGCCTGCCCTTTATCGATGCGGTGAAGGAACTGGCGCAGGCGGCGGGTCTCGACGTGCCCGCTCCCGACCCCAAGGCGCAAGAGCGCGCCGAGCGCGCGTCCGGCCTGCATGACGTGACTCAGGCCGCGCAGGACTGGTTCGTCGCGCAGCTCGACGGGATCGATGGCGCGGAAGCGCGCGCCTATCTCCACAAGCGCGGCATTTCGGACGCGACTCGCAAGGCGTTTGGATTTGGCTTTGCGCCCGATTCGCGCACCAAGTTGAAAACGGCACTGAAGCATATCGACCGGGCGATGCTGGTCGATGCCGGGCTGCTGATCGAACCACCCGCCGACGAGAAACCCGGCAAGGAACCCTATGACCGGTTTCGCGGGCGCCTGATGATCCCCATTCGCGACCAGCGTGGACGCGTGATCGCGTTCGGCGGCCGCATATTGGGCGCGAGCGAGCCCAAATATCTCAATTCGCCGGACACGCCGCTCTTCGACAAGGGGCGCACGCTCTACAATCTCGACCGCGCAAGCGCCGCGGCCCGCAAATCGGGCCGCGTGATCGTGGTCGAGGGCTATATGGATGTGATCGCGCTCGCCCAGGCCGGGATCGAGGAAGCGGTCGCGCCGCTGGGGACCGCGCTGACCGAGAACCAGATCGAGCGGCTCTGGCGGATGAGCGATGCGCCGATCCTGTGCTTCGATGGAGACAACGCCGGCCAGAAGGCCGCTATCCGCGCACTTGGCCGTGCCCTGCCACATCTCGAACCTGGCCGTACTTTGCGCTTCATCACGCTGCCACAAGGCCAGGATCCCGACGATCTGGTGCGTGCGGGCGGGCGCGCCGCCGTCGAATCACTGCTCGAAAAACCTGAGTCGCTGGTCGACCGGCTCTGGTCGCACGAACTGGCAGCCCTGCCACTCGACACGCCCGAGGCACGCGCCGGTCTCCGAAAAAGGCTCAACGATCAGGCGCAGACCATAAAGGACGGCGACGTCCGCGAGCAATATCGCCAGGAATTCCGGGCGCGCTTCGACGAACTCTACGAACGGAGCCGGCCCGCCCGCCAGCAGCAATCGCCTCGTAGCGGTAGCCGTGGCGGCGGCAAATGGATGCCCCCGCCCCGCCCGCTTTCCGACGCGGCCAGGCGGATCAGCGGTGAAGGGATCAACATCCATCTGGCCCGCGCCATCTTCGGCGGACTGCTCGCCCACCCCGCGGCGATCGAATATTGCGCCGATTCGCTTTCAGCGATTCCGCTGGCCGATCCGAATCTGGAACGATTGCGCTCCGCATTGATCGACGCGGCCTTTTCTCGCCAAGCGCTTGATCCCGCGAGTCTGGCCCCCATATTGGCCGATGCTGGGCTCGACACGCTGTCAAAACAACTCCTCTCGACAAAGAGGCTTGCCTTTTCGTCGATGCGCAGCAATGCGGAACGTGAGTCAGCACACCGCAGTATAATTATGGCGATTGAAGCACTCGCTTCTGTTCCAGAGCTCGATGCGGCACTTGCAGCCGTCACGTTGCGGCTCGAATTGGAATGGGACGGAGCGCTGGTTGAGGAACAGGCGCGTTTGCGGGCCGCTCGGCGAGAAGCGGACGAACGGATCGCCAGCTTCGCGAGCGGCGACGATGGTGCGGACAGTTAGACGGGACTAGGCGGTTACATGGCAAAGACCAACGGTACGGATTCGGGAGAGACGACGGAAAGCGGCGATGCGCCGCTGATCGACCTCAACGAAGCCTCGCTCAAGAAGCTGATCGCGCGCGCCAAGAAGCGCGGCTACATCACCTATGATCAGCTTAACGAAGCGCTGCCACAGGACCAGATGTCCTCGGACCAGCTCGAAGACGTGATGTCCGCGCTCAATGAGATGGGCGTCAACATCGTCGAGAACGAGGATGCCGGCGAGGACGCCGAAGACCAGCCCGATCAGGATGATAGCGACGACGCTGCCGATCCGGCGGACGGCTCCTCGGGCAATGTCGCCGAAAAGCGCAAGGAAACCGTCGACCGCACCGACGATCCGGTGCGTATGTACCTGCGCGAGATGGGCGCGGTCGAGCTGCTCAGCCGCGAGGGCGAGATCGCGATCGCGAAGCGTATCGAGGCGGGCCGCGACACGATGATCCTGGGGCTTTGCGAAAGCCCGATCACCTTCAACGCGATCATCGACTGGTCGAACGCGCTTAACGAAGGCACGATGCAGCTTCGCGAGATCCTCGATCTCGACGCCATGCTCTCCAAGGATCCGGCGCCCGAAAGCCTGACCGACGAAGACGCCGAAGGCGATGGCGAGATTTCCGAGAAGACCGCCGGCCCCTCCTACAAGGAGGAGGAAGAGGTCGAGGAGGAAACATCGGGCGACGACGATCAGGATTCGATGACCGAACGGCGCGCCAAGCGCCCCTCGGACGACGAAGAGGAAGACAACACGCTCAGCCTCGCCCAGATGGAAGAGACGCTGAAGCCCGCCGCGCTCGAAAAGTTCGCGACGATCACGTCGCTCTACAAGAAATTCTCGAAGCTGCAGGCGTCCCGTATCGAGTCGCTGGCAGTCGGCAACGATTTCCCCGTCGTCGAGGAAAAAAAGTACCAGAAGCTGCGCGAGGACCTGACCGCCGAGGTCGAGAGCGTGCAGTTCCACGGCGCGAAGATCGAATATCTCGTCGACCAGCTCTACAGCTACAACCGCCGCCTGACCGCGCTTGGCGGCCAGATGCTGCGTCTGGCCGAGCGCCACAAGGTGCCGCGCAAGTCGTTCCTCGAGGAATATGTCGACCATGAACTCGACGAAGGCCTGCTGGAGCGCGTCGCGAAGATCGACAAGAAATGGGCCGCATTCGTCGAGAACGAAGCCAATGCGGTCGATCGCATCCGCACCGAGATTTCGGAGATCGCACAGGCGACAGGCATGTCGCTTCCCGAATTCCGCCGCATCGTCAACATGGTGCAGAAGGGCGAGCGCGAGGCACGGATCGCGAAGAAGGAAATGGTGGAGGCCAATCTCCGCCTCGTAATCTCGATCGCCAAGAAATATACCAATCGCGGCCTGCAGTTCCTCGACCTGATCCAGGAAGGCAATATCGGCCTGATGAAGGCGGTGGATAAGTTCGAATATCGCCGCGGCTATAAATTCTCGACCTACGCCACCTGGTGGATTCGGCAGGCGATCACGCGGTCGATCGCCGATCAGGCGCGCACGATCCGTATCCCGGTCCATATGATCGAGACGATCAACAAGCTGGTGCGGACCAGCCGCCAGTTCCTGCACGAGCAGGGCCGCGAGCCCACGCCCGAGGAAATGGCGGAACGGCTGTCGATGCCGCTCGAAAAGGTTCGCAAGGTGATGAAGATCGCCAAGGAACCGATCAGCCTCGAAACGCCGATCGGCGACGAGGAGGATTCGCACCTGGGCGATTTCATCGAGGACAAGAATGCCGTCATTCCGGTGGACGCCGCGATCCAGGCGAACCTCAAGGAAACCGTCACGCGCGTCCTCGCCAGCCTCACGCCGCGCGAGGAACGCGTGCTGCGCATGCGCTTCGGCATCGGCATGAACACCGATCACACGCTGGAAGAGGTCGGCCAGCAGTTCAGCGTGACGCGCGAGCGCATCCGCCAGATCGAGGCGAAGGCTCTGCGCAAGCTCAAGCACCCGTCGCGCTCGCGCAAGATGCGCAGCTTCCTCGATCAATAATCGCTTCACCGAAAATTCGACGATGCTTCCGCCCCCGTTTTCGGGGGCGGATTCGTTTGAGCATCACGCGGAGAAGCGAGGTAGCACCGAAATAAAAGGACACGACGACAAAGGGATGAAGCGAATCATTCGGGCTTCGATTCAAGCGGGCTTCTTTGGCGCGACCAGAATCATGACGAGATCGAAACGAGAAATCCGAACACAGTTCTAACGAGGGATAAACTCCCTATTTACGAGACCGGCCTAGAACCATCGCAGGTTCGAAAAACCCGCCGCGTACCGGCGGCGAGAGAGCGGGAAAAAACCATGGCAACTCAAGCAGCTCTGACGTTTCGTGGCGTCGACATGGCGGAAACGCTGGATACGCTTCTGACGACCGACGGAACTGCCAGCCACGCCTACCCCTCCTCCGCCGAACTGCTTTACGGCCGCCATGCCACACGCAATCTGGCCGATGCGGCCTATTATCTCTGCATGCTTCATGGCCGCCATCCCGGCGTGATCGACTTCGCCGCCATGCGCGAAACCGATCCCGGCGCACGGACCTGGCTGGCGACAGCAGCCGAAGGATTCACGCTCGAACGACTGTTCCTGACCCGGATCAGCGTGGCCGCCGGCCCCCTGCCGAGCACGCCGGGCCATGCCGAATGCGAGGCCGCGGCGATCGGCCAGCGCCATGCCTTGGAAACGCTCGCCCAATCCGAACGCACCGGCTGCGCGCTGGGCGCGGCGATCGCGCTGGTGATGGACTGGAAAGCGATCCGCCACGTGCTGGATATCGCCGCGCAACGACTGGGCGTGGAACCGCAACCCGCCCGGCTGCCCGACGAGCGCCTGACCCGATCGGTTGCCGCTACGGCATCCGCGAATAGCGGCGTGGCGCGCGCGCTGGGCTTCGGCGCACAGCAGATCCTGGCCCAGCATCGCGGCCTGTGGACCGTGCTCGAGTCGCGACAGCACGCCCGCGATTCCGCCTGATCGCCTTCTCCGCAGCCCTTGCGCCGCAGGGAATCGCGCCTTAACGCCATTGACGTAAACGTGAAGTGGCGAGGGTTAGCATGCGATTCAGCGGAACCGAGAATTATGTCGCGACCGACGATCTGAAAGTCGCGGTGAACGCGGCGGTGACGCTGCGCCGGCCGCTGCTGGTGAAGGGCGAACCCGGCACCGGCAAGACCGTGCTCGCGCAGGAGATCGCCAAGGCCGCCAATGCGCCGCTGATCGAATGGAACATCAAGTCGACCACCAAGGCGCAGCAGGGCCTCTACGAATATGACGCGGTCGCGCGCCTTCGCGACGGCCAGCTCGGCGATCCGCGCGTCCATGACATCGGCAATTACATTCGCCGCGGGAAATTGTGGGAAGCCTTCACCTCCCCCACCCTGCCTGTGCTGCTGATCGACGAGATCGACAAGGCCGATATCGAGTTCCCGAACGATCTGCTCCAGGAACTCGATCGCATGGAATTCCATGTCTACGAGACCCGCGAGACGGTGAAGGCGGTCGAGCGCCCGATCGTCGTCATCACCTCGAACAACGAGAAGGAGCTACCCGACGCTTTCCTGCGCCGCTGCTTCTTCCACTATATCAAATTCCCCGATCGCGAGACGATGCAGGCGATCGTCGACGTCCATTTTCCGGGTATTCAGAAGCTGCTGGTCAGCAAGGCGATGGACATCTTCTATGACGTCCGCGAAGTACCGGGCCTCAAGAAGAAGCCATCAACCTCGGAACTGCTCGACTGGCTCAAACTGCTGCTCGCCGAGGACATGCCGCTCGACATCCTTCAGTCGCGCGATCCCACCAAGGCGATCCCGCCACTCCACGGCGCGCTGCTCAAGAACGAACAGGATGTGATGTTGTTTGAACGGCTCGCATTCATGGCAAAACGTCAGCAGCGCTAGGGCCGTTCAAGATCGGCTGGCTCAATCGACGATATAGGCGAGTTCAAAATCGCCCCAGCGCCGGCCGTCGAAGATCAGCGGCACATAGACGTTGCGGACGACGTGGAATTCCTGCCCCTCGGTTTCACGCCGATAGACCGCCATGTGGAACGGCTTCTCGCTAGCCTTGGCCTTGCGATCGATCTCGTCGAGCAGGATCAGCCGGTTGCGGCAATAGGCCATGTCATGCTGTGGATCGCCCGTCGGCGCACGGCTGAACGCAGTGGCGTGAGTCGGCAAATAACCATTGATATCGGTGCATGCGGCGGCGACGATCCGCGGATCCAGTGCGCCGATGCGGTCGAGTTCGGGCCGCCAGATCAGATCGGCGAAACCGTTGAGCCGGGTCGTGAACTGCTGCGGATCAGTGCCGGCGACGGGCGCATAATCCCGATCAAACAATACAGTTGGATCGAGCCGCCCGGACTCGATCGCGGATCTCGTGATCGCCGCCATCCTGTCGCGCTCGGTGATGGCGAGATCGACAAAATGGCGATCCTCCGACGCGAAACCGCTCTGGATCAGATCGTTGAACATCGCATTGGAAAGCTGTTCGATCGATCCCATCCTGAGGCTGGTGTCGCCAAGCGCCGTCGCATTGGCGCGAGCGTCACCCGCGAACAACGACAAGCCGTCGCGCACGCGCGCGACGCTGTCATGGATCATCCCCGTCGATCGCGCGATACCGTCGGTCTGGGTATCGACCTGGGCGACGATCTCGGCGACGTCGCGCACCGTATCGTCGATCGTCGCGAAGCCGTGCTGCGCCATCACGCTCTTCATCACGCCGTCATTGATCTCGGAGATCACCGTGCCCGCCTCGCTGGTGAGCGATGCGAGCGTGCGCGAGATCTGTTCGGTAGCGCCGCGCGTTTCCTGCGCCAGCTTTTTCACCTCGCTCGCGACCACCGCGAAGGTTCGCCCGGCATCGCCAGCGCGCTCAGCTTCGATCGTCGCGTTGAGCGCCAGCATGTTGGTCTTTCGCGCGATCGTGTCGATCACCGTGCTGACGCGCCGTACCTGCTCCATCGCCGCGGCGAAGCTCGTCATCCGCGCGCCAAGTTGAGAGACGAGATCGGTGAGCTCAGTGAACTGGCCGCGCGATCCGCTGATCATCGCGGCGCCCTTGCCCAGCTTCTCACGCGCCTGTTCGGACAACAGCCGCGCCTCGTCGGTCGAGTCGGCGACCCGGCGTTGATCGGCCTCCAGCGCGGCGGTGACGTCCTCCAGCATCGAGAGCATCTCGAGCTGCCGCGCGATCCGTTCGGAAACCCCCGCGACATAGCCGGCCGCGTCGCTGCATCCCACGGCCACCCGGCCGCAATTGCGCGCCACCGCCTCAACCGCGCCACCGTCCGCCCCGCCTTCCGTCGCGATCGCGAGATTACCCGTCATGCTGCCCTCTCAGGAATTGCATGGCGGACCCTAGGCGCCATTGGTTGAAGCCCCCTTAACCACCCGTGTTTCCCGCTTGGACAGGCGATACGGGAGCGGTAAGGAAAGCCATGTTCTTCAACTTTCTCGACGAGCTCCGCGCAGCCGGCATCCCCGCATCGATGAAGGAGCATCTCGTACTGCTCGAAGCGCTGAAGCGCGATGTGATCGAGCGGCGCCCGGAGGAATTCTACTGGCTGTCGCGCGCGACCTTCGTAAAGGACGAAGGACTGCTCGACCGGTTCGACCAGGTGTTCGCCAAAGTCTTCAAGGGGATCGAGAGCAGCTTCGAGACCGGTGCCACCGATATCCCGGAAGATTGGCTGAAGGCGGTTGCCGAGAAATTCCTGACGCCTGAGGAAATGGAGCAGATCAAGTCGCTGGGCTCTTGGGACGAGATCATGGAGACGCTCAAGAAACGGCTTGAGGAACAGCAAGGCCGTCACCAGGGCGGCAACAAGTGGATCGGCACCGGCGGCACCAGCCCCTATGGCAATTCGGGTTATAATCCCGAGGGCGTCCGCATCGGCGGCGAAAGCAAGCATGGCCGGGCGGTCAAGGTGTGGGACAAGCGCGAATTCAAGAATCTGGATTCGACCAAGGAACTGGGCACCCGCAACATCAAGGTGGCGCTGCGCCGCCTGCGCCGCTTCGCGCGCGAGGGCGCGGCCGACGAACTCGATATCGACGCGACGATCGACGGCACCGCGCGCCAGGGCTGGCTGGACATCCATATGCGCCCGGAACGGCACAATGCCGTGAAGCTGCTGCTGTTCCTCGATGTCGGCGGATCGATGGATCCGCATATCAAGCTGTGCGAGGAACTCTTCTCCGCCGCCACCAGCGAATTCAAGAATCTTGAATTCTTCTATTTCCACAACTGTCCCTATGAAGGCGTGTGGAAGGACAATCGCCGCCGCTTCACCGAGCGCACGCCCACCTGGGACGTGCTCCATAAATACGGCCACGACTATAAGCTGGTCTTTGTCGGCGACGCATCGATGAGTCCGTACGAGATCAGCCATCCCGGCGGATCGGTCGAGCATTTCAACGAGGAATCCGGCGCGGTGTGGCTCAGCCGCATGGCGCATGTCTATCCCGCCGCGGTCTGGCTCAATCCTGTGCCGGAGGCGCATTGGGGCTATTCGCAGTCGGTGAAGATGATCCGCGAACTCATGAACGATCGCATGTATCCGCTGACGCTGGACGGGCTCGACGATGCAATGCGGGAACTGACACGCAAGCACTGAGTGGAGCCACGATCGGCTGCGACACATTGCGACACAAAAGCCGGTGATCGGCACAGTCCCGCGACAAGCCAATCCTAGACAGGTCTCGTTCCAATCAAGGGACGGGAGTCAGTAACATGCAGCGTAAGAACCTCATCCTCGCGAGCCTTGCCGCCGCGATCGCCTTCACCACGCCGATGGCCGCCAACGCGGCGCCGTGGCAGAATATCAACCAGCGCCAGCAGCAGCTCGACCGGCGCATCGACCAGGGCGTGCGCAGCGGTGCGTTGACCCGGAACGAAGCGACGCGGCTGCGCACCGAATTCCGCTCGCTCAACCGGCTGGAGCAGCAATATCGCCGTTCGGGTGGCGTCTTCACCGCCCGCGAGCGCGCCGATCTCGATCGCCGCTTCGACGCGCTGAGCGCCCGGATCAAGATCCAGAAGCACGATCGCCAGCATCGGCGCTAATCGTCCCAGTCTCTCCCCGGCCCCGGCGTCCTGACAAGGGCGTCGGGGTTGCGCTTCAGTAAAGCAGGGAAGCGCGCCGTTCCTCGATCCAGGCCTGCTCATCGGGAATCGTCAAGGCTTCGAGGTCGCCGGGCAACGCCCCGGCATCATCAACCCATTCGCGCAGCGCCGGGCCACCATTGATCACGTCGATGGCGAGCTTGCCGAATTCATATTCATACGGAAAATCGCGCCACAGATCATAATCGGGATGAAGCCGGCGGATCGCCTTGAACGCGAGCGCCTGCAACCGCCAGGGCTGGAAGGCCTGGTGATTATAGCCCGGCGCCTCGGCATGGATATGCACGCCGCTGCACATGCGATGGACATGCTTGTGGAAGGTCGGCTCGAAGGTGCAGTCGCGCAGGATGCATCCGCCCAGCCATTCGGGCGCCAGCCGCCGCATCTCCGCGATCACCGCGCGCCCGTCGATATCGGGTGCGCCGAAGATCTCCAGCGGCCGAGTCGTGCCGCGCCCTTCCGACAACGTCGTCCCTTCGAGCATCACGGTGCCCGCATAGGCGCGCGCCATCCACAAATTGGGCGCGTTCGGGCTGGGATTGATCCAGATCCGCTCGTTCAGCGGCCAGCCATGGCCGGGCGCCGCGTCGGGCTCATAGCCCGCCATTTCGATCACCCGGTAATCGACGTCGAGCTTGAAGTGCTCGATGAACCACAGGCCCAGTTCGCCCAGCGTCAGCCCGTGGCGCATCGGCATCGGGCCAGCGCCCACGAAGCTTTCCCAGCCCGGACGCAAGGTGAGCCCCTCGACGGGCCGGCCAGCGGGGTTGGGGCGGTCGAGCACCCAGATTTCCTTGCCGTGCGCCGCCGACGCCTCGATCACGTAGAGCAAGGTCGTGATGAAGGTGTAGATGCGGCAACCGAGATCCTGGAGATCGACCAGCAGCACGTCGAACGTGCCCATCGCCTGTCCGGTCGGGCGGCGGACCTCGCCGTACAGACTGAACACCGGCACGCCATGGACAGGATCGGTGAAGTCCGCAGACTCCATCATATTGTCCTGCTTGTCGCCGCGCAGCCCGTGCTGCGGGCCGAAAGCAGCGGTGACGTTGAGCCCGGCGGCGACAAGCGCGTCGAGCGAATGGGTGAGATCCGCCGTCACCGAGGCAGGATGAGCCAGCAGGGCGACGCGTTTGCCCTCGAGCGGCTTGCGCAGCTCAGGTTCGGAAAGGAGGCGATCGATACCGAATTTCATGGATCAGACTGCTGCCGGGAGTTTCAGGACAAAGCAATCGGAATGATGGAAATCGGGTTTCCCCGGCGGATGGGCGAGCGCCCAATAGGATTTGCGGCCATCATGCCCCTCGATGACGGCGCTGATGCCGAGCGATTCGACGCCTTTGGAGGTCAGGGGTGTCAGATCCACCCAGGCGGTGAGCATGAAACGGCCCCCATTGTCAGTCTCGAGGTAGATATCCGGCGCAGACAGGTCGATCGCCTCGGCCATGCCGCTTCGATAGTCATCGAACCGGTAGCTGGCCCAGCCACGCGACGGGGAGAAGTTGTATTCGACGTACGAGTGACCGTCAGCCATTCCCACAAATGCCTCGAAGCATGTGGTTTTCCAGAGCCCGTCCTGGCGCTCGGGAGCGCTCACCGCAGGGAAACGAATATCGGCAACGGCTCCAGTCACCGCATATTCGATCTTGAGCACACCAATGCCAACGGATGTGAGCTTGGCGCCGATCGCTATGGAAGGTTCGGGAAAGTCCGGATGGGCGACCAGAGCCCGTTTCGCCAACACGCTACTCAACCGGGATTCTCCATGCTAGGCGCACCACGTCATGACCGAATATAAATCCGACCTTCTCCGCCTACTTCAGGAACGCGGCTATATCCACCAGATCACCGACGCGGCGGCGCTCGATGCGCTTGCCGTCAAGGAGGTCGTGCCCGGCTATATAGGCTTCGACGCGACCGCGCCGTCGCTCCATGTCGGCAGCCTGGTGCAGATCATGATGCTCCGCCGGCTTCAGCAGGCTGGGCACAAGCCGATCGTCCTGATGGGCGGCGGCACCAGCAAGATCGGCGATCCCAGCTTCAAGGACGAGGCGCGCCGCCTGCTCGGCGAGGACGCGATCGCGCACAATATCGCGGGCATCAAGCGCGTCTTCGAACGCTTCCTCCACTTCGGCGACGGCCCGACCGACGCGATCATGGTCGACAATGCCGATTGGCTGGACAAGCTGGAGTACATCCCCTTCCTGCGCGAAGTGGGCCAGCATTTCTCGGTCAACCGAATGCTCAGCTTCGACAGCGTCAAGCTGCGCCTCGATCGCGAACAGTCGCTGAGCTTCCTCGAATTCAACTACATGATCCTGCAGGGTTATGATTTCCGCGAACTCTCGCTGAAGCGGGGCTGCCGCCTGCAGATGGGCGGATCGGACCAATGGGGCAATATCGTCAACGGCATCGATCTGACGCGCCGGATGGACGGTGTCGAAGTGTTCGGCCTGACCACGCCGCTGATCACCACCGCCGATGGCGGCAAGATGGGCAAGACCGTCTCGGGCGCGATCTGGCTCAATGCCGACCAGCTTACGCCCTATGATTACTGGCAGTTCTGGCGGAACACGCATGACGGCGATGTCGGCCGTTTCCTGCGCCTGTTCACCGATCTGCCGCTCGACGAGATCGCCATGCTCGAAAAGGCGGAAGGCGCCGCGATCAACGACGCCAAGAAACGACTGGCCGATGAGGCGACCGCTTTGCTCCATGGCCGCGAGGCGGCGGAAGCGGCGGCGGAAACCGCGCATCGCACCTTCGTCGAGGGATCAGCCGGGGCCGACCTGCCGACGCTCGCGGTGCTGGAGGACGGGATCGCCATCGTCGACGCGCTTGTCGGCCTGGGTCTGGTCGCCTCCAAGGGCGAAGCGCGCCGGCTGATCAAGGGCGGCGGCGCGCGCGTCGATGGCGAAAAGGTGATCGACGAAGCGATGATCGTTTCGATCGGCGATTCACCGGTGCGGATCTCCGCCGGAAAGAAAGCGCACGGCGTTCTGACGGGCGTTTCTTAAGCTGCAAGCCATCACGGTAAGCGCTGCGTTAACCCGATAGCTACACCAGTCCTCAGCCTCGGAGGGTGCAATCCGGCACTAATCCGGGGGGAGACAGAATCGTGGCCGCACATCTGGCCCAGCATGTTTTTCAGGTTGATCAACGGCGCGCGCAACGCGACGAAATCTTCATCGCAACCCGAATCCGCCCCTGCTCGCCCCCCTTCGGCGATCCTGCCCCCGCCTATCTGCTCAACGTCTCGCGCTTCGGCTTCATGGCCCGCACCGAGCTTTCGCTGATCGACGGCAGCCTGATCTCGATCGAACTGCCCGAACTCGGCCAGCTCGTCGGCCGCAAGATCTGGTCGATGGAGCAGAATATCGGCGCCGAGTTCCTGGAAGCGCTCGATCCCACCGTCTATTTCAACCTGCTCGCAGCGATCGCGGCGGAACAGCGGCTTGCCGGGGCGGCTTAGGCCTCAGCAATCAGCCAGATCGCAGCAATCCCACCCCAGCGTCGCGATCGAACAGATAAAGTGCCGTCCGCGCCGCTTGCCCACGTGAAGCCTCCAGCCCGCCGTCGCGATCGACCAGCAGCCGCGCATCGTCGGTCGCCATCGGCAGCAGCGACTGGATGTGCTCGGGCGTGGCAAGCCGGAAACGCGCTTCGCCCGACTGGCGGGTCCCCAATATCTCGCCGGCGCCGCGCAGCCGCAGATCCTCTTCGGCAATGCGGAAACCGTCATTGGTTTCCCGCATCAGCGCAAGCCGCGCGCGCGCCGTCTCGCTGAGCCCGTTTCCACGCAGCAACAGGCACACCGAATGGCCGGTGCCCCGCCCCACCCGGCCGCGAAGCTGGTGAAGCTGCGCCAGCCCGAACCGGTCCGCCCCCTCGACGATCATCAGCGTGGCATTGGGCACGTTCACGCCGACTTCGATCACCGTGGTCGCGACAAGGAGTTGGGCGTCCGCGCGCTGGAACCGCTCCATGACCGCGTCTTTTTCCGGTCCCTTCATCCGGCCATGGACCAGCCCGACGCGATCACCGAACCGGGCCTGCAATGCCTCGGCACGCGCTTCGGCGGCTGCGAGATCGCTATTCTCGCTTTCTTCGACCAATGGACACACCCAATAAGCCTGCCCGCCGCCCGACAGGTGCCGCGCCACCCCGTCGACGATCTCGGGCAGACGCTGGTCTGACATCACGCGCGTGTCGATCGGCTGCCGCCCGGGCGGCATCTCGTCAAGCCGGCTGATATCCATCTCGCCATATTGCGTCAGCGTCAGCGTGCGCGGGATCGGCGTCGCGGTCATAACGAGCAGATGTGGTGGCCGTTCCGCCTTTTGCGCCAGCAGCAACCGCTGCGCGACGCCGAACCGGTGCTGCTCGTCGATCACCGCAAGGCCCAGCGCTTTATAGTTCACCGCATCCTGGAAGATCGCGTGGGTGCCGATCAATATGTCGATCGATCCGTCGGCCAACCCCATCAGCGTCGATTCGCGCGCGCGGCCTTTGTCGCGGCCGGTGAGCACCGCCACCGTCACCGGCAGGCCCGACAATTCCTTCGAAATCGTCTCATAATGCTGGCGCGCCAGAATTTCGGTGGGCGCCAGCAGCGCGCCCTGGGCACCTGCCTCGACCGCCGTCAGCAACGCCATCAGCGCAACCAGCGTCTTGCCCGAACCGACATCTCCCTGCAGCAGCCGCAGCATTGGCCGCTCCTGCGCCATATCGCCCTCGATCTCGCCGACCGTCCGCTGCTGTGCGCCGGTCGGCGCGTAAGGCAGATTCAGCATCGCGCGCAGCCGGCCATCACCCCGCAAGGCCCTGCCCCGGCGCCGGCGCGCCGATGCGCGGACCAGCATCAGGGCAAGCTGATTGGCGAAGATCTCGTCATAGGCCAGACGTTCGCGCGCCATCGCGTCCGACGGATCAGCATGGAGGCGCACCAGCGCCTCGCGCCAGCCCGGCCACCCCCGTTTTTCGAGCACGCTGGGCTCGATCCATTCGGGAAGATCGGGCGCACGCGCCAGCGCCTGTTCGGCCAGTTGCGCGAGCCGCTTGCCGGTCAGGCCCTCGGAGAGCGGATAGACCGGCTCACGCTCGGGCAGCGCCCCGGCCTCTTCAGGCGGCAGCACATGATCGGGATGCACGATCTGGAGCTGCTGGCCATAGCTTTCAAGCTTGCCGGACACGATGCGCGGCTCGCCCAGCGGCAGCAGCTTCTTCGCCCAGCCCGGATTGCCGCCGAAATAGACCAGGCTCACCACATCGCCGTGCCGATCCACCGCCTGCACCCGAAACGGCCCGCGCGGCCCGCCCTGGCGGTAATCGGTGGGAGTGAGCAGGATCGTGACGATCTGCCCTTCCAGCCCCTCTTCCAGCGCTTCGATCGGCCGGCGATCGATCCAGCCGCTGGGCAGGTGAAAGGCGACATCGATCGCGCGCGCCAGGCCGAGCCGTTCCAGCGGGCGGGCGAGCTGGGGCCCGACACCTTTCAGCGCCGTGATTTCGGCGAACAGCGGATTGAGAATATCGGGTCGCATCGTTAGTGACCCGCTTATAGCTCAGCCGGCAGGCGTATCCAGTCGCCCGCCGGCCAATTCCTGTCTGCCCATCCAGTTCGGAACACTCATGGACCGCGAAACCCGCCTGAAACGCCTCTCCTTCCGCGCATGGCATCGCGGCACCAAGGAAGCCGATCTGCTGATCGGCGGCTTTTTCGATACCTATTCGGCCGGCTGGAGCGACGAACAGATCGCCTGGTTCGAAATCCTGATCGAGGAAGAGGATGTCGAGATCATGGCTTGGGCGATCGGAACCCTGGCCGTTCCGGAACGCTATCAAGGCCCGATGATGGCGGAGATGCAGACGCTGACCTATATCCCGGTCGCACGATGACGACAGGGCAGACGGAGACGGACACCGCGCATCGTGGCTGATTTCAACACCATCCTTTCGGCGCGTTCCCCGCTCACGCTGGCCGGCGCGCCCGCCGGATTCCTGCCCTGGATGGTCGCGGACCTGGCGCGCGCCGCGTTCGCGCAGGGCAGCCGGCGGCTGGTGTTCGTCGCATCCGACGATGTCGCGATGCGCGCGATCGTCGACGCAGCGAACTATTTCGCACCCGAACTCGAGACGCTCGGATTTCCCGCGTGGGATTGCCTGCCCTATGACCGCGCCTCGCCATCGCTACGCGCGACATCCGAACGGCTGGCGACGCTTCACGCGCTCCAGCGTGGCCTCACGCGGCCGCAGATCCTGGTCACCACCATCAATGCGGTCACCCAGCGCACGCTGACACCGTTCCGCATCCGCCAGCTCGTCGCTACGCTGGCGCCGGGCGAGCGCATCGACCGCGACGATCTGGCAACCTTGCTTCAGGCCAATGGCTATGTCCGCACCGATACCGTCGCCGATGCCGGCGAATATGCGGTGCGCGGCGGGCTCGTCGATCTGTTCCCTTCCGGCGAGGAACAGGCGCTGCGCCTCGACTTTTTCGGTGACGAGATCGAAAGCGTCCGCCGCTTCGATCCCGCGGACCAGCGCACCACCGGCCGCGTCGACGGCTTCACCCTGCTGCCCGCCTCCGAGGCTCTGCTCGATCCCGACAGTGTCAAGCGCTTCCGCAGCCGCTATCGCGAGATCTTCGGCGCCACCGCGACGGGTGATCCGCTGTATCAGGCGGTGTCGGAGGGGCGGCGTCTGGCCGGCATGGAACACTGGCTGCCGCTGCTGGAGGAAAAGCTCGCCAGCCTGTTCGACCATATCGGCAAGGATGCCGTCGTCGTCCGCGATGCCGGCACGGTGGCCGCCGCCGAACAGCGCTTCGAGGCGATCGCAGACTATCACGCCAATCGAGAGCGCGCCCAGTCGGGCGATCCGGGCAGCTATCGCCCGATCGCTCCGACCGCGCTGTATCTTGATGCGGCGGAATGGAGCGAGCATCTGGCGCGCGCGCCGATCCACCTGGCCACGCCTTTCCACGAACCCGAAAGTGCGACCGTCATCGACTTCGGCGTCGATGGCCCGCGCGATTTCGCGCCCGAGCGCGCGCAGAACGCCAATGTCTACGAAGCCGTCGCGGCCCATGCCGCCACGCTGCGCAAGGCCGGCCGCAAACTGGTGCTCGCCAGCTATTCGGAAGGCGCCCGTGAGCGTCTCGGCGGCCTGCTCGGCGATCATGGGCTGAAAGGCGCCATCCCGGCGGCGAACTGGCAGGAGGCATTGGGCGCCGCCGCCTCGGGTGTCGCACTGGTCGTGCTGCCGCTCGACCATGGCTTCACCGCGCCCGACGTCGCAGTGCTCACCGAGCAGGACATGCTCGGCGACCGGCTCGTCCGCCGGCAGAAGCGTCGCAAAAGTGCGGACGCCTTTCTCAATGAGCTGGCGACGCTCAGCCCCGGCGACCTTGTCGTCCATGTCGACCACGGCATCGGCCGCTATGAGGGCCTGACGCAGATCCCCGTCGGCCAAAGCCCCCATGATTGCGTCGCGCTCGAATATGCCGGCGGCGACAAGCTCTACGTGCCGGTCGAGAATATCGACGTGCTGTCGCGCTACGGCGCGGACAGCGAGAATGCGACGCTCGACAGGCTGGGCGGCGAAGCCTGGCAGCGGCGCAAGGCGCGGATGAAGGAACGCATCCGCGAGATCGCCGGCGAATTGCTGGCGACCGCGGCCAAGCGCGCGCTGCGCCCCGCGCCCGTGTTCGAAGCGGATGCCGGCAGCTACGCCGCCTTTGTCGATCGCTTCCCCTATCAGGAGACCGACGATCAGGACCGCGCGATCGGCGATGTGTTCGGCGATCTCGCCGCCGGCACGCCGATGGACCGGCTGGTGGTGGGCGATGTCGGCTTCGGCAAGACCGAGGTCGCGCTGCGCGCCGCGTTCGTCGCCGCCATGGCGGGGCAGCAGGTCGCGGTCGTCTGCCCCACCACGTTGCTCGCGCGCCAGCACGCGATGAACTTCACCGAACGCTTCCAGGGCTTTCCGCTGAAAGTGGGCCGGCTATCCCGACTGGTTCCGGCCGCCGAGGCGAAGGCGGTCAAGGAGGGGCTGGCCGACGGAACCGTCGATATCGTCGTCGGCACCCATGCGTTGCTCGCCAAGGGCATCGACTTCAAGCGCCTTGGCCTGGTGATCGTCGACGAGGAGCAGCGCTTCGGCGTGACGCACAAGGAGCGGCTGAAAGCGCTCAAGAGCGACGTCCATGTGCTGACGCTGACCGCGACGCCGATCCCGCGCACCTTGCAGATGGCGATGTCGGGCCTGCGCGAGCTGTCGGTGATCCAGACCCCGCCGGTCGACCGGCTGGCGGTGCGCACCTATGTCATGCCCTGGGACCCGGTGGTGCTGCGCGAAGCGCTGCTGCGCGAACGTTATCGCGGCGGGCAGAGCTTCTTCGTCACGCCGCGCATCGCAGACCTGCCCGATATCGAGGCGTTCCTGCGCGATGAAGTGCCCGAGATCAGCTATATCGTCGCGCACGGCCAGATGGCGCCGGGCATGGTCGAGGAGCGCATGTCCGCCTTTTACGACCGGCGCTACGACGTGCTCGTTTCCACCACCATCGTCGAAAGCGGGCTGGACATTCCCAGCGCGAACACGCTGATCATCAACCGGGCCGACCGGTTCGGGCTGGCGCAGCTCTACCAATTGCGCGGCCGGGTCGGCCGATCCAAGATTCGCGCCTATGCCTATATGACGACGACCGTCGAGCGGCTGATGACCGAAAGCGCGGAGAAGCGGCTGAAGGTGCTGTCCGATCTCGACAGCCTGGGCGCCGGATTCCAGCTCGCCAGCCACGATCTCGACATTCGCGGCGCCGGCAACCTGCTGGGCGACGAGCAGTCGGGCCATATCAAGGAAGTCGGCTTCGAACTCTACCAGTCGATGCTGGAGGATGCGATCCTGGAGGCGAGGGCCGGCGGCGCCGGGCTGGAAGCGCCGCGCGAGGCCTTCTCGCCGCAGATCAATGTCGACGCGCCGATCCTGATCCCGGAGGAATATGTTCCCGATCTCGATCTGCGCATGGGCCTGTATCGCCGCCTCAACGAACTCGACGACAGCCAGGGCGTCGAATCCTTCGCGGCCGAACTGATCGACCGTTTCGGCAAATTGCCCGATGCGACCGAGAATCTGCTGCGCGTGATCGAAATCAAGCTGAACGCCAAGCGCGCCTGCATCGCCAAGATCGATGTCGGGCCGCGCGGCGCGCTCGTGACCTTCCACAATGACAGCTTCCCGAACATCCCCGCCCTGCTCGCCTATGTCGAGCGCCTGCAGGGCACGGCGAAGTTGCGGCCGGACAACAAGCTGGTGATCACGCGCGCATGGAACGATCCCAAGGCTCGCCTCCACGGCGCGCTCCAACTTTCCAAGGGCTTGGCTAAAGCGGCTGCTTGACTCGGGCTTGCACGGTTTTTTAACCTTCTCCCGACAGCATGTTCGCGGGGGCGAAATAGAGTGGACGGACCGGTTTCAGCCGAACGCTGGACGAAATTGCTTGCGACGATCGATGCGCTGAAAAAGGCGGATACGATCGCGGAGGTCGTTGACCTCGTGCGTGCTTCGGCGCGTGCGATCGCGGCCGCCGACGGCATCACCATCGTCCGCCGCATTGGCGCGCGGGTCCATTATATCGCCGAGGATGCGGTAAGCCCGCTCTGGACCGGGCAGGATTTTCCGATCGAGCAATGCGTTTCGGGTCTGGCGATGCTGACGCACGAAACGATCCTGATCTCCAATATCACGCTCGATCTGCGTGTTCCCCAGCATCTCTATCTGCCGACCTTCGTGCGCAGCATGGCGATGTTCCCAGTTGGGATCGGCGAACCGATCGCATCGATCGGCCTTTATTGGAAACGCACGGGCCGGATCGACGACGAGACGGTCGCGCTGTTCGAATCGCTCGCACGATCGATGGGAGCGGTGCTCTACAATCTCGACAATATCGATCATGCGACAAATTACTGCGCAGGACGGCGCACGCCATGGGGTGCGTCGCCAGCCATGGGCTGATCAGCCGAACTGATCGACAAGCTCGGCCAGCCGCGCGCTGTCGACAGGGCCGGAACACAGGAAACCCTGATAATAATTGCAGCCCTCACGCGCGAGCAGCGCGAGCTGGCTGGCAGTCTCCACCCCCTCCGCCACCACGCTGAGACCGAGCGAGCGCGCCATCTCGATCACGCCACGCACCACCACGCGATCACGGCTTGACCCTTCGATATCTTCCGCAAGCTTCTTGTCGATCTTCAGATAATCGAGCGGCAAGGCCTTCAAATAGGCGAGGCTGGAATAGCCGGTGCCGAAATCGTCGATCGCGACACGGCAGCCGCCGGCGCGCAGCGCCGCGAGCAGCGCCGCCGCCTGCCCCAGATCCTCGATCAGCCCGCTTTCGGTGATCTCCACGGTCAGGCGCCCGCGCGGGAATCCGCTCTCGTCGATCATCGCCAGGAACCGCTCGGCAAAGTCAGCGACCGCGATGTCGGCGGCGGTGACGTTGACTGAAAGGCGCAATGTCGAAAGCCGTTCGGGCCAAGCCGCGGCGAGCGCGACGGCACGGCGCTGGATATGCTCCGAAAGCGGCAGCAGATAGTCCGATCGCTCAGCAGCAGCGAACAGCGTCGACGCCCCGAGCTCGCCCAGTTCCGGATGCCGCCAGCGCGCCAGCGCCTCGACACCGTCGATCCGGCCCGTCGTGACCGAAATCTGCGGCTGGAACATGATCTCGATCTCGCGCTGGTCGAGTGCGCGCCGCAAATCGACCTCCAGCCGGCTCCCGAGCGCGACCGCCACCGCCTCCGCACCGCCGATGGTGCGCACCGTGCCGCTTTCGCCCGTCTTGGCCTCCGCGAGCGCGGCGCTCGCGCGGCGCATCAGTCCGGTCACATCGTCCCCCGAATCTTGCGAGGTTGCCATGCCGATGCGACATCCGAGTGGCACCATATGTTCGCCGGAAACGAACGGACGCGTCAGTGCGCGGGCGATCTCGTCGGCGAGCAATCGCGCGCGCTCGGCCGGCTCCCCCTCCTCCAGACCGATCGCGAATTCCGCGCCGGCGACACGCGCGACCATCGCCGTCCGTCCCCCCGCCCCCATCGCGAAGCGCTCTATCTGCCGCGCCGCCGACCGCATCAGCCCGTCGCCGGTTTCGCGCCCGAACGCCGCGTTGATCATGTCGAAACGGCTGACCGAGAGCAGCATCAGCGTCACCGGTGTTCCTGCCTTCAACCGCGTTTCTAGCCAGCGCCGCGCGGCGATCCCGTCGCGGAGCCCGGTCAGCGCATCGCGCCGCCCCCGTGTTTCCGGCTCGTCCGCCACATCAAGCGGCTCGATACTGCCGATGACGCCGCCGCCCGGATCGATATGAAGGTGATGCGCGACATGCTCGCCCGAGGGCAGCCGATGCGCGAACGCCGTGGTTCGGGTTCCAGCCTGCCTTAGCCGGCCAAGCGCCGTGCGCGCGGCTGCGCGCCCTTCCATATCGAGCAGATGATAGAGCGACATGAGCCCGTCCGCCCTGGATGTCGCGAGACCAATTCGCGCCCGCAACGGTTCCCCCAGCGTTACGCCAACGCCTGGCGCATACCGCCAGCCCAGCCCGCCATCGCCTTCGGCAAGTGCCCGATTCCGGGCGTGCCAGCCGCCGGACAGGCGATCGCTGTGCCGTTCGGCAAAACGCAGCGCCTGCGCGAACTCGGCCTCACCGAACGGGCTGGCGAGATAATGGGTCGCGCCTGCCGCGAACAGCGCATCCAGCGCGCCGATATCGTTGCGCCCGACAATGACGAGCAACGCTCCGGCATTCGCTTCGACGGGATCGGCAAGCGCGCGTGTCGCTGCCAGCCCCTCCGCAGGAGAACCGCGCGTGTCCACCACCGCCACCACAGCGCCGCTTGCGATGAAACGGCGCTCGGCCCCTTCCGGCCGACGCGCCGCGATCGCCCGCCACCCCGCCTTTTCCGCCGATGTCGCCAGAGCATCGCGATGCCGGAACGACAGGAGGAACAAGGGCGCGGGCTGAGACGGCTGCGGCAGATCCGATACGGCTATGGTCACGCGGCCCCCCTCGCCGCAAAAAGATTAGTTGCGGACCCTAGCAAGGCCCATGGCCAGCGCAATCGCCTTTGTCTTGCCGGAACGGGGTGCAACGCCTAGTTGTGGGACATGCAGACGGCCAGTTCATCGCCGAACTCGCTCACCGACGGCCTTGGCCGCCGGATCACCTATTTGCGCCTCTCGGTCACCGATCGCTGCGACATGCGCTGCCGCTATTGCATGTCGGAAGCGATGACCTTCATGCCGCGCGTAAAGATCCTGAGCCTGGAGGAGATGGAGACGATCGCCGATCGCTTCATTGCACGGGGCATCCGCAAGATTCGGCTGACGGGCGGCGAACCATTGGTACGGCGCGGTCTCGATCGCGTCGCCCGTCATATCGGCGGCCATATCGGCGCCGGGCTCGACGAGTTGACGCTGACGACCAACGGCAACCGGCTCGACGAAATGGCGGAAACGCTGTTCGATGCGGGCGTTCGGCGAATCAATGTCAGCATCGACAGCCTGAACCCCGACCGTTTCCGCCACATCACGCGCTGGGGCGACATAGATCGTGTCCTTCGCGGCGTCGCGGCCGCCAAGGCGGCGGGCCTCGCGATCAAGATCAACATGGTCGCGCTCAAGGGGCTCAACGAGGACGAGATTGAACCGATGCTGCGCTGGTGCGGAGATCAGGGATTCGGCCTGACGCTGATCGAAACCATGCCGCTGGGCCAGGTCGAGGAGGACCGCACCGACCGCTTCCTGCCGCTGACCGAAGTGCGGGCAAGGCTCGCGGAACGCTTTACCTTGAAACCGGTCGATTTCAGCACCGGCGGTCCCGCGCGCTATAGTCTGGTCGAGGAACTGGGCGTCCGCCTGGGGCTGATTTCTCCGCTGACACGCAATTTCTGCGACGGCTGCAACCGCGTCCGCCTGACAGCCTCCGGCAAGCTCTATATGTGCCTGGGCCATGACGACCGCGTCGATCTGAAGCAGGCACTGAACGAGGGCGGAATCGATGCGCTCGACACCGCGATCGATACGGCGCTGCGGCTGAAACCGGCACGGCATGATTTCCGGATCGACACGCGCGGTCAGTCGCCCGCGGTGGAACGTCATATGAGCGTCACCGGCGGATGACCCAACCCGAGTCCTGGGCCGAAAAGACGCGCGGCCTGATCGTGTCCCCCACCGAGGCCGCGCAAAAGGCGGCGAAGGAGCTGCGCGAAATCTATCAGTGGGTGGAACCGGAACGCGCCGACATGCTCGTCGTGCTGGGCGGCGACGGCTTCATGCTCCAGACTCTCCACCAGATGCTGGAGCGGCGGCGGATCGTGCCGGTCTTCGGCATGAATCTGGGCACCGTTGGCTTTTTGATGAACGAGTGGCGGCCGGATCATCTGGAGATGCGGCTGGCGCGGACGAAAATGTTCAGCGTGACGCCGCTGCGCATGGACGCCACGACGATCGACGGGAAAACCGTTTCGCTGCCAGCGATCAACGAAGTCTCGCTGCTGCGCGAAACCCGCCAGACCGCAAAGATCGAAGTCGCGGTGAACGGCAAGCCGGTCATTCCAGAACTCGTGTGCGACGGTGTGCTCGTCGCCACGCCCGCCGGCTCCACCGCCTATAATTATTCGGCGCAGGGCCCGATCCTGCCGCTGGGTTCGACACTGCTCGCGCTCACCCCGATCAGCCCGTTTCGGCCGCGCCGCTGGCGCGGCGCCATCCTGCCGGAAAAGTCGCGCTTCGGTTTCACGGTCCTCAACCCAGCCAAGCGCCCGGTCAGCGCCGTCGCCGACCAGCGAGAGATTCGCGACGTCGCCAAAGTGGAAGTCGCGATCGACCGTTCCGCGACGCTCAGCCTGATGTTCGACCCCGAACACGCGCTGGACGATCGCATCGCGATGGAACAGTTCGCGATCTGAGGATTCGGCACGATTCGTGACCACCGACAAATCTGCACATAAATTCAAGTAAATTCAGTTATTTAGCTATTATTTGAAGATATCACGATCCGGCGCTTGCCAACCGGCGAATCTCGCTGCTATAGGCCCGCCTCCGATCAGTGTTCCCCGGTAGCTCAGCGGTAGAGCATCCGACTGTTAATCGGACGGCCGCCTGTTCGAATCAGGCCCGGGGAGCCACACTCTTTAAGAGTGGTTTTTTGCGCGTAATTTCAACGCTTTAGCGTATGAAAGCGCCAAAGAGACCAAATCCCGCTTCCCGCAAACCACTGAATTTGCATTATTTTTTGTTCATATCCAAACTGGCGTGACCGAGTGAGATGTGAACAATTTTGCGATGCACAGATGGGCCTTTGGGGACGCGGCTTTCCGCCTTTCCCGACCCATGTCAGCCGCTCAATGGCAATTATTCCGATCTTAGCTGCGGACCGTCAGCCATTTTGATTTCTGCCCACCAATGTGGCCGCCAGCCCTGAAACATATCCCAATTTTTAAGGGGGATCACTGACGATCACCTCGGACGAAATTCCGGAGCGATATCACGAAAGGAGGAGTCTCATGCGATCGCGATCCGATTTGCCTCGACGTGTCGGAAGGCGTGAGACCTGCAGGTCAGAAGGATGACCTGCATTCGCCGCGAGGCTTCCAGCAGCATGTTCGTCATCACCTCCAACCGGACGTCGTCGGAGTAGACGAGCGGGTCGTCGAGGATGAGCGATATCGGCGCGCCGTCCTCTAGCAGAAGGTCGGCGAACGCCAACCTAGTGAGGATCGCGAGCTGCTCCTGTGTCCCGCGGCTGAGGTCGCCGCAGGACTCGTCGACCCCTGCGCGAGTAACCGACGCGAGGCCAAGCTCGTCATTGAACGTAAGTTCGGAGCCAGGAAGGAGCTGCTGGATGTAGGTGGCGGCACGCCGTGTGACTGGGGCGAGGAAGGTGCGCGAGGCCACATTCGCCGCGTCGGTGAGCGCCGCCCTCAAGGCAGCGAGCGTGTCGGCTTCTTGCATGAGGCGGTCGCACGCGGCGATCGCCGACTGCTCGTCCTCGCGAGCTTCGTTGAGCCTGCCGGCGGGACCCGTCGGACCGGCGCGCGCAACGGTCGCTTCCAGGACAGCGACGCGCCCGGTCAGATCCAGGCGTTCAGTGCCCGCCTGATTAGCAGCGCGATCGATATTGGAGATGCGTCGCCGGATGGTGTCGATGTTGAACGCTCCCGCGTTCGCCCTCGCGCTCTCGAGCTCCTCGGCCCTGCCCGCGCGGTTGCGCTGAGCTTCGGCCAGTGCGGCATCGAGCGTGGCGCGATCGCCGTGAGTGAGGACCTCATTCAGCTGGCTACCCGCGCCCTCGATCTCTCGGGTCGCGGATGCGAGCTCCGCATTGGCCGTCGCAAGATGGGCCTCTAGGCGCGACAGTGCGCCGCGGCTCTCCTCGTGGCTACCGGTAGCGGAGGCTTCGGCCAGACGTGCGTCGTTGACGGCACGTTCGAGCGCCTCGATGTCGTCGCCGGGCGCAATCGCTGGGGCGACGTCCTCGTCCAACTGCGCGACGAATGCGCGGAGTGCCTCGGCCCCAGCAACGAGGCCGATGGTCGGATCCCCGGGGCACGCGGCTGCGATCTGGAGGCGGAGCGCCTGCAACTCACGGCTCGCAGCTGCGGCCCGCTCGTTTCGCGCGACGCCAGCCGAATGCGACGCGAGACCGAGCTCGCGCAGGGCTGCCGCCAGTTCGTCCTTCGCTGCCGCAAGGTCGGCCTCCAGCGACCGACCCGAACCCTCCGGAGGCCGCACCAAGAGCCCACCGGCCGAGCCGATGTCGAAACGCGTCACGCCGACGAGGTCGAAGCTGGTTGCCTCGCTCTCCTCACCATCGATGCGAAGCGAAACCCCCCCGGCGAGCTCGAAATCCACCTTCACCGTGCCGGCCTCGAACCGCGCTCGCGCCTGCATCTCGGCCCGCTCGAGTCCAAGGACCCGGTCGAGACGGCCGGCGTCAATGGCATCCTCGGCCTCGCCTACGAGCGTCCGCTCTCGCTCCTCAAGGCTGGCTAGCGCGTTGCGCGCGTCGATGGCCCGGCGAGCACTGGACGCGGCCGCAAAGTCGCGGGCACGGCCCCGCGCCTCGGTCAGTGCCTTCTCATGCTGCTCACGCTCGGTCCTCGTCGCGTCGAGTTTCGTCCGGAGGACCCTCTCTTCTTCGACCGCAGCGTCGAATTTCGCCTTGGCTGTCTCCCTCGCGCTGGTCTTAGCCATGAGCGTTTCGCTCGCCTCAGTGACACGGAGCTCAGCGGCGTCGAGCTGCGCGATATGGGACGCTGCGGTCTTAGCGATCTCATCGACGCGCCCGTGCTCTGCCTCGGCGGCGGTGACACGGAGCGCAGCGGTCTCTGCGGTCCTGAGGTCTTCCTCGAGCCCGCGGCGCTGCTCGGCCTGTGCCGGATCGTCGATGTCCCGCTGCACGATCCGAAGTCGAGCCCGCGACGCTTCAAGGTCCGTGAGGGCCTGCTCATACTCCCGGAAGGAAGCCTCTGCCTGCTGTCGCGCCTCCGCCGTCTCAACGATCCGCGCCTCGGCGGCGGACAGGGCGCCGCGTGAACGACCGGTCGACGTGCGCAGCGCGCCGTAGTCGGCCTCGACCTTTGCGCGGATCGCGTCGAAGCGCCGCCCCCCGGTCACCGCACCGACCTCCGCCTCGAGGACACCACGCACCGTGTCCCGCACGAGCCGATTCGGACTCTCTACGCCCAGTGCACTGGCCTGCGCGACCCAGAGAAGGCCAAGGGGGCCGCGCGTTTCGGGATCGCTGCCGCGATTGTTGCCGCGCTCGAATCCAAGGAGATCTTGTAGGGCCTCCTCGGCCGCATCGCTTTCGCGACGGCTGCCCGCTCCGCTCAGCTTTGCGAAGGGCGACCGCACGAACTGCTTCTCCAGCGTCCAGCTCGTTCCCTTCGCCGTGAAGCCGACCGACACGCGGGGCGCGACGCTATCGCCGATGGGGACATACGACCGGACTAGCTCGGTGTTGGCCGAATGGCGGACGAAGAGAGCGGCCCGCAGGGCCTCCAGCAGCGTCGACTTGCCGGTTTCGTTCGGCTCGACGACGATGTTCAGGCCGCTGGTGAACCCCTCGATCCGGAGCGGGTCGCGGAACTTGCGGAAGTTGGAGACTTCCAGGAAGTCGAGGATCATCGTGCGTCCTCCGTGTTGAACCGCATCGCCTCTACGTAGAGACGCTCAAGCGCCGCGCGGGCGATCTGGACATCCACCCCGCCTGCATCGACCCGAGCCTGAAGCGACGAGGCCGCGCCCGCCAATGCCCCTTGTATGTCGATCTCGGCGATATCCTCGGGGGTAGGCCTGGCTATGAGCCCATCGAGATCGAGGTCGAGGTGCCGGAGTTCGTGCGCGAGCCGCCCCTCGAGCTGCGACATGATCGCGACGCGATCGGATAGGCTGGCCACACCGCTCAGCTTCAAGGACAGCAGCACGTCCGACAGCCGTCCCTGATCGCGCAGTGTCGTCATCTCGCGATCTAGGTCTTCGATCGTCGACACGTCCCATCGATGCGACAGCCACCGGTAGCGCCCCGTCTGGATACGTTCGATCTGAGGGGCGTCGCCGGAACGCAACGTGACGCAGATGCATGAGCCCGGCGTATCACGCCCGAAGCGATCCACCTCAGGTGTGCCACTGTAGGCAGTACGATCGCCGATCGTCATGTGACCGTGCCAGTCACCGAGCGCGAGATAGCCGAGGTTGGACAGCCGGGCGCGGTCTGGTGGAATCAGGTTCGTGCTCTCGCCGGTGGCGCCGAACTCGGTGATCGACCCGTGCGCTAGGCCGATGCGCAGCGCGCCAGGGGGCGTCTCCATGTCGGTCATGGCGGCGGTCGGGTCCGCAACTGTTCGGCGGTGCTCCAGGGGCGCCGGCAGAAGCCAAGCCCCCTCTTCCATCTCGACGGCATTCGGCGTGTCCAAGATACGCACGCCGGTTGGTTCGAGCCGTCGGATTCGGTCCCACAGCCCGCCGGGTCGGGCGTGGTCGTGGTTGCCGGGCATGAGCCACCAGGTCACGGGTGCGCGCTGCATGCGCAGTAGCGCTTGGCTGACGACGCGATCACCCGGCTCGACGTTGTCGAACACGTCGCCCGCCACGACGACATGCGCGGCTCCATTGGTGGCCGCGACCTCGGCGAGGCGGTCGATCACGTCCAGCCTAGCTTCGCCGAGTGCCGCACTAACCTCCTGCGGGAAGCGCCGGAACGGCTTGCCGAGCTGCCAATCTGCCGTGTGGATGAACTTGATCGTCGCCACGAATCACTCCCCCATTGGGTCCCCTGCACTATCCTATTCCAGGGTGACAGATTCTGTCATTCCAAGCCTGTAGAATTGTAACCAGCCGCGATCGTTAGGTTAGCTCACGGTGAGCCACCCACGATCCGGCCTGTTCTGAAAGGAAATAGATGATTGAAATCAATGAACTCGAATACGCCTCGCCATCAACCACGCAGCCCGGCTCGCTGCTGATCCATGCCGCCAAGGCCCCGAACCAGACCGCAATGCTGATGATCGGCGGTGGCGGTCCGCGCAATGCGCTCACGATTGGCGATGGCGAACGTGCGTTCCGGATCATCAATGGCCATGGCGGACATGGTCCGTTTCTCAGGGTCATCAATCCGCGCTTCGTGGTCGATCCGGCAAGTGCCCTCAACGGCTTCGACAGCTCACCTGACCTCGGAACGCTGTTCCTCTCCCCTGCCGGGATGGGAATCGTCGCGCTCGCAGATCACATGGAAGTGGGTGCCTTGCTCGATGGAACGCTCACCGGAGGCATTGATTACAGTGCCTTCGCCGGCTTCCGCCGCTGGCGCATCGAGATCGGCGATCCCGCCAAGCCGCATGTCCTGTTCAACTACCGTGACAGCAGCCTGGACGGGGCCAGCTAGCATCCCTCGATCAGGGTAGTGCCGGGAACGTCCGGCGGAAGTCGTGGACCATGTCGCGAAGTGCGACCGGGGACACGACCTCCACTGCGTCACCCCAAGAGTAGAGGTGCCAAGTCATCTCGAGATGTCCGGACGCGTGGAAACGGACGATCAGCGACCCGTCGGGTGCCTCCTCGGTCGTCTGGGTGGGATGGAAGGTGTAGCGGCGGGCGTGCGCTGCGGCGTCCGGTCTGAACCGCCAAACTACCTCACCATGCTCCTTCTCGCTCTCGTATGAGGCGAACCCTTTCTCGGCGTGCCGCTTCAGATTGAAGCCGGGATCGATTTCAAAGATCTCGTCGAGCATCTCCGCGTGGTAGATCTCCTCCACCCGGTAGTGCTGCAGTCTCGCCTTCGGGCCCTTGGCGGTGTCTCGCGCCACGAGGTATCGGCGGACGCCTAGCAGCAGCCCATGCGGAGCCACCACACGCTCGCTCGGCGCATCCTCATCGCGCTTCCGGTATCGGATGCGCAACAAGCACGGTCCTTTTAAAGCGTCGTAGATTGCTTCGACGACTTCCTCGTCGGCGGCAGGCTGCGGGCCAGGGCGGGCGGCATGGCCCAGGGCCTCGGCGACGGCTTCGCGATCGACGTCCAGCCGCGTTCCCTTTTCAGGCGGAATGAGCGCCTTCACCTTGCGTTCGAGGCCGCGCGCGAGTGCGACCTCCTTCTTCATGCCGGCATGCTCGAGCTGGGAGATCGCCTCTCCTAGCGCTACGAGCTCGTCCGAAGTCGGTGTGATCAGTTGAGCTATGTGCTGTGCGTGGATCCGCCAGCGCGCACGACGGTCGTCACCGATCCAATGTTCGGTCTGCTTGAATGTGTCCTGCAGCGCGTTCGTCCACCGCTGGGCTGTGCGCTCGGAGCATTTGAACTCTTCTATGATATCATCGAGAGTGATCCCGCGCCGGCCTGTCGCAAGCATTGCCAGTTTCAGCAGTTCTTGGGCCTTCGCCAACGACATATGAATTCCCCGACAGATTCTGTCACCCACTTATGCTACATGTTAGGGCGAAGGGGAATCACCAATGCGTGTGCTCGATGGACAGCTTCGGCTATCGGCCTCGGACCTTATGCGGTTCAAGGGCTGCCGACACGCAACCACGCTCGACCTACGCCTCATGGAGGTCGGTGACATCGAGCCGGCTGCTGACGACGACGAGGCGCTCCTGCTCCAGCGCCAGGGCGACGCGCATGAGCTCGCGTTTCTCGATCAGCTTCGCGCGTCCGGGCGCTCGGTGATCGAGATCCCAAAGGACGGCATCCCGCTCGAACGGTCCGTCGAGCTGACGGTTGAGGCCATGCGCAAGGGGCCGGACGTGATCTTCCAAGGTGCCCTGCTCGGCGGGGCTTGGGGCGGATACTCCGATTTCCTCGAACGTGTCGACCGGCCCTCCTCGCTAGGCGACTGGTCCTATGAGGTCGTCGACACGAAGCTGAAGCGCAAGCCGGACCCCAAGCACGTCCTGCAGCTCTCGCTCTACTCGGACCTCATCGCTGACGTGCAGGGCGCGCGGCCCGAAGCCGCACACCTGCAGCTCGGAGATGGCTCCCGCTTCACCGTTCGCCTGGCCGACGTCGCGTCCTATGCGCGCCATGCCCGCACCGTCTTCGAGACCTTCCTGAGCGAGCGACCGGAGACCCAGTCCGACCCCGTCTCGGGTTGCAGCCTGTGCCGATGGAAGGATCATTGCCGTGCTGAGTGGGAGGCGACCGACAGCCTCTCGCTGGTGGCTGGCATCAGCAAGTCCCAGCGTGGCAAGATCGAGGCGGCCGGCGTTGCGACGCTGACCGCACTCGCGCAGGTGGAAGTGCACATTCCGAAGCTCGCGCCCGAGACGCAGGAGCGGCTGAAGACGCAGGCCAGGTTGCAGATGGCCCGCCGGGCCGGCGGCCCTCCCGGGTTCGAACTCCGCGACTTCCAGCCGGGCAAGGGCTTCGGCCTCATGCCAGAGCCAGACGACGGTGACCTGTTCTACGACATCGAGGGCGATCCCTATTACGAGGGCGGCCTTGAGTATCTTCATGGCGTCTGGTTCCGCGAGGCGGGCGAATGGACCTTCCGCGCCTTCTGGGCGCACGACCGCGAGGCTGAAGGTCGCGCGGTGGCGGAGCTGCTCGATTTCTTCGTCGATCATCTGCGCCGCCATCCCAGGGCACGGATCTACCACTACGCCAACTACGAGATCGCTGCGCTCCGCCGCCTTACCGCCGAGCATCGCGTCGGCGAGGCGGCGATGGATCAGCTGCAGCGCGAGCGGCGCTTCATCGACCTCTTCAAAGTCGTGTCCGGCGCGCTAATCGCGTCGGAGAAAGGGTATTCAATTAAGGACCTCGAGGCCTTCTACATGGAGAAGCGCGACGCCGACGTGGCGACCGCTGGCGCAAGCGTCGTCTTCTACGAGAACTGGCGCGAGAGCGGTGACGACGAGCTTCTCACCAAGATCCACGACTACAACCGGACGGACTGCATCTCGACGCAGCTTCTCCGCGACTGGCTTGTGCGCGATGTCCGGCCTGCCGGGATGCCGTGGCCTCAGCTCGGCGAGCTGCCCGATGCCGGTGCGCTCTCGAACATAGACGCCGAGGACGCAGAGGTGGAGGCGCTGCGGCAGCGCCTCACGCCCGTCCGCGCACGGCTGGGCGACGAGGTCGCCGGTCTCCTGCTGGACCTGAACTTCTTCCACAAGCGCGAGGATAAGCCCGCGTGGTGGGCGATCTTCGATCGACTTGCGCAGGAGAGCGAGGAACTGGTCGATGACTTGGAGTGCATCCAGGGTCTGGAGGCCATCGGCCTCCCGGTGAAGGTGACGGCCAAGTCCTTCGAGCGGACATACCGCTTCCCGCCGCAGGAGACCAAGCTGCGGGCGGGCAAGAAGCCGTGCGTGAAGCCGTCGGCGATGCCGGAGGATGTGGAACTACGGGAGATTGACGCAGAGGCCGGCACCCTGGTGCTACGGCGCTCGACCGCCAAAGGCCCCCTACCCGACCGGCTCGACCTGATCCCGGCCAAGCCGATCGCGAATGGCGCCCTCCGCGCTGCCGTCGCAGCGGTGACCGAGGAGATCATCGGTGACACGGGTCAGGCTCGCGCCGTCGAGCAACTTTTGACGAGGGAAGCCCCCTCGTTCCGGGACGGTCCGCGTCCAGACGGCATCATTGATACCGGAGGCGACCTGCCGTCTCAGACAAGCGATGCGATCGCCGCCATGGACGCGACGACGCTTGCGATCCAGGGACCGCCCGGCACAGGTAAGACCTATGTCAGCGCCCTGTCGATCGTCGACCTCGTGCGATCGGGCAAGCGCGTCGCCGTCTCGTCGAACAGCCACAAGGCGATCGGCAACCTGCTGGAGGCGATCGCGAGCCGCGCGGCAGCTGAGGGAGTTCCGTGCCGTGTGGTGCAGAAGGCGGCCGATGATGGTGATGAGGACGCTCATCCCGGGGTAGTCTTCGTCACCAACAACGATGCCCCTGAGGTTGCGAGTGCGCACGTAATGGGCGCGACCGCCTGGCACTTCGCTCGCTACAAGGCACCCGCGTTCGACTACCTGTTTGTCGATGAGGCCGGTCAGGTCTCGCTCGCCAACATCCTGTCGATGTCCCGTGCCGCCCGTAACCTGGTGCTGGTCGGCGATCCGATGCAGCTCCCGCAGCCGCTGCAGGGCACACATCCCGGCCGTAGCGGGGAGTCGTGCCTGGAATATCTGATCGACGGGCACCGGGTTGTTCCGGGCGATCGCGGCATTTTTATGCCGGTCAGCCGACGCATGCACCCCTCCGTCTGCAGCTACATCTCGGCAGCCGTCTACGAGGACCGCCTCCACTCCGACGACGCGGCCGGCAACCAGGATCTACGGACGGTCGATGGCACATCCTTGGTGGGTACCGGGGTGCGAGCAGTCTCCCATCTGGGGCGATCGCAGGTCAGCCCCGAGGAGGTCGACGCCATTCAGGCACAGATCGCCAAGGTGATCGGCTCGACGTACCGGTCGCGCGAAGGTGCCGAGCGGATCGTGGGCAACGCGGACATCCTCGTTGTCGCGCCCTACAACGCTCAGGTGAATGCGCTGCGCGCCGCCCTTCCCGCCTCGATCCGCGTGGGGACGGTCGACCGCTTCCAGGGCCAGGAGGCGCCGATCTGCCTGGTGTCGATGACGACATCGAGCGGTGAGGAGCTGCCTCGCGACATTGCCTTCCTGTTTTCGCTCAACCGCATCAACGTGGCTGTCTCCCGCGCTCAGGCCTCAGCTGTCGTGTTCGCGAGCCCGCTTCTACTGGAGACGCCGTGCAGGACGGTGCCGGAGATGATGCTCGTCAACGCGCTCTGTCTGTTGCGAGAACATGGGGGTGACAGCTTCTGACGCCCACGCGTGCAAAAAGGTCTCTATCGGACGAAGGAGACAAGCTCATGGCCTACTGGGATATGGAACTGCGCCACATCGTCGATGTTGACGGGCAACTGCTGGCGATCGACGCCGAGGTTATCGACACTGCATCGCTTCTTACGAAGGCCAATCGACCGGCCGATCGCCAGCTTTGGATGGTTCGGGCCGGCGAGCGCTTCGAGGTCCAGCCCCGACAGCTCCTGCGCCTTTCGCAAAACGAGGTTCTATTCTTCGAGACGAGCACAGTCGGTCGGGTCAACACGAATCAACGACTGGCTGCCTGATACGAACCATACTACGTGCCGAGGCACATTCGGCGCGAGATGGCTTGTCATCAGGTGGATCAATTTCGAACCTGAGAGGGACTGAAGGATGGGTCTGGCATACGAAGATCTGGACGACACGACGCGTCGCTTGATGCGCCTGGAGATCGAGTCCGACATCGCGAACGGCACGATCTACATAAGCAACTACCTGAACCCGCAGGGCTGTGACTCATGGCCGCGACTGCTTATCGAAGCCGCATCGAGCGGGAGCGACGACAGTCTTGCAGCGGCGATACGCCGAGATGGTTGCCTGAAGTCTCACTATGACCGCCGAAAGCCGAAGGGCGGCTACACGTCTGCCGCGGTTCCATACAACGCCCATGAGACGATGGGAGAAGGCGAGTTCAACCGTTACTACTGCAGGGGTCTGTGCAGACGGGCGCTCGAAGAGGGCATCACGGTTCTCGAGGTCTACCGAGCGAAGGCGGTTGCTGACCCCCGGCCAACCTCGCAAGCCAAGCTCGGTCAGCTTGTGGATCCCGCGACCGTCCTCGCGGACCTGCGCCAGACTCAAGGCGTAGAGCCAGCCCTTGGACTTCCTCCAGGTCCGAACTCAGGAGTGACCCTTCGCATCAAGCGCTGAGACGAAAGGCTCAGCCCTGGCGCACTCTTTGCGATCCCGTTCTGAACCGCCCCGGGATTGTCGGAGGCCCTAACTCCTGAGAGTGAGGGTCTACGATGAGCAAGACGACGAACAAGTTTGCGCCTGAGGTTCGTGAGCGGGCGGTCCGCATGGTGCTGGACCACGAAGGCGACCATCCGTCCCGCTGGGCGGCGATTACATCCATTTCCGAGAAGATCGGCTGTTCGGGACACACGCTGCTGGAGTGGGTGAAGAAGGCCGAGGTGAACAGCGGCAAGCGAGCCGGCGTGCCCGCCGATGTTGCTGACAGGCTCAAGGCGCTGGAGCGCGAGAACCGCGAGCTGCGTCAGGCCAACGAGATCCTGCGCAAGGCGTCGGCATATTTTGCCCAGGCGGAGCTCGACCGCCCGTTCAAGCGATGATCGCGTTTATCGACGAGCATCGCGGTGACTATGGGGTCGAGCCGATCTGCCGGGTTCTGCCGATCGCCCCATCCACCTACCATGAGCACCTGGCGCAGCGGCGCGATCC